>JAIMFC010000001.1 GCA_019794795.1 Streptococcus gallolyticus
GTATAATTGGCACAGACCACAAGAAAAATTAAAAGGTATGACTCCCCTAGAATTTAGGGAAGCATACCTTCTAAAAAACTAACTTTTTTAACTGTCCATTTTATCTGGGGCTTGACAAAATTCAGTCTCTTTTCTTGTCTATTTTGCGTGGGTGCGTGCTTGGTCAAAGAGGTCTTGGACTTCTTGAATAGATTCAGCACGAGCAACAGCCCCACGAATTTTAGCAGCGCCAGCTGTTCCGCGAAGATAGTGCGGTGCCAGTCCACGGAATTCACGGACGGCAATGCCTTCGCCTTTGAGAGCAGTCAGACGAGTCAAATGCTCAAAGGCAATGTTAAGCTTGTCATCGAAGGAAAGGTCAGGCAGGATTTCACCTGTTTCCAAGTAGTGGTTAATTTGATTGAAAATATAAGGATTGCCCATAGCAGTCCGCCCAATCATGACCGCGTCAGCACCGACTTCTTCGATACGTTGGCGAGCATCTTGGATATTGCGGATGTCGCCGTTTGCGATGAAGGGGATCTTGGTGATGGCAGTTGCTACCTTGGTCAAGGTCTCCAAGTCCACCGTTCCAGTGTACATTTGCTCACGAGTTCGTCCGTGCATGGCAAGGGCAGAAACACCAGCAGACTCAGCTGCCAAGGCATTTTCTACGGCTAGTTCAGGACTGTTCCAACCGGTCCGCATTTTAACAGTTAGCGGAATGTCCAAGACTGAGGTCACTTCTTTGATGATATGGTAAATTTTTTCAGGGTCTTTGAGCCATTTGGCACCCGCTTCATTTTTGACCACCTTGTTGACTGGGCAGCCCATGTTGATGTCAACGATATTGGTCTTGGTATTGTTTTGGATAAAGTTAGCTGCGCGTTTGAGGCCTTCGGCATCACCGCCGAAAAGCTGGATTGAAACTGGCGCTTCATTATCATCAATGTGAAGCATGTGAAGGGTCTTCTCGTTGTTATAGAGGAGACCTTTTTCAGAAATCATTTCCATGACCACCAGGCCAGCGCCCATTTCCTTAGCAATGGTCCGAAAGGCAGAGTTAGTCACGCCGGCCATTGGGGCCAGTACGGTACGATTGGGGATTTCCACATTTCCGATCATAAAAGGTGTATTAAGATTTGTCACGAATGAGTTCCTCCAAGTCGTCTTCTGTAAAGTGATAGTGGTTGCCACAGAATTGGCAGGTAATGTCAGCGCCCTTGTCTTCTTCTTTCATTTCGCTTAAGTCAGAGACAGGTAGGCTAGATAAGGCATCCATAAAGCGGTCTTTTGAGCAATCGCAGACGAAGTTGAGTTCTTCTTCTGATAAGAGCTTGTAGTCGTCCTCGCTGTAAATAGCTTCTAAGAGGGCTTGACTGTGGTTGTCAGAAGCCAAGAGGCTAGAGATGGCAGGCATTTCTTGAATGCGTTTCTCAAAGCGAGCAATTTCTGCATCTGTAGCACCTGGTAAGACCTGCAACATGAAACCGCCAGCAACCTTGACCTTGTCTTCACCATCTAAGAGAACATTGAGACCGATAGCAGATGGAGTTTGCTGACTTTCTGTCATATAGTAAGCAAAGTCTTCGCCGATTTCACCGGAAATCAAGGGGGTCATAGAGTGGTAAGGGCGCCCAGTACCGTAATCAGTAATGACCAAAAATTGCCCTGCGCCGATAAGAGGTCCCACGATGACTTCACCTGTTGAAGTCCGTTTGTAGTCAGCATCAGGATTTTGGATATAGCCCTTGACCTGTCCCTTAGAATTGGCAACAGCGATAATTGCGCCAAGACCGCCTTCGCCCAGAATTTTTAAGGTGATCTTTGTATCTCCTTTTTCATTTGCGGCCAAAATCTGGCTGGCAATCAGCGTTCGTCCCAAGGCAACAGTAGAAGATGCCATTGTATTATGTTTTTCTTGGGCAGTCCGTACAGTCTCTGTGCTGTCTAGCACAAAGGCACGAAAATGCCCATTGTTTGAAATAGTTTTAATCAGTTTATCCATAAGGAATATTATAGCACAAAAAGCTAGCGGGAGTTAAGAGAAAAAGCTTACCGAATGGTAAGCTAGGGGTTAGAGTGGATTAATGGAAATATTTTCAAAGAGCATTTCAAGGTGAGAAGGGGCGATGACTCCCACACCGCTTTCCATAGCATTCGCTGTCCCGCTGGCAATGGCGTATTTCAAAAATTCTTCATCAGAAAGATGATGTTTAAATGCATAGATAGCACCAGCTACTGTAGAATCACCGGAACCTGTTGGATTAACTAATTCAATTCGAGGTGCGCTGACATCGTATAGCTTGTTGTTGAATTGAGCGACAGCTCCTTGTTCACCACAAGATACTAAAGTATAGCGGATTGGAGAAGGAAAATTCCTCAGATATTCAATGATTTCTTGCTTCGTAGTAAATGTTGTACCAACGAGTTCTGAAAATTCGTCCATGTTTGGTTTGATGAAATCAGGTTTATCAGCAGCATGATTGACCACTAAATCCAAAGTTTGTCTTGAAAAATCACCTAAAATAATAGTATCTGGAGCAGTATTTTTTCTTAAAAAAGTGAGTAAATCATTATAGAAGTAGGGGTCATCTGAGTGAACAGACCCATTCAAAGAGATGATGCGAATATTTTTTTTGATGATGGTATCGAGTATTGTCTGGAATATCAATTCTTTTTGTTCTGTGGAAACTTTTGGTCCAGCTTCAACAATTTCAGTATGAATATTATCATCGTGCATAATCGTAATAGCGTGTCTTGTTTCGCCTTCTACGGTAATGAATTGCTGAGAAAATTTTTCTTTTTTTAACAATGTTTTGAAGTATTCACCATTTGTACCAGCCACGACAGTGATGGTTTCGGCAATTTCTCCAAGATAGGACAAGGCGCGTGCGCAATTGATTCCTTTTCCAGCAGGCATGATAGTAGAATTGTTGAAACGGTTATGAGCACCGAGTTGGAATGTTTTTTCGAAATATAACAAATCGATAGACGGATTGAGTGTTAGAATGAGTACCATATCTTACCTCTTTCTTTTTAATGAATAATTTTTGCATATTGTTCATAATGTTTTTTTACAGATTCGTCTAGTTTGTCATCGGATATAACAGCTGTTAATTGATTGAGCTTGCCAAAGATGTAAGAATCGCTAACACCGAATTTAGAGTGATCTACCAATAAGTAGGTCTCTTTTGAATGTTCCATTACAATAGTTTGAAGTCGTGCGCAGAATGGAGAAAAGGTTGTCATATTGTTTTCAAAGATACCATTGGTAGCTAAGAAGGCATAGTCGATTAAAAAATCTTGCACTAAGTTCTCAGCATGTTTGCCATGGAATTCCCCTGTTTTAGAAACGTATTCTCCACCTGTTAGCAGAACATTTTCAAAATTATTTTCAACGAGCCAATTAAAAGTGAACAAACTATTAGTAATAATATGTTTGTGATCGTTTTTTAATTGTTTTGCTAGGTAAAGAATGCTGGTTCCGGCTCCCAAATAGATAACACTATTTGGTTGAATAAGGTCTGAAGCGACTTTTGCCATGTACTCTTTTTCTTCTACATTGAGAGCCATTTTTTCGTTAGTAGCCTTGATAGCAAGTAAACGTCGAACCCCTCCGTGCTCTTTGATGACCTTATCTTCATTTGCAAGTTCGTTGATATCTCTTCGGATAGTCATTGTGGAAACTTGCAGTTTATCTGCGAGGGTTTGATAGGAAACAATTTCAGTTTGATTAACGATTTCTAAGATTTCTTTTTTTCGGCTGGATTTCACTTTATATCCATCCTTTCTATAAAGATAAAGTGGTAGTTTGTAACTATAATAGCACAAATTACCAAACCTGTCTTAGATAACAAAACAAAACAAAAAGAAACAAAAAGAAATCATATTTTTATTTTGAAAGCGTTGACAAACTATAAAAAAACATTTATAATCACATTATAACAAAAAATAACAAAAAGTTAACAAAAAATAACAACTATTTTTAAAGGAGTTGTAATATGTATAAAATGATGTTGCAATCGGATTTGATTCGGTTAGATTGTAGCGCCTCTGATTATCAAGAGTTGTTTCATCTTGTTACCGAGGAATTGGTGGAGAAGGATTATGTCACAGATGGCTATCTTACGGCGTTATTGGAACGTGAACGTCGATTTCCGACAGGGTTGAAAACAAGATTTTTAAATATTGCTTTGCCCCACACAGATCCCGAAGTGATTCGTATCCCCTTTATATTTGTAGTGCGCAATGATCGGCCGATTACAATGTTGCAGATGGGAGATAATTCAGAAACACCTTGTCAAAATTTTCTATTTTTAGGTATTAAGGATCCAAAAGGTCAAGTGGGATTGTTGGCGAGGTTAATGGAAATTTTTTCAGAAGAGGAATTTGTTTCACAATTTGCTCAAGAAGAATGTGAGACAGCTATGTTCGAATTGTTAAATCAAAATTTATAATAAGACTTTTTAAAAGGAGGCCAAACAAATGGCAAAAAAACTTATTGTAGCTTGTGGTAGTGGTGTTGCAACTAGTACTACAATTGCAGAAAAAATCAAAACACGTTTTGAAGATGATGGAATTCAGTATCCTGTTGAGGCGGTAGATTACAAGTCTATCCTAAATGAATTACCACAAGCAAGCATTTATGTATATATTGCAATGCCTGAGCAAGAAGTTTTGGATGAAGCTGATCGTTTAGGTGTGGATGTATTCCCAGGTGTTCCATTCTTAACCGGTATGGGTGTAGACAGTGTCTATGAACAGATTGTAGAAGCAACAAATAAATAAAGTTTTAGGATATTTTCTAACAATAAAAGGAGAAAAGATTATGGAAATCTTTCAAAATGTTATTCAGTGGGTCTTGGATTTGGGTTCTGCGATTTTTGTTCCGCTGATTATTTTTGTTCTAGGTTTGTTAGTAGGGATGAACTTGAAAAAAGCATTTATCTCTGCCATTACATTAGGTGTTGCCTTTACTGGTATGTCCATGATTATCGGTTTTATGTCCAATGCGGTATCACCTGCCTCAGAAGCACTTGCTCTAAACACAGGAATTTCTCTCCCAGCACTTGACCTAGGTTGGACAGGAGCGGCAAGTATAGTTTGGTCATGGGCATATGCCTTTACTTTCTTTGCGGTACAAATCGTTATTAACGTGGTAATGTTGAGTTTGAATTGGACAAAGACGTTAAATGTGGATATGTGGAATGTATGGGGGAAAGCATTAACAGGTTACCTTGTCTATTATGTAAGTGGTAAGCTTTGGGCTGGTTTCCTTGTGGCGGCTTTGCAAGTTATCCTTGAATTAAAATTAGGGGATATGTTCCAAAAACATATTGAAGATTTAACAGGAATTCCAATGGTTACAGTGACACACTGTATGAATCTTTCAGCAGTATTTATGTTGCCAGTCAATAAAGTGATGGATAAAATTCCATTTCTTAATAAAAAAGCCGATACAAACGCTTTACGTAAAAAATTAGGTATCTTCTCAGAAAATTCTGTTATGGGCTTCATTATCGGTGTCTTACTTGGTTTTGCGGGTGCTTATTCTGTGTCTGCTTCACTGAATTTGGGTATTCAAGTAGCTACTGCGATGGGTCTCTTCCCTATGGTAAGTAAATTGTTCATGCAAGCTCTTTCTCCGTTAGCGGATTCTATGAGCGAATTTATGAAAAAACGCTTTAATGATCGTGAAGTATACATTGGGATGGACTGGCCGCTTTTGGCAGGTCGTTCAGAAGTTTGGGTAACATTGATTTTGATGGTACCATTCTTCATTGGTTACTCACTCATCCTACCTGGAAATACAGTGTTGCCAATTGCAGGTGTATTGAACTATTCAATTGCTGTAGGTGGTTTGTTACTTACAGGCGGAAACTTGGCACGTATGATGATCCTTGGTTTGATTTATCTTCCACTCTATCTTTATAGCGCAACTTATTTTGCGCCAATTTTGACAGGACTTGCAAACTCTACTGGAGCTGTGGATGTTGAAAAAGGTAAATTGATTACATGGTCAACCATTGAAGCGCCAGAAATGCGTATTCTATTTGCAGAATTATTCAATGGTAATGTCTTGGCAATTGGAGGGACGGTAATCTTTGTGTTGCTCTTTGTATGGTTGTATAAGACCATGATGACACAAGAAGTTCCGTCAAAACGTTATGAAAATTGATAAAACTTTTTGGATGTTACTTTTATTTGTAGCAATACTTCTATTCCTATTAGGCTTGAATAGTGGAGTCTATCTTTACAATGTACTAGCGATTATTGTCAGCTTTATTGTGTATCGTTACGGGTATAAAGAATTATTTCAAGAATATGATGAACAGCAAAAAGCGAAGCGTGAAACGGCAGAAAAGATTTATTCTGCTTTGAGAGAAGGCAAAAAAGGAGAAAAGTAGATGACTAGTGGAAAAATTATGTTTGAACAAGAACGACGAGCGATGGCAGAAGCTATTGAACTAACTTTTTATCGAAAAAATACCAATACAGCTGGTGGAAATTTCTCTTTTAAAACAACGGATGCTTCAGGAAAAGAGTATATTATCATGACTCCTTCTATGATGTCTGAGGCATATCATGGGAAGGTGAGCGCAGCCCAAGTGTTGGTCATTGATTTTGAGACTAAGGAAGTTGTTGCAGGTGAAGGAAAACCAACTCGTGAGATCAACATGCACTTTGCTTGTTATGAAACAAACCCAGATATCAAGTGTGTTTTTCATGCGCATGCTCCAAATGCTATGTTTTGGGCAACGAGTCATTTAGATATGCCAAATTTATCTGAAGCAACACAAAAGGTAGAATATATTAAGGTGCTAGATTTTGCTCCCAATACAACTCCAGAGCTAGCTGAAATTGTACGACAAGAGTTATTATCTGCTGGCAATAAATTACCAAAAGAGTATCTATTAGATAGCCATGGTATTCTTGTTTTGACACCTGGTGCTGATGGTGAAGAAGCTTTGAATAAAGCTCTACAGATTATTGATACTGTAGAATGGAATGCAGAGATAGCCTATAAACAAACGATCTTTCAAAAATTAGGTCTTTTGGATGGTTATTATTCAAAAGGGCGTAAAATTGGAGATTTGGATGATTTGTTACAAGGTCGTCCAATATGGAACCAAGAGAAAAAAGATGAAGGTCTAGAATAAAAGTAACTGGTGGGAGGATAGGGACAACTATCCTCCTGATTGTTTATAATATGAAAGGAAATGAGATGGTAAAATTTGAAGATTCTCGCATTGTTGCAGAAATATGTGAATTAACATATGATATGTGGCAAAAAGGATGGGATGAATACAATGGTGGCAATGTCAGTTGCATTTTGAGCGATAAGGATTTGGAAGGGCTGGACACAGGACAAGTGTTAAAACAGGTGCCGGTAGCAGATATACCGTCAGTTATGATTGGGAAATATATTATTATCACAGCTTCTGGCAGTCATTTCAGAAATTTAAAAGATCATATTGAAAGAGATTTAGGAGTTGTTCGTATCACAGAGAGTGGTTATGATGTGATTTGGGGATTTGATGAAGAACGTCGCCCAACGAGTGAATTTTATATGCATTTATTAGCGCACGAAGGGCGTCTAGCTCAAGATCCACATCATCGAGTTGTAGTACACAATCATGCGCCGAATGCAGTTGCTTATTCGCTGGTTTCTGAACATAGTGATAAAGAATATACCCTACCTTTGTGGAGGGTGCTGACTGAGAGTATTGTCGTATTCCCAGACGGTGTAGGGATTTTACCGTGGGAGCTACCTGGGACCTTGGAGATCGCCAAAAATTCTGTTGAGAAACTTGTTAATTGTCGTATTGTTGTGTGGGCGTTTCATGGAATCTTAGCAACTGGGAAGGACTTTCAAGATTGTTTTGGTTTGATTGAAACAGTGGATAAGGCTGCTAAGATGTACCTTGATACGATGGCGATTAAACGTTATGAAGGGCTATCTGATGCAGATTTGCTAGCAGTTTGTCGTGCTTTAAGGGTATCTCCACGTGCAGGTTTTTTGGAAGGTTAAAAAGAGAACTTGAGGCAAAAGTCTCAAGTTCTCTAACTTTTGGGGCTATATTAGTTTAATATAGGAATATATAAGTGTACTCCTTCATTAAACTTTTTTTAGTGGTCTTTACAGTTCGAAGCTTTTTAATATGTAATCCTTCTAGATATTACATTGTGATGATGAGAGTGGCCTACATTTCCTCAAACAACTTATCCAAAATCTTCCGTGTCACAATTTGCCCTGGTCCTTCATGGCAGTAGGTGTGCATGTACATGGAAGGGTTGAAGTTGAGTTCGATACAGGTGCAGTTTGGATGTTCCTTGGTGGAAATGAGCTGGCGGTCTGGGATGATGAGGTCTACGCCACATACCCAGGCTCCAATGGCACTTGCCATATCAGCCGCCAATTGCTTATAGCTATCATCCATGAGCTCGGTCATATCAATGGAGTCCCCACCAGTGGAGATATTCGAATTGCCCCGAAGGTCGGCTTTAACACCCGCGGGAAGGATGGTGTCCGGTGTGTAGCCCTGCTGTTGGAGCATGAGTAGTTCAATGTCGCCGAGATTGATGATTTCCAATGGTGAACGATGATCGCGGCCGCGGAGAGGATTTTGATTTTTTTCATCTACCAATTGGCGAATCGTTTGCTTGCCATCGCCTACGACATTGGCTGCGGCGCGCAGGAGCACTGCTTCACATTTTCCATCCAAGACGAAGAAGCGGTACTCGGTGCCTGCGATAAATTCTTCCACCAAGACATTGGAGTCTTCAGCAAAGGCGATATCCAAGGCTTTTTCATAGTCGGCTAGACTGGTAGGTTCTTGGAAAATAGAAATTCCCAGTCCAAAATTAGTGGATTTTGGCTTGACAACAATAGCCTTGTCTGCAACAAAATTGTAGTAGCGAAGCGCCTGGTCTTTGCTTGAAAATTCATTCCCAGCAGGAACAGGAAAACCAGCCTGATCTAAAATTTTCTTAGTAACCGTCTTGTTAGCCATGGCCAAGGGCACCACATAATTATCTTTGGAAGTCATATTGCCGTTTTTGACTAGCTCCACATGATTACCGTGCCAGAGTTTGAGAAACTGGTCGTTTTCATCTAAAATCTCAAAATTCACTCCTTTTTGAATCACATCAATGAGCAGCATTTGGGTGGATAATTCCATGTTTTCATAGCCCTTGAGTGCATAAGGCGCCGTCCAGGCGAATTGGTGGAAATCAGCACCCTGACTGCGACCAAATTTTTCTAAAGAAAGCTGATTAATCTGATTACAGAGCTGACCACCTAAGGTCAATCGAGGATCTGCAACAGCCGCCTTGGCTGTCTCCAGTAACTCTTGATAATAGCTATCCAAGTTGAAGTGTTCCACAATCGCAGTCATAGCACCTAAAATATCTTGAAGAGGTGCCTGTTCAGGTAATTTGTCCAAAGGATGAGCCAGTGCAATGTCATTGTTGAGTTGGCTAGCCCATCTTAATTTTTCATCTACATGGTCTAATTCGGGCATCCAAAGAAGGCTGAGAATAAAGAGATGAACCGTATCTAGCGTTTCTTGGCTGATAGCTAGGTGATCAAAAGGATTGAGGTCGAAGGAGCGGAATTCCAGGTAGCTGATGCCTTTTTCCAGATAATCACGGACGAATTTGCTGCCACGCAAGCGGACAGCGGAGTAGAACTCTTTTTCGGCAGATAATTTTCCAGTGTTGACATAGCCCTCAATATCGGAAATGTAATTTTCCAGACTAGCGAAGGAGACTTGGATATCCTCATGGTTAACGTATCCATAGGAGCTATTGCGCAAAGAGCGAACAGGTTTATCCAAGTCGGTAGCTAAAAATCCTTTTTCTGCAATAGGGGTTGTTCCATAGAGGTAGGTTAAGAACCAACGATAGTAGAGAAAATTCTGTGCTAATTTCAGATAAAGGTCGTTTTTGAAGGTTTTCTCATCTGTGTAGTCACTGAGGGCAAAGAGCTGCGCTGTTAGGTCCTTACCCAACTCCATATTGTAATGAATCCCACTCATGGATTGGAGAAGTTTACCGTAACGTTCGGCTAGATCAAGTCGATACTGGTATTCGACAGGACTTTCCAGAGCGGCAATTTCAATCTCATCTTCTGTGATGTGAGGTGGCATAGACAGGGGCCAGAGGTATTCGTCGTCTTCAAGTGAACGCTGGGTCACATCAGTAATGGCACCTAAAAACCGACGAGCTTCCTGAGTTGAATGGGCAATGGGTGTAATTAATTCCAACTGAGGCTCGCTATAATCTGTTTGAATGTAAGGATGGAAATTCCGTGAACCAAAAGCTGATGGGTGAGCTGTTTGAGCAACTCGGTGCTGGCTATTGATGCGGAGGGATTCTCTTTCCAGTCCAAAGGTAGCTTGTAAAATCGGTAAGTTTGCGGGTGATTTTTGTAAAAGTTGTGAAAGTTTCATGCTTTATTAACCTAACTAAATTCGTTAATTTCATTGTAAACTCTTTGCTTTTGAATGACAAATTTCCGCTACGTTTTGAGAAAAAAGGCTTGAGTCAGTTTGTTCTGTGTGAGATTAGCAAGTGTATAGATTGCTTTAAAAAATAAGCGAAAAAATCCTGTCTTGTTCAGAAATGGCTAAATATTTTCAAAAAACAAATCAAAAGACTGGCTTGTTCACTCTTTTAATGGTCCTATCTTGAAAAATGTTCGTTTTTTTTATAAAATAGATTGTAATGTAAAACTTGCAGGTGCAATTCCTGCCCTAGTTTATCAGGAAAGGATTGGACAGAGTCTCTGTCCAGTATGAAGAATATGACATCAGTAGTAGTTGTAGGTACCCAATGGGGTGATGAAGGTAAAGGTAAAATCACTGACTTCTTGTCAGCTGATGCTGAAGTAATTGCGCGTTACCAAGGTGGTGACAATGCGGGTCACACAATCGTTATCGACGGTAAAAAATTCAAATTGCACTTGATTCCTTCAGGTATTTTCTTCAAAGAAAAAATCTCTGTTATTGGTAACGGTGTGGTTGTTAACCCTAAATCATTAGTTAAAGAATTGGCTTACCTTCATGAAGAAGGCGTGACAACAGATAATCTTCGTATTTCTGACCGTGCCCACGTGATCTTGCCATACCACATCAAATTGGACCAATTGCAAGAAGATGCTAAAGGTGACAACAAAATCGGTACAACTATCAAAGGGATTGGTCCAGCTTACATGGATAAGGCTGCGCGTGTTGGTATCCGTATCGCTGACCTTCTTGACAAAGACATCTTTGCTGAACGTTTGAAAACAAACTTGGCAGAGAAAAACCGTCTCTTCGAAAAAATGTACGATTCAACTCCAATTGAATTTGATGAAATCTTCGAAGAATACTACGAATACGGTCAACAAATTAAACAATATGTGACTGATACATCAGTTATCTTGAACGATGCTCTTGATAATGGCAAACGTGTTCTTTTCGAAGGGGCACAAGGTGTCATGCTTGATATCGACCAAGGAACTTACCCATTCGTAACATCATCTAACCCAGTTGCTGGTGGTGTGACTATCGGTTCAGGTGTCGGACCAAGCAAAATCAATAAGGTTGTTGGGGTATGTAAAGCCTACACTAGCCGTGTTGGTGATGGTCCTTTCCCAACAGAACTCTTTGATGCAACTGGCGACCGAATCCGTGAAATCGGTAAAGAATACGGAACAACAACAGGTCGTCCACGGCGTGTAGGTTGGTTTGACTCAGTTGTGATGCGCCACAGCCGTCGTGTATCAGGGATTACTAACTTGTCACTCAACTCAATTGACGTTTTGTCAGGTCTTGACACTGTTAAAATCTGTGTGGCTTACGACCTTGATGGTGAGCGTATTGACCACTATCCAGCAAGTCTTGAACAATTGAAGCGTTGTAAACCAGTCTACGAAGAACTTCCAGGTTGGTCAGAAGATATCACAGGTTGCCGTAGCCTAGAAGAATTACCAGAAAATGCTCGTAACTATGTTCGCCGTGTTGGTGAATTGGTTGGTGTTCGTATCTCTACTTTCTCAGTAGGTCCAGGTCGCGAACAAACTAACATTCTTGAGTCAGTTTGGGCAAATATCTAATATCCCTAGCTAGGAGAAGCGAAGATGTATGATTTCATAGGAATTGGACTGACCTTGACTTGTGTTGGACTCATCATATTTTCTATTTGGGATAAAAAACGTAAGAAATAAGCTAAAAGCCGCGATTTTTCGTGGCTTTTCTACTAGTAAGGAAGAACAATGACACATCGAATTTATCAAATGACTTTCCCATCAGTCTACAAGGCGCTTGTTGCAAAGGTGGAGCGCAAGGGTGGCTCAGAAGCTGATGTTGACGCTGTGACGAGTTGGTTGACAGGTTATTCTTTGGACCAAATTGCAGGGCTGAAACAGTCGGAAACCACCTACGGGGAGTTTATTCAGCAGGGACCAGCCTACACGCCTTATCGTAGTAATATCACTGGAAAAATTTGTGGGGTTCAGATTGAAACTTTGGAAGACCCGATTATGCAGGAGCTGCGCCGTTTGGACAAACTTGTTGATTGGCTTGCAAAAGGGAAGACAGTTGAGCAAGTGATCGGGAAATATGAACAATAAAATGAGGATAGGGTGATTCCTGCTCTCATTTTTTACTTGAATTTCTAGATAAATAGGACTAGAATAATAGCTATAATAAGGAGGGGTTGAGATGAAATACGCAAGCAAAGAAGCTTTTGATAAAGCAAATGTATTTGGTTTTGGGGAAAGTAACGACGCTTTTGCGCAATTCTTCATCGGTTAGTCTTATTTGAATGGGCTTGGTGCGACTGAGGACGGAGCGCTAGCTATTCACAATATCACTTTTGAATCTGGTTGTCGCAACAACTGGCACATCCATACAGCTGACAAGGGTGGCGGTCAAGTCCTCATTTGTACCGCTGGTGAAGGTTGGTACCAAGAAGAAGGCAAGGATGCACTTGAGCTCAAAGAAGGCTCAGTCATTGTCATCCAAGCTAACGTTAAGCGCTGGCACGGTGCCAAGGCTGACTCATGGTTTAGCCACGTCGCCTTCGGTGTCCCTGGTAAAAATACCGATAATGTCTGGCTTGAAGAAGTCTCAGATGAGGATTACCAAGCTCTTAAAGACTAGGAAAAATGGGCTATCGCTAGCTTCTTACAAGAATTGGCGTGGAAGCTATTTACTATTGATAAGTGATGATTTGCCAGCGTTAGCTATTTAATATAGAGGAGGACTTACTCATGACCATTAAACAAACCTCAGGACCGTGACCAACTAGGAGAATTTGCTCCTGATTTTGCCCACTTCAATGATGATATTTTGTTCGGTGAAAACTGGAACAACCAAGATCTGGACCTTAAAACACGTTGCCTTTTGACCGTGACAACCTTGGTTGCTTTAGGTATCACAGACTTTTCTCTCATTTATCACCTTCAAAATGCTAAAAATAATGGGGTAACGAAAGCTGGAATCTCAGCAACCATTACCCATATTGCTTTCTATGCAGGTTGGTCAAAACCCTGGGCTGCATTCAATCTTGCCAAAGATGTTTGGACAGACTAGTTTTTGGGAAATATCTCACAAAACCTTCTAATAGAGATAACAGCGGCAACATGCTATAATAAAAATAGGTATTGCCGACAAACATGGAAGTAAAGGAATGTTATGAGAAAATATCTCTTTACCCAGTTTGACACATCAAACAGCATCGTTGTCCGTGCTAGTCAGAAAGTCAAAATTGCCAATGTTCTTGCACGTGTGTCTATTCCTGGTGAAAAGCACGAGACCTTGCGGGACCTTTATGGTACGTCGTTTAGAAGAAGAGGAAAAAACGATTGCTATTGGCGTGTGTCTTTACTACAATAATTTTGCCCTCCGTATCGACAATATGCATGGTGATCGGATTACCCGTGTAGAGATTATTCGCAGTTTACAATAAAGCAGTTCCCTGACAGATTTGTCGGGGAATTCTTTCTTAGTTCGAGAGATGCTTTTGCAATTTTTCTTCAATCTGTTATAATGAAACTATTAAATATTTCGAGGTGTAGGAATGAATCAATTTCTTTTTCCAATGATTATGCTAGCTATGGTTGCTTGGATGTTTTACAGCCAACGGAAGCAACAAAAGAAACAGCAGGAAAAAATGAATGCCATCCAAAAGGGTGACGAAGTGGTAACCATTGGTGGTCTGTACGGTATTGTTGACGAAATTGACGATAAAAAGGTTGTCTTGGACGTTGATGGTGTTTATTTAACCTTTGCTCGTTTTGCTATTCGTGAGCGCGTGACAGAAGCAAAAGTAGCAACAACAAGTCCAGTCGAGACAACTACTGAAACGATTGAAACAGCAGTTGAATCAAATGAAGAGTAAGATTTACTCTTTATTTTTGGGGATATATCACTAATTTAAGATTTCTTTAAGGTTTGTCCAGTATACTAACCATATTCTTTTTCATATATCTCCTGAAAGACAGCTGCAAGGCTGTTTTTCTTTTGCTTATATAGAAATGTGCTCGGTTTAGCAAACTTTAAGTTGATTTACTTATACTTATCTCAATCCTAAAAATTCTTTTCATAACTTTCCTAGAAATCACCTGCCTGTCGGGTGATTTTATTTGTTTTAGAAGTTTTTTTTAGAAAATGGTACAATAGTAAGGATAAGATCTGAGAAAGAAGGTTTTCTTGTGGCAGTTGGAAGAGCAAGTGGCAAGATTATTTTAATGGGAGAGCATGCGGTTGTTTATGGGCAACCGGCTATTGCTATGCCTTTTTCTGCGGTAGAAATCATTGCTCAAGTGACTGCTGGAGGACAAGCTTTATCGGTAGCGTGTGATTTTTACGAGGGCTTGGTCCATCAAATGCCCAAGGTTTGGGAGAGTCTCAAGCATGCTATTCGATTTTCTCTCTATCGGATTGGGGCGCCGACGGATCCGGCTATTCATATTGACATTCGTTCCACTATTCCTGCGGAGCGGGGGATGGGGTCCAGTGCAGCGGTAGCAGTTGCAGTTGCGCGAGCCTTATTTGCTTTTTATGAAAAAGAGTTAACCGATGAGGAACTTTGGGATATTGTCCAGTCATCAGAAAAAATTGCCCATGGTAATCCGTCAGGAATCGATGCTCTTACTACTAGCGGAAAATCGCCGATTTACTTTGTTAAGGGACAGACCATTGAGCCTATTTCTTTGGCGGTCAATGCCTATTTGGTGGTAGCTGATACAGGGATAACAGGGAATACACATGAGGCGATTGCAGATGTTGCGAGCTTAGTAGTTGAAAATCTTGAGACTAAAAACTGGATTGAGGAGCTGGGAAGATTGACCCAATACACACGGAAAGTTCTAGGAACGGGGCAAGTTGATGAACTGGGAAATCTCATGAACCAAGCTCAGATCTATCTGCAAAAACTAGGTGTGTCGAATGAGGTCCTGAATCAGTTTGTCCAGTTGGCGAGAGAAAATGGCGCTCTCGGAGCAAAATTAACAGGTGGTGGTCGTGGTGGTTGCATGATTGCCTTGTCCGATAGTCAAGAAAATGCGGAGAAGATTGCAGCCAGCTTGGAACAAGCTGGTGCGCGCCAAACCTGGATACAATTTTTAGGAGAATGATATGACGAAAGCGATTGGACGGGCGCGTGCCCATACCAATATTGCCCTTATTAAGTACTGGGGGAAGAGGGACAAGGAACTCTTTTTGCCCATGAATTCTAGTCTGTCTTTGACGCTAGATGCTTTTTATACGGATACCAAGGTTGTTTTTGACGATGAATTAACAGCGGATTCTTTTTATTTGAACGGAACATTGCAATCTGAAAAAGAAATTTCAAAAATTTCTCGTTTTTTGGATTTGTTTCGCGAATATATAGGTGAGAGCAAATTTGCTCGGGTAGAAAGTTTGAATTTTGTACCGACAGCAGCCGGTTTGGCCAGCTCAGCCTCTGCTTTTGCAGCTCTTGCTTTAGCGACAGCGACAGCCCTTGGCTTGGAAATGAGTCCTGAAGAATTGTCCACCTTTGCCCGTCGTGGCTCAGGTTCTAGCACTCGTAGTCTATTTGGAGGTTTTGTTGAGTGGGATAAGGGCACTTGTTCAGAAGATTCGATGGCTCATCCAGTGGATGATGCTAGTTGGGATATTGGGATGATTATCCTTGCTGTCAATACAGGTCAGAAGAAAATTGCCAGTCGGGTTGGTATGGACCATACAGTGGAAACATCACCATTTTATCAGGCTTGGGTGGAAACAGCAGGAATAGACTTGGAAGCAATCAAAAAAGCCATTGCTGCGCGTGATTTTGAAACAGTTGGTCAGATTACAGAGCATAATGGGATGAAAATGCATGCGACAACCCTGTCTGCCAATCCACCATTTACCTACTTTTCAGCCCAAAGTCTGGAAGCTCAAGAAGCAGTTCGAACTATTCGAGAAGAGACGGGTATTCCAGCCTATATGACCATGGATGCCGGTCCAAATGTGAAGGTGCTTTGCCGTCAATCAGATATGGAAGCTCTAGTGGTGGAATTACAAAAATATCTGCCAGCAGAAAAAATTATTCCTAGTTTGCCAGGGAAGGCAGCCTATGTCTTGACAGAGGAAGATTGGCAAGCTTCTGTGCAAAAATTTGCAGGAGCCTCTCGATGAAAATAGCGGTAAAGGCACCAGGGAAGCTCTATTTAGCTGGTGAATATGCGGTAGTTGAAGCGGGATATCCTGCTCTCATCATGGCAGTTGACCAGTACATTCACGTCACTATTCAAAAAGCAAGTAGGGGTACGATTTTTTCTAGTCAGGATCCTCACTTAGAAGTCCCTTGGATGCGGATGGGCGATCGAATTGTCTGCCAGACAGACCACCCTTATGATTTGGTGGAGTCAGCCATGCAGATTGCTGAAGACTATGTGTCAGCCTTGGGATTGTCGTTGGAGACCGTCTATCAGATATCGATCACTTCTGATTTGGACAATGAAGCAACGGGTCAAAAGTATGGATTAGGCTCATCCGGAGCGATAACAGTTGTAGTGGTGAAGGCTGTGTTGGCTTATTTTAACCAGTTTGCGAATCCGGATTTGATCTACAAACTGGCAGTTCTTGCCCAAATGCGGTTGCAGATGAAGGGGTCTTTTGGGGACATCGCAGCCTCTAGTTTTGGTGGTGTTATCGCTTATCATTCAGTGGATAAGGGTTGGCTTTCAGGGAAAATAGCAGAGCTGTCTCTGCTGGATTTACTTGAAACACCTTGGCAAGGACTGGCTATTGAATCTCTAACCATCCCCCAATCCTTAACCTTGCAAGTAGGCTGGACGGGGGCAGCAGCCTCAACAGACGACTTGGTCAGCTATGTCCAAGACAAGCTTGGTCAAGAAGAACGTGATCTGGCCCACCGTCAATTTTTGTCAGATAGTCGTCAATGTATTAAAAAGTTGATTCAGGCTTGCAGAGAAGATGATACAAATCAGTTCAAACAAGGGATTTCAGACAACCGCCAATTGCTCAGACAATTTTCAAAAGATATGGGAATGAAGATTGAGACAGAGAGGTTGGAAAAGCTTTGCCAAATCGCTGAAGAAAATGGCCTTGCTGCTAAATCATCAGGAGCTGGTGGAGGAGATTGCGGGATTTGTTTCATAGAAAATGACCAACAAAGAGAAGTAATTACAACTGCATGGGCACGGGAACAAATTCAAGTGTTGCCCCTATCAATCGCCGAAAGGCAATAAGGAGAAAAAATGTTTATTTACGACTATTACGCAAATAGAAAAGACCAACATTTGGATTTGGCTCGTCACCAATACAATGCAGAGACTGCCCGGGATTTTGAAGAAGCACGCTTTGTCCACCAGTCTTTGCCTGAGATGAGCGTAGAAGATGTGGATATTTCCACTACCGTTGCAGGGATTGAATTCCCTACCCCTTACTATATCAATGCCATGACAGGCGGAACTGAAAAGACAGGGGAAATCAACCAAACAATTGGGATTTTGTCTTGCTTGACGAAGACGCCGGTAGCATCAGGTTCAGTTAGCGCAGCTATCAAGGATCCAGAAGTGGCTAAGACTTTTTCTGTGTTGCGTTTTGAAAATCCGAAAGGAATTATTTTTGCTAACCTTGGCGCACATCATGATGTGGAAAATGCCAAGCGAGCTGTAGATTTACTAGAAGCCAATGCCTTGCAGATTCACCTCAACGCACCGCAAGAAATTGTCATGCCTGAAGGAGACCGAGACTTTTCTATGTGGATCAGCAATATCGAGAATATTGTGCGAGAAATTGAAGTCCCTGTCATTGTTAAGGAAGTTGGTTTTGGGATGAGCCGTGAAACAGTTGAGCAGTTGACTTCTATTGGAGTTAAAACCGTTGATGTGTCTGGTACTGGTGGGACAGACTTTGTCAAAATTGAAAGTGCCCGTCGCATTCTTGATTCCTATGATTTCTTAGAAGGTTGGGGGAATTCAACAGTGGTTTCCTTGGTAGAAGTGATGAATATGCCTCAAGAACTTCGCCCGCAGGTATTGGCGTCTGGTGGGGTCAAAAACCCTCTGGATATTATTAAGGCCCTTTCGCTTGGAGCGGATGCAGTCGGCTTATCAAATCGATTCTTGCAAATTTTTACATCAAATCGTGGTCTGGAGCCAGCCCTTAGTGAGCTCAATGATTTTAAGACCTATACTCGTGAAATCATGACCTTATTGGGTGCTCGGAATGTGGCTGAGCTTCGTCAGAAAGATATCATTCTTGGTGCCAATGTGCAGCGTTGGTGTGAAGCTAGAGGGATTGATTGGAAACAATATGCAAATCGCTCTGCAAAATTCAAAAATGTTCGTCAATAATATAGAAAGGGAAGATTATTTCCCTTTTTCTTTACTTTTAATATCCTAACCCCTATATTTATGATAAAATGATAAAAAATCAAAGGAGCATACAGATGAAAGCAATTGTAACCGTTGTTGGAAAAGACAGTAAAGGAATTGTTGCAGGAGTAGCCGGTAAGCTAGCTGAACTGGATTTGAATATCGACGATATTTCACAGACTGTTTTGGATGAATACTTTACCATGATGGCTGTGGTATCAAGCAGTGAGAAAAAGGACTTTAGTTTCTTGCGTTCAAAATTAGAAGCCTTTGGTGTGACGCTTAATGTAAAAATTAATATCCAGTCTGTTGCCATTTTTGACGCTATGTACAATATCTAGGAGGTCGGTATGGATATTAGACAAGTTACTGAAACGATCGCGATGATTGAGGAGCAAAATTTCGATATTCGTACGATTACCATGGGGATTTCGCTTCTGGACTGTATCGATCCGGATATTGATCGTGCTGCTGAAAAGGTTTATGAGAAAGTAGTTTCTAAGGCTAAGAATTTGGTAGCGATTGGAGATGAGATTGCGGCTGAGTTAGGTATTCCAATTGTTAATAAGCGTGTGTCTGTGACGCCGATTGCCTTGATTGGTGCAGCAACGGATGCGACTGATTATGTGCCCTTGGCGAAGGCTCTGGATAAGGCTGCGCACGAAATTGGTGTGGACTTTATTGGTGGCTTTTCTGCTTTGGTTCAAAAGGGCTACCAAAAGGGTGATGAAATCCTCATTAACTCTATTCCTCAGGCTTTAGCTCAAACAGCTAAGGTGTGCTCATCAGTGAATATCGGTTCAACCAAGTCAGGCATTAACATGACCGCAGTTCGTGATATGGGACGAATTATCAAGGAAACTGCGGAAGTATCGGATATGGGGGCTGCTAAATTAGTGGTCTTTGCTAATGCCGTTGAGGATAATCCTTTTATGGCGGGAGCCTTCCATGGTGTTGGTGAAGCGGATGTGGTGATCAATGTCGGCGTTTCTGGTCCTGGTGTGGTCAAGCGTGCTCTAGAAAAAGTACGTGGTGAAAGTTTTGATGTAGTAGCTGAGACAGTTAAGAAAACAGCCTTCAAGATTACTCGTATTGGTCAGTTGGTTGGTCAAATGGCTTCAGAGCGTTTAGGGGTTAAATTCGGTATTGTAGACTTATCTTTGGCTCCGACGCCTGCTGTTGGAGACTCTGTTGCCCGTGTGCTAGAAGAGATGGGCCTTGAAATGGTCGGTACCCATGGTACGACAGCAGCGCTAGCCTTGTTGAACGATGCTGTGAAAAAAGGTGGTGTCATGGCTTGCAATCAGGTTGGTGGTTTGTCTGGAGCCTTCATTCCTGTGTCTGAGGATGAGGGGATGATTGCAGCGGTGCAAAGTGGTTCGCTTAATCTCGAAAAACTAGAAGCCATGACGGCGATTTGTTCAGTTGGTCTGTATATGATTGCTATTCCAGCAGATACGCCGTATGAGACCATTGCTGCAATGATTGCGGATGAGGCAGCTATCGGAGTTATCAATCAAAAGACGACTGCGGTTCGGATTATTCCTAAGGGGAAAGAGGGAGATATGATTGAGTTCGGTGGCTTGCTTGGCACAGCTCCAGTCATGTCTGTTAACAAGAATTCCTCGGCTGACTTCATTGCTCGCGGTGGTCAAATCCCAGCACCGATTCATAGCTTTAAAAATTAGATGTTAGGAGACTGGCTTTGCCGGTCTTTTTCTGCTGTGCTGGGTGGATTTTGATATAATTGAAGAAAATGAATTTGGGGGATAGGATGAAAAATAAGTTTTATCAAGTTTTTTGTCTCGCGGTACTTTTGCTTTTAACGGTGTCGGCCATGCTTGTTGTCGTGACAGATAAAAGGTCCAGTCGACAGATAACGACTACGATAAAAATAAGTCGTTCGTCCTCAGCGGAGAAAAAACGGAATGTACCAAATGTATCTTCTACAGATTGGGAATTGATTTTAGTGAATCGAGATCATATTCATGCTGAAATGAATCCTCAGTTGACAGAAGTAGCAGGTATATCCGTAGATAGTCGGATTGCTGAAAATGTTCAGAGTTTTTTAGCAGCAGCGCAAGCGATTGACCCAAATGAACACCTTATTTCAGGCTACCGTAGCTTTGCCTATCAAGAAGAAATTTACGCTTCTTATATCCAGCAAGAAATGGCAGCTGACCCTAGCCTCAGTCAAGTAGCGGCTGAAGCCAAGGTGCAGACCTATTCGCAACCAGCTGGAGCCAGTGAGCATATGACGGGCCTAGCCATTGACATGAGTACGGTTGATACGCTTAATGAAAGTGATCCAGCGGTGGTTGCTAAAGTGCAAGCAATAGCCTCGGAATATGGTTTTGTTCTTCGTTTTCAAGGGGAGAAAACCAGTTCGACAGGTATTGGCTACGAAGATTGGCATTATCGTTATGTAGGAGTGACGTCGGCTAAATACATGACAGAACACAATTTGAGTTTAGAAGAATATTTGGAACTCCTTCAACAAAATAGTAAATAAACAAACTAATATAAAGACGTCTTTGTCTGAGTATGCTATAATAGTTTCTCAGAATGGAGGAAATTATGAAAATCAAGTATTGGATTTTGACCCTATTGGCAGGACTTGCCCTTGTTGGGGGTGTTTACTTTTTGGTGAAAGATTCTGGTCCGTCTACAACAAGCACGACAACCTCTTCTTCAAACAAGAATGACGGTGTCCAAAAAGAAGTGACAGATGAGATTCGTACGAATATCAAGACCATGTCTTTTGCGGATAAAGAGGATAAAAAAGTAGATTTTTCAAGTTTGCAATCATCTGATAAACCAACTTTTGTCATGTTTTGGGCAAGTTGGTGTCCAGATTGCCAAGCACAATTGCCAATCATTGATAAGATGTATAAGAAATACAAGGATGATGTCAATTTTGTTATGGTCAATGTGGTAGATGGTAGCCGTGAAAAATTGGGAGCTGGTCAGAAATATTTTTCGGACAAAGGTTATGATTTTGCTTATTATTATGACAATCATCTAGTTGCAGCAGATTCTGTTAGCGTCGAATACATCCCAACTATGTATATTTTGGATAAAGAAGGCAATATCCAATTTGCCTATGAAGTCAACCAATCACAAAAACAATTGGAATCAAACTTCAAATCTGTTATCTAAGGTCAATCGTCTCGATAAGAGGCGATTTTTTGTCAATTGAAATGGTTTTTCGTGCTATAATGGTATAAGGATATATCGGAGGAACATTATGACAGAGACAAAATTGTACATTTCCCGTCATGGGAAGACTATGTTTAATACGATTGGTCGTATTCAAGGTTGGGCAGATACTCCTTTGACCAAGGTAGGTGAAGAAGGTATTCGTGAATTGGGTTTGGGCTTGAAAGATGCTGGTTTGAAATTTAAGCTGGCGGTGTCCAGTGACTTGGGACGGACGGTTCAGACCATCACGATTGCCCAGCGTGAGCTAGGCATTCTGGGACAGATTCCTTATTATCAAGACAAACGCATTCGTGAGTGGTGTTTTGGCAGTTTTGAAGGCATGTATGATGTCGAACTTTTCAGTGGTGTCTTGCCACGGATCAATGGCATCGTTGAAGCGAACAAGATGGACTTTGAGCAAATCTGTAATGGTGTCTATGAAGCGGACACGGCTAACTGGGCGGAAACTTGGGGCCAGCTAAGTGGTCGTATCTTGGACGGATTCACCTCCATTGCGGAAAATTTGGAAAAACAGGGTGGAGGAAATGCCTTGGTGGTCAGCCACGGTATGACCATTGCGACCTTGGTAGATCTTTTAGAACCAGAACGTCCAACTAATCTTTCTTTGGACAATGGCTCTATCACAGTGCTCAACTATAAAGATGGAAAACTTCACATTGAAGCAGTTGGGGATATGTCTTATCGTCACCGTGGTGCAGAAATCATTGCAGCGGATAAATAAGTTAGGGGAATGCGAAAGCATTCTTTTCTTTTTTAAAAATCTTGACAAATGTATCGTAGTGAGATATGTTATATATAGAGGTTCGATACATCGAGGTGATATAGTAAGGAGTTGCAATGAATGAAAAATTAAAACGAGTCTATGTTCCTATGACAGAAACGGCTTTCTATATTTTGTTTGCCTTGCAGGAGGAAAATCATGGCTATGATATCACTCAGAAGACCAAGCAACTGACGTCAGGACAAGTAGTGATTAGCCCAGGGACCATGTACGGAACCTTGTCTAAAATGGAAAAAGATGGATTGATTCGCTTTGTCCGTGAAGAAAATAAGCGAAAAATTTACCGGATAACAGACTTGGGTAGAGAGTTCTTGAATTTCGAGTTGGCGCGGATTGAACGCTTGTACAAAAATAGCAGGGGAGAAAATGATGGAAACTAAGAAAGAAATCAAAATCTTTACATTTGTGGACTATGATCGGGAAGAGGATTATCTTCGTCTCATGCACGAGGCAGGTTGGAAGTTGACGGAAGTAAAGCTGTGGAACTATTACTTTGAAAAAAGTAGAGCCAGAGGATGTGGTTTACAAGTTGGATTATCGTCGAGAACAGCCGGCAAAAGAGACCTATGTGTAACTGTTTGCGGACTATGGTTGGAAATATCTGCAAGATATCAATGGCTTTTCTTATTTTCGTAAGTCGGTAGCTGATTTTGAAGAAGGTGAAGAACAAGAGCTTTTTAGCGATACTGAGTCTAAATTAGATATGGTCGAGCGTGTGGCAGCGTCTATTCTTGGCTTGCAAGTCATTCTTCTTTTCTTAAATTTTAATAATTTGATGCTGAATGGTAATTTGGCTCATCTAGGTCTAAAATGGCCGATTATGGTAATTGTTATTTTCACGCTGATGGTCTTGGTTTATATACTGGTAGGCTATTTCCGTCTCTTAAGAAATTATAAAAACTAGGTCCTCGGACTGATTTTTAGCACTCTTGGCACAAGAGTGCTAATTTTTTGGCTTTTTGTCTTGACAATGCATTTTTTAGGAGTATAATGAAATCATAGACTTAGCACTCGGTAACAGAGAGTGCTAATGATTGCTAAATCTGGAAAGGAAGTGGTGGTGTGCTAACCCAGCGTCAAAATGATATTTTGAATTTGATTGTGGACTTGTTCACACGCTACCATGATCCAGTTGGGTCCAAGACCCTGCAGGAAGTGATTGCTTCATCTAGCGCGACCATTCGAAATGATATGGCCAAGTTAGAGAAGTTGGGCTTGTTAGAAAAGGCTCATACGTCATCGGGACGTCTCCCCAGTCGTGCAGGTTTTCAATACTTTGTCACCCATTCTCTCAATCGTGAATTGATTGATGAAGAGGATATCTATCAAGTGATGAAGGCTTTTGATTTTGAAGCCTTTCGCTTGGAGGATATCTTGGAACGGGCTAGCCAGCTTTTGGCTGACTTGACAGGTTTTACCTCTGTCTTACTGGATGTGGAGCCCAGACACCAGCGTCTGACTTCTTTTGATATCGTACAGCTTAGTAGCCACGATGCTTTGGCAGTTTTGACTCTGGATGGATCGAAGCCGGTGACAGCTCAGTTTGCCATTCCTAAAAATTTTCTTAGCCGTGATTTGTTGATTTTCAAGCAACTGGTTGATGAACGATTTTGCGGGCAAACGGTTCTGGATATCCATTATCGTCTGCGGACAGAAATTCCTCAAGTGGTGCAGAAATATTTCACAACGACAGACAATGTGCTGGATCTTATGGATTATATCTTTGCAAATCTCTTTGAGGAAACCGTCTTCATCGCAGGAAAGGTTGCTTCGCTTAATTATGGCGGGCTTGCGACTTATCAATTTTTGGATAATGAACAAGCGGTGGCGCTCAGTTTGCGAAATGGTCTGACAGAAGATGAACCGACAAAGATTTGGGTTGGCGACCATGCGGAAGCAGCCTTGCAGGACTTGACAGTTATCCAGCACCAATTTCCAATCCCTTATAGAGGGATGGCTCAGTTGAGTTTGATTGGTCCAGTTGATATGGATTACCGTAGACAGATGAGTCTCATCAACATCATCAGTCGCGTACTCTTTCTGAAGTTGGGAGACTATTATCGTTATCTCAATAGCAATCATTATGAAGTACATTAAAGGAGGCCCTTGTGTCAGAAGATATTAAAAAAGAAGAAGTGACTGAGGAAGTGGAAGCAGCTGAAGAAGTTGTCGAAACAACTGAAGAAACTCCTGAAAAATCAGAATTGGAAGTAGCTTTGGAAAAAGCAGAGGATTTTGAAAATAAATACCTCCGAGCTCATGCAGAAATGCAAAATATCCAACGCCGCGCAAATGAAGAACGTCAGCAATTGCAGCGCTACCGTTCACAAGATTTGGCCAAAAAAATCTTGCCAAGTTTGGACAACTTAGAGCGTGCTCTTGCAGTTGAAGCCTTGACAGACGATGTCAAAAAAGGCTTAGAAATGGTACAGGAAAGCTTGATTCAAGCCCTAAAAGAGGAGGGAATCGAAGAAGTCTCAACAGAAGGTAACTTCGACCATAACTTCCACATGGCGATTCAGACAGTACCTGCGGATGACGACCACCCAGCAGATACCATCGCACAAGTCTTCCAAAAGGGCTACAAACTCCACGAACGCGTCCTCAGACCAGCTATGGTGGTGGTGTATAACTGATTTTATGCTTTTCTGAAAAAGTATAAAAAATTAATCTGTCCGTAATGACAGAAAACTAATTGAAAATAGTAATAAAAATAGATAAGGTACCTTTGGTGCCCTACGGACGAATGAAATGAGTCCTAACCAATATTTTCTACTGTGGTGAAAACCCCGTTACATGTTGTAACACAAAAAAGATAAAGAGCGTAAGCTTTCATAAAATAGAAAAGCTTATGCAACCCCCAGATTGCTGCCGTGGTGAATTTGCGGAACTTTTGAGACTTTGGCTCAAAAGTTAGCTCTAAAAATTCGCTAGATAAAGCTCTTGGGAAGGCGTTGGTATCTAAAAGATAACAACAAGCCTTGCCTAGAGATTGACGAAGCGAAGTTAAGAGCGACGCCACCACTTAAAGCAATGTGGAAAAAAGAAATTAAAATAGAGGTAAAAAACATGTCTAAAATTATCGGTATTGACTTAGGTACAACAAACTCAGCAGTTGCAGTTCTTGAAGGAACTGAATCAAAAATCATTGCAAACCCAGAAGGAAACCGTACAACTCCGTCTGTTGTGTCTTTCAAAAATGGTGAAATCATCGTTGGTGATGCGGCAAAACGCCAAGCAGTAACCAACCCAGATACCATCATCTCTATCAAATCAAAAATGGGAACTTCTGAAAAAGTTTCAGCAAACGGTAAAGAATACACACCGCAAGAAATCTCAGCTATGATTCTTCAATATTTGAAAGGCTACGCTGAAGAGTACCTTGGTGAAAAAGTAACTAAAGCTGTTATCACTGTTCCTGCATATTTTAACGATGCCCAACGTCAAGCGACCAAGGACGCTGGTAAAATCGCTGGTCTTGAAGTAGAACGTATCGTCAACGAACCAACTGCGGCAGCTCTTGCTTATGGTTTGGACAAGACTGACAAAGATGAGAAAATCTTGGTGTTCGACCTTGGTGGCGGTACTTTCGACGTATCTATCCTTGAGCTCGGTGACGGTGTCTTTGACGTACTTGCAACAGCAGGTGACAACAAGCTCGGTGGTGACGACTTTGACCAAAAGATCATCGACCACATGGTAGCTGAATTCAAGAAAGAAAACGGAATCGACTTGTCAGCTGACAAGATGGCCCTTCAACGTTTGAAGGATGCGGCTGAAAAAGCGAAGAAAGACCTTTCAGGTGTGACTTCAACTCAAATCAGCTTGCCGTTCATCACTGCTGGTGCAGCAGGTCCGCTTCACTTGGAAATGACATTGACACGTGCCAAATTCGACGAATTGACTTACGACCTTGTAGAACGTACAAAAGTTCCTGTTCGTCAAGCCCTTTCAGATGCAGGACTCAGCTTGTCAGAAATCGATGAAGTTATCCTTGTCGGCGGTTCAACTCGTATCCCAGCCGTTGTGGAAGCTGTAAAAGCTGAAACTGGTAAAGAGCCAAACAAATCTGTTAACCCTGACGAAGTGGTTGCCATGGGTGCAGCAATCCAAGGTGGTGTCATCACTGGTGATGTTAAAGACGTTGTCCTTCTTGATGTAACCCCATTGTCACTTGGTATCGAAACAATGGGTGGTGTATTCACAAAACTCATCGACCGCAACACGACTATCCCAACTTCTAAATCACAAGTTTTCTCAACTGCTGCAGACAATCAGCCAGCTGTTGACATCCACGTGCTTCAAGGTGAGCGTCCAATGGCAGCGGACAACAAGACTCTTGGTCGCTTCCAATTGACTGACATCCCTGCAGCACCTCGTGGTATTCCACAAATCGAAGTAACATTCGACATCGACAAGAACGGTATCGTTTCTGTAAAAGCCAAAGATCTTGGTACGCAAAAAGAACAAACAATCGTTATCCAGTCTAACTCAGGTTTGACAGATGAAGAAATCGACCGCATGATGAAAGATGCAGAAGCAAACGCGGAAGCAGATAAGAAACGTAAGGAAGAAGTGGACCTTCGTAACGATGTGGACCAAGCAATCTTTGCGACTGAGAAAACTCTCAAAGAAACTGAAGGTAAAGGCTTCGACGCAGAACGCGACCAAGCTCAAGCAGCTCTTGACGAGTTGAAAGCAGCCCAAGAAGCTGGTAACTTGGACGATATGAAAGCAAAACTTGAAAACCTCAACGAAAAAGCACAAGCTTTGGCAGTTAAACTCTACGAACAAGCTGCCGCCGCACAACAAGCCCAAGCAAGTGCAGAAGGCGCTGCAAATGCAAACTCAGCAGACGATGACATCATTGACGGCGAGTTTACAGAAAAATAAGACACTAAACTCAATGGTCACTAAAGTGACTCATTGAGTAACGCTTCTTACTATTTTGTGAGAAGCTAAGTGCCTTACTAATTCGTCAGCAAAATAGTATTGATTTTGCTTCCTCGTGTCGTAACTGGTAAGAGGAAATCAAAATTTAAATAGGCGGGGCGCCTCGCTCCGCCTGTTTTGTCAATAAAAGACAGATGCGACCAAAGGTTGCCAACGTTGCCAACACGAATGGTTTTCGCCGTGGTGAAAAGACCAATGAGAATCATTGGTCAGGGGAAATAGCAAGCCTCTAGGCTTGCTGTTTAGCAATGCTCTTACAGTCTGGGGGATTGTAAGAGGTTGGGAATAGGAAACGCAGTGTTTTTCACATTCGTCCAACGGTGGTCGCTTGCGCCCCATCACTCAAGGCGCTTATCAACAAGTGTATCTCCAGACATAGAAATTTGAAAGGAATTGAACCCGCCCTAAAGGCCGTGTGAAAAAGATGGATCACCTAGAAAATTAGGATTTTCTGTTGATTCCCTATTTTCACTTTGCCTTTTACGGGCTTGGTATCTTATATGAACAATACAGAATATTATGATCGTCTTGGGGTGTTAAAAGATGCTTCCCAGGATGAAATTAAACGGGCTTACCGTAAGATGTCTAAGAAATACCATCCAGACATCAATAAAGAGGAAGGTGCTGAGCAAAAATATAAGGACGTCCAAGAGGCTTACGAGACACTGAGTGATGCCCAAAAACGTGCAGCCTATGACCAGTATGGCCCTACAGGAGCTAATGGTGGCTTCGGTGGAGGCGCAGGAGGATTTGGTGGCTTTGACGGAGCTGGTTTTGGTGGCTTTGAAGATATCTTCTCTAGCTTCTTTGGTGGTGGAGGCGCTAGCCGTAATCCGAACGCTCCGCGTCAAGGTGATAACTTAACTTATGGCTTGGAAATTACCTTTGAAGAAGCGATTTTTGGGACAGAAAAAGAAGTCAAATACTACCGTGAAGCAACCTGTCATACTTGTACGGGTTCGGGTGCAAAACCAGGTACTAGCCCTGTAACATGTGGTCGTTGCCACGGTACGGGGACAATCAACGTGGATACCCATACGCCACTGGGTACCATGCGTCGTCAAATGACTTGTGATGTCTGTCACGGTCGTGGAAAAGAAATCAAGGATCCATGTCAAACTTGTCACGGAACAGGTCATGAAAAACAAGCACACAAAGTCCCTGTTAAGGTTCCTCCTGGTGTGGAAACAGGTCAAAAAATCCGCTTAGCAGGTCAAGGTGAGGCTGGTTTCAACGGTGGTCCGTACGGAGATCTTCATGTCGTTATTCAGGTGCAGGCTTCTGACAAATTTGAACGTCAAGGGACAAGTATTTATTACAGTCTCAACCTCAATTTTGTTCAAGCAGCGCTTGGTGATACAGTCCATGTCCCAACTGTTCATGGCGATGTGGACTTGGTTATTCCAGAAGGGACGCAGACTGGTAAAACTTTCCGTCTCAAAGGTAAGGGTGCGCCAAGTCTCCGTGGAAATGGTATTGGAGACCAATATGTCACTGTTAATGTGGTGACCCCAACCAACTTAAACGATAAGCAAAAAGAAGCTCTTCGAGACTTTGCGGCAGCAGGCAATATTGCCATTAACCCGCAGAAAAAAGGCTTTTTTGACAAAGTGAAGGATGCTTTCGAAGATTTATAAAATCAAAAATCAGTAAGTTGCATGACTTGCTGATTTTTAGTGTCTGTGATAGTCTAGGTGCAAAGAAAGTGAGGGTGCGGTATGTGGATGGATGCGACGTCTATGGCGCAAGCGGTTAGAGAGAAAAAGGTCACTCCGACAGAATTGGTAGAGGAAGCTATTAAAAAAATTGAGAAACACAATCCTAATCTCAATGCAGTGGTCTATAAGCAATACGAAGAAGCTTTACAGCGGGCGCAGTCTGCTGATTTTACAGGAAAATTATTTGCTGGTGTGCCGATTCTTCTCAAGGATTTAGGTCAAAACCAAGCAGGTCACTTATCAACATCTGGTTCTCGTTTGTTTGTCCATTTCCGTGCTCAAGGGACAGATAATTATGTTAAAAAATTAGAAGAATTAGGTTTTGTTGTGCTTGGTCGGACTAATACACCTGAGTTTGGTTTTAAAAATATATCAGATAGTAGCTTGCATGGGGTGGTTCATAATCCGTTTGATCTAGGTCAAAATGCAGGTGGTTCTAGTGGCGGTGCGGCCGCTGCGGTTGCTTCTGGCATGGTGCCGCTAGCTGCTGCTTCTGATGGCGGTGGCTCTATCCGTATTCCGGCTAGTTTCAATGGACTGATTGGGCTCAAGCCTAGTCGTGGTCGGATTCCAGTTGGTCCCTCTTCTTACAGAGGTTGGCAAGGTGCTTCGAGTCAATTTGCCCTAACCAAGTCAGTCCGAGACACAAAAAATCTTCTCTACGGTATGCAGGTCTGTCAGTTGGAAAGTCCGTTTCCACTGCCACTTTTGCAGAATGCAAAGCATAAATCGTCTCTGAAGATTGCTTTTTCTGTAGAATCTCCCATTGGTTCACACGTTTCAGAAGACGCCAAACAGGCTGTCTTATCCTTGCTTCCAATCTTAGAAAAAATGGGGCATGAGGTTGTAGAAATGTCCGGCCAGCCCATCAATGGTGTGGAGGCTATGCAGTCCTACTACATCATGAACAGCGTTGAGACAGCACAAATGTTCGACGAGATTGAAGCTGGTTTTGGTCGAGCAATGACGCCAGATGACATGGAAGTCATGACATGGGCTATTTTTCGCAGTGGCCAAAAAATTCCTGCTAAACTTTACTCAAAGGTTTTGCAGGATTGGGACCGCTACAGTGCTAAAATGTGGGATTTTCATCAAGAATTTGACTTGCTACTCACACCGACAGTCAATGGACCTGCACCCAAGCATGGTCAATTTGCCTTAGGCAAAGAATTGCAGGAGAAACTGCTGCACATGGACGAGTTTGATATGGAAAAGCAGCAGGAACTGATCTGGGAAATGTTTGCAGAGAGTCTGTCTTGGACGCCCTTTACTCAGCAAGCAAATCTAACAGGACAACCAGCTATTAGCTTACCAACCTATGAAACGGTAGAAGGTTTACCTTTAGGAACTCAATTTACTGCCGCCAAAGGCAGAGAAAATCTTTTATTACAATTAGCGAGTGAACTTGAAACTACTGGTATTTTGAGGTGTGAAACTTTCTAAAAATTTTCAGACAAATGGTTTGCTAAAAGGGCTTTCAATGTGTTAACCTATTTTTGTTGATGATTTAACATCAGAAAAAAGGAGATTTATATGTTCAAAAAAGTGTTGGCCTCAGTTGCCCTTGTGTCTACATTAGCTCTTGCGGCTTGTTCAAATGGTTCTTCAAAATCTGCTGACCAAAGCGAATGGGACCGCGTCAAAGAAGCCGGCGTTATCACAGTCGCTACCCCTGGTACCCTCTATCCAACTTCCTTCCATAATGACAAGGATGAATTGGTTGGTTACGAAATCGATATGCTCAATGAAATTGGGAAACGCTTGGATATCAAGATTGACTACCAAGAAATCGGTGTCGCAGAAGCCTTCACTTCTCTTGATAGTGGTAAAGTAGACATTACTGTCAATAACTTTGATCCAACTGAAGAGCGTAAAGAGAAATACAATGTTTCAGAAGCCTACAAGTACTCAGTGGGGGGTATGATTGTGCGTGAAGACGGCTCATCAAACATTACAAAAGCTGATCTTTCAGACTGGAAAGGCAAAAAAGCTGGTGGTGGTGCTGGTACACAGTTCATGAAAATTGCTGAAAAATTGGGTGCAGAGCCAGTTATCTACGACAATGTGACCAATGATGTTTATCTTCGTGATGTGTCAACTGGACGTACGGACTTCATTCCAAATGACTACTACACACAAGTGATTGCCGTACAATTGATTACTAAAAAATTCCCAGATATTAAGGTGAAAATGGGTGATGTCAAATATAATCCTTCAAGCAGCGTGATCATCATGAGCAAAAAAGATACAAGTTTGAAAGAAAAAATTGACGGCGTCATCAAAGAAATGAAAAAAGACGGCACTCTCAAAGCTATCTCTGAAAAATATTACGCTGGTCAAGATTTGACTGAAAAATTGGAAAATGTAGACAATATTCCAGTTGTTGATACTTCAGATGTCAAAAACTAAACGGTTCACACCGTGAAAAGAAGTTGGGTCCTCCCGACTTCTTTGTTTGTAAAAGGAGAAATACATGATTAACTGGCAAGCCATTTTTGACCCGAAGCTGGCGCTTGAAGCTCTTCCAAAAATCTTGGAAGGTCTTCCCTTTACTTTGTCCTTGTCTTTGCTTGGCTTTGGATTGGGAACTTTTTGTGGCTTTTTTGTCGCCCTTATGCGGATGTCTAAATTCCCTCCTTTTCGTTGGATAGCGACGCTTCATGTTTCCCTTATGCGGGGTATTCCACTTATGGTCTTGCTCTTCTTCATCTACTTTGGCCTTCCTTTTATGGGCTTGGAGCTGGATGCGGTGACATCCAGTATTATCGCTTTTACCTCCATGTCTAGTGCTTACATTTCTGAAATCATACGTTCTTCTTTGAAAGCAGTAGATGTGGGACAATGGGAGGCGGCACGCTCTTTAGGATTGAAAACATCTGTTATCTATCGCAAGGTTATCATTCCGCAAGCCTTTCGGATTGCCCTCCCCCCTCTGAGCAATGTTCTTTTGGACATGGTCAAATCTACCTCGTTAACGGCTATGATTACTGTATCAGAAATTTTCAATAAGGCAAAAATCGTGGGTGGTGCCAAGTCGGATTATATGACAGTTTACATCTGTGTAGCCTTGATTTACTGGATTATCTGTACGGCTTACGCCTTTGGTCAAGACCGATTGGAAAAACGCTTAGCAACTTACTAAATGAAAAAAGGACTGTCTAGTCCTTTTTGTTATATACAAAATTCAGATAGTGGGCAGCAACAATCATCACAATGGTGCTGGCAAAGATGATTTCAAGTGCAGAAAGACTAGAAAGTAGTGGATTGCTAATCCCCAGATAAAGCAGGCTACCGCGGAGAGCAGTTGCTGTTGAGACAGATGGGAAGGTCATACCTGACCAGATTGGGACAAAGGGTGTTTTCCACACGTTTCGCAAGAGAAAAATCGTCCAGAAATAGAAAGTCTGTGATAAGACAAGGAGTGGGACGATGGTCCAGCTAACCTTGAGAGATAATGCTCCTAAGAGCAAGAGTGAGGCAGGTGCTGCTAGGATAGCGATATTGAGTTTGTTTTCAGCTGGAATAGCAATGGTTTTCAGACGATAGAGGATAGAAGGCAGGAGGATAAGGTAACTGACCAATCCGAATAGCCAGCAAAACCAGCCAAGGGCCGGGATTCCAACCTGTGGTACAGTGATAGCGCCAGCTGCCAGTCCAACGTAGATGATATACCAGCTAGGATAAATATCTTTTAGCTCTGCTTTTTTCCAAATCAACCGTGTGAAATGGACGATAAAGCCTAGGTGCAGTAGGATGCCTAAATACCAGAAGAAGGGCAGGTGTGTACCTGTCAGCATGAGCGCCATAGTGAAGGTTGGCAGACTTGACGTTGGTAGACTTTTACTGAGGATGTTGTTCAGTTCGTCAGTGCATTTGTTGATTTTTATCAGCAAGGCGAAAAAAAGCAAACCTGCCAGTCCAAAAAGTAGGTTGGAGAGGATTGGGTTGAAGTTTTTCATGAGGTTGCCGAGGGCGACGATACCGAGCAGCAATCCAGTGCTTGCAAAGGGCAGTTTTTTAATTTTTTTCATAAACCTTTATTTTGTAGCGCAATCGGGGCAAAGACCGTAGGCAGTGGTAACTTCGCGCGTGATTTTATAGCCAGATAACAGGGCGATTTCTTGTCCGATAGAGGGAAGGTCCAATTCGACATCTGTAATTTTTCCACAATTTTCACAGATGACATTGAGATGATCGTGTCCCATGAAATCGTAATAGGTAGTTGCATCTTTGCTGCGTTTGATTTCCGTCACAAATCCGTGTTCGACCAAGACTTTCAAATTGTTATAGACTGTTGCCAGACTCATGTTAGGAAAGAATGGTTTTAATTCACTATAAATCATCTCAGCGCTAGGATGGTAGTGGTGTTCTATCAGATAACGAATGACAGCCCTACGTGTTTCAGTAATACGAACGCCGTGATGTTTCAGATGGGAAATAACCTGTTCATAGGCTCTGGTGTGTGCTGTTTGAGACATTGCTGGAGCAGGCTCCTTTTTCCGTATTTTTTCTGTTATTATACACTATTTAAGCTAGAAATGCGAGCAGGTATCTGACCTAGCACAGATAGGAATAGTCTTACTTGTGAAATGCCCTTCCATAAGCTACAATCTAACTATGGTAAGATATAAAGCAATTATTTCCTATGATGGGACAGATTTTTCGGGCTTTCAGCGTCAGCCACATTGTCGCACGGTCCAAGAAGAGATTGAAAAGACGCTTCTGCGGTTGAACAGTGGTCAGCCAGTAACCATTCATGGGGCGGGGCGGACAGATGCTGGCGTTCATGCCTATGGTCAGGTGATTCACTTTGATTTGCCTCAGGCGCGTGATGTGGAAAAGCTACGCTTTGGACTCGATACCCAATGCCCAGATGATATTGACATCGTTGCCGTGGAACCAGTTCCCGACGATTTTCACGCCCGCTACAATAAGCATTTCAAAACTTACGAGTTTTTGGTGGATATTGGTCGTCCTAAGAATCCCATGATGCGTAACTATGCCACGCATTACCCTTACCCAGTTGATTTTGAACCTATGAAGACAGCTATTAAAGACTTGGAAGGGACTCATGATTTCACAGGCTTTACAGCAGCTGGTACCAGCGTGGAAAACAAGGTTCGTACCATTTTCAAGGCGGATGTTCGTTTTGAAGAAGACCGTAATTTCTTGATTTTCACCTTTACAGGAAATGGCTTTCTTTATAAACAGGTCAGAAATATGGTTGGGACCCTCTTGAAAATTGGGAATGGTCGTATGCCAGTGAGCCAGATTAAGACGATTTTGGAAGCTAAAAATCGTGACTTGGCTGGTCCAACGGCAGCTGGGAATGGTTTGTATATGAAGGAGATTATCTATGAGCAAGAATATTCTAGCGATTTCGGGCAATGACATTTTTTCTGGTGGTGGTTTGTATGCAGATTTGACCACTTATGCGCGTGAAAAATTGCATGGATTTGTAGCGGTGACTTGTTTGACAGCTGTGACTGAGAATGGTTTTGAGGTCATTCCTGTTGACGACAAGGTTTTGGAACAGCAGTTGGCTAGTTTGAAGGATGTGGATTTTGCGGCGGTCAAATTGGGCTTACTTCCTAACGTTGAAACGGCGGATGTGGCGCTTGCATTTGTCAAAGCGCATGCTGACCATCCAGTCGTTTTGGATCCAGTTTTGGTTTGTAAGGAGAACCATGATTTGGAAGTCAGCCGTTTGCGAGATGAATTACTCAAATTCATCCCTTATGCTACCATCGTGACACCAAACTTGGTGGAAGCTCAGCTATTGGCCCAAATGGACATTAAAACTTTAGACGATATGAAGGTTGCAGCTGAGAAATTGCATGCGCTGGGTGTCGCTAATGTGGTGATTAAGGGTGGTAATCGTCTGCAAAAAGATGAAGCGGTTGACCTCTTCTATGACGGACAGACGTTTGAGACCTTTACCTATCCGATTTTGGAACAGAACAATGTGGGAGCAGGCTGTACCTTTGCCTCAAGCATTGCAGCCAAATTGGCACAAGGATACTCTGTTTTGGATGCGGTAAAAGAGGCCAAGGTCTTTGTTTACCAAGCCATTCAACACGCTGACCAATATGGTGTTAGCCAACACTTTTAGGAGGTGCTGATGAGACAAACGAAAACAAGAGAGCTTGCCTTATTGGCAGTGCTGACAGCTTTGTCAGTTGTTTTAGGGAAATTTTTGAGCCTGCCAACGCCGACTGGGTTTGTGACCTTATTGGATGCAGGTGTTGTTTTTACCGCCCTTTATCTTGGGAAACGCCAGGGGGCGATTGTTGGCGCAGCATCAGGATTTTTGATTGACTTGATTGGTGGCTATGCCAGTTGGATGGTTTTCAGTTTGATTATCCATGGGGCCCAGGGGTACTTGGCTGGTTTAACAGGAAAAAGCCATTACCTGGGTCTTGTCGGAACCTTTGTGGTCATGGTTGGAGGATATGCTTTTGGCCGTGGTTTGCTTTATGGATGGGCTGCGGCACTTCCTGGGATGTCGGCTGAGTTTATGCAAAATTTGGTTGGCTTGATTGCAGGTTATGCCCTTAACTTAGCCTTTGGTCGTTTTGGTGGAAATAGCAGAGCTTAATTGGAATAAAGAGGTGACATCATGGATTTAAGGCTATTAGCAGAACAAACACGTACGATTGTTGTAGATATTATTGAGCGAAGTGCTATTAAAAAAGGACAAATTTTTGTCCTCGGTTTGTCATCAAGTGAAGTAGCAGGTGGCTTAATTGGTAAAAATTCCAGTGCTGAGATTGGTGAAGTCATTGTTAAAACAATTTTAGATGAATTGACAGAGCGAGGTCTTTACCTAGCCGTTCAAGGTTGTGAACACCTCAACCGTGCTTTGGTTGTTGAAGAGGAGCTGGCTGAGGCTAAGGATCTAGAAATTGTTAATGTCATTCCTAACCTTCATGCAGGTGGCAGCGGTCAAGTGGCAGCTTTTAAATTTATGAAGGAGCCTGTTGAGGTGGAAGAAATTGTCGCCCATGCTGGTTTGGATATAGGGGACACTTCTATTGGAATGCATGTCAAGCGGGTGCAGGTGCCACTGGTTCCTGTCATGCGTGAACTTGGTGGGGCTCATGTGACAGCACTAGCCTCTCGTCCCAAATTGATTGGTGGCGCGCGTGCGACTTATACTACGGATTCGATTCGTAAATTTTAAGTCGACTTTCGCTGTGAAATGTGCGTCTCATATTGAACGATCTCAGGGAAATTGTATCCATCAAGTGAAAAAATGCCCATTCTTTTGGAGAAATCTTTCTGCAGTCTGGCAACTTCTTGAAGATTGGTAAAAAACGATGAAAACCTTTGATTTTTCAAGACTTTATGGTAGAATTGATAGGAATGACAATAAAATTTTAAGGAGTTAGACCTAATGTCTGTATCATTTGAAGTAAAAGAAACAAACCATGGCGTATTGACGTTCACAATCGCTCAAGAAGCCATCAAACCAGAATTGGATCGCGTATTTAACAAAGTTAAAAAAGATATCAACCTTCCAGGTTTCCGTAAAGGTAAAATCACTCGTGCTATCTTTGACAAACGTTTTGGTGAAGAAGCGCTTTACCAAGATGTTGTAAACGCATTGTTGCCAAACGCTTACGAAGCAGCTGTACAAGAAGCTGGTATCGAAGTTGTTGCACAACCAAAAATTGACGTTGTTTCTATGGAAAAAGGTCAAGACTGGGTTGTGAATGCTGAAGTCGTTACAAAACCAGAAGTAAAATTGGGTGACTACAAAAACCTTGCAGTTTCAGTAGAAGCTACTAAAGAAGTAACTGACGAAGAAGTAGACGCTAAAGTTGAACGCGAACGCAATAACTTGGCTGAATTGGCAATCAAAGAAGGTGCTGCTGAAAAAGGCGACACAGTTGTGATTGACTTTGTTGGTTCTATCGATGGTGTTGAATTTGACGGCGGTAAAGGTGAAAATTACTCACTCGAACTTGGTTCAGGTCAATTTATCCCAGGTTTTGAAGACCAATTGGTTGGTCACTCAGCTGGCGAAACTGTAAACGTTGAAGTTTCATTCCCAGAAGACTATCAAGCAGCTGACTTGGCAGGTAAACCAGCTCTCTTCGTAACAACTATCCACGAAGTAAAAGTAAAAGAAGTTCCAGCTTTGGATGACGAATTGGCAAAAGATATCGACGAAGAAGTTGAAACTTTGGACGAATTGAAAGCTAAATACCGTAAAGAATTGGAAGCAGCGAAAGAAATCGCCTTTGACGACGCTGTTGAATCAGCAGCTATCGACTTGGCTGTTGCGAACGCTGAAATCGTTGAATTGCCAGGTGAAATGGTACATGAAGAAGTACACCGCGCTATGAACGAATTCTTGGGTGGTATGCAACAACAAGGTATCTCACCAGAAATGTACTTCCAAATCACAGGTACAACTCAAGAAGACCTTCACGCTCAATACGAAGCTGACGCTGAAAAACGTACTAAGACTAACCTTGTTATCGAAGCTATAGCAAAAGCAGAAAGATTTGAAGCAAGTGAAGAAGAAATCACTGCTGAAATCGAAGAATTGGCTGCAACTTACAATATGGAAGTAGCTCAAGTACGTGGTCTTCTTTCAGAAGATATGTTGAAGCACGATATCACAGTTAAAAAAGCTGTTGAATTAATCACAAGTACAGCAACTGTAAAATAATTTAGATAGAAAGACTGGAAGCCATTCCGGTCTTTTTCTATGCCGAAATATTTTTGATGATAATTATCTGATAATTCTAAAGTGTGTTATACTATAATGGAAACGATGTCTTTATCCTATTTGAAGTCGGAGGTCAAGAAATTTGATTTTACTTGATGCAAGAGTATCTTACCCTTATGAAATTTTATCAATTGATTTGCCAGATGAGAGTGTCCATCATTTAGCTAACCTAGGTTTAAAGGTGGGAGCTCGTTTGGAACTCATTTCCAAAACGAAAAATAGTGCCATTGTTATGCTCAAAAGCAATCGGCTTGCCTTCGATGCCTCTATTTTATCTAAGGTAGAAGTGGTGGAGGCAGACCATCAAGTGGCTTCGCTTCCTTTGTCAGAATTAAAAATTGGACAGTTTGCCATAGTAGATGGGATTTACGCTGTAAAAGAAGCCAAACGGCGTCTAATGGATATGGGCTTGACACGGCATACAAAGATTTACATGAGAAAAGTTGCTCCTTTAGGGGATCCGATTGAAATCAGCCTGAGGGGCTATGAGCTTAGCTTGCGGAAGTCAGAGGCTCAACTCATCAGTGTTCTACCGCTTGAGGAGGAAAAAGTATGACACAGATTGCCTTGATTGGAAATCCAAATTCAGGAAAAACCACCCTATTTAATGCTCTAACAGGTGCCAGTCAGCGTGTGGGGAATTGGCCTGGAGTGACAGTAGAAAGAAAAAGCGGTAGCGTTCGAAAACATAGTAACTGGATGGTACAAGATTTGCCGGGGATTTACTCCATGTCTCCCTATAGTCCAGAGGAGAAGGTGGCGCGTGACTATTTGTTAAGTCCACAAGTAGATGTGATTTTAAATGTGGTAGATGCCACAAATCTAGAGCGGAATCTTTATTTAACGACTCAGTTGATTGAGACGGGTGTGCCTGTTATGCTTGCGCTAAACATGACCGATCTGCTTCAATCGCAAGGAAAAGCGGTTAATGAAGAAAAGTTGGCTTATCAACTAGGAACACCCGTGGTCTCTATCAGTGCCCTACAAAACACAGGTGTAGATAAAGCTGTAAAAATAGCCAGCCAGACGACCAAAGGACAGATAGAAACGGTTGTTTTCCCGCAATATGATCCTAAGTTTGAAGCAGCCCTTTCCCAAATAATCGAAGTCTTGGGAGACACAGTTCCAGGGCGGTCTAGTCGATTTTATGCGATTAAACTTTTTGAAGGAGACCAGTTGGTCTGGGCGGAGTTGAATTTATCGGCTTTTCAACGGAAAGAAATCACAGAAATTGTCCGAATTACAGAGGAAATCTTCACTGAAGATGCAGAGTCTATTGTGGTCAATGAACGGTATGGTTTTATCGAAAAAGTCTGTAAACTAGCTCAAAGTCAAGAAGCTGACTTTAAGTTGAATCTTTCCGATAAGATTGACCGTGTGGTGACCAATCGAATCTTGGCTCTCCCAATCTTTGCCTTCATCATGTATCTTGTTTATTATCTATCTATTCAGACGGTTGGAACCATGGGGACAGATTGGGTCAATGATGTTCTCTTTGGAGAGTGGATTCCTCAGATAGTTGCTTCTTGGTTGGAGTCACTTAAGGTGGAAGCCTGGCTCCAATCCTTAATTCTTGACGGTATTATAGCAGGGGTAGGAGGTGTCTTGGGATTTCTACCGCAAATTATCGTCCTTTTTCTATGTTTGGGAATTTTGGAAGACATTGGTTATATGAGTCGTATCGCCTTTGTGATGGACCGTATTTTTAGACGTTTTGGTTTGTCTGGAAAATCCTTTATTCCGATGCTGATTTCAACTGGATGTGGTGTACCGGGCATTATGTCTAGTCGGACCATTGAAAATGAACGTGATCGCAAGATTACCATTATGACGGCTACTTTTATGCCATGTTCTGCCAAGTTGTCCATTATCGCCTTAATTGCAGGTGCCTTCTTTCCAAGGGTGCCTTGGGTAGCACCAAGTACCTACTTTATCGGATTTGGGACTATTGTTCTATCAGGAATCGCCTTAAAGAAAACCAAGGCTTTGGGTGGTTATACTAGTCCCTTTATCATGGAATTGCCTAGTTACCATCTCCCAAAATGGACGGCTGTGCTCCGCTATGCTTTTGGAAAAGGTCTGAGTTTTGCAAAGCGAGCAGGGTCCATCATTTTTAGTTTGACAGTTCTGATTTGGTTCTTGTCAAATTATAATCTTCGTTTACAGGCTGTCGAAACGGATCAATCTATTTTAGCTGTCCTGGGGCGTAGTCTTGCCTGGCTCTTCACGCCACTTGGTTTTGGAAACTGGAAGGCAACGGTTGCAGCTATTACGGGCTTAATGGCCAAGGAAACTGTTGTTGCGACTTTTGGTATTCTTTACAACAATCCTAATGCCGAAGAAACCAGTAAAGCACTTTGGCACAGTTTGCAGGCGGATTATTCGGCCTTGGCAGCTTATTCTTTCCTTGTCTTTAACTTACTTTGTGCACCTTGTTTTGCTGCTATGGGAGCTATCAAGCGTGAGATGGCAGATTTGAAGTGGACTTGGGCGGCGATTGGTTTTCAGACCGTTCTGGCTTATGTTGTCAGTCTTGTTATTTATCAATTTGGCTTGGTCCTTCTTTATGGACAGCCGGTTACCATGTGGACGGGTTTGGCTGGACTTGCTCTATTCGCAATAGCTTACTTTATTTTGAGAAAACCGCAAGGCACCAAGGAAAATGTGATTGGCTTAGAAAATTTGGCTGTTTGGGAAAAGGGGTAAGTGATGGCAACAATTATCATTTCAATATTGATAGCTTTAGCAGTTTTCTTTAGTATTCGCTATAGCCTCAAACAAAAAGGAGCCTGTGGTGATTGTCATGTGTCCTGTCCCATTAAGGAAGAAATGGCACATTCGCAGAAGGAGAAATAGAAAGTCTTTGTTAATATCTTTGACTATTTGTAAAAATTAGCGTAAAATAGTAAGGAAAGACAAAAAAGGAGAATAACCTTGGAATTAAACGTATTTGCAGGACAAGAAAAAAGTGAATTATCAATGATCGAGGTGGCACGTGCTATCTTGGAGGAACGCGGTCGTGATAATGAAATGTACTTCAATGACTTGGTCAATGAAATTCAAAATTACTTAGAAAAATCTAACAGTGAGATTCGTGCAGCTCTTCCAATCTTCTATTCAGACCTGAATGTAGATGGCAGCTTTATTCCTTTAGGTGAAAACAAGTGGGGACTTCGTTCATGGTATGCAATCGACGAAATCGACGAAGAAGTGATTACACTTGAAGAAGACGATGAAGATGCACCAAAACGTAAGAAAAAACGTGTTAATGCCTTCATGGATGGAGATGATGATGCCATTGATTATGGTAACGATGATCCAGAAGATGAAGATTCATACGATGATGACACAGAAGACAACTCTTCATATGATGAAGAAAATCCAGATGACGAAAAAGATGAAGTAGAATCATATGACTCAGAAATTAACAAAATCATTCCAGACGAAGACTTGGATGAAGATGTTGAATTGAACGAAGAAGATGATGAATACTCTGATGACGATTTGGAAGAAGTAGAGTAAGTTTTCGGAAAAGAAATTTGACAAGAATCTGGAAATAGTTTATGATATTGTACGGGCACCTCTTTTTAGAGGTCGGTGAAAAGGCTCCCTAGTTTCTAGGGGGCTATTTTTGTTTTTCCCAGAAGAAAAATTCTAAAGGAGTAAAAATTGACAAAATATATTTTTGTAACAGGCGGTGTAGTTTCTTCTATTGGTAAAGGGATTGTTGCAGCGAGTCTTGGTCGTCTTTTGAAAAACCGTGGCTTGAAAGTCACTATCCAAAAATTTGATCCATACATTAACATTGACCCAGGGACAATGAGCCCTTACCAACACGGTGAAGTTTATGTAACAGATGACGGTGCGGAAACTGACCTTGACCTTGGTCACTATGAGCGCTTCATCGACATTAACTTGAACAAATACTCAAATGTGACAACTGGTAAAATTTACAGCGAAGTCCTTAAAAAAGAACGTCGTGGTGAGTATCTTGGTGCGACTGTTCAGGTTATACCACACATCACAGATGCTTTGAAAGAAAAAATCAAACGCGCTGCCATGACAACTGACTCAGACGTGATTATTACAGAAGTTGGTGGGACCGTTGGGGATATCGAGTCGCTTCCATTCCTTGAAGCTCTTCGTCAAATGAAGGCTGATGTGGGTTCAGACAATGTCATGTATATCCACACAACGCTCCTTCCATACCTTAAAGCTGCGGGTGAGATGAAAACCAAACCAACACAACATTCTGTTAAAGAATTGCGTGGTCTTGGTATCCAACCAAATATGTTGGTTATCCGTACAGAGCAACCTGTTGAGCAAGGTGTGAAAAACAAATTGGCTCAATTCTGTGACGTGGCGCCAGAAGCTGTTATCGAGTCTATGGACGTTGAGCACATCTACCAAGTGCCACTTAACATGCAAGCGCAAAACATGGACCAAATCGTTTGTGACCACTTGAAGATTGATGTACCAAAAGCAGATATGACAGAATGGTCAGCGATGGTTGACAAGGTTCTTAACCTTGAGAAAAAAGTTAAAATCGCTTTGGTTGGTAAATACGTTGAATTGCCAGATGCCTACTTGTCAGTTGTTGAGGCCCTTAAACACTCAGGTTTCGTTAATGATGCGGCTATTGATCTTAAATGGGTTAACGCTGCGGAAGTCACTGCTGATAACATTGCTGAACTGGTTGGTGATGCTGATGGTATCATTGTTCCTGGTGGTTTTGGTCACCGTGGAACAGAAGGTAAGATTGAAGCTATCCGCTATGCACGTGAAAACGATGTGCCAATGCTTGGTATCTGTCTTGGTATGCAGTTGACCTGTGTCGAGTATGCTCGTAACGTTCTTAACCTTGCAGGTGCTAACTCTGCAGAATTGGATCCAGAAACACCATACCCAATCATTGATATCATGCGTGATCAAATCGACATTGAAGACATGGGTGGTACCCTCCGTCTTGGTCTTTACCCATGTAAATTGAAAGCTGGCTCAAAAGCAGCAGCAGCTTACAACAACCAAGAAGTGGTTCAGCGTCGTCACCGTCACCGTTATGAGTTCAACACAAAATTCCGTGAGCGATTTGAAGCGGCTGGTTTTGTCTTCTCAGGTGTCTCACCAGACAACCGTTTGATGGAAATTGTTGAATTACCAGAGAAAAAATTCTTCGTGGCTGCGCAATATCACCCAGAGTTGCAATCACGTCCAAACCATGCTGAAGAGCTTTACACAGCCTTTGTAACAGCTGCAGTAAAAAACATGAAATAATTTTCAATTTTTTTGAAAAAAGTGTTGACAAAGAACTAGTGTGATGATATACTAGTTCTTGTGTTAAGCGGAAATGGCGGAATTGGCAGACGCGCAGGACTAAGGATCCTGTGACCGCTTTAGGTCGTGGGGGTTCAAGTCCCCCTTTCCGCAGAAGTAGACAGGTTTTGTACCTGTCTTTTTTGTTGCAAATTATAAAATAAAACTATGAAAGCGCATAGAAAACCAGATAAGACTAGCCTTTTCCCTGAAAAAATGGTAGAATGAAAGGGTATGGGGAGTTCCCCAAAAAATAATAGGAGGCGATTCTAATGCCATTAGTTTCAGCAGAAAAATTTGTCCAAGCAGCTCGTGAAAACGGATATGCTGTTGGTGGATTTAATACAAACAACCTTGAGTGGACACAAGCTATCTTGCGTGCAGCAGAAGCTAAACAAGCTCCAGTTCTCATCCAAACTTCAATGGGCGCAGCGAAATACATGGGTGGTTACAAAGTAGCTCGCAACTTGATTGCTGGTCTTGTTGAGTCAATGAACATCACTGTACCAGTTGCTATCCACCTTGACCACGGTCACTACGAAGATGCACTTGAGTGTATCGAAGTTGGTTACACTTCAATCATGTTTGACGGTTCACACCTTCCAGTTGAAGAAAACCTTGCAAAAGCGAAAGAAGTAGTTGAATTGGCACACGCTAAAGGTATCTCAGTGGAAGCTGAAGTGGGTACTATCGGTGGTGAAGAAGATGGTATCATCGGTAAAGGTGAATTGGCACCAATCGAAGACGCTGTTGCTATGGTTGCTACAGGAATCGACTTCCTTGCTGCAGGTATCGGTAACATCCACGGTCCTTACCCAGCAAACTGGGAAGGTCTTGACCTTGACCACTTGAAGAAATTGACTGAAGCTGTTCCAGGCTTCCCAATCGTATTGCACGGTGGTTCAGGTATCCCTGACGAACAAATTCAAGAAGCTATCAAATTGGGTGTTGCTAAAGTTAACGTTAACACAGAATGCCAAATCGCATTTGCTAACGCAACTCGTAAATTTGTAGCAGCTTATGAAGCGAACGAAGCAGAATACGACAAGAAAAAACTCTTCGACCCACGTAAATTCTTGGCTGACGGCGTAAAAGCTATCCAAGCATCAGTTGAAGAACGTATCGACGTATTCGGTTCAGCAAATAAGGCGTAAAACTGCGAACAAAGCTCTGATTTGGAGCAAACAAAGCCTAATCAAATATTTTTGAAAAAATGAAGAAAATCTACAATACAGTAGGTTTTCTTTTTTCATGACTTTCTACGAAACGATGTTTCATCGTAAGCACACAAAGTATAATTGAATGAAGAGGAAAAGAAGATTTGCTTATTCAGGTCTTTTTCTACTTTGTAGTAGAGAATATAGGTTATCTGCGAACAAATCACTGATTTGGAGCAAACAAAGCTTAATTGAATAAAGTGAAGGAGCTCTGATTATTCAGATCTTTTTCTATTTTGTAGAGAATATAGGTTATCTGCGAACAAATCTCTGATTTGGAGCAAACAAAGCTTCATAAAAAGTCTGATATATAGTTTTTTTCTTCTTGTGTTCTAGATTCTGAGATTCTATAAGAAGAGAAGTAGACTATATCTGAAATTAACAGAAAAAAATCTTGCATCACACACATAGTTGTGGTAGAATGGTCTAGTATGTGGTGCTAGCACATCCTTAATTATACTACGTAGGAGGAAATACAAATGGCTAAAGTATGTTACTTTACTGGTCGTAAGACTGTTTCAGGAAACAACCGTTCACACGCTATGAACCAAACAAAACGTACTGTTAAACCAAATCTTCAAAAAGTTACTGTTTTGATCGACGGTAAACCTAAAAAAGTTTGGGTTTCAGCTCGTGCTTTGAAATCAGGCAAAGTAGAACGCGTTTAATAACAGAAGAAGTGATCCTTAAGGGTCATTTTTTTGTGTCCAAAAGGAGAAGATATCGGTTGTAACAGTCTTCTTTTTTACAGGAGCTTGAAATTATGGTAAAATAGTGTGATAAAACTATTTGAGGTAGCAAAATATGACTGTTAAAATCAATACAAAAGACGGCCAAATCGAATTGACTGATGACGTGATTGCCACAGTTGTCGGCGGTGCTACAACTGAAATTTTCGGTGTAGTCGGTATGGCCAGCAAGTCAGCCATCAAGGATAATTTCCAGGCCCTCCTTCGTAAGGAAAATTATGCCAAAGGTGTTGTTGTAAAAACGACTGAAGAAGGAAACATTGCAGTTGATGTTTACACTGTCATGAGTTACGGTGTCAAAATCAGCGAAGTTTCTCGCAATATCCAAGAACGTGTAAAATTCAATCTTGAAAACCAACTTGGAATCGCAGCAGATACTGTTAATGTTTACATTCAAAATATCAAGGTCGTAGGAGAATAATTGTGTCAAAAATTACAACTAGTTTATTTCAAGAAATGGTGCAGGCAGCATCTTCTCGATTGAATAAACAAGCAGAATATGTTAATTCATTGAACGTTTTCCCAGTTCCAGATGGAGATACTGGTACAAATATGGGAATGACGATTACAAATGGTGCCAAAGAAGTTGCGGACAAACCAGCTTCAACAGTTGGTGAAGTTGGGCAAATCTTATCAAAAGGTTTGTTGATGGGCGCTCGCGGAAATTCAGGTGTTATCACTTCCCAATTATTCCGTGGTTTTGGTCAGTCTATCAAGGGCAAAGAAGAACTTGATGGGAAAGACTTGGCTCATGCCTTCCAAAATGGTGTAGAAGTTGCTTACAAGGCGGTTATGAAGCCAGTTGAAGGGACTATCTTGACAGTTTCTCGTGGTGCTGCAACTGCTGCTCTTAAAAAAGCAGAAGAAACAGATGATGCTGTTGAAGTAATGCGTGCAACCTTGGAAGGTGCAAACCGTGCTCTTAAGAAAACGCCAGAAATGTTGCCAGTTTTGAAAGAAGTTGGAGTTGTGGACTCTGGTGGTCAAGGTTTGGTTTATATCTACGAAGGTTTCTTGTCAGCTTTGACAGGGGAATACATTGCTTCTGAAGAATTCCAAGCAACTCCAGCAGTCATGACGGAGATGATTAACGCTGAGCACCATAAATCTGTAGCAGGTCACGTAGCGACTGAAGACATTAAATTTGGTTACTGTACAGAAATCATGGTGGCTCTTCGTCAAGGACCAACTTACGTCAAAGACTTTGAATATGAAGAATTCCGTAATTACTTGAACGACCTTGGGGACTCTCTCTTGGTTGTCAATGATGATGAAATTGTTAAGGTCCACGTCCATACTGAAGATCCAGGGCTTGTGATGCAAGCGGGTCTCCAATACGGTAGCTTGGTGAAGGTCAAAGTAGACAACATGCGTAATCAGCATGAGGCAGTTCTTGAAAAAGATACTTACCAAAAACCAGCTGAGCAAAAAGAATATGCAGTGATTGCTGTAGCAGCTGGTGAAGGTTTGACAGAAATCTTCAAATCACAAGGTGTAGACTATGTGATTTCAGGTGGTCAAACCATGAACCCTTCAACAGAAGATTTTGTTAAAGCGATTGATTTGGTGAATGCGCGTAATGTCATCATCTTGCCAAACAACAAAAATATCTTCATGGCGGCTCAATCTGCGGCAGAAGTTGCAGAAGTTGCGGTTAAGGTTATTGAGACACGTACGATTCCTCAAGGCTTTACTAGTCTTTTGGCCTTCGATCCAAACAGCTCTATAGAAGATAACTTTGAAGCTATGACTGCTTCACTTGCTGATGTCAAGAGTGGTAGTGTAACGACAGCTGTTCGCGATACAACGATTGACGGTCTTGAAATCCATGAAAATGATAATTTGGGTATGGTTGACGGAAAAATCGTTGTGTCTAGCCCAGATATGATGGAAACATTGGAAAAAACCTTTGCCAAAATGTTGGACGAAGATAGCGAAATTGTTACAATTTATGTCGGCGAAGATGGTAGCCGAGATTTGGCGCAAGAAATCGCTGATGACCTAGAAGAGAAATTTGAAGATATCGAAGTTGAAATCCACCAAGGTAATCAACCAGTTTATCCATATCTTTTCAGTGTAGAATAAGCAGAAAAAAGTGGGTTTAGGCCTGCTTTTTTCTTGCTTTTGTTGTGAATTGTGGTATAATAGTTTCTTGTGAGTATCCCTCACTTACCTGCACCAAGGAGTGTAGGTCATTAGACCAAAAGGAGGAACTATCAATGGCTAAATACGAAATTCTTTATATTATTCGTCCAAACATTGAGGAAGAAGCTAAAAACGCTTTGGTAGCACGTTTTGACGCTATCTTGACTGACAACGGTGCAACTGTTGTTGAATCAAAAGATTGGGAAAAACGTCGTCTTGCATACGAAATCAAAGATTTCCGCGAAGGACTTTACCATATCGTTAACGTTGAGGCAAACGATGATGTAGCTCTTAACGAGTTTGACCGTTTGTCAAAAATCAACGGCGATATTCTTCGTCACATGATCGTCAAAACTGACGCGTAAGGATAGTGTATGATTAATAATGTAGTACTAGTTGGTCGTATGACCCGTGATGCAGAGCTTCGTTACACACCGTCTAATCAGGCCGTTGCGACTTTTACCTTGGCTGTTAACCGCCAATTTAAAAATCAAAATGGTGAGCGTGAAGCGGATTTTATTAACGTTGTTATTTGGCGCCAGCAAGCTGAAAATTTGGCAAACTGGGCTAAAAAAGGTGCTTTGATTGGAATTACAGGTCGTATTCAGACTCGTAATTATGAAAATCAGCAAGGACAACGTGTCTATGTGACAGAAGTTGTTGCAGATAATTTCCAACTTTTGGAAAGCCGTACTGCACGTGAAGGTCAAGGTGGTGGTTACAGCGCTGGAAATTCATATTCTGGTGGCAATGACTATAATTCGCCTTATCAAGCACCTGCACAATCTACACCAAACTTTGCACGCGAAGAAAGTCCATTTGGTACAACTAATCCAATGGATATTTCAGATGATGATCTTCCATTCTAAGGATGGACTGAATTAAAACTATAAAGGAGAAAAAACATGGCTCAACAACGTCGTGGCGGTTTCAAACGCCGTAAAAAAGTTGACTTCATCGCAGCTAACAAAATTGAATATGTTGATTACAAAGATACTGAGCTTCTTAGCCGTTTCATCTCAGAACGTGGTAAAATCTTGCCACGTCGTGTGACTGGAACTTCAGCTAAAAACCAACGTAAAGTAACAACAGCGATCAAACGTGCTCGCGTTATGGCTCTTTTGCCATTCGTAAACGAAGATTAAAAAAGAGGTCCGATGGACCTCTTTTTCTTTGCACCTAGAAACGAAAAAGTGCAGAAACCTAGCTCGTAGGACTGTCTTTCGTGAGCATGGAAATGCAAGAGTGAATAATGACCTGCCTCGCACGGGTCATTTTTGTGTGCTTAGAAATAAAGAAGCATCAAAAAACAGACCGTAGTCTGTCTTTAATTTTATTGTACAGGCTGCATAGCGCTACGTATGTTGAATTGTTTTTTCAAATAGATCCGCAAACCGATTGCAACTGCTGCGAAGAGGAGAGTGGCAGTTGGTGAGAGGGTTGGATTGATGGCTGCTGGAATCAATGCGGCCAAGAGGAAGACAACAGACCAGGCAAGGGTTGTGAGAATGAGATAGAGAATGGCTTTCCAGAATTTTGGTCGTTGCCCATCTTTTCCCATATTACGATAGATAAGGTGGTACATGAGGTAAATTCCTGCACCAACACCAAAACCGATTGTCAAGAAAGTCAAGAGACCATACTTTGTTCCAGATTGGAAGAGATTCATAAGTCCGTTGATTGCTCCTAGGAGTCCTAAGATGAGCAAACTAGAATCAAGCCACATGAGCCAAGGGTTGTCATTTGTTTCTGGTGTAGTGTTAGTTTGGTCAGCAGATTTGGTAAAGCTTTTAGCCCAATCACTTGGTGCTCCGTAGAGACCGCGAGCTGTGACGCCTTTCTTCTGATTTTCGATGATTGTTGGAAGGATTTCTTCAAGAAGAGCCTTGATTTCTTGATCAGATTTGCCATCTTTGATGAGTTGGCTAGTTGCGATATGGATAAATTCTTGGTTTTTCTTAGTTAATTCTTGTAATTCCATGTGATTGTCTTTCTGTGTAGATAAGTTTAGAACCATCTTTTTCGGATGAAGTAGAAGGTAAGGGAAAGGCTGATGGCAAAGGCTGCAAAGATGACCCATTCAAATGCATGAGGAATATCGTTGAAGGGGATGGCATTTCCTTTGAAGTTCATCCCGTAGGCCGAAAAGACCATGGTAGGGACAGAGAGAACGATGGTTGCCAAAGCCAGTGTCTTCATAATGGTATTTTGATTGTTCGAAATGATAGAAGCGTAGGCTTGCGTCATAGAGTTCAAGATGTTGCCATAGATGTCAGCCATTTCCAAGGCCTGCTGGGTCTCAACCATAGTGTCTTCCAACAAGTCTTCATCTTCTTCGTATTTACGCAATAGGCTAGAAGAGCCAGATAGCTTTTTAACGATTCGCTCGTTCATTTTAAGGGAAGCCTTAAAGTAGACGATGGTTTTTTCTAGCTCCATGAGAACAATTAGTTCTTCATTCTTGGTCGCTTCATGGAGTTGGCTTTCGATTTCTTCGCTCTTTCGGTCAATGGTCCGCAAGGCTGATAGATAGAGTTGGGCATTGCGGTAAAGAATTTGGAAAACGAAGCGTGATTTCATAAAAGTATAGAAATTTCGCAAACGATGATGGATAAATTGGTCAAAGAGTGATAATTTTTCCAAACAGGTAGTAATGATGCTATCCTCGGTCAAGATAATACCGAGTGGAATAGTGACATAGTAGGTCATGTTGTTGCGCTCTTCTAAAATAGGAACGTCAACGATGATGAGCTTGTAGTCATCCTCTACCACGATACGAGAACTTTCTTCAGCATCGAGCGGGGCGCGCAAGTCAGTGATGTCGATATTAAAGTGTTCAGCGACTTCCATAGACTCGCTCTGGGAAGGGTTGACCAAGTTAATCCAAGCACCTGGTTGGAATGTTTGGATTTCTTCTAAATCAGTAATTGTAGAAAGAAAAATTTGCTTCATACAGGACCCTCCTCAGTTGAATTTTAGCGCACACGACGCACCCCCTATTATATCAAAAAGAGAGGTAAAGGAAAAGGTTTTTATGGAAAATGTGTTATAATAGTGGGGTTTAAGAGGTAAAGAAAATATGCAAGATAAGATTGTGATTCATGGGGCTCGCGCCCACAATTTAAAAAATATTGATGTGACCATTCCTCGTGACAAGTTAGTGGTCGTAACGGGGTTATCAGGCTCTGGTAAATCCAGTCTGGCTTTCGATACGCTGTATGCGGAAGGACAACGCCGTTATGTGGAGAGTTTGTCAGCCTATGCTCGGCAGTTTTTAGGCAATATGGAAAAGCCGGATGTGGATTCAATTGAGGGCTTGAGTCCAGCTATTTCGATTGACCAAAAGACAACATCCAAAAATCCACGTTCTACGGTAGGAACAGCAACGGAAATTCATGACTATCTCCGTTTGCTCTATGCTCGTGTTGGAACTCCTTACTGTATTAATGGACATGGAGCCATTTCAGCTTCATCAGTGGAGCAAATTGTTGACGAGATTTTAGAATTGCCTGAGCGCCAACGTCTGCAGATTTTAGCGCCAATTGTTCGTAAGAAAAAAGGGCAGCACAAGACTGTCTTTGAAAAAGTGCAAAAAGATGGCTACGTTCGCGTTCGAGTCAATGGAGGAGTCTACGATGTGACGGAAGTGCCTGAATTATCTAAGAGTAAGCAACATGATATTGAGATTGTTGTGGACCGGATTGTTCTCAAAGAAGGGGTACGTTCGCGTCTCTTTGATTCGGTAGAAGCTGCCCTGCGTTTGGCAGATGGCTATGTAGTGATTGATACCATGGATGGCAAGGAATTGCTCTTTTCTGAGCATTATGCTTGTCCTGTTTGTGGTTTTACTGTGCCTGAGCTGGAACCCCGTCTCTTTTCTTTCAATGCACCGTTTGGCTCTTGCTCGGAGTGTGACGGCTTGGGAATGCGTCTGGAAGTTGATACGGACTTGATCGTGCCTGACGGGACAAAGACCTTGAGAGAAGGGGCTATTGCGCCATGGAATCCGATTTCTTCCAACTACTATCCAAGTATGCTGGAACAGGCTATGACTCAGTTTGGGATTGATTTGGATACACCTTGGGAAAATCTGTCTGAAGAAGAGCAGAACGTGATTCTGTATGGTTCGGATGGCAAGGAGTTTCATTTCCACTACGAAAATGATTTTGGTGGTGTGCGCGATATTGACATTCCTTTTGAGGGTGTCATTACCAATGTTAACCGTCGTTATCATGATACTAATAGTGATTACACGCGCAATGTGATGAAAGCTTATATGAATGAGTTGGCCTGTCAGACTTGTCACGGTTATCGCCTCAATGACCAAGCTTTAGCGGTCAAGGTTGGGGGAGAAGAGGGACTTCATATCGGACAAATTTCAGACTTGTCTATAGCGGACCACTTGGAAGTCTTGGCACACCTGCAACTCTCTGAAAATGAAAAAACTATTGCAACACCCATTGTCAAAGAAGTGCGTGACCGTTTGACCTTCCTCAGCAATGTTGGTCTGGACTATCTGACCCTGTCTCGGACTGCGGGCACGCTGTCTGGTGGAGAAAGTCAACGCATTCGTCTAGCAACTCAGATTGGTTCCAACCTGTCTGGTGTCCTCTATATCCTCGATGAACCCTCCATAGGTCTTCATCAGCGGGACAATGATCGTTTGATCGATAGTCTGAAGAAAATGCGAGATTTGGGTAATACTTTGATTGTGGTGGAACATGATGAAGATACCATGATGGCAGCGGATTACTTGATTGATGTGGGCCCCGGTGCAGGTGTCTTTGGTGGTGAAATTGTTGCGGCAGGTACACCTGCCCAAGTTGCTAAAAATAAAAAGTCTATCACGGGGCAATATCTTTCTGGCAAACGGGAAATTCCAGTTCCAACTGAACGTCGTGTGGGCAATGGTCGTTTCCTTGAAGTTCAAGGAGCGACAGAGCACAATTTGCAGAATGTGACGGCTCGATTCCCCTTGGGCAAATTTATCGCGGTGACGGGCGTGTCCGGTTCTGGTAAGTCTACACTTGTCAATAGCATTCTTAAAAAAGCAGTGGCTCACAAGCTTAACAACAATTCTGAAAAGCCTGGAAAACACAGGGCTCTGACAGGAATTGAACACGTGGACCGTCTCATTGATATTGATCAGAGTCCGATTGGTCGTACTCCGCGTTCCAACCCAGCTACCTATACTGGTGTATTTGATGATATTCGCGACCTTTTTGCGCAGACAAATGAAGCCAAGGTTCGTGGTTACAAGAAAGGCCGTTTCTCTTTCAATGTCAAGGGCGGTCGTTGTGAAGCCTGTTCCGGTGATGGGATTATCAAGATTGAAATGCACTTCTTGCCAGATGTCTTTGTCCCTTGTGAAGTGTGTCATGGTCGCAGATACAACAGTGAAACCTTGGAAGTGCATTACAAGGAGAAAAATATCTCTGAAGTATTGGATATGACGGTTAATGATGCAGTGGAATTTTTCAAGCATTTGCCAAAAATTGAGCGGAAACTTCGTACCATTCAGGATGTAGGACTGGGGTATGTGACCTTGGGGCAACCAGCTACCACTCTTTCAGGAGGAGAAGCGCAACGGATGAAACTGGCTTCCGAGCTTCATAAGCGTTCGACTGGCAAGTCGCTCTATATCCTCGACGAGCCGACGACCGGTCTGCATACAGAAGATATTGCGCGTCTGCTCAAGGTGCTCTCTCGTTTTGTAGATGATGGCAATACTGTCTTGGTGATTGAGCACAATCTGGATGTTATTAAAACTGCAGACCACATTATTGACCTCGGCCCAGAAGGCGGTGTCGGTGGTGGAACCATTGTTGCGACAGGAACACCAGAAGAAGTGGCGGCCAATCCGGCTTCCTATACAGGACACTATTTAAAACCAAAATTGCATTTATAAAAGACAGCTTTTCCAGCTGTTTTTTGTGTTTTTATGTTGAAAAATTGTGGTAAAATATAGTCAAATAAATGCAAAAGGAGAAACATGATGGACCTCTATACACCTGTTGCTGACAAATTAAATGACTTAGGTATAACTTTTCAAATTGTGGAGCACGAACCTGCCTTGACCACTGAACAGGCGGACAGCTTTATCGAAGGTATTGACGGTGTTCGTACTAAGACTATGTTTTTGACCAATAAGAAAAAGACGCAATTTTATCTCCTTATCATGGATGAGCAAAAAATGCTAGACATGGACCAGTTCAAGGAGATTGTCGGAGCAAACCGGATTCGTATGGCATCAAGCGATAGCCTTTATGATAAAATGCTCCTGCCACCAGGTGTAGTATCTCCGTTTGGTCTCCTCAATAATCCTGAAAAAGACATCGCGGTTTACATTGACCAGGAAATTATGCCTGAAAAACGCATGAGTTTTCATCCTAACACCAATGAAAAGACTATTTTCCTAGACACTCCAGACTTGGTGAAATTCATCGAAGCGATTGGCTATGATGTACATGTGATAGAGTTGTAGAACAACAAAGCCATCCGTAGATTTTCTACTGATGGCTTTGTTGCAGTTTAGATTAATCAGATCGGGAGTGCCGTTTTCCCATCCGTATCGCTTCTGCTTCAGACATTGTGATGATATTTGACATGTTAGTGTTATGAGGCATATTTGTTGTAGAATACCAATAAACAGCAGATTTTCCACCGCCGGTAATATAGACAATCCGTTCTTCTTGTGCAGCTGCAGCTTCTTCGGCTTCTTGCTGAGCTGCTTGGGCTTCACGGGTTTCAATGGCTGTGACAACTGCACTAATCCGATTTTCAAATCCATTTCGCTGGGCTTCATCTATAACAGCACTTATTTTTTGTTTGGCGGGCTCGATATTTCCCCGTTCTTGATGATCTTCCAGATATTTGACGCTAGTTTCTGCTTCTTGGGTGGCTAAGTTTTGTTGGACAAGGGCTAGACGATTTTCAAGTTCGGCTTTTTTCTGGGGGTCCGTTACTTTTTCAACGGCGGCAGTAGCAATGCTATATTGTTCCTCGTTAGGAGCTTGTTCTAGACTTGCTACGGCAGTTTCAGCTTGATTAATGTTGGGATCAATGCTTGGTTTTGTTTGACTATTTTCTTGAGTAGATTTTCTTTTGGAGTGTTTAGTGGAGCTATTTGAAACCAAGGTTTGAATAGAGGAATTGGTATTAGTATCATTATTTTTCAGCATTGAAGGGACTGCAAACAAGCTACCAATAAGTCCAATTATTATTGCAGTAAGAGCAAAATTTCGTCTCTTTGGATCAGGTTTTTTCTTGGTATAGTACCAAAAGGCGATTACACCACCAATGAGGATGACGGGCATCAACATGAGAATCAGAGAGAGGATAAGTAATCCACCTAAGAGATATAAGAATACTGTTAAGCAACTATTCTTCTTTTTCATAAAAACCTCCAAAATAAATATAGGATGAAGCACTATTATTTTAAGCCTAGAATATAGCCTTGTCAATAGTGAAAATCCCTCTTTTCATCCCTCTCCAATCGTGCTACAATATCTAGTAACAGATAGAACAAGGAGTAGTAGATATGAAACAACATTTGGCAGATCGTTTAGCACGTTTTGAGGCAAAATTAGCGCAGACAGACTTAGATGGTTTTTTGGTGACAGGGCAAAATAATATCTATTATTTGACAGATTTTTGGGGAACAGCTGGGACCGTTTTTATTTCTAAAAATCGCCGTCTCTTTTTGACAGATGCCCGTTATACCTTGATTGCTAAGGAAAATGTACATGGATTTGATATCATCGAAACTCGTACTCCTCTGGTAGAAATTGCAAAAATTGTTGCTGCAGATAAATTGGAAAAAATCGGATTTGAGAGTGAAGTAACTTTCTCATTTTATCAAGGGTTACAAGCGAATTTTCCAAGAGTAACGCTAGCAGCAGAGACCAACTTTATCGAAGAGTTGCGCATGATTAAAGACCAGGTAGAAATTGAAACCATTCGCAAGGCCTGTGCCATTTCAGATCAAGCCTTTATCGATGTGTTGGACTTTATCAAGCCAGGGCAAACAACAGAAATGGCAGTCAACCACTTCTTGGACGCTCGCATGCGTCAATTGGGTGCTGACGGAGCTTCCTTTGAATTTATCGTGGCATCAGGCTACCGCTCTGCTATGCCGCATGGGCGTGCCAGTGACAAGTTGATCATGGCAGGAGAGACAGTAACCTTTGACTTTGGTTGCTATTACAAACATTATGTCAGCGATATGACGCGTACTATTCACATTGGTCAAGTGACAGATGAAGAGCGCGAAATCTACGATGTAACCCTTCGTGCTAACCAGACCTTGATTGAGCAAGCTAAAGCAGGCATGAGCTACCGTGATTTTGATGGGATTCCACGCGCAATCATCAATGAAGCAGGTTACGGAGACTACTTTACTCACGGGATTGGACACGGGATTGGTTTGGATATTCATGAGATTCCTTTCTTTGGCAATTCCGATGCAAAATTAGAGGCTGGTTATATGGTAACGGATGAGCCAGGTATCTATCTGCCAGATAAATATGGTGTTCGTATTGAAGATGACCTCCTCATCACAGAAACAGGTTGTGAAGTCTTGACAAAAGCACCGAAAGAATTGATTGTTCTCAAATAAGCCTTGTTCCAGCTGAATGAAAGATTTGAGAAAAATCCTTTTCTATGATAAAATAGAACGAATAATAAATTTTGAAGAGGTAGACTACACATGGTAGATGCAAGTAAATTAAGATCAGGTATGACGTTTACAACAGATGATGGCCGTTTGCTCCGCGTATTGGAAGCAAGCCACCACAAACCAGGTAAAGGAAATACTATCATGCGTATGAAATTACGTGATGTTCGTACTGGTTCAACATTTGACACAACTTACCGTCCAGACGAAAAATTTGACCAAGCCATCATTGAAACACGCGTGGCAACTTACCTTTACCAAATGGACGATATTGCGTACTTCATGGATACTGAAAGCTTTGAGCAATATGAAATCCCAACTGTAAACGTTGAGCAAGAATTGCTTTACATCTTGGAAAACTCAGAAGTAAAAATTCAATTCTACGGAACAGAAGTTATCGGTGTGCAAGTACCTACAACTGTTGAATTGACAGTTGCTGAAACACAACCATCTATCAAAGGTGCTACTGTTACAGGTTCTGGTAAACCAGCAACTATGGAAACTGGCCTTGTGGTAAACGTACCAGACTTCATCGAAGCAGGCCAAAAATTGGTCATCAATACTGCTGAAGGAACTTACGTTTCACGCGCTTAATCCTCGCTCACTTCGCTCCTTGGGTGGAACTGAAAGAAAGGAAAAACTATGACAAAAGAAAATCTTGGCGAAATCGTTATCGCCCCACACGTGCTAGAAGTTATTACAGGTATCGCTTCTGCTAAAGTGGAGGGTGTGCATTCGCTTCATAACAAGAGCATTACAGATGGATTGTCAAAAACAGCCCTTAATCGTGGAGTTTACCTCCGTACAGACGAAGACGGTACTGTTACAGCAGACATCTATGTCTACTTGGAATACGGTGTAAATGTTCCAACAGTTTCAATGAACATCCAAAAAGCTGTTAAGACAGCTATCCATAATTACGCTGAAGTAACTGTTTCAATAGTGAATGTTCACGTAGATGGCATTGTTCCAGAAAAAACACCAAAACCAGACTTGAAAGACTTGTTCGGCGAGGACTTCCTCGATGAATAATAAGGATTCGAGAAGATACCTGCGTCAATGCGCCTTGCAGGCCATCGTGTCCCTTGAATTTGGACAAGATCCGCTACAAGCAGCACAATTTTCTTACCTTTACGACAAGGAAGAAGTAGAAGGAGAAGTGGAAATCCCGCTCTTTCTTCTCAATCTCGTGACAGGAGTGGATGCTCACCGCGAAGAATTGGATAAAGAGCTCAGTCAGTACTTGAAAGCTGGTTGGACCTTGGATCGTTTAACCACGATTGACAAGAGCCTCTTGCGTCTCGGCTTGTATGAAGCCTGCTACTTTGAAGAAACACCTGCGCGTGTCGCGGTCAATGAAGCCATCGAATTAGCGAAAGAATTCTCAGACCAAGCCTCTGTCAAATTCATCAATGGTGTTTTGACTCACTTTGTTACTGAATAAATCAACATCCCTCAAGGGGTGTTTTTTTGTATAAAAAAGTAAAATCATTGTAATTTTTAAGCAAATTATCTGAAAGGGAATGTTGCTAAAAATTAATAGTTACAGGCTTATTACGGGAATTTTTCAAAATTGCGACAAAATAGAAATGTATAAATATTTATGCAGGATTTCTTAACTTTGTAGTAAGAAATCTATATTTTCTGTATTTTTTGTAAAATAGAGGACTGGTATACTTTAGTCAACGAAATGAAATCGCTTACAAATAAAAGGTGACTTCATAAGACTATATCATACATTATCCAAGGAGGATCAAATGGATAAACGTCAATTTACCAAGTGTGCAGTTGGTTTGGTCTGCGCAGCAGTTTTAGCAAGTGCTTCAGTGCAAGCTGGAGGAAGCTTCGGACTTTCAAGCTTGGAGCCAACGATTGTTCACGCTCAAGAACAAGGTGCGCGTGCAAAAGATAGCAAGGGAATTGTGAATGAAATCCGTCAAGGAACACGCGGACCAATCTATGGTGGTTATTTCCGTACATGGCATGATAAGGAAGCGACAAAGAACGAAGAAGCTGCAAAAGATAAGGACGGTCATGTTCAAGAAGCAGAACTTAATAAAAATTTTGGACGCCCTAACTCAATGGCTGATGTACCTAGTGACGTAGATATTTTATTTGTTTTTGATAACTATGTCCATGAGGAAAGTCCATTTTGGAAGATTTTAAAAGATGAGTATATTCCTAAAATGCATGCTCAAGGAACAGCGGTTGTTCAGACAATTGGTGTAAAAGAATTAAGTGGTAAAGCAGGCCTATCTAAGGATGTTTATCCAGAAGACACTGAGGAGAGTAATAAGGCTTTAGCTAAAGCTATAGTTGAAAAGTATGTTTATGATCGTGAAGTAGACGGATTGGATATTGATGTTGAGTTACATGATTATAATGTACGCTCTGATGCCAAGCCGGAAGAAAGAGCGCAAGTTGAGCGTGCCAATAAAGTTTTTGTAGAAATTGCAAAATTGATTGGTAAGAATGGTGCTGACAATGAAAAAATGTTAATTCTTGATACCACACTTCGATCAGATAACCATACTATTTTGAAAGAAAATGCTAAGTCGTTAGATTTAGTGCTTCGTCAATATTATGGACCACAAGGAAACAATATTGTTGAGGATTGGAAAGGTTATAGTCAATATATTTCTCCAAGGCAGTTTATGATTGGGTTTACTTTTTATGAAGAAGGAGCACCTGATAATAATCAATGGTTTGATGTAAATCAATATGATGCATCAAACCCTCAAGTTTCGAAAAGTATTGAAGGGACTCGTGCTAAAGCTTATGCTAATTGGCAACCAGATGGTGGATTGAAAGGAGGAATCTTCAGTTATGCTTTGGAACGTGACGGTGTAGGTCATCCCAAAAAATTACAAAAGAATCCTGACTTAGATAAAATTGTTAAAACAGATTATTCGGTTTCGAGAGCATTAAAAGCTGAGATGTTAAAAAATAAAGATTATGCTCTTATCAATGCAACTGATTTCCCAGATCCAGCGCTTTTGCAAGCTGTCAAAGAGCAAGTAAGCCCTTATCGCGGCGATTTGGCGCTTTATACAAAAGGTCTAAAATTGGATGGTCTTGGTATTACAAACTTGACTGGCTTGAACAAGTTGAGCAAACTAACTTCACTTGAAATGACCAATTTGACAGACTTAAAAGAGCTAAAAGAAACAGACTTGCCAGATAGCTTACGTAAAACAGGTGATATCAAGCTGACTGGTATGTCAGGTCTAGAAATTCTCCAATTGCCAAAATCGGAGTTGCAATCTCTTGCTGATCTTGATGTGGATTCTATGACCAAGTTGACTAAATTTGATTTATCTAACAATAAGTTTGATTTTGAAGGAGATAAAGGTGGCCTGGCAACCTTGCTAGCAACAGTTAAAAAGAACAACCCATTGGCAAACAACAGCGATACAGTTTTTGAAGGTCAAAAACCAAGTGGCTATCTTCCGGAATCTTATGAGACAACAGAAGTGACAGTACCAGCTGATGGTGTTCCTTATGACATTTTTTCACAAGCAGTGTTCGGTAGCGTGACTAAGGCAGGATTTTTCATTAGCGGGAAAGAGGATTTTGATGTTTATAAGCAAAAAGAGATTGATGGTCGTAAATTTGTTGATCAAAATTGGACATATGAAGAATTTCGTGCCAAATATGATAACCATACCGTTGTAAGCTCTACATCAACATTAAGAGAAGAGACTAATCGCTCACTTAACACTTCAACTGATGAAAGTTATGATGTCCGTATTTATAACGGAGACCAAGAAATCCATCAAATGAAAGTTCATGTTGGGCAAGGTAAGAAATTTATGGAGAATTTATCTCTTGGTGCTAAAATTGTAGAGAATACTCCTGGGATGAGAGATGTTATAAAATATGTATTTGATGGAGATAAAAGTACCACTTATAGATCTTTTTATGAGAAAGGAACAATACTTGCAGATCTTGGAAGTTTAGGCTTGGTGCGTCATTGGCGCATCATCAATCCTGAGACAGGCATTGGTGGGAATCTTGTAGAACATCGTATTAAAGAAGCAACTATCCTAGTTCCTAAAAATCCACATATTACAGATGTCACAAAACTTAAATCAGAAGATTGGGTAGAAGTTGCTAATATTACGAATGGTAAATTGATTGAAGAAAATTCTGTTAATGTATTAGCACGTTATTGGAAGCTTGATATCAAAAAGACCTATAATGGTAATTCTCCATACCTCTCTGAATTCCAAATTCTTGGTTGGAAGGTTAATGGTGAAAGCTACCTTTCAGCATTGGAAGAAGCAAATAATGCTAAGGAAGCAGCAACGGTAGAGCTTTCAGAAGAGACTATTAAAGCATTTGATGAAGCTGTAGCAGAAGCTAAAAACGGATTAGAAGTAAAAGAATTGACTCAAGCCGGTATTGATGCTGTAGCAACTAAGTTGTCAGAACTTGCTAAGGGGTTAACGGCGCAAGTTGAAAATAAAAAAATTGGTTATGACATTCAAGCAAACTATCGTGCATTAATGAATAAAGTTAAAACATTAGAGCTTGATAAGTCAACTTTTGAGAAAATTAAAGCTATTCACAATGAGATGATGCCAATTGATTCACAAATTGATGCCAAATTAGGTGAGTCGGTTTATGACCAAACTCTTGTAGGTTTGGTAGTTGATATGAAGATTAAAATGACAGAAGTTGCTAAACTTTCTAGCATTGAATTGGATAAAGAATTTAATGTTGTTCCTCCTAAAACAGCAGCAGAATCACCAGCTCAATAATGTTCATCATTCATAAATAGTTCTCCTAAAAATTAGAAAAACTCTCGAGAAATGTCTCGGGAGTTTTTTAGATACTATTTCCAGGAAGTAGTTGGATAGGAAGGATATAGTCTTTGCTGGTTTTCTCGCCTGCAATTTTTTTAAGCAGAACTTCGACGGTCAGGTTAGCAATTTCTTCCAGTGGCTGTTTGATCGTTGTCAGTTGTGGATAGAAATTTTGAACAAAGTCTGTCCCGTCGTAGCCAATGATTTTCAAGTCTTGTGGGATATGGAGTCCGAGCTGTCCAGCGACTTTGATAGTTAAGATGGCGGTTAGGTCATCGGATACAAAGATACCGTCTGGTTTCTGTGATGCGATGACAGACTTGATTTCCATTTCGCGGCGCATATTGGAGAGGTTGTTTGGTACTTTGATAATGGGCGTTTGTTTTCCGAGATGGAAGGAGAAGCCAAGCTGGCGTAGTCCTGTCGGAGATTCGGAATTATCATTACCTGTAATCATGATGATATTTTTGCAGCCATTTTTTTCCAAAGTTTGAGCAGCTAATTTGCCGCCTTCAAAGTTATCAGAAGACACGATAGGAATATTAGGAGCCAGATTGCGGTCAAAGGCGACAATTGGTGCCTCCACACGTTCATAGTCCTCAATGCCTAGATTGTGACTGGATGAGATGATGCCGTCAACCTGATTGGCAGCCAGCATTTCCAGATATTCCCGTTCTTTGATGGAGTTATTTTCGCTATTGCAAATAATGGTCTTGTAGCCTTTTTTGAAAAGTTCAATTTCAAGGCGTTCAATCAATTCGGCATAGAAGATATTGCTGATATTTGGAAAAATGAGCCCGATGAGTTTGGCAGATTTCCCCTGTAAACTGCGGGCCAGATTGTTGGGTTTGTAGCCCAACTCCCGCATGGCAGACTGAACCTTGTCAATGGTTTTCTGGGAAAGATAGCCTTTTTTGTTGATAACGCGAGAGACGGTAGTCGGGCTAACCCCCGCCAACTCAGCGACGTCTGTTAATTTTGCAACCATATTAGTAAGTCAATTCGTAGTAAGTTCCGGTCACCTTGCCAGATAGGACTTGGATGCCTGACTGGTCAGTGTCTGGGAAAACACGTCCGGTAAAGACTTTTTCACCTCCGTTGATGAAGATTTCAAAGATAGATTTATCAATGAAGATACGAGCGCTTGTCTGGTCAGTGTCAATGCTACATTCGCGTGTTACACCGAAGTCAATCGCGTACTGTTTGCCTGCTTTTGAGCGGTCAATCCGCACATTTCCATTTTTAGTATCGATTGTAACAGCTAGTCCATTTCCTTTTTGGTTAGCAAAGAGTACCAATTCAGCTCGGCTGTTTTCAGCAATCGTCAAGTCCAACTCATAGCAATTACCTGTTGTAGTCTTATCTCCGAAAGTTTCTTGGCTGGAACGGAGATTTTCTATGGCTTTTACAGGAATTTGGTAGAGTTTCCCGTCCTTGATAGACAGCTCCTTGACCAAACTCATGGCTCCTTGATAGTCGTAGTGGTCAGTTGGGTAGTCCACATCAGGTAGTCCAATCCAGCTAACGATTAGAGCACGACCATCAGGGCTATTGAAGCCTTGAGTTGCATAGGCTTCAAAGCCATAATCTAGGTTGATGATATCTGCTCCACCAATTAGTTTTGCATTTTCAGGGTCAAATTCTTGGAAGATCTTGTAGGTATTTGGGTAGATGTTATCGTAGTTAAGCTCTGCCTTATCCAGACCTTGTGGGCTGTAGAGAAGAACAGGTTTGCCATCTACAAAGACCAAGTTTGGGCACTCAATCATGTACTCAGAACCTGTTCCACCAAAGTCAAGGTCGCCAATAAATTCCCAGTTTTTCACATCATTATCAACTGCTTTATAAAGCTTGATAAAACCCTGTTTGTCATGGTTCTGCGCGCCAATAATAGCGTAAAATTGACCTTGATAGTCGAAGATTTGAGGATCACGGAAGTGTTCGGTCACATCATCAGGCTGTTGAATGAGGACTTCGTCAAATTTTTCAATTTTGCCTTCCTTGTCCAACCAAGCACCAATCTGTAGTGGATTACGTACCCAATTTTCATCGCGGACATTTCCAGTATAGTAGAGGAAAAGCTTATCACCGACTGGGTAGGCAGACCCTGAGTAAGCACCGTGGCTGTCATGCGCGTGGTCGGGAAGGAGTTTGATATCTGTTTCTGTAAAATGAACTAAATCTTCTGAATCAGCATGAATCCATTGTTTCAAGCCGTGGGCAGCGCCAAAGGGCCAATTTTGATAGAAGAGCTGGAATTTTCCATTAAAGTAGGAAAATCCATTCGGGTCGTTGAGCAAGCCAGTCTTAGGTTCTAAATGGTAGTTGGCATGCCAAGGAGAAGCCGCAACATTTGCAGCAATCTTTTCTTTTTCTTCCACAGTCCAGTCTGCATAGGGACGATAGCGGACTTCAGTTGGTAAATTCATGGGTATCTCCTATTTCTGTCAAATATGTCACTTTTTATATTAAACGTTTTCACATTAAAAATCAACGGTTTACCCCTAAAAAAATAAAATTCTGCAAAACGTTTGACATATTTATGAATTGTGCTATAATGGAGAACGTAGAAAGATGTGAAAACACTTTCAAGAGATATAAAATATTTAAAGGAGAATTTTGCAAAATGGCTTCAAACACTGAAATTGCAAAACAGGTCATTGACGCAATTGGTGGCGTGGAAAACGTACGCAGCGTAGCTCACTGTGCGACTCGCCTCCGTGTCATGGTAAAAGATGAGACTATCATCGATAAAGATGTTGTTGAAAACATCGAAAAAGTACAAGGTGCTTTCTTTAACTCAGGTCAATACCAAATTATTTTTGGTACTGGTACTGTTAATAAAATTTATGATGAGGTCGTATCACTCGGCTTGCCAACTTCATCTAAAGATGAAATGAAAGCAGAAGCTGCTAAGCAAGGAAACTGGTTCCAACGTGCTGTACGTACTTTTGGTGATGTATTCGTTCCAATCATCCCAGCTATCGTAGCGACTGGTCTTTTCATGGGTCTTCGTGGTCTCTTGGCAGCGGTAGGTTACACCCTTCCAGAAGATTTAAATGTTTATAGTCAAATCTTGACAGATACAGCCTTTATCGTTCTTCCAGCCTTGGTGGTATGGTCAACCTTCCGTGTATTCGGTGGGAATCAAACGATTGGTATTGTGCTAGGGATGATGTTAATTGCGGGACAATTACCAAATGCATGGGTAGTTGCTTCAGGTGGTGATGTTACCCCAACGATTTTCTTCGGCTTTATCCCTGTTGTTGGTTTACAAGGTTCAGTTCTTCCAGCCTTCATCATCGGTGTTATCGGGGCTAAGTTTGAAAAAGCTGTTCGAAAAGTTGTTCCAGAAGTATTAGACCTCTTGTTGACACCGTTTATTACGTTGTTTGTTATGTCAATCCTTGGTTTGTTCTTCATTGGACCAGTATTCCACGTTGTTGAAAACTATATCTTGGCAGGTACACAAGCAATTCTGCATTTACCATTTGGCTTAGGTGGATTGCTTATTGGTGGAGTTCACCAAGTTATCGTTGTATCTGGTGTTCACCATATCTTCAACTTCTTGGAAGCGCAATTAGTGGCAACTGGTGCCAACCCATTCAACGCAATCATCACAGCGGCTATGACAGCGCAAGGTGCTGCAACAGTAGCGGTTGGTGTTAAAACAAAAAATCCTAAATTAAAAGCTCTTGCTTTCCCAGCAGCTCTTTCAGCATTCCTTGGAATTACTGAACCAGCTATCTTCGGTGTCAACTTGCGTTACCGTAAACCATTTGTGCTTTCATTGATTGCAGGTGCTATCGGTGGTGCCTTTGCTTCTATTCTAGGTCTTGCTGGTACTGGTATGGGAGTTACGATCATTCCTGGTATGACTCTTTATGTAGGGAATGGTCAACTTCTTAAATACCTTTTTATGGTGGCTGTATCATTTGTTCTTGGTTTTGTATTGACTTATTTATTTGGTTATGAAGATGAAGTAAAAGTTGACGAAAAGCCAGCAACACCAGCTGTTGCTCCAGTTGCGACACTTGCTGAAGAAACACTAGTTTCTCCATTGTCAGGCGAAGTTGTTGCCCTTGAAAATGTAAATGATCCAGTATTCTCATCAGGTGCTATGGGGAAAGGTTTGGCAGTGAAACCATATGAAGGTGTCGTGTATGCACCAGCAGATGCTGAAGTAACAATCGCTTTTGAAACAGGTCATGCGTACGGTTTGAAAACTGCTTCAGGTGCAGAACTCTTAATCCACATCGGTATCGATACTGTTTCTATGAACGGTAACGGTTTTGAGAAATTGGTTGCTGCAGGTGACAAGGTTGCCGCAGGTACTCCAATCGCGAAATTTGATGCAGCTAAAATTGCAGAAGCTGGCTTGGATGCCATGACGATGATTATCGTGACAAATACAGCTGACTTCACAAGTGTTGACGGTCTTGCTTCAGGAACTGTTGCACACGGAGCTGACTTTATTAAAGTTGTAAAATAAAGAGAAGAAATTCTTAAAAAGGAAGGGGCGAAAGCCTTTTTCTTCTGTTTTACAGACTAGTTATCTATGATATAATAGAGAAAAATAAAAACTAACGAGGTCGATTATGACAAAATTATACGGAAGTCTAGAAGCTGGTGGGACAAAATTTGTTTGTGCAGTGGGTGATGAGAATTTTCAGGTTGTCGAAAAGACACAATTTCCAACGACAACTCCTTATGAAACGATTGAACGCACAGTAGAATTTTTCAAACGTTACGAAGACCGTCTGGCAGGGATTGCGATTGGTTCATTTGGTCCGATTGATATTGACCAAAATTCATCAACCTATGGTTATGTAACAACAACGCCAAAGCCACACTGGGCAAATGTTGACTTGTTGGGTTTGATTGCGAAAGAATTCAAGATTCCTTTTTACTTTACAACGGACGTAAACTCATCTGCCTTTGGTGAGACTATTGTCCGTAAGGGTGTGAAGAGTTTGGTTTACTACACCATCGGTACTGGTATCGGTGCGGGTGCTATTCAAAATGGTGAATTCATCGGTGGCTTGGGGCACACAGAAGCTGGGCATACCTACGTTGCCTTGCACCCACAAGACCAAGCGCGTGAATTTCATGGAGTATGTCCTTTCCATAATGGCTGTTTGGAGGGTTTGGCAGCAGGTCCATCTCTTGAAGCTCGTACAGGTATCCGTGGTGAATTGATCGAACAAAACTCAGATGTCTGGGATGTGCAGGCTTACTACATTGCTCAAGCCGCTGTTCAAGCAACCCTTCTATACCGTCCGAAAGTTATTGTTTTCGGTGGTGGTGTTATGGGGCAAGAACATATGCTCTGTCGTGTTCGTGAGAAATTTACGGTTCTTATGAATGGCTACTTGCCAACACCAGATGTGACAGAGTATATTGTCACTCCTGCTGTTCCTGAAAATGGCTCTGCAACGCTTGGAAACTTTGCACTTGCCAAACAAATTTCAGAATAAATTCAACAAATAATAGAAGCTGGTCTAAAAGACTGGCTTTTCATTTACGAAAAATAGGCTTTTTGGTATGATGACAATAAGAAAATGTCATGAAAAAGGAGAATGTGATGGCGCAACCATTGTTTTTAAAATCAGTTCTACAGGAAAAAATCTGGGGCGGAAATCGTTTAGCAACAGAATTTGGCTATGATTTACCAAGTGATAAGGTAGGAGAATACTGGGCAATTTCAGCTCATCCAAACGGTGTTTCTTTGGTGGAAAAAGGAGAATTTGCTGGTCGTAAGTTAGACGAACTCTATGCCAGTGAGCCACAACTTTTTGGCAATCCAGAAGAGCTTGTTTTTCCGCTCTTGACTAAAATCTTAGACGCAGATGATTGGCTCAGTGTACAGGTTCATCCAGATGATGCCTATGGTATGGAACATGAAGGTGAATTAGGTAAGACAGAGTGTTGGTATATTTTATCTGCTGAGGAAGGTGCGGAGATTATTTATGGGCACAATGCTCGTTCACGCGAGGAATTGGCTCAAATGATTGAGGATAAAAACTGGGATGAGTTACTAACGCGTGTACCGGTTAAGGCGGGGGATTTCTTCTATGTCCCAAGTGGCACCATGCACGCCATTGGTAAGGGAATTATGATTTTAGAAACGCAGCAGTCTAGTGATACCACTTACCGTGTTTATGATTTTGATCGCCGTGATGATGCAGGCAATCTTCGTGACTTACACATTCAGCAATCCATTGATGTCATGACCATTGGTCCAGTTGCCAATTCTTATCCTGACACTCTTGTTGTGGGTAATCTCCGAGCAACGACCTTTGTCAGCAATGCCTTTTTCACAGTTTACAAATGGCAAGTATCAGGACTAGTAGACATGGAAAAAACAGCTGCCTATACTCTGATCAGTGTGTTGGATGGTCAGGGAAGTTTGACAGTTGATGGTCAAACCTATCCTCTTTCAAAAGGTCAGCACTTTATTTTACCTGCTACCATTGAGCAATGGAGCTTTGATGGTCAATTGGAAATGATTGCGAGTCATGCCTAGCAAATCCGCTTACTTCCTTGAAAAAAACCTATCATTGTGGTAAAATAGGGTATTGAACTGAAATAAAATTAGGAAGTATGAAATGGAAAAAAATATCCTACGTTCTCTTGTAGAAAATGACAAGGGAGAGTTGAAAAAATTAGAAAAAATGGCAGATAAGGTTATCGCTTATGCTGATCAAATGGCTGCATTGTCAGACGAAGCTTTGCAAGCAAAAACTGCCGAATTTAAGGAACGCTACCAAAAAGGAGAAAGTCTCGATGACCTTCTTTACGAGGCTTTTGCGGTTGTTCGTGAAGCTTCAAAGCGTGTACTCGGTCTCTATCCTTATCCAGTCCAAATCATGGGTGGTATTGTCCTCCACCATGGTGACGTACCTGAAATGCGTACTGGTGAAGGAAAAACCTTGACTGCGACCATGCCAGTTTACCTCAACGCCCTTGCTGGTCAAGGGGTACACGTTGTCACTGTCAATGAATACCTTGCAACACGTGACGCGACAGAAATGGGTGAATTGTACTCATGGTTAGGCTTGTCAGTCGGAATCAACTTGGCAGCGAAATCATCTTTTGAAAAACGTGAAGCTTACAACTGTGATATCACTTATTCAACCAACTCAGAGATTGGTTTTGACTACTTGCGTGATAATATGGTTGTTCGTGCAGAAGATATGGTGCAACGCCCACTCAATTATGCCTTAGTCGATGAAGTTGACTCTGTTTTGATTGATGAAGCTCGGACCCCACTTATCGTATCAGGCGCAACAAACTCTGAAACAAACCAGCTTTACTTCATGGCAGACAATTTTGTGAAGTCATTGAGTGAAGATGACTATATTATCGATGTTTCGTCAAAAGCAATTGGTTTGTCAGATTCAGGTATTGATAAGGCTGAGAAATTCTTCCGCTTGGAAAACCTTTATGATATTGAAAATGTTGCCTTGACGCACTTTATTGACAATGCCCTTCGTGCCAACTATATCATGATTTATGATATTGATTATTTGGTGAATGAAGAGCAAGAAGTCATGATCATTGATCCATTTACAGGTCGTACCATGGAAGGCCGTCGTTATTCAGATGGTCTTCACCAAGCTATCGAGGCTAAAGAAGGTGTCCCTGTTCAAAATGAATCAAAAACAAGCGCTTCTGTGACCTACCAAAACCTCTTCCGTATGTACAAGAAATTGGCAGGGATGACGGGTACTGGTAAAACAGAAGAAGAAGAATTCCGTGAAATTTACAACATTCGCGTTGTACAAATCCCGACTAACAAACCAATAGCTCGTATTGACCATGAAGATTTGCTTTACCCAAGTTTGGAATACAAGTTCAATGCAGTTGTGGCAGATGTGAAGGCGCGTTATGAAAAAGGTCAACCTGTCTTGGTTGGTACTGTAGCCGTTGAAACGTCAGACCTCTTGTCAAAGCGTTTGGTAGCAGCTGGTGTTCCTCATGAAGTGCTCAATGCGAAAAACCACTTCCGTGAAGCGCAAATCATTATGAATGCTGGTCAACGTGGTGCAGTCACTATTGCAACCAATATGGCTGGTCGTGGTACCGATATCAAGTTGGGCCCTGGTGTTCGCGAATTGGGAGGTCTCTGTGTCATTGGTACAGAGCGCCATGAAAGTCGCCGTATTGATAATCAGCTTCGTGGACGTTCAGGTCGTCAAGGTGACCCAGGTGAGTCACAATTCTACCTGTCATTGGAAGATGATTTGATGAAACGCTTTGGTTCAGAGCGTATCAAGGCCTTTATGGAACGCATGAATCTTTCAGAAGAAGAGTCTGTTATCAAGTCTGGTATGTTGACACGCCAAGTTGAAGGTGCTCAAAAGCGTGTTGAAGGAAACAACTACGATTCACGTAAACAAATTCTTCAATATGATGATGTTATGCGTGAGCAACGTGAAATCATCTACAGCCAACGCCATGATGTGATTACAGCTGAACGTAACTTGGCGCCTGAAATTAAGAGCATGATCAAACGTACGATCAATCGTCAAGTGGACGGTCATAAGGCAAGCAAACGTGATGAAGCTATCGATGCGATTCTTAAATTTGCTCAAGTAAACTTGGTAGCGGAAGATTCAATCAGCCGCGCAGACCTAGCGGATAAAACCGATGACCAAATCAAGGCTTATCTCTTTGATCGTGCGGTTGAAGTCTATAATAGCCAGGTTGCAAAATTACGCGAAGAAGAGCGTATTCGTGAGTTCCAAAAAGTGCTTATTCTCCGTGTGGTAGATAGCAAGTGGACAGATCATATTGATGCCCTTGATCAATTGCGTAATGCAGTTAGCCTTCGTGGTTATGCACAAAACAATCCGGTTGTTGAGTATCAATCAGAGGCATTTTCAATGTTTAATGACATGATTGGTGCCATTGAATTTGATGTGACACGTCTGATGATGAAGGCACAAATTCATGATAACATTGAACGTGAACGTGCAAGTCAAGAAGCACACACTACTGCAGTGAAAAATATTATCCCTGGACAAGCTCAAGAGGCTTCTACACCAAGTTTTGACGGTGTAGATCGCAATGATCCATGTCCATGTGGCTCTGGTAAAAAATTCAAAAACTGTCACGGACGTGCTGGTTTACAATAAACAAAGGAATGAGGGGCTGGTGGCGTGAGTAAAATCACACCCAGTCCCTTTTGAGATAACATGATAGTTGGACATGGAATAGATTTGCAGGAAATTTCTGCTATTGAAGAGGCCTATCTGAGACGTCCTCGGTTTGCTGAAAAAGTATTGACGATACAAGAATTAGTTCGGTTTGAAACACTGACTGGTAAACGAAAAATGGAGTATTTAGCAGGACGGTGGGCGGCTAAAGAAGCTTTTTCAAAGGCTTGGGGAACGGGGATTGGAACTCTAGGATTTCAAGATATTGAAATTCTAAACGATGAAAAAGGTGCTCCCTATATCAATCGCTCTCCCTTTTCTGGAAGAATATGGCTCAGTATCAGCCATTCAGGAAATTTTGTACAGGCCAGTTTGATTTTGGAGGAAGAAAATGAAAGCTAGCATACACAGACCGACTTTGGCAAGTGTAGATTTAGATGCCATAGAAGGTAATTTTAGACAGGTTATGGGGCATTTGTCGGAAGATACCAAGGCTTTCGCGGTTGTCAAGGCCAATGCCTATGGTCACGGTGTACAAGAGGTTGCTAGAACATTGGCAACCTTAGTGGATGGATTTTGTGTTTCGAACATGGATGAAGCACTTGAATTGCGGCAAGCTGGTTTTGAAGAGCCTATTCTTGTCTTAGGAGTTGTCCCAGTATCAGCGGTTTCGTTAGCGCAGCAGTTTCATATTACCTTAGCTGTGGCCAGTCTTGAATGGGTGGAATTGGCAATTACATCTAGCAACGTATCAAATTTGCAGGTCCATTTGAAAGTGGATAGTGGCATGGGACGGATTGGTTTTCGTAAAAAGGCAGAGCTGGAAAGTGCGCAAGCACTCTTACTTGAGAATGGTGCCCTTGTTGAAGGGATTTTTACTCATTTTGCGACAGCTGATGAAGTGAACCAAGAGCAGTTCAATCAACAGTTAGACTTTTTCAAAGAGCTACTAGGTAGCCTAGAAACTTGTCCTGCATTAGTGCATGCTAGTAATTCCGCAACGAGTATTTGGCATTCAGATACCGTATTTAATGCGGTGCGTCTAGGAGATGTTCTTTATGGCTTAAATCCAAGTGGTCGTGTCTTAGACATGCCTTACTCTATCCAACCAGCTTTATCGCTGACATCGGAATTAGTCCATGTTAAGCAGGTGGAGGCAGGTGCTAAGGTGGGTTATGGTGGAACTTACACCGCTTCCGAAGGAGAATGGATCGGGACTGTTCCGATTGGCTATGCGGATGGCTTTATTCGAAAAATGCAGGGCTTCAAAGTCTTGGTGGATGGTCAGTTTTGTCCGATTGTGGGTCGTGTGTCTATGGATCAAATGACTCTGAGTTTACCCCGAGCCTATGCTATCGGTACTAAAGTAACTCTGATTGGTCAGGATGGGGACAAAGAGATTTCAGTCCAAGACTGGGCAGATCACATTGATACCATTAACTACGAAGTGGTTTGTCTTCTATCAGACCGCATTCCTAGAAGGTATGAATAGTAAAAGAGGGAGTGGGAAAGACGTCCACGAGGATAATGTCCGCGTGAGGATCTTGCCCAGCTCCTTTTTCTGACTTGACAAGCTAGCTTATCAGGCGTATAATGAAGAAAAATATCGGTATAGACCAAAAAGGAGGAAGAAATGTCTCGATATATTCATGCGAAAACCCTTGTCTTAGCAGATAAGGAAGTAGACAATGCTTATCTTGAAGTGACAGAAGATGGTCTCTTTGGTGACATTTTACTTGAAAAACCAGAAGGGCAAATAGAAGATTACAGCGATTATATCTTAGCACCAGGTTTGGTAGATACTCACATTCATGGATATGCTTCTCACGATGTGATGGACAATGATTTTGAGGGGATCAAGGTCATTTCAGAAGGATTGTTATCATGTGGGGTTACTTCTTGGTTACCTACGACATTGACAGATTCAACCGAGAATTTGGATGCAGTTTGTGAAACGATTGGCCTTCATGCTGGTGAAGAAAAAGGTGCTAAAATTCAAGGTATTTTCTTGGAGGGACCATTCTTCACGGAGAAATACAAGGGCGCACAAAATCCAAAATACATGAGTGATCCAGTGATTGAACGCTTGGACAAGTGGCATAGTCTGTCTAAGGGACTGGTCAATAAAATTGCCATTGCTCCTGAGCGTCAAGGGGTCAAGGAATTTATCGAATTTGCTAATAGTAAGGAAATTCGCACAGCTCTTGCTCATAGTGACGCTACTTTTGATCAGGCTAAGGCAGCTGTAGAGGCAGGTGCAAATATCTTTGTCCATGTCTATAATGGCATGAGTGGTCTTCATCACCGTGAGCCTGGTATGGTTGGTGCTGCCTTGGACTTGGATAATGTTTTTGCGGAAGTGATCTGTGACGGTCACCATGTTCATCCAGCAGCAGCAGATATTGTTGTTAAAGCGCGTGGTGCGGAAGAAACCGTTCTGATTACAGACTGCATGCGGGCTGGCGGTCAAGGTGAAGGCATGTCTCGCCTTGGTGAATTTGAGGTTATTGTGAAAGATGGAACGGCACGGTTGAAAGATTCTGGTAGCCTAGCAGGTTCTATTTTAGAGTTGATTCAAGCCGTTGAAAATGTGGTGAAATGGGGCTTGGTTGACTTGCCTGACGCCCTTCGTATGGCATCGTTTGCGCCTGCAAAATCTGTAGGTATAGACCATATCTGTGGACAAATTGCTACTGGATGTGCAGCAGACTTTATTCTAGTTGATGACCAAGGTCACCTCAAAGCGACTTATCTGGATGGTATCAAACGATTTGAAAAATAAGAAAAATTTGAGGTCTATATAGCTCAAATAAGACAAAAAGCAACGGCATCGAATCTGTTGCTTTTTATTATGGCTTCGAGCCAGTTTTTTTCTGGAAGAAGAAATAAGAAAACCACCAGCTAGGCTGGTGGCTGACAAGTCTTCAAACTTTCATTCATTATTTTTCATTGAAGAAGGCTTCGTAGAGAGCTGTGAGGGCTGTGTCACGTTCGCTAGTTTTTACAACGAACATAACAGAAACCTCGCTGGCACCTTGTGAAATCATGGCCAAGTTGACCTGTTTTTCAGAAAGAGCACGTGTCGCAGTAGCAGCAACACCGATATGACTCTTCATTTTTTCCCCTACAATCATGATGATCGAAAGGTCGCGTTCAATTTCTGCCTTATCTACTTCCAACTTGTGGTTCAATTGGCGGAGAATTTCTTCTTCCTTGATAGGAGTGAGTTCGCGACCACGAAGGACGATTGACAGGTCATCAATTCCTGTTGGCATGTGCTCCCAACGAATATTGAGATCTTCTAGAACTTGTAAAACTTTACGACCAAAACCAACTTCACGGTTCATGAGGTATTTGGAAATGTTAATGCTGACAAAATCGTCGTCAGCCGCAATTCCAACAACTGGTCGAGCTTCCTTGGTGTGGTTTAGAACAATTCGAGTACCTGGGTGGTCAGGATTATTCGTGTTTTTGATGACCAAAGGGATTTTACCACGGTAGGCAGGCAAGAGTGCTTCGTCATGCAGAACAGAGAAGCCAGCATAAGCCAATTCTCGCATTTCACGGTAAGTTAATTCCTCGATAGAATGCGGATTGTGGATAATCCCAGGATGGGCAGCAAAGATACCGTCAACATCGGTGAAGTTTTCGTAGAGATCTGCCTTGACACCGGCCGCAATGATTGAGCCAGTAATGTCTGATCCGCCACGAGAGAAGGTACAAATTTGGTTATCTACTGTCACGCCGAAGAAACCAGGGATGATGAGGACCTCCTCAGCGTCTCGCAAGGATTCAATCCGGTCATAACTAGAAGGCAAAATACGTGCATTTCCAGGTTCAGAACTAACAATCAAACCTGCTTCTTTAGGGTGGATATAGCGAGCAGGGAGTCCTGAGTGAGTAAAGTATTCTGCGATTAAGCGAGCATTATTATTTTCCCCGGCAGCCAAGAAAGCATCGTAAAGAAATTCATTGTCTTCAATTGGAAGACTGGCGAGTGCTTCAATATCTTGCGCAATTTTTTTGATGGATTTGGCTTGGAAACCAAGTTCGTCTACCATATCTTGGTAACGCTTGACAATCCATTCCTGACTAGCGGTAACGTCTTTACCATCAATATATTCTTTGTAGTATTTAATAAGGGCGTCTGTAACCTTTGTGTCGGACACCTCGCGTTTTCCTGGAGCCGATACCACCACGAAACGACGTTCGGGGTCAGCTTGGACGATTGAAAAAACTTTTTTGACTTGAGCAGCGGAAGCGAGTGAACTACCACCAAATTTTATAACTTTCATAAGGGCTCCTTCTAACTTTTTACTATTATAGCAAAATATGGGGGGCTTGTCAGTAGACCCTAAAGCTTCTAGTGATATTAGAAATCTATTAAAAGCTATAGTTATAGCCTATTTTGTGGTAAAATAAGAAAGGATTAGTGAAAATTTGCTGGAGGATTACAATGGTTTACAAGGGCATTATTTTTGATATGGATGGTGTTTTATTTGATACGGAGACTTTTTATTATCAGAGACGGAAAGATTTTCTAGCTAGCAAAGGGATTTCTATTGAACACCTCGCGCCTTCAACGTTTGTGGGAGGTAGAGCCAGTCAAGTTTGGGAATTGATTTTACGAGAGGATATTGTTAACTGGGATATTGACCAGCTAAGTCAAGAATATGCAGCTTATAAGGAAGAGCATCCGGCGCCCTATAAAGAATTGGTTTTTCCAGACACCAAGAAGAGTTTACAAACATTAGTAGATATGGGGCTTGAACTGGTCATTGGTTCGAATACAGACAAGAGTGATGTGCAGAAAGCTATTGAAGATGCAGAAATTGCTCCATATTTTAAAAAAGTATTCTCTGGAACGGATTGTATTGCTTGCAAGCCTCATCCAGCAGTTTATCAAAAAGCTCAGGCATATTTAGGGTATCCTGCTGAGGAAGTCTTGGTTATTGAAGATTCGACCAAAGGAATTCAGGCAGCTGTGAGTGCAGGTTTGGAAATTTGGGCTATTGAAGATAAACAAATGGGACTTGACCAAAGTCAGGCGGATCGTCTCTTTTCAAGTTTGAGCGAAGTAGTTGAAGAAATCGCTAGAAAACGTTAGTCAAAGGCTAGCGTTTTTTTCGATACCTAAGGAATTTCATCCGATGTCACATAAATTCATGAAAAGTTTTGTATAAATTTTCAAAAAACTATGTTACAATAATTAAAATTTGATTTTCAAATGTTTTAACATTCAAACTAAGGAGGAGAGATGGAATTTTCAACGATTAAATACAAGGTACTGGATAAAGTTGCTGTTCTAACCTTGAACCGACCTGCGGTTTCAAACGGCTTTAACATTCCTATGTGTCAAGAAATTTTAAGTGCCTTATCCTTGGTAGAGGAGGATCCAGCAGTTTCTATTTTGCAAATTCAGGCCAATGGACCTATTTTTTCGGTTGGTGGGGATTTGGTAGAAATGAAGCGAGCTGTGGATGAGGATGATATTTCTTCATTGGTCCAGATCGCAGAGTTGGTCAACGATATTTCCTTTGCCATTAAAAAACTGCCGAAAGTAGTGTTAATGGTGACAGATGGTGCAGTTGCTGGTGCGGCTGCTAATATGGCGGTTGCGGCAGATTTTGTCATTTCTTCTCTGAAAACCAAGTTTATTCAAGCTTTTGTTGGCGTTGGTTTGGCTCCGGATGCGGGTGGTTTATTCCTTTTGACAAGGGCTATTGGCGCCAACCGTGCTAGTCAGTTAGCCATGACAGGTGAGAGCTTATCAGCAGAAAAAGCGCAAGAGTATGGCCTGGTCTACAAGGTAGTTGACTCTGAAAAAATTGATAAAACAGTGGCGCAGACCGTCAAAAAATTATTACGAGGTTCTGTAAATTCTTACCGAGCTATTAAGGAAATGGTTTGGAAGAGTCAATTTGAAGAGTGGGAAGCCTACAAGAATTTGGAGTTGTCTTTACAGAAAGAATTAGCCTTTATGGAAGACTTTAAAGAAGGCGTTCGAGCTCATTCTGAAAGACGCCGCCCACAATTCAAAGGAAACTAATAATTAGATAGATAAAAAAGTTTGACAATCAAACGGTATTGATGTATACTTTGTTTGCAAAAATACAGGAGGTGCTTATTTTGGAAGACCAAAAGATTAATGATTACCTAACATCAGTCTTTAACAATGTCTTAATCATAGAAGAAGCAACCCTTCGTAGTAGTCGTTTTAACGATGTGTCAATCAAAGAAGTCCATACCTTAGATGTGATTGGAGACAAGAAAGATGCGACACCAAGTGATGTATCCCGTGCTTTAATGGTGACATTAGGGACGGTTACGACTAGTCTGAATAATCTTGAGCGAAAAGGCTATATTGAGCGAGTTCGTTCGACAAAGGACCGAAGAGTTGTTCACCTCTATCTCACAAAAAAAGGCCGCTTGGTTTATCGTCTCCACCAGCGTTTTCATAACGAAATGGTGAAGAAGATTACCAGTGGTATGAGCGAGATAGAGTTTCAGGCTATGAAAAGAGGGTTGCGTAATCTTTACGATTTCTTAGAGGATTTGAAGTAATGACTTATGCAAAAGTTAGTCAGGTTGCACATTATCTGCCTGAGCAGATTGTAACCAATGATGATTTGGCGCAAATCATGGATACCAGTCACGACTGGATTGTGACTCGGACAGGGATTGAGGAGCGTCGGATTGTAAAAACAGAGCAAACCAGTGATTTGGCAACCAAGGTAGCAGAATCACTCCTTGCTAAAAGTGGTTTATCTGCAGATGCGGTAGATTTTATTCTCGTAGCGACTATTAGCCCAGATAGCCAGATGCCTTCAACGGCTGCCCTGGTGCAAGCAAATATATGTGCTCATAATGCCTTTGCCCTAGATGTGTCAGCAGCTTGTTCAGGCTTTGTATTTGCCCTTTCAATGGCAGATAAGCTGATTGCGTCGGGTGCCTACAAAAAAGGCATGGTGATTGGAGCAGAGGTCTTGTCTAAAACAGTGGACTGGTCTGACCGGTCAACAGCTGTTCTTTTCGGTGATGGGGCTGGTGGTGTGCTTCTTGAAGCAAGTCAAGAAAAGCATTTTTTAGGCGAATTTCTTCGTGCAGATGGTGCTAGAGGCCAGGGGTTGACTTCTGGGACATCATCGCTCACTTCCCCCTTCTCAGAAGGAAAGGAGGGGAGCGCTTATCTGAAAATGGAGGGACGGATGATTTTCGATTTTGCTACTCGTGATCTCCCTAAAACCATTGCTCAGTTATTGGACCAAGAAGAAGTAGAGACAAGTCAAGTAGATTATTTCCTACTTCATCAGGCCAATGTTCGTATTCTGGAAAAAATTGCTAAAAAGCTTGGAGTGGATCGTCAAAAATTTCCGACCAACCTTCATCGTTATGGCAATACCAGTGCAGGCTCCATTCCGATTCTACTGTCTGAATTAGTAGAGAATGGAACTTTACAATTGGATGGTGGCCAAACTCTACTTTTAAGTGGATTTGGCGGAGGTCTCACATGGGGCGCCATCCTACTCAAACTTTAGTTAATGAACTGTTTTACAGTTATTAAAAAATATTTTATATAAAAAGGAGACAGAAACATGTCAGTATTTGAAAAAGTACAAGCAATCATCGTAGAAGAACTTGGTAAGGAAACTGAAGAAGTTCAATTGTCAACAACTTTTGAAGATTTGGACGCAGATTCATTGGATTTGTTCCAAGTTATCTCAGAAATCGAAGATGCATTTGATATCCAAATCGAGTCAGAAGACGGTTTGAACACAGTTGCAGATTTGGTTGCTTACGTTGAAGAGCAAACAAAATAAGTTTAAAATGCTATTAATATAGCATTTTATTGGGCAAAATACTTTGACTTTCAAAACTTTTGTTTGTCAAAGTATCAAAGAGATGAGTGGAGGGAGATGCCTCCCTCTTGTTTAGGTAATGTTTTGAACTTCAAAGGATTATCTAAGCAAATAAAATGAGGATGACATGCAAACAAGGATTACAGAATTACTACAAATCAAATACCCAATTTTCCAAGGAGGAATGGCATGGGTAGCAGATGGAGACTTGGCAGGTGCAGTCTCAAATGCAGGTGGCTTAGGGATTATTGGTGGGGGAAACGCTCCTAAAGAAGTTGTGAAAGCCAATATTGATAAGGTGAAATCCATTACAGATAAGCCCTTTGGTGTAAATATCATGCTACTTTCTCCGTTTGCTGATGACATTGTAGATTTGGTGATTGAAGAAGGTGTCAAGGTGGTAACAACAGGCGCTGGAAATCCTGGGAAGTACATGGAACGTTTCCATGCAGCAGGGATTACAGTTATTCCAGTTGTACCAAGTGTCGCCTTGGCCAAGCGTATGGAAAAACTAGGTGCAGATGCGGTCATTGCAGAAGGAATGGAGGCAGGTGGTCATATCGGAAAATTGACGACCATGACTTTGGTACGTCAAGTGGTAGATGCCGTTTCGATTCCTGTCATTGCAGCAGGAGGTATTGCTGACGGACGTGGTGCGGCGGCTGGTTTTATGTTGGGTGCTGAGGCCGTTCAAGTCGGTACTCGCTTTGTCGTTGCCAAAGAATCCAATGCTCATCCTAACTTTAAGGCGAAAATTTTGAAGGCTAGGGATATTGACACTGTTATTTCAGCTTCTATTGTCGGTCATCCTGTTCGTGCCTTGAAGAACAAATTATCCACAGCCTACTCAGCGGCTGAAAAAGATTTCCTTCGTGGGGAAAAAACAGCAGAGGACATTGAAGTTCTAGGAGCTGGTGCCCTTCGCAATGCTGTTGTAGATGGGGATGTGGAGAACGGTTCAGTTATGGCGGGACAGATTGCTGGTTTGGTCAAGGCTGAAGAAACTTGTGAAGAAATTTTGAAAGATATTTACGAAGGTGCTGCCGAGGTCATTCGTCAAGAAGCTGCTCGCTGGACCTCAGTTGGAGAGTAAGATGACAAAAACAGCTTTTTTATTTGCTGGTCAAGGTGCACAAGGTTTGGGCATGGCGCGGGATTTGTATGACCGCTTTGCTCTTGTCCAGGAAACTTTTAACCAGGCAAGTCAAATTCTAGGATACGATGTTCGTAGCTTGATTGACCAAGATGAAAATAAGTTGAACCAGACACGCTATACGCAACCAGCTATTTTGACGACTTCGGTAGCGATTTATCGCCTACTTTTGGAGCATGGAATTGCGCCTGGTGCAGTAGCTGGCCTTTCCTTGGGGGAATACTCGGCTTTAGTGGCAGCGGGTGCTTTGGATTTTGAGATCGCTTTGAAACTGGTTGCTATGCGGGGTGTCTTCATGGAGGAGGCTGCGCCTATTGGTAGTGGGAAAATGATTGCAGTGCTGAATACCGATGCCGCTTTGATTGAAGAAGTTTGCCGAGAAGCATCGGCGGTAGGTCTAGTTGCTCCAGCAAACTACAATACACCAGCTCAAATCGTTATCGGTGGAGAAGTGGAGGCTGTGGATAAGGCTGTAGAATTATTGAAAGAAGCAGGCTGTAAACGCCTCATCCCTCTCAATGTCTCTGGTCCCTTTCACACAGCCTTGTTAAAACCAGCCAGTCAACAATTGGCAACTGAATTGGCTTCGATTGACTTTGCAGACTTTCAAGTGCCACTGGTTGGAAATACGGAAGCACAGGTCATGGAAAAAGACCAGATTGCGGGCTTGTTGGCACGTCAGGTCATGGAGCCAGTTCGTTTTTATGAGTCTATTGCTTGTTTGACAGAGCTAGGCGTAGAAAGATTTATCGAAATTGGACCAGGGAAAGTCTTGTCTGGTTTTATCAAAAAAATAGATAAAACAGTGCCAGTTGTCTCTGTTGAAGATGTGGCAAGCTTTGAAAATTTTTTGGGAGAATGGAATGGAAATTAAGAATAAAAATGTATTTGTAACAGGATCTAGTCGTGGAATTGGGCTTGCCATTGCTCATAAATTTGCCAGTCTCGGTGCCAATGTAGTGCTGAATGGTCGCTCTGCTTTGTCAGAAGACTTGCTGGCGAAATTTGCAGACTATGGTGTCAAAGTGGCGGGGATCTCAGGAGATATTTCTTCTAGCGAAGATGCTAAGCGCATGGTAGAAGAAGCTACCCAAGCACTAGGATCAGTGGATATTTTGGTCAACAATGCCGGTATCACCAAGGATGGGATGCTTTTACGTATGTCAGAAGAAGATTTTGAGTCAGTTCTCAAAATCAACTTGACAGGTGCTTTCAATATGTCACAGGCAGTTTTAAAACCCATGACCAAGGCGCGTGAGGGTGCAATTATTAATATTTCTAGTGTTGTTGGCCTTATTGGAAATGCTGGGCAGGCTAACTATGCGGCTTCTAAGGCAGGCTTGATTGGTTTTTCTAAGTCTTTAGCACGTGAAGTAGCAGGTCGTAATGTTCGTGTGAATGTGATTGCACCAGGCTTTATCGAGTCCGATATGACAGCTGTTTTGTCAGACAAAATCAAAGAAACGATGACAGGACAGATTCCGATGAAACGATTTGGTCAGCCAGAAGAAGTTGCGGAGGTTGCGGCTTTTCTTGCAGGACAAGAATATATGACAGGACAAGTCATTGCGATTGATGGCGGACTATCCATGTAAATTGGACTGGTTTTCCGATAAATCCGATAAATAAGGAGAAAAGAATGACAAAATTTAATCGAGTTGTGGTAACAGGTTATGGAGTGACTTCACCCATTGGCCACACACCAGAGGACTTCTGGAAGAGTCTTGAAACAGGTCAGATTGGGATTGGTCCCATTACAAAATTTGATACTAGTGACTACAATGTTCACAATGCAGCAGAGCTGAAAGATTTTCCTTTTGATAAATATTTTGTGAAAAAGGATAGCAACCGCTATGACAACTACTCCTTGTATGCACTTTATGCAGCTCGTGAGGCGGTTGCAAATGCGGGGCTTGATACAGAGAAAGTTGACAGCGATCGCTTCGGTGTTATCTTATCAACAGGTATCGGTGGTATTTTGGAAATTGAAGAGCAAGTGGCTCGGATGAACGAAAAAGGTCCAAAACGCATTCGTCCCATGGCTCTTCCAAAAGCTCTTCCAAATATGGCGGCCGGAAATATTGCCACGCAGGTCGGTGCCAATGGTGTCTGCAAGTGTGTTATCACAGCCTGTGCTTCGTCAAATGATGCCTTAGGAGAAGCATTCCGTGAAATCAAGTTTGGCTTCCAAGATGTCATGTTGGCAGGTGGAGCAGAAGCAGCCATTACTCCGTTTGCAATCGGTGGTTTCCAAGCTTTGACAGCTATGTCGACTACTGAGGATCCAGAACGTGCGTCTATTCCATTTGATAAGGACCGCAATGGTTTTGTCATGGGAGAGGGTTCCGCGGTTTTAGTATTGGAAAGTTTGGAAAATGCAGAAGCGCGTGGGGCGACGATTTTGGCTGAAATTGTTGGTTATGGAAATACCTGCGATGCTTACCACATGACTTCTCCACATCCAGAAGGTCTGGGTGCTATTAAGGCCATGAAGTTGGCCATTTCAGAAGCAGGTTTAGAGCCATCTGATATTGACTACATCAATGCCCATGGTACTTCGACACCGGCTAATGAAAAAGGGGAAAGCCAAGCTATCGTATCTGTCTTCGGCAAGAACACGCCAGTTTCTTCTACCAAGTCCTTCACAGGGCACTTGTTGGGGGCAGCGGGTGCCGTTGAGGCGGCAGCTGTCATTGAGGCTATGCGTCATTCTTATGCACCAAAGACAGCTGGTACGACAGAATTATCTGAAGATATTGAAGCGGATGTCATTTATGGACAGGGGCGTGATATGGAAATCCGCCATGCCATTTCAAATACATTTGGCTTTGGAGGTCACAACTCGGTGATTGCTTTCAAACGTTGGGAGGCTTAAGTGAATATTACAGAAATTAAGGACCTGATGAGTCAGTTTGACCAGTCAAGTTTGCGAGAATTTTCATATAGCAATGCTGGGGAAACCTTGCATTTCAGTAAAAACCAACAGGCGACAGCGGCTCCGAGTCCAATCGTAGAAGCTCCGCTTGCTCCAGTAGCTCCTGCAAGCCCAGCCCCTGTGCCAGCAGTTGAAACCAGTGAGCCAGCTCCAGTAGAAGCAGGTGCCAGCCCCGTGGCAGAAGGTGCGGTAGTGGAAAGTCCACTGGTTGGTGTGGCTTATTTGTCACCAGCCCCTGACAAGCCAGCCTTTGTAGCAGTTGGCGATACGGTCAAAAAAGGGCAGACTCTCATGATTATCGAAGCCATGAAGGTCATGAACGAAGTGCCTGCTGATCGTGATGGTGTGGTCACAGAGATTTTGGTGGCCAACCAAGACGTTGTAGAATTTGGACAAGGATTAGTACGCATCAAATGATTGATATTTTGAAAATTAAAGAGGCTCTTCCTCATCGCTACCCTATGCTCTTGGTCGATCGTGTCCTTGAAGTATCGGAAGATGAGATTGTCGCCCTTAAAAATGTGACCATTAACGAGCCCTTCTTCAACGGGCATTTCCCAGAATACCCTGTTATGCCAGGTGTTCTCATCATGGAGGCTTTGGCACAAACGGCTGGTGTCTTGGAATTATCCAAGGAAGAAAACAAGGGCAAGCTGGTTTTTTATGCCGGCATGGACAAGGTCAAATTTAAGAAGCAAGTTGTACCTGGTGACCAGTTGATTATGACAGCTAAATTTGTCAAACGCCGTGGCACCATTGCAGTAGTGGAAGCCAAGGCAGAAGTAGATGGTAAATTAGCCGCCTCAGGAACCTTGACATTTGCGATTGGAAGTTAGAGAGGAAGAAATCAGCCATGTTTCGTAAAATTTTGATTGCCAATCGTGGTGAAATTGCGGTGCGTATTATTCGAGCAGCGCGTGAATTAGGAATTGCGACGGTGGCGATTTATTCAGAAGCAGATAAGGAAGCTCTGCATACCATGTTGGCAGATGAGGCTGTCTGTATCGGACCTGCTCGTTCGACAGACTCCTATCTCAATATGCAGGCGGTCATCTCGGCGGCTGTTGTGACAGGTGCTCAGGCCATTCACCCAGGTTTTGGATTTTTGAGTGAAAACTCCAAATTCGCCACCCTCTGTGAAGAGGTTGGTATCAAGTTTATCGGTCCTTCTGGGACGGTCATGGATACCATGGGCGATAAAATCAATGCTCGGGCGGAGATGATTAAGGCTCAGGTGCCTGTTATTCCAGGATCAGACGGTGAAGTTTTGACCAGCCAAGAAGCCCTTGAAATCGCTGAAAAGATTGGCTACCCTGTCATGCTCAAAGCATCGGCAGGTGGAGGCGGCAAGGGGATTCGTAAGGTGGAAAAAGCTGAAGACCTAGTGCCTGCCTTCGAATCAGCTTCCAGCGAAGCCAAGGCAGCCTTTGGCAACGGAGCCATGTATATGGAGCGTGTCGTCTATCCAGCCCGCCACATCGAAGTACAGATTTTGGCGGACCAGCACGGTCATGTCATCCATCTGGGAGAACGGGATTGTTCCCTTCAACGCAACAACCAGAAGGTCTTGGAAGAAGCTCCGTCGATTGCTATCGGCCAGACCATGCGGGAACGTATCGGTCAAGCAGCAGTGCGGGCTGCCCAGTCAGTTGGTTATGAAAATGCGGGGACCATTGAGTTCCTTTTGGACGAAGCCAAGGGCGAATTTTACTTCATGGAAATGAACACACGGGTGCAGGTAGAACATCCTGTTACCGAATTTGTTACCGGTGTGGATATTGTCAAGGAGCAAATCAAGATTGCGGCTGGTCAGGAACTCAGTGTCCGCCAAGAAGATGTGCGGATTACAGGTCATGCCATTGAATGCCGCATCAATGCTGAAAATCCAGCCTTTAACTTTGCCCCAAGTCCAGGTAAGATTTCCAATCTCTACCTGCCAAGTGGTGGCGTTGGTTTACGTGTAGATTCAGCTGTTTACCCAGGCTATACCATTCCGCCTTACTACGATTCGATGATTGCCAAGGTCATCGTGCATGGGGAAAATCGTTTTGAAGCTCTGATGAAGATGCAGCGAGCCCTTTACGAATTGGAAATTGACGGAGTGGTGACCAATACAGACTTCCAGCTGGACTTGATTTCCGACAAGCGAGTGGTGGCTGGTGATTACGACACTGCCTACCTCATGGAAGAATTTTTACCCCGCTATCAAGAAGAACTAAAAAAGTAAACTAGGAGAATGCTATGGCTTTGTTTCGCAAAAAGGACAAATATATCCGCATCAATCCCAATCGTTCGCGGATAGAGTCAGCACCTCAAGCAAAGCCAGAGGTGCCAGATGAACTCTTTTCCAAATGTCCAGCTTGTAAGGGAATCCTCTACAAGAAGGATTTGGGACCAGAGAAAACCTGTCAACACTGTTCCTATAATTTTCGGATTACAGCCCAGGAACGCTTGGCTTTGACAGTAGATGAAGGCTCGTTCGAGGAATTGTTTACAGGGATTGAAACCAAAAATCCCTTGGACTTCCCTAATTATCTAGAAAAATTGGCAGCCACCCGTCAAAAGACAGGCTTGGACGAGGCTGTTTTGACAGGAAAGGCGACAATCGGAGGACAACCAGTTGCCCTTGGAATCATGGATTCTCACTTTATCATGGCTTCAATGGGAACGGTGGTCGGTGAGAAAATTACCCGCCTCTTTGAACTGGCTACTGAAGAGAAATTGCCAGTCGTCCTTTTTACCGCATCTGGCGGTGCTCGGATGCAGGAAGGCATTATGAGCCTGATGCAAATGGCTAAGATTTCGGCAGCTGTGAAACGCCATTCCAATGCTGGTCTCTTCTACCTGACGGTCTTGACAGACCCGACAACAGGGGGTGTGACGGCTAGTTTTGCTATGGAGGGCGATGTTATCCTGGCTGAGCCACAGACTTTAGTTGGCTTTGCAGGCCGCAGGGTGATTGAGTCAACAGTGCGTGAAAATCTGCCAGATGATTTCCAGAAGGCTGAATTTTTACAAGAACACGGCTTTGTCGATGCCATTGTGAAGCGTCAGGACTTGCCTGCGACCATTGGTCGCTTGTTGAGAATGCATGGAGGTGTCAGATGACCAGTGATGTAGCACGAATGATCCGTTTGGCACGTGACCAGGCTCGCCTGACGACCTTGGACTATGCCACACAGCTCTTTGATGACTTTATCGAACTGCACGGCGATCGGAATTTCCGCGATGACGGTGCTGTAGTGGGTGGTATCGGCTTTCTAGCAGGTCAGCCTGTGACAGTTATCGGTATCCAGAAAGGGAAGAATCTTCAGGACAACCTCAAACGCAACTTCGGTCAGCCCCACCCTGAAGGCTACCGCAAGGCCCTTCGCCTCATGAAGCAGGCGGAGAAGTTTGGTCGTCCCGTTGTCACCTTTATCAATACTGCTGGAGCCTATCCAGGTGTCGGTGCCGAGGAGCGTGGGCAGGGCGAGGCCATTGCCCGCAACCTCATGGAGATGAGCGACCTCAAGGTACCCATTATCGCCATTATCATCGGCGAGGGAGGCTCTGGTGGAGCACTTGCCCTGGCAGTCGCAGACCAGGTCTGGATGCTGGAAAACTCCATGTACGCCGTCCTCAGCCCTGAAGGTTTCGCCTCTATCCTTTGGAAAGACGGTAGTCGTGCCATGGAAGCGGCAGAACTGATGAAGATCACTTCTTATGAGTTGGAGAAACTCCAAGTGGTCGATCGGGTTGTTTTGGAAAATGGCAGAGCGACCAAGGAAGTCTTGTCTGACCTCAAAGAAAACTTGGTCAGCCAGTTGGCTCAACTACAAGCCTTGCCACTTGATGAGCTACTCGAAAACCGCTATCAACGCTTTAGAAAATACTAGGAAGACCTAGTATTTTTTTGATAGATTTGATACAATGGATAAAATAATTTTCAGGAGGTTTTCCATGTTAGTAAAAGCAGATTTATCAAATGCAGAAGAATTGCTGCCTATTCAGCACCGAGCATTTGCAGCCTTGTATGAAACCTATCAGGACCAATACAACCCTGCTATTGAAACTATGGACTACTTCCAATCACGCTTTGTACGACCAAATTGCACCTACTACAAGATTGTTGAGGAAGGGCATACAGTCGGTTTAGTACGAACAACGGTCGCTGAAGATGCAGATCAGGGCTGGCTAGGCTTGATTGGCATCGATCCAGACCACAGAGGAAAATGCTACGGTTACAAGGCAATGCTAGACTTAGAAAGTCTTTATCCGACGGTTAGACGCTGGGTGCTCTGTACGGTTTTACAGGAGCCTAGATTAGTCACTTTCTACGAAAAACTCGGTTATAAGGCTATCAAAACCGAGCCTGAGCAGGAGGGTATGGATATGGTCTATATGGAGAAGTGGATAGGATAGGAGTTTGGAAATGCTAGAAACATTCAGTCAACGATTGGAATGGCTTTGTCGGAAAATCTGGATTTTGCTGCAGGCCTTTCTATTGTTGCTTCTTGAACTCATTCCAACTTTCATATTGTAACAATCCACCTCGCCAGTCGCTCAATGGACTACCGGCATATCTTCTATTGGAATTATGGTATTTATGTGTTGGTTGGCAGAAAGGAAAGGGCTTGCCATTTGGGATAGAAAATTCCTGACCTGGCAGGAACTTGGACTGGTCGCCCTAACCTTACTATTCACCAGCCTTTCTACTGTCTTAGGGCATACTATCATGGACCTTCAAGGGATTGAAGATACTGCAAATCAGATTGGCATTGAAAAGCTGTTAAGAGCTATTCCCTTTGGGTTAGCCTTTGTAAGGATAGCCTGTCAGTCAGCCATTACCGAGGAGATCATTATCAGAGGTTATCTATTCAAAAAGTTGTTTGAAAAGCACAAGATTCTGGGAATTGAGGTGTCTGGTCTGTTTTTTGCCTTCTTGCATGGACCAACCAATCTAGGCTCTTGGATCATTTATGCTAGTCCAGGTTTTATCTTGGCTTACTTATACTATAAGACGGATTATCTAATCTACCCCATTGCAGTACATCTTATCAATAATGCCTGGTCGGTGGTGGCTTTCTGTTACTCATAGTTCCTGAACAGGATAGAGATAGGAATGATGAAGGAGAGAATATGGAACAATTAGGTCAAGGTTTGAAATGGATTGGTGGAAAACTTTGGATTTTATTGAGAGTGTTTGGTTTCTTAGTGTTAGCTGTTCTTCCAGACATCCTATTGGAAGAGTCTAAGTCGCAAGTCACCTTGGTAATAGTTGGGTTGATGACGTTGGGACTTTTGGTCTTTTTCTGGTGGCGGGCTGAAAGAAATGACCTGCCTGTTTGGGACTCTAAAATTCTTACTTGGGATGGTCTGGCGATAGTCGTATTAGGCTTTGCTATCATGCAGTTGACGGATATGTTAGGTTATTATTTGTTGGAATTGCAGAGTGCTATCGCAACAGCCAATGATGCTTTAATCATAGAATCTTTGAAGGGAGTTCCTTTTTGGCTGGCCTTCTTAATAACAGCTTTTTTACCAGCAATTGTAGAAGAGGTCGTATTGCGGGGTTACTTCTTTAAGAAATTGTTTGGGTCTCAGGTACTTATTGGTATGCTTGTTTCAAGCCTGCTTTTCGGAGCCCTTCATGGACCGACCGATTTTGCCTCTTGGCTGATTTATGGAGGTGGAGGTCTTATCTTTTGTGTTCTCTATCATAAGACAGGTTACTTGATTTATCCTATTGCAGTGCATTTTATCAACAATGCCTGGTCGGTAGTGGCACTTTACTATTTATAAGTCATAAGAAAATCAGCTCTTCTTAGGTGGAAGAGCTGATTGTTTACTTTTCTACGGTGTGTCAACACGATAATAGACATAGTCTGGATTTGAATTGATAATATTTTGTCCGATGAGGATCCGATCTTTACTAGTGTCAGAAGTATCTGGACTACTTGTACCATCTTCGTAGGTAGGAGAATAGGTGATGTTTTGAGGGATAAATACTATCCTGAAGCTACCCGTTTGTTCGGAATTTTGGACAGATAGTTCCAAAACATTGTTGCGAATATTAGAATTTGGCCCCATTTTTACAGTAGGATATTCTGCCAACGCTCCATATTTATCGAAAGTCAATGTATTTCCAAGGTTGTCTCTCCAAGTGCCAGCTAGGCTAGAATAATCGCCTGCTTGAATGCCAAGGATATCAAGGACAGGTTGGGCTTGCTGGCTGGAAGAAGTTTGTGTTGTTTCATCTTGACTGCTCGAACTAGTACTAGTTTCAGAGCTGATAGTAGTGGTACTAGAGGTTTCTTGACTGGTTGAAGTAGTGATAGTAGAGTTTGTCTCCTTCTGGCAGGCAGAGAGGCAGGACAGACTCAAGAGGACTCCGGCAAGTAACATCATCTTTTTCATTTTTACCTTCCGTAGAGGTTAAGGTTTAATCACATCAACCCCACCCATGTACGGACGGAGAACTTCTGGGATTGTAACAGAACCATCTTCGTTTTGGTAATTTTCAAGGATGGCAGCGACTGTACGACCTACTGCCAAACCTGAACCGTTCAAGGTATGGAGCAATTTAACCTTGCCGTCAGCTTCGTCACGGTAGCGGATTTGGGCACGGCGTGCTTGGAAATCTTCAGTGTTTGAACAGCTTGAGATTTCACGGTAGGCATTTTGTGCTGGAATCCAGACTTCCAAGTCATAGGTTTTGGCAGCTGAGAAGCCCATATCCCCTGTACAGAGAGCTAAAACGCGGTATGGCAGGCCCAATTTTTGGAGAATATTTTCAGCGTTAACAGTCATTTTTTCCAATTCTTCGTAAGATTCTTCTGGTTTGGCAAATTTGACCATTTCAACCTTATGGAATTGGTGAAGACGGATAAGACCGCGTGTGTCACGACCAGCAGAGCCCGCTTCAGAACGGAATGATGGACTCATAGCTGTGAAGTAGATTGGCAAGTCTTTGCCGTCAATGATTTCATTGCGGTAGTAGTTTGTAAGGGGAACTTCAGCAGTTGGAATGAGGACAAATGGACGCTCTTCGTCGTTGATTTCAAAGGTGTCTTCCTTGAATTTTGGATATTGACCTGTACCAAACATAGAGTTGCGGTTGACCATGTAAGGAGTGACCATTTCTGTATAGCCTTCCTGAGCATGCTCATCCAACATGAAGTTGTAGAGGGCGCGCTCCAAGCGAGCACCCAAACCCTTGTAGAAGAGGAAGCGAGTTCCGGTTACCTTAGCACCGCGTTCCCAGTCCAAGATACCTAAGTCCTCACCCAAATCCCAGTGAGCTTTTACTTCAAAGTCAAACTCACGTGGCGTACCCCAACGACGAACTTCTACGTTTTCATTTTCATCAGCACCAACCGGTACGGTGTCATGAGGCGTATTTGGCAAGACAGTGATGATGTTTTGCAATTTCTCATCGATTTCTGCTAATTCAGCGTCTACAGCCTTGATGTCTGCTGAAACTTTTTGCATAGCTGCGATTTGCTCATCAGCGTTTTCTTTGTTGCGTTTTGCTTGGGCAATGGCAGCTGAAGACAAGTTACGTTCTGCTTTTAATTCTTCGGATTGGACTAATAGTTCGCGACGTTTAGTGTCTAAGTCCTTGATTTCGGTCAAGGTTTCTTGAGCAACGCCACGAGTAGCTAATTTTTGAGCGACAGCTTCAAAGTCTGTTCGAATTCGTTTTAAATCAAGCATATGATTTTCCCTCCAATATGATAGAAAAAACACTCCGGTCAAGTGTTGGAGTGCGATTGCACGGTTCCATCCAACTTCACCGAAGTGCTCTTAATTGTTATTCTAATTAAATCACGGTAGAATTTCACTTGCTCCTAATGCCTACTCACAGCAACCGCAGACTTTCTGAAAGAAGGAAACAACCTACTTATCCGTTGAGATTATTATACAGGAATTATGCGTTTTTGGCAAATAATTCTTTGAGTTTTCTACCGATCATTTGGAGAAGTGTCGGTAGTTTTATTACTTTTTCATTTCCGATATGATGTCTGGTAATTTTTAAGATTTTACCAGAATCTTTTGAAGCAAAAAGAAATTTTCCTTGGTCGGTAAAGATTTCAAAATGCCGGCTAACTTTGCTACCGTGAACATTTGCCCCAATTTGTTTGATAGATGTCCAAGGAATTTGGATATACATTTCTACGTTTACATCTGGATAAAATTCTAGGGCAGTATCGCCGACTAAAAACTTTCCAACCTTACCACCAATCCCCATATAGGAAACACCAGTAGTCTGAAATTCGATCTCTTTGTTTAATGACTGTGCCATGTTTACTCACTTTGTTATCTGATTTTATTCTATTATATCATAAGCAAAAGAGTTTCCAAAAACGGAAACTCTTTTGTGTCTTACATGATACCGAAGAAACGTGCAACCACACCAACAACGAACAATGCGATGATGATAGTGATTGGAGATACTTTCTTCTTGAGTAACCACATACATAGGAAAGTAAGGGCAAGACCCATCAATCCTGGAATCAAGGAATTCAACTGACCTTGAAGCGATTGTGCTTGTACTTGATCCAAGCTCATGCCACTGAGGGCTTGTCCAAGAATACCTTTCAATTCTGCACCTTTAACGGCACCTTCTGGGAAGACAACGTAAGCACCTTCTGATAATTGTTTACCTGGAAGATCCACTGTAAAGTTGATGGATACCCAACGTTGTACCAAGACAGCCAAGATGAACATACCAAGGATAGAAGCACCTTTCGTAATGTCTTTCAAGATACCACCTGACATGTCTTTAGTGATTTCAGAACCAGCTTTGTAACCAAATTCTTGAGTGTACCACAAGAAGGCCATACGGATTGCGTTCCAACCAAAGAAGAAGAGAAGTGGACCAACAAGATTTCCTGAAGCAGCAAGTGAAGCTCCAAGAGCACCGAGGATAGGACGAACTGTAAACCAGAAGACTGGGTCACCGATACCAGCAAGAGGTCCCATCATACCAATCTTAACCCCTTGGATTGCTGCATCTTCAATTTCAGTACCGTTTGCTTTTTCTTCTTCAAGGGCAAGCGTTACACCGATGATTGGAGCTGCAACGTATGGGTGAGTATTGAAGAATTCCAAGTGACGCTCAAGGGCAGCAGCTTGGTCTTCTTTTTTAGTGTACAATTTTTTGATTGCAGGGATGAGTGCATAAGCCCAACCCAAGTTTTGCATACGCTCATAGTTCCATGAACCTTGCAAGAATTGTGAACGCCACCAAACTTTTTGGCGATCCGCTTTAGAGAGTGTAATTTTTTCAGCCATGTTCATTCCCCTTTCTAGTAGTCTTCAAGGATGTCGCCGATTGGGTCACCAGAACCTGAAGCAGTTCCACCACCGTTACCACCTTGTTTTGAAAGGTTGAGGTAGATGAAGGCAATCGCTACACCCATTGTACCAAGTGCGATAAGTGTGAAATCAGTAACAGCTGCGAATACGAAACCGAGGGCGAAGAATGGCCATACTTCACGAGTAGCCATCATGTTGATAACCATCGCATAACCTACGGCAACAACCATACCACCACCAACAGCCATACCGCCTTTGAGCCATTCTGGCATCATGTTTAATACTGCTTGTACAGCTTCAGCTGGCATTGCAAGAAGAAGGGCAGCAGGAACGGCGATACGAAGACCTTGAAGGACAAGGGCAAACAAGTGAGCGCGTTCAACACCAGCGATATTACCGTCTTTTGCAGCCTTGTCTGCTGTGTGGACAAGACCGACAGAGATAGTACGAACGATCATTGTCAAGAAAAGACCTGCAACGGCAAGAGGGATAGCAGCCGCAGTTGCAACGTTTACCCCAACGTTTGAAAAGTCGCCACCTTTGATGAAAATGATAGCTGCTGCAACAGATGCTAAAGCAGCATCAGGTGCAACCGCAGCACCAATGTTTGCCCATCCAAGAGCAAGCATTTGAAGAGCGCCACCGAGCATAACGCCGGCAGTCAAGTTTCCTGTTGCAAGACCGATAAGGGTACATGCAACGATTGGTTGATGAAATTGGAATTGGTCAAGGATACCTTCAAGACCAGCCATGAAGGCAACAATAACAACCAAGACCGCAGAAATAATTGAAATATCTGACATAGTTGTATTCCTTTCTATTGTACGTTTGCTTTGTTAATCAACTCAAACAAATCTTTTTTGCTATCGTTTGGTACTTTACGAACGTCGAATTGAACTCCGAGGTCACGCAATTTTTCGAAGGTTGCAACGTCTTCTTTGTCCATAGACAATACGTTGTTGACCATTGTTTTACCAGTTGAGTGAGCCATTGAACCAACGTTCAATTCTGTAATTGGCACACCGCCTTCGATTGCTGCAAGAGCATCTTGAGGTGTTTCAAACAAGATAAGGGCGTGAGTATTTCCAAAACGTGGATCTTTTGCTGCTTCAATCAATTTCTTGATTGGAACAACGTTTGCACGTACTCCATTTGGTGCAGCTTGTTTAATCAAACCTTTGCGCAAATCATCTGTTGCAACAGCGTCAGAGGCTACGATGATACGGTCAGCTTTAGAAGCTGGTGTCCAGTTTGTCGCAACTTGACCGTGCAAGAGACGAGTATCGATACGAGCGAGGTTGATTTTTAACTTACCATCGCCGATGACAGTGCCTTCTGGAATAGCACCTTGAGGAGCTGCTGCGGCAACTGGAGCTGCTACCTCTTCTACAGGATTTAGTTCTTCAGGAAGGGCTTTCACACCATCCTTCGACTCTTTAATAATATTTGCAGCCACTTGATCCACGCCTGCAGATGCGTCCATCATACGCTCTGTGTAGGCTTGGATTAACATTGGTAGGTTGAGACCTGTAAGGATGACAATCTTGCGCTCTGGGCGTTCACCAGCAAGGCGACTTGCTTGGTTAAATGGAGATCCACTCCAAAGATCGGCCAAGACCAAGACTTCGTCATCACCGTCAAATGCGTCAATAGCGGCATTGAACTTAGCATAAAGATCTTCTGGTCCTTCACTTGGCATAAAAGTAACAACTTGTACTTTTTCTTGTTCGCCAAAGATCATGGAGCCAGACTGATGAATACCAGCAGCAAACTCGCCATGACTTGCAATAATGATTCCAATACTCATTATTGATCCTCCTAAATATATTTGATTTGAAGAGTTAACTATAATAAAATTGTTCTCTTCTAAACATACATTATTATAAACCGCTTACAGAAGTTTTGTCAATCCTTTATTATAGGAAAATGGAACCGGCACCAGCGGAAAACATACTTATAAGTGCACAAGGTGTGTGCAAGTTTTCGGCATATATTATGGAAGAATTATGAAAAAAGTGATGAAGTTGTTCGCTTAAAAAAGATAGATAAAATCTATGTATTTGAGAGAAATAGAAAAGGAATTTGCCTTCTTAATGAGCTTGCTGTGGATGAATTTGTCAAGGAATGAGGGGGGATACATACTATTTTTAAATTTTTTCAATCGGCTGTAACAGATGAGCTTCCCTTTGTGACTAAAATCGTGCATGCGTATCGGTACAGTTTGCTTAATAAAAAGACCTCCGATTGTTGAATGAGAAGTCTTTTGGCTTATTTATAAGAATAATTTTTCTAACTCACGTGCTACGCCGTCTTGATCATTGGTAAATTCGGTCATGCGGTCGGCGTGTGGAAGGAGAGTATCGCTGGCGTTCTTCATGGCGTACCCAGTACCAGCCAGCTGTAGCATTTGGACATCATTGTGCTCATCGCCAAAGGCAATCAAGTCTGTGGCATCAACCTGGTATTGGTCCAGTAAGTATTGCAGGGCTGAAGCCTTTGTTACGCCTTTAGCACAGGTTTCTAAAATACTAAGCGGACCGCCCCAAGTGTTGATTTCCAACTCGTTATTAAACAATTTGCGCATGTCTTGGGCTAGCTCATAGCGATCTTCTGCGCGTGTATGCATAAGGATAGAATGCGGGTCACTGGTGATCAGTTCGGGTTTAATCAAGGTATCAGGAGTAATATTTTCAACCCCCATGAGACTAGGGTGAATTTCATCCAAATGGTCTTGGGTAATGAAAAATTTATTCTTGTATTCTCCTGCGATGAAAATAGCTTGAAAATTTTCCTTGTTATCTAAAAAATCCAACAAATACTGCTTGTCGATTAAGATATTTTGCTCCCATTCCCACTTTTTTTCCGGAATATGGACCAAGGAACCATTAAAGTTAATCATAGGAGTATCCAATTTCAGTTGTTGGTAAAATTGGTAGGCCATGCGGTAAGGACGCCCTGTCGCAATTAGGACAGTATGACCAGCTTGTTGCACTTTTTGAATGGTTTCAATGGTGTAATCGCTTAGTTGACTTTGGTTATTGAGAAGGGTGCCGTCTAGATCTAAGGCAATCAATTTTTTCTTCATTAGTAGCTCCTTTAACTTTCCTAAAAGTATAACAAAAATCGTCTAAAATAGAAAGTCATTGAAAAAACATTGGTTATTTTTCTTGAAAAAGTGAATGTTTTATAGTATAATTTGGATATCGTTCGTAAATAAAGGAGAATTTTAGAAAAATGGAACGTTTTTTTAGATTGAAAGAATACGGCACGACCGTATCAACTGAAATCATGGCTGGTTTGACAACTTTCTTCGCCATGAGTTATATCTTGTTTGTTAACCCATCTATTTTGGGTGCAGCAGGAATGCCAACTAAAGCTGTTTTCTTGGCTACTATCATTGCGTCAGTTATTTCAACCACGTTCATGGGCTTGTTTGCAAATGTACCTTACGCCCTTGCACCAGGTATGGGACTTAACGCTTTCTTTACCTATACAGTGGTATTTGGACTTGGTTTTTCTTGGCAAGAAGCACTCGCAATGGTTTTCCTCTGTGGTTTGTTTAACATCTTTATCACAGTGACAAAAGTTCGCAAGAGCATCATCAAAGCGATTCCAGTTAGTCTTCAGCATGCTATTGGTGGTGGTATCGGTGTCTTTGTAGCCTATCTTGGTTTCAAAAATGCTAATATTATTGATTTCTCATTGTCAGCTGGAAATATCGTGAGCATCAATGGTGCTGCTCCAGATGCAGCTGATTTGTCAAATGGTGTCCAATCAATCGCTGCAAATGGTGGTGTAGTGCCTGCCATTTCAACCTTTACAGATCCAGTAGTTCTATTAGCGATTATCGGACTTCTCTTAACAGCTGTTTTGGTGATTAAAAATGTTCGTGGTGCTATTTTGATTGGTATCGTAGTCACAACGCTTCTTGGTATTCCAATGGGTGTAGTGGATCTATCAACCATCTCATTCTCAAGTCATATGGGTGATGCTTTTGGTGAACTTGGGACGACTTTCCTTGCTGCCTTTGATGGCATGAAGTCTCTCTTTAGCAATAGCAGTCGTTTGCCACTTGTTTTGATGACAATCTTTGCCTTTAGCTTGTCGGATACATTTGATACACTTGGTACATTTATCGGTACTGGTCGTCGTACAGGTATCTTCTCAGCAGAAGATGAAGCAGCCCTTGAGAATTCATCAGGTTTCTCTTCAAAAATGGACCGTGCTCTCTTTGCAGATGCAATCGGTACATCAATTGGAGCCCTCTTTGGTACTTCAAATACAACAACTTATGTTGAGTCTGCTGCAGGTATTGCTGAAGGTGGACGTACAGGTTTGACGGCTGTTTCAACAGCAGTGTGCTTCCTTTTGTCTATTCTTCTGTTGCCGCTTGTTGGGATTGTCCCAGCAGCTGCAACAGCACCAGCCCTTATCATCGTTGGGGTTATGATGGTTTCATCCTTCCTTGATGTGGATTGGAGCAATTTTGAAGATGCCCTTCCTGCTTTCTTCGCCGCATTCTTTATGTCATTGTGTTACTCTATTTCATACGGTATTGCAGCAGCCTTTATCTTCTACTGCCTGGTGAAAATCGTGAAGAGACAAACAAAAGAAATCCACCCAATTCTTTGGGCAGCGACAGCTATGTTTATCTTGAACTTCATTATTTTAGCCATCATCTAATCAGATTTCAAACCGTCGTCTATCGGCGGTTTTTTCTTTTGCCAGAAAATGACAAAAACCACCTTCTATGGTATAATATGGCCTATGTATAGCCAAAATGAACGAGAATTAACAACCATTGGACAGCGTCTAGGGAATCTTCTACAGGCAGGAGATATCCTAGTTTTATCTGGCGACTTAGGAGCTGGAAAGACCACCTTGACGAAAGGTATTGCAGCGGGGCTGGATATTGAGCAAATGATAAAAAGTCCGACCTATACGATTGTACGTGAATATGAAGGGCGCCTACCTCTTTATCATCTGGATGTGTATCGGATTGGGGATGAACCGGATTCGATTGACTTGGATGATTTTTTGTATGGTGATGGGGTAACGGTCATCGAATGGGGAGAATTGTTAGACGCGTCCCTTTTAGATGATTATGTGACCGTAACGATCAAACGAAGCGGAGATGGTCGTGAATTGACCTTCGCAGGACATGGTGCTCGTAGTCAGGCCTTGGTGGAGGAAATGGTCTATGGCTGAGCAGGAAGTTGTTTTTGAAGAAGCAAGTCCGAGTGATGCCCAGGTTTTTATTGATTTTATGAGACAGGTGGCTGATGAGACGGACTATTTGGATATGTCCGGTGCTGAGTTTGACTTGTCCCTAGAAGCGATAAAGAAGATTTTTGCCGCCAATTTGGAATCGGTAGATCAATTTTGCCTCTTAGCCAAGATAGGTTCGGAAATTATCGGGCTTGTGAATGTGAAAACAGCTCAACCTTACCGAGTAAGTCACATTGGAAATGTTTTTATTGCTGTAAAGAAGGCTTATTGGGGACAGGGGATTGGTCGGATTTTATTGGAAGAAGTCATTAACTGGGCTGAGTTTTATCAGGTATTGGGGCGTTTAGAGTTGACAGTTCAGTTGCGAAATGAGCGAGCTGTCAAATTGTATCAATCGCTAGGATTTGAGATTGAAGGCTTGCAAAAACGTGGTGCTCGGACAGATCAAGGAGATTGGTTAGACCTGTACTACATGGGGAGAATGGTAGATTAAAGATGAGAATTGGGAAGAAAATTTTTCTGATGTTCTTGGCGATTGTCTTATTGACATTAGGAGCAGTCGGGACTTATGGTTGGACCTTGTACCAATCATCTACATTGGCAGCAGACAAAACCTATAATAATTTAGGTCGCAATGTCAATGACAAGATTATTGAAGCGACAGAACCTTTAACTATTTTGTTAATGGGGGTTGATATGGATCAAGCTACTCGTGGCGGTGAATGGGAAGGTGGACGAAGTGACTCCATGATTTTGGTGACAGTCAACCCTAAAACCCAAAAGACAACCATGATGAGTTTGACACGTGATATTATGGTAGAATTAGCCAATAGCGATGGGAGTTCAGCTGGAACAACAGAGAAGTTAAATCATTCTTATGCCTATGGACAAGCTCCGATGGCGATTGCGACCATTGAAAAGATGATGGATGTTCACATTGACCGGTATGTTCAGATTAATATGGACGGATTACGTAGTTTGGTTGATGCGGTTGGGGGTATTACAGTCAACAACACCTTGGGCTTCACCATCTCTATTTCGGATACAGAACCTGGTTATACGGCTACGGTTGATCCAGGTAAGCAGCATATCAATGGTGAACAGGCGCTGGTTTACTCACGGATGCGGTACCAGGACCCAGAAGGAGACTATGGGCGTCAAAAGCGTCAGCGTGAAGTCATTGGAATCCTTCTTAATAAACTTCTACAATTGGATGGCATTACCCAGTACCAAAAAATATTGGATGTCTTAGCCAACAATATGCAGACGGATGTGAAGATTAATTCATCGACCATTCCAAGTCTTCTGGGCTATAAGGATTCTTTGAAAAAAATTGAGTCTTACCAACTCACGGGTGAGGGGCAAATGGTTAATGAAATTTCTTATCAAATCCCAACCAGTGAACACTTACTTGAAATGCAAAATGTGATTAAGACATCGTTAGGCTTAGATCCTGCTACTGTTTTAAAAACAAATGTTAAAGTTTATGAAAATCTCTTTGGTTATGCGAATCCGATTACGGTTGAAGATGTCTTTACAGGCGAAGTGACCTACGGAACAGGAGAGATTACAGAAATGAGTAGTGTTACTATGTCAGAAAGCTATTCAACAGATGGTAGTCAATCCACTACAACTGAATAAAAAATAACAGAACAGGGGAGCCCCTGTTCTGTTATTTTTGTTCTTGTTCATACTTCTCAGCTATTTTTTGAATTTCTTCAAGATTTCCAGCGATACTTTGTTGGTAGGTTCGGATTTTGTATTGCAAATCTTCAGTCATTGCTCGCAAGGGTTCTTGATAGGATTGAATAGTAGAGAGTTGTTTTTGGATGTTTTTGTAGCTAGCTTGGGCAGTTTTTGCTAGGTCAATCGTTTCATTTGTTTCTTGAGCAATCTTTTCACGATTGCTGACCAGCCAGTAGCTAGCAAGAGCAGCTCCGCCGGCTGCTAAGAGTTGGGATAATTTCATCTTATTCTCCTAAGTAGAGGTCTTGAGCTAGTTGTGCTAAGGCAGGGAAGTCTGGTTCGTTGGCAACAAAGTCAATTTTGAGTCCATCGTTTTGGTCGAAACGAGGTAAGAGGTGAACATGGGTGTGAAAGACAGTTTGTCCAGCAGCTTCTTCGTTGTTGTTGATAATGTTGACACCAGCAGCACCTAATTTGTTTTTGAGCTGGCGCGCAATTTTAGGTACACGAGCAAAGAGGGAACTTGCGCTGTCACCATCCATTTCCAACATATTGCGATAATGTGCTTTTGGAACAACCAAGGTATGTCCTTTTGTGACCTGCGTAAGGTCTAGGAAGGCCAGAACTTGGTCGTCTTCGTAGACTTTTGATGAGGGGATTTCTCCAGCGACAATCTTACAAAAAATACAATCTGACATAGTTTGAACTTCCTTTTATAGATTTTTGTTATAATGATTATATCAAAAAATCGGAGAAAAGCATGTTAGAAGTTACGAAACTGACAGGTGGCTATGCCAATATTCCTGTCTTAAAAGATATTTCATTTGATGTGAAAAATGGTGAACTAGTTGGTTTGATTGGACTGAATGGGGCTGGAAAGTCTACCACCATTAAAGAAATTATTGGTTTGTTGACGCCTTATCAGGGAACAATCAGCATTGACGACTTAACCTTGTCTAGTCAGCCAGAAGACTATCGTAAGAAAATTGGTTTTATTCCTGAAACGCCCAGCCTTTATGAAGAATTGACTCTGCGAGAACATCTGGAAATAGTGGCTTTGGCCTATGATTTGGACTTGGAACAAGTATGGACGAGAGTCGAGAGATATTTGAAGATTTTTCGTCTGGATCAAAAATTAGACTGGTTCCCAGTGCAATTTTCAAAAGGGATGAAGCAAAAGGTGATGATTATCTGTGCCTTGATGGTGGAGCCTAGTCTCTTGATTGTGGATGAGCCGTTTTTAGGATTGGATCCAGTGGCTATTCAAGATTTGATCGACCTGTTGGCAGAAGAAAAAGCGCGTGGAACTTCCATTCTCATGTCCACTCATGTCCTAGATTCAGCTGAAAAAATGTGTGATCGCTTTGTGATTTTGCACCAAGGACAGGTTCGAGCAGCGGGGACGTTGCAGGACTTGCAAGACGTTTTTGATCAAAAAGGGGCTAGTCTCAACGAAATTTACCTAACCTTGACCAAAGAAGGAGACGGAGCATGAAGACAGTCTTTCAACAACGACGCCAGCTCTTTCTATCGCGCTGTGCCAAGTATCTACGCTATGTCTTAAATGACCACTTTGTCTTGGTGCTTATGGTTTTATTGGGTTTCTTGCTCGTTCAGTATCGAGAATTGTTGCTGCATTTTCCGGCAAATCCTTGGTATGTCTATCTCTTGATTCTTGCTGTGTTGACACTCTTGTTTTTCGTAGGGCAACCTGCCAGCTATTTAGAAGATGCGGATCAGCTTTTTCTTTTAGTTAAGGAAAATCAGGTTAAGGAAGAACTGGGAAGAGCTGCTCATCGCGCCTTTCTAACTTGGGGTGGTCTTCTGATGTTGGGTTACTTGTTTTTCTTTCCTTTGTACCTGAAATTGAACTGGTCCCCTCTTGTGATAGCGGTTGTTTTATTGGCCTTGCTGATAGGGAAATTTTTCTGGCATCAGAGACAGATTCATAGTCTGTTAACCTCACATGGTTTGAACTGGTCAAGGGCTATTTCCAAAGAAGATGGGCGCAAGCAAAGAATACTTCAGTTTTTTGCTCTTTTCACCACCGTTAAGGGGATTACTAGCAGTGTGAAACGTCGTTCCTATCTAGATTTCTTGCTGGGAATGGTTAAGAAAGAGAAAGGGAAAACGTGGGATTATCTATTTTTACGTGCCTTTTTACGGTCAGGAGATTTCTATCCCTTGACCTTGCGCTTGCTGGGGATGAGTCTTATTTTTCTTGTGACGCTCAAAGAGTCGCTTCTAGCGACGGGTTTGACGGTACTTTTTGACTATCTTTTGCTCTTTCAGTTACTTCCTCTTTATAAGGTCTATGACTACCAGTACCTAGCTCAGCTTTATCCTCTCTCTTCTTTTGAAAAAAGGCAGAGTTGTAAACGCGTGATTGGGCTGATATTTTACGCGGTGCTCTTTCTTCAGGCGATTACTGCCGTCATGCTCTTAACAGATAAAAAATACATTTTTTTCATAGTTGGAATCGGTATCATTTTACAGCAAATTTATTTACCAATAAAAGCGAAAAAATTGTTTGACTAACCGCTAGAAAACTAGTAAAATAGTAAGGAATTTTAGAAAGGAGTCAGGCATGCAGTTTGAAAATAGAGGCCTACAATTACAATCAATTGCGGGTAACAGTGGAAAAGCTTTTAAAGGCCTAAGATCAGATGGTACGCCTGTCTTTGTCAAGTACGAAATGCCTCCAATTGTGTCAGCCTTGGCACGGGAGCAAATTACACCGCCCGTTATTTCCATTAATCGTGAAGTAGGAAAGGGACAACGCGTCGAACAAGAGTGGCTGAATGGTCGCACCTTGGAACGTGTCGATATGACCAGCAAGCAGGTTCGTCAGATTTTGGTGCGTATGCATTTTTCACGTATCTTGTTGAATCAAGCCTTGCAGCTTAATTATAGTTACCAAGAACCACGTGATTTGGTTAAGAAATGGCAAAATGATGCGCCAAATCGGTTGCAGCAAAACACCTATTTACAGTCTGTCTGTAAGGATTTGTTGGCGCACTTGCCAAACTTCCAACAGGAGGCTGCAACCTTCGTTCACGGCGATTTGCACCATAAAAATTGGATTGAAACCACGAGTGGCCTAGTTTACCTCACAGATTGGGAAACAGCTTGTTTGACGGATCGTATGTTGGATGTTGCCTACGTTTTAACCCACTATATTCCTCGTATGTCTTGGGAAGGTTGGCTTAAAGAGTATGGTTACAAGTACAATAAGACAGTTTTGCGTAAAGTTTATTGGTATGGTCAGATGAGCTATCTCAACCAGATTACCAAGTATGCAGAAAGTTACAATTTAGAAGCGGCTAATAAAGAAATTTATGCTCTTCGTCAATTTAGGGAGACATTTTACAAAGAATTATGAGAGTGAGAAAACGAAAGGGTGCGGAAGAGCACCTAGCTAATCACCCCCAATACGTCATCCTCAATCCAGAAGATGCCAAAGGGAAATGGTATGAGGTCTTTGGTAACAATAACCCAATTCACATCGAGGTTGGTTCAGGAAAAGGCGCCTTTATTACAGGAATGGCCTTACAAAATCCTCATATCAACTACATTGGGATTGATATTCAGTTGTCAGTTCTCAGCTATGCCTTGGACAAGGTCTTGGAAAGTGGAGCTACCAATGTTAAATTGCTCCGTGTGGACGGTTCAAGCTTAACCAATTATTTTGAGGATGCAGAAGTGGACATGATGTACCTGAATTTTTCAGATCCATGGCCAAAAACCAAGCATGAAAAGCGTCGTCTGACTTATAAGACCTTCCTTGATACTTACAAACAAATTTTGCCAGAACATGGGGAAATTCATTTCAAGACAGATAATCGTGGCTTGTTTGAGTACAGTCTTGCTAGTTTCTCGCAATACGGTATGACCTTGAAACAAGTCTGGTTGGACTTGCATGCCAGCAATTACGAAGGAAATGTCATGACTGAGTATGAGGCGAAGTTCTCAAGTAAGGGACAGGTTATCTACCGTGTAGAGGCTGTCTTTAATTAAAGTAAAAAGAAAGAGTTCGAGCAATCGGACCTTTTTTGATTTTCTCAGAATCGCCTAAAAACACATATTCCTAGACAAGTTGGTCATTCTATGCTATAATAAATAAAAATAGAGAAGAAAGGGGTTGGTCGTGTACCAACCCTTTGACTTGTTCTCGGATTTTGCGAGGAGGTATGAATGGCAACAATTGTTGAATTGGTGACAGAAGTGGTAGCACCTGCTATCCAAGCACCCTATGAATTAGTTGACGTGGAATATGGAAATCTCGGTGGTGACTATGTCTTGTCTATCTTTGTGGACAAGGAAGGTGGTATTACGCTTAATGATACGGCAGAATTGTCGGAAGTCATTAGCCCACTTTTGGATACTATCAAGCCAGACCCATTTCCAGAGCAGTACATGTTGGAAGTAACCAGTCCTGGATTGGAACGTCCTTTGAAAACACCTGAAGCACTTGAGAAAGCTGTTGGAAGCTATATCCATGTCAAGTTGTATCAAGCGATTGATAAAATCAAGGTTTTTGAAGGAAATCTTCTTAGCTTTGACGGGGATAACCTTGTCATGGAATACATGGATAAGACCCGCAAGAAAGAAGTAACCATCCCTTATCAGACAGTGGCTAAAGCCCGTCTTGCTGTAAAAATTTAAGAAAGAAAGGACCTTTTGAAGTTCAAAAGGAAAAAAACATGAGTAAAGAAATGCTAGAAGCCTTCCGTATTTTGGAGGAAGACAAGGGGATTAAGAAAGAAGATATCATTGACGCAGTAACAGAATCACTTCGTTCAGCTTACAAACGTCGTTTTGGTCAGTCTGAGTCAGCTGCAATTGAATTTGACGAGAAAACAGGTGACTTCCGTGTTTATACAGTTCGTGAAGTGGTGGATGAAGTATTTGATAGTCGTTTGGAAATCAGCTTGAAAGATGCCCTAGCTATTTCATCAGCCTATGAATTGGGTGATAAAATCAAGTTTGAAGAGGCCCCAGGTGAATTTGGTCGTGTGGCAGCCCAATCTGCTAAACAAACTATCATGGAAAAAATGCGCAAGCAAACTCGTGCCATTACCTTCAACACTTATAAAGAACACGAAGGCGAAATCATGACTGGTACTGTGGAACGTTTTGACAATCGTTTCATCTACGTTAACTTGGGAACATTGGAAGCGCAGTTGTCTAAACAAGATCAAATTCCAGGGGAAGTCTTCCAATCACATGACCGTATCGAAGTCTACGTTTACAAGGTAGAAGATAATGGTCGCGGTGTTAACGTATTTGTTAGCCGTAGCCACCCAGAAATGATCAAACGCCTCATGGAACAAGAAATTCCTGAAGTTTACGATGGAACGGTTGAAATCATGAGCGTGTCTCGTGAAGCAGGTGACCGTACGAAGGTTGCGGTTCGTAGCCATAATCCTAACGTGGACGCTATCGGTACGATTGTTGGTCGCGGTGGTAGCAACATCAAGAAAATTACAAGCAAATTCCACCCAGCGCGTTACGATGCTAAATTGGATCGTATGGTACCAGCAGAAGAAAATATCGATGTCATCGAGTGGGTAGAAGATCCAGCAGAATTCATCTACAATGCGATTGCACCAGCTGAGGTTGATCAAGTCCTCTTTGATACAGAAGACGGGAAACACGCAACAGTTGTTGTTCCTGATAGCAAATTGTCACTTGCTATCGGTCGTCGTGGTCAAAACGTACGTTTGGCAGCTCATTTGACAGGATTCCGTATTGATATCAAGTCAGCTTCTGAATATGAAGCTATCGAAGCAGCCTTGTACGGTGACGCTGAAGAAGTTGTAGAAGAAACAATCGTCGAAGACCAAGGCTAAGTTGGAGGTACTATGGCAAAAGCTAGAAAAATACCTTTACGAAAATCAGTCGTTTCTGGCGAGATAATTGACAAGCGAGATTTACTTCGCATTGTCAAAAATAAAGAAGGACAAGTATTTATTGATCCAACAGGCAAGGCTAATGGCCGTGGTGCCTACATCAAGTTGGACAATGAAGAAGCCCTTCAAGCCAAGAAAAAACAAGTTCTCAATCGAGCTTTCAGTATGGAAGTGGAGGCAGCTTTTTATGATGAATTGATTGCCTACGTTGACCATAAGGTCAAGAGGAGAGAACTTGGACTCGAATAAAAAAGATAAAATCTTGAGTTTATTAGGATTGGCCCAACGAGCAGGTCGTATCACTTCAGGTGAAGACTTGGTGGTTGAAAGCATTCAGAAAAAGCAGGCTAAACTGGTTTTTTTGGCTCATGATGCCGCTCCGAATTTGCACAAGAAAATTACAGACAAAAGCAAGACTTATCAAGTAGAAGTCAACACCACCTTTTCAACGCTAGAAATAAGCGCAGCATTAGGCAAGGCTAGAAAAGTTCTAGCTGTTACGGATGCTGGATTTACGAAGAAGATGAGGTCTATTATGGAATAGAAGAGGAGGACAAGAGATTGTCTAAGAAGAGATTGAATGAAATCGCTCGTGAAATTGGGCGAACTAGTAAGGAAGTTGTCGCCAAGGCACAAGAGTTGGGCTTTGATGTCAAGAGCCATGCGTCATCAGTCGAAGCAGATGCAGCTCAAAAAATTGCAGCTAGCTTCTCAGTAACAAGTCCAAAAGTAGAAAAAAAAGTGGAGTCAAAACCGGCAGAAAAGCCAGCTCCTGTAGAGAAAAAGGTAGAAAGCCAGCCAGTAGAAAAGGCGACCACACCAGTGACGCCAAGCGCTGAGCCAGCTAAACCTGCTGTTCAACGTCCGCAGAGTCGTAACTTTAAAGCCGAGCGTGAAGCGCGTGCAAAAGAACAAGCTGCAAAACGTGCTCAAGGTCAAGGCAATAACCGTCAACAGAATGATCGCAATAAAGACCGTAATCAGAAAGACCGTCGCGATTATCGCAATCAAGAACGTCGCAATGATCAAGGCTCAGGTCGAAACAATGAGCGTCGCCAAGACAATCGTTTCAACGATCGCCGTCGTGATAATCGTTCAGATCAAGGACGTAACCAAGGAAACTTTAATCAAAATCGCCAACAAGCCTCAAGTCCAGCACCAAGTACCAAGATTGATTTCAAAGCACGTGCGGCAGCCTTGAAGGCAGAGCAAAATGCAGAGTACGCTCGCAGTAGTGAGGAACGTTTCCGTCAAGCGCAGGAAGCTAAGAAGCAAAAACAAATCAAACCCAAGGAAATTAAGTTTGAAGAGCCAGAAGAAGTTGTAACACCTAAAGCAGCTCCTGTAATCGCTCCAAGTCCAGCGCCTGTCGCAGAACCAGCAGCTGCTGATACCCGTCGTAAGAAACAAGCACGACCAGATAAAAAACGTGACTTTAATAGTGATGTTGAAGATGGTCCAAGAAAACAACAAAAGAATCGAAATAATCAAAATCAAGTGAGAAATCAAAGAAATAGTAACTGGAACAATAATAAGAAAAACAAAAAAGGCAATAATAAACAAACTGTGAAACCAGTCACAGAACGTAAGTTCCATGAATTGCCAACCGAATTTGAATATACCTCAGGTATGACCGTAGCTGAGATTGCAAAACGTATAAAGCGCGAACCAGCTGAGATTGTTAAAAAGCTCTTTATGATGGGGGTTATGGCAACTCAAAACCAATCTTTGGATGGAGATACGATTGAACTCCTCATGGTTGATTATGGTATTGAAGCTAAGGAAAAAGTGGAAGTGGATAACGCTGATATTGAGCGCTTCTTCGTAGAAGATGGGTACCTCAATGAAGATGAGTTGACAGAACGTCCACCAGTTGTAACGATCATGGGACACGTTGACCATGGTAAAACAACCCTTTTGGATACTCTTCGTAACTCTCGTGTCGCAACAGGTGAAGCGGGTGGTATCACTCAGCATATCGGTGCCTACCAAATCGAAGCAGACGGCAAGAAAATTACCTTCCTTGATACACCAGGACACGCGGCCTTTACGTCAATGCGTGCGCGTGGTGCTTCTGTAACGGATATTACCATCCTTATTGTTGCGGCCGATGACGGTGTCATGCCTCAAACGATTGAAGCTATCAACCACTCAAAAGCAGCTGGTGTGCCAATCATCGTTGCCATCAATAAAATCGATAAACCAGGTGCAAACCCTGAGCGTGTTATTGGTGAATTGGCTGAGCACGGTGTCATCTCAACTGCCTGGGGCGGTGACTCAGAATTCGTAGAAATTTCTGCCAAATTTAACCAAAATATTGACGAGCTCTTAGAAACAGTTCTTCTTGTAGCTGAAATGCAAGAATTGAAAGCTGATCCAACTGTTCGTGCAATCGGTACTGTTATCGAAGCGCATTTGGACAAAGGAAAAGGTGCGGTGGCAACCCTCCTTGTTCAACAAGGTACCTTGAATGTTCAAGATCCAATCGTTGTCGGAAATACTTTTGGACGTGTTCGTGCTATGGCAAACGACCTTGGTCGTCGTGTTAAAGTAGCTGGACCATCTACCCCAGTTTCCATCACAGGTTTGAACGAAGCACCAATGGCTGGTGATCATTTCGCGGTCTACGAAGATGAAAAATCAGCTCGTGCAGCCGGTGAAGAACGTGCGAAACGTGCTCTTCTCAAACAACGTCAAGCAACACAACGTGTGTCTCTTGAAAATCTCTTTGATACCCTTAAAGCTGGTGAAGTTAAGACTGTTAATGTCATCATCAAGGCCGACGTACAAGGTTCTGTTGAAGCCCTTGCTGCCTCTCTCTTGAAGATTGATGTTGAAGGTGTTCGTGTCAATGTCGTCCACTCTGCTGTTGGTGCGATCAACGAATCAGACGTGACCTTGGCTGCTGCCTCAAATGCTGTTATCATTGGTTTCAACGTTCGTCCGACACCAATTGCTCGCCAACAAGCTGAAAATGAAGAAGTGGAAATCCGCTTGCACTCTATCATCTACAAGGTTATTGAGGAAGTGGAAGATGCCATGAAGGGTATGCTCGATCCTGAATACCAAGAAAAAATCATTGGTGAAGCTATTATCCGCGAAACCTTCAAAGTTTCTAAAGTGGGAACTATCGGTGGATTTATGGTTATCAACGGTAAAGTTACCCGTGACTCAAGCGTCCGTGTTATCCGTGACGGTGTCGTCATTGCTGATGGTAAATTGGCTAGCTTGAAACACTACAAGGATGATGTGAAGGAAGTTGGGAATGCCCAAGAAGGTGGTTTGATGATTGATAACTTTAACGACCTTAAAGTGGACGACACCATCGAAGCCTACATCATGGAAGAAATTAAAAAATAATCAAAGCTGAGGAAACTCAGCTTTTCTAAGATAAGAGAAAGGAGATAGTATGGGAAATTCATTTCGTGTTGACCGCGTTGGGATGGAAATTAAGCGCGAAGTCAATGAAATCTTGCGTCTCAAGGTTCGTGACCCACGTGTTCAGGAAGTAACCATTACAGATGTTCAAATGCTGGGCGATTTGTCTGCTGCTCGGGTTTATTACACCATCCACTCTACCTTGGCTTCTGACAATCAGAAAGCCCAGATTGGTCTGGAAAAGGCGACAGGCACTATTAAGCGTGAATTGGGTAAAAATCTTAAAATGTATAAAATTCCAGATTTGGTCTTTGTCAAAGACGAGTCTATTGAATACGGAAATAAGATTGACCAGATGTTGCGCAATCTTGATAAAGAATAAAGTTTAAAACGCGTGGAATTATTTTCATGCGTTTTTTTGTATATTTTACCGGCGGCAATTATTGCAAATACAACATAAATGAGATGGAATAATTCCTGTAACAAAAATAATTTAGGAGATCTCTGCGATCTACCATCTTCACTTAGAAAAATTTTATGTAGCTGATACTGCTCAATTTCACCAACTAGCACAACAATTTTTGACCAAGAAAGTTTACAAAGAAGGCTTTCGGTCTCACCTAGCACAAGTTCACGATGTGCAGAAGTTGTTGACAGCGGATTTAGACCAAAAAGAAATCTATCTTGTTCATCATGAGCAAGAAAGTCATGGTTTTGTGGATATGGAGAAGGGGGAAGCAGGGATTTACTTGCTGCACCATCAAAAGCATCATCTGTTCAAGCAGCTACAAAAGCAATTGAATCAGGCTGGGGAGTTGACGGAAAAGACTTGTTTTGGACCATTTTTGGCATCTGTTTGGTAAATGTAAAAAAATACTCTTTATTTTAAGGTTTCTTTAAGGACGGCTGTGTATATTATATCTATTCTTTTTCATATATCTCCTGAAAGCATCGGCAAAATAGTCGGTGTTTTCTTTTTGTGTTTTAGTGAAAAATTCGGTAAAATAGCCAAAAGAGAAAGCGAGGGTTTAGAAATGTTGTGGTCGTTAATGGTTGGTGCCTTGATTGGTGCTGTAGCAGGAGGAATTACAGGGAAAGGCAACTCCATGGGTTGTTTTACTAATATTTTGGCAGGTTTGATTGGCTCATCAGTGGGCCAAAGTCTATTTGGTTCTTGGGGTCCAAGCCTTGCAGGTATGGCTTTGTTGCCATCAATTGCTGGAGCGGTTGTGGTGATAGCAGTGGTATCTTTTTTTCTAGATAAAAAATAAGGAAAATGAGCACTAGGGGAAACCTAGTGTTTTCGTATTTAATGGCTATTTAGAGCGATTTATGATAAAATAAAATAATTAGCAAAAGAGGAGTGACTAGTGAGCGTAGAACAGTATATGCCAGATTTTGCCTTAGAAAAGGCTTATGATTTGACCGTAGAAAGTCTCAAAAAAGAAGGAATTCGGGTAGTCTTTGTCGACTTGGACAATACCTTAATTGCCTGGAACAATCCTGATGGAACGCCAGAAATGCGCCAGTGGCTGCATGACTTACGAGACGCAGGTATTCGTGTCGTTGTAGTTTCAAATAACAATCATGGCCGTGTCAAAAAAGCAGTGGTTAAGTTTGGGATTGACTTTGAATCGCGTGCTATGAAGCCTTTTACGCGGGGAATCAAGCGCGCTATGAAACGCTTTGATGTCCAAGCAGACGAGGTAGTGATGGTGGGAGACCAGCTCATGACAGATATTCGAGCCGCTAAGAGAGCAGGTATTCGTTCTATCTTGGTCAAGCCTCTCGTGGTGTCCGATGCTTGGGTTACTCAGTTCAATCGCTGGCGCGAACGCCGTATGCTCAAAAAAATCATTGCAAAATACGGCCCAATTCAGTATAAAAAGGAAATTTAAGTGGAAGAATTATTTTGTATCGGCTGCGGTGCGGCCATTCAGACCAGTCAAAAGGAAGTAGCAGGCTATACTCCTCAGTCTGCCCTTGAAAAGGGACTAGAAACAGGGCAATTGTACTGTCAACGTTGTTTCCGCCTGCGCCACTACAATGAAATTTCAGATGTCAATATCTCTGATGATGAGTTTATGAAGTTGCTTCATGAAGTGGGGGATAGCCATGCCCTAGTGGTCAATGTGATTGATATTTTTGATTTCAACGGCTCTGTGATTCCAGGTCTGCCTCGCATCGTATCGGGCAATGACGTTCTGCTTGTGGGAAATAAGCAGGATATCTTGCCTAAGTCAGTTAAGACAGGTAAAGTTACTCAGTGGCTGACCGAACGGGCTCACGAAGTTGGTTTGCGACCTGTAGATGTTGTCTTGACATCTGCGCAAAACAAGCAAGCTATCAAGGACCTTATCAAGAAGATTGAAGAGCACCGTAAGGGACGTGATGTCTATGTAGTGGGCGTGACGAATGTTGGTAAGTCAACGCTTATCAATGCGATTATCCAAGAAATTACAGGGGATAAGGATGTCATTACGACCTCGCGTTTCCCAGGTACGACCTTGGATAAAATTGAGATTCCGTTAGATGATGGTTCCTACATTTTTGACACGCCAGGAATTATTCATCGTCACCAGATGGCCCATTACTTAACAGCAAAAAATCTCAAGTACATCAGCCCCAAAAAAGAAATCAAGCCAAAGACCTATCAGCTCAATCCTGAACAAACTCTTTTCTTGGCTGGTTTGGGACGCTTCGACTTCGTGGAAGGAGAGCGTCAAGGCTTTACAGCTTTCTTTGAAAACACCTTGGAATTGCACCGCACCAAGTTAGCAGGCGCAAACGAATTTTATCAAAAACATGCGGGAACCTTGCTGACACCGCCTTCTAAGAAGGAATTGCCAGATTTCCCAGAATTGGTTCGTCACGAATTTACCATCAATGAAAAAACAGACGTAGTCTTCTCAGGCTTAGGCTGGATTCGTATCAATGGCAGAGCAAAAATTGCTGCCTGGGCACCAAAAGGAGTGGACGTCGTCTTGCGGAAAGCCATTATCTAGGCTGAAGGAGGTCGCCATGGCTGAAAAAACGACACTTGTTAGCACGCAAAGAGTTTCATTCACTGACATTCAAGATAGACTGTGTGAAAAATTAGTTGTTGATCCGGTCAATATCGTGCATCGGCGTTTCGGAAAAGTCGAAGTCATGGAGTTGATTTTCGAGAAATACTACTTCCGCACAGGGAGTTTCGCCTGTCTGACCATTCTCTTATTGCGACCGGACGAAGAACACGTTCAGGTAGATATTACTGCGGCAGCAGGAGGTGTAGGAATACTGGACATCTCTTGGGGAAGCCAGAAAAACTTTTTCAAAGCTGGGAAAGCTATTTTAGAAGAATTTGGATTTTGCTAGAAATAGCGGAGGTATCCTATGAAAAAGATAATGATAGCAGTTCTTCTTATCCTTCTCAGTGCAGGTGTTGGATGCTGGTGGTTTAGACCGAGTTCAGGAGAGACACCGACCTTGCCTAAGATAAGGGAAATTCAAGAAATCCAAATGACAGATTCAAGTGGAGCAGTTGTGCACTTGGATATGGAAGAAAAAATCACTTCCTTTATCTACTTTACCAAGGATTCCCACAAAACTCGCCAAGAGAGCATTAATGATCAGCCTAGTTCGGATTTAAGTCCTTACCAGTTTGATTTGAAATTAAAAAATGGAACAGTCAGACTGTATATTTACCAAAAAGGGTGGAAAACTTATCTAGAAAGTCCATATGTTGGTATTTATGAATTAGATCATTCACTATCAGACTGGTTATCTGGAAAATTAGATTACTAGCTCTGCTATTTTACAAAAAGGAAAAAATATGACATTAACATCAAAACAACGTGCTTTTCTGAACAGTCAAGCACATGCTATGAAGCCAATTGTACAGATTGGGAAAAACGGTCTCAATGACCAAATCAAAACTAGTATCCGTAACGCACTTGATGCGCGCGAGTTGATCAAGGTTAAATTGCTCCAAAATACGGACGAAAATATCCATGAAGTGGCTGAAATTCTAGAAGAAGAGATCGGTGTCGAGTCAGTGGCAAAAACCGGTCGCGTTTTGACCCTTTTCAAGGTGTCTGCTAAGAAAGAAAATCGAAAATTATCTGTTAAAGTGAGAGAAATTTAAGGAGAGCCTATGGCCATTGAATTGCTAACCCCTTTTACAAAAGTTGAAATAGAACCAGAATTGCGCAACCCCAAGCGGAAGCAGGTAGGGATTTTGGGTGGGAATTTCAATCCCGTCCACAATGCTCATCTGGTGGTGGCTGATCAGGTGCGCCAGCAGTTGAACCTAGATAAGGTCTACCTCATGCCTGAATTTACACCGCCTCATGTGGATAAGAAGGAAACCATTGACGAGCTTCATCGTCTTAACATGCTCAAAATGGCCATTGCAGGTATTGATGGCTTGGATATTGAAACCATTGAGTTAGAGCGTCGAGGGATTTCTTATACCTACGAAACCATGAAGCTTTTGACGGAGAAAAATCCCGATACGGATTATTACTTCATTATCGGTGGTGATATGGTGGACTACCTGCCTAAGTGGCATAAGATTGATGACTTGGTGCAGCTGGTGCAATTTGTCGGGGTGCAACGTCCGCGCTACAAGGCTGGGACTTCCTATCCGGTCATCTGGGTGGATGTACCGCTCATGGACATCTCCTCTAGCATGGTGCGCGAGTTTATCAAAAAGGGGCGCACGCCTAACTTTATGCTTCCTCATGAGGTCTTGGACTATATTGAGGAAAAGGGACTCTATCTATGAACTACAGCGACTATGTGAGCTTTTCCCGTGAGGAGCTTTTGGAAAAAATTGCTGGCGCTATGTCTCAGAAACACTTTACACACGTACTTGGGGTGGAACAGTCAGCCTTGGAATTGGCAGAGCAATGCGGTTGTGACCCAGTCAAAGCCAGTCTAGCAGCCCTTCTCCATGATTATGCTAAGGAAGTAGATGACCAGTTTTTTCTAGACCTGATTGACAAGTATGACTTGGATGCAGACTTGAAAAATTGGGGTAATAATATCTGGCATGGTGTAGTTGGTGCCTACAAGATTGCTGAGGATTTTGGTGTAAGTGACCAAGAAATCCTGACAGCTATTCAACGACATACAGTTGGTGCCGGCAAGATGACACTTTTGGACAAGGTGCTCTATGTGGCAGATTACATTGAACCCAATCGTGATTTTCCAGGTGTGGAAGAAGCGCGAGCTATTGCGCGTGAAGAGCTGGACAAGGCAGTAGCCTTTGAGACAGCTCAAACGGTAGCATTTTTAGCCAAGAAAGCCATCCCAATTCACCCGCAAACTATTGAAACTTATAATAGTTATATCGGATGGTTGAAGAATTAGTAAGAAAATAAAGGAATCATATGAACAAAACTCAATTATTGGAAGTGGTCGTGAAGGCCGCAGATGAAAAACGTGCGGAAGACATTTTGGCACTGGACTTGGCTGGCTTGACAAGCGTGACAGATTACTTTGTCATCGCCTCTGCTACCAACAGCCGTCAGCTGGAAGCTATTGCGGACAATATCCGTGAAAAGGTCAAAGAAGCTGGTGGCGACGCTAGTCATGCCGAAGGCGACAGCAATAGTGGCTGGGTACTTCTTGACCTTAACGACGTTGTCGTACATATCTTCTCAGAAGAACAACGTTTCCACTATAACCTTGAAAAACTCTGGCACGACGCACCAGTAGTGGAAGTGGCGGAGTATTTAGCGTAATCAAAACCTTGTCAATAGACAAGGTTTTTCGTGAAGAGGTAGAAGAATATGCTTGATTTGTTCTCGTATTGAGATGATAAAAGAAAATCAAAATCCGTATTTTGTGAAAGAATTAGAGACAGGCTATGTTGTACTAGGAGACCATCAACATTTTCAAGGCTATACCTTATTTCTTGGGAAGCATCATGTCACTGAGTTGGACCAGCTTAGAAAGCCTGACCGTGACTTATTCTTATCTGAAATGGCAGATGTGGCAGAAGCTGTAAAATTGGCCTTTGAAGCGGATAAGATGAATTGTGAATCACTTGGGAATGGTGATGCTCATGTTCACTGGCACCTCTTTCCTCGGAAAGATGGAGATTTAAGAGAGTATAGTCACAATGGTAAAGGGCCAGTATGGTGGTATCCTATGGAGCTCATGTACCATCAAGATAAAGAACCTACTGCCAAAGAATTGATATGTATGAAAGCAAAACGTCAAGCGGCATTAGAAGAAGTGGAGAAAAAATATGGCAACTTATGAAACTTTCGCATCAGTCTATGATGCTGTAATGGATGATTCTTTGTACGACAAGTGGACGGATTTTTCGCTCCGCCATTTGCCAAAATCAAAAGATCGTAAAAAACTCTTGGAATTGGCTTGTGGGACTGGCATTCAGTCTATTCGATTTGCGCAAGCTGGTTTTGATGTGACAGGGCTTGACTTGAGCGGTGATATGCTCAAAATCGCTGAAAAACGCGCGGCTTCTGCTAAACAGAAAATTGACTTTCTCCAAGGTAATATGCTGGACTTGTCACAGGCTGGCAAGTACGATTTTGTGACATGCTATTCAGATTCCATCTGCTACATGCAGGACGAGGTTGAGGTCGGCGATGTTTTTAAACAGGTCTACGATACCCTCAACGACGACGGCGTTTTCATCTTTGACGTCCACTCAACCTACCAGACCGACGAGGTTTTCCCAGGCTATTCTTACCATGAAAATGCCGATAACTTCGCTATGCTTTGGGATACCTATGAGGACGAGGCCCCACATTCTATCGTGCATGAGTTGACCTTTTTTGTTCAAGAGGCGGATGGCAGCTTTACCCGTCATGATGAAATTCATGAAGAGCGCACTTACGAGGTCTTGACCTATGATATCCTCTTAGAGCAAGCTGGATTTAAGTCTTTCAAACTCTATGCAGATTTTGAAGATAAAGAACCTACTGAAACATCGGCACGTTGGTTCTTTGTGGTGGAGAAATAGCTTATGACAATCACAGGCATCATCGCCGAATTCAACCCCTTTCACAACGGGCATAAGTACCTCTTAGAGCAGGCAGAGGGGGTCAAAATCGTTGCCATGTCAGGCAATTTTATGCAGCGTGGCGAGCCTGCCATTGTTGACAAGTGGACCCGTGCTCAGATGGCGCTGGAGAATGGAGCCGACCTGGTGGTTGAGCTCCCTTTTCTAGTTGCGGTCCAGTCGGCTGACTACTTCGCCCAAGGTGCTGTTGACATCCTTGCCAAGCTGGGTGTGGACAACTTGACCTTCGGCACCGAGTCCGTCCTAGACTACAACCACATTGGGGATATCTATGTGGAAAAAGCCCAGGAAATGGTGGCTTTTTTGGCCAATCAGCCCGCCCACTTCTCTTATCCACAGAAAACCCAGGCCATGTGGGAGCATTTCACAGGCATCCAGTTCTCAGGTGACACCCCTAATCATATTTTGGGGCTTGCCTACACCAAGGCAGCAAGCCAAAAGGGCATCCGCTTGAATCCCATTCAACGTCAGGGTGCAGGCTATCATTCCAAGGAAAAAAACGTGGCATATGCTTCGGCAACAAGTATCCGTCAGCACAAAGCCGACAAGGACTTCGTGAATGCATTTATGCCAAACGCAGAGCTTCTTTTGGCAAGTCCGCAGGTTTCATGGGACAATTATTTTAATTTGCTCAAATATCAAATCCAAACCAACCCAGATCTGACTCAGATTTACCAAGTTAATGATGAGCTAGCAAATCGCATCAAATCCAACATCCGCCATGTGAAAACAGTGGAAGAATTAGTGGATAAGGTAGCCACAAAACGCTATACCAAAGCACGTGTGCGACGGATTTTAACCTACATCTTGGTCAACGCTGTGGAAACCCCACTCCCTCAATCTGTTTATGTTCTAGGTTTTACACAAAAAGGCCGCCAACACCTCAAAACGGTGAAAAATTCTGTGGATATCGTAGCTCGAATTGGAGCAGAGCCATGGGACGCAGTGAGCCAGCAGGCTGACGCTGTTTATCAGTCGGGGGATAAGAGGATAGCGGAGCAGACATGGGGACGAGTGCCGATTACTAAAGCATAAATTGGAGAAGGCTTAGGAGGTTAAATAATTAATTCCCCTTACGACTCCATTTAAGTCACATTAACAACGGTTGGCTATGGGGATACTTTCGCAGTATCATTTTGGGGTAAGGTTTTTACTATGCGATCTTCTCTGTTGGGAATAGCTATTGTTGCTTTACCGGCGGGGATTATAACAGCAGGATAGTTGAATGAAATTAAAGGAGAGTGAGAGGCAGAAATAGAAAGCAAGGTATGGTCATTGAGAGGTGAGTTGAGGATATGGAGAAGAAGTATTCTCAATGAAAGCCTTTTCTGTTATAATAAAAGAAAAACACGGAGGTATCTTATGCAAGAGACATTATTTATCATTAAACCTGATGGTGTGAGACGTGGTTTAGTTGGTGAGGTCTTACGACGCATTGAGCGACGTGGCTTTAAATTGACACGTATGGTCATGAGAGAAGCTAGCAAGGAAATTTTAGCTCAGCACTATGAGGATTTATTGGAGAAACCTTTCTATCATCAGATTGAAACCTATATGATGGAGGGACCAATTGTTGTCGGTACTTTCTGTGGTTCAGATGCGGTGAAAACATGGCGTAAGACGATGGGGGTGACCAATCCAGCTGAAGCTGAACTTGGTACTATCCGTGCTGATTTTGCTCAGGGGCCTGATGACAATGGTGACATGCGCAACATGGTTCACGGTTCAGATTCTGTCGAAGCAGCCAAGCGTGAAATTGCCATTTGGTTTGGCGAGTAGGCTCAGATGAGAAGAGGCGATTATGACAAATAATCGTTTTTTCCATTTACTGCTTGACCCTCACGTCAGGTCATAGCTTATACTACTGATAGAGAGGTAACTATGAAGACAGTTAAAGAGATGAGCACCATCACAGGCATCAGCGTGCGCACGCTTCACTATTATGACCAGATTGGCCTTTTGTCGCCTGCTTTTGTAGGGGAAAATGGCTATCGCTACTATGATGACGACAGCTTTGCTCGTTTGCAGGAGATTCTTCTCTTTCGAGAGCTGGAGTTCCCTCTCAAAAAAATTAAAGAAATCATGGATAGCTCAAACTATGACCGCAACCAAGCGTTGACTGACCAAATCAAATGGTTAGAACTCAAAAAACAACACTTGGAGCGCGTGATTAATCAGGCTAAAGCCATGAAAGGAGGGCTAGACATGACCGATTTTACCGCCTATGATCAGGCAGAACTAGACGCATTCCAAGAGGAAGCCAAAGAGCGTTGGGGACAGACATCAGCTTATCAAGAATTTGAACGCAAACACAGCGACAGCGATTTTTCCCAAGTCCCTCAAGAATGAACCAAATCATGGAAGGCTTCGGGAAATTGAAGGACTTGCCAGTATCAGATGAAGCGGTTCAGGCGCAAGTCAAGGTTTTGCAGGACTACATCACTGCCAACTTCTACACCTGCACCAATGATATTTTAGCAGGTTTGGGGCTCATGTATGTGGCTGATGAGCGCTTTCTAAAAAACATAGACGCTACAGGTGGCCAAGAAACAGCACAATTTATCTCAGAAGCTATTGAAGTCTATTGTCAGTAATCAGTAAATAGAAGAACCCCTCAGAAAGTCAGCTTTCTGGGGGGTGATTGTTTCTTAAAGCATACCGAGTGCTAGGTTGTAAATGAGAGCACCAAGGATACCACCTACAATTGAACCTGCAACTGGAATCCAAGCGTATGACCAATCTGAATCGCCTTTATTAGCGATTGGGAGAATGGCGTGCATGATACGTGGACCGAGGTCACGTGCAGGGTTAATGGCATAACCTGTTGTTGGACCAAGTGAGAAACCAACAGCGAAGATGACCAAACCAACGATAATTGGACCAAGGCCAGCAGCAACTTTATTTGGTCCGATAGCCATGATGGTCATGATGAGGACAGCTGTTCCAAGGGCTTCGCCAAGGAAGTTTGAAGGTGTATGGCGGATAGCAGGTCCAGTTGAGAAGCTAGCAAGGACAAGCCCTTTATCCTTAGTTTCCTTCCAATGTGGGTAGTAGTGTAACCAGAGGACTAGAGATGCTGCCATGGCACCGAGGAACTGAGCCAAAATAAATGGCACCACTTGACTCCAAGCAAGAGCTCCAATGGAAGCCATTGCAAGGGTTACAGCTGGATTGAGATGGGCAGGGCTAAAAAGTCCTGAAACGTAGACCGCTACGGTACAAGCAATCCCCCAGCCAAGAACGATGGCTACCCAGCCAGTGCCTTCTTCTTTTGTCTTACTGAGGATATTCCCAGCAACAACCCCATTTCCGAGGAGCACTAGGATAAAGGTTCCGATAAATTCACCGAAAAATTGAGTCATGATAATCTCCTTTATTTATTGATGGTTAATTCCGCTAATTGGGCTTGAATACTGTCAAGGTCAGCGCCAGCTTGCAAGAGAGCAGTAGCTGTATAGGCACCTTCGACAATCGGAACTGAGTTGACAATGATTTCCTTATCTGAAAAATCAGCAACCATTTCCAAATTCATTTTGGCAGAGCCTAGGTCAAAGAAGGCTAGCAGGGTCTCTTTGTCATTTTGATCAACCACAGCTTGTACCTGGTCAAATGAAGTTCCGATACCGCCATCTTCTGTCCCGCCAACGTAAGTGATAGAAACATCTTTAGCCACTTCAGAAATCAGGTCAATGACGCCCTGAGCAATGTTTTTTGAGTGAGAGACAACAACAATTCCAACATCTGCCATCTAGACACCTCCCACTTCAAGAAGGGCTTTGAAGAGCAAGCCTGATGAGAAAGAACCTGGGTCGATATGACCAACAGAACGCTCACCTACATAAGAGGCACGGCCCTTGGTTGCCTTCATGTCTTTAGTCACTTCCACCAAACCATCGATGACTTCCTCAGACAAGGTACCTGATTTGATGGCTTCAATCACACCAGTCCAAATATCAACCATGGTTTTTTCATTGGTTTCAGCCTTGCCGCGTTTTTGAATCATTTCTAGACCAGCAGCTAGGACATCGGCCATGTCAGTGCCAGCCGTTTCTGCCTTGGTCATGCCCATAAAAGCAGAGCCATAAAGAGGTCCAGAAGCGCCACCGACTTTGCTCAAGAGTTGCATGGATACCATCTTTAAGACATCAGCTGCGCTAGCAAAATCAGCGCCGTCCATGTTTTCCATAACAGCAGCCATACCACGAGCCATGTTGCCACCGTGGTCGCCATCACCAATTGGAGTATCCAATTCTGATAAGTAATCTTTATGTTCTTGGATTTTAGCATTGAAGGCTGCCATCCAAGCTGTTGCAGTTTGTAATTCCATAAGTATCTCCTATCCCCAAGCGATGGCTGTTACTGGGCTTTCAAGGGCAGCACGCCAGTCTTCATTTTCCAATTTAATCAAGGTCAATGACAAACCAGCCATATCAATTGAAGTCATGTAGTTACCCAATTTCTTGTAGGTGATGTCAAGTCCTTTTTCAGCCATTAGCTGTGCCACATCATTAGCAAAGACATATTGTTCCATAAGAGGGGTAGCTCCCATACCATTGATGAGAATACCGAATTTGTCTCCTGCTTTAGCCTCAAATGACTCTGTTAATTTATCAACCAATTCTTTGGCCAAGTCTTTAGAGCTTTGCATTTTTTCTTTGCGGTAGCCTGGTTCACCGTGGATACCAATACCAAATTCAATTTCATCATCTTCGAGAATGAAACCTGGTTTACCAACTTCAGGAACCGTTGCACCACTGAGGGCAAGTCCTACGGTGTGGATATTTTTCACTAATTCATCAGCGCAAGCTTTGATCTCGTCAAGAGATTTACCAGCGCGAGCCATTTCCCCAAGAATCTTATGAACAAGAATGGTTCCAGCAACTCCGCGACGGCCTTGAGTGTAGAGGCTGTCTTCAACGGCAATGTCATCGTCAACGATAACGCTAGCTACATTGATACCTTCCATTTCTGCCATGTCTTGGGCCATTTCGAAGTTCATGACGTCACCAGAGTAGTTTTTGATAACCATGAAGACGCCAGCGCCTTCGTCAGCTTCTTTGATAGCTTCAAAGACTTGGTCAGGTGTAGGAGAAGTGAAAACTGCTCCGCAGATGGCTGCAGAAAGCATACCATCACCGACGAAACCAGCGTGAGATGGTTCGTGACCGCTACCACCACCAGAGATGATACCGACTTTGCCCGTTTTTTCAGCGTTACGTGCAATGATGTCAAAGCCTTCCACACGATGCACTAAATCGCTGTGGACAAAGGCAAGACCGTCAAGCATTTCAGGGAGCACGTCTGTTGGTTTGTTGATAATTTTTTTCATGAGTCTAACTCCTTTTTTGATTTTTACACATTTATTATAAAAAAGAGGGACTAAGATTGGAATGGACAAAAGAGAAGTTCTGTCCGCCTAGAATTAGTTTTCAGTCTGGAGAAAACATGGTAGACTAGAGGAAATAGATTACGGTTTAAAGGGGGAAAGTATGGTCTCCTCATTGATTACGAAAAAGCGGATAGCCAAGGCTTTCAAGAGGTTGTTTGTTCGTCAATCTTTTGAAAAAATTTCTGTCAGTGTGATTATGGAAGAAGCTGGAGTTCGGCGACAGACTTTCTACAATCATTTTGTGGATAAGTATGAGCTGCTGGAGTGGATTTTTCAAACAGAGCTGCGTGAGCAAGTGACGGATAATTTGGATTATATTTCAGGCATTCAATTATTGACGGAACTCTTGCATTTTTTCCATTGCAATCGGGATTTCTATAGAAAATTGTTTGAAATTGAAGATCAGAATGATTTTTCTTCCTATTTTGAAGGTTACTGTCAACAATTGATTGCTAAGTTGATAGCAGATTATCAGATTCGGACCTTTGAGACAGAAGAGGAGAAGGAACTGTTTTTGACCTATCATAGTTTAGCTTTGGCCAATCTCATCAAGCATTTGTTAACGTGTTCAACGACTTCTTGTCAGTTGGACAATCAGGCGATTGTGCAGTTGATTACAACATCGTTAGAAAATTATTAGGGTGAAATGTATGGTACAGGTATGTAATAAGGGAATGGATTTTGTGTTGGAAAGTATCAAAGCTATCACTCGTATCCATCCACATTTGAAACAAATTGGCAATCTACCAGCCATTTATAATAGCCAGGTAGGTGCGGAACAAATCCCGATTTTATCAGGTGGAGGCAGTGGCCATGAGCCAGCTCATTTTGGCTATGTGGGACAAGGCATGTTAACAGCTGCTATTAGTGGTCAGATATTTATCCCACCGTGTGCAGCGGATATTTTAGAAGTGATTCGATTTTTGAATCGTGGCAAGGGTGTTTTTGTTATCATTAAGAATTTTGAAGCGGATTTAAAAGAATTTTCTCAGGCCATTCATATTGCGCGTGCGGAAGGGATTCCAGTAAAATACGTCGTAGCCCATGATGATATTTCTGTGGAGACGTCTAATTTCAAGTTACGTCACCGTGGAGTTGCAGGAACAATTTTACTGCATAAAATTTTAGGCCAAGCAGCCTATCAAGGAGCTAGTTTGGATGATTTAGAGGCCTTGGGATTGGAGGTTGCAACTTCCATGGCGACCCTAGGTTTTGCAACAAAACCAGCTACTATTTTAGGGGACAATCATCCTATGTTCCAATTGGAACCAGGGAATATTTCCTTCGGGATTGGGATTCATGGTGAACCAGGTTATCGGACGGTCCCATTTGACTCTTCCGAAGTTCTTGCCAATGAATTGATTAATAAACTCAAAATGAAGTTGAAGTGGCAGGACGGAGAGCGATTTATCTTACTGATCAACAATCTGGGGGCCACTTCTAAAATGGAAGAGTTGATTTTCACCAATGATGTCCTTGATTTTTTGACCCTAGATGAACTGGATATTGTCTTTTCTAAGGCAGGTCATTTGATTACGAGCTTGGATATGGCTGGTCTGTCGATTACCCTCTGTCGCTTGAAAGAGGCTATCTGGCTGGATTATTTAGAGGCGCCGACAGATGCCTTTGGTTGGTAAACTGATAGAGAATCATTCGATAGTTTCGAGTGATTTTTTATTTTTTTACAATAGGTCAAAAATAGTCAAACAAAAACATTGACCTTTGCTGATCAATGGTGTATAATAACAGCATAAGGTTAGAAAACCTTAGTGAATTGAGATTTTGGAGGTGGCTGTATGACAAGTCATTTCATTTTTGAAGAAAAGGTCAGTTTTGGTCAAATATACATTGCTGAACCTGAAATTATTCCGAGACAGGCCTAGTTTTTATTTTTAGAGAAAAGGTCAGCAATAGTCAAAAAGGAGCAAACACATGAACAACAATTTTAATAACTTTAACAATATGGACGATATTTTCAATCAACTCATGGGGAATATGGGAGGCTATCGTTCTGAAAATCGTCGCTACCTCATCAATGGTCGCGAGGTGACACCGGAGGAATTTGCGGTTTACCGTCAAACGGGTCAGTTGCCACAAGAAGACGGCGCGCAAGCTGTTTCACAAAAAAATGGAACTGTAAAAGAAGATGGAATTTTAGGCAAGTTAGGAACTAATCTGACAGAAGAGGCTCGGCAAGGGAAGCTTGATCCGGTCATTGGACGTAACAAGGAAATTCAAGAAACTGCGGAAATTCTTTCTCGTCGTACCAAGAACAATCCAGTCTTGGTCGGTGATGCTGGGGTTGGTAAGACTGCCGTTGTCGAAGGTTTAGCGCAGGCCATTGTCGCTGGTGATGTACCGGCTGCTATCAAAAGCAAAGAAATTATCAGTATTGATATTTCAGGCTTGGAAGCGGGCACTCAGTACCGTGGGGCTTTCGAGGAAAATATCCAAAAATTGGTGGAAGAGGTCAAGGTAGCTGGAAATATTATCCTTTTCTTTGACGAAATTCATCAGATTTTAGGAGCGGGTTCAACAGGTGGAGATTCTGGTTCCAAGGGGTTGGCGGATATGATCAAACCTGCACTTTCACGTGGTGAGTTGACAGTGATTGGGGCTTCTACTCAGGATGAATACCGCAATACGATTTTGAAAAATGCAGCCTTGGCGCGTCGTTTCAATGAAGTCAAGGTCAATGCGCCATCGGCTGAAGATACTTTGGCTATCTTAAAAGGTATTCGCGATTTGTACGAGAATCACCACAATGTTATCTTGCCAGATGAGGTCTTGAAAGCGGCAGTAGACTATTCTATCCAATACATTCCGCAACGGAGTTTGCCAGATAAGGCCATTGACTTGGTGGATATGACGGCCGCTCACTTGGCAGCACAGCATCCTGTGACAGATGTCAAGTCTATTGAGGAAGAGATTGCTCGCCAGAAAGATTTACAGGAAAAATTTGCCCAAGAGGAGGACTATGAAAAAGCTCTCCAAGCCAAAGTGCGTATCGAAGAATTGCAAAAACAAATCGAAAACCACACTGAGAATAAGAAAGTAAGGGCAACAACCAATGATATCGCTCAATCAGTAGAGCGCTTGACAGGTATTCCTGTTTCACAAATGGGAACTTCTGACATTGAACGTCTCAAAGAAATGGCCAGTCGTTTAGAAGGAAAAGTCATTGGTCAGGATCAGGCAGTTGAAGCTGTGGCACGTGCTATTCGTCGTAATCGTGCTGGCTTTGATGATGGCAATCGACCAATCGGTAGTTTCCTTTTCGTTGGTCCAACAGGGGTCGGTAAGACGGAATTAGCCAAACAGTTAGCACTGGATATGTTTGGGACCAAGGAAGCCATTATTCGTTTGGATATGTCGGAATATAGCGACCGGACTGCGGTTTCTAAGCTGATTGGCACGACAGCTGGTTATGTGGGTTACGATGATAACTCGCATACCTTGACCGAGCGCGTGCGCCGCAATCCGTACTCTATCATTCTCTTGGATGAGATTGAAAAGGCGGATCCTCAGGTCATTACCCTTCTCCTCCAAGTCTTGGATGACGGCCATTTGACAGATGGTCAGGGTAATACCGTTAACTTCAAGAACACCGTGATTATCGCGACGTCCAATGCTGGTTTTGGCTATGATCCTTCTGGGGAAATGGCAGAGCTGTCTATCATGGAGCGGATTGCACCCTACTTCCGTCCTGAATTTCTCAATCGCTTCAACGGCGTGATTGAATTCCACAAACTAACCAAGGAAGACCTGCGCGCGATTGTAGACCTCATGCTTAAGGAAGTTAATCAGACGTTGGCCAAGAAAGGTTTGGTTTTGTCGGTCAGTGATGAAGTTGTTCAGCACTTGATTGAAGAAGGTTATGATGAAACCATGGGAGTACGCCCCCTCCGTCGCGTCATTGAAAATCAAATTCGTGATAAGGTCACTGATTTTTACCTAGACCATACAGATGCCCAGCACCTTAAGGCTGATTTGGTGGATAATCAAGTGCTTATCAGTGCAGCCTAATATATTTTAAACGTCGCTTACTACAACTGTCTGTAGTTTGTGCAGTATAAAAGAACCGCCTTTCAGGGCGGTTTCTCTATTTACAAAACGAATCAAGTGGCATATAATGAAGAGGTAAAATTTTTTAGGAGATTGTTTTAAAATGGACAAGATTATCCATCGGTGGCTCTATTTTGCCTTAGCTAGTCTGGTTGGAATCATGCTACTGGGCTCTTCCCACTTTGTCGCAGCAAGAGAAGTGAGCAATGGAGGAACAGGGAGTGCAATTACTACGGAAGTTATCCTTAATCAATCAAGTGCAACCAATGAAAGTAGTGAGTCGATGAGTGAAGAAACAGCTTCACCTCAAGTGACGAAGGCTATCGATACAGAGATCACAGAGAGTGCCACACAACCTTCTTCATCTGTTCCTGTAGAAGCTGTAGAAGCAGATGAAACTACAGTAGCTGTAGAATTGGAAGAGGACTCTACAAGTGATCAGGATGCGGAAGGAACGACGGTAACTAATCCGGATACGATGGAGAGTAGTAGTCAAGAGGAGCCAGCGCTAACGTCTGATGACTCTGTGCCCGTCCCTTCATCTGATACAGGGGACTCATCAACTCCAAGTCCAGCAACTGAGTCTGAAAAAAACGAGGAAGAAAGTGCTACACTAGCTAAAGAAATTGAAAGCAAACCTGTTTATCGTTTGTATAATTCTCAAAATGGAGAACATCTTTATACCACGGATGCTAATGAGAAAACTGTTCTCTATGAAAAACATGGCTGGGGCTATGAAGGGATTGCTTGGTTTGCACCAGTCGAGGGAGTTCCAGTTTACCGTCTTTATAATCGTGGATTGCAAAATCATCTCTATACAACAGATACAAATGAAGTGAATGTCTTAACCCTTCAACATGGCTGGACGAAGGATAATAATGGTCGCCCAGTATTTTATTCTGGGGGAGAGGTTTCGATTTATCGCATCTACAATCAAGTACTTCGTGGTCTCCACCATTGGACAACAGATAAAAATGAGTACAATATTTTGCGACAACATGGTTGGCGTCAGGAAGGTGTTAAGTTTCAGGCGGTTCGTTTAGGTCAACCAATTCGGACACAGTATGCAGCCGATGAGGCCTTGGCTGCACAAATTAAGTCTATAGGTGGCTATCAGATTGATTATGATACCAAAAAAGACTTATTAAAGGCTATTAGAAGTATACAAAATGTGGGCTATCAATTAGGATTTATCATGGTTGATCTTCGTACGAAGCAAGGTCTAGAATTTAATGCAGATCAAAAGTTTTATGCTGCTAGTACCGTGAAAGGGCCATTTGTTGCAAGTCTGGCGGCAAAAAATCCAATGTCCATTCGTTATTCAAAGGCTATGATGCAATCTGTTTTGCAATATTCTAGCAATGAAGGTTACTGGTCTTTACGTGTAGATACATATGGAGATTCTAGTTTACGCGCTTGGACAAGAGAAGCGGGCGTACGAGAAAGTGTTGTAGATGCTCTTTATCCATATTACAGTAGTCGCGAATTACATAAATTATGGCAACGCAATTATACTTATTTTACGAATGGTAAGACTGGTCAACAAGTCGGTACTTGGTTTGAAAATCCAAATTTATCGCCCATCAAGTCAGTGCTTGGCGACCAATATAGAACGCAATCAAAAGCGGGTTGGATTGCTTATCCAGGCTATCACGCAGCTAGTGATGCTGGAATCGTCTATGCAAAAAGTGGTCCTTATATTTTAGCGATTATGACAGACGCTGATGCACAGCTTTATCGACTAAATCCAGTTGTTACTGCTTTGCATAAGGCACAGAGCAAAATAAAATAGGAGATGCGATGATTCAACCAATTATGAAAGATTTTTTCTTTCTCCAACAGCCGTCACAAGTGGCGACGCAGGCGGATTTACAGGTCGGGATTGACTTGCAAGATACCTTGCGGGCTCATCAGGAGCATTGTGTGGGTATGGCAGCCAACATGATTGGAGTGCAGAAACGGATTATCATTGTCAATATGGGTTTTACCAATTTGGTTATGTACAATCCAGTTCTTCTCAGCAAGGCTGGTCCTTATGAGACAGAAGAGGGCTGTCTATCGTTGGTTGGTAGCCGTCCGACGACACGTTATCAAGAAATCACAGTCAGCTTTTTCAATCAAGATTGGAAGAAGCAAACGTTGACCTTAAAAGATTTTCCAGCCCAGATTGTCCAACATGAACTGGACCATTTAGAGGGGATTATCATCTAAAAAGAGCTGAGACATTTCTCAACTCTTTTTTGTTTTGCTTTTATAGGCAATTTGGAAATAAAAAATAGCAAGGATAAGGAAGAAATAAGAGAAGATACCGCTTCTTCCAATAGCAAAGGGAAGTTCAAATAAAAAGGAAACCCAAAAATGATACCCCTGCCTGTCCCAGATACCAGGAGTGAGGAACCAGGTTTTAGGTGCAAAGAATTGGTAATGGTGTTGGTGCATCACAGTTGTCTGTGAAAAGTAGATGGATAAAAAGACAAGAAAATAGCTGTAGGAAAAGTTGCGGTAACGAGTGTAGAAGGCATTTTTAGATTCGCTGTCAGAAAAAATTTGGTCAGACGAAGCTTTTTCTGTCTGGCGAAAATACTGGGTTCCGCTAAAGCGACTGCCGGCAATCAGTTGCCAGCCACTATCCGCAAAGAGGGTCAGATAGTCTAAGTAGGCTTCCTTTTTAAAACTTTCGCGAAAATCTAAGCGGATAAGAACTTGTGTTTCTGTTTGGCTTGGCTCAAAGGTATAGCTGGCTAACCAAGGATTGACCTTAGTCAGTCGATAGCCTTGAGCTTGGATACTGTTGATCCAATTTTCTTCGTCTTGCAATGAGGTAAAAATTTTGTGCTTTTTCATGATAAACTCCTAAAAATTTAATTTTTGCGCAATGCTGCTTAGTTTACGGATGCGGTCCGTTTCTAACTGAAGCATTTCCTTGCCACTAGCTGTTATTTGATAGACTTTCCGACGCTTGTCTTCACTAGGAACAGCGACAATCCAGCCAGTTTTTAATAGGTTTTCAATGGCTCCGTACATGGTTCCGGCAGCAATTTTGACATCACCGTCGCTCATTTCTTCCACCTGCTGCATGACTGCATAGCCGTGAGCAGGCTCTAAAAGTGCCAGCAGGATATAGTAGGTGGTTTCGGTCAGTGGTAAATATTTATTTCGTTTCATAGTGATGGATTTTTATCTTTCTATACAGTTGAACTTTATAATTGTATTATATATCATCAGACTATACATGTCAACTGTATAGTTGAGACCATTTCCTTTCTTCTCAAAACTGAAAGAATGTGGTATAATAGGGCAGTCTGAAACTAGCTCTGCTATTTTCAAAATAAGAAAAAACAAATATAGATGAGGTGAATCCCATGGGACGTAAGTGGGCCAATATCGTAGCTAAGAAAACAGCTAAAGACGGTGCTAACTCAAAAGTTTATGCAAAATTTGGTGTAGAAATCTATGTAGCAGCTAAAAAAGGTGATCCAGATCCAGAAACAAATGCTGCCCTTAAATTCGTTGTGGACCGTGCAAAACAAGCACAAGTGCCACGTCACGTAATTGATAAAGCCATCGACAAAGCCAAAGGAAATACAGATGAGACTTTCGTGGAAGGTCGTTACGAAGGCTTTGGACCAAACGGTTCAATGATTATCGTGGACACATTGACATCAAATGTCAACCGTACTGCAGCTAATGTTCGTGCTGCCTATGGAAAAAACGGTGGTAACATGGGTGCATCTGGCTCAGTGTCTTACCTCTTTGATAAAAAAGGGGTTATCGTCTTTGCCGGTGATGATGCGGATGCTGTCTTTGAACAATTGTTGGAAGCAGATGTCGAAGTAGATGATGTGGAAGCAGAAGATGGTACAATCACTGTTTACACTGCCCCAATTGATCTTCACAAAGGAATTGAAGCCCTTCGTGCCAACGGTATTGAAGAATTCCAAGTGACTGAATTGGAAATGATTCCTCAATCAGAAGTAGTGCTTGAAGGCGACGACTTGGCAACGTTTGAAAAACTTTATGATGCCTTGGACGACGATGAAGACGTACAAAAAATCTACACAAACGTAGAAGGATTTTAAAGAGAGAAAAAGCTGGGGAATATTCCTTGGCTTTTTTGGAATACTTCATAGAACAATGGGACAGTTGAAAAGGGTGAAAATATGAGGATTGAAACATTGTCACTTCAAAATGTGGGCAAGTATTTAGACTATTTACAGTTAGCTCTCTCCTTAGAGCCTGAAATGATGACAACGGATATTGTTGATGAGAAAGAGATAGTAGAAGCCCTAGCTAAAGAGTCTAGCGAAGTCTGCAAGTCATTACTAGCTTTTGAGCAGGACCAAGTTATCGGAAGACTAGAATATCATTTTTATACCTGTATACAAGACCAGTATAAAATGGCCTATGTCAATTGGGTATATGTTTTACCGGCCTATCGCCACAAGGGAGTTGCGCAATACTTATTTAAAACATTCGAGGCTATCTGTGTTGATAATCAGGTAAATCAGTATTTTTTGATTCGGGCTGATAATGAAGAGGCAGAGAAGTTTTACACAGCATTTTCCAATGTTAAATTGAGTGACATGCCTATCTTACGAAAATATATAAACTAGGCTATTTGTTAGTGGGGAGGAAGACGACTGAGTCTGCTCCCTATTTTTGTGTCAATTATTTAGCGATTAAAATTTTTTAATTACTCTTTAAAACTATATATTTGTCAAGAACTAGTGAAACTGTTAAGATAAGGACCATATCAATTAAGAAAAGTTTAAGGAGAGTACATGAAGAAAAAAATAGTAGCAAGCCTTCTCTCAGCTGTAGCCGTTTTGGCTCTAGCAGCTTGTGGATCAGGCAATAGTAGCAAGACAAGTTCCTCTCGTTCAGCAGCAAGCTCAGATACCTTTACTTATGCCATCAATGGAGATCCGAGTTCAACAAATCCGATTAATACGAGTGACCGCTGGGGCTTGACCTTTGCAAATATGGTCTATTCACCGCTCGTCCGTGTGGAAGCAGACGGTTCTTATGTCAATGAATTGGCAGATGGTTATGACATTGCTGAAGATGGTCTCAGCATTACAGTTAAATTGCGTCAAGATGTCAAATGGTCAGACGGTGAGAAATTTACAGCGGATGATGTAGTCTTTACCTATGAGCAAAAAGTGAAAAAAGAAAATGGCAATGCTGATGGTCTTTGGATCAATGACAAGCCGGTTACCGTAGAAAAGGTAGATGATTACACGGTTAAATTCATCCTTCCGTCTGTCAGTGCAGCGGCCTTGGATAATATCGTTACAGAAACCTATATCATTCCTCAACATGCCTACAATGATGAGCCAGATTTCTCAGTTAGCCAAGTGACCAATGATGTAGTGGGGACTGGTCCTTACAAACTGGTTGAATACAAGCACGGTGAGTACATCAAGTTGGCAGCCAATGAGAATTACTATAAGGATAAGGCGAGCATTGAAAATCTTGTGTTACGAATTATCACCAGCGCAGATACCACAAAAGTTGCCCTTCAAACAGGTGAAGTCGATGCAGCTTTCGTCTTGCCAACAGATATTGCAGACTTGGATAAAAATAGTATTGCGACCTATGCCTATACAGAAAATCGAGTTGGCTACATGGGCTTGAATACTCTGACTGATGAGTTGAAAGATGTGCGCGTGCGCCAAGCGGTTCTCTACGCTCTCAATAAGGATGAGATGAACCAAGCGGCTTATTTGGACAAAGAATATTATGAAACACCTTACTCATTCTTACCAGTTGCCAATCCTTACCAGACTAAGAAGGTTGAGAAATACAGCCAAAATGTAGATAAGGCTAAAAAACTCTTGGCAGAAGCAGGCGTTTCTAACTTGAAACTCAATTTGGCCTACTCAGCTTCTGACGCTGCTCAAACCTTGCAAGCAACCTTGATTCAAGAACAATTGGCCAAAGTTGGTATTACCGTCGAATTGGCTGGTGGTGACTCAACAGCTATCTCAACTGAAATTCGCAAACCAGACTCAACCATGTATGACCTCTTCTTGAATGGTTATATCATGGGAAATGACCCTGACCAATACGCTCGCCTCTTCAAAACAGGCGGTGGTTCAAACTACTTCCACTTGAATTCGAGCAAGGTAGATGAGCTCTTTGCCCAAGGTGCTGTTGAATTGGACAAGGAAAAACGTCATCAGATTTATGATGATTTGCAAGCAAGTTTGGCAGATCAAGCAGCTATCTACCCAATCGTTGACAACAAGAAAATCTTGGCTGTTAACAAACGGATTGGAAACGTTGAAAAAGCTGGTTTGATTCCAATTTATACTTTTGAAGATCCGTCAAAATTGACAGTAGAAAACTAAGACGGACAAAATCATAGACCTGAGACTGGACATTGCTCCAGTTTTAGGCATTTATAGGAGAAAAAATGTTCAACTATATTTTAAAGCGAATTGCCCAAGCCATCCCCTTGCTTTTGGTTATTTCCTTTATCGTATTTTCTTTGATTCAGCTGGCACCCTATGATGTCATTGACTCTTTGACAACACCCAATATGACGCCAGAGCAGATAGAGATTTTGAAGGAGCAGCACGGTCTCAATCAGCCTTTTTTGAGCCAGTATGTGATTTGGCTCAAGGGGATTTTGACGGGTGATTTTGGAAACTCGCTCTTGACCCAGCATAGTATTGCTGCAGATTTGGCAGAAAAAATTCCTCATACAATTTCCTTAGTCTTACCAGCCTATCTGACAGCCTTGGTTTTGGCCATAGTCTTGGGCTTGGTGTCTGCAGCCAATCGTGGGAAATGGGCAGACCGCTTCATTGATGGCTTTGCTTCCTTTGGGATTGCAGTGCCAACATTTTGGTTTGCCATGATTTTGATTTATATCTTTGGCTATCGTCTCAATGCTTTGCCATTTATCGGCATGTATACCTTGGGCAAAGAAGGGCAGTTAGGAGACTTTCTTGCTCATTTCACTTTGCCCTATATCACGCTGACCATGGCTTTTATGCCAGAGTTGATTCGTTATATTCGAACGGCAGCGATTGTCGAAGTGGATAAGGACTATGTGACGGTGCAGGAGGCTTTTCAGGCTTCGCGCGCGGCTATTTTTGGCAAACATATTTCGCGTAATGTCTTGATTCCTATCGTGACGCAAATCGGTATGGCTCTGCCCATGTTGGTAACGGGAGCCTTGATTACGGAAACGATTTTTGCTTGGCCAGGTGTTGGTCCCTATCTGACGACGGCGACGCGGAGTTTGGACTATCCTGTTATCATGGCAGCTATGCTTTTATCAGCTATTCTGGTGATTTTGGGTAATCTTTTATCCGATATTCTCTATTCACTTGTTGATCCACGCATTACGAAAGGAGGTCAGGGATGACATTTTTGAAACATCTCAAAGAAGAGTTACTGGCTTCGCCTCTCTACCTTTTTTCAGCGGGATTTCTCTTGCTTATTTTGATTTTGTCTTTGGTGGCACCACTTATTCCTATTAATCCTAATGCAACCAATGTCAGTCAGATGAATCAAGCGCCGGGTTTAGAGCACATTTTTGGGACAGATAATGTTGGGCGAGACTACTTTATTCGCGTTGTTTATGGAGGACGTGTGTCGCTCTTGGTTGGCGTTTTAGCCATGTTGGCTTCTGTGACCATTGGGAGTGTGATTGGGATTATTGCTGGATTTTTCGGAGGGAAAGTGGACAATGTTCTCATGCGACTAGTGGATGTCTTGTCTTCTATTCCTTGGTTGGTGTTGGTCATTGTGCTCAGTGTCTTTTTGAAACCAGGTCTGACGGCCATTATCATCGTTATCGGTGGCTTTTCTTGGATGTCCATCGCTCGTCTGCTTCGTGCGGAAACATTGGCTGCTAAGGTTCATGATTATGTGCAATATGCGGACTTTATCGGTGTGAAAAAGTCGGTGATTATTCGTCGTCATATTTTACCTGCCATTCTGCCAACCTTGATTGTAGCCGCGTCAGCCAGCATTTCCTCGGCTATCATGACCGAGTCAGCTCTTAGCTTCTTGGGAATCGGGATTCAGCAGCCTCTGGCTTCCTGGGGAAGTCTTTTGCAAAATGCCCAGTCAACCCTGCAAAGTGCACCCTATATGGCGATTTTACCGGGGTTTTTTATCCTCTTCACTATTTATTCTTTCAATAATCTTGGTGACTTGCTCCGAGATAGTCTACAGAAGGAGGTGACTGTCGGTGACAACTAGTTTAGCCATTAAAAATTTAAAAATTGAAAAGATTGGGAAGAAGTCCAATCAAGTTCTAGTCAAAGGGGTGGATGTTTCTCTGACGTCGGGTCGTATTATAGGAATTGTTGGCGAGTCTGGTAGTGGGAAAAGTCTGACCATGAAGTCCGTCTTAGGTATCTTGCCAAAAGGATTGAAGGCTACCTATGATACCATCAAAGTGGAAGGGTTGCCGATTGAAAATCAATCCTCGCTTCCAGTAGCGATGATTTTCCAAGACCCCATGACCTCGCTCAATCCTTTGCGAAAAATCGGCTATCACCTAGAAGAAGTGCTCAAACGATTTCAGCCAAATTTGACCAAGGAAGAGCGCCAGGGAAAAATGCTGGAAATGTTGGGGCGAGTAGGGATTCAAAATCCCCAACTCCGTCTCAAACAATATCCTTTTGAGTTTTCAGGAGGCATGCGCCAGCGGATTCTCATTGCCATGGCTCTATTAGCAAATCCCAAGGTTTTGATTGCGGATGAACCGACAACCGCACTTGATGTGACCATTCAGGCCCAAATTTTGGTGCTACTCAAGGAGTTGCAGGAAACGCTTGGTTTAACGGTTGTTATCGTAAGCCATGATTTCAGTGTGATTGCTGGACTTTGTGATGAAGTGAAGGTTATGCGTCAAGGCGAGTTTGTGGAAGAGGGCAGTGTTGAAGAGATTTTCGACAATCCTCAGCATCCCTATACACAGGAATTATTGCGAGCAGCTTGTCTGGAGGCAAGCACTGTCACTACAGATATGCAAGCAACGCGGGCAACGGAGCTAGTGGCCTTAACTCCAACTCATCGTGTTAGAAAGGAGATTGTTTATGACTAAGCCAAGCTTTATTCAGGTAAGTGATGTAGAGAAAGTTTACGCCAAGAAAAATCTTCTAGGACAAGAACAGCGCCACCTAGCGGTAAATGGGGTTAGTTTGGACCTTTATAAAGGGGAAACCCTGGGCTTGGTTGGTGAGTCGGGTTCTGGGAAATCCACGCTTGCTAAGTTGATTTTAGGTTTGGAAAAACCAAGTTCTGGTCAAATTTCCTATCCGGGTCTGACAGATCAAGAATTGAAGAATCAAGCACTTCAAATCATCTACCAAGATCCATTTTCAGCCCTGAACCCCTACCTGTCAGCCTTAGATAGTGTTAAAGAACCCTTGTTCAAATTGCCTAAGGAAGAGGCGGAAGCACAGGCTTTGGCTGTCTTAGAGCGGGTTGGTATCAGTGGCAATGACGTTCATAAGAGACCAAAATCCTTTAGTGGTGGACAACGCCAGTGGATTGGGATTGCGCGTGCGGTGGTCAGTCGTCCACAATTTATTGTCTGTGATGAGCCGACATCAGCCTTGGATGTCTCTATTCAATCTCAGATTTTAGAGTTGTTGGCAGAATTGCAGGATGAATTTCAATTATCTTATTTGTTTATCTCGCATGATTTGACAGTGGTAGAGCATTTTTCAGATCGGATTGCGGTGCTCTACAAGGGGGCATTGGTCGAATTAGCACCTGCGGATAAACTTTTTGCTAATCCACAACATCCCTATACCCAATACCTTTTGGCCGCTAATCTGCCTCTGAATCCTGCTCGTGCAAAAGAGCAATTAAGTCAGTTATCTAGCCAAGTCTCAGACTTTACCTTGACGGAAGCATTTGACTGGGTTGAGGTAGAAGAAGGACATTTTGTTAGAAAAAATAAATAAACCTAGGCTGGGATAAAAATCTCAGCTTTTCCTATTAAAATTCTTTATTTGTTCTTAAATTTTATATATTAGACGAAGAAATTTACCCATGTTAAGATAGGAATATCAAAAAAGAGGAGGACTAGATATGGCTAAGGTAATTGTTGGAATTTCAGGAAATGTCAAGGTGCTACCTGCCATGTCAGGCATGGTTTATGATGCGGTGGGCCGAGATCTCTCTCAAGCCGTGACTCATGCTGGCGGTCTTCCGATTGTTATTCCTATGGGGACGCCAGATTTAGCAAAAAACTATGTTGCCATGATTGATAAGCTTATTTTGTCTGGTGGGCAAAATGTTCACCCTAAATTTTACGGTGAAGAAAAATCCATTGATAGCGACGATTATTCGCTTGAACGTGATGAATTTGAACTGGCCCTTATCCAAGAAGCCTTGAAGCAAGGGAAGCCCATTTTTGCAGTATGTCGTGGCATGCAGTTGCTCAATGTTGCCTTGGGTGGTAGTCTTCATCAAGATATTGAAAATCATTGGCAGGAGGATTTGACAGGCACCTCACATGATTTGCAGATTCGATCTGGTAGCCGTGTCAGCCGTCTTTTTCAAGAAAGTCGTCAAGTCAACTCCCTTCACCGTCAAAGTATCAAAACCTTGGGAGAAGGCTTGGTTGTAACAGCTAAAGATCCACGTGACGAGACGATTGAAGCCTATGAAGGAGATTCCCTTTTAGGTCTCCAATGGCATCCAGAATTTCTCATGGAAAATAGCCAAGCCAACCGTCGCCTCTTTGAGTATTTGGTGCAAGAATTTTAGAAATATGAAGTCGGATGAAGGTCCGATTTTTTTACAAAAACAGATATAGTTTTTAACTATAACGTTTACAAAAAAGAGATAAAAGAAATTTAAGTGGCACTTAAAAATTCTATATTAGGCAGGGCTATTGGTTTATGATAAGATAAGAACAGTTAAAAAACTTAGGAATGTGAAAGTATCTAGAGATGGTTCACATTTAAAAAGGAGAAGAGTTATGAATTTTAAAAAAGTATTTGGATTAGCAGCGGTTGCTGCCTTGTCAATTGGTGCTCTTGCAGCATGTGGTTCGAAGAAAGAAAGTAAGTCAGACAGCAACACTGTTAAAATTGGTGTTATGGGCTTGAGCGCAACCGAAGAAGCTCGTTGGGATAAAATCCAAGAACTCTTGGGCGATGATGTCAAAGTTGAGTTCACTGAGTTCACAGACTACTCACAACCAAACCGTGCCGTTGCTGAAGGTGAAGTAGATATCAACGCTTTCCAACACCACAACTTCCTGAACAACTGGAACAAAGAAAATGACGGTGACTTAGTTGCAATCGCGGATACTATCATCTCTCCAATCCGTCTCTACTCAGGTACTGAAAATGGAAAAAACAAATACACTTCAGTAGACCAAATTCCAAACGGAGCTGAAATTGCTGTACCAAACGACGCAACAAATGAAAGCCGTGCCCTTTACCTCCTTCAATCAGCTGGCTTGATTAAATTGGATGTATCAGGTGCTGAATTGGCAACTGTTGTTAACATCAAAGAAAATCCTAAAAAATTGAAAGTGACAGAATTGGACGCAAGCCAAACTGCTTCATCTCTTCAATCAGTAGCAGCAGCAGTTGTAAACAATACCTTCGTACAAGAAGCAGGTTTGGACTATAAAAATGCTATCTACAAAGAAGTAAAAGATGAAAATTCAGAGCAATGGTACAACGTCATTGCAGCTAAAAAAGACTGGAAAAAATCTGATAAAGCTGAAGCAATCCAAAAAATTATCGAAGCTTACCACACAGATGATGTGAAAAAAGTTATCGAAAAATCTTCAGACGGTTTGGATGAACCAGTTTGGTAAAAAGCAACAACAGGAATACGATCGTATAGCAAGAGGCGTGTGAACACATACGCCTCATTTGCCTTATTATAAAGGAGTAAGCCATGTCAGGAAAAGTAGAAAAAATTCAAAAATTTGAGTCGGATGAATTGATCCAGAACTATTTTGAAGTGTTAAAAGTCTTGATTTCGAAAAAGTCTATCTTTGCCCAGCAAATCGGGCTTTTGGAGGTTGCGACTTTCTTGAAAGACTTGTTTGAAGCTGAAGGAGCCGAAGTGACCTTAGATGATTCCTATGCAGCGCCTTTTGTCATGGCCAAGTTCAAAAGTCCAGTGCCTGATGCCAAGACCATTATCTTCTACAATCACTATGACACAGTACCAGCAGATGGGGACCAGATTTGGACAGGGAAACCCTTTGAAGTGGATGTCCGTGACGGGCATATCTATGGTCGCGGTGTGGATGATGATAAGGGCCATATCATTGCTCGCTTGACGGCGGTCAAGAGCTACTTGGCACAGCACGGTCAGCTTCCTGTCAATATTACCTTTATTATGGAAGGGGCTGAAGAGTCGGCTTCTGTTGACTTGGACAAATATTTAGAAAAATACAAGTCTCACTTAGTCGGTGCTGACTTGCTAGTCTGGGAACAAGGTTCACGCAATGTTCTTGACCAGCTGGAAATTTCTGGTGGAAATAAGGGAATCGTGACCTTTGATGTTTCCGTCAAGAGTGCGGATTTAGATATTCACTCATCCTTTGGTGGGGTTATTGACTCAGCGGCCTGGTATTTGCTCAATGCCCTTCAATCTATGCGGGCTGCAGACGGACGCATTTTAGTAGATGGCATTTATGAAAATGTCCAAGAACCTAACGAACGTGAATTATCCTTAGTAGAAGAGTTTGCCTTAGCGACCAGCCAAACGGTGACGGATGTTTACGGATTGACCTTGCCAACCTTGGTAGAGGACCGTAAGGAATTTCTCAAACGCCTTTATTTCGAGCCTTCTATGACCATTGAAGGATTGTCCACAGGCTATCTTGGTCGAGGGGTCAAAACTATCATTCCAGCGCAAGCCTCTGCAAAAATGGAAGTCCGCTTAGTACCAGGTTTGGAACCTCATGATGTACTGGACAAGATTCGTCAACATTTGATAAAATATAACTTTGAGAAGGTTCAAGTAGACTTTACCCTAGGAGAAATGAGTTACCGCAGCGACATGTCTGCACCGTCTATCTTGAACGTTATTGAATTGGCTAAAAAATTGACCCCAGAAGGTGTGGCTATCTTGCCAACTTCACCAGGAACTGGCCCGATGCATACTGTTTTCCATGCTCTTGGTGTACCACAAGCTGGTTTTGGAATGGGCAATGCCAATAGCCGTGACCACGCTGGCGACGAAAATGTCCGTATTGCAGACTATGTTAGCCACATTGAACTAATTGAGGAGTTAATCACAAGTTATGAGTAAAAAAATGATTCAGTTGGATCATATTGATGTGACCTTCCACCAGAAAAAACGCACCATTGAAGCCGTGAAAGATGTGACCATTCACATCAATCAAGGTGATATTTATGGGATTGTGGGTTATTCTGGTGCGGGTAAGTCAACCTTGGTCCGTGTTGTCAATCTCTTGCAAGTACCTAGTAAGGGGAAGATTACCATTGATGAAGATGTCATCTTTGAAGGAGACAAGGTGGTCTTGAAACCGAGTCAACTTCGGCAAAAACGCCGTGAAATTGGGATGATTTTCCAGCATTTCAATTTAATGGCACAAAAAACAGCTGCAGAAAATGTAGCCTTTGCCCTCAAACATTCTGGTTTATCAAAAGCTGAAAAGGCAGAGAAAGTTGCCAAGTTGTTGGATTTGGTTGGCTTGGCAGATCGTGCGGAAAACTATCCGTCACAATTGTCAGGTGGACAGAAACAGCGTGTCGCAATCGCGCGTGCTTTGGCCAACGATCCAAAAATCTTGATTTCAGATGAAGCAACATCTGCCTTGGATCCTAAGACAACCAAGCAAATCTTGGCGCTTTTGCAAGAACTTAATCAAAAACTGGGTTTGACCATCGTTCTGATTACCCATGAAATGCAGATTGTCAAAGACATTGCCAATCGTGTGGCGGTCATGCAAAATGGTCAGCTCATTGAAGAAGGTTCTGTATTAGAAATTTTCTCACATCCAAAAGAAAGTTTGACTCAAGACTTTATTACAACTGCAACAGGAATTGATGAAGCCATGGTCAAAATAAACAAACAAGATGTGGTCTGCAACTTGCAAGCTAGTGAAAAATTAGTTCAGCTTAAATACGCTGGGCATGCGACGGACGAACCCTTGCTCAATCAAGTTTATAAGAATCACCAGGTTACAGCTAATATTCTTTATGCTAATATTGAGATTTTGGATGATACGCCTGTTGGGGAAATGGTCGTCATCTTATCAGGTCAGCTTGAAAATGTTGAAGCTGCCTTGGCTGAAATTAAGACGGCTAATGTTGAAGTAGCTATTTTGAAGGAGGGAAACTAAATGTTGGATTCCATTTTACAGTATATTCAAACCAATTTCCCAGATGTTTACAAGATTGGCTGGGACGGGCAGACAGGTTGGTGGACAGCTACTTACTTGACTCTCTATATGACCTTTGCTTCCTTTGCAGTTGGTGGAATCATGGGCTTGGTGACAGGTTTAGCCTTGGTGGTAACAGGTCCTGGTGGGATTCGTGAAAACAAGGTCCTTTTCTGGATTTTGGATACTGTTTCATCAATTCTTCGTGCGGTTCCCTTCATCGTTCTCTTGGCCTTGATTTTCCCATTGACTAAGTTAATTGTAGGGACAACCATTGGTACAGACGCAGCCTTGGTGCCACTTGCCCTTTCTGTTTTTCCATTCTACGCCCGTCAAGTACAGGTAGTTTTGGCGGAATTGGACCGCGGTGTTATTGAAGCGGCTGAAGCTTCAGGCGCAACTTTCTGGGATATCGTCTTGGTTTACTTGGGTGAAGGCTTGCCAGAAATCATCCGTGTTACAACCTTCTCGCTGGTTTCCTTGGTTGGTTATACAGCTATGGCAGGTGCCATTGGTTCGGGTGGTTTGGGAATGGTGGCCCTAGTTTACGGACAACAGCGTTTCAACTATGATGTTACCTTCCTAGCAACTATCTTGATATTATTGATTATCTTCGCCATTCAGTTTATCGGAGATTTCCTATCGCGTAAAGTGAGCCACAAATAGGAGTAGAAGATGAAAACATATACAATGAACAATGGTTTGACCATTCCAGCGGTGGGTTTTGGAACCTTTAATTCAGCCGACGGTGAGGAAGTTTACAATGCTGTTTTGACAGCTCTTAAGGCCGGTTACCGTCATATCGATACGGCTGCCTATTATGGTAATGAAGAAAGTATCGGTCGTGCTTTGAAGGATTCAGGCCTTCCGCGCGAAGAGCTTTTTATCACGACAAAATTATGGAATGACGCCCATGGTTATGAGGAAGCAAAAACTGCGCTTGCAACTTCTTTGGAAAAATTGCAGTTAGACTATTTGGACCTTTACCTCATTCATTGGCCAAATCCAGTCAATCTTCGTGACCGTTGGCAATCGGCCAATGCTGAAACATGGAGAGCGATGGAAGATATGCTAGAAGCAGGTCTTATCCGCACAATCGGTGTCAGCAACTTTATGGTTCACCATTTGGAAGAGCTCTTGAAAACAGCTAAAATTGTTCCTGCGGTCAATCAAATCCGTCTAGCACCAGGTGTTTATCAGGAAGAGATTGTCAACTACTGTAAAGATAAGGGCATTGTCATTGAAGCCTGGAGCCCGCTTGGTCGTGGGGAATTATTCTCTCATCCGACCATGCTTGCCTTGGCTGAAAAGTATGGTAAGTCTGTTGCTCAGATTGCCCTTTCTTGGTCGTGGGCGCACGGTTTCTTGCCACTTCCTAAGTCGGTGACGGATAGCCGTATTGTTGAAAATCTAGATTTCCAAGACCTTGCTTTATCGGCTGAAGATATTGAATCAATTACAGCTATCCAAGGCGTGACGGGGGCTTATAATCCTGATGAAACCAATTTTTAGCAGATAATTATTAGACAAATATCCTATTTTCTGCTACAATAGTCGCTAAGAAAGAAAGTCTTAGGACGCTTGTCTAGCGAGCCCGTGGTAGTGGAAGACGGGTCGGGTTACCTGATGAACTGGCGCTTTCGGTATTTTTGTCACATAAATGAAGTAATAAATTAGGGTGGAACCGCGTTTCGACGCCCCTATGTCAGATGGCATAGGAGTGAAGGACGTGGTTCTTTTCTTGTATGCTAAACCTAAAGTTTTAAGTAGCTAACGGCAATCGCTGGGGCGACTTACCTAGTCGATGCACTAGTTTGTTAGTCAAAAAAATATCGTTTTTGACTAACAAATGTCGCAAGAAATTATTATTTAAGAAAGAGAGAAACTTATGTCTAAAAAACTAACTTTCCAAGAAATTATCTTAACTTTGCAACAATATTGGAATGACCAAGGTTGTATGCTCATGCAAGCCTATGATAACGAAAAAGGGGCGGGTACCATGTCACCTTACACCTTCCTTCGTGCTATCGGACCTGAGCCATGGAATGCGGCTTATGTAGAGCCATCACGTCGTCCTGCGGATGGTCGTTACGGTGAAAACCCTAACCGTCTTTACCAACACCACCAATTCCAAGTGGTTATGAAACCATCACCATCAAACATCCAAGAACTTTATCTTAAATCATTGGAATTGCTTGGCATTAATCCACTTGAACACGACATTCGTTTCGTTGAAGATAACTGGGAAAACCCATCAACTGGTTCAGCTGGTCTTGGTTGGGAAGTTTGGCTTGACGGGATGGAAATCACTCAGTTTACTTACTTCCAACAAGTTGGTGGTTTGCAGACGGGTCCTGTAACGGCTGAGGTAACTTATGGTTTGGAACGTTTGGCATCATACATCCAAGAAGTGGATTCTGTTTATGATATCGAATGGGCACCAGGTGTTAAATATGGTGAAATCTTCACGCAACCTGAATATGAGCACTCAAAATACTCATTTGAGATTTCGGACCAAGATATGCTTCTTGAAAACTTCGAGAAATTTGAAAAAGAAGCTGCGCGTGCCTTGGAAGAAGGCTTGGTTCACCCAGCCTATGACTATGTTCTCAAATGTTCACACACCTTCAACTTGCTTGATGCCCGTGGTGCGGTTTCCGTAACAGAACGTGCTGGCTACATCGCTCGTATCCGTAACTTGGCACGTGTGGTGGCTAAGACCTTTGTGGCAGAACGTAAAAAACATGGTTTCCCACTCTTGGATGAAGCGACACGTGCGCAACTTTTGTCTGAGGAAGATTAATGGATACGCTGATTATTAACAGTCATCCAGATTTTAACAATTCCCATTCCTTTTCCCATCGTATCCAGTCCCTCTTTTGTGAGAAATTTGCGCAGGCATTTCCGCAGAGTAAGCTAACGGTTCTTAACCTCTACGATACGCTTATTCCTGAAATTTCCAAGGAAGGTTTGTTGACCATTTGGCAGAAATTGGGAGCAGGAGAATCTTTGACCGCTGCTGAGGATCAAATGGCAGAGCAGTCAAAAGCTCTTTTGGAGCAGTTTAAGGCGCATAAGCGTCAAGTCTTTGTCTCACCCATGCACAATTTCAATGTGACTGCCCGTGCTAAATCATATATTGATAATATTTTGATTGCTGGCGAGACCTTCAAGTACACGGAAGATGGTTCTGTCGGTCTCATGTCAGATGACTATCGCGTGGTGCTTTTAGAGGCTTCGGGGTCTGTTTATTCAGATAATGGTCGTTACACGCCTTATGAATTTCCAGCCATGTATTTGAGAGCCATCTATGAAGAATTCATGGGCTTTGCAAGTTTTCAAATTGTCCGAGCAGAAGGGACAAGTATTCTTGACCCTCAACACGTTTTAGATAAGGCATCCAAAGATTTAGATGCTGTTTTTGCAACATTTTCCCAGTAAGGAGTAACACATGACGAAAGATTTATTAGTTGAACTTGGTTTAGAAGAATTACCAGCCTACGTTGTCACACCGAGTGAGCAACAATTGGGTCAAAAAATGGCCAAATTCTTGGAAGACAATCGCTTGTCTTTTGAGTCAGTTCAAACTTTTTCAACCCCACGTCGTTTGGCAGTTCGTGTTAAAGGCTTGGCTGACCAACAAACAGATTTGACAGAAGATTTCAAAGGCCCATCTAAGAAGATTGCTTTGAATGCAGAAGGAAACTTCTCAAAAGCAGCCCAAGGATTTGTTCGTGGTAAAGGCTTGACGGTTGATGATATTGAATTCCGCGAGATTAAAGGTGAAGAGTACGTTTACGTCACTAAACATGAAGCTGGAAAACCTGTGGTAGAAGTTCTTGCTGGTGTTCCAGAAGTTCTTGCTAGCATGACTTTCCCAGTGAACATGCACTGGGCTGGAAACTCATTTGAGTACATCCGTCCTGTCCATACTTTGACAGTGCTTCTTGATGACCAAGCTTTGGACATGGACTTCCTTGATATTCAGTCAGGACGTGTTAGTCGCGGTCATCGTTTCTTGGGTCAAGAAACTGAAATTGCTTCAGCCAACTCTTATGAAGATGATTTGCGCAAAGTCTTTGTCATCGCTGACGCTAAAGAACGTGAGCAAATGATTGTTGACCAAATCAAGGCTATTGAAGCTGAGCGTAATGTTCAAGTTGAAATTGATGCTGATTTGTTAAACGAAGTGCTTAACTTGGTTGAATACCCAACTGCTTTTGTAGGTTCATTTGACACTAAATACCTTGATGTTCCAGAAGAAGTTTTGGTAACCTCAATGAAAAACCACCAACGTTACTTCGTTGTTCGTGACCAAGAAGGCAAACTCTTGCCAAACTTCATCTCGGTTCGTAATGGTAACGCTGAGCATATCGAAAATGTCATCAAAGGGAATGAGAAAGTTCTTGTTGCCCGTCTTGAAGATGGTGAATTTTTCTGGAATGAAGACCAAAAATTGGTTATCGCTGATTTGGTTGAAAAACTGAAAAAGGTTACCTTCCATGAAAAAATTGGTTCCTTACATGAACACATGGGCCGTGCCAAAGTTATTGCTGACTACCTTGCTGACCAAGCAGGTCTTGCTGCAGATGAGAAAGCAGCCGTTCTTCGTGCCGCAGACATCTACAAATTTGACCTCTTGACAGGTATGGTTGGTGAGTTTGATGAGCTTCAAGGTCTCATGGGTGAAAAATATGCCCTCCTTGCAGGTGAAGAAGCAGCGGTTGCCACAGCTATTCGTGAACACTATATGCCAATATCAGCTGATGGTGACCTTCCAGAAAGCAAGGTTGGTGCCGTTCTTGCCCTTGCTGACAAATTGGACACCCTATTGTCATTCTTCTCAGTTGGCTTGATTCCAAGTGGTTCAAACGACCCTTATGCCCTTCGTCGTGCGACACAAGGTATCGTTCGTATCCTTGACGCTTTTGGTTGGGAAATTCCACTTGATGAGTTGGTGGCTAGCCTTTACAACTTGTCATTTGACAGCTTGACTTACGCTAATCAAGAAGAAGTTATGACTTTCATTTCAGCTCGTATTGAGAAGATGATTGATTCAGCCATTGCTAAGGATATTCGTGATGCGGTTCTTGCGTCAGACACTTATGTGGTCCGCCTCGTTCTTGAAGCTAGCGCAGCCATTGCCCAAAAGAGCAAAGAAGGCGGCTACAAGGCCGCTGTTGAGAGCTTGTCACGTGCCTTTAACTTGGCAGAAAAAGCTGATGCTTCTGTGTCAGTTGACAACTCACTCTTTGAAAATGCCCAAGAAGCAGCCCTTGAACAGGCTGTCGCTTCACTTGAATTGACAGACGACATGGCAGCGAACTTGGACAAACTCTTCGCCCTCAGCCCAGTGATTAACGACTTCTTCGACAACACTATGGTTATGGCAGAAGATGAAGCTGTGAAGAATAACCGCTTGGCTCTCCTTGCCAGCCTAGTTGCCAAAGCTAAGAAAGTTGCTGTCTTTAATTTGTTGAATACGAAATAGGAGATTGATTTACTATAAATTGAGAAAGGAATTGAACCCGAGTGGAAAGCTAGGAATTTAGATAAAATCACTAGAAATTCTGATTTCTAGTGATTTTCCTAAAATTCAGTCACTTTCTGGTCGCTCTTGGTATCTTAAATGTCACCAGAAAAAATCGCTCGTATTAACGAGCTTGCCAAAAAGAAAAAAACAGTTGGCTTGACCGGTGAAGAAAAGGTTGAGCAAGCTAAATTACGCGAAGAATACATTGAAGGTTTCCGTCGTTCTGTTCGTCACCACGTTGAAGGAATCAAATTGGTGGACGAAGAGGGAAATGATGTGACTCCTGAAAAACTTCGCCAAGTCCAACGCGAAAAGGGTCTCCATGGTCGTAGTTTGGATGATCCGAATTCATAGAATGACTGGTCCTCTCGCAAATCGTTGCGAGGGGATTTTTGCAATCAAAAAAACCAGAACAATTGTCTGGTTTAGAGGATCTTATTTGTATATTCTTCAAAGTGGTCGACAGTATTATTATCTGTTACTGCCATGATGAGTTCGTCTTCGTTGAAGACATAATCAGGTGTCAGCTGAATATGAAGTTGGCGATCCTTGTCATATTTGCTGCGGTAACCGATGATGTTCATCATGTATTTTTGACGCAGGTTCAGTTGAGCAAGTGTTTTTCCTAACCATTTTGTTGGTGGTTGGAATTCAACGATAGAAATATTACCATCTAGTTCTACCAACTCTGTTGTATCGTGGTGGAGGAGGTGTTTAGCAAGAGAGATTCCTGTTTCGCGTTCGGGTGAGATAACACGGTCAGCACCAATTTTGAGAAGAACCTCGCGAGTCGTTTTACTTTTTGCCTTTGCGATCACTTTTGGGACTCCAAGCGCTTTACAGTGCAGAACAGCCAAGACGCTTGATTCTAAGTTATTACCAGTGGCAACCACAACTGTATCGCAAGAACCGATACCAGCTGCACGAAGCAAATCCTTGTCAGTAATGTCACCCACGACACCGCGAGCAAGAATGGCTTCCATTTGATTGATTTGGCTTTCATGGTTGTCAACGGCAATGATATGGCTATTATATTTGGCGAGGGTTTTGGCGATATTGGTTCCAAAGACTCCCAAGCCAAGAATTCCGATAGTTTGTACAGGCATGTTGTCTCCTTTTAGACGATCATAGTTGATTTTGCATATTGGATATTTTCTTCGCGAGAAGATTTACGGTTTGAAATACTCATGAGAATAGACATAGGACCGATACGACCGAAGAACATGAGGGCTACGATAACAGCCTGCCCAGCATGGGACAAAGTAGGCGTGAGATTTGCAGTTACTCCGACAGTTGCTAAGGCAGACATGACTTCAAAAATAAGAAAGAGAAGTGGTTTTTCAGGATCTGTGATCGTAATGGCGAAGAGGCCTAGGATAAAGGTCATAAGAAAGACACTGAAGAGAGCGACAGTTTTTCGAATCGTCACAGTGTCAATGGTCCGTGACATGAAATTTGTATGGGTTAAACCAAGGATTTCACTCCGAGCAAAGAGGACTAATGCAAGGAAGGTGGTGATTTTCAATCCACCAGCTGTCCCCCCAGGTGCGCCCCCTAAGAGCATTTGAAAGACATAGAGTAGAAGCGTGAACGGATTAGCTTTTGTGTAGTCAATCGTAGCAAAGCCTGCTGTTCGCATTGTAACTGTCTGGAAGAAACTTGCGAGAACCTTATGTCCCAAAGAAAAGTTACCGATGGTTGCTGGATTGTTAAATTCTGTTAAGAGAGAGAGGCTTGTTCCAGTGACGAGAATAAAGGCTGTTAAACTAACGACGACCTTGGTATGGAAAGATAGCTTTCGGCAATGTCCCTGCTTTGTTAAATGGGTTTTCAAGTCAAACCAGACAGAAAAACCAAGCCCACCCATAATAATCAGAGCTGCAATCACCAAGTTGATGATTGGAACAGTCGCATAGTCAATCAAACTACTTGCTCCCATATTATCAAAACCAGCGTTACAGAAAGCAGAGATAGCCAAGAACAAGGAAGTAAAGAGTCCTTTTGCAAGCCCAAATTTGGGAATGAAATGGAGAGAAAGTAGCAAGGCTCCCAGCAGTTCTACTACAAAGGTAAACTGAAAAACAGAAAAGATAAATTGTTGGAAGTTACGGGTATCGTCTCGGCTGAGACTTTCTTGTAGTGTTGCAATATTGATAAAGCTCAGTCTTCGGCGTGCTTGCAATGAAAACAAGCCGATAAAACTAATCAAACTGAGCCCACCAATTTGCATGAGCATCATACAAATGATTTGGCCAAATGTTGTGTAGGTCTCAGCAACGGGAACTGTAAAGAGTCCTGTTACACAGACCATTGATACGGTAGTAAATAAATTATCCCAGTAATATGCCTGTGAAGTGGCTTGCTGGGAAACAGGCAGGCTTAGTAAAATAGATCCTGTTAGAATAACCCCAAGAAAACTCATGATAATTCGCTGAGTGGGGGTTAGTTTAGTCCTAAAAATAGGCATGATTCCCTCAAAAAGTTTCTGTTAAAATTAAATATGAAGATATTCTACCACATTCTAAGAAAAAAGAAAGAGAAAGCTACCAATTTGGTAACTTTTGAGCCTATTTTCCTTTGTAAGCACGGACAATCAGTGACATAGAGGCGCCGAAGACAAGTCCACCAAGAATTCCACCGATGATGAATTGAGGTTTTAGGAGGAGTGGGAAAAAGGCGATGTTGTCTGACCATGCTGTTTGAATGCTAAGGTAAAAATACATGAAAATTCCAAAGAAGAGCCCGGACTTGAGTCCTGCGTGCTTCATTTTTTTTCGTTCGACTGGAGTGAGTTCTTCTTCATCAAATTTTTTAATATCGGTCAAATCTGATTTGATCATGACATAAAAGAAGGTGGCAAATAGCCCCAACATGAGAAAACCAGGATAGGCAATCGCAACGACCTCAGGAAATCTCATCCCAAGAAAGATAGCCAAGACATTGCCAATTATAATCAACCAAGATAAGTAGATGAAGCAGACATTGCCAATTCGATCAGCTTCGCGGCGCTTGTATTCATCAAGTGGGCCAGTAATACCATAAAATCGTTTAATCATCTTTTCTGTGAAAGTTTCTTTGTTCATCATATTTCTCCTATTTTTTATCTAATTCTTTGAGACGAGCTTCTGTTTGAGTGATAGTGATAATGAGGATGGTCACGGGAATGGTACCGATAGGATTACAGAAAGATGTCTTCCCTGTAATATATTGCAGGAGGCTGTTTAGCGGCCATGCCCAGGCAAGCACGGTAGGGATGAGGTACCAATGCAGGCGTAAAGTTTTCTTTATCTTTTCATCCAAATCAGACCAGTGTTTGAAAAGAGCATTCTGTATTGAAGGACTGCACTGAATAGTGGAAAGGTAAGAGTAGATAGCAAGAGTAGGAGAAGTGGCGTAGTACTTCCTGACAAGCTATGAATTAAACTATTTAGCATCACCGCTCCTGTGAAAATCAGAAGTGCATACAAGACGATTTTACTGCGTTTAATAATTGTTTCTTCTTCTGGTAATTGTAAATCTTGACTAGAAAAGATCCATTTTATAACATTCATCCAAATCACCTACCTATTCCAAAATAAGCTATTGAGGTCAGTCTCTAGTGTTTCTGCTAATTTGATGCAGAGATCTAGGGAGGGATTGTATTTGTCGTTTTCAATCATATTAATTGTTTGCCTAGACACGCCAATAGCTTGTGACAAGGCTAGCTGTGACAAGCCGGAGTTGGTTCGAAATTCTTTAACGCGATTCATAAGACCTCCTGAATAGTGTCAATTATACACGACACTTTGGGATAAAATTTTTTTGGTGTTCTACCAAAAAGTCAACTATATTTGATACAGATAGTTTACAACTTTTGAAGAAGTGTGTCAATTATATCTGACATATTTTTTGAAAAAGTTTTCAAGGCAGGAATTTAAGGAGCTTTTTTAGGAAGTGTGATATAATAAACAGATATGACAAAGGAATTTAACCATACAACTGTGCTCTTGCATGAGACAGTTGATTTACTAGATATTAATCCAGATGGTATATATGTTGATGCAACCTTGGGTGGAGCTGGACACAGTGAGTATCTCCTGAGCCAGTTGAGCGACAAGGGGCATTTGTATGCTTTTGACCAAGACCAGACGGCGATTGACAATGCCCACATTCGTTTAGCGCCCTTTATTGAAAAGGGGATGGTGACCTTTATTAAGGATAATTTTCGCAATCTCAAGTCACGTCTAGGGGAGCTAGGTGTAAGTGAAATTGACGGCATTTGCTATGATTTAGGAGTTTCAAGTCCACAGCTGGATGAGCGGGAACGTGGTTTTTCTTATAAAAAGGATGCTCCGCTGGATATGCGCATGAATCGTGACCAGAGCTTATCAGCTTTTGAGGTGGTCAATACCTATGACTACCATGATTTGGTGCGTATTTTCTTCAAGTATGGAGAAGATAAGTTTTCTAAGCAAATTGCTCGTAAAATTGAGCAGGCTAGAGAAGTTAAACCTATTGAGACGACGACAGAATTGGCAGACATCATTAAGTCAGCTAAGCCTGCTAAGGAGCTCAAGAAAAAAGGTCATCCTGCCAAGCAAATCTTCCAAGCTATCCGAATTGAGGTCAATGATGAATTGGGCGCTGCCGATGAGTCTATTCAGCAAGCCATTGATTTGTTGGCTTTGGACGGTCGGATCTCGGTGATTACCTTCCATTCTTTGGAGGACCGTTTGACCAAGCAATTATTCAAAGAATACAGTACAGTGGATGTGCCGAAAGGTTTGCCCTTCATTCCAGATGATTTGAAGGCGCCACTTGAGTTGGTCAATCGTAAACCAATTTTGCCAAGTATCGAGGAATTGGAAGCCAATAATCGCTCTCATTCTGCTAAATTACGTGTGGCTAAAAAAGTACATAAACACTAGGAGAAATCCATGTTACAAGATAAACGAAGAGATGTCGCAAGACGAGTGATTGAGGAAAAAATTAGAACTTTTTCAAGAGTGGAAAAGGCTTTTTATGCTAGTATTGTTTTTTCAGGTCTTGTATTAGCTATTGGCATTGTCTTTGTTCAGACCCGTCTTTTGCAAGTCCAGTCAGATATGGCAACGGTCAACCAAAAAATCAGTGCCAAGCAAGCTGAGTTAAGCGACGCACAGCAAGCTGTCAATGAATTAACTCGAAAGAACCATTTGACAGAAATTGCAGGGAAGGCTGGCTTGACCTTTAATAACAACAATATCGGAGTAGCTGAGTAGTATGGCAAATAGGAAAAATAGAATAATACGGTATGCGCTAAAGAACCGTTCCTATCCTTCTAAAAACCGTCGAAGAGTGGGGCAAAGCCTCATTCTTTTGACAGTTTTTATCTTTTTTGTTTTCTTGATAAATTTTGCGATTATCATTGGAACAGATACCAAGTTTGGTCAAAATTTATCTGAAGGTGCAGCGAGAGTCCATCGGATGACGGTTACCAAGCAGGCAAAGCGGGGAACAATTTACGACCGGACAGGAATGCCGATTGCTCAGGATTCAACAACCTATACGATCTACGCAATTATTGACAAGGATTACGTCTCGGCCTTGAAGGAACCGCTGTATGTGCAAAGCAGTCAATTTGACAAGGTAGCTGAAATTCTCAACAAGAAGTTGGGAATGAAGAAAGAGTTTGTCATCCAGCAGTTGAATCTTCCTAATTTGAGCCAAGTTTATTTTGGAACTGCAGGGAAAAATATTTCCTATTCAACCATGACGGAGATTCAGTCGACCATGAAAAAGGCGGGAGTTAAAGGGATTAATTTTGACACCAGCCCAGGTCGGATGTATCCAAACGGTAACTTTGCTAGTATTTTTGTCGGTCTCGCTCAGTTAGCGGACAATGATGATGGCTCACAAAGTCTGGTTGGTCAAACGGGAATGGAATCTGCCTTGAATGGAATCTTGTCTGGTCAAGATGGTGAGATTGTCTATGAAAAAGACAGCAAGGGCCGGATTTTGCCAGATACAGCTGACATCAAAAAAGAAACGATTGATGGTCAGGATGTTTATACCACGCTATCTGCTGATTTGCAACGATCTTTGGAAACCAATATGGATGTCTTTTACAAGGATACAAAGGCTGTTAATGCCAGTGCTACCCTAGTTTCTGCTAAAACAGGGGAAATTTTGGCGACGACGCAACGCCCGACTTTTGATGCAGATACCAAGGAAGGCTTGAGTGAAAAAGACTTTTCATGGCTATCTCTTCTCTATCAATCTCAGTATGAGCCTGGTTCAACCATGAAGGTGATGACGCTGGCAGCAGCTATTGATAGTGGGAAATTCAAGCCCAATGAAGTCTACTATAATGACAAGTATGATATCGCCGACGCAACCATTAAAGACTGGACTGTCAATACTGGTCGCGAACCGCAATACCTGAACTATGCCCAAGGATTTGCCCTGTCAAGTAACGTGGGAATGACACGTTTGGAGCAGGCTATGGGAGATGACCTTTGGCTCCATTACTTGTCTAAATTCCGCTATGGTTTTCCAACACGTTTTGGAATGACAGATGAGTCAGGGGGGATGTTGCCAGAAGAGAACATCGTTTCCTATGCTATGACGTCCTTCGGTCAAGCTATTAACGTAACCCATTTACAAATGCTGCGTTCCTTTAATGCGATTGCCAATGATGGGGTCATGCTGGAACCCAAATTTATCACGGGAACCTATGATCCCAATACGGATACTTCACGGGTTTCACAGAAGGAAGTGGTGGGAAATCCTGTTTCAGCTGATGCTGCTAGACAGACACGAAATTATATGATTGCTGTCGGTACAGACCCCTATTATGGAACGCTTTATTCTAAGGCGGCAGGTGGGGCAGTCATCACAGTAGATGGCTATGATATTGCTGTTAAGTCAGGGACTGCCCAAATTGCCAAGTTAGATGGGACGGGCTATATGGAAGGAAATAACGACTACATCAACTCAGTTGTAGCCATGATTCCTGCCGAAGATCCACAGTTCATTATGTATGTGACCCTGCAGCAACCAACGAATTTCACCCTTCTTTCTTGGCAATCAATTGTTAATCCTGTCCTAAAAGAAGCGATGTTGCTGAAGGATAGTTTAAATTTGGATACACCAGCGCAAGCCTTGACGACTGTCATCGGTGAGACAGAGTACAAATTAGGAAATATCGTTGGTCAAAGTCCAGGTACAACAGCAGATGATCTTCGTCGCCATTTGGTACAACCTGTTATTTTAGGAAATGGTTCAAAAATCAAGAAGGTATCTGTCAAAGAAGACAGCAACGTATCAGCCGATCAGCAGATATTGCTACTGACCACGGATTTTACAGAACTGCCTGATATGTACGGTTGGACCAAGGAAAATGTCAAGATATTTGAAAAATGGACGGGGATTGAAATCACCTACCAAGGAAGTGGAGATAAGGTTACCGCGCAAAGTAGTGACACTGGCACCTCTCTCAAAAAATTGAAAAAATTAACCATTACACTAGGAGAATAATATGTTTTCGGCTATTTTAGCAGGGATTGTTGCCTTTGTCGCAACCGTCCTCCTCATGCCACAATTTATCACCTTTTATCAGAAAAAGCGGATAGAAGGTCAACAGATGCACGAAGATGTCAAGCAACATCAATTTAAGGCTGGTACCCCCACAATGGGTGGAACTGTCTTCTTGGTAGTAGTTATTCTGGTCAGTCTTCTCTTTGCTCTTGTTTCAAATAGGATGACAGGGGCAGTCTTTGGTATTCTTTTTATCCTCATGCTCTACGGAGTGGTTGGTTTTTTGGATGATTTCTTGAAAATTTTTCGTAAAATCAACGAAGGTTTGAATCCAAAGCAAAAATTGATTTTGCAGATTGTTGGAGGATTGGTCTTCTATGCAGTTCATGTAGCTGGAAATGGTGGTGGTGAACTGAATATTTTCGGTTATCACCTTCACTTGGGCATTCTCTACATTGCTTTCGTCCTCTTCTGGCTAGTCGGTTTTTCAAATGCCGTTAATCTGACAGACGGTATTGATGGCTTAGCCTCTATTTCGGTTGCTATTAGTCTTATAGCTTATTCAGTTATTGCAGTTAAACAAGGTCAATACGATATTCTTCTTGTCTGTGTAACCATGATTGGGGCGCTTCTTGGCTTCTTTGTCTTCAACCACAAGCCAGCTAAGATTTTTATGGGTGACGTGGGTAGTCTAGCTCTAGGCGGGATGCTTGCAACTATTTCAATTGCCCTCCATCAAGAATGGACATTGCTCTTTATCGGCTTGGTTTATGTCTTTGAAACCTCATCGGTTATGATGCAGGTGACCTACTTCAAGTACACTAAGAAAAAATATGGGGAAGGTCGTCGGATTTTCCGTATGACTCCTTTCCATCACCATTTGGAATTAGGTGGCCTGACTGGTAAAACTAAAAAATGGTCGGAATGGCAAGTTGACTTCTTTCTTTGGGGAGTCGGTCTGGTCATGAGTTTGATCACTCTAGCTTTTCTATATTTGTAATTTAAAAAATCAGCCTAGTGCTGGTTTTTGTTTTTGTCAGAGAAGGTCAGTTCAGATTTTGCCAGTAAAGGAAAAAATTTGCTATAATAGGAATAAGTAGAAAAAGAGGAAACTATGAAATTTACAGAATTTACATTAAAAAATTACATTCAGGAAGCTCTAGTAGCTATCCAATTTATCACGGCGACAGAAGTACAGGAAAAGTTGATTCCGGTTGTCTTATCAGGACGTGACTTGGTTGGCGAGTCCAAGACTGGTTCAGGGAAAACACACACCTTCTTGATTCCGCTTTTCCAAAAATTAGATGAGAATCAAGACTTTGTACAGGCAGTAATCACTGCTCCATCGCGTGAGTTGGCGACGCAGATTTACCAAGCGGCCAAGCAAATTGCTGACCACTCTGAGACAGAGATTCGTGTGGTGAATTATGTTGGTGGGACGGATAAGAACCGTCAGATTGAGAAGTTGCAGTCTAGTCAGCCTCACATCGTTATCGGGACACCAGGACGGATTTACGATTTGGTGAAATCTGGTGATTTGGCGATTCACAAGGCAACAACTTTTGTGGTGGACGAGGCCGATATGACCTTGGATATGGGCTTCTTAGAAACAGTAGATAAGATTGCATCTAGCTTGCCAAAACACTTGCAATTTATGGTCTTTTCAGCGACTATTCCGCAAAAATTGCAGCCATTTTTGAAGAAATATTTGTCTAATCCTGTCATGGAAAAAATCAAGACTCAGACTGTCATTGCTGATACTATTGAAAATTGGTTGGTATCGACAAAAGGTCGTGACAAGAATGCACAAATTCTCCAAATGACAAAAATCATGCAACCCTACTTGGCAATGATTTTCGTCAACACCAAGGAACGTGCAGACGAATTGCACAATTACCTTTTGTCAAATGGCTTAAAAGTGGCAAAAATTCACGGAGACGTGCCACCGCGTGAACGCAAACGCATTATGAACCAAGTGAAAAACTTGGATTTTGAGTATATCGTAGCAACAGATTTAGCGGCCCGTGGGATTGATATTGAAGGTGTCAGCCATGTCATCAACGATGCGATTCCGCAAGACTTGTCCTTCTTTGTTCACCGTGTCGGTCGTACAGGGCGAAATGGCTTGTCTGGAATTGCCATTACTCTTTATCAACCAAGCGATGATGCGGATATCCGTGAGTTGGAGAAGATGAATATCAAGTTCCAACCTAAGGAAATCAAAGACGGCGAATTCCAAGATACCTATGATCGTGACCGTCGTGCCAATCGTGAAAAGTCAAATGAGAAACTGGACTTGGAAATGATTGGATTGGTCAAGAAGAAAAAGAAAAAAATCAAGCCAGGTTACAAAAAGAAAATTAAGTGGGCTGTGGATGAAAAACGCCGTAAGACTAAGCGCGTAGAAGCGCGTGCTAAAGGACGTGCAGAGCGTAAAGCTAAACGCCAAAGCTTTTAATTGAGGTGGGCATATGTTGCAAATGATTTTAAGCCTCTATCTGCAAAGTCTCCTTTTTTCAGCTATTATTGTCTTGCTTCTAAGCCTGATTTGGTTTGCAAGACGAGCTGGGAAGGGGCTAGATAGGACTGCCAACGACCGCCATCAGTTTTTAATGGATTTGTTGATGATTAATGTTATGACAATCCCGATACTTGCTTTTGGAATTGTCGGCATTCTCATCATGTTTAAGGTTTAGAAAGTAGAAAATATGTACGATACAATTATTATTGGAGCGGGGCCAGCAGGGATGACTGCGGCTCTCTATGCTGGTCGCAGTAACCTCAAAGTGGCGCTTTTGGAACGTGGGATTTACGGCGGTCAGATGCAAAATACGGCTGATATTGAAAATTATCCAGGCTATGCTAATATTTCAGGCCCAGAATTGTCTGAAAAAATGTTTGAACCTCTTGAGAAGTTTGGTGTAGAACACCTCTTTGGACAAGTAGTTCGCATTGAAAACGAGGGATTAGTCAAGAAAGTCATTACCGAAGATGAGACTTTGGAGACAAAATCGATTGTCCTTGCTATGGGTGCTAAACACCGTCTTCTAGGAGTCCCTGGCGAAGCGGAATATAACAGCCGCGGTGTATCTTACTGTGCTGTCTGCGATGGAGCTTTTTTCCGAGAACAAGACCTTTTGGTTGTTGGTGGAGGGGATTCTGCAGTGGAAGAAGCAGCTTTCTTGACTCAATTTGCCAAATCAGTAACCATTGTTCACCGTCGTGATCAACTTCGTGCGCAAAAAGTTCTTCAAGATCGTGCCTTTGTCAATGAAAAAATCAATGTCATATGGGATAGTGTGGTAGAAGAAATCAAGGGCGACGACCGTAAGGTTCAATCTGTTGTCTTGAAAAATGTTAAAACTGGTGAAGTGTCAGAACATGCCTTTGGCGGCGTCTTTATCTATGTCGGACTAGATCCAATGACAGAAGCGGTAGCTGATTTGAACATAACAGATGAGGCTGGCTGGATTGTAACCAATGATCTGATGGAAACAAGCCAAGCAGGGATTTTTGCCGCAGGCGACATCCGTCAAAAACACCTTCGCCAAGTGACAACAGCTGTTGGAGATGGCGCTATGGCTGGCCAGCAAGTCTACAATTACTTGACAGCCTTGGAAGGATAGAAGGTGGACCATGTTTCATATTTATGATATTCAAAAAAATCCAGAAGGCATTTCTTTTGAGAAAAATCTAGAAGTGACGGAAGAGCTCAAGGCGCGAAATAGTGAAATCCTTGATTTATCAGCTGTTCATGCTCAAGGAAGTGTCCGCTTTGAAGCAGGTTTTTACTTCTTAGACTATATCATGTCCTATACCATTACCTTGGCATCCAGTCGCTCGCTCAAGCCTGTTGAGAAGGTAGAAACGGTGACGGTTAATGAAATTTTTGTGGCAGATGAATCCGTCCTAAAGGAAAAAGACTTGGTGGACGCAGATATGGTCTTGGTGGTAGAAGATGAACAAATTCGCTTGGATGAAAGCGTAGCGGACAACATCTTACTCAATATTCCGATGAAAATTTTAACGCCCGAAGAAGAAGCAGGGACAGATTTGCCTTCTGGAAGTGACTGGACTCTTTTGACCGAAGAAGATTTCCAAGAAAGTCAGCAGGAGAAAAAAGAAGCAGCTAGTCCTTTTGCCCAGTTACAAGGGCTTTTTGACCAAGAATGAAATTGACAGAATATTTGCAAAATCGCCCCTTTTGGTGTACAATAAACGAGATAAACTATTACAGAGGAGCAAACTCATGACAAAAGCAAACTTTGGTGTAGTAGGGATGGCCGTAATGGGTCGCAACCTCGCCCTCAACGTTGAATCACGTGGTTACACAGTTGCCATTTACAACCGTTCAGCAGATAAAACAGAAGATGTGGTTGCTAGCAACCCAGGTAAAAAATTAGTACCAAGTTATGATGTGGAATCTTTCGTAAATTCGATTGAAAAACCACGCCGTATCATGCTCATGGTGCAAGCTGGTAAGGGAACTGATGCAACGATTCAATCTCTTCTTCCTTATTTGGACAAGGGTGATATCTTAATTGACGGTGGGAATACTTACTTTGAAGATACCATCCGTCGTTCAAATGAATTGGCTGACTCAGGTATTAACTTCATCGGAACAGGTGTTTCTGGTGGTGAAAAAGGTGCCCTCGAAGGTCCTTCTATCATGCCTGGTGGTCAAAAAGAAGCCTACGAATTGGTGGCGGATGTCTTGGAAGAAATTTCAGCAAAAGCACCAGAAGATGGGGCTCCATGTGTGACCTATATCGGTCCTAACGGTGCCGGTCACTACGTAAAAATGGTGCACAACGGTATTGAGTACGGTGACATGCAATTGATTGCTGAGTCATATGACCTTATGCAACACTTGCTTGGTTTGTCAGTAGACGAAATGGCTGAAATCTTTACTGAGTGGAACCAAGGGGAATTGGATAGCTACTTGATTGAAATCACTTCTGATATCTTGAAACGCAAAGATGATGAAGGTCAAGATGGTCCAATCGTAGATTATATTCTTGATGCCGCTGGTAACAAAGGGACTGGTAAATGGACAAGCCAACAATCACTTGATTTGGGTGTGCCATTGTCACTCATCACTGAGTCTGTGTTTGCGCGTTATATCTCAACTTACAAAGAAGAGCGTGTACATGCTAGCAAGGTTCTTCCAAAGCCAGCTCCATTTAACTATGAAGGCGACAAGGCTGAATTGATTGAAAAAATCCGTCAAGCCCTTTACTTCTCAAAAATCATTTCTTATGCACAAGGTTTTGCACAGCTCCGTGTGGCTTCTAAAGAAAACAACTGGGACTTGCCATTTGCAGATATCGCGTCAATCTGGCGTGCAGGATGTATCATTCGTTCACGTTTCTTGCAAAAAATCACGGATGCTTACAACCGTGAAGCAGACTTGGCTAACCTTCTCTTGGATGAATACTTCCTTGATGTAACGGCTAAGTACCAACAATCTGTTCGTGACGTTGTGAGTCTTGCTATTCAAGCAGGTGTGCCAGTGCCAACCTTCTCAGCAGCTATCACTTACTTCGATAGCTACCGTGCAGAAAACTTGCCAGCTAACTTAATCCAAGCACAACGTGACTACTTCGGTGCCCACACTTATGAACGTAAAGACAAAGAAGGGATCTTCCATTACTCATGGTATGATGAAAAATAAGATATGGCCAAGAAGATTTTAATTGCAGGTAAAGAGCGAAATCTGTCGCATTTTGTATCCATGGAATTGCAGAAAAAAGACTATATTGTGGATTACGCAGCGACGGGGCAAGAAGCGCTCCAGCTTGCAAATGAAACAGATTTTGATCTTATTATCATGAGTTTTCAGTTATCTGATATGACCAGTAAGGACTTGGCTGCTAGTATTCTTAGAATCAAGCCAGCAACGGTCATCATTGTGGTTGCGGAGCCGGATGAAGCGGAACGATATGGTGATGAAATCCGTTCTTATGCGGTTTCTTACACCATAAAACCCTTTGTCATTCAAGACTTGGTTGGTCAAGTAGATATGATTTTCCGTGGTCGTGATTTTATTGATGAGCATTGTAAGCAGGTGAAATTGCATGCGGCTTATCGTGATTTAAAGATTGATTTTCAAAATCGGACGGTGACGCGTGGGGCAGAATTAATTTCCCTTACCCGTCGCGAATATGACCTATTGGCGACTCTGATGAACAGTCAGGATACCATGACACGGGAACAGTTACTGGAAAAGGTCTGGCAGTATGAATCTGGAACGGAGACAAATGTCGTGGATGTTTACATTCGTTATCTTCGAGGAAAACTAGATTTGCCAGGTCAATTATCCTATATTAAAACCATTCGTGGTGTTGGCTATGCCATGCGTGACTAATGGAATATCAATTGCAATCAGATGAGGGTTCTCTCATCTGATTTTTTGGTAGATTTAGTGTATAATAGTTAAAAATTTCGTGAAAAAGGAAGTTCTATGAAGACTACATTTAAAGAAAAAATACTGCTGATTACCTTTTCTGCCTTGGTACTCTTAGCGGTGCTGCGATATGAGGAAATGTTGAAGTTGATTTCTCTTCTGTTAGGAAGCGTCAATTCGCTATTGATCGGAGCTATTTTTGCTTTTGTCCTCAACGTTCCCATGAAAAAATTAGAGCACTTTATCGAGAAGGTGCCGTTTTTAAAAAAATCCAGCCGTCCCGTAGCTATTGCTGGGGTTTTGGTAGCCTTTGCTTTGATTGTAACGGGCTTGGTCATGATTATCCTGCCGACCTTGACGACCACCATCTCTCAACTCGTTAGTGTAACCAATGAGGCGATTCCTAAGCTTGTCTCTACGCTACAAGAAAATGGCATTCTATCAAGTAAGGTAGGGCAACAGGTTAATGGATATGTCAGCAAGTTTACGGGTTGGGATAGCTTGTCGGGCTATCTTACCAAGTTTTTAACAGGTTTGGCAAGCAATGTTTCAGGAATTTTTTCAAATGTCTTAACCTTGATTATGGCTTTCTTTTTCACACTGAGTATTCTAGCCAGCAAGGAACACTTACAGGATATGACCTCTAAGTTGCTCCATGCAATTTTTCCAAGAAGAGTGGTTCAGAATGTGACCTATGTGGGGGAAGTGATTATTGATACTTACGACCGCTTTCTCATGAGCCAAATCGTGGAAGCCTGTATTATCGGACTCTTGGTTTTTACAGGCTATTCGCTATCAGGGATTCCTTATGCAGCGATGGCAGGGATTTTGGCGGGTGTGCTTTCCTTTGTGCCTTACATTGGTCCTTTGTCGGCTTGTTTGATTAGTGCCCTTTTTGTGGCGGTGCAAAATCCGCTCTTGGCCCTGTGGTCTATTGTTCTCTTTCAGTTGATTCAGCTGATTGAGGGGAATGTTATTTATCCGCGTGTGGTGGGGCAATCCGTTGGTCTTCCGACTTTGTTTACCCTCGCTGCAGCCTTAATCGGTGGAAATCTCTTTGGTCTTTTGGGAATGGTTTTCTTTACGCCGATTTTCGCAGTTCTATATCGCTTGGTTCGTGAATGGACCTATGACCGCTTGGCGGAAAAAAATAGTTTGGAAGAGGAGTGAGTTCAGCTTACTCCCTTTTATTATGCCTAGAAGTATGGTACAATGAGATGATAATGATAAAATGGGGGAGAGAAGATGCGTTGTCCAAAATGCAATAGCTTGAAGTCCAGTGTGGTAGATAGTCGGCAGGCTGAAGATGGCAATACAATCCGTCGTCGTCGTGAATGTGAAAAGTGCGATTATCGTTTTACAACCTATGAGCGCGTAGAAGAAAAAACACTGGTTGTGGTCAAAAAAGATGGCACGCGTGAGCAATTTTCGCGTGAAAAAATCTTTAACGGTATTATCCGCTCTGCGCAAAAACGACCAGTTTCTAGTGCAGAAATTGATGACGTGGTTAATCGCATTGAACAAAAAGTTCGTGCCCAAAGTGACAACGAAGTGGAAAGTGATGTCATTGGTAACCTCGTCATGGAAGAACTGGTGGATTTAGATGAGATTACCTACGTTCGCTTTGCTTCTGTCTATCGCTCTTTCAAGGATGTCAGTGAGTTGGAAATTTTGCTTAAGCAGATTACTAAATCGGGCAAGCACAAAAAGCAGGATTAAGCTATGAAACCAAACGATACCTATGCCTACTTGGCTGGTCAGCAGATGACACCAGATTTTGCTAGTTTGGCAGTTTGTTACCAGCCTATTCTAGGTTTGGAGGCGACAGCACTCTATCATTACCTCTGGTCTTTTTATGACAATGGGGCTGGTCGTTATAAATTTAGCCGTGTACTCAATCATTTGGGCTTGGGGACGCAGGCTGTTGAAGCAGCTATGGATCTCTTGTCTGCTATGAAACTGTTGGACGTTTATCAGGTAGATGAGGAAGTGCGTCTGCAAGTTCTCCCTCCCCTATCTAAGCAGGAATTTCTCAAACATACTCTCTACCATTCTCTTCTCGTGAAAAAAATTGGGGAACCTGCAGTTCAGTTACTCTCTCAGGATTTACCCGCAATTGAGCAGAAAATCACCAAGCAATTTTCAGATGTTTTCTCAATGGAAGGACAAGTTCAGATTTCAATTAAGGCCTTAAAAGACTTCGATATGGTTTCTTTTAAGCAGTTAATGGCACGGGATTACTTGCGTTTTCACGATGAACAAGCAGATACACTGGCTTTACACCATTTGTCTGAGAAAGCTGGATGGACTTGGTTTGAAGCCTATCAAGTTGCTAAGGAAACGGCGATTGATTTTGTCATTTCCACCAAGCGGATGGAACAAAAAGTACAGAATAAACCTGTGAGCAAGGGGCAATTTTCTAGTCAAGAACTTTCATTGATTCAAGAAAGTAAAAAACACAAGCCAGTTGATTTCTTACAGTTGCTTAAAAATAGTCGTAAGGCAGCTATGACAGCAACTGAGCGAACCTGCTTAAAAGAAATGGCGCAGCTAGGTTTACTTGATGAGGTCATCAACGCTATCGTTCTTTACACCTACAATCGGGTAGATTCAGCCAATCTCAATGAAAAATATGCTCTCAAGGTGGCCAATGACTTCTCTTATCGTGGCATAAACTCGGCAGAAGCAGCTGTATTAGCTCTACGTGAAGGTACAAAGCCTGTCAAACCAAACTCAAAAACTCCGACAAGTAGCAATGTACCTGAATGGAGCAAAAAAGAAGTTAAGCAAGAAAAAACAGCCCAAGATCAAGAAAAACTGGAGGCGCTTCGTCGCCAGATGTTGGGGCAAGAAAGTAAGGGAGGTGACCTATGAATCCAGTGCAAGAAAACATGAAAACTGAAAATCGCGGACGGAAATCATTTCAAGAGCTCTATGCTGAGATTGTCAGTGATGTGGAAGTGGCGGATTTTATCGCACAGCATGGCTTGACGGAAGAGGAGGTCAGTCGCTCCCTTTCTAAGTTTTTTGAATACCTCAATGAACGGAAAAAATTCCTAGCCAAGGATCCAACCTACATTGCTCTTGGTTACAAGCCTGTTTTGGTTATGAATGAAGGGTACGCAGATGTTTCTTACCAAGAAACGCTGGAATTGGTCGAGTACCGCAAGGCAGAAGCTATTAAAAACAGGATTCAGCTGATTTCGTTGCCAGCTAGTCTCAAGTCTATCACAGCAGTAGATTTAGACTTTGAAGATGTCAATCGTATGCCGATTTACGAAGCAATTAATGAATTTTTGAGTCGGGTCGGACGTGATAACAAAGGACTCTATGTCTTTGGAAATTTTGGAATTGGCAAGAGTTATCTCATGGCCTACCTAGCTCATCAGCTGTCCCTTCGTCATGAAATGTCAACGACCATGCTTCATTACCCAACCTTTGTTGTGGATATTAAGAATGCCATTAGTTCGGGTTCAGTTAAGGAACGGATCGATGAAGTTAAAACAGCAGAAGTCTTGATTTTAGATGATATTGGTGCGGAGCAGCATTCATCTTGGGTACGAGACGATGTCTTGCAGGTTATCCTACAGTACCGTATGCAGGAAAATTTGCCGACTTTCTTCACTTCTAATTTCTCATTTGCAGATTTGGAACGACATTTTTCAGCAGGGAAATCGGGGGACGAAACCTGGCAAGCCAAGCGTGTCATGGAGCGCATTCGTTATCTAGCTCGTGAACTTCATTTAGAAGGGGGAAATCGTCGTCATGAATGAAACTATTGAATTGATGAAAAGGCATGTCTCTGTTCGTTCCTTTACGGGGGAGACTATTCCAGCTGCTGACCTGACAGCGATATTAGAGGCTGGTCAAGCTGCTTCTAGCTGGAAAAATTTCCAGTCCTACTCGATTATCAAGGTGCGTTCGGCAGAACAAAAACAAGCAATATATGATGTGCATCCTCAACCATGGATTTTAAAATGTGATACTTTTTTGATTTTCCTAGGGGATCTTAATCGGGCGGAAAAAGCAGTAACCTTATATCAAGAGGAGTTTCATGCGGATGGTGTGGACAATCTCTTGGTGACTTCTGTTGATGCAGCTTTGGTGGGACAAAACGTCCTCTTGGCTGCAGAGAGCATGGGCTATGGTGGTGTCTTCATCGGTATGATTCGTCAAAATGCAGATGAAATTGCTAGCATTTTGCAACTTCCAGCCTATACTTATCCTATTTTTGGGATTACTTTGGGTGTTCCTAAAAAGCACAATGAAGTCAAACCTCGATTACCACAGGAAGTCTTGGTCTTTGATGAAGTTTACAAAGAGCAGTCTGAAAAGGTCATTCAGGATTTTGACCAGGTTATGACAGACTACGCAGGTGCTCGTCAGACGGAATTGTGGTCAGAGAGGATTGCTCAGCAGTTTGGTCATCCAGAACATCCGATGACAGCAGCCTTTTTGAAAGAACAGAAATTATTGAAATAAAGGAGGCCATATGGCTTTACCAACTATCGCGATTGTCGGACGTCCTAACGTCGGCAAATCGACTTTGTTTAACCGGATTGCGGGAGAGCGCATTTCCATCGTGGAAGATGTAGAAGGTGTGACACGTGATCGGATTTATGCGACATCTGATTGGCTCAATCGCAAATTTTCTATCATTGATACAGGTGGTATTGATGACGTTGACGCGCCATTTATGGATCAAATCAAGCACCAGGCTGAGATTGCTATGGATGAAGCTGATGTCATCGTCTTTGTCGTGTCTGGTAAAGAAGGGATTACCGATGCGGATGAATATGTAGCTCGAATTCTTTACAAGACCCATAAACCTGTCATCCTAGCAGTTAACAAGGTTGATAACCCTGAGATGCGCAGTGACATTTATGATTTTTATGCGCTTGGTTTGGGGGATCCATACCCAGTTTCATCTGTCCACGGGATTGGGACAGGGGATGTCTTGGATGCAATCGTAGAAAACCTACCACATGAAGTGAAAGAACAAAATCCAGATATGATCAAATTCAGCCTAATTGGTCGTCCAAATGTTGGTAAATCAAGTTTGATCAATGCGATTTTGGGAGAGGACCGTGTTATTGCTAGTCCAGTTGCAGGGACCACTCGTGATGCCATTGATACACATTTTACTGATGCAGAAGGTCAAAAATTTACCATGATTGATACTGCAGGTATGCGTAAATCTGGTAAGGTTTATGAGAATACAGAGAAATACTCTGTGATGCGTGCCATGCGTGCCATTGACCGTTCGGATGTAGTGCTCATGGTCATCAATGCAGAAGAAGGCATTCGAGAGTATGACAAGCGGATTGCTGGTTTTGCCCATGAAGCTGGAAAAGGTATGATTATCGTTGTCAACAAATGGGATACCATTGAAAAAGACAATCACACCATGAAAAATTGGGAAGACAACATTCGTGACCAGTTCCAATATCTATCTTATGCCCCAATCATCTTTGTGTCTGCCTTGACCAAGCAACGTCTCCATAAGTTGCCAGCCTTGATCAAGCAAATCAGCGAAAGCCAGAATACCCGTATTCCATCAGCTGTGCTGAACGATGTCATCATGGATGCCATTGCCATCAACCCAACACCAACAGATAAGGGTAAACGCCTCAAGATTTTCTATGCGACTCAGGTTGCGACAAAACCGCCGACATTTGTGGTCTTTGTCAACGAAGAAGAACTCATGCACTTCTCCTATATGCGTTTCTTGGAAAATCAAATTCGTAAAGCCTTCGTCTTTGAAGGAACACCGATTCACTTGATTGCTCGCAAGCGGAAATAAATGAAGCCAACCTCCTTTGGGAGGTTTTTTCTTACTAAAATTTAGCGATTTTCCCTATTTATTGTTAGAATAGAAGAACTGATCTGAAAGAGGTGTGTATATGGGATTGGGACAATTAACTGGGACTTCTTGGCATGTTGGGAAATTTACGCGGAGTGAGGGTGATGAAAAGCGTCACCGAGGGCGTTGCCAGTTTTTTGAAAAGGGCTTATGTTTGAAGCTGGAAAATCGTTGTCAGGGCTCTGCAAGATGTGCTATTTATCGAGAACGAAGAGCAGATTTTCAAGAAGAATTACCGACCTTCCGTCAGGTGCTAGAAAAACAATTTTACCGAGGACGCATGGTGGTTCATCCTCAATTTGGGGCAGGACAGATTAAGGATCTCACAGATGAAAAACTAATTGTGACCTTCTATGGCGACAAAACCATGACCTTTGCCTTACAATTTGTCTTAGAGAAAAATATTTTCCATTTTACCCAGTAATCAAGTCTTGTCAGTTTTCCTCGTCTATGCTAAACTGGAGTCACGGGGCCATAGCTCAGCTGGGAGAGCGTTTGGCTGGCAGCCAAAAGGTCAGGGGTTCGATCCCCCTTGGCTCCATTTTTTGATAAAGCAAAGAAGGTCTAGGCCTTCTTTTTTGCTAGCAAATCCTGTAATAAAGCCTTTTCTTGTGCTATAATAGAGGGATAAGGAAAAGGAGAAACTATGGCCAGAATGATGCCGGGACGGGTCCGTCAAGAGGGAATTGAGCTCTATGAGGCTGGAAAATTAAAGCTGATAAAATCTGCTCATGCAAGTCTCGATTTTGAGATTGAGGGGGAGCAATTTTCCTATGCCCTGGACGAAGAAAAGGTCAGTTGCTCTTGTTCATTTTTCGCGCAACGATCCTACTGTCCTCACCTGGCAGCTGTAGAATATTATTTAAAAAATGATCCAGAGGGAAAAGAGGTTATTGAAAACCTGACACAAACTGGTGCTCAAGAAGAAGAGAGAGAAAGACGGACTTATTTTGGCGGTGTTTTTTTAGATAAGATTTTACCCTCTAAAGAAGAAGTGGGAGTGCGTTATCAGTTGTCTGCTGAGGGGCAACTCATGCTCTATGATCAAAACATTGATTGGACTTTGAAAATCAGCCGCTTACCTGATCAGCGGTCCTATATCATCCGTGATATAGGTGCTTTTTTGAAGATTGTACAAAAAGGTGCTTCTTATCAGATTGGTAAGAATTATTATGAAAAGCTATCCTTTACGGCTTTTGATGATGCTAGTCAGGATCTTTTGCAATTTTTATGGCGCCTCGTTCCAGAAAAGTCCCTTTTAGAAAGTGAAGTTTTGGTGAACTTTGGTCGTCACCTTCGTTTGCCTCTGGCTTTTTTTGAAGAAGGATTGGACCTCTTGCAAGATTTGTCAGCCTTTACCTTTCATCATGAAAATGTGGATTATGATAATGTAGAGCTACAAATTTTGGATGCCCATGCGGGACTCTATCATTTTAGCGTTGAGGTGCAGCCCCAGCTGATTGAGTTGCAGATTGAGGAGAAGCCTAAGCGGGAACTGCTGTACGGTCACTACGTTATCGTTGATAACCGTCTCTACCAAGTACAGCCCCAAGAGGAGCGGATTATAAAGGCTGTAAAAGAGATTTTGTCCAAAGATGACAAGGGACGAAAAACGGTTCAAGTTGATTTTCAAGATAGAGATAAGTTAGCGATCAGTCTCCTGGAATTTGGAAAAATTGGCACAATCACAGCGCCTAAGAGATTTACCATCCAGGATTTTCAGCCCATCTTCCAGTTTGACAAAGAGGGAATGAATGGTATTTCTCTTCAACTTGTGCTGAAATTTGAGAAGTGTCAGATTAGCAGTCAAGAAGAGTTGGACAGACTCCCCTTTGCTTATCATTATCAACATTTGGAGCAGGTTTTTAGTCTTCTGCATGAGGCTGGTTTTTCAAGGCATTTTCAAGGGCAGAAATCCAATTTAGCAGCGCAGGATTGGTATGAATTTTTTGTAAAAACTCTTCCTGGCTTGAAGCGATTGGGACAGGTTGTCTTGTCAAATGCTATCCAATACTTATTTGTTGAGCAGCCGCCGACGATAGAAATTGACCGTAGCGGTTCGCTTTTGGATGTTTCTTTTGACTTTACAGGGATTGAAGAAGACGAAGTAGAAGAAGCTTTGGAGGCGCTTCTTTCAGAGGAAGCTTATTTTACTAGCCGAACAGGCCGTATCTTGGTCTTCGATGAAGAGAGTAAAAAGGTCAGCCAGACCTTGGCATTTTTACGAGCGAAGTCGGCTGGAAATGGCAGTCTGCAGTTATCGGCTCTGGCTTCTTACCAACTACTTGAAACCTTCTCGGGTCAGGATCGCATTTCTTTTACAGAGAATTTTCAGACTATGGCCTATGAGCTGACTCACCCAGGGGACTTGGTCTTGCCGGATTTACCAATTCAGGCGGAGATTCGTGATTATCAAAAACGGGGGATTCAGTGGCTGTCTACCTTGGACAAGTATGGCTTTGGCGGTATTTTAGCGGACGATATGGGGCTTGGAAAGACGCTGCAATCCATTGCCTTTCTAGTAAGTCATACGACAGCTGACTCGCGGGTATTGATTTTAGCGCCGTCTAGTCTCATTTACAACTGGCAGGAGGAGTGCCATAAGTTTGCTCCTCAGTTGGATGTGGCAGTTATTTATGGCAATAAGGCAGAGCGAGAAAGTTTGCTGGCGGAGAATCATCAAGTTGTAGTGACCAGCTATGCCTCTTTCCGTCAGGATATTGAGCTCTATCAGGCCAAATCTTATGACTATCTTTTCTTAGACGAAGCGCAAGTCATGAAGAACTCTCAGACCAAGATTGCCCAGCATTTGAGGGAGTTTGAAGTGGGAAATTGCTTTGCCTTGTCTGGGACACCGATTGAGAATAACCTCAATGAGATTTGGTCTATTTTCCAAATCGTCTTACCGGGACTTTTACCAGCAAAATTAACTTTTGGAAAAATGTCAGCTGAAGAAGTGGCTAAAACTATTCGCCCCTTTGTCCTCAGGCGGAAAAAAGAGGATGTGCTAGAAGAGTTGCCTGAGTTGATTGAAGTCAATGTTCTCAACGAACTGTCTGATGACCAAAAGGTAATTTACTTGGCTCAACTTCGCCAAATGCAAGAACGGGTGGCTACAGCCAGTGAGTCTGAAATCAATCGCCAAAAGATTGAAATTTTATCTGGGATTACGCGTTTACGCCAAATCTGCGATACGCCAAAATTGTTTATGGATGATTTTGATGGTCAGAGTGGCAAGCTAGAAAATTTGAAAGAATTATTGCTTCAACTCAAGGAAGGGAATCATCGTGTGCTGATTTTCTCTCAGTTCAAGCAGATGTTAGATATTATTGAACACGAACTGGATCAGCTTGGTTTAACTAGTTATAAATTGACAGGTTCGACGCCAACTCATCTTCGTCAAGAGATGACGACGGCCTTTAACACAGGTAGTCGCGATGTTTTCTTGATTTCTCTGAAAGCAGGTGGCGTGGGGCTCAATCTGACAGGAGCGGATACGGTTATTTTAGTTGACCTTTGGTGGAATCCAGCTGCAGAACAGCAGGCTATTAGCCGTGCTCACCGTATGGGACAGACTGAGACTGTTGAATTTTATCGTATGATTACCCGCGGAACCATTGAAGAAAAAATTCAGGAATTACAAGAAAGTAAGAAAAATCTTGTCACTACTGTTTTGGATGGAAATGAAAGCCGCGTAAACATGACTGTAGATGAAATACGAGAGATTTTGGGGATTTCTTAAGCCAGATTTTCCGAAAATGTGCTAATTATGCTATAATACTAGATTGAAAGGAAAAGTGTATGACGAGACGACAGAATATGTTTCCCTTGATTGCGGATGATGAAGTTCTAGTTGGCCCAGCGCCGCAGATGACTCTCTATGATGAATCAGACCTCATCAGCAATATCAAAGGGCCTTATCAAGACAAGGATTTTAGTCAGCCGGTTGGTGTAGAAAAAGTGACTCATGAAGTTGCTCAAGAAGACTTGTTGCCACCGCTCTTTTCTAGTCAGCCAAGTGGCTATTCAAGACGAGAACGTCTCCAACGTCCGACACCATCTCGTGCAGTTTATTCTGAGAAAACACAGGGACAGTTGGCGCGTGAGCAGGCGCGTGAAGACTTGAAACGCAAAAAATCAGCTGCGTATCTACAGGATGAAAAGCTTAGTTTACATAAGCCCCTTCGTCAACCAGTGACCGCGCCCTTAGTAGCAGAGCATAAGATGACACATTTGAGTCATTTAGCAGATAAACTGCGTCAAGATAGCTATATTTTAGCAGACATGCCTGCGGTTTATTCTTTGGAAAAAGAAGATCGGGCAAAAGAAGAGGCTCCCCTTCAACGAAATTCTTATGATTTCTTGAAACGCAGCCAAGTTTATGATTATCCTGAACGCCAAGTGAGACGGGAACGTCAAGTTGCGCAGGAATTGAATTTAACACATATGGAAGAGGGTATGGAATGACCAAAACCTATCATTTTATCGGAATTAAAGGCTCAGGAATGAGTGCACTTGCGCTCATGTTACACCAAATGGGTCATAATGTTCAAGGAAGTGACGTTGAGAAATATTATTTTACACAACGTGGCTTGGAGCAAGCAGGCATTGACATTTTGCCTTTTGATGAAAAAAATATTTCTGCTGATGTAGAACTCATTGCAGGGAACGCCTTCCGTCCAGATAATAATGTTGAGATTGCTTACGCAGATGCTCAAGGTTACACTTACAAACGTTACCATGAATTTTTAGGCCAATTTATGCGCCAATTCACAAGTTTTGGGGTGGCAGGAGCTCACGGAAAAACATCAACAACCGGTCTTTTAGCCCATGTGATGCGAAATATCACGGATACTAGTTACTTGATTGGTGATGGAACAGGACGTGGTTCGGCCAATGCTCAGTATTTTGTCTTTGAATCGGATGAGTATGAACGCCATTTTATGCCATATCATCCTGAATACAGCATTATCACTAATGTGGACTTTGACCATCCAGACTATTTCACAAGTCTAGAAGATGTCTTCAACGCTTTCAATGACTATGCAAAACAAGTGACTAAAGGTCTTTTCGTCTATGGAGAAGATGCTGAATTGCGCAAGATTACAGCAGAAGCACCAATTTACTACTATGGTTTTGGTGAGGAAAATGACTTTGTAGCTTATGATTTGCAGCCTTCAACGACTGGCTCAACGTTTAAAGTTCGTCATGGCCAAGAAGAATTGGGTACTTTCCAAATTCCGACCTTTGGTCGTCACAATATCTTGAATGCGACAGCAGTTATCGCGAACCTTTACGTAGCTAGTTTTGACTTGGCACTCGTTGCAGAGCATATGAAGACTTTTGGTGGGGTGAAACGCCGCTTTACTGAAAAAGTAGTCAATGGAACAGTGATTATCGACGATTTCGCCCACCATCCAACAGAAATCATTGCGACCATTGATGCAGCTCGTCAAAAATACCCAAGCAAGGAAATCGTAGCAGTCTTCCAACCACATACTTTCACACGGACGATTGCTCTCTTGGATGAATTTGCTGGCGCTTTGAACGACGCTGACGCTGTTTACTTGGCACAAATCTACGGTTCAGCCCGTGAAACAGATAATGGTCAAGTCAAGGTGGAAGATTTGGCGGCTAAGATTAACAAAAAAGGTGCAGTCATCACTGTAGAAAATACATCTCCACTTTTGGATCATGAAAATGCAGTTTATGTCTTCATGGGAGCAGGCGACATCCAATCTTATGAGTATTCCTTTGAACAACTCTTGTCCAACCTTGCAAACAACGTACAATAAAACTGAAACAGGCGGCCAACAGCTGTCTGTTCTTTCTATGGAGAAAAGAATATGGAAATACGTTTTGTAACAGCAGCTGATTTGCCGGCGATTATTGCCTTAGAAGAAGGGAATTTTCCGCCTCAGGAATGCATGGCACGTGAAGTTTTGTCTTTTTATGTGGAACATCTGGGTCAGACTTGTTTGTTAGTAGAGGATGAGGGAGTTGTTGCGGGGCATTTACTGGCGACGCCTATGCCAGAATCTAGTTTGACGGACTTTGTTTTTGAACAAACTGCCTTGCCTAAGGGAGATTTATCTTATCTGGGGATTTCTAGTTTATCAATTGCAAAAAAATATCAGGGACAGGGGCTAGGGACACTCCTATTGGCTGCGCTCAAGGAAGTTGCTGTAGCTGCTCATTTTAAAGGGATTTGTCTGACTTGTAAGGAAGAATTGATTTCCTACTACCAAATGAATGGATTTTCTGAAATGGGTCTCTCGTCGTCCCAATTAGGTGGTGAAGAATGGGTGGAAATGTACTGGGAAAGCCCATCAGAGTAAGGTTCTTCTTGCTTTTATAGCCTATTTAGGATATAATATCATGTAATTGTGTGAAAGGAGAATAAGTGTGGCAGATAACTTAGAAAACAAAGACACACAAAAATCCTCGTTTCGGGACCAGATTTTACGAGATTTGGAACAATTGAAACAGGAACGTCTAGCACAACAACCAGCAGAAGAGACCATGCCTTCTGTTGATGATTTGAGAAAGCGTTTTGATGTTGACCGTGTAGAAATGGACAAAACACCAGCTAAAGCAGCTGATTTGTTACTTGAAGAAACTTCAGAAAAACCTTTGGTTGAGCAAGTTTCAGAAGATTCAGTAGAAGAAATTCCTGAGGAAGTTATTGAAACTGCAACTGAGATCCAAGAAGTCGTTCCAAACTTTGAACGAGAAGAAGTGGCAGAGCCAATTTCAGCTGTAGACAATGAGGAAGTAGCATCAGAGATTCCAGCAGTAGAAGAGGTTGTACCAGTTCTTTCAGAAGAGCAAGATTTGGATGCGACAGTTGTACATCATTTCTCAATGGAAGGGCATGAAGCCGCGCTGGCAGAAGCTACAACTACTTTGGAAGAAACACTCGTATCTCCAGTTTCAGTAGCAGAAGAGAGCGAAAAAGCAAGCCGTAAGCATGCAAGAAGTCGTGCGTCTATTAAACAACACCGCAAAAAACAAGAAAAGACAGCAACGCGTATCGTGATGACCGTTGTAACAGTTGTCTTGTTGGCAGTGGCGCTAACAGGTGTGGCAGGCTATGCCTATGTCAAATCAAGTCTCGAGCCAATCAATACTAAGGCGACAAAGACACTTCAAATTGAGATTCCAGAAGGTTCTACGACACTTGAGATCGGTAAAATTCTTGAGAAAAACAATTTGATTAAGAATGCAACGATTTTTAACTACTATGCCAAGTTAAAGAGTTACAATAACTTCCAAAGTGGTTTCTACAATTTGTCCCAATCTATGTCAGTTGACGAATTGTCTAAAGCCTTGCAGGAAAGCGGAACAGCAACTCCTCAAGAGCCGATTGCTGGTAAAGTTTTAATTATTGAGGGTTCAACCATCAAACAAATCGCCCAAGCTATGACGAACAATGTCAACACTAAGAAGACAGATGACAAGACACCATTTACTTCAGAAGATTTCTTGAAATTGGTAGCAGACGAGGCCTTTATCCAGAAAATGGCCGCAGCCTATCCAAAATTATTTGCTAGCCTCCCAGCAGCAGATAGTGGTGTTCTTTATCGTTTGGAAGGCTACCTTTTCCCAGCGACTTATGAGTATACGGATTCAACAACCGTAGAAGAAATGGTTGAAAAAATGATTGCGGCTATGGATGAGCGTCTGAAACCTTACTATGATCAATTAGCAGCCAAGGGATTGGACGTTAATTCCCTCTTGACCATGGCTTCATTGGTTGAGAAAGAAGGTTCTACAGACGAAGACCGTCGTACCATTGCAGGAGTCTTCTACAATCGTATCAACGCAGGCATGCCTTTGCAGTCTAACATTGCAATTCTTTATGCAATGGGTAAATTAGGTGAGAAAACAACATTGGCAGAAGATGCGACAATTGATACCAATATTGATTCGCCTTACAATATCTACACCAATACAGGCCTCATGCCTGGTCCAGTGGATAGCCCAAGTCAGGCAGCAATCGAAGCGACCTTTAACCCAAACAAAACAAATAATTACTACTTTGTAGCTGATGTTAAAACTGGTACTGTTTACTATTCTGAAACCTTGGAGCAACATGAACAAAACGTTGCAACCTATGTAAACAGTCAGATTAATAACTAAAAGAATTGAACAAGGTTATGTGGGTTTCCCGCATAATTTTGTTTTCAGAAATAGAGAGAAGGAAATCATAATGGCAGAAAAAACCTATCCAATGACCTTGGAAGAAAAATTGAAATTAGAGCAAGAACTCGAAGACTTGAAATTGGTCCGTCGTCCAGAAATCGTAGAACGTATTAAAATCGCGCGTTCATACGGTGACTTGTCAGAAAATAGCGAATACGAAGCAGCTAAAGACGAGCAAGCTTTTGTAGAAGGCCAAATCTCAACTCTTGAAACAAAAATCCGTTACGCGGAAATCGTTGATAGCGATGCAGTTGCAAAAGATGAAGTGGCTATCGGTAAAACAGTAACAGTTCAAGAAGTTGGAGAAACTGACGAAGAAGTTTACCATATCGTTGGTGCGGCAGGTGCTGATGCTTTTGCAAACAAAGTATCAAATGAAAGTCCGATTGGCCAAGCTTTGATTGGTAAGAAGACAGGTGAAGTAGCAACTGTTCAAACTCCAGCAGGAAGCTACGATATCAAAATCCTTAAGGTAGAGAAGACAAAATAAGTAAAAAAGAAGATCAGTCGGTCTTCTTTTTTGTATAGTGGTTTTGATGTATTCTGTAATATTATTCAGAAAGATACATAAAGTGATAGATAATGACTGTTATTGAAAGGTTTTGGGGTTTAAGAAGAATAGGAGAAATGGTTGAAGTGTTGATAGAATAGGATTTAGTCTTTCAAAACAAGATTAAGATAAACTAAAGAACCTTTATACAAGGTAATAAATGTATTAATCTGGAAGATTTTGATTGTTTTCTAAAACAAATTCCGCTAGAATACGAAAAGTGTTCAAGCGAGATCCGAACATTGCAACTACATTCTGACAATTAAAAATAAAATTATAGGAGAAAAAGAAAAGAATGAAAAAAATTACACTCAAATCTGTCGCAGTATTATCCTTAGCCGTCACAGCTTTTGGAATGGCCCAACCAGCAAGTGCGGTGACAAATTATTATGAAGATGAAGTCAAAACTTTGACCTCACAAATGGAATCATTAAATTATGGGCATCATGTTGGAGGATATTTTGAGCAAAAGAAAACAGAAATTGATTTCTTGCTTGGTTTGGGTGGATATTTATTTTCTAAAGAAGAGTTTTCTCATCCTGCCTATAAAACAAGCGTTGAAGAATTGAAGAAAACTATTTTAAGTCACCATGATTATTTAAAAAATGTCAACGTTACAGAAAATGTTAGTTTAGAGACTGATAAGGTGAAAGCCAAGAAAGAAAACCAAGTTGCTAGTCTAACTCATAAACAGTATGCCCAGTTGATTCAGAATTTAGAGAGAGCAATTTGCAAGTTTGCTGATAATGTCGTTGAGATTCAAATTGAAAATTTAGACTTAATTACTTTCCCGCTTTACTTTAAAAATAATCTTTCTATGGGATATATGCAAGGCCGCTTAGACTATGGCTATTATGATGAATTTTATCGATATTTTGATCATCATTCTAAAAACTTTCAGAAATTAATTTCTTATACAACTTATTACGAGACAGAATATACTTCGAAAGTGAAACAATTGAATGGTACAGCAAAAAAACTTGAGACGTTAATTCAAACTACTCCTAATGCTGAAGAACTAAGATTAGAATATAAAATTGCTTTAGATAAAAATAAAGATACTGTCAATGTTGTTACGAAGAACAGAGTTGTTTTAGCAGAAGATTTGCCAACAATTAAAGCAGTTGATGATAAAATTAAAGATCTTGAATTCATTTACAATAAATATACTCAATTAAACAAAAAAATTGAGATTCCTATGATTGAAGAATATCAAAAAGAGATTGATTCAAGAATTTCAAATCAAAATTATGCAGATAAAATATCACAAATCGATAAAAAATGGGATTCGTTGCGAGAAACAATTGATAGTTCAAAAGGTCAGCCAGTTTCTCCTAAAGAGGTTTACTATGATTTGGATGAGGGAGGTAATCCAATAAAAGTAGAAGCGATTTCAGTTGAAGTAGCTACTCAAGTAGTAGAAGTGGTTGAAGTTTCAGAGCCAGTTATTAAGAATGAATTTTCTAGCTACTATAAGGCAGAAGCAGACCGTGTGATGACAGAATTTGCTGAGATGCGTAATCGTATGCACTATTATAACTTTGACGAAACTGCAGCAGGTTTGATTGCGGAGGGAAATAAAGTCTTCAAAGAATTGGAAGCAGCCTTGAGTGATTCTAAAGCTGTTTCAGAAGCGGAATTGATACGTGCAACAGACCGCTTGGATGTCTTACGAGCAAACTTGGAAGATCGTAAAGAACAACTTGGACAAGAACTTGTTAATAAGTTGAACGATGCGATTAGTGAATTTAATATTGTTAAAAATAAGCTGTATGGTTTTGATAATGAAGACTACTATGCAACATATGATGAAGCAAGCACACAAGGTCGTGTCATTGCACAACAATTTGACAACCTTCTATCTGAGGGAGCTGTTAACTATGACAATGTTCTAGTGAGCAATGATGTCAATACGAAGTTGTCACTTTTGGAAGGCTACACACGTACTTTGCAAGAGCTTGCAGCAATCAACTAATTGACTACTCTTACTAAGAACTCCATATAAAAAAAGAAGCAACTTCCTAAGTTTGCTTCTTTTTGTAATGAAGATCTAGGATGGCAAAAGAGGCTGGACATTAGTCTAAGCCTCGGTAAGTATCATTTTGAACGTTGTTTGCCAGCGTTTCGCTTTTCTTTTTTTGGTGCGATGATAGCTTGGTCAATGATTGGTTCAGCTGTTTTGACAGTTGCTGTTTTTGATAGTTTTGGAGGATTTTTTACAAATTCCTCTTCAATTTGTTTACGAATTTTTGGCTTGATGATAAAGGTTGTCAAGATTTGCTGGATAATACCGAAGAGACCGCCGACTACCCAGTAAAGAGTCACACCAGCAGGAGCAGAAATCGAGAACATAACAATCATAATCGGATTGATATAGAGCATAGAGCGCATTTGTTTCTTTTGTTCTTCGTCAAGTCCGACTGTCATCAACATGGATTGGAAGAAGTAAAGGACACCTGCGATAGCCACGAGAATCAAGCTACGTTCGCCCAAGTCGATACCAAAGAAGTTTGCATCTGCAATACCTTCAGTAAACTTAGCAGCGTAGAAAAGAGCTGTAAAGAAAGGCATTTGGATGAGGATTGGTAAGCATCCCATACCGCCGAACATGCTGACACCGAGTTCTTTATGTGCAGCCATGTATTCTTGCTGTGCAGCCATTTGCTCTTCTTGGGTGCTAGCATTGCGCATGCGTTGTTGAATTGGGTCCAAGATTGGTTTCAAGAAGCGCATTTTTTCAGATTGATAGCTAGCCTTGTAAGACTGATAAACACCAAGTGGTAAAATCAATGTACGAACAAGGAGGGTTACGATGATGATAGCAAGACCAAATCCGAGTCCTTGGTTAACCGCGAAGAACTTGATGAGATGCCCCATTGGCTCCACCAAGAACTTGTAAACCCAGCCTTCACCAGTTGGAACACCATTTTTCTGCTGTACACAGCCAGATAAGAATACTAACATTGAGAGGGCCATGCCCGATAAAAATAAACGTTTAGATTGTTTCACTTTTCTCTTCCTTTTTTGTCAAGATACCTTCTATTTTACTGTTTTTGAGGAAAATATACAAGTTAAAGATGGTTATTGCACCTTAAAATCATGGTAGTTAGAGAAGTTGGCTAATTGTACATCGAGATAGGTGAGCTTGGACAGGCGTGAGGGACCTTTTCGGACTTCTTGGATAAATTGGCTGAGTTTTTCAGATTTTTCAGATTGAGCGAGGATGGTGACAGTACCATCTTCATTGTTCCACACTCGTCCATAAATATCTCCGATTTCTCCTGCTAAAAATTGGACAGACCAGCGGAATCCAACTCCCTGCACACGACCAGAAGCAATCATTTTTACCTTATGCATGCTTGAGTCCTTCTTTCTTTTTGACAAGTATTTCACTTTATTATATCATGGGAAATAGTCAAAGAAAAAGAGGAAATCATGGAAGTTATTCGCTCGAAGGCCAACCAACTGGTCAAGCAAACTAAGAAATTACACCAGAAAAAATACCGCAAAAGATCCTATTTGATTGAGGGATGGCATTTATTGGAAGAGGCACAAAAAAGTGGTGCTCAGATTGAACGCATTTTTGTCTTGGAAGACCATGTAGATCGGGTAGCAGACCTTACAAATGTGACCGCGGTTTCTAGAGAAATCTTAATCGACCTAGCAGATAGCCAGACACCTCAGGGAGTGGTGGCTCAAGTCTCTCTTCCTGAACAAGAACTTCCGACAGCGTTAAAAGGGAAATTTCTCTTTTTAGAGGATGTGCAGGATCCTGGGAATGTCGGGACCATGATTCGGACTGCAGATGCAGCAGGCTATGATGCAGTTTTCATCTCGGATAAGTCAGCTGATATTTATAATCTCAAAGTTCTGCGCTCCATGCAGGGAAGTCATTTTCATCTGCCCATCTATCGTCTAGCGACGGAGGAGCTGTTCCGCCTTTGCCAAGAAAATGGTGTGAAGATGCTGGCTACTACTCTATCAAAAGAGTCGGTAGATTATAAAGAGGTCTCAGCGCCAGCAAATTTTGTTCTCGTTATGGGCAATGAGGGACAGGGGATTTCCAACTTGGTAGCGCATGAGGCAGACCAATTGGTCCACATCAGTATGTCGGGGCAGGCGGAAAGTCTCAATGTAGCTGTGGCGGCAGGGATTCTGCTATTCAGCTTTATTTAAGGCGCTTGTGCCATACTGTGGTATAATAGTGGCAAAGGAGGCTGGCCTATGACTTCTTATAAAAATGATCCAGAATATATGGAACATGTGGGGCACCTATTGGCGGCACCTAAGGTGCAGAAGCTGATTGATATTACCCATCATTATTATTCAAATCGCTTAGAGCACTCTATCAATGTATCCTATACAAGCTATCGTCTGGCTAAGAAATTTGGCTGGGATGCTCGGTCAGCTGCGCGTGGTGGCTTGCTTCATGATTTGTTTTACTATGACTGGCGGGAACAAAAATTTGCCAAAAGTCACGCTTGGGTTCATCCAAGGATTGCCCTAAGAAATGCTAGGAAGTTGACGGATATCAATCCTATTGAAGAAGATATTATCGTCAAGCATATGTTTGGTGCGACCATCGCTCCACCACGTTACAAAGAGTCTTGGATTGTCACTTGTGTGGATAAGTACTGGGCGGTTCGAGAAGCCACATTGCCTTTACGACATCGTTTTAAACGAAGAAAACCAAGACATTTGAAATTACCATAAAAAGAATGAGGAGAAATATATGAACAACAATCCATTTATTATCAATCAGGTCGATACAGTTGGCCTCAATCGTTTTTTTGCAAAAATCTACGGATTTGTAGCTGCGGGAATTGGTCTGTCAGCTCTAACATCATTTTTGGCGCTGACAGTTTTCCAAGATGCAACAATTAGTTTGTTGAGAGGCGGAGGCTCTGGTATTATCATGATGCTCATGTTGGTGGAAATCGGGTTAGTATTTGCAGCGTCAGCCATGGCAGCTAAAAATAGTCCAGCAGCTTTACCTATGTTTTTAGGCTACTCTGTTTTGAACGGTTATACCTTGAGTTTTGTGCTTCTGTTCTACACACAAACAGCAGTCATGAATGCTTTTATTTCCTCAGCTCTTATGTTTGTAGTCATGGCAGTGATTGGTGCGACGACTAAGAAGGATTTATCAGCTATGGGTCAGGCTTTACGTGCAGCTCTTTGGGGGATTATCATTGCAAGCCTTGTTAATCTGTTTCTTAGCAGCTCAGGTATGAGTTTTATGATTTCAATCGTGTCTGTCTTGATTTTCTCAGGCTTGATTGCCTATGATAACCAACGTATCCGTTACGTTTTTGAAGAAACAAATGGACAAGTGAATCAAGGATGGGCTATTTCTATGGCTCTCCAGCTTTATCTTGATTTTATCAACCTTTTCTTAAATCTTCTTCGGCTTTTTGTTTCAAGAGATTAGGAAGTGTGACAAATTGATATTGCGGAGCAACCAATCACTGGATTTCACTGGGTTAAAGTATAACAAAATGAGGCTAGGACTCTTGTCCTGGCCTTTTTGCATGCAAAAAATCAGCCACCGTTGAGGTGACTGATTGACGGATAGATTATTTTGCAAGTGCCCCCATTGGGTCCCACGGTGCAAGTACGATTGGCTCAGCTTCATAGGCTGCGAGTTCTTGGGCAGTCAAGAATTCCTTGCGGACAACGATTTGGTAAGTATATTCGTCCATCCAAGCATCAGAAGCTACGAAGTAACCTTTTTGACCAACTTTGTCCCCCCATGAATTTTCGACTTTCCATTTGGTCGCTTTGCCATTTTCGTCCAAGTCAACACCAGTCAAGACCATGGCATGAGTCATAAGACTTTCACTGTAATCAAGGCGACCAGCCTTGTCTTGGGTTAATTTGATGTCCATGGCAGATTCAAAATCATAGGTATTTGTCGCCATGACACCAGATTGGCGGTCGCTCATTTGACCGACATCAGAACCAAACCAGACAGACTCGCCAGCTTGCATTTGAGCGATAGCCAATTCTTTGAAGCGGTCCATGTCTAGGTTAATGTAGCGAACATCACGGCTACCAACCACATTTCCAAGTAACTCAACAGTATAAGATTTACCGTAAGGTTTGTCAGCAGTTGGAGCATTAATAACAGAGACGTAATCTTCCAGTTTCAAGCCAACGTATTTTTCGTAGAAGGCTTGCGGTGTCAAGTTTTTCTCTGAGTGGAAGTTGTTGTCCTTGTCGCGGTAGGCAAAGTCAAATGTGCGCGGTGGCAAACCAAGGTTCATAGTCAGGAAGTTGAAGATTTCTTGAAGAAGTTCTTCTTTTTTAGCCTGAACATCACCACCAGCTGCAAGAGTTTCGCGGAGAATTTGTGCGTCTTGGCGGAGAAGTTTATTGAGGTACTGGTTCATTTCACGGCTGGCGCTAGATGAGATTGACTCTGGGTAGATTGATTTTGGTACAACACCATATTTTTCAAAGAGGGCAACGACCATGTCCCATTGTCCGCCGTCTTGTTGAGGAACGTCCAAGAGGAATTTGACCTTGCGGCTACCGAGTTCTTGATCTGCTGTTGCAATGATTTGTTCCAAGAACCAGTTTGATTTTTCGTACTTATCCCAGAAGAAGGTGTGTGCTTGTGACAGCTCAAAGTTTTCCAGTTTGAACTCGCTGATAAGTTTGTGGCGGAAAGTATTGAGGGCTGCGAACATCCAGCAACGACCAGAAGCTTTTTGGTTTGAGACGGCGTCTTTTGTCAAATCAATTGAAAAGACAGGATCTGTCTCGATTTCGCTTTGGCGAGTTTCTAAGGCCTTGAGGAGCCCAGCGTGGGTAACAGCATTTTCTACAGCCTGATATTTTGGATTTGCCAAGTAATCAGCGTAGAGTTTGTCGGTGAAATTTTGTGTTAATTCTGTCATAATAACTCCATTTCTATAAATTTTTTACCCTTCCATTATAAGACTTTGAAGTTAGAATGCAAGTCGGGACTTGATTTTGAGACGAATTTAGCAGAAAACTTCCATTTTATGGTATAATGATGACTAAATATTCTGAATTTTGGAGAGACCTATGACCAAGACACCATTTATCACAGCTTCGCAACTAGAATCGATTACAGATCAATTTCCAACCCCCTTTCATCTTTATGATGAAAAAGGGATTCGGGAAAAAGCTCGCGCTGTCAATCAAGCCTTTTCCTGGAATCCTGGTTTTAAGGAGTATTTTGCGGTCAAGGCAACGCCCAATCCAGCTATCTTGAAGATTTTACAGGAAGAAAACTGCGGTGTGGACTGTGCAACTGAGGTTGAATTGCTCATGAGTCATAAATTGGGCTTTACCGATATCATGTTTTCATCTAACAATACACCAGCCCAAGAATACCGTTATGCGCGTGAGATTGGTGCGACTATCAACTTGGACGCTTACGAGCAAATTGCTTTTTTGGAAGAAGTAGCTGGCTTACCAGAAACGGTCTCTCTCCGCTACAATCCCGGTGGTGTATTTGCTTTGGGAACGGATATCATGGACAATCCAGAGGAGTCCAAATTTGGTATGACACGGGCCCAGCTCATCCAAGGTTTTAAGGATTTGAAGGCTGCAGGTGTCAAGGAATTTGGTATTCATTCTTTCTTGGCCTCAAATACAGTGACCAACGATTATTACCCTGAATTGGCGCGCCAGCTTTTTACTCTTGCTGTGGAAATCAAGGAAGAAACGGGAGTCGAACTCAGCTTTATCAACCTATCTGGCGGAATTGGGGTCAACTATCGTCCTGAAGAAGTGGCCAATGATATTGCTGTCATCGGTGAGGGTGTGCGCAAGGTTTATGAGGAAGTCCTAACGCCAAATGGTCTTGGAAATATCAAGATTTTCACTGAGTTGGGACGCTTCATGTTGGCACCGCACGGGGTTCTAGTGACCAAGGTGCTTCATCGCAAGAAAACCTATCGTGATTATGTGGGTGTGGATGCCTCTGCGGTTAACTTGCTTCGTCCAGCTATGTACGGCTCTTACCATCACATCAGCAATATGACCAATCCTGCTGGTCAGCTGGAAGTCGTGGATGTAGTTGGATCGCTCTGTGAAAACAATGATAAATTTGCTAAGGGGCGTGAAATTTCTGAGGCGCGTGTGGGCGATACCCTTGTCATTCACGATACAGGAGCGCATGGATTTTCCATGGGTTACCAGTACAATGCCCGTCTCCGCTCAGCTGAAATCCTCTTCCAAGAAGACGGAACAGCCCGCATGATTCGCCGCGCAGAGACACCAGAGGACTACTTCGCAACCTTGTATGGCTTTGATTTTGAGGAGTAGGAGGATTGTCAGATGCTACTAATCGGAGTAACAAAGGAAAATAATTGGCTGATGTCTCGCTGGCACTTGACCTATCGTGTTTCTTGGGAACAATTATTAAAAGGATTAGAACGGGCTTATCCGTTTTATGAACAACCTCAAGTGCTAGTTGGTAATCAAGAAATCGGAGTTTCTGATAGTACAGAAATAGCAAGTATAGCTGAAGGTACCAGTCTAACCTTTCGGGGAATGTCCAAAATATTTGGTCTTCCTCTCTCCATTACATTCTATAATCAAGTACCAGATGTCGATGTTAGCATCGCTGCTGTAGGAGAAGAGTTCAGCTTGGCGGACTATGAGAAGTTTAACAAATCAATATCTAACTATCTCACCAGTATTGAGATTGCGATGTTTCAATAAATGAGCAGGATTTAGGGGACGGCTTAGTTCTAATAAAGACAAGCGCCAAATGGATTTCTCTGTTGTGGAAGAGCCTGATTGAAAACCATAATAAAACCTTGGAAAACTTTGATTTTTCTGATATAATAGTACAAGAAAATCAAGGAGTTTAGAAATATGAATTTAGCATTAGCAATTGTATTAATTTTGGCAGCTTTGGCTGGTGGTGTGGCTTTGGGTATGTACCTTTCACGTAAGCAAGTACAAGACTACATCGCGGACAAGCCAGTTTTGGATGAAAATGCTCTTCGTTTGATGATGAGCCAAATGGGTCAAAAGCCTAGCGAAGCAAAAGTGCAACAAACACTTCGTCAAATCAAGGCTTCACAAAAGACTGCAAGCAAAAAATAAGCATAAATGGGACTCGGGAGAACATCCCAGTCCTTTTTTAGCGAAAGTAGGAAATGATGGATAATCGACCAATCGGTTTTTTGGATTCTGGTGTGGGGGGCTTGACAGTTGCGCGTGAGCTCATGCGCCAGCTTCCACATGAAGAAATTGTCTATATTGGAGATTCGGCAAGAGCGCCCTATGGGCCTCGACCAGCGGAACAAATCCGTGAGTTTACGTGGCAGTTGGTCAACTTTCTTTTGACCAAGGACGTGAAAATGATTGTCTTTGCCTGCAATACGGCGACAGCTGTTGCTTGGGAAGAGGTCAAAGAAGCACTGGATATTCCTGTTTTGGGCGTGATTTTACCAGGAGCTTCTGCGGCTATCAAGGCGACTCGAGCAGGAAACGTAGGTGTGTTGGGAACTCCTATGACCATTCAGTCAGATATTTATCGTCAAAAAATCCAGGACCTGTCCCCTGAGACGCAGGTTTTGAGCCTTGCATGCCCTAAGTTTGCACCTCTTGTTGAGTCTAATTCTCACCAGTCTAGTCTGGCCAAAAAGGTGGTTTATGAGACATTAGGACAGCTGAAAGGCAAGGTAGATACGCTTGTTCTGGGCTGTACGCATTACCCTCTCTTGCGTCCTATTATCCAAAATGTCATGGGACAAGGTGTTAAGTTGATTGACAGTGGTGCAGAATGCGCGCGGGATATTTCAGTCTTGCTCAATTATTTTGAAATTAATCATAGCCGAACAGCAGAGAAAAAAGGGCATAAATTTTATACAACAGCTAGTCCGGCAGCCTTTCGAGAAATTGCGGAAAGCTGGCTCGGTTCAGTAATAGATGTGGAGCATGTGACATTATGACCAAGAAAATTTACGAATACAAAGACGCGGAAAATTGGTTTATTGCAAGTCTTGGGGACTATCCTTATGTGACCAGTTTTTTTGATGATACTTCATTTTCTCGTATTTCTGAAATGATTTACAAGGTATTAGAAGATACAGGATATAAACGTTTTGACGAAGGACCAAGCGTTCAGATTCATGTAGTCAAAATGGCTTCGGACTATCAACTCTTGTCATTTTTGACGGATATGATTAATCAAGAATTTGACCGAAAACTCCAAGTCCGTCGTCATCAAGGGACAGTTTTGGTAACAGAGGGTGACCAGCTTTTGTCTGTTCTCTTACCAGCCGGCGGTATTCAATTAGCTGATTTTCTAGGAAATTTTTCTGAGAAAACTTTGGGAGATACCATTCTGATTGCGACTAAAAATGAAGGCAAGACCAAGGAATTCCGTTCATTCTTTGAAAAATTAGGCTATCAAGTTGAAAATCTCAATAACTATCCAGATTTACCAGATGTAGCTGAGACAGGTATGACCTTCGAAGAAAATGCTCGACTCAAGGCAGAAACCATTGCTCAGTTGACTGGGAAAATGGTCTTGGCAGATGATTCTGGTCTAAAAGTTGATAAACTTGGTGGTCTGCCTGGCGTTTGGTCAGCTCGTTTTTCAGGGGCAGATGCGACAGACGAAGCCAACAATGCTAAGCTCTTGCATGAATTGTCTATGGTTTTCGAGCAAAAAGATCGTACTGCTCAGTTTCACTGTTGCTTGGTCATTGCAGCGCCTGAACGAGATAGTTTAGTGGTTGAAGCAGATTGGGAAGGTTATATTGCCTTTGAAGCCAAGGGTGAGCACGGCTTTGGCTACGATCCTCTCTTTATTGTTGGAGAAACGGGTAAACGCTCTGCCGAATTGACCGTGGAAGAAAAAAATAAGATTTCCCACCGCGCGAAAGCATTGAACAAACTCTTGGAGGTATTTCCAGTATGGCAAGCAAACGAATTTTAGTCATGAGTGATTCTCACGGAGATCGTGGGATTGTGGAAGAGATTAAAAAGACCTACTTAGGAAAAGTGGATGCTATTTTTCATAATGGAGACTCAGAATTGCCAGCAGATGATTCCATTTGGGACGAGATTCAGGTCGTTTGTGGAAATTGTGACTACTTTGGTGGCTATCCAGATACACTTTTGACAGACTTGGATGGACTGCGTATTGCCCAAACACATGGTCACCTTTTCGGAATCAATTATGGTTGGCAGAAGTTAGACTATTGGGCGCAGGAAATGGAATCAGATATCTGTCTCTATGGTCATCTCCATGTGCCTGATGCGGAAGTGCGAGGCGGAACTCTCTTTCTCAATCCAGGTTCTGTTAGTCAACCACGTGGACTGATCAGAGAATGCCTCTATGCTTTGGTGACAGTGACGGACGAAAATTTCTTGGTGGAATACTTCAACCGTAATCATCAAGTATTTACTCCACTGACAAAGGAAATTGCCCGATGATTACACCTAAGATAAAAGAGTTTTTGTTGCAACAAGAAGGAACCTTTCTGACGCCAGCAGAAAAACTAGCTGTCATCGTAGATAGTCATAATATTGACCATGCCAAGCTCCTTCTTAGCCACATGACCTATTCACGGGTCCCTGTTGTGACAGAGGACAATCGCTATTTTGGCACGATTAGTCTCAGAGAAATTTCTCTTTATCAGCTTGAAAATGGCTTATCAGATGATGAACTGAATCAGGATATTTCTTTGATTGCCAAGACCGACGGGCCAACAGTTCCGGCTGATTATGATTTAGAAGAGGTTATGCGCGAGCTGATTGACGAGGCCTTCCTACCTGTTGTCGGTCCTAATCAGGAGTTTTTGGGAATTATTACTCGAAAATCCATCCTCAAGGCGGTCAATGCGCTAGTCCACCATTTTCATTTTGAAGAAAAATAGAAAGTTTTATGAACCAATTAATTTCCACCTTTCTCCAGCAAAAGAATCTTTCTAAGAATTCACAATTAGCCTATCAATATGATCTTCAGCAGTTTTGGGAGGTTTGTGAGGGGCAGTTTTCTGCTGGGAAATTGGAAATTTATCTGGCTTCTTTACAGCAACTGAAAGCTACTGCCCAGCAACGAAAATTGTCTGCAGTCAATCAATTTCTCTATTTTCTGTATGAAGAAGGTCAGCTGGATCGCTTTGTCAAATTGAAAATCAAGCAGGCAACCATGAAGCAGACAAACCAAGCATTGAAAGTAGAAGACCTATCAGACCTTTGGTTAGAAAGCGACTTGAAGGAAGGGCAGTTGATTGCCCTCTTGATAGCAGTGGTGGGCTTGACACCGGCAGAAATTGCAGGAATTCGTTCAGAAGATCTGGTCTTAGATTTTTCGGTCTTAACGGTGGAGCGAGACCAGGTCAGACGTGTGGTCAGTCTGACCAAGGAAATCATTCCCTATCTCGAACATCAGACAGGTGCTCTCTTTCTCTTTGATAAAAAGGGACATACTTATTCACGACAATGGTTTTTCAATCGATTGTCCCAATATGTAGCTTCTCTTGGTCAACCAACTTGGACAGCCCAAAAGTTACGGGAACAGTATATCTTACATGCTCTTGAGCAGGGGAAAAGTCTGGAAGAATTAGTCAAAGAATTGGGGCTCAAGTCGATGACGAGCTTGGAAAAATTTAGAAAAAATGGATATTAAATTAAAGGATTTTGAAGGGCCCTTGGATTTGCTCCTGCACTTGGTTTCCAAGTACCAGATGGATATCTACGAAGTGCCCATTACAGAGGTCATTGAGCAGTATCTCGCCTATATCGCGACCCTGCAAGCCATGCGCTTAGAAGTTGCAGGTGAGTATATGCTGATGGCCAGCCAACTCATGCTGATTAAAAGTCGCAGGCTCTTACCCAAGGTGGTAGAAGAAATACCTGAGGAAGACGATCCCGAGCAGGCTCTCTTGAGTCAGTTGGAGGAATACCGTAAGTTCAAGCTTATCAGTGAAAAAATGGGGCAACAACATGATGAACGGGCTAATTATTTTTCCAAGCCCAAGCTGGAATTGGTCTACGATGATGTGACCTTGGCCCAGGATAAGACGACAGTTGACCTCTTTTTGGCTTTTTCAAAAGTAATGGCTGAAAAGCAGGCAGCATTACGCCAGTCCCATGCGACCATTGCTCGTGATGAATACAAGATTGAAGATATGATGGATCAGGTTCGCAGTCGATTTGGACAAAAGAAAAAAATAAGTCTGTCCGACTGCTTCAAGGAAAGTCGGGATATGAACGAAGTGATCACCATTTTTTTAGCCACCTTGGAATTGGTCAAGGTGCAGGAAATCTTAGTGAAGCAAGAAGAAAACTTCGGAGAAATTTACCTAGTAAGGAGTCAAGATGAGTCGAATAGCTGAAATTGAAGTTCTGCTCTTCGTTGCAGGCGAGGATGGTCTGACACAGCGCAACCTAGCAGAAATGCTAGAAATGCAACCGTCAGCGGTTGGTCAGCAATTAGAAAAATTAGCTCAAAAGTATGAAAACGATGCAGAGTCTGGACTTATGCTCTATGAGACATCAAACCACTATAAGCTGGTGACCAAGAAAGACTATGCGGAGCTCTTGCACGTTTATGCTAAGACACCAATTAACCAGTCCATGTCTCGTGCCTTGCTGGAAACTCTCTCGATTATTGCTTACAAACAGCCCATCACGAGAGTGGAAATTGATGAGATTCGCGGAGTCAATTCGAGTGGGGCTATCAGCAAGTTGCAGGTTTTTGACCTGATTCGGGAGAATGGGAAAAAGGATGTAATCGGACGTCCCAATCTTTATGTAACGACGGAGTATTTCCTGGACTACATGGGGATTAATCATCTGGAAGAATTACCAGATGTATCAGGTCTGGAAATTACAGACCAAGAAACAGAATTGTTTCTAGAAAGAGAAAATCAAGATGAGAATTAACAAATATATTGCCCATGCAGGGATTGCTAGCCGTCGGAAGGCTGAGGAACTAATCAAGCAAGGTTTGGTAACGGTGAATGGCCAAGTTATCCGTGAATTAGGTACAACCATTAAATCAGGGGATTTGGTAGAAGTAGAAGGTCAGCCTATTTATAACGAAGAGAAGGTTTATTATCTTCTTAACAAGCCTCGTGGTGTTATTTCAAGTGTATCAGATGATAAGGGGCGCAAGACAGTGGTGGATTTATTGCCAACTGTTAAAGAGCGGATTTATCCAGTTGGACGCTTGGACTGGGATACATCTGGTGTTTTAATTTTGACCAATGACGGGGACTTTACAGATGAGATGATTCACCCACGTAATGAGATTGACAAGGTTTATCTAGCGCGTGTTAAGGGGATTGCCAACAAGGAAGTGCTTCGTCCCTTGACACAGGGAATCGTGATTGATGGTAAGAAAACGAAGCCAGCGGTCTACGAAATCCTCAAGGTTGACCCTGTTAAAAATCGCTCTGTGGTACAGTTGACCATTCATGAAGGACGCAATCATCAGGTCAAGAAGATGTTTGAAGCAGTCGGCCTATTGGTGGATAAATTATCCCGTACGAAGTTTGGGAACCTTGATTTGACAGGTCTTCGTCCAGGAGAATACCGCCGTCTCAATAAAAAAGAAGTCAGCCAACTCCATACAATGGCTGTCACTAAAACAAAATAATGGTTTGGATTCTAAAAAAGCTGGTGCGATTTTACCAGCGTTTTATCTCACCGCTCACTCTCCCAGCTTGTCGCTATCATCCTACTTGTTCTACCTATATGTTGCAAGCATTGGACAAGCATGGTCTGAAAGGATTGCTCATGGGAGTGGCACGAATCTTGCGTTGTCATCCCTTTGTAGAAGGGGGAGAAGACCCTGTTCCAGACCATTTTTCTCTCAAGCGAAATTATCCAGAAAATAAGTCATAAATTTTACAAAAATAGCTGAATTTATTGGGTATTTTCCTTGAAATGTCACTGAATTGTGATATAATTGAAAACAAGATATTCATTTATTTAAATCAAACCTGTTGTGATTTAAGTGAATGACTTGTCATTCACCATGCTGTTTGCTGAGCTTGACTCCGGGCAGTGTGGCATTTTTTTTGTAAAAAATAGAAAGCTACATTATGAATATTGAAACTCTTTCTTATCAAGAAATGGCATCTCGCAATCATGTCGTCTTGTTCGAACCACAAATTCCACAAAACACAGGCAATATTGCACGTACCTGCGCGGCAACCAATAGCCCGCTCCACATTATTAAGCCCATGGGTTTTCCTATCGATGACCGCAAGATGAAGCGTGCAGGATTGGATTATTGGGATAAGCTAGATGTTCGCTTTTATGAAAATCTAGAAGAATTTATGGCAACTGCAGATGGTCAGGTGCACTTGATTTCTAAATTTGCCGATAAGACCTATTCGGAAGAAAACTTTGATGACGGCCAAGCTCATTATTTTCTCTTTGGACGTGAGGACAAGGGATTACCAGAAGAATTTATGCGTCATCATCCTGAAAAAGCCTTGCGAATTCCGATGAATGACGAGCATGTACGTAGCCTCAACGTATCCAATACGGTCTGTATGATTGTCTATGAAGCCTTGCGCCAACAGCATTTTGTAGGTCTGGAGTTGACGCATACCTATGAAGCGGATAAATTGAAGTAATGTGATATTGTTAACAAAATAGATAAAAGCCTTGCCTCCACAAGGTTTTTTTGGTATGATTAACTTGTCTTCAGGGCAGGGTGTAATTCCCGACCGGTGGTATTTGGCAGAGGCGTTTGTCATTAGTCCGCGAGCGAAAGCTGATGTGGTGTGATTCCACAACCGACAGTAGAGTCTGGATGGGAGAAGGCGAAGGTTTTTTGGCGTATGCAGATATAGTCCAATTCATACCTTTGAGGCTTCTTTCAATTTGTCAAAATTGGAGGAATTTTTTTATGACACAAACACGCAAAATGGCTTATATAGCTATCCTTTCGGCAGTTTCTTTTCTGCTCATGTATTTGAAGTTTCCCTTGATTCCAACGGCAAGCTTCTTGGAAATTGATTTTTCCATTATTCCGATTTTAGTAGGCATGTTGCTACTTGATATGAAAGCAGCATGGGCAATCTTATTGATTCGGACAGTTTTAAAATTTATTTTTAACAATGCTGGTCCGTCTACCTTAATTGGTTTACCAATGAATATCGTTGCAGTTGGAGTTTTTGTTCTGGCAATGGCCTTTCTATGGAAGAAAAATCCTACTTTAAAGAATTATGTATTTGCTTCATTGGTTGGTACACTCGGTTTGACAGTGTCAATGATTGTTCTCAATTATATTTACGCTGTTCCTGTTTATGCAGCCTTTGCAAACTTTGATATCAAACAAATTTTGGGTCTGAATAATTATTTGTTTGGTATGGTATTGCCTTTCAATCTTTTAGAAGGTGTCCTGTTTGCTCTGGTATTCTACATTTTCTACATAGCTTTTAGACCCTACTTAAAAAAAATTTAAGCTAGCTATTCTATCCTTATTTTATGAAAAACAAACAATCTTATTTACGCTATGCGTCCTTTGCTGCCTTATTTTTTGTCATCTTAGGCTATACAGTCAAATTTTACCCTGAGACTTTGGCTAGCTTTGATGAAGGAATTCAGTCTGCTTTTCGAGGAAGTTTACCAGCCACAGCTACCTTATTTTGGACACGCATTACTCTCCTTGGTAATGTTCGTGTCACACTTGTGATCACAATACTGTTGGCTAGCTTCTTCTATTGGAAAAAATGGAAGGCAGAAGCCTACTTTTTGGTCTTAAATTTTGCCTTAATGGGCATCTTATCAACTGTTCTTAAGTCTGTCTATCAACGTCCGCGCCCAACCATTGACTGGTTAGTAGGGACGGTAGGTTACTCCTATCCGAGCTGGCATACGGCTTCGACACTTTTAATTGCTGGTTTTCTGGTGATTGTCCTGCAGCAACGTATGAAAAAAGGAAGCCTACGATTAGGTTGCCAAGTTGCTTTGGTTCTTGTTGCGGTTTTGGTAGCTTTATCGCGGATCTATGTCGGAGTACATTTCCCAACGGATATTTTAGGAGGATGGCTTCTAGCCTTGACAGTGCTCTTAGCAGTTTTCCCTTATTATGACCAATATCGCTTTACTCTTCGTTTTCAGAGTAAACAAAAATAAAAAAAGAACTTGAGACAAATGTCTCAAGTTCTTTCACTTTTATAGTGATAACCGTTTAAGGCAGTGGTTGAGTGGAGTCTAATATGTTGATAAATCAAGATTATTGCCCTATTTTGACGCGAACGTTATGACTACAAAATTGATTTCGACGAAATCACGATTTTTGTTACACTCTCATTTTTTTATTGGTTTTTTAGCAGCTTCGGTGAGGGCTGTTTGTAGGGTTTTGGCAAAGAGTTCACCGCCACCAGCTTCTAAGTTAAAGTGTACCAAATCAGTATTGGCCCAGATATTCGGGTTAGCAATAGATGCTTGATACCAGTCCGCAATGGTAATATAGTCATATTTCTTGGCTAGTTCTTTTTCATATTCACCTGTCTGATAGGCAATCGAATCTGTCTGGCCGAAGTTGCCGTTATAAGGAGTGACAAAGATAAGGTGGTGCCCTTTTGGAAATTCGGAGATCAGCTTATCTAGTAATTCTTGATAGTTGTCAACCGTATTGGTACCAAGAGCAACGACGACATCTTGTTTTAAGGTATTACTATTTTTATAAAGTTGAATGAGTTTGCTCAGTTCAGAGAGGTTTCTGCTGACCGCCCCATCAATTTGAGCCTGAGGGAGAATTTCCTGAATAGCTGAGCTAGCTCGAACAGTGACAGAGTCCCCGAAAATAGTAGTTCCTGCTTTGATATTATAATCACTTGCAGTCGCATTTTCAGCAGCGTTTCGTGTAGCCAGCATTTGACTATCTGCTTGTTGGAGATTGCTGATTTGCATTTCTTTTTCAAAACTACCAACCTTTGGTGCTGTTAGACTGATGATCATAGTTGTCAAGCTCAGAAGAGCAAAAGTTCCAAGAAACCATTTTTTATATGGGTTCAAGTCTAAATCCAGTTTGAAAACAGAAATAGATTTTCCAGCGATATAGGGCTCTAGAATATAGAAAGAAATAGCTGAAAGCAGAATAGAGAAGAAAGTCGTCAGCAATACTGCAAGTAAATTATTGGTAAAAAGTTGACTAAAGATAATATAAAGTGGCCAATGGAAAAGGTAAATGCTATAAGAAATATCTGAGAAGAAGGTCAGAATGGCTGGTTCTTCTATATCAGGTGTCTCTTCATGTAGCAAACGTGCACCAAGTATCATAGATGTGGCTGCAAGACTAGCAAGGAGGAAACCAAGTAAATAGGTCCAGATGTTGTCGAATTTTAAGAGGAAGGTCAGTAGTAAGAGGAGTCCAGCTCCACCTCCGAGACAATAGAGACTTTCTTTCATGTTCCAGACCTGATGGAGCTTCTTAAAGGCTTTGCTTGGAAATTGTACCCCTACCAAACTTGCTAGAACTGTGCCAAGAAAGAAGGGGAAGATATGTGTCCAAGAAGAGAAGTAGATAGTAGAGAAACTTTCTACAAAGAAGCTGGAGATGAACATGCTGAGGAAGCTGAGCAAAAAAACAGCGCTTGAGATGAGAAAGACAAAGCCACGCAACTGTCCAATAGACTTGGTGATTTTTGTCAATCCCCAAACTGCTAATCCCCAAAGGATGTAGAAGTGGACTTCAACAGCTAGACTCCATGTGTGAACAAAAAGATGAGGGGTGTACTGATTTTCATAACCATTTCCCAGCATCATTTCAAACCAGTTGGTCACAAAACCAAGGCTTGCGACAATCTGACTGCCAATACTAGCTAAAAAATCTCCTCGAACGAGTAAAGCTAGTGGTGTCACAAGCAATATCATGAGAACCAATGGAGGCGCAATTCGATAGAGACGGCGTTTAAAGAAACCAAGAATATCGATGGTTTGATTGCGCGTGTATTCGTCTAAAAGAAGGGAGGTAATCAAGAAGCCGGAGAAGGTAAAGAAGACATCAACACCAACGAATCCACCTGAGAATCCCTTCAAAAAGAAGTGATAGAGGAGGACCAGTAGAAGACCGGTTACTCGAACGATTGAAAACCATTTAATGCGCATCTTGATAAATTCCCTCTTTGAACTTTCCTTCGTAGACAATATTTGTCTCAGTTGTTAATTTTCCTTGACCGTCAGCAACACCTTTTTTGAACTGTCCCACATAGGTCCAACCTGCTTTGGCTTTAAAGGTTCCCTTACCATCAAAAACACCATTTTTGAAGTTTCCTTGGTAGGTATCACCATTTGAAAAAGTAATTTTTCCTTGGCCATTGAGCTTGTTATTGGCAACATAGCCTGTATAAACTATTTTTCCATTGTCCAAAGTTAAACTTTGCTTGCTTGGAATGCGTCCAAAAAACATGCTTAAAGCACAGAGAAAAATGATAACGGCAGCTGCTATTTCTAAATTTGTCCGAGTCAGATAAACCCTTAGTTCTTTGAATTTTTCACTATCAAAAGATAACTGTTTCATGTACTACATCTCTTTCTGTAAACTAGGTCCATTCTACCATGTTTGGACAAATATTACAAAAATATTACATAGAATTCATCTGCTTCAATTTTTGTAACCATTCTTTACAACCTGCTAAGACACGCTGGTAGGTTTCTTCAAAATCCCCTGTATAATAAGGGTCGGGGACATACTCCACAGTAAAAGGATGAATCTTATAATGCAAATGAGCAGGAACCATCTTCTTTAAATCACGGATGTTATTGCGATCCATACCGATAATAAGATCGAATTTCTCCGTATCTGCCCTAGTCAATTGTTGGGAACTTTTGGTCGGTTCGTAGGGAATCTGATATTGCTTCAATATTCCTTGCGTACCCCTGTGGATAGGATTTCCATGCTCCCATGAGGATGTTGCACGACTTTCTATTTCAATATCTGTGGTCAGATTTTTCATCACAAACTCTGCCATAGGACTGCGGCAGATATTACCTAGACAAACAAAAACAATTTTTTTCATGCGTTTTTCTCCTTTTCTTCTATTATACCCTAGTTGGATTTGTTTGTTTTTCTTATTTTTTGGCTATTTTAGAACATTTCTAATTTATAGACTAAAAGATTGAAATATTGACGGTTTTTATTTATAATGATTATAAATAAAAAGAAAAGAGGGCAATGATATGAACCATTATCAAGCAGCAGTGGAAGTGGCAAGTTTTGCCAAATCTAAGACAGTAACAATCAATTTTCCAGAGACACAGAAAGTATTGAACCAGACGGTGGCAGATTTGTCAGTTGCGCATTCAATCTTGCACCAAGTTCACTGGTACATGCGAGGTGCTGGATTTATGGTTTGGCACCCAAAGATGGATGAATACATGGCGGAGTTGGACGGTTATCTAGATGAAATGAGTGAACGCTTGATTACCTTGGGAGGCGCTCCATTTTCAACGTTGGCGGAATTTAGCAGCAATAGCCAGTTGACAGAAGTTAAAGGAGACTATAATTTGTCTTTAGAAGAACAGCTAGCGCGTGTCTTGGAAGTTTATCGTTATTTAGCAGGCTTGTTTACAAAAGGATTTGCTGTAACAGATGAAGAAGGAGACAGTGTGACAAATGACATTTTCAATGTGGCAAAAGCGAGTGTTGAAAAGACGATTTGGATGCTGGCAGCAGAATTAGGACAAGCCCCAGGCTTATAAGAGAGAGCATCGAAAGGTGCTCTTTTGTCTATCTTTTCTAAAAAATGAAAGCAGAAAGAGCGGGATGTGAAATAGACCTTGAAAATAGAGCGGATTTTTGCTAAAATTTTCCTATGAAAACCCTTTACGATGTGCAACAATTGCTCAAACGATTTGGTATCTTTGTCTATATGGGAAATCGCCTCTACGACATTGAAATGATGAAAATCGAACTCCTCCAGATTTATCAAGTAGGTCTTTTGGATAAGATGGACTACATTCAGGCAGAATTGATTTTGCGCAGAGAACATCGGCTGGAAGAAGAGTATCAGAAGAAAAAGGAGCAAGCAGAAAAATGAACTCAACTCTCTTAATTTTATTGGTGACACTGGTTTTATTGTTGACTTGGATGGGCTACAATTACTGGCGTCTAAAACGTGCAGCGACGTTGATTGAAAACAAGGAATTTGCTGAAAAAATGCATGGTGCACAAGTCATTGACTTGCGTACACCAGCTGAATTTAGTAAAAAACATATTCTTGGTGCCCGTAATATTCCTTCAGAGCAAATCAAGCAAAGTCTAGGTGCTATTCGTAAGGACAAGCCAGTTTTGATTTACGAAAATGACCGTGGGCAACGCGTAACATCAACAGCTCTTCTCTTGAAAAAAGCAGGCTACAATGAAATTTATATTTTAAGTTATGGTCTCAATGAATGGGACGGCAAAGTAAAAGTGAATTAGATAAATTGAGGACAGCTGTTAGGCTGTCTTTTTCTTTTAATAAACTTTTTGATATAATACTAGGTATGAGAATTGTTTCTGGAAAATATGGCGGTCGTCCGCTCAAGACTTTAGAAGGAAAAACCACGCGTCCTACTTCGGACAAGGTGCGAGGCGCCATATTCAATATGATTGGTCCCTACTTTGATGGAGGGCGTGTACTTGATCTTTTTGCTGGCAGTGGTGGTCTGTCTATTGAAGCTGTTTCGCGGGGGATGGAATCCGCTGTTCTGGTCGAACGTGATCGGAAAGCTCAAGCCATTGTTCAAGAAAATATCCGTATGACCAAGGAAGAGAGTCGGTTTCAGTTGTTGAAGATGGAAGCGAATCATGCTTTGGGTCAATTAGACGGACAGTTTGATTTGGTCTTTTTGGATCCGCCTTATGCCAAGGAAGAGATTGTGGCAAATATCGAGGAATTTTGTCAGCGCCAGCTTTTGTCCCAGGACGTCATGGTGGTCTGTGAGACGGATAAGTCTGTAGAGTTACCGGAAGAAATCGCAGAGCTGGGCATTTGGAAACAAAAGACATATGGTATCAGCAAGGTTACAGTTTATGTGAGGTAGGAGGTGCAGCATGCATTCACTATTTTGGGGACTTTTAGTCATTATCATTGGAATTTTGGTCTATCTCTTGGTGCGATTGAAAAAATTGGAAGACTTGATAAAAGGCTATCACTTGAAGAATCAGGAGGGGGCGGGAGCTTTATCAAAAAGTCGGAACCCACTTTATCTCTTTTGTGCTCTGGTATGTTTTTTGCCCAATGTAATAACTTGGCTGTTGGCTGGCTTTAGTAAGTATTCTTGGATAGGCTTGCTTCCTGTCTTGCTTTTTTTATACTTATATGCTTGTCAGAATGAGGATAAATAATGAAAAAAATAGGCTTGTTTACAGGGTCTTTTGATCCGATAACAAATGGACATATTGACTTGATTGAGCGAGCTAGTCAGCTATTTGACCAGCTATATGTGGGGATTTTTTACAATCAAGCAAAGACAGGCTTCTTTTCTGTGGATGAACGGCGACAGATGGTAGAAGCTAGCCTTGCGCATTTGGAAAATGTTACGGTGATAACGTCGTCAGATAAGTTAGCGGTGGCTGTAGCAGAAGAATTAGAGGCGACTCATCTTGTACGAGGGTTGCGCAATGGAACGGACTTGGCTTATGAAATGAAAATGGAATTTTACAATCAAGCTCTCTCCGAAAAGTTAGATACCGTTTACCTGACTGCCAAACTGAAACACCGCGAGATTTCCTCATCAGGTATTCGTGAGCTGATTCATTTTGGGGCAACGATTGAAGATTATGTACCGCAGGCAGTTTCTGCTATATTAGAAAAAGGAAAACAATGAAAAAACATCAAAAATTATTTCTATTTAGTTCAATTGGTCTGGTGACCATTCTTCTCTGGCTTGCTCTCATCTTCCCCTTACCCTACTACATCGAAAGTCCTGGTGGTGCTTCTGATATTCGCTCGGTTTTGACAGTGGAAAATAAGGAAGATAGTGCTAAAGGTTCTTACAACTTTGTTTATGTTCAAGTAAAATCAGCAACGGCAATCCAATTATTGATGGCTTATTTTGATAAAAACTCGGATATCTACAGTGAAAAAGAAATGACGGGAGGCTCAAACAGTGAGGATTACTACCGTATCAGTCAATTTTATATGGAAACTTCCCAAAATATGGCTAAGTACCAAGCGCTGAAATTGGCAGGAGAGGAAGCCACTATGGACTTTTTCGGGGTCTATGTTTTAAATGTAGTGGATAATTCAACCTTCAAATCAGTTCTCAATATTGCCGATACTGTCACAGGTGTTAATGGTAAAACTTTCCAAAGTTCAAAGGAATTGATTGATTACGTTGGTGGTTTGAAAATTGGAGATAAGGTCAGCGTTCAATATGCCAGTCAGAACCAAAAATTATCAGCAGATGGGAAGATTATCAAGTTAGAAAATGGCAAAAATGGCATTGGGATTGGCTTGGTAGACCATACAGAAGTCAAGAGTGATACAGCCATTGACTTTGAAACGGGAAATATCGGTGGACCAAGTGCTGGTCTTATGTTTACCTTAGCGATCTATACCCAGTTGGCCAATCCAGATTTACGTGACGGGCGTACCATTGCTGGGACTGGGACTATTGAACAGGACGGTTCTGTCGGAGATATTGGTGGAGCAGATAAGAAGGTTCTCTCAGCCGCTAAAGCAGGAGCTAGTGTTTTCTTTGTTCCCAATAATCCAGTGAATAAAGAAGTGCTAAAAGTTAAGCCAGATGCCAAAACCAACTACGAAGAAGCTAAAAAAGCTGCGGAAGAAAACCATCTGCACATCAAAGTCGTACCTGTAAAAACAGTACAGGATGCCATTGATTACCTAGAAAAAACAAAAGGCGAGTAAGTTGCTCGTCTTTTCTTTCGGATAAAATTGTCTGAAAATTATCATCCATGGCAAAAGCTCAGCAAATTTTCCTAAAATACGATATAATGAATGAATTAGGACTCTAGTAAAGGAAAAAAGATGAAGAAAGAAATTTCTCCAGAAATGTACAATTACAACAAGTTTCCGGGCCCCAGTTTTGCACGGGTAGGAGATAAGGTTGTAGCAGAAAATATTGAATTGGATTTGGTGGAAGATTATCGTGATGCCTTCGACCAGACGGTATTTGGACAACGCTTCTCACAAATTATGCTCAAGTTTGATTATATTGTGGGAGATTGGGGCAATGAACAATTGCGCCTCAAGGGATTTTACAAAGATGAAAAAGCTGTCAAAACAGATATTAAAATTAGTCGCCTAGAAGATTATTTGACGGAATTTTGTAACTTTGGCTGTGCTTATTTTGTCTTGGAAAATCCAAATCCGCAGGAATTACTGGCAGAACCAGAAGAGAAGCCCAAACGCCGTCGCAGCCGTAATAATCGCAATCGAAATAACAATCATAGTAATGGTGTCAAGGGGGCTAGTGCTCAACAAGGTCGCCATTTTACTGTTAATGAAAAGACAGCTCCTGCCAAAAAACAGCAACAGGAACGCCGTCAACGACAAGATAAGAAAAAATCAAACCGTGAAATTCAAGAAGCCAAACGTGGCTTTGTAATTCGCCAGAAATAAGGAGCAACATGAAATCATCTATTTATGCCCTCACGCGCCAACAATTGTTGGATTGGGCACTTGAAAACGACGAAAAAAAATTCCGTGCCACTCAAATTTGGGAATGGCTCTATCAAAAGCGGGTTCAATCTTTTGAGGAGATGAGCAATTTGCCAAAATCCTTGATTGAAAAATTAGACCAGCAATTTGTCTTCAATCCCTTGAAACAACGTATTGTCCAAGAATCCAAAGATGGAACGGTGAAATACCTCTTTGAATTGCCAGACGGTATGTTGATTGAGACAGTGCTCATGCGCCAGCACTACGGGATGTCTGTTTGTGTGACGACGCAGGTTGGTTGTAATATTGGTTGTAGCTTCTGTGCTTCTGGTCTGATTCCAAAACAGCGCGATTTGACCAGTGGTGAGATTGTTGCGCAGATTATGTTGGTGCAAAAATACTTCGATGAGCGTGGTCAGGGCGAGCGCGTCAGCCATATCGTGGTCATGGGGATTGGTGAACCCCTGGATAACTATGATAATGTGATGAACTTCCTGCGTGTCGTTAACGATGATAAAGGCTTGGCAATTGGTGCGCGTCACATTACGGTATCGACTTCTGGTTTGGCACCAAAAATCCGTGAATTTGCTCGTGAAGGTGTGCAGGTTAATTTGGCAGTTTCTCTTCATGCACCAAATAACGATATTCGTTCACGCATGATGCGTATTAACCGTCGCATTCCAATCGAAGAACTCTTTGAAGCTATTGAAGATTATATCCAAGTGACCAATCGCCGTGTGACCTTTGAATACATTATGCTGAATGAAGTCAATGACGGAGTGGAACAGGCGCAAGAATTGGCTGATTTGACCCAGAAAATCCGTAAGTTGTCTTATATCAACTTGATTCCCTATAACCCTGTTTCTGAGCATGACCAATACAGTCGCTCAACTCCAGAACGTGTGGCAGCCTTTTATGATCGCCTCAAGAAAAATGGTGTTAACTGTGTGGTTCGTCAAGAACATGGTACAGACATCGATGCTGCCTGTGGACAGTTGCGTTCTAAGACGCTCAACAAAGATCGCGAACGTGCTAAGGCTAGGATTGCCGCTGCGAAAGCAAAAGCAGGAATTCGGGAGATTCAACCTTAATGAGACATTTCTTTCAAGAAAATGGTCAACTGACTCACTTGGGAAGAAGTTTTACAAAAGTTTTAGCTGGAGTCTACGCTCTGGCTATTTCTTTCATGTGCTTTCTTCCACAAGGGCTATTTCCAAGTATCAAAGGATTTTCCACACCAGGTATTGTTCAAATAGGGAGACTTTATTTCCTTTTGACGCCTTTTAATAGCTTTGTCAACGGCCATAAAATCCATACTATCCAAGGATTTCTCTTTGTCCTCCTGCAAAATTTCAGTAACATTTTTCTTCTCTTTCCCCTCGTTTTCTGTCTTATTTTTCTTTTTAAAAAATGGCAGAGCCTAAAAGCAGCTACTCTCTATTCTTTTTGTATGAGCCTTTTTATCGAGTGTACTCAGCTGCTTTTGGACCTGCTTATCAATGCAGAACGAGTCTTTGAAGTAGATGACCTTTGGACCAATACCTTGGGTGGGGTTTTAGCTTATTTACTTTATAAACAATGGATTCATTTTAACATGACAAAAACCAGCTCCTAGGCTGGTTTTTGAATTGTCATTTATTTCCAAAAATCATCGAAAACAGTGATGGGAAGATGGCGCTTATGAGCTGTTTTTTTCCACCAATTTTCAATGGTTGCTTGAGCTTCTGGTGTGACAGTTTTTCCTTCTAGGTAGTCGTCAATGTCATTGTAGGTAACACCGAGTGCGACTTCGTCAGCCAAGCCAGGGCGGTCTTCTTCTAGGTCTGCGATAGGAACTTTTTCGTAGAGAGCTTTTTCTGCTCCGAGTGCTGCTAGTAATTGCTTACCTTGACGTTTATTGAGGCGGAAGAGTGGCAAGATATCTGCACCGCCATCACCGAATTTGGTAAAGAAGCCAGTAATATTTTCTGCAGCATGGTCGGTACCGATAACGGCTCCCTTGTACTCGCCAGCAATAGCATACTGGGTAATCATGCGTTGACGTGCCTTAATATTTCCCTTGTTGAAGTCGGAAATATCAAGACCAGCTTTAGCAAGTTCCGCTACTTGTCCGTCAACTGATTCTTTGATATTGACTGTTAAGCTAAGATCTGGTTGGATAAAGGCAAGCGCGCGTTGAGCGTCGTCTTCATCTGCCTGTACACCGTAAGGGAGGCGGATGGCGATAAATTGATAGCTGTCATCACCTGTTTCTGCTCGGAGTTCTTCGATGGCAATCTGTGCTAGGCGCCCAGCTAAGCTAGAGTCTTGTCCTCCAGAAATGCCCAGAACATAACTTTTTAGAAAGCTGTGCTTTTTCAAGTAGTCTTTCAAAAAATCAACGGACCGACGGATTTCTTGCTGAGGATCAATGCTTGGTAGAACACCTAGTTCTTTGATAATTGTTTCTTGTAAGGTCATACGATTCTCCTATTTGGATAAGTTTCCGAGAGCCTGCTTGCGGACGCTATCAATGAGATTCATCTTGTGGTCCCAGACATCCTTCGCTAGGTCAACAGGGTAATCCTGTGGATTGAGCACGCGTTTGTACTCATCCCAGAGTTTGTCAAATTCCTTGTGAGCATAGTCTTGAATTTCTTGCAAGCTAGGAAGTTGATAAACCAACTCTCCTTTCTCAAAGACAGGGACGAGTAGTGGAACGGCATCAAAGTTTTCCACAGTTTTATTGATGTAGGTATAAGTTGGGTGGAACATGTGGATACTTTCCAAATGTGCCACATCTGTATCAGCAAAGGTGATATAATCTCCCTCTGATTTGCCTTTTTCGCGGGAAGTAATGCGCCAAACTTGCTTTTTACCTGGTGTTGAAACCTTTTCTGCATTTGAAGACAATTTAATGGTGTCTTTCATATTTCCATTTTCGTCTTCAATCGAAACAATCTTGTAAACCGCTCCGAGTGCTGGTTGATCGTAGGCGGTGATTAACTTAGTCCCAACTCCCCAGACATCAATCTTGGCTTTTTGCATCTTGAGGTTGAGAATTGTATTTTCATCCAAGTCGTTTGAAGCGTAGATTTTAGCCTCAGGGAAACCGGCATTGTCCAGCTGTTGGCGAACTTTTTTAGAAATATAAGCCATATCTCCTGAGTCGATGCGAACGCCGAGGAAGTTGATTTTGTCCCCAAATTCTCGAGCGACCTTAACTGCAGCAGGGACGCCTAAACGAAGTGTGTCGTAGGTATCTACTAAGAAGACACAGTTTTTATGGGTGCTGGCATAGGCCTTGAAGGCATCATAGTCATTACCAAAAGTCTGCACCAGAGCGTGGGCATGAGTGCCAGAGACTGGGATGCCAAAGAGTTTACCTGCTCGAACATTTGAAGTAGCACCAGCTCCGCCGATAAAGGCGGCGCGTGTTCCCCAGATAGCAGCGTCCATTTCTTGAGCACGGCGTGTACCGAACTCCAAGAGAGGCTCATCCTCAATCACCGTTTTGATACGGCGGGCCTTGGTGGCGATGAGCGTTTGATAATTGACAATATTTAGAATAGCAGTTTCAACTAGCTGGCATTGGGCAAGAGGCCCTTCAATTTGCAGGATTGGTTCGTTGGCAAAAACGAGATCGCCTTCTTTTGCGGAACGAACAGTTAATGCCATTTTGAGGTTTGCCAGATAATCTAGGAATTTCTCAGGATATCCTTGATCGCGTAGATAGGCAATATCTGTCTCAGAAAAACGTAGATTGGATAGGTAGTCCACGACGCGTTCTAAACCTGCAAAAACTGCATAGCCATTCTCAAATGGTTGCTTACGGAAATAGACTTCAAAAACAGCATGTTTGTTATGAATATCTTGGTTAAAGTAGACCTGCATCATATTAATTTGGTATAAATCTGTGTGCAGGGTCAAGCTATCATCATTGTACATAGGCTTACTCCTTTTAATCAGTATTATAGCATAAAAAACCACCTTGCGGTGGAATGTGTATCTATTCACATGCATATTTCAGTTTTAAAAGATGACCAAAACAAGAATACTGGCTATCCAAAGAAATGGGACGAAGGGCAGTTTGCTTCGATAAAGATAAAAATAGGTCAAAATTCCTAAAATGCTACTGATGTGAACGAGCCAAAGTAAGCTGTTATAGGGGAGAATCAGGGACAATGTAGCTAGGTAAAGTAGGTCACCAGAGCCAATTTTGAGGTCGTATTTTTCTGCTAAAAGGGCTAGGACCAAAAAGAGGAGGAAAAGCCAGTTTAGAGAGGAAAACAAGAGTGTCAAGAAGGTGAAACTCATCCAAACCATGATAGGATATTCACGGTGTTTGATGTCATAAATACCGAGTACCAAGCCTGTTAGGAGGACTAAACAAGTTGTGACGGACAGGATCTGATAAGCTGTTAGTGTCACAAGAAGAGCAGTCGTCATTTCGAGCAGGAGGTACCAGTAAGGAATTTTTGCTTGACAGTAACGGCATTTTGATTTAGTAGAAAGTTGGGAAAGAATGGGAATCAAGTCCCAAGCCTTGAGGTGTATTTTGCAATGATTGCAATGGCTAGCAGGGGCTATGATGGAGTGGTGGGGAAAACGATCGATGACCAAACCTAGAAATGAACCAAGTGAGGCACCGAGAAATAGGAATAGTAGAATCTTCATACTTATTTATTCGCAAATTTATTCGAAAAAAAGAAAAAAATGCTAAATTTTGCTATACTATTTTTATGAAAAAACGTTATCGAACAGTCAATGACTATTACCGTGAATTATTTGGAGAAAAGATTTTCAAGTTGCCGATTGATGCGGGCTTTGATTGCCCTAACCGTGACGGTACGGTGGCAAAAGGTGGTTGTACATTTTGTACGGTGTCTGGGTCTGGTGATGCGATTGTGGCGCCTGAAGCGCCGATTCGTGAGCAATTTTACCATGAGATTGACTTCATGCACCGCAAGTGGCCAGAGGTGAACAAGTATCTGGTTTACTTCCAAAATTTTACCAATACACATGAAAGGGTAGAGGTTATCCGTGAGCGCTATGAGCAGGCTATCAATGAGCCTGGTGTGTTGGGAATCAATATCGGAACGCGTCCAGATTGCCTGCCTGATGAGACCATTGCCTACTTGGAAGAATTGAGTCAGCGTATGCATGTGACAGTGGAATTGGGTTTGCAGACGACCTATGAACATACGTCAGAACTGATTAACCGTGCCCATTCTTATGATTTGTACAAGGAAACAGTCGCCCGCTTACGCAAACAAGCGCCAAAGGTTGAAATTGTATCCCACCTTATTAATGGCTTGCCTGGTGAGACCCATGAGATGATGGTGGAAAATGTCCGCCGTTGTGTAACGGATAATGATATTGATGGCATCAAGCTGCACCTCTTGCACCTCATGACCAATACCCGCATGCAACGAGATTATCACGAGGGAAGATTGCAGTTGCTGAGTCAAGAAGAGTATGTTTCGATCATTTGTGACCAACTAGAGATTATTCCTGCTGATATGGTTATTCATCGCATTACCGGTGATGCTCCTCGTGACATGCTGATTGGCCCTATGTGGAGCCTCAATAAATGGGAAGTCCTCAATGCCATTGACCAAGAAATGGAACGCCGTGGAAGTTGGCAAGGGTGTAAGGTGGATAGATGAAAAAGGAACTTATTATAGTTAATCCGTTAGAGTTTCCAAGGGAATTTCGTTCGTTAATAAATCAGGCTCAGGCTGTGTATGATACCAGTAGCTCTCCGCAGGCACGTGTTTATTTTATTGATACAAAACAGGGATATTTTTTGAAAAGAGCCAAGTTGGGGAGCTTACAAAAAGAAGCTGAATTAACCATGTATTTTTTTCAAAAAGGTCTGGCTCAAGAAGTCATTTCTTATTTGTCTGAGGGAGAAGATTGGTTGTTGACAGCTAAGGTAGATGGCAAAGATGCGAGTTCAGAATGTTACTTAGCTGATCCGAAACATTTGTGTCACATTTTAGCCAAATCTATGCGAGCTCTTCATGATATGAAACCTGTAGATGGTTTACTACCTCAAAAGATTTCAAGCTACCTTAAGGAAGTAGAGGAAGGCTACAAACAAGGTAGATTTAGTCCGGATTATCTTTTATCTCACCAGAAACATGAGACTGCAGAGCAGGCTTATCAGCAGGTTCAAGAATTTTCTAAGCTTTTAAAGAGTGATACAATAGTTCACGGAGATTTTTGTTTACCCAATCTTATCTTAAAAGACTGGAAATTTGAGGCTTTTATTGATTGGGATCATGCAGGTCTAGGAGATAAACATATTGATCTTTATTGGGTACTATGGTCCCTAAAAAGAAACCTAGGTACAGATATTTATAGAGATTATTTTTTAGATTGTTATGGTCGTGGCAATGTGAATATGCCTCTTTTGGAAGCTATTTCTTATTTTGAAGTATTTGGATAGGAGAAAATATGATTAAACGTCCCATTCATCTGTCACACGATTTTTTAGCAGAAGTTTTGGATAATGAGGCTGTCGCTGTTGATGCAACCATGGGAAATGGGAATGATACGACTTTTCTGGCGAGATTATCGAAGAAAGTTTATGCCTTTGATGTCCAGGAACAGGCTTTACTGAGGACCCGTCAGCGTTTGGAAGAGCAAAACATTGGCAATGCAGAACTCATTTTAGATGGGCACCAGCATGTGGACCAGTATGTGGCGGAGCCAATTCGTGCAGCCATTTTCAATCTGGGTTACTTGCCATCGGCTGATAAATCCATCATTACTCAGCCTCATACGACTTTGGAAGCCATTCAGAAAATTTTAGAACGACTGGAAGTTGGTGGTCGCTTGTCCCTCATGATTTATTATGGTCATGAAGGGGGAAATCTTGAAAAAGATGCTGTGCTTGATTTTGTCAAAAAACTGCCTCAAGAAGATTTTGTAGTGATGCTCTATCAGCCGCTGAATCAAATCAATACACCACCATTCTTGATTATGGTGGAAAAATCATGAGCAAGCAAAAAAGACTGAAATATCATCAGTCTTTTCTTATTCAGTAACAATGGGAATAGACATTTCAATCAGACGATCTGTGTGAATTGTCTGGATACCGGCTTGGTCAATCACTTTTGTATCAACTTTCCGTTTGAGGAAAAATTCTCTAATTCCTTGGATTTCTCTTTCTTGAACAGCGCGGTACTTGTTGCTAATCAAAATTTCGTAATGGAGGGGCGCTTGAGTGAAAACGACATCCGTGTTTCCAGCAGAATAGGTTTCCACCAAAAAGGCGTCCGTGTTAGCCAGCTGATTCTGGACAAGTATGGGATTGGTATTGGTCGTGTTGATGAGTTTCATGCGAGCCTCCTATCTGTAGCTTCATTATAGCACTATCGTTCGGGTTTGACTAGAGATTATTTAGAATTTTTGGAAATTTTCCAGGCTTCAATTCCCCATTTATGACTGCCACGTTTTAGTTTGTCAATGGCTTCATCGACTGGGAACCAAGCGAGGTTGTTGAAGTCTTCCAACGGTTTGTCTACTTGAGTAAAATCTGTTACTTCGTAGATATAAGCAGGATTATAGTAGTAGGTGTCACGGTGACGAGAATAGAAGTATTCGTCGGCTTGACCGTAATATTGCCCCAATCTTGCAGTGAAACCGAGCTCCTCCATCAATTCACGTTCGAGAGCTTGAATAGAATCTTCCTCTGCTTCAATTTCGCCGCCAGGCAAGAACCAGGCGCCATTTGGAGCTTGAACGAGGATTATTTTTGTCTGACTTTTATCAGGAATTACGGCATAGACACCGTAGCGATTGACGTATGAGACGCCCTCTTGTTTTTTGCCGAAAGTTGGATGTTCCATAACTTGCTCCTTTAGTAGTATCCTTTTTCCATTATACTAAAAAATAAAGGAAATAGACTGGGAAATATCACGATTAAGAAAAAAACTGAAATGGAGAAAACCCATCTCAGTCTTATCTGCCAACTTTAGCGACGTATTCTTTAGCAATTTGAGTGATTTTTGCAAATTCTCCTTGGGCAGATAGTTTGTTGAATTCACCACCAATACCAATGGCGTCAGCTCCTGCTGATAACCAGTCTGGGGCGTTGTTGAGATTGACACCGCCTGTAACCATGACTTGGACTTGAGGGAGTGGGGACTTAATGGAAGAAATAAATCCTGTTCCCAAAACGCCACTAGGGAAGACTTTGACCACTTCACAGCCGGCTTCAAGAGCTGTGGTGATTTCAGTCAGGGTCATGCAACCTGGCATGTAAGGAATGGCATAGCGATTGCAGAGAGTAGCGGCTTCGGCATTGAAGGCAGGTGATACGACAAATTTGGCACCCGCTAGGATAGCCATACGGGCAGTTTCAGCATCGAGCACAGTTCCAGCACCGATGACCACATCAGGTCGGTCGGCATATTCAGCAGTTAAGGTTTCAATAACTTGGCTGGCCTTGCTGTTTGTGTAGGCTACTTCAATAGCCGTAATGCCACCTGCGATACAAGCGCGTGAGGACTGAATGGCCTCTTCGGCGCTATTGCCACGGACAACGACCACTACTTTTTGTTCTTTAATTTGTAAAACAGTTTGAGATTTTGTCATGATAATTCTTTCTAACGGATGATGTCTTTCGCTTGGTTGAGAACTTGTTCTACACGATAAGCAGATTCAAACATGTTATCACCTTCAATGGTGCATTTGAGTGTCGCACTGGCTACGGCAAAGTCCACGATTTCTTGTGGTGTGCTAGCTTTTTTCAGTTGATAAAGGGCACCAGCTACAAAGGCGTCTCCACTGCCAACCCGTTGTAGAACAGCGGTTTTCAACTCTTTAGAAGTGACGAAATCACCGTCAGAACTTGCCATGTAGGCCTGATAAACGTTGCGCCCTAAGTTATCTGTACTTCGCACTGTATGGAAAATAGATTTAAAACCAAAGACCGCCATCAAATCCTGCATACGCCGGTGAATCAATGCTGGTGTAGCCAATTCACGATTGAAAAAGCTAGTGTCTTCAGAGGTTGCCATGAGCGGTTCAATTCCAAAGCAAATATCGGCATAATGTGCAAATTCTGAGAAGATATGTTTGGCATCTAGCGGTGAAATCAGCTTACTGCGGAAATTGAGATCTAGGGAAATCGTGATCCCACGTTTTTTAGCTTCTTCCAAAAGCTGGCGCAGACTAGTCCGAACTTGCTGGCTGAGGGCGATGGTAATTCCACTAAAATGGAAGTGGTCTACATCTGCAAAAAGACTGTCATAATCAAGATTCTCAGTTGAAAAATCATGGAGGCTGGAATGAGCACGGTCATAGGTCACTTCACCTTGGCGGCAACCAAAGGCATTTTCTAAGAAGTAAATGCCGATACGCTCTCCAACACGCTGAACATGCTGGGTATCGATCTGGGCTGCCTGTAGGAACTGGATAAAACTATCTCCGATGCTATTTGTTGGCAAAGCGATAGCTAACTTTGTATTCTGGCCAAAGGCTTGTAGGTTACGAGCGATGTTGACCTCAGAGCCACCATAAAATATCTGACTGGTTACTTGGTCAGTAAAGTGGCTAGGATTAGTAGGACTAATCCGTAGCAGGGGTTCCCCGAAAAAGAGAATCTTAGACATGACAGGATCCTTTCTGCATCAGACTATTTATGCTAAAACAGTTTTGAGATAGTCTGCGATTTCTTGATTTTGGCAATTTGCGAAGAAGTACTCTTGGAAATGTTCACCAGCGATAGCTCCTTTGAGGAGTTCTTGGTCAATATTTTCCAAAATAGTCAACATATCAGTATGGGTTACTTCTTTGACTTCGTTGAGAATGCGAGCATTGCGTTGTTCAAAGACAGCACGGTCTTTTGGATAACCACCACCCACTTCATCTTCAAAAAGACGTTCAAACATGTAGCGGAGATTGACTTCAGCTCCCCAGCCAAAACCTTTTGCAAATGGGAGAGAAAGAGCATTACCACCATTTACTTGTGAGAAGAGGTAGGCATCAAGTGGATCAGCAGCAAAACCACAGACAACACCTGGGAAACTGTTGCAGGCAAGCATACCGCCCATACCAGTACCGCAACCTGTGATAACAAAGTCAGCAGCGCCTGAGTTGAGGAGGATAGCAGCCAAGATACCGTTTTGTACATAGGTCAATGAGTTTTCACCTTCAACGCCATACATACCGTAGTTGTAAGCCTCGAAACCTTTTGCATCCGCAACAGTTTTCAATGCGTCAAAGATGATGCTGTTTTTAGCAGCTTGGCTATTTTCGTTAATCAATGCAATTTTCATAATAGAGTTTCTTCCTTTCTGATTAGTCAATGTTCATTTCAATTAAGGTTGTTTACCGATGTAAGCAAGGATACCGCCGTCAACGTATAAGATATGCCCATTTACGAAGTTTGAAGCGTCTGAAGCAAGGAAAACGGCTGGTCCAGAAAGGTCATCGGACTCACCCCAGCGAGCTGCAGGAGTTTTTGCGATGATGAATTGGTCGAATGGATGACGGGAACCGTCTTCTTGTAATTCGCGAAGTGGTGCAGTTTGTGGAGTAGCGATGTAGCCAGGGCCGATACCGTTACATTGGATATTTGCTTCACCAAATTCAGAAGCGATGTTCTTAGTGAGCATTTTCAAACCACCTTTAGCAGCCGCGTAGGCAGCAACTGTTTCGCGACCGAGTTCGCTCATCATAGAGCAAATGTTGATGATTTTACCATGTCCTTTTTTAATCATAGAAGGAAGGACAGCTTTTGATACGATAAATGGTGCGTTGAGGTCAATGTCGATGACTTGGCGGAAGTCAGCAGCCTTCATTTCAAGCATTGGTTCACGTTTGATGATACCAGCATTATTGACCAAGATGTCGATGACACCAACTTCTTTTTCGATTTGAGCCACCATGGCATTGATGCCTTCTTCATCAGTTACATCACAAACATAACCATGCGCCTTGATACCCGCTGCTTCGTAGTTGGCAAGACCTTTTTCTATAGCTTCTTGTGTGCGATCATTAAATACGATAGTAGCACCAGCTTTTGCGTAGGCAGTGGCAATAGCGAAGCCAATGCCATATGAAGCACCTGTGATAAGGGCAACTTTGCCTTTGAGTGAAAATTGATCCATTGAGAATTGTTCAACCATGGATATGTCCTCCGTAGAATAGTATGTTCTTCAGGTAAACCTGTTTACCTGAATCATACCACGGTAAACCGGTTTTGTCAACAAAGAAAGCTAAAAACATTCAGAGAATAAAACGCATACATTTTCTTTTTAAGAAAATCTATTAGAGAAGGTTGGAAAGATTATTTGTCGTAAGTGACAAATAAAGACCATCGTATAGCTGTTTTGAGAGTGTGTCAGATGCTATTCTACAGAATTTATCAAAATAAAAAATAGAAACACATATTTTTGTCGTTTAATGGAAGAAAGAATTGTAAAAATGAGGTTGATAAAAAAATTAGCAAATTTTTTCTAAAAATTGTTGACAAGGAGTCGTGAAAGCGCTATAATCGTGACATAAAAGTAAACCGGTAAACTTAAGGAGTAAGGAATGGTAAAAGTAATTGTCGTAGCTCATGGGAACTTCTCAACAGGTATCTTGAGCTCCCTCGAATTGATTGCAGGGAAACAAGAAGATGTCGTCGGAATTGACTTCGTATCAGGTATGTCTTCTAATCAAGTTAAAGCAGCAGTTCGTACAGAATTGGTTGACGCACAGGATGTTCTCATCTTGACAGACCTGCTTGGTGGTACACCATTTAACGTTTCATCAACCTTATCAGTGGAATACGCAGACAAAAATATTCGAGTTCTTTCAGGACTCAACTTGGCAATGTTATTAGAAGCTGTCTTCTCTCGGGTAATCGCAGCTGATTTAGGTCAGTTGGTAGAGAAAGTGTTAGATTCTTGTCACAAAGGTATCGCAGACTTTGCTAGCCTTGCAAGCGATGACGACGAAGATGACTTCGAGGGAGGTATCTAATGCCAACGATTAAAAAAGTAAACATTGAAACCATTGAACGCCCAGAGCGCTTCTTGGATACCAAATTGTTGACCAAAGCAGAAGTTGAAGCAGCTATTGAAAAAGCGCTTAAACAGGTTTACGTCAACATGGGTTACTTTGGTGAAGATTACCCAACACCAGCAACTTTTGACAACATCTACAAAGTCATGGATAACACTGAGTGGACCAATGCTTTCTGGACAGGATGCCTTTGGTTGGCTTACGAGTACAAGGGAGATGAAAAGATCAAAGAATTGGCCCACAAAAATGTGCTATCATTCCTTGATCGTGTTAATAACCGCGTTGAACTTGATCACCATGACCTAGGTTTCCTTTACACACCATCATGTATGGCTGAGTACCGTATCAATGGTGATGAAAAAGCCTTGGAAGCCTCTATTAAAGCAGCTGACAAATTGATTGAACGTTACCAAGAAAAAGGTGGCTTCATTCAAGCCTGGGGTGAACTTGGTCATAAAGATCACTACCGTTTGATTATCGACTGCTTGCTTAACATCCAACTGCTCTTCTTTGCTTATGAGCAAACTGGGGATGTCAAATATAAAGAGATTGCTGAAAATCATTTCTACGCTTCAGCTAACAACGTTGTTCGTGATGATGCGTCAGCCTTTCACACGTTCTACTTTGACCCAGAAACTGGTGAGCCAGTTAAAGGGGTAACCCGTCAAGGTTACAGCGATGATTCAGCATGGGCTCGCGGTCAGGCTTGGGGTGTTTACGGTATTCCACTAAGCTACCGTAAAATGAAAGATGAGCAGCAAATCGATCTCTTCAAAGGAATGACCAACTACTTCTTGAACCGTCTTCCTGAAGATAAGGTATCTTACTGGGATTTGATTTTCGGAGATGGCTCAGGTCATGCTCGCGACACATCAGCAACAGCAACAGCAGTTTGTGGTATCCACGAAATGTTAAAGTACTTGCCAGAAGTTGATGAAGACAAGTTGACTTACAAGTATGCCATGCATGCTATGCTTCGTAGCTTAATTGAAAATTATACTAATGATGAATTTGTAGAAGGTCGTCCTCTTCTCTTGCACGGTGTTTATTCATGGCATTCAGGAAAAGGCGTTGACGAAGGTAATATCTGGGGAGATTACTACTACCTAGAAGCCCTCATCCGATTCTACAAAGACTGGGAATTGTATTGGTAATAAAAAGTTTATAGAAAAATTTAGGAGGTCTCTTATGACAGCACCAAATATTGTAATGACACGTGTCGATGAACGTTTGATTCATGGACAAGGACAACTTTGGGTGAAATTCCTCTCATGTAATACGGTTATCGTTGCCAACGATGCAGTTTCTGAGGATAAAATTCAACAAACATTGATGAAAACAGTTGTACCAGATTCAATCGCTATGCGTTTCTTCAGTGTACAAAAAGTGATTGACATTATTCACAAAGCCAATCCAGCACAAACGATCTTTATCGTTGTGAAAGATGTGCAGGATGCCCTTCGCTTGGTGGAAGGTGGCGTGCCAATCAAAGAACTCAATATCGGTAATATCCACAATGCAGAAGGAAAAGAACAGGTCACTCGTTCCATCTTCCTTGGTGCGGAAGACAAAGAAGCTATCCGCAAATTGAGTCAAGATCATGGTGTAGTCTTTAATACCAAAACAACTCCGCAAGGAAATGATGGTGCTATTGAAGTCAACATCCTCGACTATATTTAATATTGTTAACTACCATTCATAAATAAAGGAGAAAATTATGGATATCAATATCATGCAAGCTGTCTTAATCGGTTTGTGGACAGCCTTCTGTTTCAGCGGTATGTTGCTAGGAATCTACACTAACCGTTGTATCATCTTGTCGTTTGGTGTCGGAATCATCCTTGGTGATATTCCTACAGCCCTTGCAGTCGGAGCTATCTCTGAATTGGCTTACATGGGATTCGGTGTTGGTGCCGGCGGTACTGTACCACCAAACCCAATAGGTCCTGGTATCTTCGGTACACTTATGGCAATCACAACTGCTGGAACTGCTAAAGCAGTGACTCCAGAAGCAGCTCTTGCCTTGACTGTTCCAATTGCAGTCGGTATTCAATTCTTGCAAACATTTGCTTATACAGCCTTCGCTGGTGCACCTGGTATTGCTAAAAAATCACTTAAAAATGGCAATCTTGCTAGCTTCAAGTTTGCAGCAAATGGTACAGTTTGGGCATTTGCAGTAATCGGTTTTGTACTTGGTTTGATTGGTGCCCTTTCAACGGATATGTTGACTAGCCTCTTTGCCTTGATTCCACCAGTATTGATTAATGGTTTGACATTGGCAGGTAAAATGCTTCCAGCAATTGGTTTTGCAATGATTCTCTCAGTTATGGCTAAGAAAGACCTTATTCCTTATGTTCTTCTTGGTTATGTACTCGCAGTTTACTTCGGTTTGCCAGTATTGACAGCCGTACCAAATGCAGATGGCGTATTGACAGCTGTATCAGCAGGTTCTGTAACAGGTGTTCCAACAATCGGTGTTGCTATTATCGCTACAATCTTTGCTCTTATTGATGTTTACAGAAAACCAGCTATGGCAAGCACAGACACGAAAGCAGAAGGAGATGACCAAGATGACTGGATCTAAAAAATTAGCAAAACGTGATTACGTTATTACAGCGCTCCGCGCCTTCTTCCTCCAAAACGGTTTCAACTACAGCAACTACCAAGGTCTTGGTTATGCCAACGTTGTTTATCCAGCATTGAAGAAATACTATGGCGCCGACAAAGAAGCACTTTGCAAAGCCTTGGATGACAATACAGAATTCTACAACACAAACCCACACTTCTTGCCATTCATCACTAGCTTGCATTTGGCAATGTTAGATAATGACCGTCTAGAAGAAGAAATCCGTGGTATCAAAATGGCCCTCATGGGACCACTTGCAGGTATCGGTGATTCACTTTCACAATTCTGTTTGGCACCACTCTTCTCAACTATTGCCGCTTCACTTGCTACAGACGGCTCTATCTTGGGGCCAATCCTATTCTTCGTCTGCATGAATGCCATCTTGACAGGTATCAAATTGGCGACTGGTCTTTACGGTTTCAAACTTGGTACAAGCTTCATTGAAAAACTCAGTGAACAAATGGCAGTAGTATCTCGTGTAGCCAACATTGTCGGTGTAACAGTTATCTCAAGCTTGGCAGCAACACAAGTGAAATTGACAATCCCATTCACCTTTAAACCTTCAGTTGAAGCAGCAGGTGCAGCACAAAAAATCGTGACAATCCAAGGTATGTTGGACAAAATCGCACCAGCACTCCTACCAGTTCTTTACACGGCCTTGATGTTCTATTTGATTAAAAACAAAAAATGGAACACTTACTGGTTGGTACTCTTGACAGTTGTCATCGGTATTATCGGTAGCTGGTTGGGAATCCTTGCCTAATCTATACATGTCGCTTTGGGATGGACAGAATTGTTCATCCCATTTTTGTCTCAAATACATAGTTTTTTCTGAAAAAAGTTTTTTTACGTGATATAATAAAAGGAAGAATTCGCTAACAAAGGAGGTGTGCGGATATGGGAAAGAAAATCACGATTACGGATATTGCCAAATTGGCAGGGACGTCTAAGACAACGGTATCTTTCTACTTGAATAAACGCTTTGATAAAATGTCCGACGAAACACGAGAGCGAATTCAGGCAGTAGTGGAGGAAACGGGCTATCGACCAAGTATGGTGGCGCGCAGCCTCAATTCTAAAAATAGTAAGTTGATTGGTGTTTTGATAGGAGATATCACTAACACCTTCTCTAATCAAATTGTCAAAGGGATTGAAAATGTGACCCAGAAAAAAGGCTATCAAGTCTTGATTGGCAATAGTAATTACGATTCAAAAAATGAAGATCAATATATTGAAAATATGCTCAATATGGGAGTAGAAGGATTTATTATTCAGCCGACTTCTAACTTCCGTAAGTACAGCCGAATTATTGAGGATAAGCAAAAACACATGGTCTTCTTTGATAGTCAACTCTATGAGCACAAGACAAATTGGGTGAAAACCAATAATTATGATGCTGTCTATGATATGGTGCAGGCCAGTATTGCAAAAGGCTATGAAAAATTTATTATGGTGACAGCAGATACCAGCCTACTTAGTACGCGAATTGAACGGGCCTCGGGTTTTGTGGATGCTTTGACAGAAAGTGGTCACGATTACGATAGTTTGGTCATTGATAATGGCCCAGATATGGAAAAAGATATTCAGCAATTTTTAGCAGAGACGGTTCCAGCGGATCAGAAGACCTTGGTATTCGCGCCAAATTGCTGGGCCTTACCAACCGTTTTGTCAGCTATGAAGCACTTGAAACTAGATATGCCACGAGTAGGACTTATCGGCTTTGACAATTTAGAGTGGACAGATTTTTCTTCTCCAACAGTTTCTACTATTGTGCAACCAGCTTTTGAAGAAGGCCAAGAAGCAGCGCGCATTTTAATTGATGAAATTGAAGGACATGCTCAGGTGGAAAATCAACAAATTTTCGATTGTCATGTGGAATGGAAAGACTCAACTTATTAAAAAAATAGAAAAAACAGACCGCGGTCTGTTTTTTCTATGCTTTTGTAGCAGCTTTGATTTGGATATTACCGCTTGATGTCATGACGGCACGTAGATTTTTCTCGTTTGGATTTTCCAAGTAGAAATCTGTAATGGCGTCTTCGATTTGGTCTTGAATGGTACGACGCAATGGACGGGCACCCATTTTTGGATCATAGCCCAAGTCAACTAATTTTTCCTTGACCTTATCGGTGACATGAAGGCTGATACCGTTGCTTGACAAGCGTTTATTGACATCATCAAGCATGAGGCTGACAATCTTAAGAAGGTTAGCTTTGCTAAGGGCTTGGAATTCAATGATACCGTCAAAACGGTTCATAAATTCAGGACTGAAGAAGTTGCCAAGTTGTCCTAAGACAGACTGGCTACGATTTTCCAGTGCAGCACCAAAACCAACGGAAGCCTCAACCTTACCAGTACCTGCATTTGAGGTCATGATGATAATGGTATCTTTGAAGCTGACTGTTCGACCTTGACCATCTGTCAATCGACCATCATCAAGGACTTGTAAGAACATGTGCATGACATCTGGATGTGCCTTTTCAACCTCGTCAAGCAAGATGAGAGAATAAGGATTACGGCGAACTTTTTCAGTCAATTGCCCAGCTTCTTCATAGCCGACATAACCTGGAGGCGCACCAACCAGCTTGGCGACAGCGTGTTTTTCCATGTATTCGGACATGTCGAATCGAATCATACTATCAGCTGAGCCAAAGAGCTCGATTGCTAACTGCTTAGAAAGTTCTGTTTTACCGACACCAGTTGGACCGACAAAGAGGAAGCTACCGATAGGACGATTTGGACTTCCAAGTCCGACACGGTTGCGACGAATGGCTTTGGCAATCTTATCTACAGCCTCATCTTGACCGATGACATGAGCCTTGAGGTCACTTGCTAGATGGATGAGTTGAGTTTGTTCTTTTTCCTTCAAATCACCAACAGGAATATTGGTTTTCTGCTCGATAATGGCTTCGATTTCTTTTTCAGTAATCAGAGGAATATCCTCTTCACTAAGGCTGGTTTTCTGCATTTCCTTGTATTTGGCAATTTGGTCACGGTAGTAGGCAGCCTTTTCAAAATCTTCATCTTGAGTTGCTTGCGCTTTGCGATTTTCAGCATCAATCAAGCGTTTGTCAATTTCTTTTGGATCAACGAAGTTGAGAGTCAGATTCATTTTTGACCCAGATTCATCTAGCAAGTCAATGGCCTTATCAGGCAGGAAGCGATCTTGGATATAGCGGTTGGAAAGAACTGCAGCCGCTTCAATCGCCTCATCAGTATAGCGAACATGGTGGTAGTCTTGGTATTTGTTTTGCAAGCCTTTTAGAATGGTGATGGTCTCGTCCACACTTGGTTCCTCCACCTTGACTGGTTGCATGCGGCGTTCAAGAGCTGCATCTTTTTCGATAATGCGGTATTCGTTGAGAGTGGTTGCGCCGACCAATTGGAGTTCGCCACGGGCAAGGGCTGGTTTGAGAATATTTCCAGCGTCCATATTTCCATCACCAGCAGAGCCGGCCCCTACGATTTCATGGATTTCGTCAATGAAGAGAATGACTTCACGACGATTGCGAATTTCTTCCATGAGCTTTTGCATCCGCTCTTCAAATTGTCCACGGATACCGGTTCCTTGCACCAGGCTGACCACATCAAGGCGGATGACTTCCTTACCTTGTAGTTTTTGTGGAACAGCGCCGTCAACAATTTTTTGAGCTAGTCCTTCGACAACGGCTGTTTTACCGACACCAGGTTCTCCGATGAGGACAGGATTGTTTTTGGTGCGACGGTTGAGGATTTCAATCACGCGTGTGATTTCTTCGTCACGGCCGATGACAGGGTCAATGTCTCCACGGCGAGCAATATCGGTCACGTTAATCCCAAATTCTTCTAGAAGACCATTAGGCTGCTGAGGTTCCTGCGGTCTTTGAGGTGGAATATTACCGCCTCCGTTATGTCCTGCTTGGGTTGGTGGTGTTTTCCCGTAATTTGGATTTCCGGCTGGCGTACGTCCTGTAATGCCTCCAATATTATTGAAAAACTCGCTGAAAGGATCCATATCATTTGGATTATGGAAATCTCCCAGTCCTTTCAAAATGGCATTGTTTGGATCTGTCTTCATAATCTGGTAACAATTGTGGCAGAGATCCACTTGCTGTTGTTTTCCGTTAAGGTTAGTATAGAGATGAATGGTTGCGTCGTTCATGTGACAATTTTGGCATAACATAGGCATTCTTCTTTCTTTCAAACTTGTGTATTTTATCAATAGTCAATAAAGGTCAAATACAGTTTTATTATAACAAGATTTACTTAAAATGCAAGAATCTGCTATGATTGAGAGAGAATTTTCCTGTAAAAAAACGAGACTTTCAAGAATATTGTAAGACTTTTCAAGGAAAGTATGGTAGAATACATGTATATAAAGAAATAGGAGAATTGACATGGAATCACATTTGGTGAGAATTATCAGTCGATTGGAAGCAATGGCTACTGACGGTGGCACATTGAAACGTAACTTTGAACGTGATGGCGTTGTGGTTGCTGAGGTTGCTTTCAGTCACGACGAAGAAAATGGCTCTGTATTTACCTTGCGCGATGTTGCTGCTCGTGAAACTTATACCTTCGACAGCATCGACCTTATCGCCATGGAAATTTATGAGTTGTTGTATTAAAAAGAAGCACGCAGGTGCTTTTTTTATGTTTAAAAATGAATATTTATATCAAAGTGATTGAATAATTATTCTGCTTATGTTATAGTAATATTTATTTTAGAAAAGATAGGATAAGAAATGAATTTTTCGTTTTTACCAAAATATTTGGATTATTATAATTATGGTGCAGTTGTTACGCTCATTATTGCTGCCTGTGTTGTCTTCTTTGGAAGCGTATTGGGGATTCTCTTGGCATTTGGTCAACGAAGCAAGTTCAAGCCTTTAGTCTGGCTTTGCAATATCTATATCTGGATTTTCCGTGGAACCCCAATGGTGGTACAGATTATGATTGCATTTGCTATGATGCACATTGCTGCGCCTTCTTTTAAACTTGGTATTTTATCCGTTGATTTGTCACGTTTGTTGCCAGGGATCATCATCATTTCCATGAACTCAGGTGCTTATGTTTCTGAGACGGTTCGTGCAGGGATCAATGCGGTGCCAAAGGGGCAGTTAGAAGCTGCTTACTCTCTAGGTATTCGTCCTAAGCAAGCTATGCGCTACGTTATCATGCCTCAGGCGCTGAAAAATATTTTACCGGCTTTGGGAAATGAATTTATCACCATTGTCAAAGACAGTTCGCTCTTGTCTACTATCGGGGTGATGGAGTTGTGGAATGGTGCGCAGACAGTTCAGTCAACCTCTTACATTCCATTGACACCACTGATTTTTGCAGCCTTTTATTACTTGATTATGACAAGTATTTTAACCTTGATTATGCAAGTATTTGAAAGAATTTTGAACAAAGGAGCTCAACATGTCTGATGCCATTATTTCAATCAAAGATTTACACAAATATTATGGAGATAATGAAGTTCTGAAAGGGATTCACCTAGACATTCAACAGGGGGAAGTGGTCGTGATTATTGGCCCTTCTGGTTCTGGTAAATCTACTTTCTTACGCACCATGAATTTGCTGGAAGTACCTACCAAGGGAACGGTTACTTTTGAGGGTGTCGATATTACGGACAAATCCAATGATATTTTCAAAATGCGGGAAAAGATGGGCATGGTTTTCCAACAATTTAACCTCTTTCCAAACATGACGGTTTTGAAAAATATTACTTTGTCACCTATCAAAACAAAGGGGATTGCTAAGTTTGAAGCAGAAGCTAAGGCGCGTGAATTGTTAGAAACAGTTGGCTTGCCAGACAAGGCTGACGCCTACCCTCAGAGTCTGTCTGGTGGTCAGCAGCAACGGATTGCTATCGCGCGTGGTCTGGCTATGGATCCAGATGTTCTCCTTTTTGATGAGCCCACTTCAGCGCTTGACCCAGAGATGGTTGGCGAAGTACTGGCTGTTATGCAAGATTTGGCGAAGTCAGGGATGACTATGGTGATTGTAACCCATGAAATGGGCTTTGCACGTGAAGTGGCAGACCGTGTTATCTTCATGGACGGTGGCTACATTGTCGAAGAAGGGACACCAGAGCAAGTCTTTGAACACACTCGTGAAGAACGGACCAAGGATTTCTTATCGAAAGTTTTGTAATCAAAAAAAGGATAGTTTGCGCTATCCTTTTTTGCTGGTTTGAAATTGTAATACGATGAGCCCGATGAGGTAGCCAGTCACGCTAAAGCAAATCCATCCCAAGGAGTAGGCTCCGAAAGGAATAGTGTCACGGAAGAAATGGCTAAGTGTCTGGGGCATTTGGAAGAGGTAGGTGAGCTCAGCTAGGCTTTCAGTCGCGTCATAGAGAGCTGGGAAGAGCGTAAAGAAAATAGTTGTTCGATAAACCAAAGGATGATTGTGGTAGAGTTTTCGACTTAGCACCAGAAAAATCAAGGCAATGGTTAGGGGGTAAAAAAGATAGAGAACAGGTGTTGACCAACGGATGATGACATCCAAACCACCAAAGTAAAAACTTGCTGATAGGAGTGTAAAAATTTGTGTCCATCTTACTTGTGACAATCTAGGAAAAATTTTGTGGAAGTAAGAAGAACTAGAAGTGATTAATCCTGTTGCAGTTGTGAGACAAGCTAAGAAAATAGCAACTCCCAAGCAGGCTTGGCCGATATTTCCTAAGAAAAATCTTGCAGTATGGCTGAGAATTTGTCCCCCATTGACTGGATCACCGTTGTAGGTAAAGAGTCCCACCTTCATAAAGAAGAGGGATTGGGAAGTGGCACCGATGCGACCGATGAAAACATAAATAAAAGCTAGCAATCCAATCGCGATGAGACCGGAAATCAGAGTCACTTTTGTGATTTCTTTTCTTTTTGTGATACCAAAAATCTTATTGGCTTCGATAACCAGTGATGCAAAAATCAGAGAAGCCAAGGCATCCATTGTCCCATAGCCTTGAATGAGTCCTGCGATAAAAGGGTGGGAAGCAAAGGCTAGGTTGATAGATTTTCCAGCATTGTAAGGCCTTCCCAAATTTCCAGCTGGATGAAGAAAGGAGGCACCAATCAAGATGGTGATGATCAAGATTAAACTTGGTGTCAGGTATTTTCCGATATTTTCTGCTAATTTGCCAGGATAAACGGACAGAAGGTAGGCAAGACCGAAAAAGAGCAAGGCGTAGCCTAATTTGACAGGCCAGCTATGTCCGAGTACAGGCGCAATTCCGATGGCAAATGACGTTGCCCCAGTTCTTGGAATTGCAAAAAAAGGACCGACTGCCAGTGAGAGAATGGCTGTAAAAACAATGGCATACCATTTTGAAATAGGTTGCGCCAGACTTTCCAAATCATCCACACCAGACGAAGCGACTGCCATGACACCTAAAAGTGGCAAGGAAACACCTGTAATACAAAAACCTAAAATAGCTGTCCAAATATGTTGTCCAGCGTAAAGCCCCAGATAAGCTGGATAAATCAAATTTGCTGCGCCAAAAAAGAGCGCAAAGAGCATAAAGCCAATAATAAAATAAACTCGTTTCGAGTACATCTCTTTCATCCTTTTCTATAGAATCATAATCCGCATGATATTATACCGAATATGTGAAAAAAGAGCAAGGATAGAGGTGAAAAGCGAAACGAGCATATAATAAAATGCAAGATGATTCGGGTTTAGATACTTTAAGAGTAATAAAGTCAGAAAAGAAAGGACTAAACTGTTAGTCCTTTGTATCTGTTGGTAAAGTAAGAACAACCTCCAGCCCAGGATGTAGGTAATGAAATTGACAATTTCCTTGGTGTAAAAGCATGATTTGCTTGGTAATAATCGTTCCCATACCGTGGTTGCTGTAGTTACGGTCTTTATTTTCTAATTCGATAACTTTTTCAGGAGTAATGGAGCCATTATCTTGGAGGATAATCCGGCATGTTTGATCTGATTCTTCCAGCTGCAATCGAATAATTGGATCAAGGTTGTGGCGGACAGCATTATTCAAACAATTCATGATAGCGCGTGTTAATAAGCTAGCGTTTCCAGTGACGAAAATGGGTTGTTTAGGGAGAACAACTTCTAAGGTGATTTCTTGGTGGTGATTTAAAAAATCAACGGATACTTGCCGTATCAATCGTGTGATGTCTAATGAACTTAGTTCTTTTTTCATTTCGTGGCTATCAAGGAGATAGAGAAGATTTAGATTAGAAATGATATCGGTCATTTGGTGAATAGCTTGATGAATTTGTTGGGTTTGTTTGTTAGTGCCATGCAACTGTTCGAGCTGTTCAGTATAGCCTGCTATTAATGTGAGTGGGCTACGCAGGTCATGGCTGATACCGCGAATCCAATGGCTTTGCATATCTCGTGTTTGTTGGAGAAGTTGGCTGGATTGGTTTAGGGCTGTTTTGATTTCACTAAGGTTACCGGCTTCATTTAACTGAAGGAAACTCTCTTGAGGTAATTGCGTGAGGGCTTGTGTAATCGGCTCGATTTCTCTTTTTAGAGCTAAGCGACTTCTCCAGAAAAATAGGAAGTAGGTAAAGAGAAGGATGCCAATGATTCCTAAAGAGAGATAGGTAAGTTTTAGGAAGGCTGAAGTTTGAAAACTGCCTGAAATCTTAATGTAGGAATTCTTTGGGAAGCCAAGGACTAGAATCTTTTCCCCTACAACATAGGTATAAACAGGATAGTCTTCTAGGTACCAACGGCTAAAACGAACAAGATCCGATCGACTATAGGTGCGCTGAATTTTTTGAGGTAGTTTGTAGGAAGTTTCAATCTCTCCGTCTTGGTTTAGGCTCATCATCCAAATATCTTCTTTATCCAGTTGGTGTTTGATCGTATCTGTCACAAGAATTTGCCCAGTTTGTGTGATTTCTTTATAAAGGCTTGACGGGGAATTTTGTGAGTTCATATCACTTTGGAACAAAAAATAGAAGCCTGCAATAAAGAGTATGATGGCAATGGTGACGAGGCTAAGGAGGGTTAGAAAGTATTGGAGGAGGGTTTTTGAGAAATATTTAATCGTATTCATAGATGAGTGCGGAGCTGGTAGCCAAGTCCTTTCACGGTCAGTAGGTGTTGAGGCTGGGAGGGGTTCTCTTCAATCTTTTGACGAATCTTTCGGATGTGAGCCATCAGTGTATTTTCATAACCTTGAAAATTTTCACCCCAGACCCTGCTGAGGATTTGTTCAAAACTCAAAATTTTATTGGCGTTATCGGTCAGTAATTTTAGCAGGCTGTATTCTTTTGCAGTGAGGGAAATTTCCTTATTTTCTCTAAGAACAAGGGCCCTTTCAAAATCAATAATACAGTGGCTGAGTTGCAAAGTGGTCAATTCTTCGGGATAGGCACGTCTTAGAATCGAGCGAATCCGCAGTTCAAGTTCTTTGGGACGAAATGGTTTAACAAGATAGTCGTCAGCTCCTAGTTCGAAGCCTTGGTATTGTTTTTCAATATCTGAAATGGCAGACAAAAATAAGACAGGAAGTTGAGAAGTTTGGCGGATATATCGGAGAATCTCAAATCCAGATCCGTCAGGCAACATGATATCTAAGACGGCTAGTTCGATTTGTTCACTGTCTAAAAGAGCAAGGGCCTCTGTCTGATTTTTAGCAGTAAGAATATTTTCAAACCCAGCAATGGTGAGACTTTCTTTGATCATATCGAGAATCTCTAAGGTGTCATCCACAATCAAAATTTTCCGGTTCGTCAGTATCATGTTTCCCTCCCTAATTTTTTATCAGTATATCATAAAGGAGATGCTACATGAACCGATTTGAAAAAAATTAAGGGAGAATTAAGGAGGGCATCACGGAGAGATAAAGTAGAGGCAGTATACTGGATAGCGAAAAGGAGGTTTCACTATGGAAACAGTTATTGCATTAAAACATGTTAAGCGGAGATTTGGCAAGCAAGAAGTCGTTGCGATTGAAGAATTATATATAGAAAGAGGGCAAATCTATGGCTTAATAGGCCCAAATGGTGCTGGAAAATCAACTATAATGAAGATGGTTTGCGGTCTGTTACAAGTATCGGAGGGACAAATTGAGATTGCAGGTTTGCCCATGATTGAGAAAAATAGGGCAAGTCTAGTTAAAAAAATAGGCTGTATGATTGAAGAGCCAGCATATTACGATAATCTAAGTGGTCTTGAAAATCTACAGATTTTACAACGTTTGAAAGGTCTATCCCCTCAAGATGTAGATGAGGTACTTGCTATTGTTGGATTATTAGAACATAAAAATAAGTTGGTGAAGCATTATTCACTTGGAATGAAGCAACGTTTAGGAATTGCGATGGCGATTATGGGAAGACCAGAGTTTGTCATTTTAGATGAGCCGACAAATGGTCTGGATCCGCAAGCGCGTGAAGAAATTCGTCGCTTGATCCGAAGTTTACCAGAACGCTTTCAAACAACGGTTATGATTTCCTCTCATGCCTTGGATGAGATTGAAAAAATGGTGACCCAGATTGGGATTGTTGGGAAAGGGAAGCTACTTTATCAAGGAACGGTTGAACAGTTCAAACACCGACATGGAGGACGGATTTTCCTGAGAACTTCGGATAATCCCTTAGCGAGTGCCTTGTTAGATATGGGAGAAGTGACAGAAAATGGCTTGCTCTTGTCTTACCAACCAGATGAAGTAGTTGCACAGTATCTGGAAAAATTAATGAAAGCAGGCATTCAGATTTATCGTGTCAATGAACAAGAAAAAAGCTTGGAAGAGTTATTCTTAGATTTTACAAAAGATAGTCATCTATAGGAGGGGATATGAAATTAAGTCAGATTGAAAAAAGCAAATACAAAGGAAAACATCTGTTTTTATTGCTTGCTTTATTTGCTTTTTTGGAATTCTTACTGTGTGGTGTTCAACTTTTTTCACGACAAGGCAATCAGGTCGCTCCGGAACAAGCTATTTTGTTGACAGTAGACGCAGCTAGTCTTTATCATGTCATTTTGCTACCGATTTTTTTAGCTAGTTTAGCCAGTATGAGCATTCAGTTAGAAAACCGTCATCAGATGTGGAAGATACTGCAAGTGACAGGATTGCGATTTTCTACCATTATTGCAACAAAATTTGCCTATATTTTTGGAAAAGTTTGTCTCCTGCAGATTTCTAACGCCCTGTTATTCGGTCTCTTGTTGCATGTGAAAGGGCTACTCGAGGATATGCCTTGGGAGAGATTTATAGGAGTCCAGTTGGGGACACTTTTGGTTTCAATGGCAGTATTGATGATGCATTTTTTCTTTTCGCTCTACTTCAGTAATCAACTGATTAGTCTATCGATTGCGCTGATTGGGTCTTTGGTGAGTATTATTTTACTGTTTATACCAGCAGGACTTTACCATTTTAGTCCTTATTCTTGGTATGGTTTACTGATGAATTTGAATCCTAATAGGGTGGGTGGACACTTTGTTTATCAACTTCGCGAAGTTTCACTCTATCCCTATTTGGCAAGCTTAGCCTTGTTGGTAGTATTTGCTATGTTGATTGTAAAAGGAAAGAAAGGAAATGAATATGTCTAGTCTCTCTCTCGAACTGATGAAACTACGCCGTTCTAAACTATGGCTTCCCATCTTGCTCTTACCTCTCTTATCAATGCTATTTGGAACAGCAAATTATCTAGGAAATCGCCAGGTATTGACACATCAATGGCTGAGTCTTTTTACACAGGTTTATTTATTTTATGGTATGTTCTTTTTTCCGGCCTTGGTTGGTTTGGTCCTAGCCTTTATTTGGCACAATGAACACCGAAAAAATGGCTTGAAACTCATGCTCTTATCTACTTACTCTCACGGGAAAATGATTGGGACGAAAATGCTAGTAGCGACTGGTCTTGTTTTTGTGGCACAATTACTTCTCTTTGCTTGTTATAGTATTGTGGGACTCGTATTAAAATTTGATAGTACGTATCCGATCTCTCTACTTAGCATTGCCTTGCTAACGACACTATTTATCCTGCCACTTATCAGTTTGCAGTCGTATTTGTCCCTGAGAATTCATTCCTTTGCAGCTCCTAGTTTTGTAGCCTTATTTTTAGGATTTATCGGGATAATGGCTGTTGGACAGAGTCAGTTTCCTGCACTAGCTTATTTGTTTAGCTTTTCAAAATTCGTTCTATTGTTAAATAATGCTGCTTCTGGCTCGATGTTACTTTCATGGATTGAAATTAGCAAATATATCCTAGTTTCTTCCCTCCTAACATTCGTTTTTTACCTTTTTCAGCTCACTTATTTGAAAAAAATGAGCAGATAGTGTGGATTTGTCTTTGTTTTTGGTACAATAGAAAGAAAAAGGTGAGGTGGATATGGTTCTTATTGATGGGAAAGCTTTGGCGGCTAAAATGCAGGCTGACTTGGCAGAAAAAACAGCAAGATTAGAGGCGGAAACAGGTCAGGTTCCAGGTTTGGTGGTTATCTTGGTGGGGGAAAATCCAGCCAGCCAAGTTTATGTGCGTAACAAGGAACGATCAGCCTTGGCAGCAGGATTCCGTAGCCAAGTTGTGCGTGTAGCAGAAAGCATTTCGGAAGCCGAATTATTGGATATGATTGCCAACTACAATGCGGACGATAGCTGGCATGGGATTTTGGTGCAACTACCTCTTCCAACTCACATTGATGAGGAAAAAGTGCTCCTTGCTATTGCGCCAGAAAAGGATGTGGACGGCTTCCACCCGATGAATATGGGGAAACTGTGGTCTGGTCATGCTGTCATGATTCCTTCAACACCAGCTGGTATCATGGAAATGTTCAAGGAATACAAGATTGATCTTGCAGGCAAGAAGGCCGTGGTAATTGGCCGCTCGAACATTGTCGGAAAACCCATGGCTCAGCTTCTGATGGATGCTAATGCAACAGTGACCATTGCCCATTCGCGTACTGAACATCTAGCTGAAGTCGCTCGCCAAGCGGATATTCTGGTGGTGGCAATTGGTCGTGCAAAATTTGTCACCAAAGAATTTGTCAAAGAAGGTGCAGTTGTCATTGACGTAGGCATGAACCGCGATGAAAATGGCAAACTTTGTGGAGATGTGGATTTTGCGGATGTAGAAGCACATGCTAGTTACATTACCCCAGTACCTGGCGGTGTAGGGCCTATGACCATTACTATGCTCATGGAACAAACTTTCCGTGCTTGTGAGTCGAGCTTAAAAAAATAAATCAGCCTCAAGACCGATGAAAAATTTATTTGTAGAGGTTATACTAATATCAATCCTAAATATTTTTCATAATCTCCTTGAAGACATCGTTGTGAAACGGTGTTTTCTTTTTGGAAAAAGCAAAATGTTTCTAGACACATGAAAACGTTTGTAGTAAAATGTGTAAAAAGAAAAAATGGGAGGGAAGCTTTTTATGGCATTAGGAAAAAATGCAACGATAAAAGATGTCGCCAAAGAAGCAGGCGTATCTGTCAGCGCAGTCTCAAAGGTTTTTAATAACTATGGGGATATTGGCGAAGAAACGAGAAAAAAAGTCTTAGATGCTGCTAAAAAGTTAGAATATATACCCAACCAAGCTGCGAGAAAGTTATCCAGTAAGCATAAAAAAATTATTGCCTTGATTCTGAGTGAGTTGAAGGTGGAAAAAGGGGTGACTATGCCCTTTGAGATTTTGAGTGGTGTTAGCCATTATCTGGACGAGACAGATTATGAGTTTGTATTTTATGGAACGACGACTAAAAAGCAAAAGGAAAAGTCTCTTAAACAGTTCTGTGCAGAACATAGTATTTCTGGCCTTTTAATTCAAGGACTGAAGACAACTGATCCTTATTATCAAGAATTAGCAACCTTTACCTTACCAACTGTAGCCATTGATCTTCAAGTAGGAAATGGTGGCATTTCGACCATTTCTATTGACAATGAACAAGCTGCAGCAGAGGTGACGGAACGATTGATGCAGGCGGGGCATGAGAATATTCTTTTTTTGAATGGAACCAAGCAGGATGAAGTATCACAGAAACGGGAAGCTGGCTATCGTTCGAAAGTAAGAAATCCCCAAGTTGTTTATGCACATTTCTCAGAGGAGGAGGCCTTCCAATATATCTGCCAAATGGAGGATGTGGCAAACGTTGATGCTATTTTTGCTGCGAGTGACTTAATGGCAATTGGTGTGCTGAAAGCCTTACGGCAAAGAAATTTAGAAACTTCACCAGCTGTGGTTGGTTTTGATGATATGGTCTTGGCAAGCTATGTTACTCCGAGTTTGACAACGGTTCGGCAGGATATCGAACGGATGTCTCGTCAGGCAGTCAAAGATTTGCTGCATCAGATTGAAGAGGATGAGGTCACTCATCGCATACTCCCTTATGAAATCATGGTACGTGAGAGCGCAAAAATTTAAGTAGTGTAAGAAATTTATTTTTCTTGCGCTTTTTTTCTTGACAAATGAATGCGCTTGCAGTAAAATACAGTTAACTAAAACGTTTTAGAAAGGTTTCGAAATGAAAAAACTCTTATTTCTACAACGAATTTTAGCTAGTCTGATTGATATGATGATAATCTATTTGCCATTTGAGTTTTTGCTGGTCATTTTATTTCAAGGTAAAAATGCAAGTGAGGTTTGGTTGGTTCATATCCTCTTCGTCCTTTACAATACCTTAGCATGCCTTTATTTTGAAGGGCAGACTTTGGGAAAATATTTTGCAGGTCTGGCGGTGACACCAGTGACTAAGTCAGCAGCTGAGATGGGACAGCGAGAAGCAGCAAAACTGCTTTATCTGATTCCCTATGGTGGTCTTGCCTTTATGCTGATTTCAGTCCTTGTTTATGTTCGTCAGGGAAAGTTTTTGCATGATGTGATTGGGAAAAGTGAGGTGATTGTTCTTGGAAAGCATTAAGACAGTTCCTTTACTCCTATCCTTTCTAGTCATTATCGTCATTGTTCGAATGATTGCTTGGTATTGTAGAGATGAATATGGTATTAAAAAACCTTTCCTGCTATATGGTGTGATAGGTGGTAGCTTTTGTATCACTAGTTTGTTTTTCCAGCTTCCATTTTTCTTGGCACTGGGATTGTTTCTCTTTGGTTTTATTGTGCTAATCTTTAGAAATCAATATTATTTTGATAAGGAGTAGAAAAAAGAATGTCAACCTTAATGCACTACAGTACAGATAATCTCTGGCAAATTCAACAACGAGGATTCAATGAAAATTTCCTTGGGAAGACAGAAAGTATCATGGTCCTCGGAAATGGCTATCTGGCTGCTCGTAGTAGCGAAGAAGAGTCTTACGTTGGTGAAGTCCGCGATACCTTCGTAGCTGGTACTTTTAATGCTTTCGATGAAAATGAAGTGACGGAATTACCAAATGTACCAGATATGTTGGGGATGAATTTCTTATTAAATGGACAAAAATTATCCCTGATCCAAGGTCAAGTGAGTGACTATGTTAAAACACTGAACTTAAAAACGGGCGAATTGACACGTCAGTTTATCTGGGAAAAAGAAGATGTTAAAGTCAAATTTACCTTCCGTCGATTTGTTTCAAAAGCTCGTCGTCATTTCTTTGCTAGCCAAGTGACCTTAGAAAACTTGACAGATAAGGAATTGAAGGTCAAAGTCCGATCAGGAATCAACGGTCAGCTATCAAACGAAGGAAGCCAACATTTTACTGATGGTGAAAAAGGTTTGATGGAAGGGCGTTACATCCAAATGATGCCTGTGACCACACAAAGCAAGATTCAATTTGTCCAGACAGCTGAACATAAGTTTGCAGGTGTAGAGTTGACAGAGTCTCGCCCTGAGACAACTCGTCGTGGTTTCATGATGAATTACGCATTTAGCTTAGCAGGACAAACAGCAACGAGCTTTGAAAAACGTTCTTCTATTTATACATCCATTGACAATGACTTAGAAAATACAGAAGTGGCGGCTATTCGTCAGCTTGCGGTTGCTGAATTGACAGACTTGGAAGTTTTGACATTTGAACAACTTTTAGAAGAATCTGCGCAAGAATGGCAGAAAATCTGGGACAAGCATCCAATCACTATTGAAAGTTCAGATTACCGTGACCAGTTGGCGATTCGATTTGCCCAATACCACTTGCATGTCATGACTCCAGCCCACGATGAACGCATGAATATCGGTGCCAAAGGCATGTCAGGTGAAGGCTACAAAGGACATACTTTCTGGGATACAGAAATCTTCATGTTGCCATATTTCAGCTTTACTCACCCTGAAATTGCTAAGAAATTGGTGACCTACCGCTACCTTGGTCTTGATGGAGCTCACAAAAAAGCAGAAAGCAATGGTTATGTCGGTGCCCAATATCCATGGGAAGCGGCTTGGCCTACAGACGGTGAAGTAACACCAGTTTGGGGAGCAGCTGATATTGTGACCGGTCAAGCAACTAAAATCTGGTCAGGATTTATCGAACAACATATCACTTCAGACGTGGCTTTTGGTGTCAAGCAATACTTGGATGTAACAGGAGACCAAGAATTCGCCGACGAAAAAGGATATGAAATTCTTGTGGATACTGCAAAATTCTGGGCTAGTCGCTTGGAGTACAATGCAGAGCAGGACTACTACGAAATTCGCGATGTAATCGGTCCAGATGAGTATAAGGAACACGTTAACAACAATAGCTATACCAACTATACTGCCCACTGGAATATGGTCTATGTAACCAATTTGATTGAAGAATTGGCAACAAGCAAACCAGCCGTTTATGCGAAATTAGCAGAGAAATTTGATTTGCCTGAATTGGTAGCAACTTTGAAAGAAAAATCAGCGAAGATTCTCTTGCCACAGCCAACTGAAGAAGGCATTATTCCTCAGGATGATAGCTATTTGAGTAAGGCGCTACTTGACTTGACCAAGTACAAGGAAGCTGACGGCGTTGACTCACTCTTCCATGATTACAACTTGGAACAAGTCAACCAGATGCAAATCACCAAACAAGCAGATGTACTCTTGTTGCTCCTCTTGTTCGAAGGACTCTTTGAAAAAGAACTCAAAGAGAAAAACTTTGATTACTACGAACCAAAAACAACACACGATAGTTCACTCAGCCTTTCCACTCACGCAATCTTGTCAGCTGACCTTGGGAAACTAGATAAGTCTTATGATTTCTTCAAACAAGCCAGCAATATTGACATGGGTGAGTACATGAAGTCATCAGACCCAGGTATTCACGCTGCTAGTCTCGGTGGAATTTGGCAAATGGTTGTCTTTGGTTATGGTGGTGTTCGTATCGTCAATGGTCAATTGCGCATCGAACCTCACTTGCCAGCAGAATGGACTAGTTTGACATTTGGCTTTGACTATCAAGGTCAAGAAATAACAGTTAAAGTAGACCAAGAAAAAGTTGTCTTGACAAAAGGTCAAGGCCCAGCCGTAGAATTCCTTTCAAAAGGTCAAGTCTACCAATTTACAGATTCGTTAATCATTAATTTATAAAATCTAGGAGGATTTTTTATGAAAACTTGGAAAAAAGTCGTAACTGCAGGTGCAGTAGTATTGACAGCAGCAACTTTGGTAGCTTGTTCATCAGGCTCATCAAAATCTTCAGACGACAAAACATTGACAATTGGCTACTGGAAAGGTAGTGATACTGAAAATGCGGCTCTTAACAAATTGATCAAGCAATTTGAAAAAGACAATGGTGTGAAAATTGAGTCAAAAGTCTACACAGATATCACAACTCAATTGCCAACTGACCTTGCGGGTGGTACAGCCCCAGACGTATTCTACATCGACTCAAGCTTCTACCCATACTTGCAAAAAGAAGGTGTCTTGAATGACCTTTCAAAAGTCATCAATAAAGATGATTTTTACTCAACAATCGCAAAAGCCTTTGAAACAGATGGTAAAATCTATGCAGCTCCAAAAGACGTATCAACTTTGGCACTCTATGTCAACAAAGATATCTTTGAAAAAGCTGGCTTGAACGTGGCAGATGTACCAACATCATACGAAGATTTCGTGAAATGGGCTCCAGCAGCACAAGCGAAAATTGATGCAGCTTATGGTGCAGGCAATGTTTACCTTATGAACTTCAATGCTGACTTGGCTCGTAACTGGCAATTCATCGTTGCTGACGGACAAGAACCAATCGCAGAAGATGGTACAATCAACGTTTCAAATGAAAAAATTGCTAAGAACTTGAAGATTGCTCTTGACCTCTACAATACTGGTGCAGTTGTAACACCTCAACAAATTGGTGCCGGCGATGAAGGTGCTGGTTTTGGTACTGGTAAATTCGCCCTTGCCCTCTCTGGAAACTGGAACTACAAAGTTTTCCAAGAACAATACAAAGACTTGAACTTTGACATTATTCCAAACATGAGCTTCCTTGGCGAACAAAAAACAATGGAATTCACAGTTGGTTGGGGCGAGTACAAAGATACAGATTCTAAAAAATTGGCTGACAAATGGATCCAATTCGTATCTGGTAAAGAAGGTATGTCTATTTGGACAGAAGGAGTTGGTACCCTTGCGACTCGTCCAGACGTAGCAGATGGTTCAAAATTCCTGGCTGACAACCCACGCCTCCAAGTTCACCAAGATGCGATTGAGTATGCTATTGCATGGCAAGATGGCACAAACTTGACAACTCTTGTTGGTTCATATGGGAACTTCATCTCAGATGCTTTCAAGAAAGGGGCTACTGAAGCTGATTTGGCAAAAGCGTTGAAACAAATTGATGAAGATGCCAACAGCAAAATTAGCAAATAAGTCAATCTAAAAGAAGAGGGTGGCAAGCTCCACCTTCTCTTTTTACATCAGGCATTTTTGGAGAATTATGATGACACCAGTAAAACCAAAGTCAACTAAAAGACAATTAGAAGAGATGATTCAAGGATATAGTTTCCTAGCCCCAGCCCTTCTTGTGATTTTTGTCTTTTTCATCCTATCCATTCTCTTTGCGATTTATCTGACATTTCACAATGTAAATTTAATTGCTCACACCTATGAATGGAATAATTTTAAAAATTTTCACAATCTCTTAAGTGATAAACAATTAATTCGTGCCTTGCAAAATACAGGTTTCTTTGCCTTGATTGTGGTACCAGCTCAGACCATTATTGCTCTTGTGATGGCTTATGTGTTAGCCAATCGTGACGTTAAAGGGAAAAAGCTGTTCCGTTTGATTTATTTCTTACCTACTTTGACCAGTTCAGCAGCCTTGACCTTGATTTTTATGTTCATTTTTAACCAAAATGGACCAATTAACCAAATGTTGCTCAACCTCCATTTCATCGAGCAACCGATTAACTTTATCAATGATACCAACTGGACTTTGAAAGTGATCATGGTCATGAATATCTGGTCAACAGTTCCCTACTTTATGACCATTTATCTGGCTTCATTGGTGGATTTACCTTATTCACTTTATGAAGCAGCTGAGATTGATGGAGCTAATGCTTTTGAAAAATTGCGCTATATCACAATTCCTTATCTTCGACCAATTACAACCTATGTACTCTTGTCAGGGATTATCGGAACCTTCCAAATGTTTGACCAGTCTTACATTTTCTCAGGTGGTACGGGTGGTCCAGCCAACTCTACTTTGACGGTATCGCTTTTGATTTACCAATATGCCTTTGGTCAAAATAATCAAATGGGTTATGCGGCAGTTCTGGCGCTCTTGTTAGCAGTGATAATCTTTATCGTGACACGAATTGCTGAAAAATTAAATGGAGGTAACGGTCTTGAAAACAACTAAAAAATCACAAGCACTGAAAGTCCTTCTGTATATTATCTTGATAGGCTACGCTTTTATTACCTTCTATCCATTTATGTGGGCAGTTTCGGCGTCTTTCAAACCTCTTTCTGAGATTACAAGCGGAAGCCTGTCCATCATTTCAAAAAACTTCACGACAGAACAGTACCAGTATCTTTTCAGTCCAGAGTCAGGCTCTATGTTTGTACAATGGTTTATTAACTCAGTCATCATTTCAACCATTGGTACAGCCATTAACCTTTTCCTGAATACCATGGCTGGTTATAGTCTCGCTCGTCTCCACTATCCTGGTCGTTCTAAGATTTACTACGGCATCTTGGCCATGATGATGGTGCCGACTCAAGTTCTTTTGATTCCCAACTATTTGATTATCACAAAATTAGGACTCTTGGATAGCTATTGGGCACTCATTCTCCCAGCGGCAGTCAATATCGGAAATATTTTTATGATGCGCCAATTCTTCCTCAGTTTCCCAACTGATGTAGAAGAAGCTGCACGGATTGATGGCTTAAGCCGTACAGGAACTTTCTTCCGGATTGTTATGCCCTTGGCAAAACCGTCTATCGCGACGCAGGCAGTCTTTGTTTTCATGGCTTTTTGGAATAACTTCATGTCTCCAATGCTTTACTTGAAAACGCAAAATAAATTTACCTTGACAGTTGGTTTGCAGATGTTGCAAAAAGCTGACCAAGGTGGTCAAATGTGGAACCGTGTGATGGCGGCGTCAGTTTTGACCATTATTCCAATCATTATTCTCTACATCATTTTCAACCGTTACTTCCTGCAAGGTGTACGGATGGACGGTGAGAAATAGGAGTGTTTATGCAAGATTTTATTCTTACTTTAGTCGATTTACCAACCAAGGCTGTGGGCAATATGGAGACACTTTTTGCCCAAGCCAATGGTTTTATAGGAGTACGTGCTAGCTATCCGTTTGTGACAGAAGAGTCTACACCAGGCTCTTTCGTCAATGGTTTTTATGAGTCTCATGACATTATCTACGGAGAAAATGCTTACGGCTACGCTAAAGAACATGAAACCATGGTCAAACTATTTGATTTCCGTTCTTTGGATGTCCAGGTTGATGGTCAAGTTTTTGATAGATTGGTTTCTGAAAAACGGGAACTCAATATGGCGCAAGGGATTTTGCAAGAATCTTTTGTCTATGAAAATGCGACCGGTCAACAGCTACAGATTGACTTAGAAAGTTTTACCAGCCATGCTGAACGCGATACATATGCGCAAAGATGGACGCTGACAGCGCTGAATTTCTCAGGTCAAGTTTCTTTGAAAAAAGCTGCGCATCATATTGCCGCTAAGTCTGATGAAGATTTTGATCCTCGTATTCGCGAAGCCAGTGCAGACTTGATATTTGAGGGAAATCGTCTCTTAACCCGTCATAGTGGCTTGAGTTTGTATTTTGACTTTACGAGTGTGGAACAGGTGCTTGATGTAGTTCAAGGTCAGTCTGTCACATTTGATAGTTTTTACCGTTTGTCACGCGAGAATCATTTCCAAGCGGTAGATTACGATGACTTGAAAACCCAGCAAATTGCTATTTTTGATGAATTTTGGCAGGTATCTGATATTGTTATTGAAGGAGATGAGGTGCTTCAAAAAGGCATTCGTTTCAATCTCTATCATTTATTCAACTCAGCTGGTCGTGATGGCTTGACCAATTTCGGTGCCAAAGGCTTGACGGGTGAGGGTTATGAAGGTCATTATTTCTGGGATACGGAAATGTATCTCCTACCCTTCTTCATCTTTACCCAACCAGAGATTGCCAAGAGTCTATTGACCTATCGTCTCAATAAACTCCCTCTAGCTCAAGAGCGTGCTACTGAGTTGAACTTTAAAGGGGCTCTTTTCCCATGGCGGGGAATTTCAGGTCGTGAAACCTCAGCCTATTATCCTGCTGGAACGGCTCAATTTCATATTAATGGCGATATTGCCTATGCCTTTGCTCTTTATGAAAAAGTCACTGGAGATACAGGCTTTATCAAGGAAGCTAAGGAGCTTATCTATGAAACAGCTCGCTTCTGGCTGAGTTTCGGCTTCTTCTCCAAGCGTGGCTTTGAAATCCATGAAGTGACAGGTCCTGATGAATATACGGCTCTTGTTAATAACAACTATTACACCAACAAAATGGCTCAGCACAACCTCACTTACGCAGCACAATTAGCAGAGCGTTTTGGTGAGTATGCTCAAGAAGCAGCTGACTGGCAAAAGGCAGCTGATGACATGTATCTTGGTTTTGATGCTGAGCGGCTTTTGACCAAGCAGGATGATACATCTCTGGACAAGCAAGTCTGGGATTTTGCAGGAACTCCTGCGGAAAACTACCCGCTCTTGCTCCACTATCATCCGATTAAGATTTACAAACATCAGGTGCTCAAGCAGGCAGACACACTCTTGGCCCACATGCTCTATCCAGTCAGCTTAGAGCAACAGGAACGCGATTTTGATTACTATGAACCATTGACGACTCACGATAGCAGTCTATCTAAGGCCATTCATGGGATTATTGCTAGTCGCTTGGGACGTGATGAAGTAGCCTATAACTTCTTTGCAGATTCTGGCATTATGGACATGGCAGATGGTCAAGGAAATGCTAGTCATGGCATTCATGCGGCCAATATGGGTGGTAGCTGGTTGGGCTTGGTTTATGGATTTGCAGGCTTGCATTTTGAAAATGATCGTCCTGTTTTCCGCAATCAATTACCAGCCCACATTAAGAAGATGACCTTTAAGATAAAAGTGAAGGGTCAGCTAGAAAGTTATAGCTTGACTCAGGAGGAAAGAAATGTTTAAAGCAGTATTGTTTGACTTGGATGGTGTCATCACAGACACAGCCGAGTACCACTATTTGGCTTGGAAAGCCTTAGCTGAAGAATTAGGGATTCAAGGCGTTGACCGCAAATTTAACGAACAATTGAAAGGCGTCTCACGTGATGACTCTCTTCGCAAGATTCTGGACTTGGGAAACGTCTCTGTTTCTGAGGAAGAATTTGCTCGTCTCGCCACTCGCAAAAATGATAACTATGTAGATATGATTCAGAAGGTAACGCCAGCTGACGTCTATCCTGGAATTTTACAACTTTTGCAAGAGTTGAAAGCAGCGGACATCAAGATTGCCTTGGCTTCCGCTTCTAAGAATGGTCCCTTCCTCTTGGAACAGATGGAGTTGACAGATTATTTTGATGCTGTAGCGGATCCAGCCAAGGTTGCGGCTTCTAAGCCAGCACCAGATATTTTCCTAGCAGCAGCTGAGCAGGTTGATGTTGCCATTGAAGAAGCGATTGGGATCGAAGATGCATTTGCTGGAATCACAGCCATCAAGGCTGCGGGTGCTCTCCCTGTTGGTGTTGGTAAAGCTGAGGACCTGGGAGACGACATTGCCCTTGTCCCAGATACCAGTCAGTTAACCCTTGCCTATCTTCAAAAAATCTGGCAAGAAAAATAAAATCAGCCTCAAGACCGATGAGAAATTTATTGGCAGAGGGTATACTAATATCAATCCTAAATATTTTTCATAATCTCCTTTAGAGAGCCTGGGACAAAAGTCTCAGGTTCTCTAATTTTTATAGCTTTAACAGTTTGACGCAGTGGTTGACTGAATGTTCTCATCCCTTGCTACGCAAGCAATTTCGACCAATCTAGTCAACTGTGCGGAGGTGGGACGACAAAATCGATTTCTTGTCCCACTCTTTCTTTGTTTTTAGGCTTTAAATTTTATTGTTTTATGCAAAAAAATGGTATAATTGTATAAATTGTGTCACATGAGAGGGAGTCAAGTTTGCAACCTACAGACTATTTGTCAGTCAGCAGTTTGACAAAATATTTGAAATTAAAATTTGATCGCGACCCTTATCTAGAAAGGGTTTATTTGACAGGTCAAGTTTCTAACTTTAGAAAGCGTCCCAGTCACCAGTATTTTTCACTCAAGGATGACAAGGCTGTTATTCAAGCTACGGTCTGGGCGGGTGTTTATAAAAAGTTGGGGTTCGACCTTGAAGAAGGTATGAAGGTCAATGTTGTGGGACGCGTGCAGCTTTATGAGCCGAGCGGGTCCTATTCGATTGTCATTGAAAAGATAGAACCAGACGGGATTGGAGCGCTCGCTGTCCAGTTTGAACAATTGAAAAACGCTCTTCAAAAAGAGGGACTGTTCAATCCAGAGTTCAAGCAAGCCTTGCCTCAATTTGCTAAGAAGATTGGTGTGATCACTAGTCCGAGTGGGGCGGTTATTCAAGATATTATCACGACGGTTAGTCGTCGTTTCCCTGGCGTAGAAATCTTGCTCTTTCCGACCAAGGTGCAAGGTGAGGGGGCTGCGCAAGAAGTGGCTGTTAATATCCGAAAAGCCAATGCTCGTGAGGATTTGGATGTTCTGATTGTTGGCCGTGGTGGTGGTTCTATTGAAGACCTTTGGGCCTTCAATGAAGAAATCGTTGTGCGGGCTATTTTTGAGTCTCGGTTGCCAATTATTTCCAGTGTTGGTCACGAAACAGATACGACCTTAGCAGATTTTGTGGCAGATAGACGGGCAGCAACCCCGACAGCTGCAGCGGAGCTTGCGACGCCAGTTGCTAAGCTAGATATTCTCAACCACTTTCGCCAGCAGGAAGATCGTGCCAGCCAAGCAGTCAATAATCGTATTCTTTACCTGCGTAGCCAGCTCAATCGTCTAGGGCAGTCTGTTATTTTTCGTCAGCCAGAACGGCTTTATGACGGATATTTGCAGAAATTAGACCGCTTGACCACTAGTCTAGACAGCCAAGTACAGACTATTTTTCGTGAAAAAATGCAGAAAAGTCAGCTGTTGTCTCAAAGACTAAGTGGCTTGGATATGGGACAGAAGGTTTCTGTTTACAAAGAGTGGGTTGGTCAGTTTGAGCGTCTGCTAAAGAGCAATATGGCCAATATCTATGACAACAAAATGGCTCGCGCTGATAAGCTCATGGAGGCCTTGGCCATGCTAGATACAACACGAATTGTGGCGCGAGGGTATGCGATTTTGGAGCAGGATGGCCGCGTACTAGATAGCGTAGAAAAAATTGAAGAAAACAAAACCTTGACCCTACGGATGCGGGATGGTCGAGTAGATACAGAGGTAAAACATGTCGAAAAACAAGCAAACATTTGAAGAGAACTTAGCAGCCTTGGAAGCCATTGTGACTAAGTTGGAGCAAGGTGATGTAGCCTTAGAAGAGGCACTTACTGCCTTTCAAGAAGGAATGAAGTTGTCCAAGGACTTGCAAAAAACGCTGAACGAAGCAGAAAAAACCTTGGTAAAAGTCATGCAAGCTGACGGTACAGAAGTGGAAATAGATGCATAATGGCTGAGTTGAAGAAGATTGATGAAGCTCTTCATCGTTACTATAGCAAGACGCACAAGACGGTTTCGTCAGACTTGATTGAGGCCATCTTGTACTCAATCAATTGTGGTGGCAAGCGGATTCGCCCGATGGTGTTGTTGGAGATGTTAGAAGGGTTTGGAATTGGCTTGACGACTAATCACTATCAGGTCGCAGCAGCGTTGGAAATGATTCACACAGGCTCGTTGATTCATGATGACCTGCCTGCCATGGACAATGATGACTACCGTCGAGGTCGTCTGACCAATCATAAGAAGTATGACGAAGCGATAGCTATTTTGGCGGGGGATTCTCTCTTTTTGGATCCTTTTGGATTGATTGCTGACGCTGATTTGCCAGCGGAGATACGAGTGAGGTTGATTTCAGAACTGTCACTTGCTTCAGGGACCTTTGGCATGGTGGGTGGACAGATGTTAGATATGCAGGGAGAAGAAAAAGACTTATCCCTAGAAGAATTGGCCCAGATTCATGCTAATAAGACTGGGAAATTGTTGGCTTTTCCATTTAAGGCGGCAGGGATTTTGGCTGAGCAGTCAGAAGAAGTTCTTACCGAGCTTCATCAGGCAGGTGAATTAGTTGGACTCGCTTTCCAAGTGCGTGATGATATCCTAGACGTGACAGCGACTTTTGAAGAAATTGGCAAGACCCCTCAGAAAGACTTGTCAGCAGAAAAGTCAACCTATCCAAGCCTGCTTGGTTTGGAAAAGTCCTATCAAGTTCTCGAGGATTCACTAAATCAAGCGCTAGCCATTTTCCAAAAACTAGAAAAAAATCAAGGGTTTGATGCAGGTCAAATAACAAAACTGATAGAAAGGTTGCGACTCAATGCCTAAAGAAAGAGTGGACGTTTTGGCCTTCAAACAAGGTCTCTTTGAAACGCGAGAACAGGCTAAACGTGGCGTCATGGCGGGGCTAGTAGTCTCCGTTCTCAATGGCGAGCGCTATGACAAGCCAGGCGAAAAGATTGACGAGGCGACGGAGCTAAAACTCAAGGGGGAAAAGCTCAAGTATGTCAGCCGTGGAGGCCTAAAACTAGAGAAGGCACTGGAAGTGTTTGGTATTTCCGTTGAAGGCAAGACTACGATTGATATCGGTGCTTCGACAGGTGGTTTTACCGATGTTATGCTGCAAAAAGGTGCCAAGCTAGTCTACGCAGTAGATGTGGGAACCAACCAACTGGTTTGGAAACTACGCCAAGATAAGCGCGTGCGCTCGATGGAACAGTACAATTTCCGTTATGCAGAGGTTGCTGATTTCACAGAAGGTCTGCCAGCATTTGCCTCAATTGATGTGAGTTTTATTTCGTTGGATTTAATTTTGCCCGCTCTGCATGGGATTCTAGCGGATGGCGGTCAAGTTGTCGCTCTTATCAAGCCCCAATTTGAAGCGGGGCGCGAGCAGATTGGTAAAAATGGAATCGTCAAAGATAAGTCAGTCCATGAAAAAGTTCTAGAAACGGTGACAAATTTTGCCGTGGATTACGGATTTACAGTTAGAGGGTTAGATTTTTCACCGATTCAAGGCGGACATGGAAACATTGAATTTTTAGCTCATTTGAAAAAATCGGCTGACGCTCAAAATGTAGTAGCCGAACACATTTCGGAAATTACAAAAAAAGCACACGAGGAATTTAAGAAAAATGAAGAAAAGTGATCGTTTACAATTGATAAAAGAATTGGTTTTGCGCTATCCAATTGACACTCAAGATGAAATCGTTGAACGTTTAAAAGAAGCGGGTGTGGTCGCTACACAAGCCACTGTTTCACGAGATATTAAAGAATTGGGCATTATCAAAGTTCCATCAGAAAATGGCTACATTTACGGCTTTTCTAAAACAAATGCTGCTAAGCTACAAACGAGCAATATTCATCACTTATCAACCATGAACAACATGATCAATCTGCGTTTGGTACCAGGAAGCACAACAGTTGTAAAACGCCAAATTTTAGAATTTTTTGCAGATGAGATTTTTAGTATCATTGCTGATGATGACTCCATCTTGTTGATTGTCAAAGATGAGGCTATTATTCCACAAATGGAACAAACCATGAAAGTCTGGTAGGGTATGCTCTTAGAAATTTCAATTAAAAATTTCGCCATTATCGAAGAGGTTCATCTGACTTTTGACAAGGGTATGACGGTGCTGACGGGAGAAACAGGTGCGGGTAAATCCATCATTATTGACGCTATGAACCTGCTCTTGGGAGCACGGGCGACAACGGATGTTGTTCGGCATGGAAAAACGAAAGCAGAGATGGAAGGGCTCTTTGCTGTTGAAGAAGGTCTGTTAACGGATTTTTTGGCAGACCAAGGGATTGAGGTGGCAGAGGAGCTGATTATCCGTCGCGAAGTTTTGGCGAATGGGCGCTCCGTCAGTCGTATCAATGGTCAGTTGGTCAATCTATCTGTTCTCCGTGAAGTTGGTCAGTATTTGGTGGATATCCATGGTCAACATGATCAGGAAGAACTGATGAAAGCTCAGCACCATATTCACTTGTTGGATAGTTTTGGAGAGGCCGATTTTTGGCAGTTAAAGGCGGATTATCAGGGCATTTTTGACCGTTATCGTACCCTTCGTAAGCAGGTGGTTGATAAGCAAAAAAATGAGCAGGAGCATAAGGCGCGGATTGAAATGCTGGAGTACCAAATGGCAGAGATTGAAGCGGCTGCTCTCCAAGCAGGTGAGGATGTTAAGTTAGAAAAAGAACGAGAAAAACTGCTCAACCATAAGCAGATTGCGGACACTCTGACAAATGCCTTTACCATGCTGGATAATGAAGATTTTTCAAGTTTATCTAATTTGGGGTCTGCCATGAATGATCTGCAAAGTCTAGAAGAATTTGACCCTACATACAAGGAATTATCAGACAGTCTGACGGAAGCTTATTATGTGGTTGAAGAAGTGACCAAGACTTTGGGTGATGTTTTGGACAATCTGGACTTTGATGGCAATCGTCTACTCCAGTTAGAAAGTCGATTAGACCTGCTCAATACCATCACTCGAAAATATGGCGGTACTGTTGACGATGTCTTGGATTATTTGGTAAAAATCACAGATGAATATAACCTCTTGACCGGCAACGATTTATCTGACGGCGATTGGGAAAGTCAACTCAAGCATGCAGAAAAAGACCTTCTGCACTTGGCTGATCAACTCAGTCAGGCTCGACATGATTTGGCAGAAAATTTGGAGGCTGAAATCCGTCAAGAATTGCAAGATCTTTACATGGAAAAGGCTCAGTTCAAGGTTAATTTTAGCAAGGGCAAGTTTAATCGCGAGGGCAATGAAACGGTGGAATTTTACATTTCTGCTAATCCGGGAGAAGATTTTAAACCACTTGTTAAGGTGGCTTCTGGTGGAGAATTGTCGCGGTTGATGTTGGCAATCAAGTCGGCCTTCGCTCGTCGCGAAGACAAGACATCTATTGTCTTTGATGAGGTAGATACAGGTGTTTCAGGACGAGTTGCCCAGGCCATTGCCCAAAAGATTTACAAGATAGGTCAACACGGTCAAGTGCTAGCTATCTCGCATTTGCCTCAGGTTATTGCCATTGCTGACTATCAATTTTTCATCGAAAAAGTGTCAGACGAGTCTTCAACTGTTTCTCGTGTTCGCTTGCTAACAAGAGAAGAACGTGTGGAAGAAATTGCCAAAATGTTGGCTGGTAGTGATGTGACAGAAGCAGCTCGTGTACAGGCAAGAGAGTTATTGAAGAAGTAGGCTGTGGCTGAGAACCTGTATCCACAGTTCAGTACTCTTATTCAGGGCTAATTTTCCCTTCACCATCGTTAGTTTTTTTCAAAATACAGTCAGTATTCTTTCAAAAAACTACCTTGATGACAAAAAAATATCTCCTGAATCAAAGCATTTCACGAGTGAATACAGATTCTTACTTTTTTGAAAGAAAAAATATGAAAAATAAAGACGATATTCTACGAGAAACTGAGATTTTTGTAGAGAGTAGATTAGCGAGCGAAGCCAGTGGTCATGACTGGTGGCATATTGTCCGCGTCAGAAATATGGCAATCCGCTTAGCAAGGGAAGAAGGAGCAGATTCCTTTATTTGTCAGTTGGCAGCCCTTTTGCATGACTTGTCAGACGAAAAGATTGCAGGGACAGAAGAGCAGGGCTTAGCGATTGTCAGACAGTGGCTGATAAACCAGGAAGCAGCTGAGGAAATCATTTCAGAGATTTTGGACATTATTCAAAAAATGTCTTTTAAAGGAGGCACGCAGTTAGATGCTCAGCTTTCTTTAGAAGGTCAGGTGGTGCAGGATGCGGATCGTTTAGATGCTCTTGGGGCAATCGGAATCGCGCGGACCATGGCCTATTCGGGTAACAAAAGCCGCCTTATTCACAATCCAAACCTGTCCCCGCGCCAGCAAATGACCTTGGAAGAATACCGTTCTGGCAGGGATACAGCCATCAATCATTTCTACGAGAAACTTCTTCTCCTTAAAAATTATATGAATACCGAAACGGGACAAAGACTAGCAGCTGAGCGACATGCTTTTATGGAAGCCTACCTCAAACAATTTTATGCAGAATGGGATGGCTTGGATGGGCTTTCCTAAACTATATTTGCGAGTACCTATTTTTCTAAAAATTTGGTATAATGGTAGTCAAGAAATTCAAAGAATGTGAAGTAGAACGAGAAATGCCAAGTATTAAAATTGTAACGGATTCTAGCAATACGATTGAACCAGAATTGGTCAAGGAACTAGATATCACAGTTGTACCACTTTCCGTCATGATTGATGGGGTCGTTTACTCAGATGCCAACCTCGAAGAAGGTCAATTTCTGAACTTGATGAAGGGGAGCAAAAATCTTCCTAAAACCAGTCAGCCACCAGTTGGTTTGTTTGCAGAAGTTTTTGAAAGTTTGGCTAGTGATGGGAGCGAAATTATCGCGATTACCTTGTCCCACGCTCTCTCAGGAACGGTAGAAGCAGCCCGTCAAGGGGCGACCTTGTCAGGTGCAGATGTAACAATCATTGACTCTGGCTTTACCGATCAGGCGACAAAATTTCAAGTAACGACAGCGGCTCGTATGGCACAAGCTGGCGCAAGCAAGGAAGAAATCTTAGCTGCCATTCAAGAAGTTCATGATAAGACGCAGTTGTTTATCGGTGTTTCTACTTTGGAAAATCTGGTTAAAGGTGGACGTATTGGCCGTGTGACAGGACTTCTCAGCTCTCTTTTGAACATTCGAGTGATTATGGAAATGAAAAATCATGCCCTCAATCCGATTGTAAAAGGACGCGGTGCTAAGACTTTCAAAAAATGGCTGGATGAATTTATTGCTGGACTTGGAGACAAGAAAATTGCAGAATTGGGAATTTCCTATGCAGGGACACGTGATTTTGCGGAGGAAATGAAGGCGAAATTGCAAGAATTTGTTCCCGTTGAGATTCCTGTTTTAGAGACAAGCTCTATTATCCAAACACATACAGGCGAAGATGCCTGGGCTATTCTTGTACGCTATGAATAATCGAAAAATATTGCAAGGACTGGTCTTCTTTTTTACCAGTCTTTTAGGTTTTCTCTTTCTTTTCCAAGCTTTGATTCCGACAGCGCCAGCCCTTTTGACAAAAAAAGACTATGAAAAAACGGTTCGACCACAGTTGCATTATGTCGCTTTGGGAGATTCCTTGACTCAGGGAGTAGGAGACTCGACCAATCAAGGTGGCTTTGTCCCGCTCTTGTCTCAGTCTTTGACCAACGAATATGGTTATGAAGTCATTGCTGAAAATTATGGTATTTCGGGAAATACCAGCAAGCAGATTTTAGTGCGCATACAGGAAGATAGTCAGTTAGCTGCCAGCCTAAAGAAGGCAGATGTCATGACTTTGACGGTCGGGGGAAATGACTTGCGCTATGTGATTCTAAATAACATTCAGAGCTTAAAAATTTCTACCTTCACAAAGCCAGCCAAGGCTTACAGCAAACGTCTTAAAAAGATTATTGAGACTGCCCGACAAGAAAATAAGGATCTCCCTATCTACGTACTGGGCATTTACAATCCTTACTATCTAAATTTTCCTGAAATGACGGATATGCAGACGATTGTGGACAATTGGAATGAGACTACGCAAGCTAGCTTGAAAGGTTACGACAATGTTTATTTTGTCCCTATCAATGATTTGCTGTACCAAGGTTTGAATGGGCAGGATAGCTTTGATTCAAGCCGCTCCTCCTCGTCTTCGCAGACCTCTACAAGTTCCAGTCAGACCAATAATCTTCTCTATGAAGGAGACAATTTTCACCCCAATAATACGGGTTATGAAATCATGAAAGCAGCAGTAATGGAGAAAATTCATGAAACAAAAGACAAGTGGAAAAATTAATGGTTGGAAATGGGCTTTTTTACTCTTGTTGTCTGCTCTGATAGCTGTCAGCCTGGTTCTCTTTTTTAGGATAACCAGTAGCAGAGAAAATACCAGCCAGATTGTGGTTAGCAGTAAAAAGGATCCTAAAATTGGAACATTTTCGACCAGTCGAGATCAGCTAAATGACACGATTGCGGCTTATCTCAAAGATTATCAGAAAAAAGGTTTTACCTATAAGGTTTATGCTACGAATCAACTGGTCTTGTTTGAAGGACAATATGAGCTCTTTGGAGCCGACATACCACTCTATATTTACTTCCAACCGAGTAAATTGGAAGATGGGAGTGTTTTGTTGACGGTGACGGAAATCTCAGCAGGAAGTCTTTCGTTTCCAAAAGCAGAGGTCTTGTCTTACTTGCAAAATAATTATAAATTGCCCTCATTTATCAGTATCGACATAGAAGCAGCGACAGTAAAAGTTAGTCTATCAGATATAAAAAACGACTTGGGTATCTATGTAAAAGCCAACACAATTGACCTCTACAATGACCAAATATTATTTGATTTGTACCGTAGAAAATCTTGAAAAAAGGTTTGAAAAACCTGTTAAAAACTTGACTATAATCGTTTTTTCGGGTAAGATAATAGGGTGAGTAAAAACTCAGAAAATTATTGGAGGACTTAGCAAATGGCTAATAAACAAGATTTGATCGCAAAAGTTGCAGAAGCAACCTCATTGACTAAAAAAGATTCAGCAGCAGCAGTTGATGCAGTATTTGCAGCAGTAACTGACTACCTTGCAGCTGGTGAAAAAGTACAATTGATCGGTTTCGGTAACTTTGAAGTTCGCGAACGTGCAGAACGTAAAGGTCGCAACCCTCAAACTAAAGAAGAAATCACAATCGCAGCTTCAAAAGTTCCAGCATTCAAAGCTGGTAAAGCTCTTAAAGACGCTGTTAAATAGTTGCGACTTAAAAAGCCTATTGTATCAACGTTTCAGCGTTGTGCAGTAGGCTTTTTTCTATGTTTTGGGGAAAAACTTTAGTAGTTTTCCAAGACTTTGGTTACATTTTATTTTTTTAGTGATGTGGGGAGATATCTGATTTAGCATCTTTTAAAAAAGTAAACTTGGAAGTGAGTTCTTTATCAATATATTTGAGGTGTAATTTGATTGTGAGGATGGTGAAATAATTGAAAACACATTTCCATAGAGTTATAATTATATTATGAATAAACTAAAGGAGAGGTAGTCATGCAGATTATCGAAAGCTATCTACGTGTAGCGGAAAAAGCAGATACATTCAGCGAAATTTTTGGCTATCGTTTAGTAGCACCTATTTTTCCTGTAGCGGCTATCTATGGACCACAGGAAGAGAGCGATATCTTTGAGGCAAAATTGGATAAATGCATTAAAGATAAATATGATTACTTTGAAGATGAATATGGCTATGACTCAGATGAAAAAGATGTAGACTACAACGTGAAAAGTATGTATTTTACGATTGTTAATATCATTAAGCACCGATATGGTGCTTTTTTATCTCCCTAAAATGAAAGGTGGCAGATATGAACAAACAAATTTTGGAACTTACTCCTAATACTTTACCAAGAGTAGTATTAGTATATGTCAAAGAAAATATCTTGTTGGACAAGTTGGGAACCTCTTGTTTTGTCGTACTATAGAGGGGGCAACCTGTAAAAATTATTAGACTCTCAAAGTTGTAGATGAAAATTTTATTTATGGAAGTAGATAATTTCAACTAAGCATTGGTGGATTTCATAGCTATAATTGTAAAATATGTGTCTAACAGAGCTTTATAGAAAAGAATTAGAACTTGATGATAATTTTTTGATGTTTTGAAATGAGATAAGTAAAACAATACAAAAAATCCAACACGGAGGTTGGACTTTCAAGGAGATTATCCTCTAGTCTAGTGAACTAGAGGATGAAATATTTAGGATACACCTATAGTATAAGGGATTGGCTTGCTGCTGACATCCGTCTCAGGTCTGATTTTACAAAGATACTATTTTGTGGTAGGATAAAACATCATAAGGAGAAAGCATATGATTCGAAGAGCAAGTCAGACAGACATTCCAGTCTTGATTCATTTTTTACAGCAGATTTTATTGGTGCATCACCAGGTGCGTCCAGATATTTTTAAGGCAAAGGGGCAGAAGTTCTCATTTGAAGAATTAGAGAAACTGGTGCTCGATGACCAAAGACCGATTTTTGTTTATGAGAAAGAAGGGCAGATTTTAGGGCACCTTTTTTGTCAAATAAAGGAAGCTGACAGTAATGTGTTAGAGCTGATCAAAACGCTGTTTATCGATGATCTTTGTGTGGATGAGTCTGCTCGTGGTCAAGCCATCGGCCAAAAACTCATGGACTTCGCTAAGGAATATGCTAAAGAACTTAGCTGTCACAATCTGACCTTAGATGTTTGGAATGATAATGCAGGTGCAGCTCGCTTTTATGAACGCTTGGGTATGTCAGCGCAGAAAACACGACTGGAAATGATGTTAGAAGATTAGAAAGAAAGTGGGACAAAAATCGTGATTTCGCAGAAATCGATTTTCCCTCACATCTTTAATTTAAGGTTCGGGCTGAAATAGTCTCTCCCCAGACTATTTCACTCCCACTTCTATTCGAAATTACTTGCGTAGCAAGGGATGAGAACATTCAGTCAACCACTACATCAAACTGTTAAAACTATAAAAATTTGAGAACTTGAAACTTTTTGCCCAAGTTCTTTTTACATATCTATGGAGTGCGTACCTGCGTCAAAAGTTTTTCGGCTGTCTCCAAATTCATATGTTTTTCTTGACGAAGGAGACGAGCGACCTCTTCAATTTCGTTTTCTATGGCTCCAGCCAACATAGCTAGGGATTTTGCATGGAGTTTCATATGCCCTTGCTGGATGCCAGATGTCACCAAAGCCCGCAGTGCTGCAAAGTTTTGGCAGAGTCCGACGGACACGATGAGACCGGCTAGGGTACGGGCGTCGGGGTGACCAAGGAGGTCAAAGGCAACCTGAACTTTTGGATTGAGACCAATGGAGCCTCCGACAGTTGCAATAGGCATTGGCAGGGTCAAGCTCCCAACTAATGCTTCTCCGTCAATGGTCCAAGTTGACAATCCGCGGTAAATCCCATCACGGCTGGCATAGGCGTGGGAACCGGCTTCAACAGCTCGCCAATCATTTCCGGTCGCGACAACAAGAGCATCAATCCCATTGAAAATCCCCTTGTTATGCGTAGCTGCCCGATAGGGATCGACTTGAGCAAGTTTGCTAGCAAGAGCTAGCTTTTCTGCTGTTTCTTGAGCAAGGGCGGGATCTGTATGGAGACTGGAAATCTTAATACGGCAGCTGGCTGTCACTAGTGAATCAGTCGCATAGTTGGATAGAATCGCCATGAGACTTTTTCCAGCGGTCACATTTTCCAGATAATCCTTAATCCCTTCAAGCATGGTATTGAGGATATTGGCCCCCATAGCTTCTTGGACATCCACGTGTAGGTAGAGAATGAGGAACTGCTCCTTGATTTCCACTGAAATTTTTCGTGCACCACCTCCTCTTTTGACAATGGAAGGGTGGGCTTGATTGGCAAGGGAGATAATCTGCTGGCTATTTTCCAGCAATTCAGCGCGAGCTTTTTCCATATCGACTACATCATAAAGGGCAACCTGACCAATCATGAGCCGCTCTTCAATGCTGGTTGTAAAGCCACCGGACTTGGCAATGATTTTGGCGCCAAATGAACAGGCAGCGACAACAGAAGGCTCCTCTGTTACTATAGGAATGCGGTATTCATAGTCATTGACTGTAAATTCTGGAACAACAGAAAATGGCAGAGAAAAGGTCCCAAGATGGTTTTCTGCCATCTTTCCAGCAACGGTTTCTGGTAAATTACGGTCTTCCTCTAAAATCTGACATGTTTCTTCAGACAGCTCCGTCTTGTCAGCTAAAATACGAATACGCTCCTGGCGTGTTTTTTTATAAAATCCTGAAAAATCTGACATACGATTCCTTTCACATCAAAAGGGAGTGGGAAAGAACTCATAGCAATCAACAAAGAGTTCCCTTCGCTCCCTTATTTTTTAGCTCAGGCAGAAAACGTCCACTGGACCTTTTCTCTCCCACCCCCGCACAGTTGATTAGGCTATCTTTGAAGCTTGAAAAGCGAACAAAGATGCCAATCAGCACCCGACAACCACTGCGTCTTGCAATTCTAGCTCAAATAAAATTAGGAGTTGGACTTTTTGCCCAGCTCCGTATTTTTATCCTTTGCGATAAATTCGCTTGTGGTCTTCAATTTTTTGGAGGGAAAATGGAGCGGTATCAGTTAGTTCAACTGAGTTACCATCTGCGTCTACTTGGATTTCTTCGAAGAAAATTTCCTCGTATTGCGCAACAGTCAATTGCTCACGAGCTTGTAATTTCTCCAAACGTTTGCTGTCGAGTTGATCACGGAAGCCTTCAACTAAGCGTCCGCTGAAAATTTCACAGACAGCTCCACTACCATAACTATAAAAGAGGACCTGGTCATCTGCCTGGATAGCTTGGCTATTTTCCAGCAGAGAAAGTAAAGAAAGGAAAATAGAACCAGTATAGATATTACCCACGATTTGGTTGTAAATGATAGCCTCGTGGAAACGGGCTGTTAAGCGTTCCAAATCCTCTTCTTGGGCAATAGCTTGAAGTCCCTTAAGTCCCTGTTTTGAGAAAGGAATGTGCAAGCACATGGCTGCAAAATCCGCCAAAGTCTTACCAGTTTTTTCTTGGTAACGAGCAAAGGTAGTCGTCAAGCAATCAGTGTATTGTTCAGTTGAAAATTTTCCATCTACGCGAGGGTACTTGTCATAGTTAGGACGCCAGAAGTCCATGATATCACGGGTTTGGCAGATATTATCATTGTTGAGAACCATAACACGAGGATCAGCAGAGACCAACATGGCAATAGCGCCAGCCCCTTGAGTGGACTCCCCACCAGAAGCAATTCCGTACTTGGCAATGTCGCTAGCAATTACCAAGACTTTTGAATCAGGAAATTGTGCCACATGGCTCTTAGCGAGGCTCAGACCAGCGGTTGCCCCATAGCAGGCTTCCTTGATTTCAATAGAGCGTGCGAAGGGTTGGATTCCCAAAAGGCCGTGAATATAGACGGCCGCTGCCTTGCTTTGGTCGATACTAGACTCTGTACCGACGATCACCATGTCGATAGCTTCTTTGTCTTCGTCGGTCAAAATAGCTTGCGCTGCTTGAGCACCTAGGGTGACAATATCTTGACTGACTGGAGCAACAGCCATTTGGCTTTGCATGAGTCCGATTTTAAATTTATTTGGGTCAATATCGCGGGCAGCTGCCAAGTCTGCTAAGTCGAGGACATAGCTGGGGGCAGCAAAACCAATTTTATCTATACCAATATTCATTTTCTATCCTTTTGCATTTGAAATAATAAGGGAAATCCCTTGCCCTCCACCAATACAGAGAGAGCAGAGGCCCAATTTTTCTTGACGTTTTTCTAATTCGTGAATGAGGCTAACCAAGATTCGAGCACCGCTGGCACCGATTGGGTGGCCAAGGGCAATAGCACCGCCATTCACATTGATTTTTTCAGCTGGAATGCCTAATTCGCGGGCCACAGGAATAGCTTGGGCTGCGAAGGCTTCATTTAATTCGAAGAGATCGATATTTTCAACAGATAAGCCAGCTTTTTTGAGTGCTTTTTGACTAGCAGGAATTGGTCCCAATCCCATAAGGTCTGGTGAGATACCAGCAGTTGCATAGCTTTCAATGTAGGCTAGTGGTTCAATCCCTAATTCATTAGCTTTCTCGTCTGACATCAGCACCAAAACAGCGCAACCGTCATTGATACCAGAAGCATTTCCTGCCGTTACGCTACCGTCTTTTTTGAAGGCAGGACGCAGTTGAGCCAGTTTTTCTAATGATGTAGAGCGAGGATACTCGTCGGTGTCAAAGGTGATTTTCTGACGACCAAGTTTGACGGCTAAAGGAACAATCTCATCAGCGAAGCGACCATTTTCAAGAGCTCGCGCAGCTTTTTCCTGACTAGAAAGGGCAAAGGCATCTTGTTCTTCGCGGGAAATACCGTGGAGTTCCGCTACATTTTCAGCGGTAATCCCCATATGCTCTCCAGAAAAAGCATCTGTTAAACCATCTAGGAGCAGACTATCTGCTAGAGATAGGTGGCCCAATTTGCTACCGAAACGAGCTTCTTTATTGATATAAGCTGCTTGGCTCATCATTTCAATACCACCAGCCAGCACGACATCGTTGTCACCTAGGAGGATGGATTGAGCAGCCAGAAGAACAGCTTTTAAGCCTGAGCCACAGACCTTATTGACTGTGTAGGCAGAAACTTCTTCAGGAATACCTGCAGTAATCGCAATCTGGCGGGCAATATTTTGTCCATGACCAGCAGATAAGACATTTCCGAAAATCACTTCATCAATAAGAGTAGTAGGAATATTTTTTTGTTCGAGGGCATAACTGGTTACATCGGCACCCAGCTGAGCCATTTTCATGTCTTTAAGACTACCTCCAAAGTTGCCGATGGCAGAGCGGTAGGCAGAGACAATAGCGACTTTTTTCATGATGACTCCTGTCTTTTAGACACCCATAGTGTCTTAATCAGCCTTTCCATTATATCATGTTTAGCTAAAAAAGTTTGGAAAGATTATCCGTCTCAGGGCTGATTTTTACAGATAAAACCATGAAAACGCAACCACCTTCCCATAAGTCTAGCTTTTTTTATGTTTTTTGTGTAGAATAGAAAGGTAAAAGAGGGCAACCTCAAAATAAAAAGGAGAATCCAATAGAATGGTAAAATTGGTTTTTGCTCGCCACGGTGAGTCAGAATGGAACAAAGCTAACCTTTTCACAGGTTGGGCTGACGTTGATTTGTCAGAAAAAGGAACACAACAAGCGATTGACGCTGGTAAATTGATTAAAGAAGCTGGCATCGAATTTGACCTTGCTTACACATCAGTTTTGAAACGTGCGATTAAAACAACAAACCTTGCTCTTGAAGCAGCTGACCAACTTTGGGTACCAGTTGAAAAATCATGGCGCTTGAACGAACGTCACTACGGTGGTTTGACAGGTAAAAACAAAGCAGAAGCAGCTGAGCAATTTGGTGATGAACAAGTTCACATCTGGCGCCGTTCATACGACACATTGCCACCAGATATGGCAAAAGATGATGAGCATTCAGCTCACACAGACCGTCGTTACGCACACCTTGATGACTCAGTTATTCCAGATGCTGAAAACTTGAAAGTGACTTTGGAACGCGCTCTTCCATTCTGGGAAGATAAAATCGCTCCAGCACTTAAAGATGGTAAAAACGTATTCGTAGGTGCACACGGTAACTCAATCCGTGCCCTTGTAAAACACATCAAACAATTGTCTGACGATGAAATCATGGACGTTGAAATTCCAAACTTCCCACCATTGGTATTTGAATTGGACGAAAAATTGAACATCGTTTCAGAATACTACCTTGGTAAGTAATTCTGGAGGAAGAGCCTGGGACAAAAGTCTCAGGCTCTCAAACTTTTATAACTTTAACAGTTTGACGCAGTGGTTGACTGAATGTTCTCATCTCTTGCTAGGCAAGCGATTTTGACCAATCTAGTCAACTGTGCGGAGGTGGGACGACAAAATCGATTTCTGCGAAATCACGATCTTTGTCCCACTCTCTTTTTGTACCCTTCTTTCTATCAATATGCTAGAATATTTGTGATAGAAATTACTTAGGAGAAATGATGGTTCAATCAATGTGGCTAAATTTTTCAAGCAAATCCGTTTCAGCAACTGCTGACTTCTTTGCGGATTTAGGGTTTGAAGTTTCCTATCCCCAAGGTGAGACGGGACCGGTAGTTGATATTCGTCTGGGCAAAAATGGGCAGATTGTTTATTTTTCTGAGTCTGTATTCACTATGATGGCGCCTTTTCAAGCTACAGGCAATGATGCCTTAGTGAGCATTGATGTTGAAAGTCCAGAAGAAGTGGTTGCTTTCTTAGAGAAGGTTGCGGAAAATGGTGGTCGCGTAACAGTACAAGCAGGAGATCGCGGAGGTATTTTTGGAGGTGCTTTTGAGGATTTAGACGGACATCATTTCACCATTATTGTGATGCCAAAATAAGGAGGAATTATGGCTAGTTTGAAAATGCTTCACGCGTGTTTGCGTGTTGAGAATTTGGAAGCTTCAATGAAGTTTTATGCGGATTGTTTTGGTTTTGTAGAAACCCGTCGTAAGGACTACCCAGAACACAAGTTTAGCTTGGTCTATATGGCCTTGCCAGGAGATGAGTTTGAGATTGAATTGACTTACAACTTTGACCATGGTCCATATGTAGTAGGGGATGGCTTCTCTCATTTGGCTCTTTCTTCCGATGACCTAGAAGGGGATAATGCCAAGCATAAGGCACTTGGTTATCCAACGACAGAGTTGTCTGGTCTTCCGGGAAATCCAGGTCATTACTACTTTGTTACAGATCCAGATGGCTACCGTGTGGAAGTCATTCGTGCAGACTAAAGATTAGATATCGGCTGGGACAAGTTCTCAGCCTTTTCATACAAAATTGTTACCATAATTTTATTGACACTAGCTTGTAAATAGCTTAGTATGGTATGGAAGAAAATAAGAAGAGGGCACGTAAATGAAAAAGTGGTGGTGGTTATTGCTGGTAAATCTGTTCATGTTAGCAGTAGTTGGTGTAGGTAGTTTTTTTGCCTATAAAACCTACATTGACCGAAGTTTGGCTCAGGCAATTGAGCTGAAAAAGAAGCAATTAGCACCATCCTTAGCTTATGATTTACAAGAAGGAAATACAGGGCACAGCCGAGTAATTGCCTATTTTCCAAAAGGAAAAGATGGGAAACGCATCTCTTCACTGGAACAGAAAATGTATGCTTCTATTGAAAAGAAAATTGGTCGAAAGCCAGCTAAAGGAGCTGTCGATCGCCTCTATCTTTTAATGGCAAAAGAAGAAAAAACAAATTTTCCCAAAGTCAGAAAAGAGCGATTACACTCAATTTCTTATCACATTAAAGGAGCGAAGTTAGATGGAGAGCAGTCAGAGGATGAGGGAAGCTTGTTTTTAACAGAAGACAATCAACCTTTCGATCTGACCAAGCTATTTTCAAATAGTCAGCCTGTAGTAGAAGCCTATGCAAAACAGCTGGTTGATGAAATAGGCAAGTTAGGTAAGTCAGAGGATGAAAAAAATCAAGCTGTAGCTGATTTGAAGAAACTAGACTTAGCGAGTCTTGATTTTAGCTATGATAATAGTCAGTTGACTCTTCATTTTCCAAGTGACTTGGCAGGTGTTCGCCAGTTGAGCTTGCCTGTTTCAACACTTTATGATGAAATTAAGGTAGATTATCTGACAGAAACAGATAAAAAAGAATATGAAGCTTATTTGGCTGAACAGGAGGCCAAAAAGAACCAGCTGCGGATTGCTATTACATTTGATGATGGTCCAAGTCCGGAGACGACACCGCAGGTGCTGGATTTGTTGAAGAAATATAAGGTCAAGGCAACCTTCTTTGTCTTAGGGAAAAATATTGCTGGAAATGAGGCTATTCTGAAGCGTATGCAGGCAGAAGGGCATGAAATTGCCAACCATAGCTGGAATCATCCGCAGTTAACCAAGTTAGCGGCAGATCAAATCAAGCAGGAAATTGAAGATACTCAATCTGCTATACAGGCGGTCACTGGTCAACGACCAACTTCTTATCGTCCTCCATACGGTGCTGTCAATCAGGCCGTGCAGGCGGTGACCAATCTACCAGCCATTTATTGGACGGTGGATACCTTGGATTGGAAGAGTAAGAACCCAGCAGCTATTTTGGGAGAAGTCAAGGCGCACACGCAAGCAGGAAGTATCATTCTCATGCATGATATTCATCCGACAACGGTGGCTTCTTTAGACAGTGTATTAGCTTATTTGACAGGACAGGGTTATTCTTTTGCAAGAGTTGACGAATTGCTAGGGAAAAATATCAATCCACAATATGTGTATTACAGTCAGTCATTCGCTGGACCAGCACAATAAAAAAAGAGCTCGCGGGCTCTTTTTATTGTGTAATCGAAAGAATGTATTCCTTAAGTTTAGGATGTTTTTCAAGATTGAATTTGCGAGAGAAGAGATGACCAAGCTCGCGTCCTTTCTCAAGCTGAGCGATATCTTTTTCACTATCTGTCCACTCATAGGGACGCCCATCCCACCAGTTGATATAGCGTAGATTTCCTTGGAATTCATCTGGAACCTCTTCAACAGGATCGGAGTGATAGATGTTCTCCAATAGGTTAGCACGTTTTAACACCATGGCGAAGAAATACTCATCTGAACAGAAAGTGAAACGGAAATGTTTGCGAATAAAGGCTTCATTTTCTAGGACTGTCAGAAGGACATCGTGGTTGAATGATTTCCACTCAGAGAAGCCATCGAAGCCCAATTCTTTTCGTTTTCCGTGCAGGCGATCAATTTTTAAAGCAGTTTGGATTTTATTTTCAGCAATCTGATAAGCACGCAAGATTTTACGTGCAAAAGGTGAGAGATTACGTGGATTGATGCGACGTGAGAGATGATAATGCTCAACCAACTTGTACAGTTTTAATTTTTCAGCCTCTTCTTGGTTATAGCGAGTGATAAAAATCTTGTCTGTTTTATCTTGGAAAAAATCGTGAATGACATCCTGAGATTGCAGAGGGAGGTCTGCGCCTGAAATCAAATGGTAGAAGGCATAGGGCCCTTTTTCTGCGGCAGATTTGTAAAGTAAGAGCTCGCATTCCACCAGAGAAAAATGTCCCCAATAAACAGCGATTCGAGGTATGAAATATATCTTAGAATGCTTAGCAGCAGCCTGTAACATGTCTTGGTCTTCTTTGGTGAGACGGCTTCGTTTATCAATATGGATAAAAATATCATTACGAGGGTCATCTAACAGTGAAATTTGAAAAGCAAGTTGCTCATATTTATCATAGGCGATGACTAAGTAGGCGTGTTTTTTCATAACTAGTTCCTTACATTTTACTGGTAAAAGAGGTCCTTATCATTCTAAACTAAATGTTCCCGTTTTACAAGCTAGAAGGAAAAGTTTATAATATACAGACAAGAAAGCAATGAGAGAGAATATTATGTCTGAAAATACAGAAACCAAACAGTCGCATGGTCAGGAGACCATGGTGCGTGGAGTAGCTTGGTTAACAGCTGGTAGTTTTATCAGCCGTTTACTGGGGGTTATCTACATTATCATCTGGTATCGATGGATGGGAGAACACAGAGCAGAAGCTAACGCTCTCTTCAACATGGGCTATCAGGTCTATGCTAACTTTTTACTGTTATCAACAGTTGGTTTGCCAACTGCAGTTGCCAAGCAGATTGCTAAATACAATATCAAGGGTCGCTCGGACATTTCTTACTATTTGGTAAGAGAATTTTTCAAACTCATGGTGATTTTGGGAGTTGTCTTTGCTGCTATCATGTATCTATCTTCGCCTCTTTTGGCTCAAATGTCGGGTGCCAAAGAGGAGTTGATTCCGGTTATGTATAGCCTCGTTCCTCCTCTCTTTATCTTTCCAACCATGAGTATTATGCGTGGCTTCTTCCAAGGACACCACGATATGAAGCCTTATGCTGTTAGTCAGATTGTGGAGCAAATTGTTCGAGTTATCTGGATTTTGGCAACAACTTTTTTTATTATGAAATTGGGATCAGGTGACTATAAGGAAGCGGTTGTTCAATCAACATTTGCGGCCTTTATTGGAATGATTGCCAGTGTTGGTACCTTGGGTTACACCATGTATAGGCAGGGATTTGTTAAGAAAGTTTTCCGACCAAAACCGGCTTCAGTCACCATTGATTTGAAGGGCTTGATTTTGGAGACGGTGAGGGAAGCTATTCCGCTTATCATTTTGGGCTGTGCCTTCCAGATTTTCCAATTGATTGACCAAATGACTTTCGTCAATTTTATGGCGCTGATTACGGACCAAAGTAAGAAGAGTCTCCTTGTTTTGTACTCTTATATGACGGCTAATCCAAGTAAGATTACCATGTTGATTATTGGGGTGACAGGTTCGCTTGGAAGTGTGGCCATTCCTTTGATTACGGAGCGTTTTGTCCAGGGGGATAAAAAAGGAACTGGGAAGTTAATCGAGGATAATTTGCAGATGCTCTTTATCTTTGTCATTCCAGCTATTACGGGGACGGTTCTCCTAGCTCGTCCGCTCTACAGCAGCTTTTATAATTTAGCTACAAATGCGGAAATTCAGCTCTTCATTGCCAATCTTCTCTTGATTTTCATCCAAGGACTCTATGCTATCTTTGGTGTAGTGATTCCAGCTATCTTTGAAAATCGTGCGGCGATTAAGTACTTCTTTATTGGTCTTGCCGTAAAATGTATCTTGCAGTTGCCAGCACTTTGGCTCTTCCATGCTTATGGCTCCTTGCTTGCTTCAGCCATTGGCTTGACAGTAACGGTTTATCTCTTTTATAAGCGGATTAAGCAAGTGGTGCCGATTGATGAAGCTCATGTGAAGAAAGACATATTGACCATTAGTTGGATTAGCTTGATTATGGGTGTGGTTATCTGGCTTGTAGAGTTTGGACTTGTTAAAATTCTGCCTCTGTCTGGTCAATTCATCTGTGCTGTTCATGTTGCCATTAGTGGTTCGGCTGGAATAGTAGTCTTTGTCCTTCTGACCTTGAAAACACGCCAGCTGGATAAGCTAATTGGTTCTCGCGCTAAGGCACTTCGTCGCAAATTGAAAATTTCCTAAAAGAAGACCGTAAGGTTTTCTTTTTTTGCTAATTTTGTGGTAAAATAGTTTAGATAAATACAGAGGAGTAAGATGATGAAACCCAAATATGAACGTATTCTAATCAAATTGTCAGGAGAAGCCTTGGCAGGTGAACGTGGTGTCGGTATTGACCTTCCAACTGTTCAGGCAATGGCCAAAGAGATTGCAGAAGTCCATAGCTCAGGTGTCCAAATCGCCTTGGTTATCGGCGGTGGAAATCTTTGGCGTGGTGAACCAGCTGCAGAAGCTGGTATGGACCGTGTGCAGGCTGACTACACTGGCATGCTTGGTACCGTTATGAATGCGCTTGTTATGGCAGATAGCCTCCAACAGTATGGAGTGGATACACGTGTGCAGACAGCTATTCCTATGCAAAATGTAGCGGAGCCTTATATTCGTGGTCGTGCCCTCCGTCACTTGGAAAAGGGCCGCATCGTGGTCTTTGGTGCGGGAATCGGCTCACCTTATTTCTCAACAGATACAACTGCAGCCCTTCGTGCAGCAGAAATTGAAGCGGATGCCATTCTTATGGCTAAAAATGGTGTAGATGGTGTCTACAATACGGATCCTCGCAAAGATGCCAATGCCGTTAAGTTTGACGAATTGACACACGTTGAAGTCATCAAACGTGGTCTGAAAATCATGGATGCGACAGCTTCAACACTTTCAATGGACAATGACATTGACCTAGTTGTTTTCAACATGAACGAGCCAGGAAATATCAAGCGCGTTGTCTTCGGTGAACAAATTGGTACAACCGTTTCAAATAAATCAGAACATAAATAAGAAAAGGAAACTATATGTCAAAAGAAATCGTAACAAAAGCTCAAGAACGTATGGCGCAATCACACCAAAGCTTGGCGCGTGAATTTGGTCAAATCCGTGCAGGCCGTGCCAATGCAAGCCTACTTGACCGTATCACTGTTGAATACTACGGTGCAGAAACTCCGCTTAATCAGTTGGCTGGTATCACTGTGCCAGAAGCGCGTGTTCTCTTGATTACTCCATTTGATAAGTCAATCTTGAAAGATATTGAACGTGCTCTTAACGCTTCAGACCTTGGTTTGACACCACAATCTGATGGTACTGTTATTCGTTTGGTTATCCCAGCCTTGACAGAAGAAACTCGTAAACACTTGGCGAAAGATGTGAAAAAAGTCGGAGAAAACTCAAAAGTTGCTATCCGTAATATCCGCCGTGATGCCATGGATGAAGCCAAAAAAGCTGAAAAAGCAAAAGAAATCACTGAAGATGAGTTGAAAACTCTTGAAAAAGACATCCAAAAAGCAACGGATGACGCTATCAAGACAATTGACAGTATGACAGCTGAGAAAGAAAAAGAACTCCTGTCTGTATAAGAAAAGACCTGAGTCAGTTTCTGCTGGCTCTCTTTTTAACATTAAAGGAATAGATTATGAACCATTTATTAGCAACTTTTATTGTGGGTCTAGTGACCGATGAAAATGAACAATTTTACTTTGTCCAAAAGGAGGGAGTGACCTTCGCTCTTTTAAAAGAAGAAGGGGAGCACAAACTAGGTGAGTCTGTCAAGGGCTTCGCCTACTTGGACATGAAGCAAAAACCACGTTTGACCACCAAGGAAGTGACAGCAACCCAAGATAGCTTTGGTTGGGGAACTGTTACAGATGTTCGTAAGGACTTGGGTGTTTTTCTAGATACAGGGCTTCCTGATAAGGAAGTGGTCGTGTCACTGGATATTTTGCCAGAAATCAAGGAACTTTGGCCGAAAAAAGGTGACCAACTCTATGTTCGCTACAGTGTGGACAAGAAAGACCGCATTTGGGCCCTACCAGCTTTTCAAGAAGATTTCCAAAAGATGGCTGGACCAGCCTATGATAATATGCAAAACCAAAATGTCAAGGCTATCGTTTTCCGTCTGAAAATAAGTGGTACCTTTGTCTATCTACCTGATAACAATATGTTGGGCTTTATTCATCCAAATGAACGCTATACAGAGCCACGCTTGGGTCAGGTCTTGGATGCGCGTGTGATTGGTTATCGGGCTGTAGATCGTACCCTCAATCTATCTCTTAAACCACGCTCCTTTGAGATGTTGGAAAATGATGCCCAGATGATTTTGACCTACTTGGAGAGCAATGGTGGCTTTATGACCTTAAATGATAAATCAGCGCCAGAAGACATCAAGGCAACATTTGGTTTGTCAAAAGGTCAATTCAAGAAAGCACTTGGTGGACTCATGAAGGCTAAGAAAATCAAACAGGACCAATTTGGAACAGAATTAATCTAGAAAGGGTGAGCTCATGTTAGTGTATATTGCAGGTAGCGGAGCCATGGGCTGTCGTTTTGGTTACCAGTTGTCGAAGACTGATAATCGGGTTATTTTGCTGGATAATTGGGAAGACCATATCGCAGCCATTTCTCAAAATGGGCTCAAGGTGACTGGTGATGTAGAGGATTGTGTTCACCTGCCCATCATGAAGCCAACTGAGGCAACGGAGATTGCGGATTTGATCATTCTCTTGCCCAAGGCAGACCAATTACCAAAAATGCTCCAGGATATTCGAGGGATTATCGGGGAACATACCAAGGTTTTGAGCCTTTTGAATGGACTTGGGCATGCAACAACCATGCGTCGTTATCTGGATCAAGAAAATATTATGGTTGGGGTGACCATCTGGTTGGCGGGGCTCAAAGGACCAGGACATGTTCATCTGCAGGGGCCAGGCAGTGTTTTTGTGCAAAATATGGTGGGTGATGGTCAGTCTGTGGCTGACATTATTGATATGTTTAATCAAGCAGGTCTCAATGCAAGTTATGATGACAATGTGATTGAGGCTATCTGGCGTAAGGCTTGTGTTAATGGAGTGATGAATCCAACTTGCGCCGTTTTAGACTGTACCATTGGTGAATTGTTTGGGACAGAAGCAGGCCTGAATCTGGTTAAGAATATTTTTGATGAATTTATCGCTGTAGCTAAGTCAGAAGCAGACGGAATTGATGAAAAAGCCATTTGGGCATACATCATGGAAACTTCTAAGAAAGCTTCTAGTCATTATCCCTCTATGCACCAAGATTTGGTCCAACACAAACGCCGTACTGAGATTGACTACCTTAATGGGGCTGTTGTTTTCAAGGGCAAACGTGCTGGTATTCCGACGCCTTATTGCCAGATGATAACCGATATGGTACATGCTAAGGAATCTATGCTAGGACTGCGTTAGTTGGTCAGAAAGGAATCTATGAGAAAATCATTTTACAGCTGGTTGATCACCCAGCGCAATCCCAAGTCCAATGAACCCTTGGCGATTTTGGCAGACCATGCCTTTGACGATACCACTTTTCCTAAGCACACAGATGATTTCGATACCGTCAGTCGTTACTTGGAAGACCAAGCTAGCTTCGCCTTTAACCTCGGTCATTTTGACCAGATTTGGGAAGAATATTTGGGACATTGACATGGATATTTCATTTAAAATGGAATCTGGACGTTTCAATCTCCGTGTGGCTGCTCTCGTTATTGGTCATGAGGGAGGAGCAAGTTCCCTATAGCTATTTACCAGGTGGTAGAGTGCAGTTTGGCGAAAGTGCTGAAGAGGCTATTCTACGAGAAATTCAAGAAGAGTTGGCTTGCCCAGCTCAGATTATCCGTCCCTTGTGGCTGGCTCAAAGCTTTTTTTACGGAAGAAGTTAGTGGTGAAGCCTTTCATGAGCTATGCTTGTATTTTTTGATTGAAGTAGCAAATATTAGTAAAGCTGACTTTACTGTGATGGAAAAGAAGCGTGAAAATCACTTTTTCTGGCTGGATTTTCAGCAATTACAAGAGGAAGTGGTTTATCCGAAATTCCTCAGAGAAGAGATTTTTCGCTTACCTGAGCATTTAACCATGCGAATCGAGAGAGAAAATTAAGAAAATCTCACCAGTCTGGGATTTTCTGCTATAATGAAGCTAGTAAGAAAAAAAGGAAGAAATTGAATTTGCAAGAATTTTCAGTTGAAGTAACCTTGAGCCATCCTGATGATGTGTTGGCACTTTTTGGAAGCAACGAACGTCATTTGCGTTTGATTGAGGAAAACTTAGATGTGGTCATTCATGCGCGGACAGAGCGTGTGCAGATTTTAGGGGATGACGAGGAATCTGTTGAAGTTGCTCGATTGACCATTCAAGCCCTGCTGGTTTTGGTTGGTCGTGGTATGCTAGTCAATACGCCAGATGTGGTTACGGCGCTTTCCATGGCTCAGGCAGGGACTATTGACAAGTTTGTAGCCCTTTATGAAGAAGAAATCATCAAGGACAACTACGGAAAACCGATTCGAGTCAAGACCCTAGGGCAAAAAGTTTATGTAGACAGTGTCAAGAAACACGATGTGGTCTTCGGGATCGGTCCTGCAGGTACTGGGAAGACCTTTTTAGCGGTGACACTTGCAGTAACGGCCTTAAAGCGAGGACAGGTTAAGCGGATTGTCTTGACACGTCCAGCAGTAGAAGCGGGAGAAAGTCTTGGTTTCTTGCCAGGAGATCTCAAGGAAAAGGTGGATCCCTATCTTCGTCCTGTTTATGATGCTCTCTATCAGATCTTGGGTAAGGAACAGACGACGCGCCTTATGGAGCGGGAAACCATTGAAATTGCACCACTGGCTTATATGCGTGGACGTACCTTGGATGATGCCTTTGTCATTCTTGATGAGGCACAAAATACGACCATTATGCAGATGAAGATGTTCCTGACCCGTCTTGGTTTCAATTCTAAAATGATTGTCAATGGTGATACTAGTCAGATTGACCTACCACGCAATGTAAAATCAGGTTTGATTGATGCCCAGGAAAAATTACAAGCCATTAAACAAATTGATTTTGTCCATTTTTCAGCCAAGGATGTAGTCCGCCACCCAGTTGTGGCCGAGATTATCAATGCTTATGAAAATCCGCAAGAAGTGGAAGATAAATCTGTAACAGCAGAAAAATAAATCTTGTCATTCCTTGGATGTTTTGATATAATAGATTTCGTTCGGTTCAGACCGACTACAATCTGTATTTTAATTCATGTAATTAAATGGGCACTAGAGAAATTAGTGCCCATTTTTTCATATAAGGAGGAACTATGACGACAAAAAAATGGCATGTTGTACCAGCCATGATTGCGACAGCAATTTTAAGTTTTTGTGGTATTTTATTTGAAACATCGATGAATGTGACCTTTCCGACGCTGATGGCGGAGTTTGGAGTAGGTGCAACAGTAATTCAGTGGGCGACGACGGGAAATTTGTTGGCAGTGGCTGCAACGGTTCCTTTGTCAGCTTATCTGATTCGGAATTTTTCAGAGAGACAGATTTTTTTGATGGCCAATCTGCTCTTTTTGATAGGGGTAGCTGTAGATAGTTTTGCGGCCAATTTGATGGTCCTTTTGTTAGGGCGGATGTTACAAGGGATTGGTACAGGGCTAGCCTTGCCTCTCATGTACCATATCATCCTGCATTATGTGCCATTGGAAAAACGCGGCTTTATGATGGGGATCGCTGCTATGACGACCTTGTTGGCGCCAGCTATCGGTCCTACTTATGGCGGATTTGTATTGGCACATTTTGGCTGGCAGATGATTTTCATGCTACTCTTTCCGCTTCTTATCGTATCCACTATTGTGGGCTTGTTCTCAATTCCAAGTAAAAAAGTGTTTATTAGTGAGAAATTGAATCTCCCTGCATTTGTTTTCTTGGGAATCGGGCTTGTCTTGTTACTTTTGTCCATCGAAAAATTATCCCTACTTTTCTTTTTAGTTGCACTAGTGGCTATGGTCATTTTTTATCAGCTAAACAAGAAAAATCGTCTCTTGAATCTAGCGGTCTTTAGTAATCGCGCCTTTGTCATCTTACTTTACGGTGTCTTTGCTTATCAAATTGTACCTTTGGCACTTTCCTTTGTTCTCCCTAATCATTTGCAATTGGTATTAGCACAGACATCAACTCAAGCGGGCATGTTTATGTTTCCAGGTGCTCTGATCGTGGTAGCTATGTCACCAGTATCTGGCTATTTGTTTGACAAGGTAGGATCTTTTAAGCCAATTTTGGCTGGTTTGACGACGGTTCTTTTTGGTCTCGGTGCGATGTTCATCTGTATCATGGGGCATTCAGTCTGGCTCCTTTTGTTGGCAGATATGACTGTCAAGTTGGGAATGGGAATTGGTGCTAGCAATATGGTGACCTCTGCCTTAACCAAATTATCTAAGGAGCAGTCAGCAGATGGGAATAGCGTTCTCAATACCTTCCAACAATTTGCAGGGGCTTTCGCAACGGCAGTAGCATCGCAGTTATTTAGCATGGGGCAAGCTAGTGGTTTGGAAAATGGCGCTAGTCTTGGTGGACGAAATGCAGTTGTTTTTGTCATGGTTACAGTAGCTGTGGCAGTCATTGGCTTGATCTACTTGAAAAAGAAAAATGAAATTACTTAAAAAGATGAAACAAGATTGGCTTCCAGTCTTGTTTTTCTTATTGACAAAAATGTGGGACTTACGTTATAATAGAAAAGCGCTGGTTTAGCTCAGTCGGTAGAGCGCATCCATGGTAAGGATGAGGTCGCCGGTTCAATCCCGGCAACTAGCATAGAGATAGAAAGAATCTTGTCTTGGCAAGGTTCTTTTTTCGTAAAAAGGTTTTAGGAATCTTCCATTTGTTTTTGGGAAGATTTTTTATTTTTACTAAAAATGGTTGCTTAATTCGTTTTTTAGGTTACATATTCAGCTTGAGAATCCTTATTTGATAGGTGAAATATTTTTTAGTAAAACTTTTAAAAAAATAGCAAAAGCATATTGATGAAACGCTTACATTTTGTTATGATGTCATTGTAGAAAATCAATTACAACATTTTAGGAGGAAATCTACAATGAAAAAATCTAAGGTAAGCATGCTAATTGCTGGTGCTTTGTTGTCTAGTGCAGTGCTAGCGGGTTGTGGTTCATCTTCATCGAGCAAGTCTGATAAAGCAGATGTAGATTCAATCACTGTCTGGGCATGGGATGCCAAGTATAATGTTAAAGCTGTTGAGTTGGCAGACAAAATTTACCAAAAAACGGATGATGATCCTGTAGAAGTAAAAATTGTTGAGTCTGCGCAAGATGATATTGTTCAAAAATTGAATACAGCTCTTAGTTCTGGTGTTACAAAAGGTTTGCCAAATATCGTATTGATTGAAGATTATCGTGCGCAAAGTTTCTTGACTGCTTATCCAGATAGTTTCTTCCCATTGACAGATATTATCAATGCAAAAGATTTCGTTGATTACAAGATTGCTGCAGGTACTTTCGACAAGGAAGTGTATAATGTGCCATTTGATACAGCGTCAACTGGGATGTACGTCCGTACAGATATTTTAGAAAAAGCTGGCTACAAGGTTGAAGATTTACAAGATATTACTTGGGATCAATACATCGAAATTGCTAAAGTTGTTCAAGAAAAAACAGGTGTGAAAGCGATTACTAACCAAATGGATGACTTGGGACAAATTCGTGCCATGATTAACTCAAGTGGTGCTTGGTATACAGGTGAAGACGGCAAGACTCCAACTATCAAAGGCAATGCAGCTTTGAAAGAAGCTTTTGAAGATATGAAAGTCCTTTACGATGGTGGATTGATGAACGTGCATAATGATTGGGCTCAGTACGTTAGTGCCTTCAACAAAGGAACTGTTTGGTCTGCGCCAGCAGGTAACTGGTTGACACCTTCTATCACCGCTGAAACTTCACAAGCTGGTAAATGGGCAGTTGTACCTTACCCTCGTCAATCTGTAGAAGGCTCAGTAAATGCTTCAAATATGGGTGGTTCATCCTGGTATGTTATCAACCAAAACGGAAAAGAAGAAGCAGCAGCATTCTTAAAAGAAACATTTGGTTCTTCAACTGAACTCTACAAACAATTAACAGATCAAATCGGTGCAATCGGTTCTTACAAGCCAGCTACTGAAGCCGGAATGTATGATATGAAAGTAGACTATTTCGGAGGACAAGAAGTCTATAAAGATTTTGCCGGTTGGGCACAAGAAATTCCAGCTGTGAACTACGGCTCAAATACTTATGAAATTGAAGATATCTTAGCCAAAGCCTTTACAGATTACACGAAAGGTGGAAATCTCGATAAGATCTTGTCAGATGCTCAACAAGAAGCCGAAGACCAACTCAAATAAGATTCTCCGTCTGCTATCAGATGATAGAGATGTGTAGCGGATAGAATGCTTGGACCCGTGTCGGAGATTTTATCCGCTTTCTATTTTAGGAAAGGTTGTGAATGATGAAATCACATCTTAAAAAACAAATTGTCGGCTGGTTCTTTATTGCAGTGCCAGTTGCCCTTGTCTTTTTATTCTACTTTTATCCAATGGTCCAATCCTTTATCCTTTCTTTGCAATCTGGTAAAGGTGTGAACATGGAATTTGTTGGACTGAAGAACTACAGTCGTTTGTTCAAGGATCCAGATTTTATTGTTGCAGTGAAAAATACCCTCTTATTCTTGATTTTTCAAGTTCCGATAATGGTCATTCTAGCCATGTATTTTTCAGTGCTTCTCAATAAAAAAACGCTGAAATTCAAAGGGATTTTTAGAACGATTGTCTTCTTGCCAGCGGTAACTTCCTTGGTTGCTTATTCAATTGTGTTCAAGTATTTATTCCAAAACGATGGGATTATCAATAAATTTCTCATGAGTTTGCACTTGATTTCAGACCCAATCTTGTGGTTGTCTGATCCGCTTTTGGCAAAAATTCTGATTATTATTGCGATTACTTGGCGTTGGACAGGTTACAATATGATTTTCTTCTTGTCTGCCTTGCAAAATATTGATCCGCAGGTTTATGAAGCAGCGAGAATTGATGGAGCAAATGAGCGTCAACAGTTTTTCAAGATTACGATGCCACTTTTGAAACCTGTTATTCTTTTTACTTCCATTACTTCTACAATTGGTACCCTGCAGCTCTTTGATGAGCCTATGAATATCACCAATGGTGGTCCAGGGAATGCGACAATGACTATTTCTCAATACATTTACAATTTGTCTTTCAAATACACACCAGATTTCGGCTATGCAGCGGCAGTATCTTATGGTATTGTGATTCTGGTTGTGATTTTCTCAATGATTCAGTTTAAGGTAGGTGGACGCGATGATTAAGCAAAAGAATATTGGAACCTATATTTTTCTCATTTTGATGTCCATTGTTTTTGCATTTCCCTTTTATTTCCTTTTGGTCAGTGCAACCAATAAGTCGATTGATGTGACCAATGGTCGCTTGTTGCCAGGTAGCTACTTCTTTGATAATTTGAAAAATTTATTTGAGACAGCAGATATTGCGCGTGCGTTGAAAAATTCTGCTATCGTATCTGTTTTGCAGACTGTATTAGCCTTGTTTTTCGCTTCCTTAGCTGGCTATGGCTTTGAAATTTATCGGTCAAAATACAAGGATATGGTTTTTAATGTCCTCATGTTGGCCATGATGATTCCGTTTGCTTCGCTGATGATTCCGCTTTTCCGTTTATTTGGTCGCTTGTCCAATACAGTTCCAGTTATTGGGATTGATACTTATGCCGCAGCGATGTTGCCCTACATTTCAACGGCTTTCTTAATTTTCTATTTCCGTCAAAATACGAAGATGTTTCCCAAGGATTTGTTGGAAGCGGGACGGATTGATGGTTTATCGGAATTAGGTTGCTTTATCCGTATTTATATGCCATCTATGAAAACAACCTATGCCGCAGCAGGGATCATTACTTTCTTGTCTGCTTGGAATAACTATCTCTGGCCATTGATTGTTTTACAAACACCAGAAAATCAGACGATTCCGCTCTTGATTTCCAATCTTGGCTCAAGTTATTCACCGGATTATGGTGTGATTATGATGGCTATTGTCATAGCGACTTTACCAACTGCTTTGATTTTCTTTATTCTACAAAAACACTTTGTAGCTGGTATGCTTGGTTCCATCAAGTAAAAGGAGAAATATATGTTAATCGAAAATTTTTATGAAAATGTAGATATGCTCCATGTCAATATGATGCCGCGGAGAAATTACTACATTCCTTTTGAGAGTGCTGAGGCTGCGCTGACAGCCAGTCGTCGTTCGCAGTCAGCCCGCTTTTTAGACTTGAATGGTCAGTGGCAATTTTCTTACTATGCCTCTATCTTGGATGTGTTAGACTGGACTTTGGAAGACTTAATAGCTACTCATAAGGACAGTATTGCAGTACCATCCACTTGGCAAAATTCGGGTTATGATCAACTCAACTATACCAATGTTCGCTACGCTATTCCATTTGATCCGCCCTTTGTTCCAACGGACAATCCAGTGGGACTCTATACTCGTGCATTTTCTGTAGAGGAAGCAGATTTGGGCTTGGATTTTCATCTGAACTTTGAAGGTGTGGACTCGGCATTTTATGTCTGGGTCAATGGGCAATGGGTGGGCTACAGCCAAGTTTCACATTCCATTTCCGAATTTGATGTGACGCCTTATCTACAGGCTGGGGAAAATCAGCTTTCTGTCCTTGTTCTTAAGTGGTCAGACGGGACTTATTTTGAAGATCAGGATAAATTCCGTACTAGTGGCATTTTCCGAGATGTCTATCTCTTGAAACGCCCTAAACAGCACCTTTTCCATTATTTGGTGCAACAAGAATTAACAGATGATTTTTCTAAGGCTAGTTTGGATTTGGACTTCTTAGTCATGGATCCAGATGTGACGGTGTCGGCCTATAAATTGTACAGTCCTGATGGTCAGTTGCTAGAAGAAGGGCAAGATTGGTCTGCTTTGACAGTAGAAAATGTAGCGCTCTGGACAGCCGAAACGCCAGAACTCTATACTTTGGTCTTCCAAGTTGGGGGAGAATGGTTCCGTGAACGTGTTGGTTTCCGCCGATTTGAATTTATCGAAAATGTGCTTCATTTGAATGGTCGCCCAATTAAACTCTACGGTGTCAACCAGCATGATAGTCGACCACGGACGGGTGCAACAGTGACGATTGAGGAGCAGATTGAAGACCTGCGTCTCATGAAGGAACATCATGTCAATGCGATTCGTACTGCACATTATCCAAAAGCGCCAGAATTTTACGAACTCTGTGACCAATATGGCTTCTATGTTATGAGTGAAGCAGATGTGGAAGAACATGGCGTAGTTGAACTCTACGGCCGTGGCTGGAATGCAAATTACAACAAATTAGCAGATGATCCACGCTACATCGAAGTCATCAAGGACCGCGTGGCTGCCTCTATCATTCCAAATCAGAACTTTGCCAGCATTTTTATGTGGTCAATGGGAAATGAAGCAGGCTTTGGTGTGACCTTTGAAGAAGGGCTTAAGTATGCCTACAAATTGGATCCAATTCGTCCTCGCCACTATGAAGCCTTTCATTATGCGGACCCTGAGCGTGACAATGATACCACCTATCTTTCTTGCTACTCGCGCATGTATCCAACCTTGGAAGAGACAGAAGAACTCTATCTGAAACATCCTGAAAAACCATTTGTTCTCTGCGAATACTCACATGCCATGGGAAATGGTCCCGGTGACCTGCGTGCCTACTATGAGCTTATGCAGCAGTACCCAACCTTTATGGGAGGGTTTGTTTGGGAATGGTGTGACCATGCCATTGTGCTGGCAGAAGATGAGAATGGTAAGGCGCAGTTTGGTTACGGTGGCGATGATGGTTCTCGCTTTAATGACGGTAACTTCTGTGTGGATGGTCTCGTCTCTCCAGACCGTGTTCCCCACCAAGGTTTGAAGGAATTTCAAGCTATTCATCGTCCGATTGTCATCAAAGCTGTTGATCCTGAAAAAGGTACAGTGACTTTGGAAAATAAACTCTTCTTTGCTGCAACAGGAACTCGTTTCAAAGCCAAACTAGAACTCCAAGAAAATGGCAAAGTTGTGGCAGAATATGCCCTTGTTCTACCAGATATTCCAGCTAAGCAAACAGCTGAATTGGAGTTGCCATTTACTTTTAACACTGCCGTGCTTACCCATCTCAATCTGCATGTGGCATTAGCAGAAAATCAATCCCTTCTTCCAGCAGGAACTTTTGTTTCCAGTGAACAAGTTTTGGTCTTTGATCATGCGCTAGTTTTGCCCGAAGTGGAAAGAGCAGTCACTACTGCAGATTGGCAAGTAGAAGAATTTGCTGATCGTCTTGAAATTTCTAAAGGAAATCTCGTTTGGACTTTTGACAAGACAAGTGGAGGCTTTTCAGACTGGTCAGTTGATGACCAATCACAATTAGAAAGTCCTATGACTTGGACAGTTTGGCGTGCTCCGACAGATAATGACCGCCGTGTGAGACAAGCTTGGCAGGATGCAGGCTTCTATCAACCGCTCACCAAGTTCTACTCTTGTGACTGGGAGCAGAATGGTGAGGATTTTGTCTTGCATACACATGTAGGATTGACACCAATTTACCGTGAAAAAGTGTTGGATGTGCAAGCGACCTGGACTTTGACAGCTGCAGGGCAGATAAAAGTTTCGTCTCATATGACCCGTAATCCTCTTCATCCATTCCTTCCGCGGGTTGGTTTGCAACTTGGTTTGAAGAAAGATTTGAGTCAGGCGACTTATCTTGGTCAAGGACCTTGGGAAGCGTATCAGGATAAGCAAGAAGCCAGCTACTTTGGTCAATTTGAAAGTCCTGTAGCGGATTTCTACGAACACCATATTCGCCCACAAGAGTCAGGTTCTCATGTAGGGACTCATCAACTTATCTTGCAAAATCAAGTCGGCCAAGGTCTGCATATTCAATCGCAGGAAGGTTTCAGCTTTAATGCATCGTACTACAGTTTGGAAACATTGACTGAAACCAAACATGACCATGAGTTAGTGGAAGCAGACTATCTTGTCTTGCTCTTAGATGCCAAACAAGCTGGTATTGGCTCTAATTCTTGTGGTCCAGAATTAGCTGAAAACTATAAATTGTTAGATGAATCCTTCCATTTGGAATTGACCTTTAATATGCTGTAAATCAGAGGGTGAGACTTGTTCTTGCCCTTTGTTTTAGGTAAAATAGAAGAAAGGAGGGGAGTGAATTGGTAACCTTAAAAGATATTGCAGATCAAGCAGGCGTTTCTCAGGCAACTGTGTCACGTGTTTTGAACTATGATCAGGGCTTGGCTGTTACGGATGAAACCAAACGAAAAATTTTTGAAATTGCTGAATTGCTCCACTATGAGCAAAAAGGCAAGAAGAAGAGAAAGAAAAAAAGCATGGGTGCCTTGGGAATCTGCTACTGGTACTCTTACGAGGAAGAGTTAGAGGATGTTTTTTACCTCTCGCTTCGTAAGTATATCGAGTTGCGGGTGAAGGCTGAAGGCTATGAAGCTAAGTTTTTTCAATTGACCAATTTGCCGACTGTTGAGGATGATTTACTGGGGATTGTGACCATTGGAAAATTTACTCAGGAACAATTGAATTACTTAAAAACAGTGACTCCTCATATCTGTACCATTGATAATGATGTCATGGATTACGATGTGGATGCTGTTAATGCTAATCTGTATCAAGGGATGATACTGGCTATTGAGAAATTGTTAGAACTTGGTCACAAGAAATTGGGGATGCTAGGTGGTGCCCGTAAAACAGAATTAGAGGATTACGATGAGCCACGTTATGACGGACGACAACGCTATTTTCAACGAATTTTGTATCGTCTAGGAATTGATACGTCTGATTTTCCAGTGCTTATGACCAGTTTTACAGTTGATTCGGCTTATGTGGCGATGAGAGATTATCTCTCCAAGACAGATCAATCTGCCCTGCCAACGGCTTTTGTAGCAGCCAATGACCCGATTGCGATTGGAGCCATGAAAGCCATAAAAGAAGCTGGCTACAAAATTCCAGAAGATATTGCGATTATCGGGGTCAATGATGTTCACATTGCGGAGTACGTATCGCCGTCCTTGACAACGGTACAAATTCCTATTGAACAGATGTGCAATGAAGCTCTTCGTCTACTGAAAAGTCGTATGGAGGGAGAAACAGAAGTTGGTCGCCAAGTCATGTTATCGACTCGCCTGATTGTTCGTGAAAGTTGTTAATCATTAAAAAATTATAAATTTCTCTTGACAAGCGCTTTCCATATGCTATAATAAAACACGAATAAACCATTAAGAAAGGAGAAACATCATGAACAACACAATGATGAACGCAAAATTGAATATGCAATCCCTCCTTTCTGAGAAATATTCTTAGTCTTTTTAGGTGTACTAAGAATAATTAAGCCATTCAAGGTCTCAAATGGAGGAATCTGTTTGGGGCCTTTTTGTGTACATTTTTTGAGGTGAAGTGATGTAAAAATGAGAGTTTTAGGAAAGAACTAGGAAAGAGGAGATGAAGAATGTTTCAGTTAATTTTTAATTATATCAAGCAGCATAAATGGCTCTATTTGCTCATTGCTGCCTTGTTGATTGTCTACGATATGACCATGTTGGTCCCAACCAAGGTTATTCAAGGCTTGGTGGATAAGTTGTCTAGTCAAGCTTTAACAGCAGAAACCTTGTGGACAAATGTTGGGATTTTAGTAGCTGCAACGCTGATAAATTATCTATCAGCCTATATTTGGCATTACAAGCTATTTCAAGGATCGGTGAATTTTAAGTTTGATATGCAATGGCAGGCCTTCCGAAAATTGGTTTCCATGCGGACGCCCTTTTATGAAAAATTTCGCTCAGGCGATATGATGACCCGCTTTTCTACAGATGTTGAGGGGCTAATGGAAATGGTGGGCTACGGTCTGATGATTGTGGTCTATGCAGGCGGGATGATTGCTTTTATCATTCCAACCATGTTTCTCATTTCTTGGCAGATTACCCTTCTTGCCATGCTGCCAATGCTGGTATTGATGACAGGTTCTTATCTGATTAGTCGTAAGCAAGATGACTTGATTGAAGAACGGCGGATAGCTATAGCAGAGGTCAACAATGAAGTCCTGGAAGCGGTAGAAGGGATTCGGGTGACGCGTGCTTATTCAAAAAAATCTGTGCAAGGTACTCGGTTTGCCAAGCGTACTCGTGAGTTGTCCCATATGGGGGATAAAATTACAGCCCTTCAATCCATTTACCATCCGATGGGCTCTCTTCTGATTGGGCTCTCTACAACGCTCGTCCTTTTTATGGGAGCGCACTGCTTACGTTTGGGTCAAGTTAGTCTGGGGCAGGTCATCGCCTTACAACTTTACATGGTCTCTTTAATTGAGCCTTTTTGGATGTTGTCCGACTTTGTCTTGGTTTATCAGACAGGTAAGACCTCTTTCAGTAAGGTCAATGAATTGATTACGACAGGAGATGATATGGAGGCGGACGGTGAAAAATGGCTGGCGAAGGGGCAGGATTTTGTCCTTGAGAACTATGACTTTGCCTACCCAAATGCGGACCGTCTCAGCTTGTGCGGTATCAATTGGCGACTGAAAGCTGGTCAGACAGTCGGAATCGTTGGAAAGACGGGTTCTGGCAAGACGACGCTGGTACGTCAGTTCCTACGTCAATACCCGCTTGGACAGGGGACATTTGCAGTGGATGGGCAGCCTATTACAGCCTACAAACGTCGTTCGGTCGAGGACTTGATTGGCTATGTGCCACAAGAGCACATTCTATTTTCCAAGTCAGTGAGAGAAAATATTGCCCTTGGAAAAGAAGATGCCAGTCAGAAAGAAATTGAACAGGCGGTGCGGACGGCAGCTTTTGAAGGAGATTTGGAACGGATGTCATCTGGTCTGGATACTATGATTGGTGAGAGAGGGGTATCCATTTCAGGTGGACAGAAGCAACGGATTTCGATTGCGAGAGCCTTCTTGCGAGACCCTGATTTGCTCATCCTGGATGACTCTTTGTCGGCAGTGGATGCTCGAACAGAACGCCAGATTATCCAAAATATCCAAAAAGAAAGGGCAGGGAAAACCAATATCATCGTGACACACCGTTTATCAGCGGTCAATCATGCTGACTGGGTGCTGGTTTTAGATGATGGGGCTATTGTCGAGGAAGGACCCCCAGCAGATTTATTAGAGATGGGCGGTTGGTATTATGAACAATACCAACGTCAGCAAACAGAAGAGAAAGGAGAGGAATCATGCGCGTAATCATTCCTTTATTAAAAGAAATCAAGCACATCAAATTCCTCTTTTTCTGGGGAGTGACGGTCTTTCTGCTAGCAACGGCGGCCAATCAGCTGGCACCTTTGCTCTTACAGGCAGTGATTGATGGTCCTTTGACGGACTTGAGTAAGCAACTTCCATTTGATCAGGCAGACTTTTTGATGCGATTGGCATCTTATATGGGCTTGCTTGCCTTGGGTGGTTTATTCTCTTATGTGGCCACACGGCTTTTGGTGCATTCGGCCAATAAAATTGCAGAAAATTTGCGGAATCGTGCCTATGATGTCATGCAAAATTTACCGATTTCCTACTTTGATGACAAGCCTGCTGGGAAAATTGCAACTCGGATTGTCAACGATACGGAAACTTTGCGCAACCAGTTTTACTCCATGTTGGTCTATATTGTGTCCAATATTGTGCGAGTCATCTTTACTTACGGCATCATTTTTTACATGAATGTCAATTTGGGCTTGGTGCTCCTCTTGCTTATTCCGGTTTTTTATGGCATTCAAGTCCTCTATTCTAAGCTGACAAATGGTCCTATGAAAGAATTTTATGATGCCAGAAGTGAGGTTAATACGCAGGTCAACGAGACCATGAACGGGGCAAGTCTGATTCAACTGTTTGGACAAGAACAACATGTGCTTAGTGAGTTTGAAACGACAGTTACTAAGATGAAGGACGCAGATAATCGCATTATCTGGGCGCAGTCTATCGCCTCATGGCCGCTGACAGAATTTATCAAAAATATGGTGGTGGCTACCATTCTCACTTTGATTGGCCTACAATTTTTGTCAGGACATGCAGCCATGACAGCGGGTCGTCTCTTTGTTTACCTCAACTACGTCATTGAGCTTTTTGACCTCATGGGGATGTTGGTTCGTCAATTACCAAATGTCCAACGGTCTATGGAAACAGGCCAGCGGGTGCTTGATTTGCTTGGCCAGGAGACGGAAGCAGATAGTGAGGAGGAACTGGTTGTTAAAGAAGGACAAGTTCGCTTTGAAGGTGTTGACTTTGCCTATGAAGAGGGCAAGCCAGTTCTCCATGATATCAATTTAGTCGTTGAAAAAGGACAGACCATTGCCTTGGTGGGGCATACCGGTTCGGGAAAATCCTCTATTACGAACTTGCTTTATCGTTTTTATGATCCTCAGTCGGGTCGCATTCTTATTGATGGTCAGGATATTTCCCAGTATTCTCGGGAAAGTCTACGAAGTTATATGGGAATTGTCTTGCAGGATCCTTACCTCTTTACAGGAACCATTGCTTCCAACGTAACCATGGACAAGGCGAATACACGCGATGAGGATATTCTTGATGCGCTTGAAAAAGTTGGAGCGGGCGATTTGCTGAAACGACTTGAAAAGGGGATTTATGAACCAGTTGTTGAAAAAGGAGCAGCCTTTTCAAGTGGTGAGCGCCAGCTCATTGCCTTTGCGCGGACCCTCTTTTCAAACCCTAAGATTTTGATACTGGATGAGGCAACATCTCATATTGATACCGAAACAGAGGAGATTATCCAGCGAGCTATGGAAGTGGTCAAGACTGGACGGACGACCTTTATCATCGCTCATCGCTTGTCTACCATCCAAAATGCAGACCAGATTTTAGTGCTGGATGCAGGGCGGATTATCGAACGAGGCAATCATGAGCAACTTCTTGCTTTGGGCGGTGTTTACGCCCAAATGCATAAGATTCAACAGAAAGTATAAGAAAAAGAATGAAAAATTATCAAGAAATGAACCAAGAAACAATTGACCGTTGGGTGGAAGAAGGTTGGGAATGGGGAATTCCCGTTTCTCATGAGACCTTTTTGGATGCGAAAAAGGGCACCTGGGATGTTTTGTTGACACCGACTGTTTCTGTTCCTCATGACTGGTTTGGCGATTTGAAGGGCAAGAAAGTCCTGGGATTAGCCTCTGGCGGTGGACAGCAAATGCCGATTTTTACTGCACTTGGTGCAACGTGTACGGTGCTGGATTACTCAGGTAAACAAATTGAGTCCGAACGCTTGGTGGCTGAACGAGAAGGATATGAAATCGAAGCCATTCAAGGAGATATGACGAAGCCCTTGCCATTTGAGGACGAAACATTTGACCTGATTTTCCACCCTGTATCAAATTGCTACGTAAAAGACGTGGAGCCAATCTTTGCAGAAGCCTATCGGGTGCTGAAAAAGGGAGGCATTTTTCTCGGTGGCTTTGACAATGGGGTCAACTATCTTGTGGATGAAAATGAAGAAAAAATCATTTGGGCTATGCCTTTTGACCCAACGACAGATGAAAAAGCTAGAGCCTTTATGGAGGTAGAAGATTGTGGCATGCAGTTTTCGCATACGCTAGAAGAGCAAATCGGTGGTCAGCTGAAAGCAGGCTTCCTGCTCCAAGACCTATACGAAGATACCAATGGCGTAGGTCGTCTCCATGAACTCAACATCAAGACCTTTATTGCGACGAAAGCGGTGAAATAAGGAGTTATATGCCAAAATATTATTTTGCTCTTACAGAAGATAACCTTCAACGTGCACGGATTATTTCAGAAAATAAGATGAATTATATTTTAGGTTTTGCCGGATGGTCATGTGGAAGACATTCCTAAAAAACAGGGACAGGAAGACTTGTTTGTGGGGGACATTGTTGCCTTATCCGCAGAAGGGAATCATGAGCAATTGCAATTGATTGAGCGGAAAAATAGGATTCAAAAAGCCAGCAATACAACGGCTAAAAGTTATCATTTTTCAGAACAAGACCAGGTGCTAGCGACCAATATTGACCAACTGTTCATCTTGATACCGCTGGACCAAAATTTTTCCCTCTCAAAGTTAGAACGTTACGTGCTCGTCTTTTCTCAGCAGGAAGTCGACTTGACCATTGTCTTGAGTAAGAAGGATCTGTGCCCTGACTATGCGACTGTCATGGAGGAAATCCAGCAACTCTACTCCAATATTACTCTAGTGGCCATTAGCAGTGAGGATCGAGACTCTATTGATACGCTAAAAGGAAATTTAGTAGCGGGTGGGATTGGTCTTTTCATCGGGACGTCTGGAGCAGGCAAGTCCACCTTGGTCAATCTCTTACAGGAAGAATTCTCTGCCAAGGTCAATGCCGTTAAAAGACAGGATGGAAAAGGCAAGCACACGACGACTAGCAGTACGTTTATTTACTGCTCAGACTTAGATTACTATGTGGTGGATACGCCTGGATTCAAGGGAATTGACAGCCATTATGCTATGGACACGCAGTCATTGATGACTTGGCTGTAGCTTGTAAATTTAGCAATTGCCAGCACAGGACAGAGCCCAAGTGTGCGGTCAAAGCCGCTCTTGAAAATGGGACTCTCAATCCAACTATTTTAGAACGCTATCACTATAACTTGGACAAGATGGAACTCTTATCCAAACGAAGAGAAAGCTGGCGCTTGTGAGTTAGTGTGTGTTCAAGTGAAAATAGCCTCAAAATTTTTAAAATGGCTTTATTTCCTCGTGGAAGATTCGGTAAAAAATTTTTTTGATCTAATTACCGAGTGTGAGTAGCGTCAAAAATATTTTGTGACTTCATTCTATCGCAGAACGTTCGTAAAAAAGTTTTTTTGAGCCAATTTCCAAGTGGAAAAACGCTCTTGCTGTTCATGTGGAGTTATTGTTTCGTGAATATTCGGTAAAAATAATTTTGTAACTTGATTGTAAGGTTGCGATTATATCACATATTGCTTTTTTATAGTCTAATTTTCGATAAGTAGGGCTTAGGAGAATGAAATTATTCCTCTTTTCGCTGAACCCAAAACCAAAAGACCTTGTTCATTCGAGGTCTTTTGGTTTATTCGATATAAAAATTAAAACCTTACTTTCTATGCTTGTAAAAGGTTAGAAATAATACAAACAGAAAAATAATAATTAAGAGAAACTCTTTGCTATCATTTTTAATAAAATAACTCATTATAAAAGAAGTTGCGATTAAAATTAAAATGATATTATCAATAATTCTTTTTTTCATATAATATCTTTTTATTCAAAGCATTCTGAATAAACACTACCTAGTGAAAACAATTCTAATAGTATTTCGCGTCCACCAACATTAGCAGCAGCCGCTGAAACCGCAGCTTGAGCAGCTGCCAACTTTGCTCTAGTTGCTTTAAATTTGTTATAGAGACCAACCGTTTTATATACAAAATTAGCAGCACCGCCTAAGGCTTTTAATGCACTTTTTGCCTTAGCAATTTTTGCTGGTGTGAGATTTACAACCAATGCAATACCTACGGCAGAAATACACCCTACAGTTCCTCTTTTTTGTCTTATTTTATCACTTACTCTTATTCGAGTAATCCCTTTCTCATGAAAATATTGATTTATTCTTTCTGAGCCACTTGCTATTACTTCATCTGGTATATTTTCAATTGCACTTAAAACTTCAAATTCCTCGTTTCCTAAAATTAACGTACCATCGTCGAATAATTTTTCATCCTCATATGAGTAATTATTTTCTACTGAAGAGACAGTAACACCATCAGCATTCGTATTTTCATTTGCATAAATCGTACTTGCTTGAATAAATGGAGTAACTACACCACTGAGGGCAGTAAATAATAATATTGTTTTGAAAAAACGCTTCATAACTGTAATCCTTTCTAAAAAATAATCTTATAGGGGAGTCAGCTTGATTTCTTCTTAAAAAACTCTTTTCTAACAAGCTAATCCAACAAATTTTACACCTTGATTATATGTCCGTATTAAATTAAAATCAAGTCTATTTTTTTAATTTTTTTCATGATACAATAAAAGGGTTGTGAGATATTTTCCAACTCTTAATTAAAATAGGTTTAGTTGTATATTTGTGAGACTGTTTCTGTCCTATTCTTAATCTTTTCGATAATGTTTAGACAACTCCAAAACAAATTTTGAAGACTATTGTCTAGCCAATTCACTGACTTCTATTGGTAATATAACGATGAATGATAAGACTTACTAGTGGTGATGGTCAAGCAGTGTTGGCTTGTACTGGTGTAGGGGTAATCAAGGGTGGAAATCTTTTTAGTGTAGAAACGGTAATTATAGAAGATGCTTTTGATAATAGCGCTAATCCAGCTTCTATAATGACAACTATGCAGTGATTCATTGGTACTAAAGTTTGTGCAAGGGAAATTCTAGGTTGGCAAATGGTAACAGAATTTCTCTAAATCATCGCGTATCGAAAATCAGATTATATAAAAGTAAGAGGTTAGGTACTCTTGTCCCAGCCCCTTTTTTCTTTCGGCATTGGTTGGCTTTGTGGTATAATGGAAAAAAGACAGAAAAGAGAAAAACATGTATATTGAAATGGTGGATGAGACGGGGCAAGTATCGTCTCAAATGCAGGAACAAATTACGGAGTTGCTGAATTTTGCAGCTAGCAATATTGGTAAGGAAAATAAGGAAATGGCTGTCACTTTTGTGAATAATGCACGGGTGCACGAAGTCAATTTGGAATACCGTGGGATTGACCGCCCAACAGATGTGGTGAGTTTGGAGTATAAGCCAGAGCAGGAAATCCTCTTTGATGAGGAAGATTTGGCTGAAAATCCTGAACTGGCTGAGATGATGGACGAGTTCGATAGCTATATCGGTGAGCTCTACATTTCCATTGATAAGGCGCGTGAGCAAGCGGAAGACTACGGTCATTCTTATGAACGGGAAATGGGATTTTTAGCGGTACACGGTTTCTTGCATATCAACGGGTATGATCATTACACACCAGAAGAAGAAGCAGAAATGTTTGGACTACAGGAAGAGATTTTGACTGCTTATGGACTTACACGAGAATAACTCACAAAAAAAGTGGAAAAACCGTGATTTAGTAGCCAGTATGGAATTTGCCATAACTGGTCTGTTTACGGCTTTTAAGGAAGAGCGCAACATGCGCAAGCATACGGTGTCAGCTATCTTGGTCTTGATAGCAGGATTGATTTTTCGTGTGTCGGTGACCGAGTGGCTCTTCTTGCTCTTGAGCATTAGCCTGGTTATCGCTTTTGAGATTGTCAATTCGGCTATTGAAAATGTGGTGGACCTGGCTAGCGGTTATCACTTTTCCATGCTTGCAAAAAATGCCAAGGACATGGCAGCAGGCGCAGTTTTATTTGTTTCTGGCTTTGCTTTGTTGACAGGGATGATTATTTTTATTCCGAAAATTTGGAATTTATTATTTTAAGGAGAAAGTATGACCTTTAAATCAGGTTTTGTGGCTATTCTTGGCCGTCCAAATGTTGGAAAATCAACATTTTTGAATCATGTCATGGGGCAAAAAATTGCCATCATGTCCGATAAAGCGCAAACGACGCGCAATAAAATCATGGGAATTTACACGACAGAGACAGAGCAGATTGTCTTTATCGATACCCCTGGTATTCACAAGCCCAAGACTGCCTTGGGTGATTTCATGGTGGAGTCAGCTTATAGCACTCTCCGTGAAGTAGAAACCGTTCTCTTTATGGTGCCAGCCGATGAGAAACGTGGCAAGGGTGACGATATGATTATCGAACGCCTCAAGGCGGCGAAAATTCCAGTTATCTTGGTGATCAATAAGATTGACAAGGTCCATCCAGACCAACTCTTGGAACAGATTGATGACTTCCGTAGCCAAATGGATTTCAAGGAAGTGGTGCCAATTTCTGCCCTTCAAGGCAATAATGTAGAAACTCTCTTGTCTCTCTTGAAAGAAAACTTGGAGGAAGGATTCCAATATTTCCCAGAAGACCAGATTACAGACCACCCAGAACGCTTTTTGGTGTCTGAAATGATCCGCGAGAAAATCCTCAAATTGACGGAGCAAGAAGTGCCGCACTCAGTAGCGGTTGTCATTGATTCGATGAAACGTGACGAGGAGACGGATAAAGTTCACATCCGTGCGACTATCATGGTGGAACGTGATAGCCAAAAAGGCATCATCATTGGTAAACAAGGTGACATGCTCAAGAAAATCGGTAAAATGGCTCGTCGTGACATTGAAATCATGCTGGGTGACAAGGTTTACCTTGAAACATGGGTGAAAGTCAAGAAAAACTGGCGTGATAAGAAGTTAGATTTGGCTGACTTTGGCTATAATGAGAAAGAGTATTGAGAGTGGGACAAAAATCGGTAAGACTAAGTCTTCGATTTTGTCGTCCCACCTCCGCAAAGTTGAGTAGGTCTGTAAAAGTTGATTTATCAACGCATTAGAGACCACTCAACCACTGCGTCAAACTGTAAATTCCCCTAAAATTAACATAGGACAATAACAAATCATTTTTTAACCCGAGCTTATAAAGGAATGAGAGACAAGAAATGGCACAAGACTATATTTCCTACATCCGCTCAAAAGTTGGGCATGATAAGATTATCCTTAACTTTGCTGGTGGTATCTTGGCTAATGATGAGGGGAAGGTGCTCTTGCAGTTGCGTGAGGATAAGAAGACGTGGTCGATTCCAGGCGGCACAATGGAGTTAGGAGAGTCTTCACTCGATACTTGCAAACGTGAGTTTTTTGAGGAAACGGGTGTTGCAGTTGAGGCGGTTCAATTGCTGAATGTCTACACCAACTTTGAGGAAGCATATCCTAATGGGGATGCCGTTCAAACAGTGGTTTTCATTTATGAATTAAAGGCCTTATCTGACATCGCTATTGAGAATTTTAAAAATGAAAAAACGCTGAAACTACAATTTTTCTCTCGTGAGGAAATTGAGCAATTGGATAGTGTATCAGCTAAGCATCAGCTGATGTTAGAAGAATATTTCACAGATAGCTTTACTATGGGACATTAAAGAAAGCTGGGCTTGGCTCAGCTTTTCTTGACTTTTAAAATTATTGTTTGATGATAATTTTAAAAAGAGATAATTGTTTTAAAACAATAACAGGAGGTTCTTATGAGCTTGCAAAAAAGTAAGAAATTTGTTTCTTGGTTCTTGTTGACTTGGATTATCGGTCGAGGACTGCTAGGAGTAGTGCTTCTATTTTTAGATTGGAATGAGACGGTGGAGCCTGCTAAAGAACTGCTCAGAATGGTCTTCCAAATGTTGTGGGCAGAAATGCTGCCTATTGTCTCACTCAGTCGTATTCGAAAATTTCTTTTGAACCTACTGGAAGGCAATTTATTTACTGAACATGTTTCTCGGCTTTCAAAAGAGATTTTTAAGGTCTCTGCCCTCATGATGATTTGCAGTTTGCTTGACGATATTTTTATTAGTTATGTGCCATTTACAAGTCTAGATACCTTTGCCTTAAACTATGTTTTTCCATATTTAGATAATGTGATTTTGTTACTGGTATTTGCCTGTTTAGCAGTGATTGTCAAAAATGGGACAGTTCTAAAAGAAGAAAAGAAATGGATGGTTTTATTTAATGGCTGAGATTAAGGTGAATCTTGATAAAGTGCTGGCTGAGAGGAAGATTAGTTCCAAGGAATTGGCGCAAATAGTAGGGATAACTCAAGCTAACTTGTCCATATTAAAAACGGGAAAGGTCAAAGGGATTCGCTTTGCGACCTTACTAGCTATTTGCCAGGCCTTAGATTGTCAGCCAGGGGATATTTTAAGTTACTCTAAGGAAGATTAGAAAGGAAATCTATGCCAGAATTACCAGAAGTGGAAACGGTGCGTCGTGGGCTGGAGCGACTTGTCGTTGAAAAAGAAATTCGTTCTGTTCAAGTGGGTGTGCCAAAGATGATTGTGACGGGGGCTGAGGAGTTTACAATTTTTTTGCTTGGTCAGGTCATCCAGTCTGTTGGTCGTCGTGGGAAATATTTGCTATTTTACTTGACAGATTTTGTCTTAATTTCGCACTTGCGGATGGAGGGTAAGTATCTGCTCTTTCCTGACGCGGTACCTGATAATAAGCATTTTCATGTCTTTTTCAAATTAACAGACGGTTCAACCTTGGTCTATCAAGATGTGCGCAAGTTTGGGACAATGGAATTGCTGAAAGAATCAGAACTGGAATTGTATTTTGAGAAGAGAAAGCTAGGCCCTGAACCGACGGAGGATGATTTTGCGCTGGCGCCATTCCAGGAAAAATTGAGCAAGTCTAAAAAACCAATCAAACCGCTCTTGCTAGAGCAGGGCTTGGTCGTCGGACTGGGGAATATCTATGTAGACGAGGCTCTGTGGGCTAGTTGCATTCATCCAAGTCGCTCTGCTATGTCCCTAAATAACGAAGAAAGTGAAGGACTGCGTCAGGAGATTATTCGCATCTTGCAGCTGGGGATTGAAAAAGGGGGGGCCACCATTCGAACTTATCGCAATGCCTTGGGCATGGATGGGACTATGCAGGATTACTTGCAGGTTTATGGCAAGACGGGTGAGCCTTGTGCGCGTTGCGGGACACCCATTGAGAAATTTAAGTTGGGAGGTCGGGGAACGCATTTTTGTCCCCAGTGTCAGGTGGAAAAATGAGTAAAATCATCGGAATTACAGGTGGAATTGCCTCTGGAAAGTCAACCGTGACCAAGTATTTGCGGCAGTTGGGATATGAGGTTATTGATGCGGACCAAGTGGTCCATGACCTGCAGGCCAAGGAGGGCAAACTCTATGAAGCGCTGATTGGCTGGCTTGGTGAAAGCATTTTGGATGGAGACGGCAATCTCAATCGTCCAGCCTTGGCGCAGTTGATTTTTTCTTCCCAAGAAAATTTAAATAAGTCTGCTCGTCTGCAAAGTGAGATCATCCGGAAAGAATTAGCCAGACAAAAAGACCAACTAGCTCAGACTCAGGACTTGATTTTCATGGACATTCCACTCTTGATTGAGGCGGATTATGTGAGCTGGTTTGATGAAATCTGGCTAGTAGCAGTTGATGAAGAAATCCAGTTGCAACGTCTCAAAGAGCGCAACGGCTATACTGATGATGAAGCTCAAAAACGCTTGGACAGTCAGATGTCTCTTGCACAGAAGCGACCATTTGCCCAGGTCATTTTTGACAATAGTGGTAGTTTGGCAGAAACATTTGCCCAAATTGACCAAGCTCTAAAAAGAATATCCTAAAAAATCTGTCTTTATAGTCTGTTTGTGTTATAATAATCAAAGACTTTAGAGAGAAAGAAGATGATGACTTATTTCGACGAATACAGTAAATTGGCGTCAAAATTTAAAAGTAGCTTGGCTTGGTAATTTTTTTACTGGGGCAAGCTTTTCACTTGTTATGCCCTTTATGGTCCTCTATGTGGAGGAATTGGGAGCTCCTAAAAGTAAGGTGGAGTGGTATGCGGGCTTAGCTGTTTCTCTATCTGCTCTAGCTTCCGCCCTAGTGTCTCCTATTTGGGGGTGCTTGGCGGATCGCTTTGGCCGCAAGCCTATGATGGTTAGAGCAGCCTTGGTCATGACCTTTACTATGGGAGGCTTGGCCTTTGTACCCAATGTTTACTGGCTCTTGGTCTTACGGATTTTGAATGGTGTCTTTGCAGGCTATGTGCCTAATTCGACTGCATTGATTGCGAGTCAGGCGCCCAAGGGACATTCGGGATATGCTCTCGGAACCTTAGCGACAGGTGTGACAGGTGGAAGCTTGATAGGTCCTCTGCTCGGTGGACTGTTGGCAGAATGGCTGGGTATACGTCAAGTTTTTCTCTTGGTTGGTTTTATCCTTCTTATCTGTACTCTCATGACAATTTTTATGGTGAAGGAAGATTTTGAACCCATTACACGAGAAGATATTATGCCGACGCGAGAGGTCTTTAAGCAGGTTAAAAGTTTGCAAATTATGGTGGGACTTTTCGTGACCAGTATGATTATCCAGATTTCTGCCCAGTCTATTGCGCCGATTTTAACGCTCTACATTCGTCATCTGGGGCAGACCAGCAATCTCATGTTTGTATCAGGTTTGATTGTGTCAGCTCTTGGTTTTTCGAGTATGTTGAGCTCGTCCTTTCTTGGAAAAATCGGTGACCGTATTGGCAATCATCGTCTCTTACTCTTGGCACTTTTTTACAGTTTTTCCATGTATTTTCTCTGTGCCTTGGCCCAAACACCCTTGCAGTTGGGAATCTTGCGCTTTATGTACGGTTTTGGTGTAGGGGCACTCATGCCCAGTATCAATTCACTTCTTAGTAAAATTACACCAAGAGAAGGGATTTCGCGGATTTTCAGCTACAACCAAATGTTTAGCTACATGGGACAGGTGGCTGGTCCCTTTATCGGCTCCATGGTGGCAACGCATCTAGGTTACCGCATGGTATTTTATGTGACAGCAGCCATTGTCTTTTTCAACTTTAGCTGGAGTTTGACCAATTTTAGAAACTATCTCAAAGTAAAGGAAATTGTGTGAGAGTAAAAATCAATTTACAATGTTCGGAATGTGGCAGTAAGAATTATCTGACCAGTAAAAACAGCAAAACTCATCCTCAGAAAATCGAAGTTCTCAAATATTGTCCCAAGGAAAGAAAAGTAACCCTTCACCTTGAAACAAAATAGAACTTATGGTATAATGTAGGGAGTTATTGAAGAAAGTGAACAAAAAATGTACCAAGTTTTATTAACCATTCTTTTAGTTTTATCAGTGATTACAGTAGTGGTGATTTTTTTACAACCCGCTAAAAACCAATCTAGTAATGTATTTGACGCGAGTTCAGGTGCCTTGTTTGAACGTACAAAGGCGCGTGGATTTGAAGCAGTTATGCAACGTTTGACAGCTATCCTTGTATTTTTATGGATGTTGGTAGCGCTTGGTTTGGTAATCATTTCAAGTAAATAGATGGTACAGGGACTTGTCAGTCCCTTTTTTTGTAGAGGAATCATGAAAAAAGATATTAAAGATTATTTGGCAGAGGTAGGTCCTATAACTATGGACCAACTTGCTGCCCAGCTGGGGGCTAGCTCCTCCAAGGAATTTGTAGAATTGATCAAACTGGTTTCCAAGTTGGAAAGCCAGGGGCAATTGCATTTTGACAAGGAGGGGCGGATTTCCCTTCCGAAAAAGAAAGAAAAGAAAGCCATTACCATTAAAGGGATTTTCCGTGCTCATAAAAACGGTTTTGGTTTTGTAACGGTTGATGAGGAAGAGGACGACCTTTTTGTGGGGCGTAATGATGTCAACCATGCTATTGAAGGTGATATGGTAGAAGTTGCCATTACCAAGGTGGCGGATCGTCTCAAGGGGACAGCGGCCGAAGCACGGGTCATTGATATTTTGGACCATGCGCTAAAAACTGCGGTGGGTCTCTTGGTGTTGGATGAAGAAAAGCCCAAGTATGCTGGCTATATCAAGTCTAAAAATCAAAAAATCCAGCAACGAATTTATGTGAAAAAATCGCCACTTGTTCTGACAGGGACGGAGATTATCAAGGTAGACATTGAAAAATACCCAAGCAAGAAGCATGATTATTTTGTAGCGACTCTGCGTGATGTCGTAGGCCATAAGGATGATGTGGGGATTGATGTTCTCGAGGTCTTGGAATCCATGGATATTGTTTCCGAATTTCCAGAAGAAGTATTAGCTGAAGCCAATCGGGTTCCAGAAGCACCGTCTGAAAAGGATATGGAAGGTCGCCTGGATTTACGAGATGAAATTATCTTCACCATTGACGGGGCGGATGCCAAGGACTTGGACGATGCCGTTCATATCAAGCAGTTGAAAAATGGCAACCTAGAATTGGGGGTTCACATTGCGGATGTGTCCTACTATGTGACGGAAGGTTCTGTCCTTGACAAGGAAGCCCTCAATCGTGGAACCTCTGTTTATGTGACGGATCGCGTGGTACCTATGCTGCCAGAGCGTTTGTCAAATGGCATTTGCTCTCTTAATCCAAATGTGGACCGCTTGACCCAGTCAGCCATTATGGAAATTGACCGTAAGGGGCGTGTCGTCAAGCATTGGATTGGACAGACTGTTATCAAGACAACTTTCCGCATGACCTATTCAGATGTCAATGATATGATTGCTGGGGATAAGGAAAAGATTGCTCAGTTTAAGAAAATTCTTCCAAGTGTAGAGCTTATGGTCAAACTCCATGAGATCTTGGAAGCCATGCGGACAGGTCGCGGTGCCCTGAATTTTGATACCAGTGAAGCCAAGATTATTGTCAACAAGGACGGTCTTCCTGTGGATATTGTCCTTCGTCAACGTGGCATTGCGGAGCGGATGATTGAGTCCTTTATGCTGGCAGCCAATGAAACGGTGGCGGAGCATTTTTCTAAGTTAGAATTGCCTTTTATTTACCGTATCCATGAGGAGCCTAAGTCTGAAAAACTGCAGAAATTCATTGATTATGCGAGCACTTTTGGTCTGCCAATTTACGGAACTGCTAGCTCGATTAGTCAAGAAGCCTTGCAGGATTTGATGGCGCGCGTGGAAGGTGAGCCCTATGCAGAAGTGCTTAGCATGATGCTCTTGCGGTCTATGCAACAGGCACGTTATTCTGAGCACAATGCAGGGCACTACGGACTTGGTGCGGAGTTCTATACTCACTTTACCAGCCCAATTCGTCGTTACCCAGACCTTTTGGTTCACCGTATGGTTCGGGAATATGGTCAGCTGAAAGAGGAAAAAGTTGCACATTTTGAAGCAGAAATTCCTGAAATTGCCAAGCAAACTTCTAGCCGTGAACGCCGTGCGATTGATGCAGAGCGTGAAGTAGAAGCTATGAAAAAAGCGGAATACATGCAGGAATTTGTGGGTCAAGAATTTGACGGTGTGGTCTCTAGCGTTGTAAAATTTGGTCTCTTTGTGGAATTGCCAAATACGGTAGAAGGCTTGCTTCACGTGACTAATTTGCCTGAATATTACAGCTACAATGAGCGCACCATGACCTTGCAAGGGGAAAAATCTGGTGTTGTTTTCCGAGTTGGACAGGCTATAAAAATCAAGCTGACCAAGGCGGATAAGATGACAGGAGAAATTGACTTTGAGTACCTGCCGTCGGACCTTGATGTGGTGGAAAAAGTTGCCAAGTCTAATCGTAAAAAGTCAGGCCGCGCCAGCCGAGACCGAGATGATAAGTCAGGCCGAGGCAAGGGCAAATCGTATCGTAAATCAGCTGAACAGCCGCATTCTCCAAGGAAAGACAAGAAGAAAAAGAAAGCATTTTACAAGGAAGTAGCCAAGAAGGGAGGCAAAAATGGCCAAGGGTCAAGGAAACGTCGTCGCGCAAAATAAGAAGGCGAGTCATGATTATACCATTGTCGATACCATTGAGGCGGGAATTGTACTGACAGGGACAGAAATCAAGTCAGTCCGTGCAGCTCGTATCAACCTGAAAGACGGCTTTGCCCAGATTAAAAAGGGTGAGGTTTGGTTGGTTAATGTTCATATTGCCCCATACGATGAGGGCAATATCTGGAATCAAGATCCAACCAGAACGCGGAAACTCTTGCTACGGAAAAAGCAAATCCAGCAATTAGAAAATGAAGTCAAAGGCACAGGTATGACCCTCGTTCCTCTGAAAGTTTATATCAAAGACGGCTTCGCCAAAGTTCTTATCGGACTTGCCAAAGGGAAGCACGCTTATGATAAGCGTGAGTCTATTAAGCGCCGTGAACAAGAACGTGACTTGAAACGAACCATGAAGTCGATTAATAGCCGCTAGAACTAGAGAAATCTAGTTCTTTTTTGATCTATGATATAATAGAAGAAATCATAGAAGTTGAGGAAGTGACATGTTAGAATTAGTTGCTTATAAGCGAATGCCAGTTTGGACCAAGGAGACGGTTCCGACAGAAATAACCCATAAACACAATACTCAGGTGGGGACTTGGGAGAAAATCAAGGTTCTGAAGGGGCAGATTAAGTTTGAAGCTCTTTCTGATGAGGGAGAGGCGACGGACACCTTTGTCTTTGACCGTCGTTTGGATATTCCCATGGTGGAACCCCAAGCATGGCACCGCGTAATACCTTTGACAGATGACACAGAGTTTTTTGTGGAATTTTTCTGTCAACCAGAAGACTATTTTGCAAAAAAATACAATTATGGTCGGACGCATTCAGAAGTGATTGAAGCCATGGAAGTGGTCAAGGCGCTGGGTAAGGTACTGGATTTGGGCTGTGGTCAGGGGCGAAATGCTCTTTACCTCGCTAAAAAGGGCTTTGATGTGACAGCTGTGGACCGTAACGAAGTCAGTCTGGAAATGCTAGCCAATGTCCTTGATGCAGAAGATATGGACATGAACTTTGGTCTCTATGATATCAATGCTGCTAATCTCCGTCAGACTTATGATTTCATCCTATCAACGGTTGTTTTCATGTTCCTCAATCCCGAGGCTGTGCCTGCGATTATCAAAAATATGCAGGAATCAACAGCGGTTGGTGGCTACAATCTGATTGTCTGTGCAATGGATACAGAAGATGCACCCTGCACTATGAATTTTCCATTCACTTTTAAGGCAGGAGAATTACGTAATTACTACAAAGACTGGGAATTTATCAAATACAATGAAGACTTCGGTCACCTCCATAAGTTGGATGAAAATGGGAATCCAATCCGTCTCCGTTTTGCGACCATGTTGGCTAAAAAGGTTCAGTAAAGCAGGTTTCGGCCTGTTTTATTTTGTAGTTTTAAAATATTTTAACTAGAGAATTATTATTTCTTATAAAATGGAATATTCGGAAAATTCGCTGTTGAACCGAATATTCAACGCGATTGAATAAAAAATCACGTTTGTTCATAGAATAAAAATATATTCAAAAAAACAAGTAATTATAATTGATAGTCTACTATATTAAAAGTGCAATGAAATTGTAGTTTATCTGTGAAATGAGAAAAGTTCGCAGTTTTTTTCGTGTTCTTAGGATAGACACTAGCTATAATCTAGAAATAAAGGAGAATAAAATGAAAAACAAACATCAAATATTTGCTAATAAACAAGAATATTTTTCATTGCGTAGATTTAAGCGTGGACTGGCTTCGGTTTACCATTGGCACAGCCTTGTTTTTAGGTGCAGGAGTAGCTGATGTCGTTTTTACATATCAACAGACAGTTGTTGAGGCCGCGACGGTTGAAGATTATAGTAACTTTAGTTCAACTTGGTCGTTATCAAATCAGATTAACAATCCCTCTGTTGGAAATATTGCAGGAAGTCCTGAATATAAATCTGCAACCACTAAATAAAGAGAAATAATGGTTCGGTTGTAAGTGTTACAGTGACGATTGCACCACTTGGAAGTAATGCTGAGGGAGTAAGTTATCTAACTGATGGTAATAACCAGTCTTCTTATTTAGCTACAGCAAATCAATTTGCAGGTAATCCTAACCCAGCAGAAATTCCAGCATTGGGTATTATGGTCCAATCTCCACAGTTTATTGGTGATGATTCGTTTGCTAATATCCAGCCTATATTGAATCGTAATGGTGCAGTGGAAATGGCAACACTGACCTATACTTTCAGTGAACCTATTACAGATCCGATTATAGACTTGTCTGGTATTGGGGGATATGCTCAAAGTGCAAATCATTCAAATACTGCGGCTCGTGCTTCTTTCAACAATACAGTTCTTGAATTGATCAATTCAGATCAGGATGTAAATCTAGTTGGCCTGTCAACTACTAATCTGACTGTTACAGATAAGACTATAAAAGTTACAGAAAGAAATACATACTATCGTTCAGTTCTTGATGAAGGAGACCATACAGAGGCAGGAACATTGACACAGTCTCCAAAACTTGTGCCAGCAGGAACAGGGACAGTACAATTAAAAGGTACAGTTACAACAGTAACTTTTAAGCTTTCACATGACGCAGTACCGTTTTCTGCATTTTCTAGTGCTACCTATGGAACAGGTAAAGCCTTCTTTGATAAGCATATCGGTGTACGCGAACACGAAATCTATACGGATGGAGTTAATGGAGCCAATAAATTTTGGAGTGATTTCGGGCGTTATGGATTTACTGAATTTTCCAATGATGATCTCTTCCGTATGTCAGTCCGCTTGCCTAATGTTGGTAAAGTGACTGTTGAACATCAAATTATTGACGATATTGGAATTGTTATCGGAACTTTAGCAGAAGAATCCACTGTGAAAGAAAATGAAACAGTTGGTACTGCTTATGTTACACAACCGCTCGTTGGGGATAAGCTTTTAAAAGATGGCAAAACTTATGAATATGTCAAAGTTGCTCCAACTTCAGCGCCAGCAAATGGTGAAGTAAAAGCTGAAACTCAACACGTTATCTACCAATACCGTGAAGTGAAAACTGGTGGTGAAGTTGTTGAAAAACACGTTATCCAAGGTAGGGATAAAGAATTGGTAACAGCCGACGGTTCAGCGACTGTGGCAACTGTTAAAGAAGCTGGCTCAGCGATTGATGAAGCTTACGAAACACAACCTAAGCCAGGTTATCTCTATGACGATAAGGGCAATGCCTACAAGTCAAACGGTGATACAGATGGTAAGGACAACAACGCAACTGGTACAGTCACTGCTGACAAACAAACAGTTACATTCGAATACGTTCCAGTAACCGGTAACGTGGTTGTAGATTACGTTGACGAAGCGGGTAACCCAATTCCAGGTGTTGCTCCTAAAAATGTTAAAGAAAACGCTCCTGTAAATAAAAACGGTAATCCTTACGACACCACAACAGAAGATTTCCGTCCTAAGACAGTAACTTCAACAGATGGTATTGAGTATGAGTTGGTAAAAGAAGAGCCAAAAGACGGTTCAGCTACACCAACAGGCAATGTTGAAGAAGGCACTAAGACAGTAACTTACGTTTACCGTAAGGTTGTAACCTCAACTCCAGAAACACCAAAAGGTAGCGTAACCGTCGAACACCAAATCGTTGATAAAGACGGTACGGTTATTGGTAGCCTCCAAGGTACAACTCCAGTTGTTACTGCCCAAGAAGTTGGTACAGGTTACCACACAAGTGCTCTTGAAGGGGACAAGTTGGTGAAAGATGGTAAGACCTATGAGTTTGTGAAGATTTCAGACACCTCAGCGCCAGCAAATGGTCAAGTTGCAGAAGGTACACAACACGTTGTTTACCAATACTGCGAAGTTGTAAGCCCAACTCCAGAAACACCAAAGGGAATGGTTATGGTTCATTATGTGGATGAAAATGGTAAAACCATCGCATCTTCTGTGACAGATACCCCAGCTTCGCCAGTAGATACTGACTACGATACCACGGCCAACAAACCGTCAACAATTGAATTTGATGGTAAAACCTATGAGTTGGTACCAAGTTCAACAATTGGTGCAGAAACTGGTAAAGTTGTAAAAGGAAATACTGAAATTACTTATGTTTATCGCTTGAAAGAAACACCTGCTAAGACAGTTGTAACCCACCATGTTGATGAAGAAGGTAATAAAGTAGCTGACGATGAAGAAGGAACAGAAGATACGAAGACTTCTTCAGAATTACCAGGCTATGAGTATGTGACAACAACTACTGATAAAGAGGGCAACACAACACATGTTTACCGTAAAGTAGTGTCAGTCACTTCAACAGATACGCCAGTAACTCCGGCTACACGCAATGCAAAAGTTTTACCTCGTACAGGTGAAACAAGCAGTAACTTATTTGCTTTAGGTTTGGCAATTTTGGCTGCAATGACTGGAATCTTTTTCTGGTCAAAAAAGAAAGGAGATAAAAATTAATTAGTTTCATACTTCTAAAAAGAAAACTCGGCAAAACACTCTCTTTGATGGGAGTGTTTTTGTTTTCAGAAAGTTTTTTGAAAAAAATAGTTTTCATGAGAACTTTTTTCTTGACTTTATCCCTATCTAGTGTATAATAGTTATCATGATAACTAATTGAATGGAGATAGTCATGGAAACCCCACTTCAACAGCTTCGGAGGTTGGTCAATCAGGTTGAAAAATTTTTAGATAAAGCAGCAATCGATTGCGGTGTGGAGCATTTAGCAGGCCCGCAAGGTTTTATTGTGAAGTTGCTCTATAAAAATCCTGAGCAGATTTATTCGATTAAAGATGTTGAAGATTCATTAAAAATCTCCAAGTCAGTTGCTTCGAATTTGGTCAAACGGATGGAGAAAAATGGATTTATCCAAGTTCAACCATCCCAGAAAGATAAGCGCGTCAAATACCTTGCCTTGACGGACTTAGGCCGAGAAAAAGCAGTTCAGTTTGAGAAGTTTGTAGTCTACATTCATGAGACCATGTTAGCGGATATCAGTCGTGAAGAGACAGAAGTTGCTCGTGGTGTGATGAAGAAATTATCTCAAAATATTCAATTAGATGATATCGAATCCTAAAGGAATTTAGGATTCTTCACTTTTTAAAGGAGTAATGCATGTTTAAGATTTTTAAACGGTTGAATGCTAGAGAATGGGGAATGATTGCCTTGAGTACGGCCCTCATTTGTTTAGCAGTATGGATGGACTTGAAGAGTCCAGAGTATATGTCAGATATTACCTCGCTCTTGCAGACTAAGGGAACAGAAGTGAAGGATATTTTAGAACCAGGTTCTAAGATGATGGCCTTCTCGTTGGGAAGTTTCTTAATTGCGGTAGCTGTCGGTTTTCTGGCATCTCGTACGGCAGCTAGCTTTACTACTCGTCTGCGTGGGGATATTTTTAATCAAGTCATGGATTATTCAGATGCGGAAATCAAGAGATTTTCCATTCCTTCTCTTTTGACACGAACTACCAACGACTTGACCCAGCTACAGATTCTCATCACAATGGGGATGCAGGTGGTGACACGTGGTCCAATCATGGCGGTTTGGGCTCTGACTAAAATTTGGGGTAAGAGTGATGAATGGACCAGTGCGGTAGCAGTTGCCGTGCTTATAGTGCTCATTCTATTGACGACTTTGCTGGTCTTTGCTTTTCCAAAACAGCGTAAGGTGCAGGGCTTGACAGATGCCCTCAATGCGACAACGCGTGAGTCCTTATCAGGTGTACGCGTGGTTCGTGCCTATAATGCAGAGGACTATCAAACTGAGAAATTTAAGGAAGAGAATGCAGGTTTGACCAAACTCAATCTCTTTGTTTTCCGTCTCATGTCGCTCATGAATCCAGTTATGACAGTAGTAGCATCTGGCTTGACCTTGTCCATTTACTGGATTGGGGCTCATTTGGTCAATGACATCAAGATTCCAGCCATCAATCAAACCAGTCCAGAAGCCATGCAAATTTCTGCTTTAGCCATAAAGGATGCCATTGGCGACCGTGTTTCACTCTTTTCTGATATGGTGGTCTTCTCATCTTACGCCATGCAGGTTGTTATTGGTTTTATGATGATGATTGCGATTTTCATTATTATGCCTCGTGCTTTGGTATCTACACGTCGGATCAATGAAGTGTTGGCATTAGAACCATCTGTTCAATTTTCAGAAAGCTCAAAAGAAGGAAATGGTCAAACAGGGCAAGTGGAATTCCACGATGTTTCCTTCCGTTATACCAAAAATTCTCGTGCGGTGATCGAGCATGTTTCCTTTACCGCCCAAGCAGGTCAGACCGTAGCCTTTATCGGGTCAACTGGTTCAGGGAAGTCAACTCTGGTTAATCTCTTGCCACGTTTTTATGACGCGACGGAGGGCTGGATTAAGGTGGATGGTGTCAATGTCAATGACTATTCACATGATGACCTCAATAATAAAGTTGGTTACATTCCACAAAAAGCAGTGCTCTTTAGTGGTACTATTCGTTCTAATATGACATTTGGTTTGTCTGAACAGTCTCCATTGACCGATGAACAAATCTGGGAAGCCTTGGAATTGGCGCAAGCTAAAGACTTTGTAGAAGCTAAGGAAAAAGGTTTGGACGAAGAAGTTTCCCAAGGCGGTACAAACTTCTCTGGTGGTCAAAAACAACGTTTGGCTATCGCCCGTGCCTTGGCTCGTAAACCCGAAATTCTCATCTTTGATGATTCTTTCTCTGCCTTGGATTACAAGACAGACCGCATTTTGCGCAAAGAGTTGAAGGAAAAAACGGCTGAAATGACCAAACTGATTGTAGCGCAACGGATTTCAACCATTATGGATGCGGATTTGATTTTGGTATTGGATCAAGGTAAGGTTGTTGGTCAAGGAACGCACAAGGAACTTCTTACGACCAATGAAGTCTACCAAGAAATTGCCTATTCACAATTGTCTAAGGAGGAGTTGGAAAATGGAAAATAAAAAACAAGAAAAAAGCCTATTTGCCAATCTGGCTCCCTATATCAAAGGCTACAAGGGATTCTTTGGAGCAGCGGTTGTCCTAGCAGTTATTTCAAGTATCATCACGGTTATCGGTCCTGACCGTCTCAAGGAAATGACAGACCTCATGATCAAGGGACTGACAGGTGATATCAATCTAACCAAAATCGGTGAAATTGCAGGTCAACTGGCCCTACTTTATGTAGCTGGTGCTCTCGTCTCTTACTCAGCTAGTTTTATCGTGACTACCATTATCCAACATTTTGCGCAACGCATGCGGAATGCGATTGCGGATAAAATCAACAAAATTCCTCTCGGTTACTTTGATAGTCATTCACAAGGAGATACTCTTTCTCGCGTCACGAATGATGTGGACTTGATGACTCAATCATTCAACCAGTCCTTGGTAGCTATGGTGGCCTCAGTTGTGCTTTTGATTGGCTCTATCTTCATGATGTTTAAGACAGACTGGCATTTGGCAACAACGGCTATCCTCTCTGTCTTTGCAGGATTTGCTCTTTCTACCATTATTATGGTGAAAAGTCAGCCACTTTTCAAAAAGCAACAAGCCAACCTAGCTAATATTTCTGGTTATGTGGAAGAAATCTATACAGGACATAATGTAGTAACTAGCTACAATGCCCGTCAGCAAGCCAAGTCTGATTTCAAAAACCTTAACGACAAACTCTATAACTCTATGTGGAAATCACAATTTTTCTCAGGAATTATGATGCCACTTATGCAGTTTATTGGGAACTTTGGTTATGTTATGGTCTGTGTAGTCGGTGCGGCACTTGCGCTTGACGGGACTATTACTATGGGAACCATCGTCGCCTTCATGACTTACGTGCGTATTTTCACGCAACCTATCGGACAAATTGCACAAGGGATTACCCAGTTGCAATCTGCTAGCGCAGCTATGGGACGTGTTTTTGAATTCCTTAATGAAGAGGAAATGGAAGTAGAAGAAGGGAAGACCAATCGGCTAGAAGCTGTTAAAGGTCATGTAACCTTCGACCATGTTCACTTTGGTTACAATCCTGAGAAAACGATTATTCACGACTTTACCTCTGAAGCCAAACCAGGTCAGAAGGTGGCGATCGTTGGTCCAACGGGTGCTGGTAAGACGACAATCGTTAATCTGCTCATGCGTTTCTACGAGATTAATTCTGGTCAGATTGCCATTGATGGTGTTAATGTTCACGATATGAGCCGTGCAGAAGTTCACGATGCCTTTTCAATGGTGCTGCAGGATACTTGGCTCTTTGAGGGAACTATCAAGGATAACCTCATTTTCAACCAAGATCACATTACCGATGAGCAGGTGGAGGCTGCGGCCAAGGCTGTCGGTGTACATCACTTTATAAAAACCTTGCCAAATGGCTATGACACAGTACTGGACGACTCAGTGACCTTATCAGTTGGACAAAAGCAACTCTTGACCATTGCGCGTGCTCTGTTGAAAGATTCGCCATTACTTATCTTGGATGAAGCGACATCATCGGTTGATACACGTACGGAAGAATTGATTCAGAAAGCGATGGATAAACTCATGGAAGGACGTACTTCTTTTGTTATCGCTCACCGCTTGTCAACCATTCGCAATGCGGACCTCATTCTTGTCATGAAAGACGGGAATATCATTGAGCAAGGAAACCACGACCGACTCATGGAGCAAAATGGTTTCTACGCTGACTTGTACAACAGCCAATTCACCGAAGCCAGTGAAGAAGTGGCTTAAGAGAGACTGGACTCGGTTCATAAGATATGAACGGTAACTATTTTCTCTAAGTAAAAGAACTTGAGACTTTGGTCCAAGTTCTTTTTTCGTGTCTCCAAGAGGAAAATCCTATTTTGATATGGTAAAATAGAGAAAAGTATACAAGAAAAAAGGAGACCTTATGTCTGATACAATTCAATTTGGTTACGGGAAGGCGACTGCGCAATTAGTGCTAAAACGCCTCAATCGCCATGGTATTATTGCTGGTGCGACGGGGACAGGGAAAACAGTGACCTTGAAGGTCTTGGCAGAGCAGTTGAGTGATGCAGGGATTCCAGTATTTTTGTCAGATATCAAGGGTGATTTGACTAGTCTGGCTCAGGAAAATACAGGTAATATTGCTGCGGAGCGTTTGACCGCAACCCACTATGATGACTACAGTCCAGCTAGCTACCCTGTTGAGCTCTGGGATGTGATGGGGGAAAATGGTCTGCCTGTTCGGATGACTATTTCTGAGATGGGACCGGTCCTTTTGACACGTTTGTTAGGACTCAATGAGACCCAGGAAAGCATTCTCAATATTGTGTTCAGTGTTGCTGACGAAAAGGGGCTCTTGCTCATCGATATGATGGACTTACGTGCTATGCTCAATTATGTCGCGGAGCATGCCGCAGAGTTGAGTCAATATTATGGCAATATTCCTGCTCGTTCCGTTGGGGCAATCTTGCGTAGTCTGGTCGTTTTGGAGCAACAGGGCGGCAAGATTTTCTTTGGCGAGCCAAGTTTGGAAATTGCTGATTTGATGAGAACAAATCAAGATGGTCGTGGTATCATTAACATTCTCAATGCTACTCAGCTCTTCAACCAGCCTACACTTTACTCCACTGTGCTCTTGTCTCTCCTAGCAGAACTCTATGAAACCTTGCCTGAAGTGGGAGATCTGGATAAGCCTAAAATGGTCTTCTTCTTTGATGAGGCTCATGTTCTTTTCAAAGATGCGCCTAAGGTTCTCTTGGAAAAAATCGAACTTATTGTCCGTCTCATCCGTTCAAAAGGTGTCGGTGTTTTCTTCGTTACTCAAAATCCAACAGACATTCCAGACAGCGTGGCTAGTCAATTGGGCAATCGGATTCAGCATGGTTTGCGTGCTTTTACTCCCAAAGAGCTGAAAACAGTTGTGACAGTTGCCGAAACCTTCCGTCAAGAGGATGGGTTGGATTTGGCCAAGGTTATCCAAGAATTACAGGTGGGAGAAGCGGTCGTATCAACTTTAGGTGTTGATGGTACCCCAAGTTTTGCGGATCGGGTGATGATTTACCCACCAAAAAGTCTTTTGGGGACTGCAGACCCAGTAGTAGTGCTGTCGTTGCTCAATAATTCGAGTTTAATGGACAAGTATGCGGAAGCTATTAACCGCGAGTCAGCTCATGAGCAAATCGCCGCTATGACTCAAGAAAAAGAAGATCAACTGATCAAAGAATCTGAAGAGGCGGAAGCTAAGAAAGCCCGAGAAAAGGCTGAAAAGGATGCTCAGAAAGAAGTTGAAAGACAGGCAGAGGCTCAAGAAAAAGCCAGTCAAAAATCTGCAAAGACAAGTAGTCGCCGCTCAGACAGCCCTATGGACCGCTTCACAAAAAATATCATGAGTGTAGTGGGGCGTGAGGCAGGACGTATTCTGGTACGTGGCATTACAGGTATGCTGAAAGGTAAATAAAAAGAGGGGAAACTGTCAAGCCCCAGATAAAATGGACAGTTAAAAAAGTTAGTTTTTTAGAAGGTATGCTTCCCTAAATTCTAGGGGAGTCATACCTTTTAATTTTTCTTGTGGTCTGTGCCAATTATACC
>JAIMFC010000010.1 GCA_019794795.1 Streptococcus gallolyticus
CTTTGTACTGACATAGATGACGGAAAATTTCTATTAAATCTTGTCTGATTTTGTAGTAGATGGATTTTCTACGATACTTCGGAGTAAAGACGATGTGATATTTGCACATCCATTTGGTGCGTGATAAACTATAACTGGTTTTAGCCATTTATTTTTCCTTTTTCTCTCCGAGAAAAACTGGCTGGAAGCCATAATAAAAAAATCCCCCAGATTCTGGGGGATGAGGGCATTCAGAGAATGAGGTAAAAAGGTTCACACAATTTACCAAGGTCCGCTCCTGCGTTTTCCAGCAATACTGGAGACCTCCCTAGCGTCGAATGTGGTAAAACCACTACTCGGCTCATCGCATATTTTAAGTATAGCAGAATTAGTCCCACTTGTAAAGTAGAGGACTTGGTTGCGCAGATTGTCCCAAAGACTTCTGCAGCCAGACAATATCACGCCAAGAGCCCAACTTATAGCCAACATTCTTAAAATGAGCAACTTGCTCATAGCCACGTTTGTGATGAAAGGCAATGGACGCATCATTTGGAAGCGAAATGCAGACCAAGAAGTTGAGAACGCCCTGTGCAGCCAATTTTTCCTCCAAAAGATCATAGAGAGCTGTCCCTAAGCCTTGCGCACGCGCTTCTTGATCGATGTAAATGGACAACTCCACCGTCCAAGCATAGGCAGCTCGTCCGTAATAAGGATGGGCATAGGCATAGCCCAAAATCTGCCCTTCTTCTTCTACCACCAAGTAGGGATGCTTTTTCTGAGTCTCAAGGATACGCTGTTCAAACTCAGCTACACTAGGAACTTCCGTCTCAAAAGTAATAGCTGTCTCCCGAATGTAGGGCTCGTAGATTTTCAAAAGCTGCGCTGCATCTTCTACTCTTGCTGAACGAATCTCCATCTAATCCTCCAGTAACTCACGATCATAAATCGTATAATCACAACGATAAATAATCAACCGTTTCCCATCAATCAAGAGCTCGGAAGTCTTTGGCGCGTCAGAAGCGTAGAGTGACACCTTATCACCAGCATAAGTAGCGAGTGGAGTTCCATTTTGCGAACGAATCAGAACAACCTTTTCTTTCCCAGTAAATTCGTTCTTCATCTTTGAGACCATCCGATTGAGAACAGGAATTGATTTTCCTTGCTCGTCAAGGTTAACCGTAGATTGATAGACTGCAAAAACATCCTCCAATCCTTCCTCAGCCGCAATAAGAGAAGAGCCGACATGGTCAATCTCATATTTACCCAAGGTAACCTTCAAGACAGATGAATCCGCCTTAGAATTGCCTTCATTATCGATAGAATCAAACTCACGATTTCGCTCAATAGATAAGGAACGTCCTGACATCTCATCAATGAGCTGCGAATTTTCATCATAGGTCCGAACTGTCATTTCCAGACCAATCCACTCTTCCTTGGTATTCTTCCACCAATTTTCAATAGACTGACATCCCGCCAAAGTCAAACTCGTCACGACAAGCACCAATAAGAAATATTTTTTCTTCATACAAACCTCCACTTTATTAGGACTAGTATAACAGAAAGGGAGCAGGACAAAGCCTTATCTTATAGAAAGCGATTTTGCCATCCCACTCCCGCAAAGTTAACCATACAGTTAACTAGCTATTATTCATTTTTTTGAGAGATTGGAAATTTTTTATCCCACTCTCACATATCCGGTTTAAAATAATGTTTGCGGCAGACAGGAATATAGGTTTCGTTGCCACCGATTTGAATTTGCTCGCCTTCGTAGACAGGTTTGCCGTTGACAGTACGGAGAACCATGGTCGCCTTTTTAGAGCAATATTGGCAGATAGTTTTGATTTCTTCGATTTTATCTACCAAGAGCAAGAGGTGTTCAGACCCCTCAAACAGTTGGTTGCGGAAGTCATTTTTCAAGCCAAAGGCCATAACGGGGACATCCAATTCATCTACCACACGCGCAAAGTCGTAGACATGTTGTTTGGTCAAAAATTGAGCCTCATCAATAAGAACGCAATAAGGTTTTGGACTTAATTTTTCAATATAGGCATAAACATCCATATCGTCTGTAATCGCCACTGCTTCGCGACTCATACCAATTCGACTAGCTACAACTCCGTAGCCCGCCCGTGTATCCAAGGCTGAAGTCATAATCACCACATTCTTTCCTTGTTCCTCATAATTGTGAGCAACCTTGAGAATTTCAATGGTTTTCCCTGAGTTCATTGAGCCATACTTAAAATAAAACTGAGCCATTTTTACTTTCCTAATCTACTAAATGTTCTTCCCATTTTATCATATTTTCATGATTTCTGCACTAGCTCTTGTCAGCATAGGCAGGATTGGCTTGACGAACGAGGTGGCCATAATCCGCTTGGAGACTGGCGAAAGCTTCTTCGACTGCTTCTGGCAGTTCAACAGCAGCAATAAAATTTTGTCCCTTGGGACCGTAGCCCTCTTCATCATTGCGCAGACGAGGAATTTCTCCCATGAGAAGTTCGATATATTTATCGACAGACCACATTCCCCACAAATCCGCATGCTTTAAACGAATCTGCCCATCTTTTTCCTCAAATCCTGCCTCATAACTAGCATAATTAAGCACTAGTTGTTCAGGTTTGCGGTATTTTCCCAGACAGGCTGACATACGGTACTGCATGGTCGCATCCTGCGAAAGAATCATGGACTGCCAATTGATTCCCTTTTCCTCTAACAATTTTAATAAATAAGTGATATTATTGCCACAATTGGTGGACTCATTCTCTAGGAAATCTGCTTGCAAACCATATTTTTTTCCTAGAATTTCTTGAAACATTTGTGCTTCACTAACTTGGGCAATATTCAAATCAGGATAAGTTTCCCAAACTTTTTCACGTAAGGCAGCAGTTGTATGACCAGCTCCACCTACGATGACGTAATATTTAGCAACGTTTTCTTGAATCGCTTGTGCCAAGACATCTACACCTGCCAAGATAGAGCCTCCAAACAATACAAAGACATCTACTTGCTCCAGACCAAAATTTTCTTGCAGTTGTTCTTTAGCCAAATCGGACAAGTCACGTTTTCCTAGAAAGCTGGCTAACTGGTTGAGCGCTTGAACTGGTTTCATTTTTGGTCTCCTTGGTGGTCAATGAAGGCTTGGTCCGCTTCTGGGAGCCCATTTTCATCGTTCAGCAGCTTTTCAGCACACGCCACCAAGCCATATTTTTCTCGTAAATTCAAGATTTCTTGCATAATGGCTGATTGATGGTGCTGGTCCAGTGCTTCTTGATTTTCCCATGAATCAACCAACAAGATCGTTTCTGGGTCATCAAATGCCTGGAAATATTGGTAGGAAAGATTTCCAGGTCTGCGACGAATCTGCTCAACCAGACCTCTTTCAGTCATCTCGCGGGCAAAATCCTGTGCAGCTCTGCCATTTCCCTTATAAAAAATATGAAAAGTAATCGCCATATGAGCTCCATTTCTAAAATTTTCTAACTGTGCTATAATAATATCATAAATTCTAAAGGAGAATACCATGCCATTTGTAAAAATTGACCTCTTTGAAGGTCGCACCGAAGAACAAAAAATCCAACTTGCCCGCGAAGTCACTGAAGTCGTGTCTCGCGTGGCTAAAGCGCCAAAGGAAAATATCCATGTCTTTATCAACGACATGCCAGAAGGAACCTACTATCCTGGCGGAGAGATGAAGAAAAAATAGCAAGAAAATCCACTACTAAATTTCAGTAGTGGATCTTTTATTTACTCTTCTTCTTGACTAAACTGGCTCATATAGAGGTCATAATAGAAGCCTTTATCAGCGAGGAGGCTGCTATGATTGCCCTGCTCAATAATTTGTCCATCTTTGAGGACCAAAATCTTGTCCGCTTCTTGAATGGTAGACAAACGGTGAGCGATAACAAAGCTGGTACGCCCTTGCATGAGGCGTTTCATAGCTTTTTGAATCAGCAATTCTAACCGTGTATCAACAGATGATGTTGCCTCGTCTAAAATCAAGATTTTCGGTTCTGCCAAGAGAGCACGCGCAATGGTCAAAAGTTGTTTCTGACCAAGCGAAATGTTGCTGGATTCTTGGTTCATTTCCATGTTGTAGCCACCTGGCAAAGTTCGGATGAAGTGGTCCACATTGGTTGCCTTAGCTGCTTCAATGATTTCTTGATCGCTAGCTGCAAGGTTCCCAAAACGGAGATTTTCCTTAATGGTCCCCTCATAAAGCCAAGCATCCTGCAAGACCATCCCAAACTGCTTGCGGTATTCTTGACGTGAAAGATTGCGGATATCATGTCCGTCTACAGTAATGGAACCCTTGGTCACATCGTAGAAACGCATGAGTAGATTGATAAGAGTCGTCTTACCAGCCCCCGTCGGACCAACAATGGCAATCATCTCTCCTGGCTTGACATCCAAGTTAAAATCTCGAATGAGAGGCTTGCCTTCCACGTATTGGAAGTCCACATGATGAAAGCTAACCTGTCCTGTCAAGTCCTTATCCAGACTTTCGGTCACTTGAGAGGCCTCTTCTGCTTCATCAAGCACTTGGAAAATCCGTTCCAGAGAAGACTTGGCACTCTGTAAAACACCTGCCAACTGGGTCAAGGTTTGGATTGGCTGACCAATCTGGAAAACGTATTGAACAAAAGCTTGAACATTCCCGATAACCATTTTACCTGCCAACACTTGCAAGGAGCCAAAGAAAGCCACCAAGAGATAGGTCATATCAGAAATTCCATGCAAAATCGGCATCATAATTCCAGACATGAAACTAGCCTTGAAGCCCACTTCCTGCAATTCATCAGTTATTTGGGCAAACTCCTCTGCAGATGCTTCTTCACGACCATAGAGTTTCAAGATATTAAAACCAGTCAGATTTTCTTGAACAAAACCATTCATCTGCCCCAAAACATTGGCTTGTCGCTTGAAGTAAGGCTGAGATTTTTTAACCATATACTGAGCAGTGAAATAAGTCAGAGGAATGGACAAGATGACAATCATTGCCAATTTCAAATTGAGCACCAAGACCATGATGATGACCAAGGTCAATGTCAAAACAGCGTTGATGATTTGGAGAAAAGACTGCTGAAGACCGTTGGAGACTGTCTCCACATCGCTGGTAAATCGTCCCAACATATCTCCAAATTGGTGCTTATCAAAATAAGACACAGGAATGCGATTGATCTTCTCAGACAGGTCATTTCGTAAATCACGAATACTGGTCTGTACAGCCCGCGTCATGTAGAAGTTTGAGCCGTAGGCACCGATTTCATAGAAAAGAGCACGGATGGCATAGATGACCAGCACCCAGAAAATGTAGTGCGTATTGATATGAGCGCTAGGCACACCTTTTGCCATATCCAGTAGATTTGCGGTTAACTCTGTGATGACCAAACCGAGTACAAAGGGTTCCAACACGTTCATGACGGAGCTCACGATTTTCAGGAAAATCGCCAAAAAGAGCTGTCCCTTATACTTGCGCAAGTAGGTCCACAAACGTAAAAATACAGATTGTTCTTTCATCTTATTCTCCTTCCGTTAAAGATTGATTGTTGAGCTGAGAAGTCGCAATTTCTCGATAAATTTCATTGTTCTCCATCAGCTCATCATGGGTACCACGACCAACAATTTCCCCTTGGTCAAGGACGATAATCTGATTAGCATCCATAATGGTTCCAACACGTTGTGCCACAATCAGCACTGTCGCATTTTCTGTTACTTCTTTTAATCGACGGCGCAGAGTGGCATCCGTCTTGTAGTCCAAGGCTGAAAACGAATCATCAAAGATGTAAATATCAGGCGTTTTTACCACCGCACGCGCAATAGAAAGCCGTTGTTTTTGCCCACCTGAAAGGTTACTTCCGCCTTCCGCCAAGTGTGTTTCGTAACCCTCTTCCTTGCTCTCGATAAACTCTTTGGCTTGCGCTACTTCTGCCGCCAAGTCCAGTTCGCCAAGACTAGCGTCAACTTTCCCATACTTGAGATTTTCTGCGATGGTCCCGGTAAATAGCAGAGCTTTTTGCGGAATAAAGCCAATCTTAGAGCGAAGTGCCTTGAGATTATAATCTCGTACATCTACTCCGTCCACCAAGATTTTTCCTAAAGTCACATCATAAAAACGCGGAATCAGATTGACCAGAGAAGACTTACCCGAACCTGTTGAGCCGATAAAGGCCACTGTTTCACCCGGTTTAGTCTTAAAGGAGATATTGTGAAGAACAGGCGACTCAGTCTCACCTGGATAGGCAAAGGTCACATTATCAAACTCCAGATAGCCACGTGTTTCTGTCTCTGTCACACCATCTTCATTCTGAGAAATGGAAATGGGCATGTCCATTACTTCTCCAATCCGACTACTTGAAACCGCCATACGAGGGTACATGGTAAAGAGATTGGCAAACATAAGAAATGAGAACAGAGCATGGAAACTGTATTCAATAAAGGCCACCAAATCTCCAATCTGCAAATCGCCTTTTGCCAAGGGATTAAGGGCAAACCAGACAATAGAGACAATCATGGCAATGATGATTTGTACAAAGAGCGGTTCTGTCACCCCTGTCAAGGTAAAGAGACGTTTCGAAATGCCAGAGTAATTCTCATTTTCCCCTGAAAATCGTTCTTCTTGAAAGTCTTCACGAGCAAAGGCACGAATGACGCGCAAGCCCATCAGATTTTCACGAACGTACTGATTAATCTTATCCAGTGTTTTTTGTTGCTTTTCAGATAAGGGACGCGTTTTGACCGCCACATACCAGACTACAATAACTAAGAAGGGCATGGAAACCGCCACAATCCAAGCCAATGACGGACTGGTAATCAAAATCATGATAACGGAAAAAATCATCATCATTGGTGTAATCATCCCTAGACGCAAAGACATTTCTGCGAACTGCATAAGAACATAGGCATCGCTCGTCATACGAGTAACCAAAGAGGACACACCGATTTTCTCAAATTCATGATGAGAATAAGTCTGCAGCTTGTCATACATATCTGTCCGCATTTCCTTGATCATGGTTGTGACCAATTTACTAGACGCATAGGTCAACAAAATTCGCCCGGCAATTCCCAGCAAGATAATGATGAACATGATAAAAGACCAAAAATATACCTTAGAAATGTCACTTTTGGTAATCCCCTCATCAATCATCCGTGCTAAAATGGTCGGCATACCGAGATTGACCAAGACAAAGAAAAATCCACCAATCAGATCCAAAACCAACAATTTGGGACTTTTCTTCAAATAAGACCAAATAAATTTCATACATCGTCCTTTCTATATAAGAGAAAAAAGCACACAAAGCGCTTTTCTCAATTTTATATGTCTATTTTAACATAAAAATAGTGATTATGTCAGTTGCTTAGTAGACAAAGATTGTACCGCAACTTTTTTCAGGCGTAATTGCAGGAGAAGACCACAAGTAGCAATTCCGGCAATCAGCCCAATCCAGTAGGCAATCGGTCCAAAACTCGTCGTATTTTCTAACAAGAAAGCCAGTGGCAAGGACACACTCCAGTAAGCTCCCACACCAATAATAAAAGGCATGGTCGTGTCTTTATAGCCCCGGAGAATACCTTGGAGCGGTGCTGCGAAGGCATCTGCCAGTTGGAAAAAGAGGGCAAAGGTTAAAAAGTTTGAAGTAATCTTAATAAATTCCATTTCATGTCCGTACAAACCTGCTACTTGACTACGGAAGAAATAGAGGAAGGTTAGGGTAAAACCAGCGAAACCGAAAGCCACCAAACGCCCGATTCGCGTATAGTCACGAACTGCCTGATGATCTTTCGCTCCAATTTCATAAGAAATAACAATGGGTAAGGCCATAGAAACAGAGACAGGAAATGCGTACATAAGAGTCGCAAAATTCATGGCAGCCTGATGAGCAGCGATGATTTGCGAAGAGAATTTCGCCATAAGTAGACCGACTACTGCAAAAATAGCCACTTCAGCAAAGATTTGTAGTCCAATTGGTACACCCAAACGCAAACCATCTGTCAACAACTTTTTATCCAAAGGCGACCATTGCCAGATTTTATACGAGCGAATGCGTTTGTCCAACTGCATAACCACCACTATCACTGCAAGCAAGAGCCAATAAGAAAGGGAAGTTCCAAGTCCCGCACCTGCTCCTCCAAGCCTCGGAAGACCAAATTTCCCAAAAATCAAGACATAGTTAAAGAAGGAATTAAAGGGCACCAAGAGCAACATGAGATACATGGACAGACGAGTTAGCCCCAAAGCATCGAAAAAGGAACGAAATACGCTAAATAGCAAGAGTGGAAAAATCCCTAAGCAGATAAAGGAAAGATACTGCTGCCCCACTGCTAAAACATGACTTTCCAGACCAAATAACCCCAGTGTGGGAATAGCACCAAAGTAAAGAACAAAGAAAAGCAAGGCTGCTAAACCACAAGCTAAGTAAAGAAATTGGTGCAGTTCCTGACGAATCCGCTCCTTCTCTCCCCGCCCCAAATGATGACCGATGATTGGGACCAATGCAGACACAATCCCCGTCAAGAGTGAGAAAAATGGATTCCACAAAGAAGAAGCCATGGACACACCCGCTAAATCCTGCGTACTAAATTGCCCCGTCATCATAGTATCGATAAAAGAAGCCGAATAATTGGCAAATTGATAAATGAGAATGGGAATAAAAATCTTGAAAAATAAGAGATACTTCTCTTTTAATGTCTTAGTTGGATGCATGGGCTCTCCTTTGAAAATGAATAAGGACCGGATAAACCAGTCCTTTAATTATATCTTATCTACAGCTAATTTGAAAGTCTAGATCGAGTCACCGTTCCAGATTGAATTTTTCACGACAACGTAGTCCACGTGTTTCAAGCTTTGCAAGTCGCATCCACCAGCATAAGAGATAGAAGATTGCAAGTCTTGCTCCATTTCTGTCAAGGTATCTTGCAAATGGCCTTTCGCTGGAAGAAGAATTTTTTTACCTTCCACGTTTTTGTGCTCACCTTTTTGGTATTCAGATGCAGAACCAAAATATTCCTTGAACTGTTCGCCATCTACTTCAACTGTTTTCCCGGGACTTTCGATATGGCCAGCAAAGAGGGAACCAATCATAACCATGCTTGCACCAAAGCGGATTGATTTAGCAATATCTCCGTGAGTACGGATACCACCATCTGCAATAATTGGTTTACGTGCAGCTTTGGCACACCAACGAAGAGCTGCCAACTGCCAACCGCCAGTACCAAAACCAGTTTTAACTTTTGTGATACACACTTTACCAGGTCCGATGCCGACTTTGGTTGCGTCCGCACCTGCATTTTCCAACTCACGAACAGCTTCAGGAGTTCCCACGTTACCGGCGATAACAAAAGTTTCTGGCAATTCCTTCTTGATGTGTTGGATCATCTTGATAACAGACTCCGCGTGACCATGAGCGATGTCAATCGTGATATAGTCAGGCGCATCATCCTTCAAGCTAGTTACAAAGTCATATTCATAAGCTTTGACGCCAACTGAGATAGAAGCAATCAGACCTTGGTCATGCATTTTTTTGATAAATGGCTTGCGCCCGGCTTCATCAAAACGGTGCATAATGTAGAAATAGCCCTGCTTAGCAAGCATTTCAGCGACATCCTCATCAATGATTGTCTGCATATTAGCAGGAACCACCGGCAATTTGAAGGTATGCTTGCCAAATTGAACAGAAGTATCTGCCTCAGATCGGCTATTGATAATGCATTTATTAGGAATCAACTGGATATCTTCGTAGTCAAAAACGGGCGTTTCGTTAAACATATTTTTCTCCTTAGTTTGGCACTTTTTCCGTACCTACTCTTAATATTATAGAGCATCGTTTGTTTTTTGTCAATATAAACAAACTTACAGAGTTTGTAATTCGTATTTTGTTATATGTTTGCGTAAACAAAAACAACTTCATTCGTTTTATAAGAAATGAAGCTATTCTTTTGATTGTTTTTTTAGATTATATTCGGAAATTATTTGAAATATTCGTATTTGAATTTTAAAATTCCAACATTTCCCGAACTTTTTGTATATCTGAAACCGGAACTGCTAGGAAAATACTATCGCCTAGATGAAGTTTACTATTCCCTTTAACCACTTGACTCTTTCCATGGCTGACCTGAGAGGTAATCAAGGTATTGTGTGGCAACTTCAAATCGCTGACAAATTTATCTGCAATTTTTTCAGATACAATGACTTCAATCAGAGTCATCTCGCTATTATCTTGCATTTTTTCAGGAAGAAGATTTTCCAGCATGGCTTCATAAACAGGAGCCCCACCCAATAAATCCATGATAATATATGCCGTCAAGCTGACCAAACCGATTACCATAAGCTGGCGCATATCTCCTACCATCTCTGTCACTAAAATAATGGCTGTCAGCGGAGCTTTTGAGATTGCTGCAAAGAAACCTGCCATCCCTAAAATGATAAAGATCGTCACTTCCGACTGGTTAATCATTCCCATATCAAAAGCAAAGCGTCCGCCCAGCATGCCCAAAATGGAGCCCAAAGCAAGAATTGGAAGGAAAATACCACCTGGAAGACCACTACCATAGGACATCATGCTCCAAACAAAGCGGACCAAAAGATAGACTACTAGAGTTGAGAACAGGGGCATGTGATGCGCTAGACTGAGTACCAACCCATTTCCTCCGCCTAATAACTCTGGTAGGTAATAGCCAATTGGCAAAATGAGGACAAAGGCAATTAGACTATGATAGGCAGGTTGTAAATGAAAGACTTTCCCTAACCAGCCATAGACCATATTCATATTTAGGATGACTTTTTCGTAGATAAAACCTGCTAGTCCTAGAAAGATTCCCAATAAAACATAGCCCCAATAATATTGTAATTCTAACATAGGAAGATGATCCGGCATGTTTAGAACAGGCGTCAAGCCAAAGATATTGAGTGAAATAAAATTAGCTGTGATACTAGCTGCTAAGGCTGAAATCCAGACCAAACGTGAAAATTGATGATAGACTTCTTCTACTACAAAGAGAAGTCCAGCAATGGGAGCATTGAAGGCTGCAGCCAGACCAGCAGCTGCCCCACTAGCAATCAGACTCCGTTTTTCCATTTGACTGGCCTTAAGCCAAGTTGCCACACCTTTTCCGGCAACCGCGCCAAGCTGAATACTCGGTCCCTCTCTCCCCAACATGAGACCAGAACCGATAGCTATGGTTCCTGCAATAAATTTTCTCCACAGAACAGACCACCAATTTTGGTTCATGAGACCTTTTAACTCAGCCTCTACATGCGGAATACCAGATCCTTTAATATCTCCATCTCCCTTAATGAGCCACCCCAAAAAGAAAACTAAGACCAGATAAACAAGGGCAATTCCTAACAAATAAATCGGATGACTGTGCGCCGACTTATAGACATGCACGACAAATTCAAATAATTTTTCAATAGCCAGTCGAAAGGCAGCAACAACTCCACCAGCAACGACTCCGACTAAGACACCACGCAAGACGTATCCTAAAATCGCTTGATGCACAAAACGATATTCTTTGCGATGATTTTCCATTTTCTCTCCTTTCTCCTTTGATAAAAGGTAGAAAGAATCACTTCTCCTACCTTTATAGATTATTTACGGTACATTTTGAACTGCAAGTAAAGGTCATTATAGATACCTAGGTATTCACGACCGAGATTATCATAGACTTCTAAGTTTGCAATTGTTTCTTCTGTTGGATAGAAGGCTTTATCAGAGGTAATCTCCTCAGGTAATAAGGCTTTCGCTACTTTATTAGGTGTTGCATAGCCAATGTATTCCGCATTGCGAGCCGCAATTTCTGGACGAAGCATAAAGTTAATAAACTTGTACGCACCATCTGTATTTTTAGCGGTCTTTGGAATGACCATATTATCAAACCAAAGGTTAGATCCCTTAGATGGAACGACATAATGCAGATTTTCATTGCCGTCCAGCATTTCACTGGCTTCACCTGAGAAGGACACCGCAATCGCTGCCGCATCCTGAATCATGTAGCCCTTGATTTCATCGGAAACAATCGCCTTGATGTTTGGTGTCAAGCTATAAAGCAGATTGGCCGCTTCTTCCAATTCAGCCATATTTTTGCTATTTAAACTATAGCCAAGCGTCTGCAATCCAATTCCCATTCCCTCACGGGCACCATCTACCAGCATGATACTGTCACGGTACTCAGGCTTGAACAAGTCTTCCCACTCTTTGGGAGGGTTCTTGACCATTTTTTCATTATAGACAATTCCTAAAGTTCCCCAGAAATATGGAATTGAATAATCATTTCCTGGATCAAAACTGAGTCCTAAAAACTGGCTATCAATATTTTCTAAACCTGAAATCTTGGACTTATCCAACTTGACCAGCATGTTTTCGTCCATCATCTTAGAAATCATGTACTCGGACGGAACTGCCAAGTCATAGGTTGTTCCGCCTTGCTTAATCTTGGTGTACATGGCTTCATTGGAATCAAAGGTCTGATAGTCTACTTGAATCCCAGTTTCCTTAGTAAATTCCTTCAGTAAATCTGGATCAATGTAATCGCCCCAGTTATAGATGACCAACTTATCTGTCGTTCCTGCACTAGATTTACTTTCCAGACTCATTGTCACGACAACAAGTGCAGCTACAATTGCAATAATACCTGCAAAAAATGAATACAATCTCTTCATTAAATTGCCTCCTCCTTCTCACGTGAAATGAAATAATATCCAATAACCAAGAGGATACTAAAGAGGAAGACTAGTGTTGACAAGGCGTTGATTTCTAATGAAATCCCCTGACGAGCACGTGAGTAAATCTCAACGGAAAGATTTGAATAACCATTTCCTGTGACAAAGAAAGTTACGGCGAAGTCATCCAGCGAGTAGGTGAATGCCATAAAATAACCTGCAATAATAGCTGGTGTCAAATAAGGCAACATAATTTCCCGCAACATTTGCGACTGAGAAGCTCCCAAATCATAGGCTGCTGAAATCATATCTGCATTCATTTCCTTGAGGCGTGGCAAGACCATCAGCACCACAATCGGAATAGAGAAGGCAATATGACTGAGTAGGACTGTCACAAAACCAAGTTGAAATTTGACAAAACTAAAGAGCAAGAGGAAACTTGCACCAATCATGACATCCGGTGCTACCATGAGGATATTGTTGACTGACAAAAGACGATTTTGCCAGCGATCTTTAGCTTGGTGGATATAAATGGCACCAAAGGTTCCGATAACTGTAGCAATCAATGATGATAAGAAAGCCAACAGAAAGGTCTGCGCCAAGATGAGCATGAGTCGGCTATCCCCAAACATATTTTGGAAATATTCTAAGGTAAAACCTGTGAAACGGTTCATATCTCCGCCTGCATTGAAAGCATAAAACATGAGATAGAAAATTGGGAAGTAAAGGATGACAAAGGCTACAGCCAAATAAATCTTAGAAAACTTTTTCATTATTTTTTACGCTCCTTTGTTAACCACATGATAGCCAGCATGGCTACAATCAGTACCACACCAATAGTTGAACCCATTCCTAGATTTTCTGTGGTGAGGAAATGCTGTTCGATAGCTGTCCCGAGAGTAATAACCCGATTTCCACCAATCAGTCGCGTCAACATGAAAAGACTTAGACTCGGAATGAAAACGGCTTGAATACCTGAACGGACACCATTCATTGAAAGCGGAAAAATAACTTTTGTAAACGTCTGCCAGTTATTGGCCCCCAAATCTCGGCTAGCATTGATAAGATTGCCATCCAAATCATCTAAGACATTGAAAATCGGCAAAATCATAAAGGGAATCTCGATATAGCTGGCAACAGCGATGAAAGAGAAATCCGTAAAGAGAATTTGCTGAGCTCCAAGTCCGAAAAATCCCAGAAATTGATTGATGGTCCCATGTTGCCCAAAAATCCCGATAAAGGCATAGGCTTTCAGCAAGAGATTGACCCAAGTTGGCAGAATAATCAGCATGAGCCAGAGCTGCTTATGCTTGAGCTGCGTCAGGAAAAACGCGGTCGGATAGGCAATCAAGAGAGTGACCAGTGTAATAATCCCTGCGTAGAGAATCGAGTTGAGACTCATTCTCAAATAAGTCATATTGGGTGATGTAAAGTAGGTCACATAGTTGTTCAGAGTCAAATGACCGCTGATATCAAAAAAAGACCTATAAATGATGAGGACAACTGGTGCAAAAACAAAGAGGAAGACCCATATTGCGTATGGTAGTGCAAAGAGTCTAGAGGTTTTCTTCATTGCGTTCCTCTCTTTCCTCTTCAATGGCATTGATCAAGCCATCCTCAACTTCTTCTACCTCTACGTATTCTTCGATACGGGCATCAAATTCTTCTTCTGTTTCATTGAGACGCATGATATGGATATCTTCTGGCTCAAATTGAAGACCGATAACTTCTCCCTCAATGGCCTTACGTGTAGAATGAATCATCCATTCATTTTCAAGGTCATCGTAGGCGATAATTTCATAATGAACACCGCAGAAGAGCTGGGTATCTACCTTAACTTGTAGTTTTCCTTCGTCTGGAAGGGTAATCCGTAGATCCTCTGGGCGAATGACCACTTCAACGTCTTCATTTGGACGCATACCACCGTCCACCGCCTCAAAGCGTTTGCCGTTAAACTCAACCAAATAGTCTTCAATCATACGACCAGGCAGAATGTTTGACTCCCCAATAAAAGTTGCAACAAAGTGGTTAATGGGTTCATCATAAATGTCAACTGGTGTACCAGATTGAACGATTTCACCATCATTCATGACAAAAATCCAGTCTGACATAGCCAGCGCTTCTTCCTGATCATGGGTAACAAAGACAAAGGTAATCCCCAAGCGTTGTTGCAATTCACGGAGTTCATACTGCATTTCTGTCCGCAATTTCAAATCAAGGGCTGACAAAGGCTCATCGAGAAGAACCACACGAGGTTCATTGATAATGGCGCGTGCAATAGCCACACGTTGACGCTGACCTCCAGATAATTTCTGGATAGAACGCTTTTCAAATCCTTCTAAGCGCACCATTTTAAGAGCATCTTGCACACGACGATTGATTTCTTTTTTATCGATTTTTTGTAATTTTAGTGGAAAAGCCACATTTTCAAAGACAGTCATGTGTGGAAACAAGGCGTAGGACTGAAAAACGGTATGCACATCACGTTTATTGGTTGGAACATCGTTAATGCGCTGTCCATCAAGGTAAATATCACCACTTGTCGCATCCAAGAGTCCTGCGATAATGTTCAAAATCGTTGATTTCCCAGATCCCGACGCACCTAGAAGAGTATAGAATTTCCCTTCTTCTAGCTCGAAGTTGATATTTTTCAAAACTGTTGTTCCACTGTCTTCAAAGACTTTTGAAACACCCTTAAATTCGATAATTGGCTTTTTCAATTCTCATAAAATCCTTTTGATGTATATTACAGATCGAGGCTCTGTTAGGCCTTTTTGACCTCTCGGGCGAAATAGTCGCCCTGTATACTGCCTGCTACGATAGGCTCCACCTCCCTTACTTGAAATTATAAGCTATTTACTTGTCCCCTAGAATGCGAACTTCACGTTCCAGGCGAATGCCTGATTTTTCTTCAACCGTTGCAATAACATGCGCAATCAAGTCTTCATAATCTTGTGCGCTTCCGTCAGCAACATTAACCATAAATCCTGCATGTTTTTGGGAAACTTCCACACCACCGATACGGTAGCCTTTCAAGTCAGCTTCCATAATCAATTGACCTGCAAAGTGCCCCAAGGGACGCTTGAAAACAGAGCCACATGATGGGTATTCCAAAGGTTGCTTCAGCTCACGCAAATGAGTCAAGCGATTCATTTCTTGTTCAATAACAGTATAGTTTCCTGGCTTCAAAGCAAATTTTGCAGATAAGACAATTGCACCATTTTCCTGAAGCAAGGAAGTACGATAACCAAATCGTAATTCACGCGCATCCAGCGTTAAAACATGTCCTGAAGGTGACAAAACTTGGGCAGATACCAAGATATGAGCGACCTCACCACCGTAGGCACCAGCATTCATAAAGACAGCACCACCAACACTACCTGGAATACCACAAGCAAACTCAAAACCTGTCAAGGAATGATGAAGGGCAACTCGTGTCGTCTCAATCAGATTGGCACCCGCTTCAGCTTCAATCGTATAGCCAGAAACAGTGACCGAATTAAGCTTATCCATACGAATGACAAAGCCACGAATACCGCCATCACGAACGATAATATTACTCGAATTCCCCAAAACCATCCATGGAATGTCCTCACGGTTGGCAAACTCAACAATTCTCACAATTTCATAGCGGTTACGAGGAAAAGCCAGATAGTCCACCGGACCTCCGACTTTCGTGTAGGTATAGCCCTTCAAAGGCTCATCAAAACGGATATCAATTCCATTTAATTCATTAGCAATTTTTTCTCTCATAATGTCTCGATTCAAAAATAGTATACTCTTGTTATTATACCATAATTTAACAGAATATTTCTTGTAAAATACAAAAAGACCAGGAGTTCACCTAGCCTTACTTTTTTATCCCTCCACCACAATTCCACGGGTATCTACTAAAAGTTGGCAGATTTGTCCGTCAAAATTCTCAGCGGAGATGTGGGCAATAATTTGGTTTATGTTAATACTCTTTTTAATTTAAAGAATATACTGTACTATCTACACCAAAAATCGATTCCCAATCAGCAGTAAAATCTTTCACAGCCTTTTCAATTGATGGCATCGCAAAACCTTGCTCAACAATATCTGTACCAAAAGTAACTGCTTCTGCCCCCGTTGCAATTGCTGCATTTACTTGCGAAATATTCTTAAAACTTGCAGCTAATATTTTGGTGCTACTTCCAGTTCTGTCAATTTCATGCTGTATGTCTCTAATTGCTTCAGTAGCATTGATGTTCAAATTTTCCATACGATTAAAATATGGAGCGATGTAATCAGAACCTGCTTCAATAGCAAGATAAGCCTGAAATTTGGTATAAATCGCAGTTGCTGTCACATGGACATTTCGTTTTTTTAACTCCTGAATGACTTTGAGACCCTCAGTTGTAACAGGCACTTTTATATATACCTCAGTATCAATTTGTTCTAAAATCGTCTCTGCATCTTTTATCATCCCTTGAAAATCTTGTGCCACTACTTGCACGTGGAGGCTTTTATCTGAGCCAATGATTTCTCGGATTTGTTTCATATGCTGAAAAAAATCGATTTTTCCTTCTTTTTTTACAATAGACGGATTTGAAGTTACTCCCGATATGGGAATAATTTCCGAATATGTTTTTATTGCTTCAATATTTGCTGTATCTAGTAAAAATTCCATTTTATTATCCTCAAAACTGTTATTCTAATCCGTCAACATTCGTTGCAATACCATAATCTTGAAAAATTCTTTTGATTGCTTCTACCTCTTGCTGTATCAATGTTGGAACATCTTGCATTTTATAGTCCCAACCCAAGTATTCATATTTCTTACTTCCATATTGATGAAATGGTAGAAGATGAACTTCTTCTATTCCTAATGGATATAAATAGTTGGCAATGGCCGTAATATTCTCCTTGCTAGAGGTATATCCTGGAATCAATGGTATGCGTGGAATCAAGTCAATATGCTCTTGATTTAGTAAAAATTCAAAATTTTCTTTTGAAAGGCCAACATCAATTCCTAGGGTATTTTTAGCAACCTGCGCATTCATTATCTTCAAATCAAATAAAATTTGATGTAGATAGGGAGTGAGTAATTTTATTCTATCCAGTGGAAAGCAACCTGTCGTTTCAATTGCAGTATGAATGCCTAATTCATACAATTCTTTCAGCAAGTGGCTTGCAAAGGTTGCCTGCATCAGTACCTCACCACCTGATAGAGTAACTCCCCCACCAGATGTTCTATAAAATATTTCATCGCGCATCACCACATCAACCAATTCGGAAACAGATTTCCATTCCCCAATTTGCTCTTTTTTTCCATTTTTGATCCAAAAAGTTGGTTTAACAGTTAAACGTGACTCTGGATTGGCACACCAAGGGCATGCTAACGGACAACCTTTCAAGAAAATTATCGTTCGTATTCCCCCACCATCGTGTACAGAATAGCGTTGGATATTAAATACCAATCCTTTGTCATTCATCATAACGTATCTCGTTTCTATAGTGAGTGTTCTACCCGTGCTATAATATCATCTTGTATTTGCTTGTTCAAATCTACAAAGAAAGCACTGTATCCAGCAACACGAACCAATAAGCCCGAGTATTTTTCTGGATGTTTTTGTGCTTCTAGCAACGTTGCTTTTGATTGCACATTAAACTGCACATGTTGTATTTTTAATTTTGTAAATGCCATTAGAAAATCAGCAAATTTATTCAGCCCTTGAACACCAGCTAATGTATTTGGTTGGAATTTCACATTCAATAAACTACCATTTACAGTCAGATAATTATCTAATTTACTAACCGATTTCAGGACTGCAGTAGGTCCTAGATGATCTCTACCAACCATCGGTGACAAGCCACCATCCGCTAATTGCTCTTTGGCTTTCCGACCGTCCGGAGTTGCTCCAACTGCCTCACCAAGTGGAATATGGGCTGAAACAGTATAGGCTCCTGGAATAAACTGACCTCCACGAACATTGGTATACTTTTCTAATTCTTTGGCATAATGTCGGAATAATTTCACAGCAATTTCATCAACTTCATCATTATCATTTCCATATTTTTCAAAATCTTGAATGACATGTTTTTGCAAGGCAGCAAATTCACCTTCATAATCTGCTTCCAAAGCGCTCACCAGTTCTGCAAATGTCATTTCTTTATTTTCAAAAATCATCTTTTTGATAACATACATAGAGTCACTGAGATTGGCTTCACCAATTCCTTGTACTCCTGAGAAATTGTATCTTGCCCCACCCTCGGTCACATCTCTGCCATTCTTTACACAATCTTGAATTAATACAGATAAAAATGGGGTAGGCGCATAGTGGCGGTGTCCTAAATCAACAATATTAGAACCTTCTACAACTAACTTTACGTAGTAGTCAATTTTATCGTGAATATCATTCCACAAGTCTTCGTAAGACACATCTTCTTTATCCCGAAGGTTGTACATGCTTAACTCCATAATTCGCAAGAGGTTAAATAAGGCAATATCATGGAGTCCATAGGTTCTACCCGGAATGGATGTCTCTACACAACCAACTGTTGCATAATCTCTTGCATCATCCAAACTAACACCCTTACTTAAAAAAGCTGGTACACATACTTCATCGTTAAATAACTGAGGAATCCCTGTCCCCAATCGAATTGTTTCACACGTTTTTAATAAAAATTTTCTTGGAATCAACTCATTCATCCGAACGGACAAGTTAGGTTGAGGCAATAAAATTTCATGATAAATCTCTAACATGATGTAGGACAGTGGGTTGACAGAAGCATGTCCATATTCATCTAAACCACCTAATGCTACAGTATAACCTGTTGGAAAACCTGCAAAACATTTTGCACTACTTTGACTTCTCAACAGCACTACATCATTGGTTTTAATATAAAAATCTCCTAAAACTTCATAGAGAAATTCTTCCGCCTGTCCGCCTTCCAATGACAACTGATAAAACGGATACAAATACTGGTCCATTCTCCCCAAGGATAGCGATGAGGCATTAGATTCGTACTGGCCAACAATACTGGTCATCCAAAGTAATTGTAAAGCTTCGTAGAAATCTGCTGGTTTCTCAGTTGTCAAGCGGTGACACATATCAGAAATCTTCATTAACTCTGCAGCCCGAACCTGTTCCGTATCAGCTGCCATTTTCGATGCTAAATTTGCATAGCGAACAAAATGTCGCTGCATAGCTTGGAAAATAATGAACCCTGCCTTATAAAAAGCATTAGCGGGATTTTCAGCTATTTTTTCAGATAAGTCATCAAGATAGTACTGCAATCCATTATTCAATATGGAAGGAAAATCCATGATGATATGTCCCTGGCCTTTATCTGTTTGATTGAGCTTGAATACTTCATCTTTCATAGCTTGCTTTACTTCATCAGTTAGCTCACTATTAATAAAATCCTTCATTGAACGATTTTCCCAATATGGATAAAGTTCTTCTTTGTAAATTTTTTTATCAGCTTCAGTAAAAACAAATTGATCTTGTGGGCGTGTAGCAATCGTATCAATCTCTTTCATTATCCAATAAGGATCCATCTCTGGAGATAAAATCCCTGAACGAGGAAGTACAGTACGATTTCCAACTAGTAATTCTCCCTCACGAATGCTAATATTTACATTATCTAAGATATGAGCAGTAGCTTTTGCCCGTCTGATAATGACAGGTTCTCCTTCAGTTTCCTTATAACTTTCAGTATAAAGAAGAGCACGTTCTAGAGATATCTGCCGTTCTTCCTTAAATAGATTGTTCTTCATGTTTTGAATTCTAGGATTTCCATTTAGAACAACATTGGCAATATTTTTATTTGAATCAATTTTTCCAATTGTCATCTCTTTTTCCTTTCTAGAGATGGTATCCAACATTATGTATGTTATAGGATTTCTAAGTCAAAATCAATACCATCCAGTTGAATGTCTTCTGTACTAACTTCTTCGTTTGCTGTCTTTTTCAACAAAATAACTACAGTAGCTGTCACAACTGTTCCAATAAGGCTTGCAATAATATAAACTAATGGCTTAGAAGCTACTGGTGCAACAATCCAGCCACCCCAAGGTGCAGGATTCCCAGCTCCCATAACAATAGCCAATGCTGCACCGATTGAGCTACCAATAATATTAGCAGGAATACAGCGAATAGGATCGGCAGCAGCAAATGGAATTGCTCCTTCTGTAATACCAACCAAGCCCATTACAATAGCTGCTTTACCTGAAGTTTGTTCTTCTGATGTAAATTTTTTAGGGGCTAAAAATGTTGCTAAGCCCATACCGAGTGGTGGAATACAGATTGCAACACCAATTGCTGCCATAATGGCCAATGCTGTCGCACTTGGCATACCTGTATCAGGATTAATTGTTCCCACCATAGCTGATCCAAAACCAAAAGCCACCTTGTTAATAGGTCCCCCCATATCTGAAGCAATCATAGCTCCCAATACCAGTCCAAGTAAGATCATATTTCCTGTTCCAAGTGATTCTAGCCAACTTGTCATACTTGTCATAGCAAGAGCAATAGGTTTACCAATTACCCAAAACATCAGTCCACCGACAACTAAGGTTCCTACAAGAGGAATCACAAAAATCGGCATCAAGGAACGGAATATAGTAGGAACTTTAATTTTTTTCAAATAATAGACGACGATACCTGCAAGAAGTCCTGAGAAAATACCACCTAAGAAACCTGCGCCAATATTACTAGCAATCATCCCTCCAATAATCCCTGGTGCAAGCCCTGCACGATCTGCCATAGAAAATGCAATAAATCCTGATAAAATAGGAACCATTAAGCCTAGACCAGCGATACCAATCTGGGCAATATCAGCTAAATATCCTGAATTGGGTACTGCTGCCTTACCTGTCACCAGTACACTCAGAGCCAGAAGAACACCACCAGCCACAACAAATGGAATCATATAAGAAACACCTGTCATCAAACTCTTACGAGTATCTTTTAGTAGGTTCATCATTTTCAGTTCCTCCTTTATTTTCCTAATTTTTCTTGTAATTTTTTACAAACTGCATCTGCTTTTTTTATGCAGTCCCCTGCACTTAATCTCACAACTGGTTTCCCTTTAAACCGACCTTCATTTTTAATACCGATATCATTTGTAAGAATAACAGCATCTGCGGAGGCAATTTGATCTGAAGTTAATTCATTTTCAATACCAATTGAACCTTGTGTTTCAACATGAATCTCAATTCCTAATTTCTTTGCTGCAACTTCCAAACTTTCAGCAGCAAGATAGGTATGGGCTACCCCTGAAGGGCATGCTGTTACGGCGACTAGTTTCATAATATTTCTCCTTTTCTAATTATGAAATGATATTTTGTAAGCTATCGTTAATGAGAGAGACAATCTGCTGATCATCTACTGAAGTTTTTAATAACTCTCTAAAATCTTCATGAATTAATTTCCGAGATAAAGCAGCAATAATTTTTAAGTGTTCATCTCCTGCACAAGAATCTGGAACTGCTAACAGGAAAATCATACTAACAGGTTCGTCATCCAAGCTTTCCCAATCCAGGGAGTGATCCACTCTACCAAAAGCCACCGAGCATTGCTTCACTGCATTTGTTTTTCCATGAGGAATTGCAATTCCAAACCCAATACCTGTAGATGTTAAACTTTCTCGCTCTAAAACACTTTGATAATAAGTATCAAAATCTTTTATTCTTCCTTCAAGATAAATTTTTTCTGCGAGTTGGCAAATTATACTTTCTTTAGTTTCTCCTTCCAGATGAAGGTCAACCATTTTATTTGTTGTTATAGAATACATTATCTCTCTCCTTTTACTTCACATTTGTAACTCCATTATACGAAAAGATTTTGTACTGCTCTATATTTTTTGAATATCGATCTTCCAAAAAGAAAGCGATTTCATTATTCTTATGCGATTTCTCTAACCATTTACCCAGTGCACGATAACTGTTAATTGCACAATTGTGCAAAAAAAGAACAAAATAACCAGATTAGTTACTTTGCTCCATTTGTATATTATCTAATTTTAGAATTCCCATTAAAGTATCCTGATCAGTAATCAAGGTATTTATATAGGACCTCTTTATCAATGCCCGAATTGCTCTTACTTTGGCATTTCCTCTTGCTATTGCTACCGTTTTAGGAATAGTAGATAATTGATCCAAAGACAATCCGATTGTTCGATTATCTACCCCCCCTTTTAGTATCTTACCATCTTGGTTGAAAAATCGACAACAGCAATCTCCGACCGCCTCTCCTAATTTTAATTCCTTATAATCATTTTGGTCTATTAGATCGCGCCACTGACTTTTTTTGTAACTTAAGGCTCCTCCAACTCCCAAGATAACCATATCCAAATGCTTCCAATTCTCTTTCAACTCTTGAAAATATTTAGAATTAAAAATTCCCTTTGCCAGTTCTTCACTCTCTTGAACAACTGTGGCATTTACAAAAATACTCTTCCCGTGAAATTTCTTTGCCATATCATAAACTAAAGTATTAATATGGTATCTAGAATTACTTCTACTCGGACCTCCAACTATGGGAACAAAAGTAGAGTTTTCAAGATATTTTGGTTCGATATAGCTGATAGACTTGCCTATACTAGCCCCCCATGCCAATCCAATAGTATCACCATCCTGAATATTTTTACGTATCCACTGGGCAGCTACTTTTGATAACTGCTCCTCTTTTTCTGTTTCAGAATCTTCAGGGTGAGATTGAACAATCTCAATATGATCTAAGCCATATCTTTCTTGAAATAGTGTTTCAAGTTTTAAAATTTCCGGATTAAAATCTTGAATTTTAATCTGAACAATCCCATCCTTTTTAGCTTGAGTAAGCATTCTGCTAATGGTCGTTCGATAGATTCCTAAATGCTTAGATATCTGATCTTGGCTCCAGCCTTCAATATAGTAAAGGTAAGCAACCTTGGCAAGTTCTTGTCTTTTTACTCTGTTCATTTTATGAACATTCCTTATCCCTCCACCACAATTCCACGGGTATCTACTAGAAGTTGGCAGATTTTTCCGTCAAAATTCTCAGAGGAGATGTGGGCAATGATTTGGTCTACTTTTTCCAGTGGAGCCAAGACCATAACTGTCGGGCCCGCACCTGATAGATAGGTAGCGTAGGCACCATTTTGACGACCAATGGTTTTAATCGTGTGGAATTCCTTGACTAATTTTTGTCGGAACTGTTCATGGAACATGTCTGACTCGATCGCCTTGCCTGCCGTCACCATATCCCCTTTCAACAAAGCCGCTACTGCAACATTGGCGATGGCACTTGCTGCAATAGCTTTTTTATAGGAAAGTTGATTTGGCAAAACGTTGCGACTATCACTGGTGCGAAGTTGGTAATCTGGAATAAAAGCGACAAAGGCTGTCTCAGGAAAATCTACCACAACTGCATTGATTTTCTTGTCAACACAGGAAGCGACGACCATATTTCCAAAAATAGCTGGTGCAACATTATCAGGATGCCCTTCTATCTTAGTCGCAATTTCCAACTTTTCTTGATTGGTTAGATGAAGTTGCCCCAGTTGATTGGCCAATTCAATCCCTGCTACAATAACAGAACTCGATGATCCTAAACCACGCGCCAAGGGAATATCGCTCATCATTTTCACTCGATGAGGCTGCAAATCTGCCTTAACTGCCAAAGCTGTCTTAATGAGCAGATTATACTTATCGGTCGGCACATATTCCAAATCATGCTCCACAAACCAGTCTTCACGTTCTTCCAAAATTTCAATTGTTAGATACTTGGAAAGGGCCACGCCGATTGAGTCAAACCCCGGTCCGATATTGGCAGATGTTGCCGGTACAGTAATTTTCATACTATTCTCCCAACACTTTGAAGATATTTCCCACTTGGAAATCTACTACTACATTCAATTTTTCCGTAACATTTTCCAGTTGAGTCTTGCTCATCTCATGGGTCACTATGACAAGACGAGCCTGTTTGCCGTCAGATGCTTGTTGCAAGATTTGCTTGAAAGAAATAGCTTCGCTATTGAAAATTTCAGCCAAACGAAGCATTTTCCCGTTTTCATCTGGTGTAATGATAGAGAAATAATACTCGCTCTTGACGTCTTCCTTGTCTGCCAAGACAAGTGGACGACTAAATTCATTAAAGGCTTTCCCCACATTGTCCTCTTTCAGACGACGCACAATACGAATCAGGTCAGCCATTACACTGGTAGCTGTTGGTTTTTGTCCTGCACCCGGTCCGTAAAACATAGACTGACCAATACCAATTGACTCAACAAAGACAGCATTCATCACACCATTGACACTTGCAAGCGGATGATTTTTGGGTAAGAAGGTTGGAGAAACTTCCGCAGAGACACCTGATGCTGTTTCTTGTACATCCCCCACCAGCTTGATGACATAGCCCAACTCTTGAGCAACTGCAACGTCTTCTGGAGTAATAGTTGAAATCCCTTTATGAGCGACATGGTCAAAATCAATGGTCATACCAAAAGCGAACTGACTCAAAATCACAGCCTTATAAGCCGCATCAATTCCCTCAACGTCATTTGTCGGGTCAGACTCAGCATATCCCAATTCTTGTGCTGTTTTCAGAGCTTCATCATAGGTCCAGCCTTCATCTACCATTTTAGTCATCATAAAGTTCGATGTTCCATTCAAGACACCAAGAACGCGCGTAATCTTGTCAGAAGCAAATGAATTTGCCAAGGTACGTAAAATTGGAATTCCACCAGCTACTGCAGCTTCATAATAAAGGGCAACGCCATTATTTTTAGCAATCATTCGCAGTTCTGAACCGTGTACAGCAAGCAAGTCTTTATTAGCAGTTACGACATGTTTTCCAGCTTCCAAAGCACGGGTAATAAACGTTTTGGCTGGCTCAATGCGCCCCATGAGTTCCACTACAATTTGAACCGTTTCATCTGATAAAATCTCATCCACATTGGTCACAAAATTGTAATCATGCCCTGCTGCTTGAAGCCGCTCTTTTTCAGCATCATCACGGATCAAGACTTTAGAGATAACGATCTCATCTTGTGCTGCTTGCTTGACTTTTTCTGTATTTTCTTTCAAAAGGAAGGGGATACCACTAGCCACCGTTCCAAAACCCAATAAGGCGATATTAACAACCATATAAATTCCTCTTCGATTTCTATATTTTGAACATTATACCAAATTTTCTGATAATTTACTACTGATTTTTTTGTTATAATAAAAGGAAAAAGACAAGGAGAAGCCAATGGCTACTAGACAAAATCGCTCTGCTCAACGAAAAGAAATCAAACGAAAACAACGCCGAAACGCTATTGCAATGCTGACGACTCTTCTCATCCTCGTTTTGGCAATTTTTCTTGTCATCAAGACAGACGCTATTTCCAAGCTATTTCCCTCTCAAGAGGTAAGCTCAAGCAAGCTAAGTTCTACTGCTACATCATCTGGCTCAAAAGCTGAAGCAGTGAACAATTCAACGCAAGCTAGTTCGACCACTTCTACTGAAAAACTCACATGGGTCAAACAAGAAACGCCTGTCAAAGTACCTATTCTTATGTATCATGCCATCCACATCATGGCTGCAGGTGAGGAAGCCAATGCCAATTTGATTGTAGATCCTACAACATTTGAAAGCCACCTGCAAGCCTTGCAAAATGCAGGCTATTATACACTTTCTCCCGAGGAAGCCTACAAGGTATTGACGGAAAACGTCTTACCTGAAGGAAAAAAAGTGATTTGGCTAACGTTTGATGATAGCCTTTGGGATTTTTATGACATTGCTTATCCACTTTTGAAAAAATACAATATGAAGGCAACCAATAATGTTATTACGGGTACTGTTGGAAATCAAGGAAATTTGACGCTTGATCAAATGAAGGAAATGAAAGCCAACAATATTTCTTTGCAGGGTCACACCGTTACTCATCCCGACTTAGAATATTCAAGCCTTGAAAACCAGACAGCTGAACTCCAAGATTCTAAGCAATACTTGGATAGTCAACTAGGTCAAGATACCATCGCAGTCGCTTATCCTGCCGGTCGCTACTCTTCCGATACTCTGACTATTGCAGAAAATAGCCACTACAAGCTCGGTGTTACAACCAATGAAGGACTTGCCTCTGCTGCTGACGGACTGCTTAGCCTCAACCGCGTCCGCATGCTTCCAGTTACAACGGCTGACATATTACTGCAAACTATCGCAGTGGAATAAAAAACAAAAACCGGCCCTAGAGCTGGTTTTGTTTTCTCCTTTCCGCCAATTCTCGCATTTTTTTATAGGTTTTCCCATTGCGAATGGTCAACTGGCGATAGTAGGTTTGCTTGATGAGCTCTTTAGGATAAGCTGTTTTGAGATAATTTGCTTCATCCACTTTACCCCAGAAAATGGCCTGTTTTCCTATATGGAGTTTTTCATTAAAAAGTGCATTTTCTCGAAGGAATCCGCTACTTCTTCCATAGACAATCCTTGCGTTAAAAAGAGAACATCCCGTCTCGCTAAATTCTCTTCCACCAGTCAGGTAGGACTTCCTCTAAAAACTGCTTAGTCGAAAGTAAGGAAATTGGCAAGGGAAAATCATAATTTTTTTCAAATAAATCTGTCAGTAGCTGCACAATATTTGCTTGGCTTTCCTGCAAGGAAAAAAGTAAATTTCCACTATTGATGTAGGACTCTACATTTGTAAAACCAAGTTCAGCCAATTCTTCCTTCAAAACAGCCATGGTCACCTTATGTTTTCCTCCCACATTGATCCCTCGAAGGTATAAGATATAATCCACTTTCAATCTCCTTACTTCAAGTGTCAAACATCCCTTCCCGTAAATAACCTGGGAATGTTTCAAGTTCTGCTCCCGTTTCCACTTCAATCACTGAAACAAATTCACGGTAGTCGTGCTCTTCTTCCCAATTACAAAAATAAAGCTTATCACCTTGTCGATGAGAAAAACTAGCTTCCGTCACAAATTTGCGATATCCTGGCCAAAGGATTTCAAACAAATCTTCATGCAAAGCTTGTCTGGTTAGCATAATCGGGCTACCCGTCAATCTCAAATTATAGCAATCTTTTACAGAAGATAAAGGCAGTTCCACCATAATTTGGGCTTAAGATTTTTCAAGATCAAACTGGTAAATCTTAAGCTTGGAAAGCAAGAAATTCACCGCTAGTAAATAGCAAATGCCATCAATCATTTTAGGAGCACCAAAATACTGTCCTTTTTCCTTCTCCAAAGCAAGCAACTTGCGCCCACTAGGATAATGGACAAATATCAAGTTGTGTTCAGGTAAGGGCTGTCCTAATTGAAAAGCCTCTTTTGCTTCATAAAAATCGGCATTGCAATTATCCGCTGCCCAATACCAGTTTTCTGAACCTTGTAGGGCTTCCCGATAACGCCCATCGGTATCAATATGCTTCATCCTCATTCTCCTTTTAGAGCGTCAAACTTGGCCTTCATAGTTGGATTTTTACGGGTTAATTTTTTGACAGATACATCGTCCAGTTTGTTGTTGGCAAGGCGCAATTGATTTTCCGATGTGGTCAGGAACTTCTTGACCTCTTCCATACGCTTGATGGCTTTATCAATTTCATCAATGGCTTTACCAAAGTTGGTTGATGCAGAATTATAATTCTTAGCGAACGCTAATTTAAAAGCATTGAGGTCATCTTCAAAGTTGGTAATATCAATATTTTGTTCTCTGATCAGAGCCAGCTCCTGCTTGTAAGACAAGCTATTGAGCGCAGCATTTCGCAAAAGCCCAATCAACTGAATGAAAAATTGAGGACGGATAACATACATCTTCTCGTATTCATGGCCGACGTCCACAATGCCTGTATTGAAATAGTCGCTATCCGCTTCTAGCATGGATACCAAAACCGCGTATTCACAGCCTTTTTCACGACGGTCCTTGTCCAACTCCTTGTAAAAGTCAGCATTTTTATGCTTTGTCTTGGTCGTATCAGCTTCATTTTTCATTTCAAACATAATGGAAATGAATTCTACGCCGTTTTCATCTGCCTCACGGAAGATGAAATCTCCCTTGGAACCGGAACCAGAAATGGTATTGTCTTTACCAAAACTGGCGCGTGGAAAGGCGTAGGCACGAACCTTATTGAACTCCGTTTCAGCATAGATTTCTAGACTTTCTCCAATGGCCTTAGTGGACTGTTGCGCCTTGAAGTTCTTGTAAAATTCGACCTGCTCATTTGCCGCCTTGAGCTGTACTTGGTAGTCGCTTTCCAAAGCCGTTAAGGCTAACTGACTCTCCTTTTCTTGCAGTATCAGCTGACTTTTGACAGCATCCCGTTCTTTTTCCAGATTTGTCAGTTCCTTCTGCAACTGATTTTGGTGCTCCAATTGCAATTTTTCAACTTGTGCAATGAGCGCCTGAACTTGCTGGTCTTTTTCAGCTAATTTGCTAGCCAATTCTTGCTCTGTTTCCTTAACGACTAACTCTTTTTCAGTCGAAAAATTGTCAATTTTTGCTTGCAAGGCGTGAATTTCAGCATCTTTCTTACTCAGACTTTCTTGTTGCTGATTTTTAGCTTTTTCTTCTACCAAAGCCACTTCACGCGCCAAGCGGTCATGAATTTCCTGCTCAAATTCAGCAGTACGCACCTGACTTAAGAGCTCACTATATTCTGTTTCATTGACTTGAAAAGCCGTCCCACAATGAGGGCATTTAATTTGGTTCATCTTCTTCCTCTTTCATAGCAATTTTCCTTATTATATCACATTCTCTGTAAGCCTTTCCTAATTTGTGCTATAATGTTCCTAGTGACTTTTAGGAGGAAAACATGATAAAACTATTAGCACTAGATATGGATGGTACTCTATTGGATGACCAAAAGAAACTATCCCCCAAAAATATTGAGGCGATTCATGCCGCAGTCGCTGCGGGTGTCAAGTTAGTTCTTTGTACAGGCCGCATTTTACCTGGCGTTAAACCTTATTTTGACCAACTGCAACTAGACGCTGAAAATGAATACGTCATTGTCAACAATGGTTGCTCGACCCATGAAACAAAAGACTGGAAACTGATTGATTGGGCTGAATTGTCAAAAGAAGACATCGAATTTCTAGCCCCATTTGCCAGAGAAAGCCAGACTCAATTAACGCTTTTTGATGAAGAAAATTACTATGTAGTTGATGAAGTCGCCAATGAATTCGTCAAAGCTGACACAGAGGTTGTCTTTTTAGACCCAGTCACCTTACCACTAGAAACTGCCCTTCATTTCGCTGGTCATCTCTTCCAAGGGATGTTTGTCGGAAGTCAAGCAGCCTGCGATGATTTCCAAGAACGCTATCAAAATGAGCTCTGCCTTCGTTTCAACGGTGTTCGTTCACAACCAACGATTTATGAAGTGCTACCGCAAAATGTTAGCAAAGCCTCTGCTCTCAAAAAACTAGCACAACAACTCAACATAGATCCAGCAGATATTATGGCCATTGGTGATGCCAACAATGATATCGAAATGCTGGAATTTGCTGGTGTGAGTGTTGCCATGGGAAATGCTGGTGACCATATTAAAGAAATAGCCGACCATATCACTGCTAGCAATAATGAAAATGGTGTCGCACAAGCTATTTATCACTACGTTTTAGAAAGTTAACCATAAGGAGAAAATACATGAAATACCCTACACTTTTGGACCGTTTCTTGGTCTATGTCAAAGAAAATACACGCTCTGACGAAAATTCAACAACAACTCCAAGTACACAAAATCAAGTGGAATTTGCTAAAAATATCCTCTTGCCTGAAATGGAACGCATCGGTTTGCAAGATGTTCACTACTTGCCAAATGGCTTCTGTATCGGGACACTTCCTGCCAACGACCCAAACTTGACACGCAAGATTGGCTTCATTTCCCACATGGATACAGCCGATTTCAACGCGGAAGAGGTCTCTCCACAAATCATTGAAAATTATGATGGAAATGCCATTACACTTGGTACATCTGGCTTTACCCTTGATCCTAAAGATTTCCCGCAACTGAAAAATTACCTTGGACAAACCTTGGTCACAACTGACGGAACAACTCTTCTTGGTTCTGACGACAAGTCTGGTATCGCTGAAATCATGACAGCAATCGAATACTTGGTAGCTCATCCAGAAATCAAGCACTGCGAAATTCGTGTCGGCTTTGGACCTGATGAAGAAATTGGTGTTGGAGCTGATCAGTTTGACGTAGAAGATTTCAATGTTGACTTTGCTTATACTGTTGACGGTGGCCCTCTTGGCGAACTCCAGTACGAAACCTTCAGTGCTGCTGCTGCAAAAATTGATTTCATCGGTCGCAATGTTCACCCTGGTTCTGCCAAAGACCAGATGATTAATGCCTTCCAAATGGCCATTGATTTCCACAATGCCTTGCCTGAAGAGGACCGTCCTGAAAAAACAGACGGCTACCAAGGATTTTTCCACCTGATGGACATGGCAGGCAGTGTCGATCAAGCATCTACCAGCTATATTATCCGTGATTTTGAAGAAGAAGACTTCAAGGCTCGTAAGCAAGTTATGTTGGATATTGCTGACAAGATGAACGCAAACTTTGACACCGACCGCGTTATTGTTCATCTCCATGACCAGTATTACAATATGAAAAAAGTCATTGAAAAAGACATGACACCAATCAATATTGCCAAAGAAGTTATGGAAAATCTGGATATCAAACCAATCATCGAACCAATTCGTGGTGGAACTGATGGTTCTAAAATTTCCTTCATGGGTATTCCAACTCCAAACCTCTTTGCAGGTGGCGAAAACATGCACGGCCGCTTCGAATTCGTTTCAGTTGAGACCATGGAAAAAGCTGTTGATGTCATTCTTGGTATTGTTTCTTATGAAAAATAGTATAGAAAAAGCCTGAAATCAGGCTTTTTTCTGTACACTACACAAATAAAATAATCAAAAAAGTCATGACAAGCAGACTACACAAAATACTGAGCGAGTTTAGATTGGCTGACTCAGACGAATCTCCTCCCAGCTGCATGACATAGACTGGGGCGATGACTGAAATCGGTGAAGCTATACAAATAGTCAACATTTGGCGCATTTCCAGAGGCAATGGCAGTAAGAAATACACCAAAATTCCCATAAGAACAACCATTGATAAACGGATGGATAAGAGTTTAGCCAAACGGTGCATTTCTTCTTTATTAACCTGCACATCTACCATCATACCCAGCATGAACATGGCTAAAAACGGATTGGCATTCCCTGCAATATTGGTTACTGTTAAAATACCTTGCGGAATAGAAATATGCACTGCTGCTAAGAGCAGGGTGATCAGATAAACCTTAAATGGTAAAGATGAAAAAATATTTTTAATAATCATCTTGAAAGTCATGGGCTCTTTTTCATGGTTGAGACTGGCAGCCAGCGTGTAGTTGCCTCCTAGGACCATGAGAGCATTTCCAGTATCAAAAAGAAGTACGCTACTCAGATAAGAAGCTGGAAAAAATGCCTGAATAAAGGGCAAACTAAAAGTTCCAATGTTAAAACCCGAAATCTGCACTATAGCAGAACCTTTTTCTACACTGCTCCCTTTTCGTGCCTCCCAGTAGCCAACAGCATCCATGATTAGATTACTAGCGAAACCGAGTAATAATGGAATCAGCAAAAGTCCTGATAATTTTACTTCTGAAGCTGACGCTAAGAGAGCACAAGGAAGGGTCACATTCATAACAATGGTTGAGAAAATTTTAACATCCTTCTTCTCGACAATACCCACCATTTTTAGATAATATCCTAAGCCAATGACCAGCATAAAACCGAAGGCTTTCAATAATATTGTCACCATACAACCTCTTCTTTCTCAGCAAATTATACCACAAATTACTGGTAAAAAGATAATATATAATTTTTTTACATATTTCTCTTGACAAGTCTCATCAATGGGTATATTATTTATATATAAAATAATTATATATAAAGGAGGAAGAGATGTATTACCCCGTTTCATCCATTTTGATTGAATTTCTGGTCTTATCCATCGTGGAAAAGCAGGATTCCTATGGCTATGAAATCAGTCAAACCATCAAGCTAGCTGCTGACATCAACGAATCCACCCTCTATCCTATCTTGAAAAAATTGGAAAAAGCAGGCTACGTCACGACCTATACCCAAGAATTTCAAGGTCGCAAGCGCAAATACTATACCATTACTGCTGATGGACGAGCCCATTTGCCTTATCTGAAACAAGAATGGACAGACTACAAAAACGTTATAGACAATATTATTGAAGGGAGCCTTCGCAAATGAACAAACAAGAATACCTATCAACTCTAGCAGAATTACTCCAACCACTGGAAGCACAGGAAAGAGCCGATGTATTGGACTATTTTAACGAATATTTTGACGAATGCCAAAATTACGCTGAAGCCATCGAAAATCTGGGTAGCCCACAGGAAGCTGCTAAAGATATTCTGGAAAATCTAGGTGTAGAAACTCACTCTGAAACCGAAAAAGATTTCACTAAAAACTATAGCAACACCTCTCAAGAAAACAGTCAAACAAATTTCCAAGAGAATTTTCTGTCATCTTTCCTTGAAAAATTTAGAACTTCTTTTCAACAAGACAAGGTTGAAAAACAACAAGTGTTGGAGCGATTTGACAATTTGACCATTTCTGGTGAAGAATGCAACTTAATTGTCGAATCAACAGATCAGCCACAAGCTAGTATCGTCTACTGGACAGATGAAAGGGAGTCACTACCATTTACTATCAAGCAGTCTGAGGGAGGTTTGTCCATTTCCACTCTCCAACACGACCGGTCCTTCCTTTCATTTTCTGGCTCAGATAAACAGTCCCCTCGTCTTCTCATCCCATCTGAAACATTACAGACCTTAAAGCTTCATCTCAAAGATTCCAATATCACTCTTCTTAAGCTCAACCTCCAAAAGCTTGCTGCTAACATGGAGGACAGCAATCTTACTCTCAAGCAAACAAGCATTGCGTCAGCCCTCCTCCAACTAGAAGATAGCAATATCAGTCTAGCAGAAAGTAGTCTTCTGAAACTTGACTTAAAAATGGAAGACAGTAATCTTTCAGCAAAAGAAACCGGCTTTGAACAGTTCACAATTCATTCAGAAGATAGTAATCTACATCTTGAAGAAAGTTCCCTCTCTGCTGGCAGAATCACTCTGACTGAGAGTCGGTGTAATTTACAGAATGGTCAATTTAAGGGAGAAATCGACCTTCATTGTGAAGATAGCCAAGTAAATCTACTTCTAACAAATTTTGACCAATTAGAATGCCAGATTAACCAGAATGACTCAATGATCCATTATCCAAGTCAAAATACAGCTCAAACAAGTAAAACAGCTTGGTTAGACTTAAAAGCCAGCGATTCCATCGTTAACATTGCTCCATTTTAAAAGAGAGTGAGCCAGTCTTCTATATTCTTCCTGGCTCGCCCTCTTTTCCTATACTCATTATTTCCTTTCTTTGAAAAAAGTTCCTATTTTTGCTAGAATGAATGGATACAAAGGAGAGAGTATGCACGATCAAACAAAAAATTTAAAAGTGGCTGAAAAAGGGGCTATCCTCTCTATTGCGGCCTATGTCCTCTTGTCTGGCTTCAAGCTGGCAGCAGGTAACATCTTTCACTCCGACGCACTAACCGCTGATGCCTTCAATAACATCTCAGATATTATCGGGAATGTCGCCGTGCTCTTAGGCTTACGCATGGCACAAAAACCCGCTGACACTGATCACCGTTTTGGGCACTGGAAAATGGAAGATCTGGCAAGTCTGATCACTTCATTTATCATGTTTGTCGTAGGTTTTCAAGTATTAGCCAGCACCATTCAAAAAATCCTCAACAACCAAATTGTTGAAATTGATAGAATGGGTGCCATCGTGGGAATCGCTTCTGCTGTCATCATGCTGGGGGTCTACGAGTACAACAGACGACTGGCCAAAAAATCTCGTTCACGAGCCCTAGAAGCGGCTGCTAAGGATAATCTTTCTGATGCCGTGACTTCTATCGGAACATCGGTTGCTGTTTTTGCAGCAGCCATGGGCTGGACCATTATTGATAAAATTGCAGCCATCATTATCACTTTCTTCATTTTAAAAACAGCCTACGATATTTTTATGGAGAGTTTCTTCACTTTATCTGATGGCTTCGATGAAAATCTGCTCCACCAATACGAGGCTGATATTCTCAAATTGCCAAAAATTGTTTCTGTCAAGTCCCAACGCGGGCGTACCTATGGGGCAAACATCTATCTGGATATTGTCCTTGAGATGAATCCTGATCTCTCCGTCTACGAAAGCCACGAAATTACGGAGCATGTAGAAGAACTACTCAAACTCAAATACGGCGTTTTCGATGTGGATATCCATGTGGAACCTTCTGAAATTCCGCATGATGAAATGTACGAACACATCTACGACAAGCTCTATCGCTTTGAAGGACAAATCCTAGCTCAAGAAAATGGCTATGAAGATTTCTTTGCCGATGAGTATACATTTATCAGTTCAGATGGACAGTATCTGGGTAAAAGTCAATTTTTAACTATTCAGCAAGTCCCACAAGGTCAGATGCACAACTATCAGATGACGTCTATCAGCCAAAAATCAAAATTAGTCACCTTCGAACTAGACAATCGCGTCCACACCTCCCTCTGGCGACGCAAGGAAGTCTGGCAAGTCGTTTTCCATCAGGTTAGTAAAAAACTCTAGTCGAAATACGACTAGAGTTTTTTACTTATCTATTCCTTAAGAGTTGGACTAGCCCGAAACCTGCTGTTCCTAACCCTCCAATCATATTGAGATAAGGATATTGCAAGCTCGGTGCTAACATAACAAAAAGTAAACCAAGTACAATCAAGAAGAGAGACCACTCTCCACCCTTACCTTTATTCATGAATCTAAGCTCCTATTCTGTTGGAGATTTTACCTTATTAGCAGAGATAACAAATGGTGTCCAAATCAAGAATGCTACAAATACATTAAAGAGTGAAACTAGACCAGCCATTAGGTTGTTACCAGTTGCAAGGAAGGCATATAGTCCCGGAGGTGTGATCCATGGTACTGCTAGATATACTGGTGGAATAAGCCCTGCTTGTGTTGCTAGGTAGGCAATAGCTGCACAGATTGGCGGAACAATCAACCATGGAATCACAAAGAGAGGATTCAATACCATTGGGATACCAAAAGTTATTGGTTCATTAATATTGAAGATTCCCATTGGAGCTGATAATTTAGCCACTGTCTTATAGTCATCTCTCTTAGAGAATAAGAATATTGCGATGATCAAGGCGATGGTAACACCTGAACCACCCATTTGTGCATAGGCATCAAAGGAACCACGTGTCCACAACCATGGTAATTTGCTAATATCATGAGTCGCTTCCCAAACACTGGTATTTTCTAGCAATGCAGGTTGATAGATACCATCCATAATCGGTGCTAAAACGTTGTGACCGTGCAATCCAAAGAACCAGAAAAGTTGTACCAAGAATGATAGTAATACTACACTAAACAGACCTTGGGACAAACCAAGAAGCGGTTTTTGAATATAGGCTGAAATCAAATCTGTCAATGATGAACCCGTTGCAGCAAACGCTAGATATCCAAGAACAGAAGAGGCATAGATTGCTAAAGTTCCCGGAATAATAGCTGCAAAGGCTTTGCTAACTGCTGGTGGTACGGAATCTGGCATTTTGATAGTAACATTTTTATTCATCAATTTACAGTAAATCATTGATGAAACAAAACCAATAATCAAGGCAGTAAAGAGACCGGTTGCACCAGCGTAAGCTGTCGTGATTGCTCCCCATGTACTGGTCTCAAGGACAGCTTTGCTACCGGACCCTGTTACTACCATGCCGAGATCGGCTAAAGTCTTAAGAAGATTCGCATCCGCTCCAGCCAAGGAAGTTGAAATCTTAACAGTTTGTGGAATGATAGATACAAATGATGCAAATGAAACCAATCCACCCGCGATAGGATTAACCTTGTAGGTTTGTGAAAGGTTGTAACCAATTGAAAAGGCAAAGACTAGGGCAGAAATAGCAATGGTACCAAAATAGACATACCCATTGATTTCAATAAGAGGGGCCATGGCTTTGGCGAAACCAGTCCAGCCCATATTATTGGGGATATCCCTAAAGAACACATTGAGCAATACAGCGATTGAACCCGCCATCGTCAAAGGCATCATAGCGATAAAGGAATCCCGCACCGCTACTAAATGTTTTTGGTTGCCGACTTTACCAGCAAACCACATAAATTTCTCTGTTACAGTGTCTTTAAATGACATCGTAGCATCCTCCTTTTATTTTTTCATAAATGACGATTGTGAAAATTCGACTAGCTTGTCGATTTGTAAAACCATCCGCGTTTCCAATTTTTTCTTGAAAAAGGGTTTCAAGAGTTTGTAATTCCAAGAATTAAAGAAGCTTGGAGACTCATTCAACTCACTATAAGTGATTTTAACCTGCTCTGAATCAATTTCTTCTAAAAGATAGTGAAGTATTTGCTTTCCTCTACTGGAAGAAATCTCAACTCGATAACTTTCAGGTGGTTGAAACTCCAATACCTGCAAATTGACGCTTCCCTGCTGCCCTATTTTTTTGATATAAGTCAGACCTGAAACAATCTCATCAGTTGAGATAGACTGTCCTGTACTAGTTTCATAATCTTCGATGAAAAGTTTGGTCAGTAAATCAAAGACAGGCTTTGCTCTAGTAGGATAGATTTTTGAAACTTGCATCTTAACCCCTCATCGTATCTAGTTGACGATAGATATCAATTACTTCTTTAGCCATATCAATAAAGGTAATAGCATTCATCAAGTGATCCTGTCCATGTACCATTAAGAGACTAATATTGATGCTGTCTCCACCTGCTTCTTGGGTTAAGAGAGCTGTTTGTGATTTATGGGCATGGCTGAGAGATAGGTTAGCTTCTTTTAACTTAGCTTCGGCCACCTCAAAATTAAACTTCTTAGCCGCTGCAATGGCTTCGACTGCTTTTCCTTTTGCATCACCACCATACATAATTAAGCCCATAATGGTTTCAAGAAGTTCTGCTTCCATAACAATCACCTACCCGTTTAGCATAGAAAGGGCAGTGTTAAGAACATTTTTTCCATTCATCACCCCGTAATCCATCATATTGATGGCATCTACCTTAATAGCGGGCTCACATTTTTCTTTAAATTCATTGAGTAGGAATTTAACTTGCGGACCAAGTAGGACGACATCAATTCTTTTGTCAGCTAATTCGTGGTCTGCTTCTGAGACAGGAACAGCAAAGATATCGACCTCTTCACCAATTTCAGCTGCAGCAGTTTGCATTTTTGTCACCAACATACTGGTTGACATTCCAGCGTTACAGACTAACATAATAGTTTTCATACTATTCTCCTTTATATTGTTTTTAATATCTTTCTAAAATGATGAAAAGTTGGTTGCGAAAGAAGTTCTTCCTGCAATTCAATTTGATTGGCAAGCTGAGCCAATTGGGATGTCATGATCTTCAAATGAGGATTTTCAAACCGTGATGGTGAGAATAAACATAGGATACGAACATTTGGATGCGAAGTATCCCACTCAACTCCTTCTCCTAATATAGCTATCACGATTTCCTCTTTAATACCAAGAGAAGTAACAAGGTGAGGAAAAGCCATTAAATCACTAAATGCAGTTGAACTAAGCGTTTCTCTTTCCTCAATAGCTCGATAAAATTCCTTAGCAAAATCAGGATTTTGGACTTCATCAAGGCAAGAAATCATTTGTTCTAGTACTGCTTTTTTTGTGACTGGACCTTCTATCAAAAGGAACTTATCTGGACTAAAGCAGGTCTCAAAACTATCCACCCAATCTGTGTCTGAATCAAATTGATTGGATATAACATGCCCCCGATGACTGAGCATCTGTAGGCTTTGATTAATGGTATCAATATCTGCCTTGTTTAAGAAGACGCTAACCATGACTGTGGGGACCTGAAAAAGAATCTCTCCTAAGTCAATGGAGGAAATAATCAAATCCACTCCTGCTAAGCTAGCATCGGACAACTCATGATAGGAGATGCAGTCCAGAATGTTTAGGCGATTAGAAAATTGATTCTGAATGCGATTCTTAAGTACCTGTGCGCTACCAAATCCAGTTGCACAAACCACCAAAACATTCACAACTTCCACTGTATTTTCTCGCTCAAAGGCTGCAATTAGATGCAAAGCAAGATAGGCCCATTCATCATCCGATACCTGAAATTCTTTTAGATAAATCCAGTTTTGAAAATGCCTTTTTGTCAGTTCAAAAAATTCTGGATAAGATTCCATAATTTCTTCCCGAAGTGGATTCTCCATTCGAATATGATATTTTAAGCGTAACAGCATAGGATTCAGATGGGTTAAGAGACTATTTGTCAAACCCTGGTCATCTTTAAAATGACTGCCCATCTCGCTATCAAGCACTCCTAAAATCTCGCTTAGCTCCTCTTCAGATTCCCTTGGCAGAACCTGCTCAAGCTGATGTTGAGATTTAGCCTTTGTTAAAAGATGCAGAGCGATATTGCTAGTCTCCCCCTTAGGAAATTCCAGTTTCAAAATCTGCGTTAAATCTTGGATGATTCTTTCTGCCACACGATAAGCAAGCTGCATCTGTTCTGTTTGCTCGATTGGATAGTCTGCGATCATATGCCCTATCCTGATCCGATGAATGGTTAGGGCAATGTGGATCAGTAGATTGGTCAGGACGTAATCCGAAATAAGCAACTGCCCTTCCTTGCAAGCTTCTAATATCAAATGAGCAATCTGCGATAAATCCAAATCACTTAAGAAACTTTGCGACTTAATATTTGTCAGCAGTGGATGCTTGAAGTTTGATGTTAGAAAATAATCAACGATGAAGCGTCGTTTATACTGCTCTCTCCCATCAACTTGATAAGTTCCTCTAGCGGTCTTCCTCAGTTCCAAATCATATGGTTTTAATCGCTGTCGTATCCTCGCTAATATAGTGGATACGGTTGTCCGACTGATATGGAGTTCTGACATGACACTCTTGGTATCAATCTCTATTTCCTTGAAGAACAGCTGTTGTAAGAGATAGTGTTCACGATCTGTATTCTCTTCTAAAACCTGTACATCTATTAACTCTTCCTTGCTGATATGCAACTGTTCAAACATCTCTAAAAATATGGAATGGTTTTCAATAATTAACTTGTAACCATGACCATATTTCATCTCAATCACAGCACCATGATCTTGAATTTCTTGAGTCATTTGATTCAAATATTTTCGAACAGTTCTATCTGACAAAGCTAATTTTTCAGCCAACTTTCGACTAGTTTGATAAATTGATTGGTGTTCGTACAACTCCTGTAGCAGTTTCCACTCTTTATTTGAAAGCATCGTTCACCCAACTCATCTAAAACCCATTTTCTTGACTTAATTTCTTAAACCAATGGCCTGATTTTTTGATGATTCTCTCTTGTGTATCTAGATCAAGTTCAATGAGTCCGTAGCGATTCTTGTAAGAATTGAGCCAGGACCAGCAATCGATAAAGGTCCAAATCAGGTAGCCCTTACAATTCGCTCCCTCCTGAATAGCCTTGTGCAACTCTTTCAGGTGCCCTTTCACGAAGTCAATGCGATAATCGTCTTGGATAAAGCCATCCTGACGGAACTTCTCTTCGCCTTCAACTCCCATCCCATTCTCGGTTAAAATCCACTCGATGTTGCCATAGTCTCTTTGGATGTTCTTGGCAATGTCATGGACACCCCGCTCATAAATCTCCCAGCCACGGTGTGGATTCATCTTGCGACCAGGCATTTCATAATGATCATAGTAATATTCTGGGAAAAATGGTGACTCTGGATGAGCTTGAAATTTCGGTGCAGCTACTCGCAATGGTTGGTAATAATTGACACCCAAGTAATCAACTGTATGTTCCTTTATGAGTTGTAAATCCCCTTCCTCATAATCAGGTAACAAATCATGCTTTTGAAGGATCTCCACAAGTTCTTCCGGATAGCTTCCCTTAACAGATGGATCTAGGAAAGACTTGGCTTGGAAGAGTTCTGCAATCCTTGCAGCCTTAACATCTGCAGGGTGTTGACTACGGGGGTAGGCAGGGGTCAGATTGAGGACAATCCCTATCTTCTTTTCAGGATTTACTTGGTGACAAGCCTTGACAGCAAGACTCGAAGCTAACTGTGTATGGTAGGCCACCTGTACCCCAGCCTCGGCATCAATGACAGCAGGATAATGGTATTGATAGAAATAGCCACACTCTACAGGAACGATGGGCTCGTTAAAGGTAATCCACCGGTCCACTAGATCGTCAAACAATTCAAAACAGAGCTGGGCATAGCGTTCATAGGCAAGAACCGTTTCTCGCTTGACCCAGCCACCTTGTTCTTCTAGAACCATGGGGAGATCAAAGTGATAGAGATTGACGAGGAGCTCAATACCTCGGTCCTTGACACCTTGAAAAACTTTCCGATAAAAATCAACAGCTAGTGGATTGACCTCCCCATCACCATCAGGAATGAGCCTAGACCACTGGATTGAAGTCCGAAAGGCTGTATGCCCTGTTTGGACCAGCAAGTCCAAGTCTTTTTCAAAGTTGGTATAGAAAGTGGAAGTATCCTTTGGTCCGACTTGATTATGGAACTTTTCAGGTGCAATAGAAAACCAATAATCCCAAGTATTATCACCTTTCTTGTCCCCTGCTAGACGTCCTTCACTCTGAGGGCCAGAAGTCGAAGAACCCCAGAGGAAGTTTTCAGGGAAATGAATCATAGTATCCTCCTATTTCACTCAAATAATTTGTATATTAACTATATAGCATTCTTCCTGTAATGTAAAGGTTTACAAAGACTAACTTTTTCCAAACTAAGGCGGAAAAAAACTGAAAAACAGGCATCTCTTAAGATGCCTGTCACTATCACACTATGTGCAATATGAAATCTTGCCATGGCTGTAATAAATCCAATAAAGGATAGTCCTCCTCGATAATATGACCAACAATATTGACCTTCTCACTAACCGTGAAATCACACAAAGCAATCTGTAACTCTCCGCAATAGCGGGTGTAGAGTTGGTTATCAATCAAAATATGTCCACGTTTCACACACTTCTTTTGCTGAATAGGAGGTATTTTTTTCTGACTATATTTGCCACGATGCCCTGTAGAACGAACGACGTATTCTGAAATATCTCCACGATAATTGTGAGATTCCTGAATAATTTCTTTTTCGATGGAACTAATTTCCCTATTAATCTTTATATCAAATTCAATAGATGGTTGCTGCCTAAGACTAGCTAGCTCTTCCTGAGATACAAATTGATTGGCAATGATAATATGATCTATAAGTCCGGTTGCTGCCAGCCATTTATATTGAGCGTTCAGACTCAGATGACGATGTTCTTCCAGAGTACACAATCCTTCTGACAGGGGCCATGGTCCAATATCTGCAGACTGTGCATTGATAAAAGCTGCTGTTTCCACTCCAAGTTCACGATAGACTTGACTAACTTTCAAAAAATAGTCTTTTGAAAGTCCTGTAAATTCATGAGGGTAGAAATTATGGCATGCTGTTACTTTGGATAAGTCAGCTCCAGCTGCTACCAAATCCTTGATTAGACTTGTCTCTCCGCTCATATTTACTTCAATCTTGATAGGGGATGATTGACGTGTCAAATTGACCAAGTATGTTTGGTCTTCATCTGTTTCATCAAGGCGAATTCCGGCAAGCCCAAAGGATTCCGCCGACTCTAAGAGATGATCTTGCCATCCTAAATGCTTAATCAATTTTGGATTCAAATCCGCAAACACCTCCAGACCGATTTCCTTACAGTAAGCCACGACCCAGCGATAGAGGTCAAAAATCGTCTCTTCTGCGTCCAATAATTGCAGCAGACTAATGAAAACGCGCTTACTGTTATAGGACTTGAGTAGATCAATATAAGCCTTCAATTCATCAAATTGATATCCTTCTGGATAAAGAGAAAAACCTAATTGTGGCATGATATCATCCTTTCTATTGGGCAATTTCTAACTCTATCATACCCTATTCAAACCAATCTGTAAATGCATCCTAAAACCAATTTTTTCCACATTAAAACGGAAAAGAGTCCAATAGACTCCTCCCGTTTCTTCTATACTGCTTCCACCATGACCTTAATTTCTGCGATAAGGGCTTGATCTGTCAAACCTGTCACTTCTTTAACCACTTCTTCTAATGGTTTTTCATCCAAAAGTGCTTGTAATTTTGCAGACTGTTCATCTGTTTCATCACGGTATTGGAAAACATAGGCTACCGTGTTGAGAAGGTTGGCATATCCAAGACCACGTTCTTTCAATTCACGAATTGGGCGAATAAACCGCTCATCAAAGCCAAGTTTACGGATTGGAGTACGGGCAACACGTGTCACATCATCCACGATAAATGGATTTTCAAAACGGCTGATGATCACCTTGTGGTATTCCACCAAGGCAGCTTCATCAAAGTTCCATTTCGCGATAAGCAGGCTACGGATTTCAGCCAGAACAGCTTCAACATTATTTTTAACGGTTACATTTTGGAGGGCTTCAAGAATGGTTTTCGCACCATAGTAAGCACCTGTGTAGGCTGAAGTCGCATGTCCTGAGTTGACTGAGAAAAGCTTGCGCTCGATAAATGGTTCCAAGTCTGTTTCATAGTGTACACCCTTGAGTTGTAGCGCTTCATTTTTCATACGGCTAGTCTCAACAACCCATTCATTAAATGGCTCAACGACGACAAACAATGGATCTTCATGTGATTGGGCTGGAACAATGCGATCAACTGCTGCATTTGGGAAACCAACAAATTCTTCAGCAAAAGCCAAACCTTCTTCTGACAAGTGTTTTTTCACTTCTTCATAAAGGAATTCTGAGCCACCAATCATATTTTCGCAGGCCAAGACATCAATTGGATTGTTGTTTCCAGTCGCTTTTCGAGCCTCAATGCCTTGCGCTACCAAGCCAGCGATGAATGGCAAGATATTTGGACCAATAGCTGTTGTAATCAAGTCTGCTTCTGCAATGGCTGCAACAACTTCCTCTGGATTTTTAGCATTATTAATGCCACGAACACCTGCAACGGCGATATGACGTTGACCTTCTTCGGCAATTTCAATTTCGTAAGAACCGCGCTCATTCAAGGCGTCAATGATTTTCTCATTGACATCTACAAAGGCGATTTCAAAACCATTTTCAAAAAGAATTTCTCCGATAAATCCACGACCGATATTTCCGGCACCAAAGTGTACTGCTTTTTTCATATTTTTCCTTCTTTCTTAGGCAACACTATTGAGCAATGCAATGACTTCATCTGTAGATTGGGCATCTGCCAATTTCACGACGTTGTCCACATCTGCACAGAAAATAGAAATTTTTTGGATAATTTCCAAATGATCATCACCAAGGCCAGCAATTCCAAAAAGAAGAGTCGCAACATTTGGATTTTCTTCTGTACCAAAGTTAACACCAGCTGGTACTTGAACAATGGTAATGCCTGATGAGATGACCTCTTTCTTGGCATCGTCCGTTCCATGAGGAATAGCGATAAAGTTGCCCATATAAACTGATAGCTCTTCATTACGCTTAATCATGGCTCCGATGTAGGCTTCGTTGACATGACCTGCTTCAAAGAGCTGCTGTCCACAGTAGCGAATGGCATCTTCCTTTGTAGCAAAAGCCTGGTTTAATTTGATAAGTTCTTTTTGAAATTCCATGTTAGTTCTCCAATTTTTTGATGTTCTCTGTAAAGATCGTATTGAGCAAGTGATAAATGATATCACGATTCCCCGCTCTATAAATTTCGGTATAAAGTTTATTTTCAATAATCGACTGGCTAATCGCCGTCATCAAATTACGGGTTTCTTGGCTTTCGTCCAATGTTGTCAACATGACTAAAATCCGCTTGACTTCTTCTTGCTGATAATTCATAGACAAGGCTTGAACAGGTTGACGAAGTTCGACCACCATAAATTGACTTTTCTCCACCTTGCTCGACTGGGTATGTAAAAGTGCCAGATTCGTATGCGGAATCGCCAAAGGGCTTGTTTCAAATCGCGCTAAAATTTTCTTAGCCAAATAATCACTATCCGTCACAACGGCTAATCCCTCTAAAATTTGATGAACCGTCTCAGCAAATTCTCCATGATTGTCAACCTCTACAAAGTCAAATTCTTGCAATAAATGACTTGATGACTGAATATAGGCTTGTAAATCATAGGTAATTTCTGGTCGAATATCTTCCCTCGCAGAAATCGTTCGATGCTCCTGAATATGTTGCAAAGTTTCCTGCAAGTCCAAAATCTCTTGTGTATTCGGAAAAGTAGAAATCAAGGCAATACCGTCTTGCGAGATGGGCTGAGTAGATAGGCAATAATCGTACTGTTTTAACTGCAAATGTGACAAGTCGGTCGTACTCTTCACATCTATCAATTCCACAAAGGGAGCAATATTTTTAATTTTTGAGACCAAGACACTGGTTGTCAAGGGCCGTTCATCTGTCAATAAGAGCAGACGAATCGGATAGATATCTGGGCTTCGTCTCAAGCTGGCCGCAAAATGCAAGGTCACCAACTCGTACTCGTATTCACTCTGAATAAAAGGCGGAAAAATATCCTTCATCAGCAGACTGACTAAGCTATGCAGAAATTGATTATTCTGAGTTGCTAGATAGGCTACATTTGAAGCAGAATGCTCTGGAAAAAGTTGCGGTACCGCAAGACTGAGTTTCAAGTGATTGAACAAAAGCTTAAAGAGCATCTTATCCTTGATAAAGTCAATCTTGGTAAAGCGAGAAACCGAATCCACTAGCTGAGAAACATTGTAGTAAAACTCACTATCAAATTTCTCCCGAAAAAGTGGTACTTCCTGCCGCTTCAAAATCACTTCATCCAAGATATTAGCAAAATAGACAATTTCCTGAATATTATAGAAATGTTTGGTCGTCTTTGCCAAATCTGCAAACAACTTCTGAGAAATATCTAGCGCATCTTTGGAGACATTGACCTGTGAATGCAAATCTCCTTGATTGTCTGCTAAAGCCAAGAGAATAATCAAAAATTCTTTTAACTTGACATCCAACTCTCCCAAGGCTACTTGATGTTCTTCAAATACCTGTCGAATTTGTTTGGTAATTGCTGGATGGAGCACTGCAAAATTTGGAAATTCATCATGCCAAAAATCATGTACCGAGATAGCATTTGTCAGAAGATTTGCTAGAAAACGTCTGCGAGCAGCAACTCCCCCTTCAACCTTGTAGCCCTTACCACGAACCAATTGCAATTCAAAATCGCCCATGCGTTTCTCCAAGGTCGCCATGTCTTGAATAATGGTCACATTGGAGACTAGGAAAATATCCTGAAGTTGCTCGTTGGTCATAGGATAAGGATTAGTCAGAAGAGTGTAGGCAATCCGCAACTGCCGTTCACTAGCTGAAAATTCTTCTACAGATGAAGCCAGCTGTAAAGTATCCAAGTTTCCAGACAGATGGTATTTTTTCCCTTCCTTGACGATAAAAATGTCTTCTGTTGCCAACGTCACTGTCAAATCTGACAAGGTTCGATAAACCGTCCGACTAGAAACTTGCAAAATTTCAGCCATTTCTTTCAACGAAAGCTTTCCCACTTCTAGGAAAGCTTTCAATAATTGTTCTTCACGTTTTGTTAATAGCATAGTTACATTATACTATATTTTGCTTGCTAAGTCTTAGAGCGTAGCTACCAACTTGTCATAGTCAGGTGTCGTCACAAGACTGTCAACTGCAAGGATACGAGTTGCTGGAGCGATTGCTTTGACATCTGCTTCTTTGTCAGTTGTTACAACGACCAAGACAGATGAGTTGTTCAATTGAGCCAAGTCAATGTAGGTTACTGTTTCAACTGGGATCGCAACATTTTTGTTTTTGAAGATAGCTTTCAATGTTTCACTACCCATCGTTGCTGAACCTTGTGCTTTATCGTAGGCAAAGACAACTTTTTCCACGCCAACCAGGCTTACTTCTGCTGTCGCTCCACCTACTGCTTCAGACTTTTTTTCAACTGGTACCTTATCTGCCAATTTTGCAACGATTTCATCGTATTTTGGTGAAGTTAAGAAATTATCAACGGATACGTGAATGGCACGTGGAGTGCGCTGTTGTGCACGTGGAGTCAATTCTTCTTGGGTAACAATCAAGGTCAAATCTGTATCTTCAAGTGTTGAGATAGCTTTATTTGTAACAGGAATATCAAGGCCTGCTTCTTGTACTTTTTTGCGAAGAAGAGATGCCCCCATTGCTGAGCTACCCATACCCGCATCACATGCAAAGATGATTTGTTTTACTGCATCAGCTGAAATTTCTGCTGAAACTGGAAGAGCTTGACCTTTAGATGCTGCTTTAGCTGCTTTTGTTGCTGCTTGTGCTTTTTGTAAATCATCGCCTTCAGATTTGTCTGCTTTCAAGATCACTGCTGCTACAAGGAATGATACCACTGCTGCGACAAGCACACCAAGGAAGACATTAACGTGTGGCCATGCGCCTTTTGGTGCCATCAATTCAATCGCGATGATTGAACCTGGTGAAGCTGGACCTGACAAACCAGAACCAAGAACAACGTTTGTAAATGTACCAGCAATACCACCGGCGATTGCTGCAAGGAAGAGAGCTGGTTTCATCATCACATATGGGAAGTAGATTTCATGGATACCACCGAAGAAGTGGATAATCATAGCACCCCATGAAGAAGATTTTGCTGAACCTTTACCAAATACTGCGAAGGCAAGAAGAATACCAAGACCTGGACCAGGGTTTGCTTCCAAAAGGAAGAGAACTGATTTACCAGTGTTTAATACTTGTTCAGTACCAAGCGGTGTGAAGATACCGTGGTTGAGGGCGTTGTTCAAGAAAAGAACTTTAGCTGGTTCAATCAAGATATTTGCAAGAGGCAAGAGGTGGAGATCAACCAAGAATTGTACACCATGACCGATTGCTTCAGTCAATGTTGCCACAACTGGACCAACCAATTTGTTAGCAATCAAGAGAAGAGCGAAACCAATCAGACCAGCTGAGAAGTTATTGACCAACATTTCAAAACCTGCACGGATTTTTGATTGGAAAGCATCGTCAAATTTCTTAATGCACCATGCTCCAAGTGGTCCCATGACCATCGCACCGATAAACATTGGAACGGATGAACCTGAGATCGCACCAAATGTTGCAATAGCACCAACAACCGCACCACGTTGTCCGTAAACAGCGTGACCACCAGTATAACCAATCAAGAGTGGCAAAGCATAGGTCAACATTGGACCAACTGCTTCAGCAAAGTGTGCATTTGGCAACCAACCCGTTTCGATGAAGAGCGCTGTCAACACACCCCAAGCAATGAATGCCCCAATATTAGGCATAACCATGTTTGATAATGTCGTTCCGAGTTTTTGAACCCGAACTTTCCAAGAAGAACCATTTTCCATGTCTTCTCTCCTCCTAAATAATAAGATGTGAGCCCGTGAAAACTCGAAGGAAAAATAGGAAACCTGACACAGTGCAGCCAACACTTGGAAGGTTTATCTTTTTTCCAATGAGTTTAGGGCGAACTCAATTCCCCAAGTGAGCCCGTAACAACTCACTCATTTTGATAAGTCTATTATAGCTTGCTTTTTCTGTCAAAAACACTCAAACTTTGTCACAATTTTTGTGCCAAACAATATCTTGTCATAAAATGGCATGAGAAAAAGACCAGACATAGTCCAGTCTTTCCTATTATTTCTTAATATCATCTGCAGCGACGTCTTCTCCAAACCATTTGTCAGAGATTTTTTGAAACTCACCAGCTGCATATAATTCTTTGAAAGCCTTGTTGATGTTTTTCACCAAGGTCTTGTCTGCTTTACGAGCACCGACTGCGAAAGCTTCACTCTCATAACCAGCTTCTGCTACATTGTAATCTAAAAGAATGCCTTCTTCTTTCAAATAATAGTTTGCATAAACACGGTCAATCAGAAGACCATCAATACGGTCATTTTGCAGGTCAATCAAAGCTTCATTAAAGGTTGAATACTGAGTTGCATCATTGTCTTTAACAATGTCTTTCAAAATCGCAGTTTGATTTTCAAAAGCAGCATAGCCTGATGAACCAGCTTGGGCACCTAAAATCTTATCTTTCATACCTGACACCTTGTCAATGCCTGAAGACTTTTTAGTGACCAATACTTGCGCATTTGCCATGTAATTATCAGTGAAGAGAACTTTCTTCTCCCGCTCAGCGGTTGCTGTATAACCATTCCAGATAAGATCAATATTACCGTTATTTAACTCGGTTTCCTTCAAATCCCAGTCGATTGGCTGCCAGTTTACCTTGATATCATACTTAGCAAATACTGCTTCTGCAAGATCAATATCAAAGCCAACATTCTTACCTGACTTATCTTCATAGCCCATTGGAACAAAAGTATTATCAAAGCCAATGGTGATCTTCTTAGCTGATTGGATAGTTTCCCAGCTATCTTTTTTTGTATTCGCTGATTTGGAAGAACCGCAGGCTGCTAAGGCAATACCCGCAATAAGTACCGTAGCACCTAATAAGATTTTTTTCATGTTCATAAGCAAACTCCTAGTGTTTGGGTTCAATTTTGATGATTTGATCTGCAATCGTTTCAGCAAACTGCATATCATGTGTGACAACAATTTGGGTAATCCCTGTGTCCTTATTTTTCAGGATAAGATTTTCTACTTCCTTGCGCAATTCAGGATCCAAAGCTGAAGTTGGCTCATCGTATCCAATAATCTCTGGATCAATCATCATGGCACGCGCCAAGGCAACACGCTGTTTCTGTCCGCCTGATAAGGAGAATGGATAAGCAGTCGAATGATTGGCCAAACCTAATTTTTCTAGCAGAGTCTTGGCTTTTTTCTCCGCTTCTGCTACCGTCATCCCCATCGTTTTAATAGGAGACAAGGTCAGATTTTCCAACACGGACAAATGTGGAAAGAGTTGAAAATCTTGGAAGACAAAACCAAGCAAGTTCCGTTTTTCCAATTCATCCAGTGACAATTCCTCACCATTGTAAAGAATTTGCCCCTCATCAATGGTTTCTAAACCAGCCAACATACGAAGGAGAGTCGTCTTTCCTCCACCAGATTGACCAACAATGGCAATGATATTTCCCTCTGGAATGACCAAGTCATAATGGGAGAAAATCTGCTTATTGCCAAACTTTTTTGAAAGATTTCGTAATTCTAACATATTTCCTCCTACTTATAATAGTCAAATTTCTTCTCAACCCATCTTGAGCCCAAAGTTGCAATCCCAATCATAATCAGATAAATAGCTCCTGCGATAAACATAGGTGCTAGACTAGCATCGCGATTGGCAGCTGTCTTACTTGCCTGCAGCAAGTCACCCACACCTAGGATATAAACCAAGGAAGTATCTTTGACAAGAGTAATCACTTCATTGAAAACACTTGGTAAGACAACCTTGATAACCTGTGGCAAGATGATGTAACGAATTGTCTGTAAATGGCTAAACTTCAAGACTTTCGCCGCTTCATACTGACCAGCTGGAATAGCCTCAATTCCCCCGCGGAAAATCTCTGAGAAATAAGCCGCGTAGTTGAGGGTAAAAGCAATGATCACTGCTGGCATACGGTCAAAGGTCACTCCCACAGTTGGCAGAACATAGTAAATGAAAATCAACTGCAAAAGTAAAGGGGTCCCACGCATAATCAAAACATAAATATTGAGTAGCCAGTGTAGGGGGGGGAAATGAATCCGCATCAAGAAAGCAACAACTGCTCCCAATGGTAAGGAAAGTACCAAAACCATGCAGAATACTTGAATTGTCACGCTTGCACCACTCAACAATCTCGGTAAAACTTCTAAAATATACTCCATAATAACCTCTTCATTTTATACAAAGTTTATTATATCACACTTCTCTCATTTTTTGTCTACCAACTTGTTTTTTTGTATATATATGCAAAAAAGAGAGAACAACTGAAAAGAACCGCTTATAATGGACAGTATAAAAAAGTTATATACTGCTCTTATAAGGATAAAGAGGTTCTTTTCTCATGGAAAAAAAGGAAGCAAGTTCACCAAATATCCACCCGAGTTCAAATTACAGGTAGTTGAAGACTACCTCAGCGGAAAGAGCGGAGGTATGCCTTCTATTGTCAAAAAATATGGGTTAAAATCAGACAACCAAGTTTTAACTGGGACAAGAAAATACCGAGAAGACCCTACTTTACTCTCCCAAGATTTACGAGGTAGAAAGTCCACTGGTCGTCCCAAAACAAGGAATCTAGAAGAGATGACCCTTGAGGAACAGAATACTTATCTACGAATGGAGAATGCAATTTTAAAGACCTTAAGGGCTCTCCTCAATCCGTGAGAAGAGTCCACCTCTATCAAGTCGTGGAGCAGTTGAAAGATCGTTACTCTGTCTCCTCTTTATGCGCCTATTTCGGCTTCCCCAGGTCTTCTTACTACCTTTGGTTGAGCAAGGGGAGACCGGTCTATAAACAGTTTGATGCGAACTTAGCCCAAAAGACTACAGCTATCTTCCATGACACTCAAAAAGGCTATCGCTTCATCTCTTATCAACTGAGAAGACACTATCAACTTTCTCCTAACCCTAAGACTGTCTTGCGTTATATGCGTATTCTTGGTCACCAGTCTCCGATTCGGAAGAAGCGGTATCAATCCTGCACGCAACGAGAGATAAATGAAAAGGCAAGACATGTCCACTACAACGTGCTTGCCCGAAACTTTAAAGCAGAACGTCCTCTCCAAAAACTGACGACGGATGTCAGCTACGTTTACCACAAACAAGGGAGGATGTTCTTAAGTGTCATAAAAGATTGTTATGACAATTCCATTTTAGCCTATACGCTATCAGATTTCAATGATAACAAGTTAGTTTTTGACAATATAGACCTGGTTTTTCACGATTCTTGGGATTCAACCAAAGTCTGTATCCTTCATTCTGACCAAGGTTTTCAATATACCAATCAACAGTATCTCCGAAAATTAGACCAATATGGTGTGACCATATCTCATTCTGGCAAGGGAAATTGTTATGATAATGCGGCATGTGAGAATTTCTTTTCCCACTTGAAGAGTGAATCCTTGAGATTATTTCCGCCTGAGGATAGGGAAGCCCTCATCCAACAAATCAGGGAATACATCGACTGGTATAATTGGCACAGACCACAAGAAAAATTAAAAGGCATGACTCCCTTAGAATTTAGGGAAGCATACCTTCTAAAAAACTAACTTTTTTTAACTGTCCATTTTATCTGGTGCTTGACAGAATGGTCACTCTCTTTTTACATTTTATTCAACTGTAACAATCAGAATGACTATGGTAATTGTACGTCTCCTAAAATAAACCATTCATCTGTTGTCTGTTCATTAAAATTTGCTAACCGAATATACGGTTGAAAATTTTTCTTCTCATTTACTAAAGCGACCGCCAGCTTATATTGCCCATTTTCAATATCTAGACCTAATTTCATAGTATGACTATGTTTGATAATTTGGTCTCTTTCAAAATCACCAACATTTAACTCATCGGTTGATAAAATATCCTTATACGCTACACTCCCATCCTGATTCAAGAGGGCAAACGCAATTTTTATTTTATTGCCCCATCTTTTATTTTTATTTGGGACAATTCCCTCGCCTAAGTTTTCCCACTCACTATCGATGGCAATATTTCTCTCATTTTCAGAGTGTAACGCATATGATAATTCATGCAAGGAGATACGATATCCTCCCTCACTCGTAAATTTATCTAATAAATCTTTACCATAGTAAGTGAAAAGTTTACAATCCTCCAAGGTGCGTAAATCCAATGTATTGGCCCTTAAATCAACAGCGTCATCCACTACCTTCTTCATCATAGCATGCATTGTATAAAATGGATCATCACCACCATACTCCCTAGGACCTCCACCAGTCGGAAGGTCAATCGCAGTTGACCATCGAAAATCACGTGATTGAAAATGGTGGTAACAATTCTCAGCAAATAGAGGTATTCCCTTACTACGCAAATCGCGAATCACCTGTTTATGGGGGTTCAAATAAAGGTCCGAACCAAAAGCATCACGTCGCATCACAAAATTTGCACCATCTATATCGAATGATTTTTGAATAGTCCTTTGACCCTTCAGACTCATCAGTTGTCCACCAAGAAGAACATGATGAAAGGAGTTTTCATAAATACTTTGCAGTCTTGCAACTACTTTATTCATATCGGCAAACGTAGAGGTATACATTTGGTTATTCATTTCCCCCCACTCTCCATGACCATGACCATCAATAAATGCCGTATCTTCGTTATCAAATTGATTTGCAAATGCTTGAATAAATCGCTCAAATTTCTCTATAAAAATCGGATCATCTAAATAGGGTTCATTAGTTCTACCGATATAGGCTCCTGCATCCACATTGGTCCAACGGGCGCCACTATCAAAAACAAATTGGGGCGTTGCCTGACGACCTCCACTCGCAGAATTCGTTAAAACTCGAAAAGCTAATTGGATATTCCTCCTCCTAGCGCCTTCAATCAACCCTGATAAGGCGCTGTCTGGATTATCCCAAGCATAATGACCTTCTGTTGGTTCAAACCACGACCATGGTTGACGGATATAAAGTATATTAAGAGGCATCCCTGCATCAACTAGTTGATCCATTTGGCGCCAATATTCTTGAGCATCGCTTGCCGTGTCAATCTGTAAACTCAGTCCTTTATTTCTTGCATTGGGATTGTGTACAGTCGTTCCATATAAATTATAAACAGAAGATTCAAATCCCTCCACATAGGCAACCCAACCAGTTGCAGGATTTCTTAGGAAACTTCTCCTATCGCTCATAAGTTTTGCATACACTTTTCGGTCATCCTTTGCGGGAACAGTGACGGTTATCTCATTCGTCTCAGACTTTTGACCATCTGAGGCAGAAACTTCATAAATAAGTTTGACTTGCTCCTCATTCGTCGAATGATGGATTTTTTGATCAAGAGAAATCACATTTTCTTTGGATGATGACTTTAGATGAAAGTGATAATTTTCTAATGGAATTCCTTCATTTTTCAACCAATTTAGCTGTAAGCTTTCTGAATCTGTAAATATTTGATCGACATGATCAATGCTATCAGCTACAGAAACCGAATTTGTTTTCTGTAGGCCAATTGCGTTGAACTCTGTGATGATTCCCTTGTTCCATGTCCCATTAAAACTGATGCTAGCCTTTATCTTATTTGTAAAAATATTAGGCAATTGAATCATGAAACTCTGACGTCGCTGGGCTTGTTCTGGAGCATAATTAGCATTCATTTTCTCCAAACTAATCCACTCTTTGGTTCGTAAATCTTTATAAGATAGCTGAATTGTTTTAATCCCCTGACCATTTGAAAAATTTGAGGCGATAGCCAATTGAGTCAATTCGTAAGCTTGACCTATCGGTGCTGTAATCTCTAGAGTTGTTTCCGTTGGCAATTCAACAGCCGTTTTTATAGTTTGATCCAACATTGGATAAACATCTACTATTTGACTATTTATTTGAAAATTAGCATCCCGAAAAACATTCTGACGGTATACTTGTCCGAACACCTCAACTTTATTGATTGAAATAGTATTTGCAAAATTTATTTTAAAAGCATGTGATAAATAATTTCCTGGGATAACTATTTCATAGAACCTCCCAGTCGTATCTTCAACTAATTTATAGTCAAATTTTTGTATTTCATGGTAGCCAGTATCCTGACGTAGATCTACAGCTATACTAAATCGAGGTCTCGTCGTTACATTCCCGCTGTCAGCAAATATTTTTATTTTTTCAAAACTTGCTAAGACTCCAACATAATGATTGATGGTTGAAAAATGCAGTACCTTGGTCTCAACAGGTTCTCCTCCGTCTTTTAATAATTCTAACTGGTGCTCTCCATTTTCTAGGGTAAGATCTAATCCTTCATTAATTAATCCAGAGATATTTTCTTTGGGTAAGGTCGCAGGATCAATCTCTGTCGCTCCCCCCTTTGGAGCAAATACAGCCACTGAACTGAGTAACAATAAAGCAATAGAGACAGCATATAATATCTTTTTATTCATAGAATTTTTCCCTTATTTAGCAAGATTTCTGCAAAAAATTCACCCTATCCTCAGTAACTCTACTAAAAATAGGATGAATTTTGAGCTTATTATGAAAGGATACGCCTATTTATTTTGGGCTGCTACTTCTTGCTCTTTGTGTAATTTTTCATTATCATCCATCTTAAAGAACGGATAATAAATCAGCATACTTACAAGAATAGTCACGATTTGGATAACCGCTCCGCTAATTTTATTTCCTGAAGCCAGGTAACCAGCAATAACTGGCGGTGTTGTCCATGGTACCACAGCACCAATTGGTTTAGCTACCCAACCAAAGTACATTGCGTAATAGGTAATGAGAGTTGTCACAACTGGTGCCATGACAAATGGAATCACCATGCGGAAATTCAAGATAGTTGGAAAACCGAAAAGAAGAGGCTCTGCAACTTGGAAGCTGACTGGCGCAATAGAAAGTTTCCCAAGTGCTTTATTTTCCTGACTCTTAGAACGGAAAAATACTAGAATTGCAAGCGCCATAACACAACCAGCACCGCCAGAAAATACGAAATTGTAAAGGAACTCATATGTAATAATATTTGGAACTTCTTGACCTGCTTGGAAAGCTACACGGTTGGCATCTGAATTTAGAATCAAAAGTGGTTCCAAAATTGGACCTGTTACCTGGGCTCCGTGGATACCAAACATCCAGAAGAAACATTGAATCAAAATCACTACAAGAATACCAGGTAAGGTTTTAGTCAATACACTAAGTGGTTCTGCAATTGTGTTGGCAATAAGTGCATGGACATTGTCGATGCCACAAGCTTTAAAAATCATCAAAATAACAAACCACATAGTAATGATAGCGCCGCCAGGAATAATAGCTGAAAAAGCTTTAGCAACATTTGGTGGAACGGTATCTGGCATCTTAATGACGATATTTCTTTTAACAAAGAATTTAAAGATTTCTGTTGATACCAAGGCCGCAATAATACCTACAAACAAACCAGAAGTACCGAGATAGCGAAGCGGGAAACCATTCCCAGCGTCACTAGTCAAGACAGGTGTTAACAATACAAAGGATGCTAACGAAATCATACCCGCTGACATACGGTCAATATTATAGTGCTTGGCCAAATGATAAGCCACTGCAAATGTAACAACCAATCCCACAATACCAAATGTAGCATCGGTAGCCTTGTTTAAGAAGGCAGAGATACCAATGGTTTCTAGCCATTTTGCAAAAGCTTCCACTGGGAAGTTTGCAATTAACATAAACACGGAACCGATAATGATGAGGGGCATTGCTGTTGCCATCCCATCACGTAGAGCAATCAGATGTCGCTGATTAGAAATTTTTCCAGCAAACTTCTGAATTTTACCAATGTTGAACTTCATGTGATTTCCTCCTAAATAATTTTTGAAGTGTAGTAATTACCGACTATTTGAACGGGCTAACATGGTTAATTGGTGACGACGCCCACGAATAGCTTGGCCCATGCAGAAAATATTTTCTGGAAGAGCCATCCCATTAAATGAATCACCAATGTGCTGAATATCTGCACCGCAAGCTTTGGCAGCTAGGGAAATTTGGCGGATAGTATCTATGTCTGCCGAATCTTGACTAGTCCCATTTGCTGACATGACGAGGACCTTTTCTTCAATCGTTTTTCCCTTATTAAATTCTTTAACATAGTCAACAATTTCTCGTAAGTCTTGCTCCATAAAGTGTGGAACTGTATAAGGAGCTGGAACCAGTAAAATATCGATTCCTGATTCCACTAACTTTTCAGCAATTTCCAAATTCATCACAGGTTCATCCACTCCTGCACCATGCATTTTGCCAGCAATTACTAAACCTTTAAAATATTGTTTCGCTAAATCTATTGAATGGAAAATAGAGTCGTTAGATACTCCTGTTCCTGGATTTCCTGTTAAACAAATAAAATCAAAACCTAGATCATTTGCCATCTTCAATGTTTTAGGTGATACCAATCTTCCAATCGAAATTTCTGCCCTATTCTCGTTCATTGGCGCATTCGGATCAACCGGTTCCAAATTGATCCCGATACTACGACCAACTGCTTTTTTCACCCAAGCGATTGGATTCTGTTGCGCTTCTTCTGGTGCACCATTGATTTTTGGATGCAAAACATCTAAAGCATTAAACAAAATCAAGTCAGCTCCTGCTGCACGTTCTAACTCTGCATTCGTAACACCCATTAAAAATTGGGGATGTGTTGGAACATTTTCGGCCATAATCGTTCTGCCTTCTGAAGCAAGGATAGCTTGCTTCAATTCTATCGGACTAACTTCTAAAAAGTCTTTAGCAGAAAAATCTAATAATCGTTTTCCCATAATTCACCTCATTATTTGTTATAACAACTTATCTTTAGACAGATTGTACACCTTTCTGTAAGCGGTGTCAATATTCTTTTTTAACTTTTTTCAACTTTTTCTTGACTATTTTTTGTTTTTATTTAAAAATAATGTTATAACCATATACAAGGGAGTCTATTCAATGCTAGATAATTCCAATAAGCAGCCCTTATATTTTCAATTGTTTGAGAGTCTGCTAAGCTATATTCAAAATGAACTGAAACCAAATGATAAATTACCAACCGAAAAAGAAATCGGAGAAGAATATGCCGTTAGTCGGATGACTGTTCGACTTGCAATGAAAGAATTGGAAAAACGGGGCTACATCTTCCGTGTCCAAGGAAAGGGCTCTTTTGTTTCTCAAATAAAAAATGAACACTCCAATACCTTCCTAATGTTAGATTTAGAAAACCATTTTGATAATACAAAGCAAGATGATTTTTCATCCGTGGTATTTGGCTATAGTTTAGAAACAGCTAATCAAAAACTGCAACAACAAATGCGACTTTCAAAGGGAGCCAAGGTTCTTCGCATAAAAGTCCAACACAACTTGAAAGACACAGCCATTGCTACTGAAGATCTCGTCTTAAAAGATGACCTCTTTCATAACATATCTCCTGAAACCATTGAAAAACATACACTAGATACAATTCTGAAAGAAAAAAATATCCGTATCAAAGCGATTGAAGAACAGTATACCCTTAGTCCTTTAGGGGAAAAAATCGCTCACCATTCTAAAAGTGAGCAGGTCTTAACGATTACAAAATTCGTCTATGATCAAGACAATAATCTGGTACTGATTAGTCACCAAAAATTATTAACCAACAAGCCTATTTACAAAAACTTTATATGGTCAAATTAAGCGTAAAAGCCTGGATAAAAAATCCAGGCTTTTACCATGATATTATGTGACTTTTAGTCGTTTTCGCTCCGAAGGTGCGAAACAATAAACCACCCGCTATGCGGGTGCGCATCGGTTGTTATACAAAAAATCTCCAATCGGAGTACAATAAAGGTGCTCAAGCCTATTGTAAAGCGAAAGGAGAAAAATATGGTACAAAAGGCACATAGTTTATCACACACAAAGTGGAGGTGTAAATATCACATTGTGTTAACCCCTAAGTATAGACGAAAAATCATCTATAATCAATACAAAAACATGATATCGCACTAGATAAACTAAGTGTGAATGAGTATGAAGATCCCTTTAGGGATAATGGCAAGTAGTACCAATGCTTCTTTGAGAAGCTGGTGACGAGTCGAGAGCAGTGAGGCTTGAACAACGTGAAAGCCAACGTCTTTAGCGATGGCTGGTATTTTGGGCTTATAGCCCCTGTTCAAACCACCCGTCTAACGGGTGGTTATGATTTTCTATTTCAAATACAGATCAATCAATTCTTCTGCAAATAGTTTAATCGTTTCAATACTAGCCATCTGATCTTCAGCATGCATGAAAATAAGGGAAAAGTCCAAATGCTCTCCTGCTGCTTCTTTTTGAATCAATTGGGCATGAATTTTGTGAGCTTGCACAAATAATTTACTCGCTTCTTCCAGTTTGGATTCCGCTAATTCGCTATTCCCTTTTTTAGCAGCTCTTAGAGCCTCTACATAGCAGGTCTTTGCCATACCACTATTAGAAATAATCTGGAAACAAATCAACTCAAATTCTTCAGTCATCTTAATCTCCCATTAATTCACGGGCGTGTTTAAGAACATTAGCCCCATTCATCATACCGTAATCCATCATATTAATGACTGCAAATGGAACTCCGTTTAACCGTGGGTCGTCTTTAAATTCATCTTCCATATAACCAACTTGTGGGCCTAACAAGATAACATCTGCTTTTGTTTTTTCTAACTCCAAGATTAATTCCGAGACAGATACGGCAAAAATGGTCGCTGGATAATCTTGACTAGCTGCTGCTTCTTGCATTTTTGTGACTAGAAGACTGGTACTCATACCAGCTGAACAAGCTAAAATAATCGTTTTCATGTTATTTCTCCTTGGAAATGTTTGTTTCTTGATAAGTTGTTATAACAATTATACATCCTTAGCTTTATTTTGTAAAGCGCTTTCTTTTAAAAAATTTAAAAAGGCTTGGAATTTCTTCCAGCCTAGATAGTTTATTCAACTGTAACAGCTTTTGCAAGGTTACGTGGTTTATCAACGTCAAGCCCTCGTTGGAGTGATGCATAGTAGGCAATCAACTGAGTTGGGATAACCATTGAAATGCTTGACAAGTATGGGTGTACAGGATTCATGACAAGGTCATCACCTTCACGTTCCACACCTTCTTCTGAGATAATCAATGTGTGGGCACCACGTGATACAACTTCTGCGATATTACCACGCGTATGAGCTGCCACTTTTTCATTGGCAGAAAGGAGAGCGATAACCGGTGTTCCCTCTTCAATCAAGGAAATAGTACCGTGTTTCAATTCACCAGCTGCAAAACCTTCTGTTTGGATATATGAAATTTCTTTCAATTTGAGGGCTGCTTCCATGGTTACATAGTAGTCATTGCCACGACCGATATAGAAGGCATTGCGAGTTGTTGCCAAGAGTTTCTCAACTTTCTCCGCAATCACATCTTTTTCAGATAGAGTTGACTCGATGGATTGGGCAACGAGTGACAATTCATGCACCAAGTCAAAGTCAATTGCTTCTTGTTTGCCATTTGCCTCACCAACTGCTTTCGCCAAGAAGGCAAGTGCTGCAATCTGAGCTGTGTAGGCTTTTGTTGAAGCTACGGCAATTTCTGGTCCAGCATGTAAGAGCATAGTGTAAGTTGCTTCACGAGACAAGGTTGAACCTGGTACATTGGTGATGGTCAAACTTGGGATTCCCATTTCATTCGCTTTTACCAATACCTGACGGCTATCCGCTGTTTCACCAGATTGGGTCAAGAGAACGAAGAGTGGTTTCTTGCTAAGAAGTGGCATGTGGTAACCCCACTCTGATGCTACTCCTAATTCAACTGGTGTATCTGTCAAGGCTTCTAACATATTTTTAGAAGCAAAACCAGCATTGTAGGAAGTTCCAGCTGCCAAGATATAAATACGGTCAGCCTCTTGAACAGCCTTGATGATATCTGCGTCAACGATCATTTTGCCATCTTCATCAGAATAGGTCGAAATGAGTTTACGCATAACGGTTGGTTGCTCATCAATTTCTTTGAGCATGTAGAATGGATATGTACCTTTACCGATATCAGACAAGTCTAGTTCCGCAGTATATGAACCGCGCTCGATTGCGTTTCCATCATAGTCCATCACTTCAACGCTATCTTTTTTCACGATAACCAACTCTTTATCATGGATTTCCATGTACTCACTAGTTTCGCGAATCATAGCCATGGCATCTGAGCAGACCATGTTATAGCCATCGCCAAGACCAATCAAGAGTGGTGATTTATTTTTAGCAACGTAGATTGTTTCTGCATCTTCAGAGTCAATCAAGGCAAATGCATATGAACCTTGGATGATATGGAGAGCTTTTTTAAAGGCTTCCAAAACAGACAAACCGTCTTCAACGAATTGACCGACCAAGTGAACAGCGATTTCTGTATCTGTTTGACCTTTCAAAGTATGACCAGCAAGATAGGTGTTTTTGATATCCAAATAGTTTTCAATCACGCCATTGTGAACCAAGACAAAACGACCTGTTTCAGATGTATGAGGGTGAGCATTATCTTCGGTTGGTTTACCATGTGTTGCCCAACGAGTATGACCAATACCAATTGTATCTTCTGTGTGCTCGCCAACTTTTGCTGCCAAGTCTGCAATACGACCAACTGACTTCACCAAGCGACCTGTTCCAGCTCCTGTTACGAAAATACCTGCTGAATCATATCCACGGTACTCCAACTTTTCAAGCCCTTGAATCAAAATATCGGTTGCACTTGTATTTCCTACAACACCAACAATTCCACACATACTGTAATACCTTTAACCTTTCGATTACTTTCATCTATAAATTAGAAATTGGTCTAGTTATATTTCCAACTAAAAACCTCAATGTGTACAGTATATTACAAGTCTTTTTACTTGTCAAGAAATAAATTGGTATAGTCTATTAGGAAGTTGTCTACATAAAGACAGATACGGCAGTCCATCTTACATATAAAAATATAAGCTCAATAACTCTTCTGACCAGCCCCTGCTCTGCTTCGCAATCGAAGTAAAGCAAAATATAGGAACGTAGTTTTCACTCTGTTTAAACTGCGTCAATGCCCCTAAGCTCTGCTTCGCAATCGCTAAGGGGCATAGAAAAAAACTAGCTCTACTGAGCTAGTCCGGTTTCGATAAATCCAAATTTTTTAAGCGGGCTAAGTCTGAAAAAGACTTGGCCAATAATATCTTTCTTTGCAATCAGTCCGAATTGGCGGCTATCACGTTTGTCTGAACGGTTATCATTGAGGAGCAAAAATTCATTTTTAGGAACAGAGACATGCTCTCCTTCTGTTAAGGTGGCAATGGTTAAGTCCTCTGTGAAGTACTCTTCTGGGCTTTCTGTCTTCAAATACTGTTCATCAATGATTTTATTATTCCGATAGAGGACATCATCCATATAGGTCACAGTATCACCCTGAGCAGCAATAATTCGTCCTACATATTTTTTACCATCTACCTGATACAGAACAAAATCACCATAAGTCAATTCTGAACTTTTAGAAGCAACTACTAGACTGCCTTTTTCCAAATACTGATTAGCCATTTGGCTATTTACTGTTACCGGTTCAAAGAACCATATCCGCAATGCAACCAGACCGATGACGACTAAAATCCCCATCACAATCTGCGCAATCAAATCTCGCTTTACCATCAAACTCTCCTAAACAATCTCTTTCCTACAATTGTAGCATATTTTTCCAAAAAAATCCTTGACCCTTTACCCTAATAGATGAGAAAAAACGGTCTGCGCTACTAGTTGGTTCCCTAGGGGAGTCAGATGAAGGCCGTCACTATAATATTCTTCTCTTCCTTCTGTTAAAGGATAAAGATTGATGGCTGTCATACCAAATTCTTCTGCAATTTCTGGGATAAGTACTTGCAGTTCATCTCGAATAATCGCATTATTAAGCCCAAAACGACTGGTTGGTACAAATGGTGGAACTACCAAAAAAACATCTGGATGACTCGGCAAGGCTAGATAGCGCGCAACCATTTGTCGGTACTCACGGGCAAATCTTTCCCTGTGCCAATAGGGTCCACGGCTATCATTGCTACCGATCATGATGATGACAATATCTGCCTCACTCTCCAATGAAAGCTGAGCATTTTCTTCATTAAAATAAGGAAAATCAGCTGTCGATTGCAAGGAACGACCGCTAAGCCCAAAATTGCTAACTTGATAATGACTTCCTAGCAAATCCGCTAAAATAGATGGGTAGGCATCTTCTTCTCGATTCCCTAATCCATATCCATAGGTCAAACTATCGCCAACCGTTGCTACCTTTATAGCGCCAGCCCCTTTTACTAAGACTTGAGGGTACAACTCTTCTGCCATTTTTCTCTCCTTAAAAAATAAAACGATGACTTCATTATAGCAAAATCAGTTCTAAATGAGCGAATTCTTATTTTGGGAAATCTATAAGTGAAATTCATCTAAGATAGAAAAGCATTTTTTGATGATAAATATATTTTTTAGAAGAACATTGACTCCCATTATGATGATAATGATTAAGAAAAAATTTTAATCAAAAATACCGGGTTTTGAATACAGGTTCTTATTGGTATTACGTTCATTTTATAAAAAAAGTAATAGACATGCTTGAAAACAGACATAGATTCAAACAAGTTGTAAGCAATAATTGAATTTATCAAGTTTTATTTATCAAATTTTCGTCTGTCTCAAACAAGTCGGAGCATTTATTCTCTTGATAAGAGAGGTCAAGTCATTCCTGTTTTGTTTATTGTGAAGGACTTCTACTTTTCAAAACTAATTATATTTAATAACTTATTTTTCTTTTAAGCCATCATCTAATCCTCCTACGATGGGATCCAAAAAGTATTCTAGTACAGTTCTACTTCCCTGTTTGATTTCAAAACTCCCTGATAATCCTGATTTCAACTGAACACCCTTTGGGAGTTTTTTCATTATCGGATCAATCACGATTTCATAGACCATCCCATGACCTTCTACTTTTATAGCTGTTGAGCCAATACTACTAATCTGACCCGCTATGGAGCCGTAGTCAGCATAAGGATAAGCAGATAGCTTAATTTCAACAGTATCACCAACAGCCACATCAGCCATATCCTTATCAGATAAATATCCGGTAAATGTATACGGAACATCATCAGGCAGCAAGACTGCAACTGGCGAAGATTGAGTTAGCAACTCTCCTGTATGGTGTTGGGCCAATGAGAGGACCCTACCATTAATAGGAGCTTTCAAAATTAAGTGCTCCATTTGGTATTTTGCTTGTTCTAAAGACACTTTCGAAAGACTTAGTTTGTTTTCGAAAGTGAGAATTTTTTCTCGTATCATTGCCGCGTACTGATTACGAATTGTTTCCCCCTCCCGTCTCCATAACTCTTGGTAATAAGTCTGTTCACTAATAATAGCATCAATGCTAGAACGCTCTCCTTCTTTATAGCTGGATAAGTCTAGCGTTTGAAAAACATCGCTTATCAGCTGTTGATAGACGCTTATTTGCGTCTCAAGTTGTGAGACTTCCTGCTGTATCTGCTGGACTTGAGTAGAAATCACCGTCTGATCCAAACTCAAAATTGTCTGTCCTTTTACCACACGGTCACCTTCTTTGACATGAACCAAGTCAATAAATCCAGTGGATTGCGAGTAAAGTTTTGAAGACTCTTTGCTAGGCTGTACGGTTCCTGTCCCCCTGACAACTATATCAATACGCGAAACTGATGCCCAGATTCCAGTTACAATAACTAAAGTGAAGATTGTCAAAACAATTACACTTCCTGCGATGTGGCTAGGTCGCTCTATAATTTCAAGTAAAGAGGGCATAAAATCATAGCGCAACCGTTCTTCTTTCATCTGGCTCGTTCGTTGAATATAGCGACTCAGCATACTTTCTTTCTTATTATCCAGCATCAACCTCTCCTTTCACCTGCTTCTCATATAGAGAAGCATAAAGCCCTTTTTGCTTCAGCAAATCTTCGTGACAGCCAAAAGCATCTATTCTACCATTATCAATCACCATAATCGCATCCACATCACGTAAGGTGGATAGTCGATGCGCAATCATGATTACTGTTCGACCTTGACAGATAGCCTTGAGATTTTGTTGGATAATACTTTCTGATTCATAATCAAGAGCCGAGGTTGCCTCATCAAAAATCAAAATAGGTGGATCTGCAATAATTGCACGTGCAATGGCTAAGCGTTGTTTTTGACCACCCGATAAGCCTTGCCCCTTTTCTCCGACTATCGTATCGTAGCCATTTGGCAAAGCCAAGATAAAATCATGGGCTCCGGCACGTTTTGCTGCTAAAATAACCTCTTCTACACTAGCTGTGGGATAGTGGATGGCAATGTTATCTCTCACTGTTCCATTAAAGATAAAATTTTCCTGTAAGACAACTCCGATTTGCTTACGCAATTGTTTTGGATCTAATAAAGAGGTGTCCATACCATCAATCCGTACTCTGCCCATCTCCGGTCGATAAAGGCCTTGAATCAACTTTGCAATAGTGCTCTTGCCAGAACCGCTCCGACCAACAACTCCAATCATACGACCAGGTTCTATGGAAAAACTTAGTTGCCGCAAGATTTCTGGTGTATTCAGACGATAACGAAAAGTGATGTGATCAAACTCAATACTTCCTTGGAGTCTCGGTACTTGACCTTTTGCGGAACTTGCCTCAACTTCTCTAGGAGAATTAAAAATATCTCCTATACGTATCACAGATAGTGAGGCTTGTTGGTACTCTTGCCATAGTTGAACCAAACGCAATACTGGACCACTAATGCGACTAGAAAGCATACGAAATGCGACAAGTTGACCAACTGAAAATTGTCCTGCCATTACCATCTGTGCTCCAATATATAGAACAATTAAGTCACACATTTTCTGTATATATTGGGCGATTGTGCCTGATGTCCCTGCTAACATGGCTGTCTTGTAACTGGCTTTGACATAGTCTGCCTGTAGTTCTCCCCATTTGCTTTCAAACTTAGGCTCTAAAGCGAACGATTTCACCGTTTGTACCCCTTGAATGGACTCTACAAGAAAGGAGGAAGTCTGGGCTCCTGCATAAAATTTCTCGTCTAACCGTTTCCTAAAAAGTGGTGTTACAATCAGTGACAGGATGATATAAAAGGGAACCGACGCAACAACTACCCAAGATAGCGAAGTACTATACAAAAAGAGCACTACCAAATACACCGTGATAAAAAGACCATCAATTAAAGTTGATAAAGGAGTACCTGTTAGAAATTGTCGGATGTGATTTAACTCCTGAACCCTTGCAACTGTTTCACCAGCCCGTCTACTTTCGAAATAGGATAAGGGGAGTGAAAATAAATGTGCAAATAACTTCGAGCTCAGTAAGACATCAATTCTATTGGTTGTATGTGTAAAAAGATAGTTCTTGGCTAGAGACAAGATAAGCTCAAAAAGGTAGACTAGACCAATTCCCAAAGCTAAAACATAGAGTGTAGCAAGTGTCCGATGCGACAAAACTTTATCAATGATGACTTGTGTCATAATAGGAGTCAATAGTCCCAAACACTGCACAAGAAAGACTGCTAAAAGAACTTGAACAAATTCCTTTTTAAATTTTAAAATAGTAGGAATAAACCATCGGAAGCTAAATCGTGCCTGCTCACTAGCGCTTTCTCCCTTTTTAACCATCCAAATGCCGTCTCCCTCCCAAATCTCCCATAACTCTTCCTGGGACAATACCCTAGGAGTTGTCTCTGCTGGAAAAAGGGCGACAACAGATTCTTCTCGATAGGCCAACATCAAAAAGAAATCTCCATCTTTGCCTTTGGCTAGGTAAGGTAGGGTTGAGACAGTTTGTTTCTTCCATTTTTTCGGTGTCACCCTTGCTAACTTACATTTTAACCCGTAGTACCCACCGATTTGAAGGAGCAAAACTTCCCCCCTTGTTTGAAATTGTTCCGCCAATTCCGTCAGCTCAACTTGGTTCGTACTGATGTCCTTGAGTTTTGAAAAAATTAAAAATGCGGTTAGTTCTGAATATTCATTCTTTGTCATTGTTCTCCCATCATTTGGATGAGCAAGGAGACTTTCCCAACTCATCCATTTTTCTTCATTATTGTACTTCTACGCCCCCAATGTAAACTGCTCTGTATAGAGTTCCTCAGTTGCTATAACATTTGAGTTCAGAGTATCTGGTGCTGCATTCCTATCAGGTAGGCTTGATAGGAGTTGAGTAGCTAGTTGAGCTTTGTAGGCCGCCTCTTGATCAGCTACTGACAAGTCTGTAGGCGCCATACCGTCAGCCACTATCTCAGTGTTTCCTGCATCTTCTAGCACTGCCCTAGCTCCCCGTACTTGGTCTTCAACAGAGAACGCCTTTGCCTCCAAAGATGCTGGTGTCACATTTAGGGTCCAATCTGTCTGATCGATCACAGCTGTGCTCTGGTCCGCAAAGAGCATTGACACATCACGAGCAGATGAGGAGGAATGGTAGTTGGACAAGCGAATGCTATCCGTTTCCGAGCTACTAAGTACTAAGTCGGATCCCTCTCGAGAAACACGAAGAGCATCTGCGCTAATCCCACTTTGGAAGGATACGGTCGTATGACCTGAGCTATCTGAAATCCGGTCCTTACCGTGACCACGACCGAAGACATAAATATCATCTCCGTCTCCACCATACAGGTTATCATCTCCTGCACCACCAATGATAGTATCATTGCCATCGTCGCCATATAACTTATCGTTGCCAGCACCACCATCCAATAAATCATCGCCTGAACGACCTTCTAACTCATCATCACCTGCCATTCCATACATTTGATCAATTGAATGACTTCCCATAAAATGGTCAGTCTCGCTAGATCCTATTACATTATTGTGACCAGTTTCTAATGCTACCTCTGTATAATATGCATTTTCAAATTTACCTATAACTCTCCTAAATGGGCTAATTTCATCATTTACTGCTAAACTTAGACCATTGGAAAATTTTAATTGTATTTTGCGCCGTCCTTCATTATTGTGCCAATAACTAGTATACATTGAACTATAATCTTTAAAATGTTTTATGATAAGGAGGTCATTTTCATTATCATTAATTCGGATCGCAACATCTCCATCTACCCCAACTTGAACATATAAATTTTCTGGTAAAATTCCTTCCGAAAACTGAATAGTATGTAAACCACTGGAATCATCCATAGTATCTTTACCACTACCAATACCAAAAAGATATGTATCATCTCCTCCTTCTCCATGTAGGTAATCATTACCAGGTCCACCATCAAGTATATCGTCGCCTCCATTTCCATATAAATGGTCGTCACCTGCGCCGCCATCCAGTAAATCACCTGTGTCCCCACTATGCAGGGTATCATCGCCTGCTTTTCCATATACCTGACTTGAGCCGTTCGTTAACACATTAGAAATAGACTCTTTTTCATCACTTCCAATAACTCTTCTAAACGGACTTCTCTCATCATGTACATCAAAAATTGTACCATCTGAAAATTGTAGTTGCATGTCCCTATGAGGATCTGTATGCCTTGTCGAACCATACCAAGTGACATAGTCTTGAAATTCTTTAATGGTTAATTTGTCCACTTCATTATCTTTGATTCGGATAGTCACAGATCCATATGTTCCTTCATTGACGTATAAATCTTCCGGCGAAATGCCTTCATTAAATCGAATCGTATGCTTACCACGATAGTCATCAATCGTATCATGTCCATAACCTATTCCAAAGATATAGATATCATCGCCTTCTCCGCCGTACAGCGTATCATCGCCTGCACCACCATCCAGAATATCATCTCCACCATTCCCTTCTAAGCGATCATCTCCATCTTCACCATACATCTTATCCGATCCACTTGTTCCATACAAGCTATCCTTTCCTGCACCAGCTCGGTAGGTGCTGTCGCTATCAATGACCATAGGCAAGGAATCATCCCCATCCGTTCCTTGAATGCGTCGAAAAGGACTATCTATATCAGACTTATCCACTATTCGTCCATCTGAGAAATTAAGATCAAAATTGCGGTGTGGCTCACTCCAGCAGAACTGATTAAGACGAATTGATTGGTTTGTTGGACGGTGGAATAAGAGAACATCATCATCGCTAAGATAACGAGAACTGAAGTCAGATATTTTAAAGCCATCAACAAACTTGAGTACATTCTTTCCTACATTATCAAATATCTGGTCACTGCCAAAATGAGTTCCGAAAACATAAACATCATCGCCTTCTCCGCCATACAGTTCATCATTGCCCGTACCACCAATTAGAGTGTCGTTGCCTTCTCTACCGTTCAGGGTATCCTTTCCTTCTTCGCCGTAGAGAGTATCTGCTCCTGACGATCCTGTCAATTCATCATCGCCTGCTCTACCATGGATAGTGGTTCTTTTGAGAAATGCGCTGTACTTGTCATTGCCATCTGTTCCAACTAAGTTACGAAAAGGAGAGTCATACCCACTACGTAATAAGACCTTCTTGTTATCACTATATGCTAGAACGAATTGTTGCCGTTGTTTATCGCCACTATTAAACTGGTAAAATCCAATCGTCTGGTCCGTTCCCTTGACTCGAATGGCTGGCGCGCCAAACTGATCAAAAGTCCCCTCAACTTCTGAAGAGGGGATGTCTTTTAGATATACAATATTCCATCCTTGGCTATCAAAAATAGTGTCTTGTCCATCACCTTTTTCAAATATGTAGACATCATCTCCCTTTTCGCCGTACAGATTATCCAAGCCTTTTCCACCATCAAGGACATCATTCCCATCCCCTCCAGTTAAAACATCACGACCATTATCACCATACAACCAATCATCACCATCACCTCCGTCAAGGGTATCATCGCCATCACCACCTGATAGGACATCTTGCCCTTTTCGACCTTTGATAGTATCATTTCCACCTTTGCCATCAATAACATCATTGACTGCAATTACATGAAATAAGTCTCCTTCTAACTGGTTATCATTATCATTTCCTTGGTTGGAGATGAACTCTAGGATGCTGTTTTTTAACGAACCTATATCCTTTTTTAGATTCGTTTTGTCTGCCTCAAGCACCATGCGTACCTTCAGTACCTCTTTTGCTTTATCTGTTTGATTTCCTGGAATGAGCTCAATCAACTTTTCTATCAATGTGAATTTGGCCTTGGTTCTCAGTACAGCCTCAGTGTCAATCACCTTATCCACAATAGCTTCGCTAAGGTCAAATACTTTTTCAGCAACATACTCAGTTGCAAGTGCTGGGTTATTATTTTTAGGAAAGATGCCAGTGATATTGTCTCCCGATATAATTTGACGAATATATTTCTGATTCTTCTCCGTCAGAAAATGCTCCTGCCCATGCTCGCCTGAGGCATCTAAGATGTACTCCCGCCCAATGTACCTGCCCTCTGCTAGATTCATGGCTGCATTCAGAGCATCATCTTTAGCGCGTATCCGAATCACATCACCGTCAAATTTTAGTGCCAACTCTTCAATCAACCTTTTATTGGCTTGACTGAGTAAGTTTGAACTTGTTGTAAAGGGAAGATAGAGGGGCGCCGCATTGTAAACGACCGTTTTTGGCGTATTAGTCGCAAGCGCTACCCACTGAGCTTCATTTCCCCCGAGTGAATGGCCCGTCAGCGTGCCAATCTTGTAGTTGGGGAACTTCTCCTGCACATCCTTATAGAACTGCAGGGCAGCTGGATAGTGCACCCCGTCTGACAGCCCAATCCCGACGAAATCTGCCAAAACCAGGTCACGCCAGCCATCGTTACTCGGGTTAGTCCCCACATAGCCGATGATAATCTCCTTATTTGCCACATCCAAGAAGGCAACTCCTGTCATCCCCGTCACCTTATCATGGTAGCTATGCAGGTACTGGAGCTGGTCAGATGGAATAGGAGGAAGGGTGACATCTTTGCCGAGTTGCTCTTTAAGCCGTTTCTCGAGTTTTTCTAGTTCAGTCTTTACTGCTAGATTGATCAATCGCATCCCCTCCGAATCTGGATTAGAAAAGTCAATCTGATCTGGTGTTAGTTTCTTTCTAATCCAAGCATTTTCCACTCCATAGGAAACTGCCATAATATAGCTAGTAAATTCTAAAGTTCTTATATTAGTTGTCATATTCTTCACCTTTCATTAATTTCCGGAAACCCCTTCTTGTATATAAGTTTTTAATCCCTGTGTAATCCAAATAAGAATGTGGAAATTCCCTGAAGCTTTAGAACGCTTATCTCCCCCAAAGTCAATTTCCAACTGAGTCTCATCAGGAAGACCCAGATAGTGGTTTAAACTTTGGTTAGTAATCTCATATCGGATACTATAGGTGCCGAGAGCAGGGTTGCTCGCAACATCCATAAAGGTCATTTTCCCCATCTCTTCTTTACTGAGATTAACCTTTTGAAAAGCAAAGACAAAATCCTGCATGGCAGGCTCTAACTGATAGTCCTCCTGAGCTATCAGACCGTTGACGTCATCATAGATAACAGGAATTGTAAGGAGTTCTTTAAATTCCACTGACATCTTCTTATATTGACCAGATATCGTTTTAGTCTCTGGATTACCTTCCAGCCTAACTTCATAGTAAAAAATTTCATTATTAACAAGTAGCTCCCTTAGATTATGTATCTCAAACCCATTCGGAAACTTCTTAAACAGGTCTGATACCTTCTCCGTCGGATAGACTTCGGACACCTCCGCAATGCGGGACTCATAATCCCTTCGCTCAAATGCAGTACAGCCTGACATAAGCAGGATTGCCGTTGCTATGAGTAAAATTTTGTGTATTGTTTTCATCTAATTTTCCTTCTTTCTATGCTGCTTGATGATTCTGATTCTTTTCCGTCAGGA
>JAIMFC010000011.1 GCA_019794795.1 Streptococcus gallolyticus
CTCGCTTAGTGTTTACATTAAGGGAGATTTATTTTTAATGATATCGGGAAGTAGCTCAGCTTGGTAGAGTACTTGGTTTGGGACCAAGGGGTCGCAGGTTCGAATCCTGTCTTCCCGATTGTAAATATGGCGGTGTAGCTCAGCTGGCTAGAGCGTCCGGTTCATACCCGGGAGGTCGGGGGTTCGATCCCCTTCGCCGCTATTTTTTATGGATTACTTTGGACCTTTAGCTCAACTGGTTAGAGCTCTCGGCTCATAACCGAGCGGTCGTAGGTTCGAGTCCTACAAGGTCCATAAAATGGTTTATATTTGGAGGATTACCCAAGTCCGGCTGAAGGGAACGGTCTTGAAAACCGTCAGGCGTGTAAAAGCGTGCGTGGGTTCGAATCCCACATCCTCCTTAGTTGGTAATGCAGCTAGATTTAGAACATCGCGGGATGGAGCAGCTAGGTAGCTCGTCGGGCTCATAACCCGAAGGTCGTAGGTTCAAATCCTGCTCCCGCAATTTTGGCTCGGTAGCTCAGTTGGTAGAGCAATGGATTGAAGCTCCATGTGTCGGCGGTTCGATTCCGTCTCGCGCCATTAGGTCATAAAACCAAGTTTTTTACTTGGGCGCGTAGCTCAGATGGTTAGAGCGCACGCCTGATAAGCGTGAGGTCGGTGGTTCGATTCCACTCGTGCCCATACATATTGCATAATGGAGAATTACTCAAGAGGCTGAAGAGGACGGTTTGCTAAATCGTTAGGTCGGGTAACTGGCGCAAGGGTTCGAATCCCTTATTCTCCGTAGTTTGTGAGAGTATCTAGCGATATTCTCTTTTTTGTACTTATTTTGTTAATAGGGGTAGTATTATGAATCGTTATAAAAAGTCTAGATTGTTTATTCTTGTCTCTATAGTTAGTGTTCTATCATTTTCTTTACTTTTTTTAACGACCAAGAGTAATATGGAAATTCCACTGGTATCGTCAAGTGCAAGAAATATTGTTTCGGTTGCTAATGACATGTTGTCTGCGCCTGTCCGTTTTCTATCGGAACGTAAGGTATTTTTTCAAGATTTAATTGATGCATATAGTGAAAATCAGGAGTTGAAGAAGACTTTGTCAACTCTGAAAAATGAAGCTGCTGAAAATGAGACCTTGAAAAAAGAGAACGAGGGCCTAAAGGCTAGTTTGAATTTAGCTTCTGCTTCGGATGGTCAAGAAATGATAGGGGCTCTTGTTTCAGTACGTACTCCTGTAAGTTGGTTGAATAAAATGATTGTTAACAAGGGGAGTAATCAAGGTGTAAAATCGAATATGTTGGTGGTGGCTAACGGTGGAATTGTTGGTCTTGTAACAGATGTTGGAGAATCATCTTCGTCTGTACAGTTGTTTACAAGTTCGGCAGATTTTACGAAAGTTGCGGTGCGCATTTCGGTTGAAAATGAGTCGATTTATGGTATTTTGAGTGGCTATGATATTGAAAATAAGGCCTTTATTATCTCACAATTAAATTCTTCTGCGGATATTGCTGTTGGAAGTCAAGTGGTAACGAGTGATTTAGCGGGTGATATGGCTTCGAATTTGTTAGTTGGCCAGGTGAAATCTGTAAAAACCAGTAGCAATAATTTGAGTCGTGAACTATATGTTACTCCAGTAGCTGATTTTTCTGCTATTTATTCCGTTATGCTTGTAGGTGGCAGCAATGAATAAGAAGTATTTGTTTTACTTAAGTCCAGTCTTTTTACTACTTTCGTTTTTGATTGATGGGCAAGTTTCAACATTAGTAACAAATTGGCTTCCTGGTGCAATGACGGTTTCTTGTCATATAATTTTTATTCTATCTATCTTTTATAGTATTGATATGCCTTTAAGATGGCAATTAATCTTGTTTACTTTATTAGGTGCTTTATATGATCTCTACTATTTGAATATTTTAGGGATTGGTTTGACAATAATGCCACTGATGGTATATTTGATTTATTATTTTTACCAACAGTTAAAATTTAATTCTCTTTCAAATATAACCATTTTGTTAGTTGTTCTTTTTGGATTTGAATTTGGTAGTTTTTTACTGGGACGTCTCTTTCAGTTGACTAATTTGTCCATGTATATGTTTGTTTTTTATAATTTAGCTCCGACTTTGCTGTTTAATTGTTTGATTTTAGTGGTTGTTCAGCCATTTTTCAAAAAAATTTTTAGAATAACAAACAAGACATAGAAATGTAACAAACGCGTAACATATCAACGCGTTTTTTTTGTTATTATGGTATAGTCATAAAGATTAGAGGAGAGTTTTTGATTTATGAAGAAAAAAATCTTAGCTGCGGCTTTACTTAGTATCGTAGTATTGTCAAATGTTAGTAATTTCGCAGTAGTAAGTGCGGATGATGTAGACAGTAAAATTGCTGCACAAGATAGCAAAATTAGCTCAATCGAGTCACAACAGGCTTCTGCTCAAGCACAAGTAGATTCTTTGCAAGCAAAGGTTGATTCTATTGTAGCGGAACAAGCTAGTTTGAAAGCAGAAAATGAAAAATTAACTGCTGAATCAGAAGCTTTGAGTAAAGAAATTAAAAAATTGGCTGGTGATATTGTTTCACGTTCAGCCGCTCTAGAAGAGCAAGCACGTAGTGCACAAACAGATGCTTCTGCAACAAGCTATATCAATACTATTTTAGATTCAAAGAATATTGCTGATGCTGTGTCTCGCGTAAACGCAATGCGTGAAATTGTTTCAGCTAATAATAAAATGTTGCAACAACAAAAGGCAGATAAAGAAGCAATTGCTAAGAAGCAAGAGGCAAACCAAGTTGCTATCAATACTGTTGAAGCAAACTGGAAAAAATTGGATGACTCAGCTCAAGAATTAAAAACGCAACAAGCAAACTTGAAAGCTGCTCAATTGAGTTTGGCTGCTGAAAAAGCAACTGCTCAAGATGAGAAAAATTCCCTCCTTGCACAAAAAGCAGAAGCTGAAGCAGCTGCGAAGGCGGCAGCAGAAGCACAGGCTGCTTACTTGGCACAACAGGCTGAAGTAGCCGCTAGACAACAATCAACTGTAGCAGTACCAGCAGCGGCACCTAGTCAAGCAGTTGCAACAGAAGTTTCAACTGTAGCAGCACCAGCAGCGGCACCTACACCTGCACCAGCTCCTATTAGCTACTCAAATGGTGGTGTCAATACGTATCCAGTAGGTCAATGTACTTGGGGTGTTAAAGAACAACTTGGTTGGGTTGGTAATAACTGGGGTAATGCTAACCAATGGCTCTATTCTGCAGCTGCAGCGGGTCATTCTACAGGTTCTACTCCTCGTGTAGGCGCTATTGCTGTTTGGACGGCTGGTACATATGGTCACGTAGCAGTGGTTGTTGCTGTAAATGGTTCACAAATTCAAGTTCAAGAATCAAATTATGCAGGTAACATGTACGTTGGTAATTTCCGTGGTTGGTTTAACCCAGCAGCTGATGGCGTAGCAGGTTACATTTATCAATAATATTTCTAAAAGGCTGAGGGAATCCCAGTCTTTTTATTGTTAAGGAATAGATCCAGTAAATATAATTTGTACCTACTCTTTTCAAAAAAATGCTCAGAATTTTGTTTGAAAAATGTCCTAAAAAGCGTTAAAATGGTAGAGTAGAAATAAATAGGAGGCAGTCATGTCATTTTCTGACTTAAAACTCTTTGCCCTTTCGTCTAATCAGGAATTAGCTGCGAAAGTTGCAAGTAAAATTGGTCTTTCACTAGGAAAGTCCTCTGTTCGTCAATTTTCAGATGGTGAAATTCAAGTTAATATTGAGGAATCTATCCGTGGTGCTCATGTGTACATCCTTCAATCAACTAGCTCACCGGTAAATGATAATCTCATGGAAATTTTGATTATGGTTGATGCTTTGAAACGGGCATCAGCTGAGTCAGTGAATGTTGTTATCCCTTATTATGGTTATGCACGTCAAGACCGTAAAGCACGTGCACGTGAGCCAATTACGTCAAAATTGGTAGCAAATATGTTGGAAACTGCTGGTGTTGATCGTGTCTTAACAGTTGATCTACATGCGTCACAGATCCAAGGTTTCTTTGATATTCCTGTTGATCATTTGATGGGTGCTCCGCTGATTGCGGATTATTTTGAACGCCGCGGTATGGTGGGTGATGGTTATGTGGTCGTTTCACCTGACCATGGTGGTGTGACTCGTGCTCGTAAGTTAGCGCAATTCTTGAAAACACCGATTGCTATCATTGACAAACGTCGTAGTGTTGACAAAATGAATACTTCTGAAGTCATGAATATCATCGGAAATGTTGAAGGCAAGACTTGTATCTTGATTGACGATATGATTGATACTGCTGGAACTATTTGCCATGCGGCAAATGCTCTTGCGGAAGCTGGTGCGGTGGAAGTATATGCTTCATGTACTCATCCAGTTTTGTCTGGTCCAGCTATGGATAATATTACAAAATCAGCTATCAAGAAATTAGTGGTTCTAGATACAATTCAAATTCCAGAAGATCGTTTGATTGATAAGATTGAGCAGATTTCAACAGCAGAATTGTTGGCAGAAGCGATTATCCGTATTCATGAAAAACGTCCATTGTCTCCGCTTTTTGAGACAGCTAAAGATAAATAAGGAGAACTGGGGAGCATTCCTCAGTTTTTTTGATTTCCTGACAAATCTTTCTTTAGGCTTGTTAATTGTCTGAAAATTTCGTATGATAGTAGGAAAGAAAGTGAGAGGTATTTCTATGAATTTACAAGATCGTTTTAATAAAAATTTGAATCGGATTGAGGTATCGATGATTCGTCAGTTTGACCAGTCTATTTCAGATATTCCAGGTATTTTGAAATTGACTTTGGGAGAGCCAGATTTTACAACTCCTGATCATATTAAAGAAGCAGCTAAGGTTGCTATTGATGCAAATGAAAGCCATTATACTGGGATGTCAGGTCTGTTGGATTTACGTAAGGCAGCCACAGAGTTTGTATCGGAAAAATACAATCTTTCTTACCAGCCAGAAAATGAAATATTGGTAACAATTGGAGCAACAGAAGCCTTATCAGCTTCTTTAGTGGCTATTTTGGAGCCTGGAGATACGGTCTTGTTGCCAGCGCCAGCTTACCCAGGCTATGAACCAATTGTAAATATGGTAGGGGCAGACATTATTGAGATTGATACAACGGCAAATCAGTTTGTTTTGACGCCAGAAATGTTGGAAGAAGCTATCCTTGAACAGGGGGATAAGCTTAAAGCTGTTATTCTGAATTACCCAGCTAATCCGACAGGAGTGACTTATTCTCGCGAGCAAATTGCTGCTTTTGCAGAAGTATTGAAGAAATATCCTATTTTTGTCTTGTCAGACGAGGTTTATGCAGAGTTAACCTATACTGGTCAGCCACACACGTCAATTGCAGAATTTCTCCCAGATCAGACTATTCTTATCCAAGGCTTGTCCAAGTCCCATGCTATGACCGGTTGGCGGATCGGGCTCATTATGGCTAAGGCAGAAATTGTTGCTCAACTCATTAAGAGTCATCAGTACTTGGTAACAGCGGCTTCAACGGCTATGCAATTCGGTGCCTTGGAGGCTTTGAAAAATGGGAAAGACGACGCTGTATCTATGCGAGAGGAATACCAAGTTCGTCGTGATTATATCATTGAAAAGATGACAGAACTAGGCTTTAAGATGATCAAGCCAGATGGTGCTTTTTATATCTTTGCTAAAATTCCTGCGGGTTATAATCAGGATTCCATGGCTTTCTTGCAGGAATTTGCTCGTAAAAAAGCTGTTGCTCTTATTCCTGGAGTGGCTTTTGGTCAATATGGTGAAGGTTATGTACGGATTTCTTATGCTGCTAGCATGGAGAAAATCCAAGAAGCGATGAAACGTTTGAAGGAATTTATGGAAGAAAATGGAGAGAATTGAGACTAGGGGCTTGGTCCTCTATAATCGAAATTTTCGAGAAGATGACAAACTGGTCAAAATTTTCACGGAGAAGGCTGGCAAACGGATGTTTTTCGTGAAACATGCTTCTAAGTCTAAGTTAGTTGCGGGTATTCAACCCTTGACTTTGGCTGATTTTATGGTCAAAATAAATGATGATGGTCTCAGCTATATTGAAGATTTTCATCAGGTTCAGCCTTTTAAGAAGATCAATGAGGATATTTTTCAGCTTAGCTATGCTTCTTATATCGTAGCCTTGGCGGATGCCTGTTTACAAGATAATGTTCATGATCCAGCTCTCTTTCGTTTTTTAGAGAGGACACTGGAATTGATGGAAGACGGACTAGATTATGAGGTATTGACCAATATTTTTGAAATTCAGCTTTTAGGACGATTCGGTTTGTCCTTGAATTTTCATGAGTGTGTATTTTGTCATCGCGTGGGACAGCCTTTTGATTTTTCCTATGCTTATTCAGGTTTACTTTGTCCTCAGCATTATCATGAGGATGAGAGACGGAGCCATTTGGATCCCAATGTTCCTTATCTGATTGATCAATTTCAAGCAATTTCGTTTGAAGATTTGAAGACAATTTCTCTTCAGCCAGAGATGAAGAAGAAATTGAGGCTTTTTATTGACCAATTGTATGAGGAATATGTAGGAATTCATCTTAAAAGTAAGAAATTTATCGATGATTTGCAGTCTTGGGGACAGGTTATGAAGGATTAAAATACGGATAGGATACTTGTTCCATGGTATAATGGGAAAAGAAATTCAGGAAAGAGGTAGATATGAAAAAAATTGCAGTAGATGCTATGGGCGGGGACAATGCCCCAAAGGCAATTGTTGAAGGAGTCAATCAAGCACTGGCAGCTTTTTCTGATATTGAAGTTCAGCTTTATGGGGATGAAAGTAAGATTAAACCCTATTTAACAGCTACAGAGCGAGTGACGATTATTCATACTGATGAAAAAATTAACTCGGATGATGAGCCAGCAAAGGCTATTCGTCGCAAGAAAAATGCTTCGATGGTTTTGGCAGCTAAAGCAGTGAAGGACGGACAAGCAGATGCAGTTTTGTCAGCTGGAAATACAGGTGCTCTTTTAGCAGCAGGTATTTTTGTAGTTGGTCGCATCAAGGGAATTAGTCGTCCTGGTTTATTGTCAACTCTGCCTACAACAGATGGTCGGGGTTTTGATATGCTTGATTTAGGCGCAAATGCGGAAAGTACAGCTGAGCATTTACATCAGTATGCTGTTTTGGGATCTTTCTATGCTGAGAATGTTCGTGGAATTGCCAAGCCTCGTGTCGGACTATTGAACAATGGAACAGAAGAAACTAAGGGTGATCCGCTTCGTAAGGAAACTTTTACCCTTTTGTCGCAAGAACCGTCTATTCATTTCATTGGAAATGTGGAGGCACGTGACCTCATGTCTGGTGTAGCTGATGTAGTGGTGACAGATGGTTTCACGGGAAACGCTGTACTCAAGTCTATTGAAGGGACTGCTATTGGGATTATGGGACAGCTTAAATCTGCCATTGAAGGTGGTGGTTGGAAAGCCAAAATAGGTTATCTTTTCCTTAAAGATAGTTTGCGGACCATGAAGAAGTCTCTTGATTATTCAGATGCAGGCGGTGCAGTACTTTTTGGGTTGAATGCGCCAGTAGTTAAAGCACATGGTTCCAGTGATGCTAAGGCGATTTTCTCAACTATTCGCCAAGTACGAATTATGCTAGAAACACAGGTTGTGGCAAAATCTGTTGAAAAATTTTCAGTAGTGGGGGAAGGCAATGAGTAGAGATGAGCTGTTTGAAAAAATGTTAGAGCTAATTGATACCGAAAAACGAGCTCAATTAGGTATTACCATGAATACAGAAATTGCTAGTTTTGCAGAGGATTCTGTAGAATTGATGGAACTGATTGTGACTGTTGAAGATGTCTTTCATGTGGAGATTCCAGATGAAGCCATCGAAAGTTTTGTAAGTTTATCAGATTTAGTAGATTATATTATTGAACAGAAATAACGTCCGTGTTTTACGGACGTTATTTTTTTATATATCCAAAAAAGTCTGCTTTTTATTTGTTTTTAAGAACTTGTGTGCTATAATCAAATTAAATAAGGGTGAAAGGCGAACAAAAAATGAAAAAAGAACTGATTTATTCAGGTAAAGCTAAAGATATTTACAGTACAGAAGATGAGCATTTGATTATTTCGGTCTATAAAGATCAAGCAACTATGCTGAATGGATCCTGCAAAGAGACGATTGACGGGAAAGCAGTGTTGAATAATCAGATTTCATCTTTTATTTTCCAAAAATTGAATGCTGCAGGCGTGGCAACGCATTTTGTGGAGATGTTATCAGAAACCGAACAATTGAATCAAAAGGTTGAGATTATTCCTTTGGAAGTCGTTCTTCGTAATGTGACGGCTGGTTCCTTCTCAAAACGTTTTGGTGTTGAGGAAGGGATTGAACTGGCTAGCCCAATCGTGGAATTCTACTATAAGAAAGATGAGTTGGATGATCCCTTTATCAATGATGAACATGTCAAGTTCTTGGACATTGCTACTGATGAAGAAATTGCCTACATCAAGGAAGAAACTCGTCGTATCAATGAGCTTTTGAAAGAATGGTTTGATCAGATTGGTCTTCGTTTGATTGACTTTAAATTGGAATTTGGTAAGGATGTCAATGGCAAGATTATCTTGGCTGATGAATTTTCACCAGATAATTGCCGTCTGTGGGATGCTGAAGGTAATCACATGGATAAGGATGTTTTTCGTCGTGACCTTGGTAGTTTGACGGCTGTTTACAAGGTTGTACTTGAAAAATTACAGGGATTGAAATAGGACAAGGATAATAGTAAAAACTGTCTGCACAATCTAAGAAAATATCAAAAAAGAATTAGGATTAATCATGGATAAACGTATTTTTGTTGAGAAGAAGGCTGATTTTGGGATTAAGTCTCAGGCGCTTTTGAAGGAATTGACGCATAATCTTCAGTTAACGACCTTGTCTGACCTTCATATTGTTCAGGTTTATGATGTCTTCAATTTGGAGGAAGACTTGATTGAGCGTGCAGAGAAGTACATTTTTTCTGAGCAGGTGACGGATATAGTCTTAGAAGCGTCAGCTCTTGAGGCAGACCTTGCTAATTGGACATTCTTTGCTATTGAAGCTCTTCCAGGTCAGTTTGACCAGCGCGCTGCTAGCTCGCAGGAAGCACTTTTCTTGCTTGGAGCCAAGGAGTCTAAGGTAAACACAGCGCAGCTTTATTTGCTTAATAAAGACATTTCAGAGGCGGAATTAGCGGCGGTCAAGAACTATTTGCTCAACCCAGTTGACTCTCGCTTTAAGGATGTGACGGTGGCCATTGCACCGCAGGAATTTTCGTCTTCAGACAAGACCATTCCTAACTTGGAGATTTTTGAGACTTACACAGCGGACGATTTTACGGTCTATAAGGCAGAGCAAGGATTGGCTATGGAAGTGGATGATCTGCTCTTCATCCAGGATTATTTCAAGTCAATTGATCGCGTGCCAACTGAAACTGAGCTCAAGGTTTTGGACACTTATTGGTCTGACCACTGCCGTCACACGACTTTTGAGACGGAGTTGAAACATATTGATTTCTCAGCTTCTAAATTCCAAAAACAATTACAAGCGACTTATGACAAGTACATTGCCATGCGGGATGAATTAGGGCGTTCTGATAAGCCGCAGACGCTCATGGACATGGCGACGATCTTTGGTCGCTACGAGCGTGCCAATGGCCGTCTGGATGACATGGAAGTGTCTGATGAAATTAATGCCTGCTCGGTAGAAATTGAAGTGGATGTTGATGGGGTTAAAGAGCCTTGGTTGCTCATGTTCAAGAATGAGACCCACAATCACCCAACGGAAATTGAGCCATTTGGTGGAGCGGCAACTTGTATCGGCGGTGCCATTCGTGACCCATTATCTGGGCGCTCTTATGTTTACCAAGCTATGCGGATTTCTGGCGCAGGCGATATTACGACGCCAATCGCAGAGACGCGCGTTGGGAAATTGCCACAACAAGTCATTTCGAAAACTGCGGCGTACGGCTATTCTTCCTATGGAAACCAAATCGGTCTAGCGACGACTTATGTGCGTGAATACTTCCACCCAGGTTTTGTGGCTAAACGCATGGAGCTTGGTGCAGTTGTTGGTGCAGCACCTAAGGAAAATGTGGTCCGTGAAAAACCAGAAGCTGGCGATGTGGTTATCCTCCTCGGTGGGAAAACAGGTCGTGATGGTGTCGGTGGTGCAACAGGGTCTTCTAAGGTTCAAACGGTTGAATCGGTGGAAACGGCTGGAGCAGAAGTCCAAAAAGGGAATGCCATCGAAGAACGTAAGATTCAACGCCTCTTCCGTAACGGTGACGTCACTCGTCTCATCAAGAAATCAAATGACTTCGGTGCTGGTGGTGTCTGCGTAGCTATCGGTGAATTGGCTGACGGGCTTGAAATTGATTTGGACAAGGTGCCACTCAAATATGCTGGACTTAACGGAACAGAAATTGCCATCTCAGAATCACAAGAACGCATGTCTGTAGTGGTTTGTCCAAGTGATATCGATGCCTTTATTGCAGCATGCGCCAAGGAAAATATTGATGCTGTTGTTGTAGCAACAGTAACGGAAAAACCAAACTTGGTCATGACTTGGAATGGTCAGACTATTGTTGACATTGAGCGCAGCTTCCTTGATACAAACGGTGTGCGCGTGGTTGTTGACGCTAAGGTCGTTGATAAGGCTGTTGCGCTTCCAGGACAACTGGAAACGTCAGCTGAGACTCTTGAAGCTGATGCGCTAGCTATGCTTTCAGACCTCAACCATGCTAGTCAAAAAGGTTTACAAACCATCTTTGATAGCTCAGTTGGTCGTTCAACGGTCAATCATCCAATCGGTGGTCGTTACCAAATCACGCCGACAGAAGCCTCTGTACAGAAATTGCCAGTTGAGCATGGGGTGACCAAGACAGCTTCTGTTATGGCACAAGGGTTTAACCCTTATCTTGCGGAGTGGTCACCTTACCACGGGGCAGCCTATGCGGTGGTTGAAGCGGCAGCCCGCTTGGTGGCGACAGGTGCTAACTGGTCTAAAGCCCGCTTCTCTTACCAAGAATATTTCGAGCGTATGGACAAACAGGAAGAGCGCTTTGGTCAACCTGTGTCAGCTCTTCTTGGGTCTATTGAAGCTCAAATCCAGCTTGGTCTCCCATCAATCGGTGGTAAGGACTCTATGTCTGGTACCTTTGAAGACTTGACAGTACCACCAACCTTGGTTGCCTTCGGTGTGACAACAGCTAATAGCGACAAGGTTCTTTCTCCAGAGTTCAAAGAGGCTGGTCAGCACATTTATTACCTTGCAGGGCCTACTCTTGGTCAAGACATTGACTTTGACACCATCAAGGCTAACTTTACAACCTTTGAAAACATCCAAGCTGAGCATCAGATTACAGCAGCTTCAGCTATTAAATACGGCGGTCTCCTTGAAAGCCTTGCCCTCATGACCTTTGGTAACCGTATCGGGGCTTCTGTCAATGTGGCAGATCTTGACAAGATCTTGACAGCGCAACTTGGTGGTTTCGTCTTTACCTCAGATGAAGAGATTGCTGGCGCGGTTAAAATCGGTGAGACAACCGCTGACTTTACAGTAACTGTCAACGATATTGTCCTATCAGGTGACAAGCTACTCTCAGCCTTTGAAGGTACTCTTGAAGAGATTTACCCAACAGAATTTGAGCAAAGCACCGCACTTGAAGAAGTGCCAGAGGTGGTCTCAGATGCAGTGATTAAGGCTCAAAAAACCATTGAAAAACCTTTTGTTTACATTCCAGTCTTCCCTGGTACCAATTCAGAATACGATTCTGCCAAGGCTTTTGAACAAGCGGGCGCAGCCGTGAACTTGGTGCCATTCGTAACATTGAACGAAACAGCCATTGCTCATTCGGTTGAGGCCATGGTTGACCATATAGGTCAAGCTAATATCATCTTCTTTGCTGGTGGCTTCTCAGCGGCGGATGAACCAGATGGTTCGGCTAAATTTATCGTCAATATATTGCTCAATGACAAGGTCCGCGCAGCTATTGACGCCTTTATCGCCAAAGGTGGTCTGATCATCGGTATCTGTAATGGTTTCCAAGCCCTTGTTAAATCTGGTTTGCTACCTTACGGTAATTTTGAAGAAGCTGGTGCGACGAGCCCAACTCTTTTCTACAACGACGCTAACCAACACGTGGCTAAGATGGTTGAAACGCGTGTCGCTAATACTAATTCGCCATGGTTGGCAGGTGTCAAGGTGGGTGATATTCACGCGATCCCAGTGTCACACGGTGAAGGGAAGTTTGTGGTAACGGCTGAGGAATTTGCGGAGCTTCGTGACAATGGTCAAATCTGGAGCCAGTACGTTGACTTTGACGGTCAACCAAGCATGGACAGCAAGTACAATCCAAATGGTTCAGTCAATGCTATCGAGGGAATCACAAGCAAGAATGGTCAAATCATCGGTAAGATGGGTCACTCAGAACGCTGGGAAGAAGGCCTCTTCCAAAACATCCCAGGCAACAAAGATCAACACCTCTTTGAATCAGCAGTCCGTTACTTTACAGAGAGAATTAGTCCGATGGGCTAATTCTGCCTGAGCTTAGAAATAGAAGAGCGAAGGGACTTGATGTTTAGAGGTGGTAGTTTGTAAGGAGCTCACTTACTCCGATACGCCACCACCTAAAAAAATATCAAAACAAACAATATTAGGAAAAAACAATGACATATGAAGTAAAATCATTAAACGAAGAATGTGGGATCTTTGGTGTCTGGGGACATCCTCAGGCAGCACAACTGACCTATTTTGGTCTCCACAGTCTTCAACACCGTGGTCAGGAAGGAGCTGGGATTGTTACCAATGATAATGGCAAACTCCTTCAGCACCGCGACACCGGTCTTCTTTCAGAAGTCTTTAAAAATCCTGCTGATTTGGAAAAACTGACAGGATCTGCAGCTATTGGCCATGTTCGCTATGCGACAGCTGGGGCTGCATCTATCAACAACGTGCAACCCTTCCTTTACAACTTTACGAATGAGCAGCTCGGCCTTTGCCATAATGGAAATTTAACTAATGCCATTTCGCTCAAGAAAGAATTGGAAGCGCAAGGGGCCATCTTTAATGCTTCGTCAGATACTGAGATTCTTATGCATTTGATTCGTCGCAGTCATAATCCTGACTTTATGGGTAAGGTTAAAGAGGCGCTCAATACGGTTAAGGGTGGTTTTGCTTATCTTCTTTTGACGGAGGATAAGTTGATTGCTGCGCTTGATCCAAATGGTTTCCGTCCCTTGTCAATTGGTCAAATGGCTAATGGTGCTTGGGTCATTTCCAGTGAAACCTGTGCTTTCGAAGTGGTTGGTGCCAAATGGCTGCTCGATGTCATGCCAGGTGAAGTGATTATTATTGATGACAATGGCATCAAGTATGATACTTACACAACAGATACGCAATTGGCGGTTTGTTCCATGGAGTATGTCTACTTTGCTCGCCCTGACTCAACCATTCACGGGGTCAATGTTCATACGGCGCGTAAAAATATGGGACGTCGGTTGGCACAAGAATTTAAACATGAAGCAGACATCGTTGTTGGGGTGCCGAATTCCTCTCTTTCTGCAGCCATGGGCTTCGCGGAAGAATCAGGCTTGCCAAATGAGATGGGCTTGGTCAAGAACCAATATACCCAACGGACCTTTATTCAGCCAACGCAAGAATTGCGTGAACAAGGCGTGCGCATGAAATTATCAGCAGTGTCTGGTGTTGTCAAAGACAAGCGTGTGGTCATGATTGATGATTCCATCGTTCGTGGAACAACCTCACGTCGCATCGTGCAACTTCTGCGTGAGGCGGGGGCAAAAGAAGTTCATGTGGCTATTGGTAGCCCAGAACTCAAGTACCCTTGTTTTTATGGGATTGATATTCAGACCCGCCGTGAATTGATTTCAGCTAATCATAGTGCGGATGAAGTTTGTGAAATTATTGGTGCGGATAGCCTGACTTATTTGTCCTTGGAAGGCATGATTGAATCTATTGGCATTGAAACAGATGCGCCAAATGGTGGACTCTGCGTGGCTTATTTTGATGGGGATTACCCAACGCCACTTTACGATTACGAAGAAGCCTACCTCAAGAGTTTGGAAGAACAGGTTAGCTTCCACATTGACAATGTTAAGTAGCTCTGCTACTGACCAAAGGAGAAAAAGAAAATGACAGAAAAAAATGCTTACGCGAAATCAGGTGTTGATGTTGAGGCTGGTTACGAGGTTGTTGAGCGCATTAAGAAGCACGTAGCGCGTACGGAGCGTGCGGGTGTCATGGGTGCCCTTGGTGGTTTCGGAGGCATGTTTGACCTTTCAGCGACTGGGGTGAAAGAGCCGGTGCTTATCTCTGGTACAGATGGCGTGGGAACCAAGCTCATGCTGGCTATTAAATATGACAAGCATGATACCATCGGTCAAGACTGTGTGGCTATGTGTGTCAACGACATTATTGCAGCGGGCGCAGAGCCACTCTACTTCCTAGACTACATCGCAACGGGTAAAAATGAGCCAGCTAAATTGGAGCAGGTGGTTGCAGGTGTGGCAGAAGGTTGTGTTCAGTCTGGCGCTGCCCTCATCGGTGGTGAAACGGCTGAAATGCCTGGTATGTATGGCGAAGATGACTACGATTTGGCTGGTTTTGCGGTCGGTGTGGCTGAAAAATCACAAATCATCGATGGTTCAAAAGTGGCAGAAGGTGATATCCTTCTTGGGCTTGCTTCATCTGGTATCCATTCGAATGGATACTCACTTGTGCGTCGCGTCTTTGCGGAATACACAGGTGAAGAAGTTCTCCCTGAATTGGAAGGTCAGAAACTCAAGGATGTCCTCCTCGAGCCAACGCGTATCTATGTTAAAGCTCTGCTACCATTGATTAAGGAAGAATTGGTCAACGGTATTGCCCACATTACAGGCGGTGGCTTTATTGAAAATGTGCCTCGTATGTTTGCGGACAACTTAGCAGCTGAAATCGAAGAGGACAAGATCCCAGTTCTACCAATTTTCAAGGCCCTTGAGAAATACGGCGACATCAAACACCAAGAAATGTTTGAAATCTTCAATATGGGGATTGGCCTCATGCTGGCAGTGAGTCCAGAGAATGTGGCGCGTGTCAAAGAACTGTTGGACGAGCCTGCTTATGAGATTGGTCGGATTGTGGAAAAAATGGATACTAGTGTGGTGATTCGCTAATGGCCAAAAAAATTGCGGTATTTGCCAGCGGTTCTGGTTCCAATTTCCAAGTGATTGCCGAGCAGTTTCCAGTAGCATTTGTCTTTTCAGATAAGCGTGATGCTTATGTATTGGAGCGTGCCCAAAATTTGGGAGTTATGAGCTATGCCTTTGAACTCAAAGAATTTGAGAACAAGGCAGATTATGAACAAGCGATTGTTGAATTGCTCCGTGAGCATGAGATTGACTTGGTCGTATTGGCTGGTTATATGAAAATTGTCAGTAGCACCTTGCTATCAGCCTATGAAGGTCGTATCATCAATATCCACCCTGCCTATCTGCCAGAATTTCCAGGTGCCCATGGTATCGAAGACGCTTGGAATGCAGGCGTTTCTGAGAGTGGTGTAACCGTTCATTGGGTGGACTCGGGTGTGGATACAGGACAAATCATCAAACAGGTTCGCGTGCCATGTTTAGCAGATGACACCATCGAAACCTTCGAAGCTCGAATCCATGAAGCCGAGTACAAACTGTACCCAGAGGTGCTGGAAAGATTGGGAGTTGAAAAGAAATAGGATAATTTGTTACAATCAACCTATGAAAAGATTAAATAATTTATCGTCAGCTATCTCTTTGTTTCAAGATTGGCAAGAAACCATGATTTGGTCCTGTTTGCAGGGAGTGATGGGAGAAATTTGGGTTGATGATTCTGACAATCCCCAATCTGCCTTGGCAAAATTAGGAAAACAAGCTTCTTTTGGTCTTTTAGCGGGTCAACCTTGTCTTGAACTAATTGAATTTTGTCGTGGAGAGGATATTATTCTTGTACCACAGCATGAAGGTTGGCGCAAATTGATTGAGAAGACCTACGGAGATAAAGTGAAGGCTTTTACACGCTATGCGACCAAGAAGGGCACCGCATTTGACCGCAACAAATTAGAAGAATTTGTGACTAGCTTGCCAGAAGATTTTGAATTACAGTTTATGGACGAACAGCTATACAAAGTTTGTTTGACTGAAGAGTGATCGCAAGATTTGGTTGCTAATTACGATGATTACCAGCGCTATTCTCAACTTGGACTAGGAGTTGTTGCCCTTTATCAGGGAAAGCTAGTGGCTGGTGCCTCGTCTTACTCAACCTATGAAAATGGGATTGAAATTGAGATAGATACTCACCCTGATTTTAGGCGAAAGGGTCTTGCAAAAGCTGTCGCAGCTCAGTTGATAGTGACTTGCCTAGACAGGGAGATCTACCCTAGCTGGGATGCCCATACGAAGACTTCGTTAGATTTGGCAGAGAAATTAGGCTATGAATTTTCACATGAATACAGAGCTTATGAAATGGATTGGTAGAAATAGAAAAAGGAGACAACATGACAAAACGCGCACTGATCAGTGTATCTGACAAAGCAGGCATTGTAGAATTTGCTCAAGAATTGAGAGCTCTTGGTTGGGAGATTATCTCAACTGGTGGTACAAAAACTGCTCTTGACAATGCAGGGGTGGCAACGATTGCCGTCGACGATGTGACAGGTTTTCCTGAAATGATGGACGGTCGTGTCAAGACCCTTCATCCAAACATTCACGGTGGACTTTTGGCTCGTCGTGATTTGGACAGCCATTTGCAAGCTGCTAAGCAGCATAAAATTGGTCTAATTGACCTTGTGGTGGTCAACCTTTATCCATTCAAGGAAACCATTCTTCGTCCAGATGTGACTTATGATTTGGCGGTGGAAAATATCGATATTGGTGGGCCTTCTATGCTCCGTTCAGCTGCGAAGAACCATGCCAGCGTGACCGTTATCGTGGATCCAGCGGACTATGCGGTGGTACTGGATGAGCTCAAGGTAGATGGTGAGACAGCTTACGCTACCCGTCAACGTTTGGCAGCCAAGGTTTACCGTCACACGGCTGCTTACGATGCCTTGATTGCAGATTATTTCACAGCTCAAGTCGGCGAGACCAAGCCTGAAAAGCTAACCATCACTTATGACCTTAAACAAGCCATGCGCTACGGTGAAAACCCTCAACAGGATGCGGATTTCTACCAGTCAGCGATTCCGACAGAGTATTCTATCGCGTCAGCCAAGCAGCTCAACGGTAAAGAGCTGTCTTTCAATAATATCCGTGACGCCGATGCGGCCATCCGCATTATCCGTGACTTTACCGACCGTCCGACTGTTGTGGCGCTCAAGCACATGAACCCTTGTGGCATCGGTCAGGCGGATACCATTGAAGGGGCTTGGGACAATGCTTACGCTGCTGACCCTGTTTCGATTTTCGGTGGGATTGTCGTTCTTAACCGTGAGGTGGATGCGGCTACCGCAGAAAAAATGCATCCGATTTTCTTAGAAATCATCATTGCACCAAGCTATTCGGCAGAAGCGCTAGCTATTTTGACCAATAAAAAGAAAAATCTGCGTATCCTCGAATTGCCATTTGACGCCCAAGTAGCCAGCGAAGTGGAAGCAGAGTACACAGGTGTTGTCGGCGGTATGTTGGTGCAAAACCAAGACGTCATCAAGGAAAATCCAGCTGACTGGCAAGTTGTGACCAAACGTCAACCAGATGCGCGTGAGCAAGCGGCTCTTGAGTTTGCGTGGAAAGCTATCAAGTACGTCAAATCAAACGGTATCTTGATTGCCAACGACCACATGACCCTTGGTGTCGGACCTGGTCAGACCAACCGTGTCGGTGCAGTTAAGATTGCTATTGAAGCTGCTAAGGATCGTCTTGATGGTGCCGTTCTTGCCTCAGATGCCTTCTTCCCATTTGCGGATAATATTGAAGAAATTGCTGCCGCTGGGATCAAGGCTATCATTCAGCCAGGTGGATCCATCCGTGACCAAGATTCGATTGACGCGGCTGACAAGCATGGTATTGCCATGATCTTTACAGGTGTGAGACACTTTAGACATTAAGAATTGTATAAGAAATTTTTGAAATCTCGGCTTCGGTCGAGTTTTTCTTTTGTATGCAAAAAAGGCACAGGAAGTGCCTTTAGAGATTAATTTGGATAGATATAGGCTGTGACGCCATCTGCAACGGGGTTAAACCAGCCACGGAAGTCACCGAGGTACATTTTTCCTGCATAATTGGATTCTTTCACACGAATTTGGGTTGGACTATTTACTTGGGTGACGAAGGCGACATGTCCAAAAGATCCGTCTGTCCATACAGCAATAGCGCCAACTTTAGGAGTTGTTCCGACTGTGAATCCTGCGTTTTTTGCAGAATTTGCCCACGTTCGTGCATGGCCCCACCAATTTCCAACCCAAGGCGCGGCTTCTTTGACACCCCAAGTACACTGGCCTACTGGATAAGTATTTGGGGTACTATCCTTTTGAGCGGCAGTAATTTCCATAGTCGCTGCCTTTAGTCCTTTTCCATTTTGATAAATGTGTACGTGGTACTTGCCGATTCCTTTATGATTGGATAAGGGCAGATTGAGAGAGTAAGTCTGATCAGCTGATGGGCTTGCTGTGTACCACTTTAGGTCATCTTGATTGTTTTCATCAGACCAAACGGCAAAGCGAACTTCTCCCTCGCTATAAATATTTTTTGCCGTCAACTGCATGGTTCCTGCCGAGAGAAATTGAGCTTGAAACTCTACGGGAATTTTTGCACCAGTCAAGTCAATCGGAGACTGGGCGTAGCCAGATCGTTTACCATCTGTATAAGTCACATAGACATGATTTTGATAGATTCCAGGATGGTTTTTATGCTCCTGAAAATCTACCGCAACTTGATAGGCGCCATTGACTAGATTTGCCTTACGCCATTTGATATTAGCCTGTTTGTCCATAGACCAAGTTGCAACATCCACTGATTTGATTTTCTTGGATTGTAGCGTCTCTTGGGTGACCACTTGATAGGTTCCTCTAGCCACATCCAAATTTTCGATGGTAAAAGTTGGTTTAGGTTGAAGAGGAACGTATCCATTTTCTACAAGTGTGGTTACTTTAGCCATATATTTTTGACTAGCTTGTCCATTTTCCTTGATATAAACATGACTTTCATAATTTCCTGTATCAAAGTTGTGGGCATTGAGTGGGATGCGTAAGCCATAGCTGCCGTCTTCATTTTGACTGGCTGTGTACCAGACAATATCATCTTGTCCGTTTTGGCTGGACCAGGTTGGAATTCTAACTTCTGTCGTGGTTTCTGGAAGATTTTGAACAGTAATATCCAGAGCTCCCACTTCTGAAATACTAGATGTTAGACTAGGTTGTGGCTTGCTGCGTGTAAAGGCTCCCGCATCTAGAAAAACAAGTCGATCCTGAATGACAATGTAGGCATGCACGGTATAATTGCCGTAGCCAGAGTGATTGACGAGTGAAAACTCTGTTTCTTGTTCACCAGCAACATACCATCGGATATCGTCTTGTCCGTTTTCATTAGACCAGACAGCGTACTGGATTTTGTAGCCTTCTTGCTGAGGAGAGCGGTTATAGAAAATAGAAACCAGATTTCCCCGTTGTTCAATTTTCATCGACTGGTTAACTAAAGTGGGATCTTTTGGCAATGGTTGTATCACATTGGTGTCGGAAAGCCCTGCTTCAATTTCCCCAGCTTGCACGGCAGTGCTAAAAGAACAAGCCGTTAAGGCAGTTGTTGCAAACAATAAAAAATTAGAATATCTTTTCATAAAATTCCTCCTGCCTAAACTATTCGCAATTTATTGCAAAAGTTAGCGGAGGGGATTTTTCCTATAGAAACTTGATTTTTGTTCAGTATTTCCGAACTATTCGAAATAAATTCGGTAAGCAATTCTTTAAAGCGAACAAATGTGGTATACTAATATTATAAAATTCGTATTAAGGGGTATATCATGAAATTACTTGTTGTTGGTTCGGGTGGTCGTGAGCATGCGATTGCTAAGAAGTTATTGGATTCTGAAGGGGTTGAACAAGTCTTTGTCGCACCTGGTAACGATGGCATGAACTTGGATGGTTTGGATTTGGTGAATATTGCTATTTCCGAACATTCACAGTTGATTGCTTTTGCTAAGGAAAATGATATCGCTTGGACTTTTGTTGGTCCCGATGATGCGCTAGCGGCTGGGATCGTTGATGATTTCAACCAGGCTGGCCTCAAAGCCTTTGGTCCGACGCGTTTGGCAGCGGAGATTGAGTGGTCTAAGGATTTTGCTAAGGAAATCATGGGCACATACGGCGTTCCGACAGCAGCCTACGGCACATTTTCCGACTTCAAAAAAGCTAAGGCCTACATCGAGGCGCAGGGTGCGCCTATCGTGGTCAAGGCGGATGGGCTGGCGCTAGGTAAGGGCGTGGTCGTGGCAGAGACGGTCGAGCAAGCGGTGGAAGCGGCTCGCGACATGCTGCTGGACAATAAGTTCGGGGATTCTGGTGCGCGCGTGGTTATCGAAGAATTTTTGGACGGGGAAGAGTTCTCTCTCTTTGCCTTCGTCAACGGCGACCAGTTCTACATCATGCCGACAGCTCAGGACCACAAACGTGCCTTTGATGGCGACAAAGGACCAAACACAGGTGGCATGGGGGCTTACGCTCCAGTTCCGCACCTGCCTCAGTCAGTGGTGGACACAGCTGTTGAAACCATCATCAAGCCAGTCCTCAAAGGCATGATTGCTGAAGGGCGTCCTTATCTCGGGATTCTCTACTGCGGTCTCATCTTGACAGCGGATGGACCAAAAGTTATCGAGTTCAACGCCCGCTTCGGTGACCCAGAAACCCAGATTATCCTCCCTCGTCTGATGTCAAACTTCGCTCAAAACATTAGTGACATTCTTGATGGCAAGGAGCCAAACATCACTTGGTTAGATAGCGGTGTGACTCTTGGTGTGGTTGTTGCCTCAAACGGCTACCCACTTGACTATGCCAAAGGCGTTCAACTACCAGCTAAAACTGACGGCGACATCATCACATACTATGCAGGCGCTAAGTTTGCAGAAAATAGCAAAGCTCTACTCTCAAACGGTGGCCGCGTCTACATGCTAGTCATCACAGCCGATACCGTCCAAGCTGCGCAAGAAAAAATCTACAACCAACTCAAAACCCAAAACACAAGAGGCCTCTTCTACCGAACAGACATCGGCAGCAAAGCCTTAAAAGATTAAATCAACAATCCATTGCGAACGCAGTGAGCACAACTAAACGCGAGCGAAAGCGAGCCACCCAGATACTTTTGATAGTGGTGACAAGAGTGACTACGTCACTCGGGGAACTTGAAAGACTTTAGGCTTTCAAGTTAGTCATGAGACACCGAAGGTGGCTGCTGACGACCCCACTACCTAAGAAAAGTAAGGAGCAATCATGTCAAATCCAGTCATTTCCATCATCATGGGTTCAAAATCCGATTGGGCAACCATGCAAAAAACAGCTGAAGTCTTGGATAACTTCCAAGTCCCATACGAAAAAAAAGTCGTCTCTGCCCACCGTACACCTGACCTCATGTTCAAACACGCCGAAGAAGCCCGCGGTCGAGGCGTCAAAATCATCATTGCAGGCGCAGGCGGTGCTGCCCACCTTCCAGGGATGGTAGCTGCCAAAACAACCCTCCCTGTTATTGGTGTCCCTGTCAAATCGCGCGTTCTCAGCGGTGTCGATTCTCTCTATTCCATTGTTCAGATGCCTGGTGGGGTGCCTGTGGCAACCATGGCTATTGGTGAAGCGGGAGCTATAAACGCTGCCCTCACAGCCCTCCGAATCCTCGCAGTCGAGGACCAAAACTTGGCGGAGGCGCTAGCCCATTTTGCAGAGGAACAAGGAAAAATCGCGGAGGATTCAACAGATGAACTCATCTAAAACCATCGGCATTATCGGAGGCGGGCAATTGGGCCAGATGATGGCCATTTCTGCCATCTACATGGGGCACAAGGTGGTGACCCTGGACCCAGCGGCCGACTGCCCTGCATCGCGCGTGTCGGACATGATTGTGGCCCCCTATACGGACGTCAAGGCATTGGCGCAATTGGCTGCGCGCTGTGACGTGCTCACTTATGAATTTGAAAACGTAGACGCAGACGCCTTGGACAAGGTTATCAATCCAGGACAATTGCCACAGGGAACCGACCTCCTGCGCATTTCCCAAAACCGTATCTTTGAAAAAGACTTCCTGTCAAACAAGGCAGACGTCACTGTGGCACCTTACAAGGTAGTCACATCAAGCTTAGACTTGGAAAACCTAGACCTGTCTAAAAACTATGTCCTCAAAACCGCAACAGGTGGTTACGATGGCCATGGGCAAGTGGTCATCAAATCAGAAGAAAATCTGGCTGACGCCAAAGAATTGGCCAACCATGCTGAGTGTGTCTTGGAAGAATTTGTAACCTTCAACCTTGAAATCTCAGTCATCGTGTCAGGGAATGGTAAGGATGTGACAGTCTTCCCAGTTCAAGAGAACATCCACCGCAACAATATCCTCTCAAAAACCATTGTCCCAGCCCGCATTTCTGAAGAACTTGCTGAAAAAGCCCAAGCCATGGCAGTGCAGATTGCTAAACAGTTGGACCTATCAGGAACCCTCTGTGTAGAAATGTTTGTGGCAGACGAACAGATTTTGGTCAACGAAATCGCCCCACGTCCCCACAATTCAGGACATTATTCTATTGAAGCCTGTGATTTTTCACAATTTGACACCCATATTCTAGGCGTTCTCGGACAACCATTGCCACCAATTCACCTCCACGCCCCAGCCATCATGCTCAATGTCCTCGGACAACACATGGAAGCCGCGCAAGCATTTTGTCACCAAAACCCTAGCGCCCACCTCCACCTTTATGGTAAACTAGAAGCGAAGCACAATCGCAAGATGGGGCATGTGACCTTGTTTGGGGATGCGGAAAGTGTGGGGGCGTTTTAGGGAGGTTGGTCTAAAGAAGAAAATGTTTGAAAAAATTAAAGGATTTAGCATAAAGTCAGGCATATTTGAAGATAAAACTCAATTAGAACTCTTTGAAGGAAATTTTGAGGGAACAAATCAATCACAAAATGATAGAGCAAGTTTATTATTTGGGAGGAATGGTTCAGGAAAAAGCACTATCGCTCGCGGAATAAGTAAATATAAAAATAGTGAGTGGGGAGTAGATAGAGTATCATTTATTGATAAAGATAATAATAACATTGTACTTAGTGATAGTGAACGAAAATCGATATTTATTTTCAATGAAGACTATATTGATCAAAAAGTCAGAATTGCTCAAGAAGGATTAGATACAATTGTAATCTTAGGCGAACAAGTTGACATTGATAGTCAACTTGTTATATTGAGAAGTAAGTTGGCTGAGTTAAGGTCCGAATTTCAAAGATATGATTCTGAGTATACAGACTATAAGGACGATAAAAATGAAAAATCTCCGGATTTTTGGAAAAAGAGGATGACAAATTCTTTAAAGGGACCAGGAAATTGGGCGGAAAGAGATCGGGAGATAAAAGGTAATAGAGCAGCTTCTTCTGTTAATAGCAATACTTTTCAAAATTTTGTTAACTTACAACCAACTTTAGATAGAGATTTATTAGAGAATAAATTTAATGAGGAAAAGGTTAGATATTTTTCAATAAGAGAGTCAGCAGTTGCCATAAATCATAATTTATCTTTACCACCAATTAATTTTGATCGGAATGAATTATCAACTTTATTATCTCAAAGAATAGAGAAACCAGAGTTGAATGATAGGGATGAGTATCTGCTAACTTTACTATCTGATACCACAAAAGGTGAACGTCATTTAAAAGAAGTTAAAGATTTTTTTTCAGATGAACATCAAAAAAGGTGTCCTTTTTGTACTCAATTAGTATCTGATGATATTAGAGAAGAACTTATCAATGGTGTAACTAAACTCCTATCGAGAGCTGTTGAGGAACACCAACAGGCATTGAGAGGCAGTAAAATTGATGAGATAAATCAGAATTTTTCTGATTATAAGCAAATAGACTCAAGTTTAATCGATTCTTATCAAAGTAGTATTAATGCTTTAAATGCTAAATTTAATGCTATTAACTTATTAATTGATAAAAAGATTGAGAATCCTTATGTTGTAGTAGAGCTACCAGAATTAGATTTTTCCAAAGAATTATCTCAGGTAGAGAGTGACATTGAAAAAATTAATCAAGCAGTTACCCAACATAACTCAGAAATCATAGATAATCAAACATTAAAAGAAAATTTACTTCGAATCAATAATGAGTTGGCTTTCTATGAAATTCAAGATGATTATAAAAAATTTCAAGAGAAATCAACCGAAAAAGAAGCATGTAAAAGTAATTATGACAGTAGCAAAAGCAAAGTATCAGATTACGAGCAGCAGATTTCTAATTTAGAGAATCAGAAACTGAATATAGATATAGCGGTTGATGAAATTAACAAGGGTTTAAATTATATATTTTTTTCAAAAGATCGTTTAGCAATTCAAAATCAAAATGGAAAATACTACTTACTATCAAGAGGTAAGGCCGTGGATCCTAGTAGAGTATCGGTGGGTGAGAGGAATGCACTTGCGCTTTGTTACTTCTTTACTGAAATTATTCAACAAAGAGAATTGTCTGAAGCCTATTCTCAAGAAAATTTTATTATTATTGATGATCCAGTTTCTAGTTTTGATATGGAAAATAAAGTGGGGATAATCTCATATTTGAAATTTTGTTTAACTAAATTTCTTAAGGGGAATAGGAATACCAGAGTTTTATTAATGACCCATGACAAACAAACTATGTATGACTTTGATAAATTTTTACAAGAAGTAATGGAATCTTGTAAAGTAGAGGAAGGTGGGCAAAAATCTAAATACAAGAAATTAGAACTGGTTTCTGGTAAATTACAAGAATTCAAAACTAGCAGTCACGATTATACAGAACTACTTGAAATAGTTTTTGACTTTGCATCAGGAAGAGGTGGACCTACCGTAGAAACTTTTGTCGGTAATGCCATGAGAAAAATTTTAGAGGCTTATGGCAGTTTTAACTATAAAACAGGTATTACACAATTAACAACAGATCAGAAAATTGTTGCTAAGTTAGATGAAAGGTATAGGTCGTATTTCGAGAATCTTATGTATCGACTGGTTCTGCATGGGGGGAGTCATTATGAAGATCCGGTTAAAGCTTTAAATATTGACTTCTTTGATACTATTTCTGACGAAGAGCGAGAAAAAACAGCTAGAGATTTGTTAGTTTTACTTTATCTTCTAGATGATTTGCATATTTTAAAACATTTAGCAGGTATATCAGATGCGAAAGAAGAACTTGAACAATGGAAACACGAAATTTTGGAATAAAATGTCTATATTAGTTGACTTGTTATGATAAATTCAGCTATATAATAGATAATTGGAATAATCAAATGTTTATTGTTTCTAATTACATTTTACGGAAATTTCAATATCTTGTTATGTGATGCTTACTAATCCTCACAGATAACAAATTCAAAGGAGAAAATATGCTAGAACGTTACACACGCCCTGAGATGGCGAACATTTGGAGTGAAGAAAACAAGTACCGTGCTTGGTTGGAAGTGGAGATTTTGGCTGACGAGGCTTGGGCTGAGTTGGGTGAGATTCCTAAGGAAGATGTGGCTAAGATTCGCGAAAATGCGGACTTTGACATTGACCGCATTCTTGAGATTGAGCAAGAGACTCGTCACGATGTGGTGGCTTTCACCCGTGCGGTTTCTGAGACCCTTGGTGAAGAGCGCAAGTGGGTTCACTATGGCTTGACGTCTACAGACGTGGTAGACACTGCCTACGGTTACCTCTACAAGCAGGCCAACGACATTATCCGTCGTGACCTTGAAAACTTTACTAACATCGTGGCTGAAAAGGCTAAAGAGCACAAGATGACCATCATGATGGGCCGTACCCATGGTGTGCACGCTGAGCCTACAACTTTTGGTCTTAAATTGGCCACTTGGTACAGCGAAATGAAGCGTAATCAAGAGCGCTTTGAACATGCTGCCGCAGGTGTGGAAGCAGGGAAAATCTCTGGTGCAGTTGGTAACTTTGCTAACATTCCTCCATTTGTGGAAGAATATGTTTGTGGCAAATTAGGCATCCGCCCACAAGAAATTTCAACTCAAGTCTTGCCACGTGACTTGCATGCTGAATACTTTGCTGTACTTGCTAGCATCGCAACATCTATTGAACGCATGGCAACCGAAATTCGTGGTCTGCAAAAATCAGAACAGCGCGAAGTTGAAGAATTCTTCGCCAAAGGTCAAAAGGGTAGCTCTGCTATGCCTCACAAACGCAACCCAATCGGTTCTGAAAACATGACTGGGCTAGCGCGTGTTATCCGTGGTCACATGGTGACGGCTTATGAAAACGTAGCCCTTTGGCACGAACGCGATATTTCGCACTCATCAGCTGAGCGCATCATCACGCCTGACACGACTATCCTCATCAACTACATGCTCAACCGCTTTGGTAATATTGTCAAGAATTTGACGGTCTTCCCTGACAATATGCTGCGCAACATGAATTCAACCTTTGGGCTTATCTACAGCCAACGCATCATGTTGACCTTGATTGAAAAAGGCATGACCCGCGAACAAGCCTACGATTTGGTTCAACCAAAAACAGCTTACTCATGGGATAACCAAGTAGACTTCAAACCACTCCTTGAAGCAGACAAAGAAGTCACATCACGCCTCACACAAGAAGAAATCAATGAACTCTTCAACCCAGTTTATTACACAAAACGAGTTGATGATATTTTTGATCGTCTTGGGTTAAATGATTAAAATTAGAAAGACTGAAGAATGAAAGTTCTCCGGTCTTTTATTTTGTCAAAAACCGAACAAACAGTTTGATATTCCGGAATGTTCTAGAAAAAGACAGATGATTTGTGATATAATACACTAAGTGACAATTTAGGAGAAAAGATATGAAAGAATTAGGGTTAAAGATTCGTAAAATGAGAGAAGAGAGAGGAATTACACGAGATGATTTTTGTGGAGACCAATCGATTCTTTCAGTAAGACAATTTGCTCGGATTGAAGCTGGACAATGTATTCCTACCTTAGAACGAATGAGATATATAGCAAAACAATTCGGTGTTTCTGTCGGTGTATTTGTTGATGAAGAGGTATTGGAACTTCCTAAAAAATATAAAGAAATAAAGTATCAGATACTACGTACACCTGTTTATACAGATGAAAGACGGATTCAAGAACGTGAAGAACAATTTGATGAAATTTATGAGGAATACTATGATTATCTTCCAGAAGAGGAAAAGTTAACAGTAGATAGTCTACGTACAATACTAGATACCTTTAGCGCAAAGCAAGTTGATTTTGGAACGGGTTTATTAGAAGAGTATTTTGAACAAGTTAAGCTAAAAACATCTTATAAGATGAATGATTTAATACTGATAAAGCTCTATTTATTATGCGCAAATGTATCTTCTGAACATTATGATGAAGTCTTTGTTCAAGGATTATTACCAAGACTTGTAAAAAATAAGGAAAATTACGATGTAGAAGAATTATTGGTATTAAACATGATTTATATGGGGCTGTTTTCAGTTTATTTTCGAAGAAAAGATAAGCAGGTAGTGGAAGAAATTTTATTTCAAATGTCTAATATAATAGAAAAAATTCATGATTTTAAGCGGATGCCAGTACGACAATTGATGCAATGGAAATATCAGTTGCATTTATTACAAGACGAAAAAGGGGCAGAAAAAAGCTATAAGAAAGCCCTATCCTTTGCTCAGATGATGGACGATGATTATCTGGCACAGCAACTCACACAAGAGTGGAAAAAAGATCATAAATAATAGGACATCCCTGACATGTTCAAGTTGAATCGAATCTTTTAAAATAGACAATGTAAAAAATATTTAGGAGATAATTCAATATGAAAAGATTTATTAAACTTCAATACCTGTTCCTTTTGGCGTTGCCAATTATCGCAAAGATAGCCACCAAAGCTACAGAATGGAATTGGTGGGAAGTTTAAATTGTGATACAGCTAGAAATCCTAGCTGTATTTTTTATGTTATAATACCCATATGACTAGAATTTTTGATACAGAGCAAATGGGGGATGAGGAGCAGGTTGAGCGGACACTGCGTCCCCAGAAATTAGATGAATATATTGGTCAGGACAAGGTCAAGGACCAGTTGAAAATTTTTATCGAGGCGGCAAAATTGCGAGATGAAGCCTTGGATCATGCCCTTCTTTTTGGTCCTCCTGGTCTGGGGAAGACAACTATGGCCTTTGTCATTGCCAATGAGCTTGGTGTCAATATCAAGCAGACCTCGGGGCCTGTCATTGAAAAAGCAGGAGACCTAGTGGCGATTCTCAACGACCTAGAGCCTGGCGATGTTCTCTTTATTGATGAAATCCACCGTATGCCTATGTCGGTTGAAGAGATTCTCTATAGTGCCATGGAAGATTTCTACATTGACATCATGATTGGTGCAGGCGAAGCTAGCAGGGCTGTGCACTTGGATTTGCCTCCATTTACCTTGATTGGTGCGACCACTCGTGCAGGTATGCTGTCCAACCCACTTCGTGCTCGTTTCGGAATTACGGGACACATGGAGTATTATGAGTTGGAGGATTTGACAGAAATCGTCGAGCGGACGGCGGAAATTTTTGATATGGAGATTACCCATGAAGCTGCTATCGAGTTAGCGCGTCGGAGTCGTGGGACGCCGCGTATTGCCAATCGTTTGCTGAAGCGCGTGCGAGACTTTGCGCAAATCATGGGCAATGGCTTGATTGATGATGCCATTACAGACAAGGCACTGACCATGTTGGATGTGGACAGAGAGGGTTTGGACTATGTGGACCAGAAAATCCTTCGCACCATGATCGAGATGTATAATGGCGGACCTGTAGGTCTGGGAACTCTTTCGGTCAATATTGCTGAGGAGCGCGATACGGTTGAAGATATGTATGAGCCTTATCTTATTCAAAAAGGTTTTATTATGCGAACTAGAACGGGGCGCGTGGCAACGGCCAAAGCCTATGAACATTTGGGTTATTCCTATCAAGAAAAATAACATTGACAACATTCAGCTCCGGCTGAATGTTTTTTGGTAAAATAATTCTATGGAGAATTGGAAAAAATTTTTTTGGCAAGATGCGGATGTGCAACAGATATTACAAATTATCAAACATCTTCATCTGAAGGATTCTTGGTTATGTGCAGGTAGTGTACGGAATTTTATTTGGAATGTTCTGTCGGACAAGCCAGGTTTTGATAGAGAAACAGATGTGGATGTCATTTTCTATGATCCAGCTGTTTCCTATGAGGAAACTTGTCAGCTTGAAAATGAGCTGCGTAGAGCATTTCCTCAGTATTGCTGGGAATTGAAAAATCAAGTCTACATGCATGTTCACAATCCAAATACACTTCCTTATACAGATTCGCGCGATGCCATGTCAAAATATCCTGAAACCTGCACAGCTATTGGCTTGCGCTTAGATGAAAATAATGGCTTGGAGTTGTTTGCTCCGTATGGTTTGCAAGTAATCGAAGCATTTCGTGTGGAGCCAACACCCCACTTTCTAGCAGATAAGGAACGCAGGCAAGTCTATAATGCTCGACTGAAGAAGAAAAACTGGATAGAAAAGTGGCCGAATTTGAAAATACAAGAAATTGTTATGAAAGATTAGAGAATCCTCTAATCTTTTTAATTAATGATTGCTTTATAAAAAGAAAGTAGATGTTATATGAAAAAGTGTTAAAAACAAACTATATCTGACAATTTATGTAACAGATTTACTATCAAACTTTGGTGATATTCTATATTATCTGGCTCTCATGAACTACATTGCTCTTTTGCCAGATCCAAGGTATGCTCTTGCTTTAGTAACTCTCTCAGAAAGTATGCCTGTATTTTTAGGCTTTCCCTTAGGAGTATTTGCGGATAAGACAAAAAATAAGCTATCAATGATACTTGGAACTCTATTTTTTCGAACCATGCTTTACTTGTTGATGACGGTGATTATGGGGACCGAGCCTAGTTTGGTGGTCGTTCTAATTGCATCTGTGGTTAACTTTTTTTCGGATATTTCAGGGAAATATGAAAATAGTCTTTACACACAGATTTCTTTACGGTTGATAGTGCAAGTGGCATTTTATTGCTTCTTTTGTTAAATGAAAGTCCATCAACAAGGTGGGGGACTGTTGCAGAAACGTTGGCTATATTCTACAGCCTAGTATTGATTGCTCGTATTCTAGGTGGTCTATTTTCTATGAAATATTTGCAAATCTTCAGTTTGGGAAGCTCTCTAAAATTATCATCGGTTGTTGGTCTGATGAGTCTAGCTTCTCTATTGACTCAAAACATTTTTATCATTTTAGTCTGTAAATTTTTGGGAGTATTTCTAGGAAGCGCAACTATGCCGAAGTTTCGAACAACTCTTTGGGACAATCTTCCAGAGGAAAAATTGGCAACGATTGGTGCAGGTGTAGATGCCTATAGGATGATTGGGATGTGGGGGATGGAAGTACTGACATCAGGTTTATTACTATTTTTGACATCCTCTCAAATTACAGGGTTCTATCTGGTGCTTATTGCACTTGCTTATAGTTACCTTTTTGTCTACAAGGATAGAAGTATGCTATACTGATAAGAGAAATGAGGTGGAAAAATGGCATTTATCTATTCAGAGAAGGAGAGTATTTTACTTGATATTTTCTTTGCTCCAACAGTGATGAGTGTGGATGTGGGACAGGGCTTAGAAGGTAAAAAAGAGAAATTTTAGGGGATGTTTGGGGAATTAGACAGGAATTATATAAAAAACTCCTCCCTCTAAAAACAATGATTGATGCCTATTATGATCGAGCATCGATTGATTTCCCATTTCCTTGTATTCTTTATTATTACTTAGTTAATCAAGGAAAAGAAATGCAAAATCTTGAACAATTTTTAGTCCAAGTCCAAGAGATGCCGGAGCAAGAAGTGACTGATTGCTTGGCGATCAAGTTTAGTGATATCTTGCAGCAAAAGTTTTCGCGCGATGCTCAAGAAATGTTAGATGCGATAGAAGTGGCTGATTTTTTGCCAGAAGAAAAATGGTACTATTCGCAACAATTGAGATACCCTCTGCGCGTGCAGAAAGATATAGTTGAGCTCTTAGCCGTAGTGGGAGAACTATTCCAACCGTATTTAGAAGCATTTTCAGCAGAACGAGAACGCTATGCGGAGCAGTCTGATGTAGAAAACTTATTTAGCCTATCCCCATTTGATACTGCTACCATAGAACGATATCTATTGGAAGACTTCACTTTTGTTGTTCTTCATCCAATGTATACTCGCTATTCTACCTACTCTTTGCCTATGTTGGATAATGTATCGAATATATTTGCTGTATCTAGTCGCATAGAGGAAGCGATGAGCAGTGAAGAGGGACAGTTAACTAGCCTGATTGATACCATGAAGGCATTAAGTGATGAAACGCGCTATAAAGTTTTGTTAGAGTTACTTCAACCACATGCTAGGAACAAAGATATTGCTGATAAACTTGGAGTTACAACTGCAGCAGTATCCTTCCCTACACAAAAACTAATTGTCGCAAATTTAGTGGCCGTAACAATGAATGATAAAGAAATCAAGTGTAGAATAAATCCAGAAAAGATAGGAGAATTAATAGGAAAACTTCAAGAAGATTTCCTTAAATAAAATCAACTTTCTTCTATAAATAATAAGAACAACAATCAAAATAGATAGAGTTTCTGTCATAGAAATCCTATCTATTTTTTTCAAAAAAAGTGCGCAAAATCCTTGCAAAGTAAAAATTCTTTTGATATACTACTGTGGTGCTGTGAAAATCACAGTTTAGCTTTGATGCAAGAGGTTGCGACACGCTCGGTTGCATTGCCACGCAACTACTTGTCGGTTTTCTTGTGGAGCTAGCCTATTATCGTAAATAGACGAAAAGGAGAAAAAGATGGCAAACAAAAAAATCCGCATCCGCTTGAAAGCGTACGAACACCGTACACTTGATACAGCTGCTGCAAAAATCGTAGAAACTGCAACTCGTACAGGCGCTAGCGTAGCTGGGCCAGTTCCGCTTCCAACTGAACGTAGCCTCTACACAATCATCCGCGCGACTCACAAATACAAAGATTCTCGCGAACAATTTGAAATGCGTACACACAAACGCTTGATCGATATCGTTAACCCAACTCAAAAAACAGTTGATGCGTTGATGAAACTTGACTTGCCTTCAGGTGTAAACGTAGAAATCAAACTTTAATCTGATTTCACTTGAGCATAAAAAACGCTCGTTAAAAACTTTTTAAGAAAAATAAAGAAAAGGAAACATTTTCTCATGACAAAAGGAATCTTAGGGAAAAAAGTGGGAATGACTCAAATCTTCACTGAATCAGGTGAATTTATCCCTGTAACTGTCATCGAAGCTACTCCAAACGTAGTTCTTCAAGTGAAAACTGTTGAAACTGACGGCTATGCAGCTGTTCAAGTTGGTTTTGATGACAAACGCGAAGTATTGAGCAACAAACCTGCCAAAGGCCATGTAGCAAAAGCTAACACAGCTCCTAAGCGCTTCATTCGTGAATTCAAAAACATTGAAGGCTTGGAAGTTGGTGCTGAAATCACAGTTGAAACATTCGCAGCTGGCGATGTTGTTGATGTAACTGGTACATCTAAAGGTAAAGGTTTCCAAGGTGTTATCAAACGCCATGGTCAATCTCGTGGTCCTATGGCTCACGGTTCACGTTACCACCGTCGTCCAGGTTCAATGGGACCTGTTGCGCCAAACCGTGTCTTCAAAGGTAAAAATCTTGCAGGTCGTATGGGTGGAAACCGTGTAACAATTCAAAACCTTGAAATTGTACAAGTTGTTCCAGAAAAGAACGTTATCCTTATCAAAGGTAACGTACCAGGTGCTAAGAAATCTCTTATCACTATCAAATCAGCAGTTAAAGCTGGTAAATAATAAGGAAAGGGGAAATCAGTCGAAATGGCAAACGTAACATTATTTGACCAAACTGGTAAACAAACTGGTGAAGTTGTATTGAACGATGCAGTATTTGGTATCGAACCAAATCAATCAGTTGTGTTTGATGTGATCATCAGCCAACGTGCTAGCCTTCGTCAAGGTACTCACGCAGTTAAAAACCGTTCAGCAGTTCGCGGTGGCGGACGCAAACCATGGCGTCAAAAAGGAACTGGACGTGCTCGTCAAGGTTCTATCCGTTCACCACAATGGCGTGGCGGTGGCGTAGTCTTCGGACCAACTCCACGTTCATACGCGTACAAACTTCCACAAAAAGTTCGTCGCTTGGCACTTAAATCTGTTTACTCAGAAAAAGTTGCTGAAAACAAATTTGTAGCTGTTGACTCACTTACATTTGCAGCTCCAAAAACTGCTGAATTTGCAAAAGTTCTTGCAGCTTTGAGCATTGATTCAAAAGTCCTTGTTATTCTTGAAGAAGGAAACGAATTCGCAGCTCTCTCAGCTCGCAACCTTCCAAATGTGAAAGTTGCTACTGCAACAACTGCAAGTGTTCTTGACATCGCAAACAGTGACAAACTTCTTGTGACTCAAGCAGCTATCTCTAAAATCGAGGAGGTTCTTGCATAATGAATTTGTATGATGTTATCAAAAAACCTGTCATCACAGAAAGCTCAATGGGCCAACTTGAAGCAGGCAAATATGTATTTGAAGTTGACACTCGTGCACACAAATTGTTGATCAAACAAGCAGTTGAAGCTGCATTTGAAGGTGTTAAAGTTGCTAACGTTAACACAATCAACGTAAAACCTAAAACAAAACGCGTAGGTCGTTATGTAGGTCGCACAAACAAAGTGAAAAAAGCTATCATTACTCTTACAGCTGATTCAAAAGCAATCGAGTTGTTTGCAACTGAAGCTGAATAATCTAAGGAGGAAATAACGTGGGTATTAAAGTTTATAAACCAACGACAAATGGCCGTCGTAACATGACTTCTTTGGATTTCGCTGAAATCACTACAAGCACTCCTGAGAAATCATTGCTTGTTTCTCTTAAGAGCAAAGCTGGTCGTAACAACAACGGTCGCATCACTGTTCGTCACCAAGGTGGCGGTCACAAACGTCACTACCGTTTGATTGACTTCAAACGTAACAAAGATGGCGTTGAAGCAGTTGTTAAAACTATCGAGTACGATCCAAACCGTACTGCAAACATCGCACTTGTACACTACACTGACGGTGTGAAAGCGTACATCATTGCACCAAAAGGTCTTGAAGTAGGTCAACGTATCGTTTCTGGTCCAGATGCGGATATCAAAGTTGGTAATGCACTTCCACTTGCAAATATCCCAGTTGGTACAGTTGTACACAACATCGAATTGAAACCAGGTCATGGTGGAGAATTGGTTCGTGCTGCTGGTGCTTCTGCACAAGTATTGGGTAGCGAAGGTAAATACGTTCTTGTTCGTCTTCAATCAGGTGAAGTTCGTATGATCTTGGGTACTTGCCGTGCTACTGTTGGTACAGTTGGTAATGAACAACAATCACTTGTTAACATTGGTAAAGCAGGACGTAGCCGTTGGAAAGGTATCCGCCCAACAGTTCGTGGTTCTGTAATGAACCCTAACGATCACCCACACGGTGGTGGTGAAGGTAAAGCACCAGTTGGACGTAAAGCGCCATCTACTCCATGGGGTAAACCTGCGCTTGGTCTTAAAACTCGTAACAAGAAAGCGAAATCTGACAAACTTATCGTTCGTCGTCGCAACCAAAAATAATCAACTAGCTAGTTGATTTATCCGCCAGCTCGGTAGTGCGCGTAAGCGCACAAGCCGCTGTGGTACATTATTTAAAGGAGAAAACTACATAATGGGACGCAGTCTTAAAAAAGGACCTTTCGTCGATGAGCATTTGATGAAAAAAGTTGAAGCTCAAGCAAACGATGAAAAGAAAAAAGTAATTAAAACTTGGTCACGTCGTTCAACGATTTTCCCAAGCTTTATCGGTTATACAATTGCAGTTTATGATGGACGTAAACATGTACCTGTTTACATTCAAGAAGACATGGTAGGTCACAAACTTGGTGAATTTGCACCAACTCGTACTTACAAAGGTCACGCTGCTGACGACAAGAAAACTCGTAGAAAATAATAGGGGGAAAACACAATGGCAGAAATTACTTCAGCTAAAGCAACTGCTCGCACAGTACGTGTTTCACCTCGTAAATCACGTCTTGTCTTGGACAACATCCGTGGCAAAAGCGTAGCCGATGCAATTGCAATCTTGAAATTCACACCAAACAAAGCTGCTACAGTGATCGAAGGAGTTTTGAACTCAGCTATCGCTAACGCTGAAAACAACTTTGGTTTGGAAAAAGCTAACTTGGTAGTAAGCGAAGCATTCGCAAACGAAGGACCAACTCTTAAACGTTTCCGTCCACGTGCGAAAGGTTCTGCTTCACCAATCAACAAACGCACAGCTCACATCACTGTAGTTGTGGCAGAAAAATAAGGAGGTAAAAACGTGGGACAAAAAGTACATCCAATTGGTATGCGTGTCGGCATCATCCGTGACTGGGATGCTAAATGGTATGCTGAAAAAGAATACGCGGATTACCTTCATGAAGATCTTTCAATCCGCAACTTTATCAAAAAAGAATTGGCTGATGCATCAGTTTCAACTATTGAAATTGAACGTGCGGTAAACAAAGTTATCGTATCAATCCATACTGCTAAACCAGGTATGGTTATTGGTAAAGCTGGTAGCAATGTTGACGCACTTCGTGCACAATTGAACAAATTGACTGGCAAACAAGTACACATCAACATCGTTGAAATCAAATCACCAGATTTGGACGCTCACCTTGTTGGTGAAGGTATCGCTCGTCAATTGGAGCAACGTGTTGCTTTCCGCCGTGCACAAAAACAAGCTATCCAACGTGCAATGCGCGCTGGTGCTAAAGGTATCAAAACACAAGTTTCTGGTCGTTTGAACGGTGCTGATATTGCCCGTGCAGAAGGCTATTCAGAGGGTACAGTTCCTCTTCACACACTTCGTGCTGATATCGACTACGCTTGGGAAGAAGCTCTTACAACTTACGGTAAACTTGGTGTTAAAGTATGGATCTACCGTGGGGAAGTTCTTCCAGCTCGTAAAAACACTCAAGGAGGTAAATAACCAATGTTAGTACCTAAACGTGTTAAACACCGTCGCGAATTTCGTGGAAAAATGCGCGGTGAAGCTAAAGGTGGTAAAGAAGTAGCATTTGGTGAATACGGCCTTCAAGCTACAACTAGCTCATGGATTACAAACCGTCAAATTGAAGCTGCTCGTATCGCGATGACTCGTTATATGAAACGTGGTGGTAAAGTTTGGATCAAAATCTTCCCTCACAAATCATATACTGCTAAAGCTATCGGGGTTCGTATGGGTTCTGGTAAAGGTGCTCCTGAAGGTTGGGTAGCTCCAGTTAAACGTGGCAAAGTAATGTTTGAAGTTGCAGGCGTTTCTGAAGAAATCGCTCGCGAAGCATTCCGTCTTGCTGGCCACAAATTACCAGTTAAAGTGAAATTCGTAAAACGTGAAGCAGAATAAGGAGAAGGCATGAAACTTAATGAAGTAAAAGAATTTGTTAAAGAACTTCGTGGACTTTCTCAAGAAGAACTTGCAAAACGCGAAAACGAGTTGAAGAAAGAACTCTTTGAGCTCCGTTTCCAAGCTGCTGCAGGTCAACTTGAGCAAACTGCTCGTTTGAACGAAGTTAAAAAGCAGATTGCACGTATCAAAACTGTGCAATCTGAAGTTAAATAATAGATTGGGAAAGGAGAATTTCAATGGAACGCAATAATCGTAAAGTTCTTGTTGGACGTGTTGTATCTGACAAAATGGACAAAACAATCACAGTTGTAGTTGAAACTAAACGTAACCACCCAGTCTATGGTAAACGTATTAACTACTCTAAAAAATACAAAGCTCATGATGAAAACAATGTTGCTAAAGAAGGCGATATCGTTCGCATCATGGAAACTCGTCCGCTTTCAGCTACAAAACGCTTCCGTCTTGTAGAAGTTGTAGAAGAAGCAGTTATCATTTAATCAAACTGAAAGGAGAAAACTAATATGATTCAAACAGAAACTCGTTTGAAAGTTGCTGACAACAGTGGCGCACGCGAAATCTTGACTATCAAAGTTCTTGGTGGTTCAGGACGTAAATTTGCAAACATTGGCGACATTATCGTTGCTTCAGTAAAACAAGCTACTCCTGGTGGTGCGGTTAAAAAAGGTGACGTTGTAAAAGCTGTTATCGTTCGTACTAAAACAGGTGCTCGTCGTGCTGATGGTTCATACATCAAATTTGACGAAAATGCTGCCGTTATCATCCGTGAAGACAAAACTCCTCGCGGAACTCGTATCTTTGGCCCAGTGGCACGCGAATTGCGTGACGGCGGTTTCATGAAAATCGTTTCATTGGCACCAGAAGTACTTTAATCTAAACACAAACTAAGTCCCCTGCAAAACTTGCAGGGTGCCCATTAGGGCGTAAGAAATTCACAGGAGAAATCAAATGTTTGTAAAAAAAGGCGACAAAGTTCGCGTTATCGCTGGTAAAGACAAAGGAGTAGAAGCTCTTGTTGTAACAGCACTTCCAAAAGTAAACAAAGTTGTTGTTGAAGGTGTTAACATCGTCAAAAAACATCAAAAACCAAACAACGAAAACCCTCAAGGTGCAATCGTTGAAATCGAAGCTCCAATCCATGCATCAAACGTTCAAGTTTTGGACAAAAACGGTGTAGCTGGACGCGTTGGTTACAAAGTTGTTGACGGCAAAAAAGTTCGTTACAACAAAAAATCAGGCGAAGTGCTTGATTAATCACGAAGGAAAGGAGAAGTATAATGGCAAATCGTTTAAAAGAAAAATATCTTAATGAAGTTGTTCCCGCTTTGACTGAGCAATTTAACTATTCATCAGTTATGGCTGTGCCAAAAGTTGATAAGATCGTTTTGAACATGGGTGTTGGTGACGCTGTTTCTAACGCTAAAAACCTTGAAAAAGCTGCTGAAGAATTGGCGCTTATCTCAGGTCAAAAACCACTTATCACAAAAGCTAAGAAATCAATCGCCGGCTTCCGTCTTCGTGAAGGGGTTGCTATCGGTGCGAAAGTAACTCTTCGTGGCGAACGTATGTATGAATTCTTGGACAAATTGGTTTCAGTTTCACTTCCACGTGTACGTGACTTCCACGGTGTTCCAACAAAATCATTTGACGGACGTGGTAACTACACACTTGGTGTGAAAGAACAATTGATCTTCCCAGAAATCAACTTCGATGATGTTGATAAGACTCGTGGTATGGATATCGTTATCGTTACAACTGCTAACACTGACGAAGAATCACGTGCATTGCTTACAGGCCTTGGTATGCCGTTTGCGAAATAATAGGGAGAGAATAAATGGCTAAAAAATCAATGATCGCTAAGAACAAACGCCCAGCTAAGTTCTCAACTCAAGCTTACACACGTTGTGAAAAATGTGGACGTCCACATTCAGTTTACCGCAAATTCAAACTTTGCCGTGTATGCTTCCGCGACTTGGCTTACCTTGGACAAATTCCAGGCGTTACTAAAGCTTCTTGGTAAAAACATGATGCTAAGCCCGTAATGAACAAAGCAAAATTAGGGAGTTGTAGCAGTTTGCTTGCAAACGAGACAACTCATCTATTTTGCACAGTTCATAGGGCGAGTTCGAATCGGCTTATATATAAACCTGAACCGAACTCAAATATGCTCGCTTTCTAAGTGAGTATACATTCAATCAGCTTTGCTGAATATCGTCCATTTGGACATCATTAACTAGCAAGTGAAATTTTCAAACTACTAGTAAGAGGAGAAAAATAAAATGGTTATGACTGACCCAATTGCAGACTTTTTGACACGTATTCGTAATGCTAACCAAGCAAAACACGAAGTACTTGAAGTACCTGCATCAAACATCAAAAAAGGGATTGCTACAATCCTTAAAAATGAAGGTTTTGTAAAAAACGTTGAATTCATCGAAGATGACAAACAAGGCATCATCCGTGTATTCTTGAAATACGGACCAAACGGTGAAAAAGTTATCACAAACTTGAAACGTATCTCAAAACCGGGTCTTCGTGTTTACTCAAAACGTGAAGATGTTCCTAAAGTTCTTAACGGACTTGGAATCGCAATCATTTCTACATCAGAAGGTCTTTTGACTGACAAACAAGCTCGTCAAAAGAATGTTGGTGGGGAAGTTCTTGCATACGTTTGGTAATTTTGGCTTACAATTTCTTCCTGTTTCGTCGTTAGTTCCCCTTGCCGTACACCAGTACAGCCTGCGCAAGACTGCCTAGAAACAGTTTGGACTTGAAACCCAAAATCAGACCTATAAAATAGTGTCTGATAAACCATACACCCCGTGAAAACTGGCCGAAAGGCCTGACAATTTAACAGGAGAAAATAACATGTCACGTATTGGTAATAAAGTAATTACTTTGCCTGCTGGTGTTGAGATTGCTCAAAACAACGGTGTGGTAACTGTAAAAGGACCTAAAGGTGAACTCACTCGTGAATTCCCTACAGCTATTGAAATTCGTGTAGAAGGTGCAGAAGTAACTCTTCACCGTCCAAACGATTCAAAAGAAATGAAGACTATCCACGGTACAAGCCGTGCTAACCTCAACAACATGGTTGTTGGTGTTTCTGAAGGCTTCAAAAAAGAACTTGAAATGCGTGGTGTCGGTTACCGTGCTCAATTGGCAGGTGACAAATTGACACTTGCAGTTGGTAAATCACATCCAGATGAAGTGGTTGCACCAGAAGGTATCACATTTGAAGTTCCAACACCAACACAAATCATCGTGTCTGGTATCAACAAAGAAGTTGTTGGTCAAACAGCAGCTTATATCCGTAGCCTTCGCGCTCCTGAGCCATACAAAGGTAAAGGTATTCGTTACGTTGGTGAATTCGTTCGCCGTAAAGAAGGTAAAACTGGTAAATAATAGTTTCGTGAGAAGGGTGCAAGCCTTTCTCGGAACGCTATTTTCCGAAACTAGCCTCGTTTGAGGCGAAATCAATAATAAAGAGGTGAAAATTGTGATTTCAAAACCAGATAAAAACAAAATCCGCCAAAAACGCCACCGTCGCGTTCGCGGTAAAATCTCTGGAACTGCTGCTCGCCCACGTTTGAACATTTTCCGTTCTAATACAGGCATCTACGCTCAAGTGATTGATGACGTAGCGGGTGTAACGCTCGCAAGCGCTTCTACTCTTGATAAAGAAGTTTCAAAAGGAACTAAGACAGAACAAGCCGTTGTTGTAGGTAAACTCGTTGCTGAACGTGCAGCTGCGAAAGGTATTTCTGAAGTGGTCTTTGACCGCGGTGGATATCTCTATCACGGACGTGTGAAAGCTTTGGCTGACGCTGCTCGTGAAAACGGATTGAAATTCTAATAGGGAGGACACTAAGAAATGGCATTTAAAGATAACGCAGTTGAAATTGAAGAACGCGTAGTAGCCATCAACCGTGTTACAAAAGTTGTTAAAGGTGGACGTCGTCTTCGTTTTGCAGCTCTTGTGGTTGTTGGTGACCGTAACGGACGTGTAGGTTTCGGTACTGGTAAAGCTCAAGAAGTACCTGAAGCTATCCGTAAAGCAGTTGAAGCTGCTAAGAAAAACATGATCGAAGTACCAATGGTTGGTACAACAATCCCTCACGAAGTTCGTTCAGAATTTGGTGGAGCTAAAATATTGTTGAAACCAGCTGTAGAAGGTGCTGGGGTTGCTGCTGGTGGTGCAACACGTGCCGTAATCGAATTGGCAGGTATTGCAGATGTTACATCTAAATCACTTGGCTCAAATACTCCAATCAACATCGTTCGTGCAACAGTTGAAGGTTTGAAACAATTGAAACGTGCTGAAGAGGTTGCTGCACTTCGCGGTATCTCAGTTTCAGATTTGGCATAAGAAAGGGGAACTCATGGCTCAAATTAAAATTACTTTGACGAAGTCTCCAATCGGCCGTATTCCATCACAACGTAAAACTGTTGTGGCGCTTGGTCTTGGCAAATTGAACAGCTCAGTCGTTAAAGAAGACAACGCAGCTATCCGTGGTATGGTTAACGCTGTATCTCACTTGGTAACTGTAGAAGAAGTTAAATAAGACTTCATCAAATCAAATAACTAACTTGAGTCGTACGGTTTTCTGTGCGACTTAAAGTTAATTTCGTATAGGCGAGTTTTTGTGGGAAGTCCTTTTTCTCACAAAGGCGCTAGCATTTTACAATTAAGGAGAAATTAAATAATGAAACTTCATGAATTACAACCTGCTGCAGGTTCACGTAAAGTTCGCAACCGCGTAGGTCGTGGTACATCATCAGGTAATGGTAAAACATCTGGTCGTGGTCAAAAAGGTCAAAAAGCTCGTAGCGGTGGTGGCGTACGTCTTGGTTTTGAAGGTGGACAAACTCCATTGTTCCGTCGTCTTCCAAAACGTGGTTTCACAAACATCAACGCTAAAGAGTATGCAATTGTGAACCTTGATCAATTGAATGTTTTTGAAGATGGTACAGAAGTAACACCAGTTGTACTTATCGAAGCTGGTATTGTCAAAGCTGAAAAATCAGGAATCAAAGTTCTTGGTAACGGTGAATTGACTAAGAAATTGACAGTGAAAGCTGCTAAATTCTCTAAATCAGCTGAAGAAGCAATCACTTCAAAAGGTGGCTCAGTGGAAGTCATCTAAGGGGTGACCGCCTATGTTTTTTAAATTATTAAAAGAAGCGTTCAAGGTAAAAAACGTTCGCAATAAAATTTTGTTTACGATTTTCGTCTTATTCGTTTTTCGTGTGGGAACACACATCACTGTACCAGGAATCAATGCTAAAAGTCTTGAAGCAGTTTCAAATTTGCCCTTCTTGAACATGTTAAGCTTGGTATCTGGTAACGCGATGAAAAACTTTTCCGTTTTTGCTTTGGGAGTAAGTCCCTATATCACTGCGTCCATCATCGTTCAACTGTTACAAATGGATATTGTTCCAAAGTTTGTTGAATGGGGTAAACAAGGTGAAGTTGGTCGTCGGAAATTAAATCAAGCAACTCGCTATATTTCACTTGTTCTTGCTTTTGTTCAATCAGTTGGTATTACTGCAGGTCTAAACGCTCTTGCAGGTGCACAACTGACAACTATGCCTCTCAATTGGAAAACCTATATCATTATCGGTAGTATTTTAACGACCGGTTCAATGATTGTTACATGGTTTGGTGAACAAATTACAGATAAGGGTTATGGAAACGGGACATCAATGATTATCTTTGCAGGCATCATTTCTTCTCTTCCAGGCACCATCAAAGAAATCTACGAAGATCGCTTTGTAAATATTGACTCCAGTCGATTAACAGAATCAGCAATCTTTGTAGCAGCTTTGGTTGTTGCAATTTTAGCAATTGTTTATTTTACGACCTACGTACAACAAGCGGAGTACAAAATTCCTATCCAGTACACTAAACGTGCGCAAGGAGCTCCATCAAGCTCATACTTGCCATTGAAGTTAAATCCAGCAGGTGTTATTCCTGTTATCTTTGCAGGCTCTATCACAGCGATTCCAACTTCGATTCTTCAATTTTTGACAAGTCAAAACCGTACAAGTTCTATTTTGCAGAATTTACAAAGTTACTTTGACTACACAACCGTTAAGGGAATGTTGGTTTATGCAGCTTTGATCATCATCTTTACATTCTTCTACAGTTTCGTTCAAGTAAATCCTGAAAAAACTGCAGAAAGTTTGCAAAAGAGTGGTGCCTACATTCACGGAGTTCGTCCAGGTAATGGGACAGAACAGTACTTCTCAAAACTATTGAAGCGTTTAGCAACAGTAGGTTCTCTTTTCCTTGGTATTGTTGCCTTGTTACCAATTTTGGCACAAAACCTTTTAGGATTATCTTCAAATATTGCTTTCTTGGGTACAAGTTTGATTATCGTAATTATGACAAGTATCGAAGGTATCAAGCAGTTAGAAGGCTACCTTTTGAAGAGAAAATACGTTGGATTCATGGAAATTACAGAATAGTATATAGGTTGACTTTGTCAACCTTCTATTTTATTTTAATCGGCCAATGAAGATTATAAGAAATAGCCTCGAGCTATTCACACAATAAAAGGAGTTCGAAATGAATCTTTTGATTATGGGTTTACCAGGTGCTGGTAAGGGAACACAAGCAGCAAAAATCGTTGAAAAATTTGGTGTGGCACACATCTCAACAGGTGATATGTTCCGTGCTGCAATGGCGAATCAAACTGAAATGGGATTGTTGGCAAAATCATACATCGATAAAGGTGATTTGGTTCCTGACGAAGTAACAAACGGTATTGTGAAAGAACGCCTGACTCAAGACGATGTTAAAGAAAAAGGCTTCTTGCTAGATGGTTATCCACGTACAATCGAGCAAGCACATGCTTTGGATGAAAACTTGAAAGAGTTGGGGATCAACCTTCAAGGTGTGATCAATATCGAGATTGACCCAAGTATTTTGGTAGAACGTCTTAGCGGACGAATTATTCACCGCGAAACGGGTGAAACCTTCCATAAAGTGTTTAATCCACCAGCAGAAGGCTACAATGAAGCAGATTACTACCAACGTGAAGACGACAAGCCAGAATCAGTAAAACGTCGCTTGGAAGTAAATATCGCTCAAGGTCAACCAATTATTGACCATTATCGTGCACAAGGTCTTGTTCATGATATCGAAGGTGACCGAGATATCAATCTTGTATTTGAAGCAATTGATGCTGTTTTATCAAAATTACAATAATTGATGGATATGACTTGCTTTTTTTAGAGTAAAATGATAAAATAAGCCAGTCTGACTTATAATTGTTACCTCTGTGTGCAGAGGACATCAAATCGAAAATTTAGAGGGGGAAACTTTTGCATGGCAAAAGAAGATGTGATTGAAATTGAAGGTAAGGTAGTAGATACCATGCCGAATGCTATGTTTACTGTTGAGTTGGAGAATGGACACCAAGTCTTGGCAACTGTTTCAGGAAAAATCCGTAAAAACTACATCCGTATTTTGGTCGGAGATCGTGTAACTGTCGAGCTTAGCCCATATGATTTGACACGTGGACGTATCACATACCGCTTTAAATAATCGAAATACTTGGAGGGATAAAAATGAAAGTAAGACCATCGGTCAAACCAATTTGCGAATACTGCAAAGTTATTCGTCGTAATGGTCGTGTTATGGTAATTTGCCCAGCAAATCCAAAACACAAACAACGTCAAGGTTAAGATAGAAAGGAGAAAAAATGGCTCGTATTGCTGGAGTTGACATTCCAAACGACAAACGTGTTGTAATTTCATTGACATACGTATACGGAATCGGTCTCACAACATCTAAAAAAATCCTTGCTGCTGCAGGTATTTCAGAAGATATCCGTGTGAAAGACTTGACATCTGATCAAGAAGACGCTATCCGTCGTGAAGTTGATGCAATCAAAGTTGAAGGCGACCTTCGTCGTGAAGTAAACTTGAACATTAAACGTTTGATGGAAATCGGTTCATACCGTGGTATCCGTCACCGTCGTGGACTTCCTGTCCGTGGACAAAACACTAAAAACAATGCTCGCACTCGTAAAGGTAAAGCTGTTGCGATTGCAGGTAAGAAAAAATAAAATAGGAGGTAAAAAAATTGGCTAAACCAACACGTAAACGTCGTGTGAAGAAAAATATCGAATCTGGTATTGCACATATTCACGCTACATTTAACAACACTATTGTTATGATTACTGATGTGCATGGTAACGCTCTTGCTTGGTCATCAGCTGGTGCTCTTGGTTTCAAAGGTTCTCGTAAATCTACACCATTCGCAGCCCAAATGGCTTCAGAAGCAGCTGCTAAATCTGCACAAGAACACGGTCTTAAAACAGTTGAAGTTACAGTTAAAGGTCCAGGTTCAGGTCGTGAGTCTGCTATTCGTGCTCTTGCTGCCGCTGGTCTTGAAGTTACTGCAATTCGTGATGTGACTCCTGTACCACACAATGGTGCTCGTCCTCCAAAACGTCGCCGTGTATAATCATACAAACGATACACAGCTTTTCGTTTAAGAGGGAGTAAGAAATGATTGAGTTTGAAAAACCAACTATAACAAAAATTGATGAAAATAAAGATTACGGCAGATTTGTTATCGAACCGCTAGAACGTGGTTATGGAACAACTCTTGGTAACTCACTTCGTCGTGTACTCCTTGCATCACTTCCAGGTGCTGCGGTGACATCAATTAAAATTGATGGCGTACTCCACGAATTCGACACAGTTCCAGGTGTTCGCGAAGATGTTATGCAAATTATTTTGAACATCAAAGGCATTGCTGTAAAATCTTATGTCGAAGACGAAAAGACAATTGAACTTGACGTTGTAGGTCCAGCAGAAATTACTGCAGGCGACATCTTAACAGATAGCGATATTGAAATTGTAAATCCTGATCATTATCTATTTACCATCGCGGAAGGTGCTACTTTCAAGGCAGTTATGACTGTCAATACTGGACGTGGTTATATTCCAGCCGAAGGTAACAAAAAAGATGATGCACCAGTAGGTACACTTGCTGTAGATTCAATCTACACACCTGTTGTCAAAGTAAATTACCAAGTTGAACCAACTCGCGTTGGTAGCAATGATGGTTTTGACAAATTAACGCTTGAAATCATGACAAATGGTACGACAATTCCTGAAGACGCATTAGGGCTGTCAGCACGTATTTTGATGGAACACTTAGGTCTCTTTACAGATTTAACTGAAGTTGCTAAATCAGCTGAAGTTATGAAAGAAGCAGAAGTTACTTCAGATGATCGTATGCTTGACCGTACAATCGAAGAATTAGATTTGTCAGTTCGTTCATATAACTGTTTGAAACGCGCAGGAATCAATACTGTGTTTGATTTGACAGAAAAATCTGAACCTGAAATGATGAAAGTACGCAATCTTGGCCGTAAGAGTCTTGAAGAAGTCAAGGTTAAATTGGCTGACCTTGGTCTAGGATTGAAAAAAGATAAATAATATAGGAGGAAAACATGGCATACCGTAAATTAGGACGTACTAGCTCACAACGTAAAGCAATGTTGCGTGATTTGACGACTGACCTTTTGATTAACGAATCAATCGTTACAACTGAAGCTCGTGCGAAAGAAATCCGTAAAACAGTTGAAAAAATGATTACTCTTGGTAAACGTGGCGATTTGCACGCTCGTCGTCAAGCAGCAGCATTTGTTCGTAACGAAATTGCAGCAGAAAACTATGATGAAGCAACTGATAAGTACACATCTACTACAGCTCTTCAAAAATTGTTCTCAGAAATTGCACCTCGTTATGCAGAACGTAATGGTGGTTATACACGTATTCTTAAAACAGAACCACGTCGTGGAGACGCTGCACCAATGGCAATTATCGAACTTGTATAAGATCATCAATTTTGTTGAGTGTTACGATGATGGGATATTTTTATCCTTAGTCTAGCTCTGGTCTACTGCCGGATATTTTCCGGCAGTAACACTCATCAGAAACATGATATTTGAACGCTTGTTTATGAAATGACTTAGGAATAAATCATTTCATAAGCGGGCGTTTTTGATATTCTCTGGTGGTCAGCGTCAGCGTATAGGTATTGCTCGCGCCTTGGTCATGGAACCGGAGTTTGTAATCGCGGATGAACCCATATCAGCCTTGGATGTATCGGTCCGTGCCCAAGTCTT
>JAIMFC010000012.1 GCA_019794795.1 Streptococcus gallolyticus
ATTCGCATGTCTATCAAATATCATCAAAGCACTCTTACTTTTTAAATATCCCATAAAATCGGAAATCGCTAGTTTTGGTGGTATCAGCACAAGCATGTGAACGTGATCTGACATCATATGCCCTTCCATAATTTTTACACCTTTGTACTGACATAGATGACGGAAAATTTCTATTAAATCTTGTCTGATAAATCTTGTCTGATTTTGTAGTAGATGGATTTTCTACGATACTTCGGGGTAAAGACGATGTGATATTTGCATATCCATTTGGTGTGTGATAAACTATAACTGGTTTTAGCCATTTATTTTTCCTTTCTGTATCTAACCTGAACAATTAGATTATACTAGGAAAAATAAATGGAAGCTAGAAGCCTCGGCAGCCACCAGCATAGCTGGTGGTTTTCTCATTTTTCTCTCCGAGAAAAACTGGCTGGAAGCCATAATAAAGGAGTTTGGGATTTATGAAAAAGATAATGAAGGTTTTTACCTCGCTACTTTTGGCCTTATTGGTTAATTTAGCGATATCTCCTAGTTTAGTTGTTTTGACAGATGAACAATATAATCTGAATAGTTCTTATGAAGTAGTTCAAAATTCAGATTACTCAGTGACTTTAATTGATAAAGTTAAGGGTGAGTCTGTAACCATTGACGTTGTAGATAATCATAATGCAATTTATACAGACAATAGTGGAATTAGAAATAAAGTTTATATAGATGATATTGGAAATGTCTATTTAAATGGTATTTTGAAAGTATCAAGAGACGATTTTAATAGTCGTGTTGTCAAAGAAGATACTCCTGTCAGTGATGGCCCTGTTCGAATGATGAGATCGGCAGCAAATTTGAAGTATACATATTTGGATACTCTATATTATGATACGAAGACCCAAGGGGATATTCAAGGGTTAGCACTTAGTCTATTATCTTTTGTCCCTTATGTTGGTCCTGTCTTTGCTATTGCTGGAATTATTAATACATTTAAGAGTTTGGGACATCCAACTATGTATGTTAAAATAAATAGATATTATGCGGGAGGAAATCAGTTTTATAGATATGATTCTTTCTTTTACTCTGATCCAGGAAGGACAAATCTAGTAACAAAAAGAACAGAATACAAACAAATGTGGTAAGTAATTTTTATGTAAAATTCGATAACCATTAAGCTAGATATTTATTTATAATTATGGTTAAAAATATAAGAATTGATTTCTACTTATTTATTTCAGGTAAGCAATAAAGAGTCTGGGACAAAAGTCTCAGGCTCTCTAATTTTCTATAGTTTTAACAGTTTGACGCAGTGGTTGACTGAATGTTCTCATCCCTTGCTACGCAAGAGATTTCGACCAGTCTAGTCAACTGTGCGGAGGTGGGACGACAAAATCGATTTCTGCGAAATCACGATTTTTATCCCACTCTCTTTTAATTTGTAGCTGGGCGAACAAAGACCAGTTCTTGTTCCTTGGACAAATCAGCTTGATAGACAAAGCCATCAATGGATAATGTTTTTATCTGGTCAATAGTTTCCACATTCTTTTCAGCCATCAAGGATAGGAAACGACCGCGACCTTTTTTAGAAATGGTAGAGTGTATTTTGCGCTGACCATTTTTTTCTTCCATAAAGATTAGCTTTATCATTCGAGCCTGTACACTGGGTGAAAAGACCGCTTCAAACTCAGACGACATGAGTGATACAAAGTATTCGTCGTCTCCAATAACTTGGTCAAATTGCTGGCGCCAAAATTGCTTTAGAGACTTGCCTGCTACTTTGAGACTACCTTGGAAGTCTAAGCGGTGTGGTGAAATCAGATCAAAAACATTGATAACACCATAAAATCCTGTCGTGATAAAGGCATTTTTGCGGAGATAATCCACTTCTGCTTCCGTCAAATCAGTCCGCTTCATATAGCGGTACATGAGACCATCATAGAGTTGCCAGGCAGGATAGGTTTTAGCCTGTCCACTAGCAATACGTTGCCAGCGGTCCCATTCTAACTGAGCCTTATCCAGCTTAATCTTGTAAAATTTAGCTAAATCCTCTTTCGTCATGGTCAACAGGCTCTCCAAAACTTGCTGACTAGCTGGTTGCAGAGTTTGAAAAGCCTGCGGATCTAAGTTTGTATTCATTTCTTTGGCATTTGGCAACAATATTTTCATAACATGATTATAGCATAGGTTTTCTTTAAATCGGTCAGTTTGTTTTTTGCTTGATTTATTATTTTTAGAATGTTATTATCTAGTTATAAAAACTAGATAAACAAAAGGTGATAAGTATGAAGCTTCCAAATTGGCAGGACCTGCCCCAATTAGATCTCTATCTGGATCAAGTCTTACTCTATGTTAACCAAGTGACCAGCTCTGCCATTTCCCAAAAAGAAAAGCCCCTAACAGCTGCCATGATCAACAACTATGTTAAGCAGGGGATTTTACCTAAACCTATCAAGAAAAAATACGGACGCAATCAGGTGGCAAGGCTCATCATTCTCAGTTTGTCCAAGTCGGTCTTTCAGCTCCCTGATATCGTCGCCATGATCGAACTCTTGGCTCAAGATCGTGCTGCCAACCTACTTTATGATGATATGATCAATTGTTTGTATGGGCAGAAAACTGAGGAAACACATCCTCTCATCATCAGCGCTTGCAAGACCCTGCTAGCCTACCAGGAAACCCTTGCTCTTATCCAATCTCTGGAGGAAATCAACCATGAATCATAGTCTTAAACTCTCTCAACAACTCTCTTTTGGCGAGGAGATCGGCAACGCTGTTACTCATGCAGTTAGCGCCCTGCTCATGCTTATCCTATTGCCCTTTACAGCTACCTACACCTTCAACCACAGTGGCTTGACCCAGTCTATCGGCGTGTCCATTTTTGTCATCAGTCTTTTCCTCATGTTTTTATCATCGGCCATTTACCACTCCATGTCCTACGGCTCAATCCACAAATATGTCTTGCGCATCATCGATCACTCTATGATTTACATCGCAATTGCAGGCTCTTATACCCCTGTTATCCTGACATTGATGAACAATTGGATGGGATACCTCATTCTCGTTATTCAATGGGGAACAACTATTTTTGGTATTCTCTACAAGATTTTCGCGAAACAAGTCAATGAAAAATTCAGTCTTGCCCTCTACCTGATCATGGGCTGGCTGGTTGTTTTGATTTTCCCAGCAATCATTCTTCATACAGGGCCTGCTTTCTGGATTCTGATGCTTCTTGGCGGACTTTCTTACACTATTGGTTCTGTTTTTTATGCAAAGAAAAAGCCCTATTTCCACATGATCTGGCATTTATTTATCATCTTAGCCAGCCTCCTGCAGTATGGGGCCATTGTATTTTATATGTGAGCCTGAGACAGACGCCCACTCTCATTTCTTCAATATTTGTTTGAAAATCGGGTACAAAATTGGTACTGCAACAATAGTTGCCAAAGCTGAGCCATATGAACCTAGAATTTTTACCAAGGATAGGCCAAAAGCCGCACCGAATGTGGTTCCACCGACTAAACTTCCCATAATCGTATATTTAATCAGATTCAGGACAATCTTTGTCACCGCGGCAAGAACTCCAACAGCAATGACATTAGCAGTCTTATCATTTTGCTTCAGCGCTTTTTCATAAACAACATAAAGCACTAAGCAAACAATCAAGGACTCTAAAATGGTTATCCAAGCGACTGAAGCATAACCTGTCACCAAATCGAAAATTCCTAGACCAAGAGCCGCAGCAGTGGCTCCTTTTTTTGCACCGAAAAGCAAGACGCCGACCACAACCAAGGCATTGCCAAAGTGGATAAATTGCGCCCCAACTGGAATCCTGAGGGCGTAGACACTGACAAAAATCAAGGCTGCAAACAAGCTAGTTTCTGCTAAATCTCTCAATACATTATTTTTCATTTTCTCTCCTAAATTCTTCAAATACTTGGCTCAACTCAGCCAAATGAGGTTCAAAGTAAACACCATACTTGACATCACGCGCCAGATCTACTGTTTCCTGCAGGGATTTTTCCACAAATTGCAAGATTTGCGGAAGACCTCGATCAAAATCAATTTTTTCCACATACAAAGCTGCTACTAGACTAGCGACCATATCCCCCGTTCCAAAGAAATGCTGAGGAAAACGCTGAGTCATATGATAGGAAACCTTGTCAGCCTTGACATCATAATGGGCCAACCCAATCTGTTCTTCGTCAAACGAAATCCCTGTTAAGACTATCTGTTCTGCTCCAAAGTCAGCCAGTTTGACTAGCAATTGCTCAATTTCGCTTCGACCATACTCATTTCCAAGATAGGGTGAATCAGTCAAAAAGGCTGCTTCTGTCAAATTTGGTATCAACACTTTTGCCTGCCCTGCCAGCTGACGCATGGCTAGGACATCATTCTGATCAAAACCGCTGTAAAGTTTCCCATTGTCCCCTAAAATGGGGTCCAGAATGATTGGAATTTTCTCGTCTGTAGCATATTTTTCCAGCCGCTCAAAGAGACTAGCCCTACGACTGTAACCGATCAACAGACCATCGACATGCAGTTTTAAGCTCTGCCATTGCGCCAAATAATCCACTAACAGCTGGCTCATATCCGCAAGCGCAATATTGGTAAAGCCGCCTGTATGGGAAGACAACAGGACAGTAGGTAAAATGGCCGTTTCCACCTGACAAGCCGCTAAAATCGGCATACTAGCTGCTAAGGCTACCTTACCAATCCCCGGCAAGTCATTAGCAAGTAACAAACGTTTTGGCATAGCTCCTCCCTTCTTCTATAAAAATAATTGTAAAGCAAATGAAGTTGGTGTACAATAGAAGAAAATTTTATCTGTACGGGGACAGTTATGCACAGCAAGTACCAGACCATTATCCAAGATATTCTCCAAGGTATCGAAAATCAAACTTTCAAACGTGGGCAAAAACTGCCTTCTATCCGCAAACTCAGTCAAGAATACGGCTGCAGCAAAGATACGGTGCAAAAGGCCATGCTGGAGCTCAAGTACCGCAACAAGATTTACGCTGTGGAAAAAAGTGGCTACTATATCTTAGAGGACAAGGAGTTTCAAGAGGAAAAGCTAGAGCTCAACCCACAAGATTTCCAAAATCTACCCTACGATGACTTTCGTCTCTGTCTCAATGAAAGTCTAATCGGGCGGGAAAATTATCTCTTCAACTATTATCACCAGCAAGAAGGGCTAGAAGAATTGATTGAGTCCGTTCAACAGCTCTTGGTCGACTATGATGTGTATGCCAAAAAAGACCAGATTGTTACCACAGCAGGTAGTCAACAGGCCCTCTATATCTTGTCTCAACTCAATATTGGAAATGGACAAGGCCAAATGCTCTTGGAAGAACCAACCTATCACCGTATGAAGGACTTGTTGGACGGCCAAGGCTTGTCTTATCAGACAATTGAGCGAACTTTGGAGGGCATTGACTTGAAAGAGCTAGAAAGGATTTTCCGAACAGAGAAAATTTCCTTTTTCTATACTATCCCCCGTCTTCACAATCCTCTGGGCTCTTCCTACTCTGACCAGGAAAAAAAGGAGATTGTCCGCTTAGCCCAAGCCTACAATGTCTACATTATCGAAGACGACTATTTAGCTGATTTTGATCCAGATAAACAGGTTCCCCTCCACTATCTAGACACCCAAGAGCGCGTCATCTACCTAAAATCCTTTACGACCACCCTCTTTCCTGCACTGCGCATTGGTAGCGTAGCCCTTCCCCACGAGTTGGTCGCACCATTTTTACACCACAAGGGACTTATGGACTACGATACCAATCTCATCATGCAAAAGGCGCTATCGCTTTACATTGACAATGGAATGTTTTCCCGTAACACACGATTGTTACAAGAATCTGCTCATATCCGACAACAGGAAATGGAAACTGTTCTTTCAAGAAATCAAGTTCCTTTCCCTTATCAGCTCGGCCACGGACAAGTTACTTTTCAACTAGCAACTCAAGAATTAACCGCCTCCCTCAAACACAGCAAACTCCCCCTACAAATCATAGAAAGTCAATACTGGACCTACCTCATTTTGCCTTACAACAAGAATTTCTCGAATAATATCAGAAGGTTGGGGGAAATGATATAAAAATAAACACCATAAATTCTAGTGTTTATTTTATTTTTAATACAGTATTGACTTTTACAATTATTTTATTTATACTTTTACAAAAGTAATTACTTTATTTTAAATCAAATGCTTTTTGAGGTGTTCTATGAGAAAAATAATGTCAAATCGATTATTTATCAGCAATCTGATTGCTGACTTGATTTCTAATTTTGGAGATGACCTCTACTACATGGCTTTGATGACCTATGTAGTCGCCCTTCCCAAGGCAAATTTTGCCCTAGCCCTCGTTTCCATTTCTGAAAGTCTACCAACTTTTAGTAGATTATTTACCTACCATTGGGCGGATCGAACACTCCAGAAAATCCGTGGTATTCAGCTAACCTTGCTATTTCGGATACTTCTCTTTATCCTACTTGGATTCATCATGCAGTTCAAACCAGCACTTTGGATTGTTTTGGTCGCGGCTATTTTCAACTTTCTTGCTGATATGGCTGGACAATACGAAAATGGGCTCTACATTCCCATTTCCCTGCGAATCATTACAGATGAAGACCGTCAAGAATTTATGGGCTTTAGTCAGAGTATCGGACTTGCTGCTCATATTTTCTTCCAAAGTAGCGGGGCTATCCTAATTACTTGGATGTCCTTTTCTCACTTGGCCTTCTTCAATGCTATCACATTTTTGGTCACATTCCTTATCATCACTGTCAATAAGTCCCGCATTCAAGAACATTTCATGGAAAAACCGCTTAATCTAGCAGAGACAGAATCAGATCAATCTGTGCTGAAAACCATAAAAAACACCTTATGGACAGCCATTTCTGAACTCAAAAAGATTCCAGATATCCATGCCAATATGGTGGTCATCTTAATCTTAAACGGTTTAACTTCCAGCCTCTCGATTCTCCTCACGCTTATGATGAACCAAATTCCTAGCTTCACTCTCATCAATCCTGCCACTACTTTAGCCACTGTCAACATCACGATAATGGTTGGTAGTATTCTAGGTGGTATCTTAACCATGAATGTCTTGAAAGTTGTTTCCATTCAAAAAACAATTCAGGCTTCCACACTCCTCACCTGTCTCATGCTAATTGCTTTTGCATTTGGAAATATCTATTTGATGCTCCTTTTTCTATTGCCACTGGGAGTGCTGTCCGGTGCACTCAATCCAAAATTCAACACTCTAATCTACAATACTCTTCCAGAAGAAAGTCTCGCAACAATCATGGGCGGCATTACAACCTATTTTCAGCTGGGAATGGTCATCATGCAGGTCACCTTGTCAGGTTTGGTGCTAGTCTTCTCTGCAAAACTACTGGTCGTCTTCTTACTCTTGCTTTCTTTACTAACTTTGGGATATACTATGAAAAAAAGATGATTTAGAAAGTGAATCTCATGAAATTTATACACTCCCCACATCGTAATCGCATGATGGATTTTATCCATTTGCCAATCCTAGCTGATGTCAATTATCAAGCAGAGCTATCTGATTCTGAAAAAGCTGTCTGTGCTGATATTTTGGCGGATTTAGTTCCAATTCAACATTTTCTAGCTCCATTTGCTGAGCGAATCAAAAAATATTTCCGTGGTAAAAATGGAACCCTCTACATTGATCATCTCTACCGCCATTTACTGGAAAAAGGTCTAGACCCAAAAAATATGGAAGAACTCTATGACCTGTTAAGAGAATTACCTGCTGAGGAATTAAAGGAAACCTACCTTTACTTTTTGACGGACGGTAAAAAAACTAATCTATCTGACCAAGAATTTTTCAACTTGGTAGAGGAGGAGGTCGTGGATGAAAGTCTACGCTGGTCGGTTTTCTGGAGCTATCACCACTTGTCCGATTGTATCCAGGGAATGATTGACTTTTACAAAGAGGCACTGCCACTTTATCTCCCTTACTATGAACGCTATGCTGCTGAAGTAGAAAATTTCAGTGATAATCTCGACTTAGAGAAGCTTTACCAAGATGCCAATATTGATATGATGGGTTTCTTACAGGCCAACAAGCAAGAAGTGTGCTATGTCTTTGTTCACTCTCCTTTCCACCTTTCCGTTTATATGATGACGGATGATAAGGATGCAAGTCGCCCTGCCTATGCAACTATCTACCCTCGTCTAAAACTTTTTCTTGATAGTCGTGTAAGTATCAATAAGGACACCGTCACCATGGCACTGAAGGTATTGAGTGACCCTATTCGGTACGATATTTTAAAACTAATTTATCAAGATGTACAAAAGCATAAAGATATTGCAGAAAAACTGGGTACGACTGCTGCCAATGTTTCCTTCCATATCGGAAAAGTTATGGATGTTGGCCTATTTAACCTGTCTGATTTGTCCCATAAAAAATATAAGCTGAATAAAACACTCCTCAAAGAATGTCTGGATTATATTGCCAGAGACTTTGATTTAGAAGATGAAAAGAGCCAAGGATGAAATATCCTTGGCTCTTTCGCTTTTCCTCACCCCAGCATTCCTGCTTGGAGTTGATACATTTTTTGATAGGTGCCACCAAGAGTCAGCAACTCTTCGTGGCTTCCTGACTCGATGATTTGTCCCTTGTCCAAAACATAGATACAGTTTGCATCTTGAATAGTAGACAAGCGGTGAGCAATGGCAATGGTCGTCCGACCTTGACGCATTTTTTTGAGCGATGTTTGGATGATTTCCTCCGTCTCAGAGTCAATATTAGCCGTTGCCTCGTCTAGTATTAAAATCTTAGGTTGGGCTGCGACGGTTCTGGCAAAGGCCAAAAGCTGGCGCTGTCCAGACGACAGCGTTGTCCCACGTTCTGCCACAGGATTATCATAGCCAAGTGGCAATTCTTCAATAAAGTCATGGGCATCCACAAACTTAGCCGCTACTTCAATATCTGACCGTGTCAAATGGTCTTGATACATTTTTATATTACTTTCAATGGTTCCATGATAAAGGAAGGGATCCTGCAATACTAGACCAATATTTTTCCGTAGTTCTGCTTGAGAATAGTCTTTAATATCCTGTCCATCCACAAAAATCTGACCTCGATCAAACTCATAAAAACGCATGAAGAGATTGATAATAGAAGATTTTCCTGATCCTGTATGACCAACGAAGGCAATGGTTTCGCCCTGCTTAACCTCGAAAGAAATATTTTTCAAAACATCGCGACTACCATCGTAGGAAAAACTAACATTTTTGAAGGCAATATTTCCCTGTGAAATAGCCAAGCCCTTATCTGCTTGCACCGGCTCATAGGCATCTTCATCCATGAGCTTGAAGACGCGCTCCGCTGCAATCATAGATGTCTGTAGAGTCGCAAAATTCTGCGTTACATCAATGAGCGGATCAAAGAGCTGATTGACGTACTGAATGAAGGCATACATGAGACCTGCCGTAAAGCTAGCTGTCTGCCAATTGAGACCGAAGTAGGTCAAAAGAACACCGTAAGCTAGAATCTTCAAGAGAGACATGGCCGGACGAAGAAAGAGAGAATTGACATTGATGGAACGATTGGCGTAGGTCAAATGTTCTTGGTTAATGGCTTCAAACTCTTCTGTCAATCGTTTTTCCTGACCAAAGGCTTGAATAATCCGTATTCCTTCGATAGACTCAGACAACTTAACATTGATATCACTGAGTTTAGCCCGTGTCATCATGATGAGATGATTTGAAAATTTACGATAAAGCCAAACGGATGCAAAAATAACAGGTACAAAAGGCAGGACATAGAGAGTCAGCTGCCAGTTAAGACTGAGCATAGCAAACAGGGTCGCAAAGAAAATGAAAAACGAAGAAATAAAGCTAGCAAAGACTGAACCAAACATATCTGCAACAGCCTGAGTGTCATTTGTCAAACGAGAAACGATTGAGCCAGCAGGTGTTTTATCAAAGTACGCCATCCCCAATCGCTGAATATTGGCAAATGTTTCCTGACGTAAATCCCGCACAATGCTGTAAGCCACTTTTGAAAAAGTATAGGAGCCCAGATAAGTCAAGCCGATACGAACTAGAAAAAGCCCGTAGTAACCAACAAGAAGGCCTAATCCTGCCTGAGCAGCACCCTTAGCCACAAAGTGGTCGATATAGTACTGAGCCACTAAGGGAATCAGCGTTCTCGTCAGTGTCGTTAAAAAGATAAATGTCAAGGCTAGTAAACTAAGCCATTTATAACGATAAACATAGGCCAGAAGGCGCATTAAGACCGATTGTTTTTTCATTCTGCACCTCCCTGCAAAGATTCTTCCAAACTTTTTGTTAATTGTTGTGATTGATAGGTTTGCGCATACCAACCATTCAAAGCTAGCAAGTCTTGATGACTACCACTTTCAATAATGCGACCATTTTCCAAAACGATAATCAAGTCTGCGTGAACAATAGCCGACAAGCGATGAGCAGTGATAATGGTCGTTTTTCCAACTCGTTCAGACTTAAGATTTTCTACAATCATATGCTCTGTCTTAGCGTCCACTGCAGACAAGGAGTCATCCAGCATGAGAATGTTCGGTTGAATCGCCAAGGCACGACTCATGGCAATCCGTTGCTTTTGACCACCAGATAGGGATACACCCCGTTCACCAATAATGGTATCAAAACCATCTGGCATGGCCATAATGTCCTCATAGACACCGCAGAGTTTGGCTGCTGTCTCCACAGCTTGGTCCGATAAAGCTGGATTCGCAAAGCGGATATTGTCACGAATGGACATGGCGAAAAGAACCTGATCTTGAGGAACATAACCCATGAGACTACGTAAATCTGTCAACTTGTAGTTTCGAATATCATGGCCATCAAGAGAAATTCCCCCAGCCTCCAGATCACGCTCGCGGAGCAATAGTTTGAGCAGAGTCGTCTTTCCAGAACCAGTTGGTCCGACAATTCCCAGAGTCTGCCCCTTCTTGAGTTGGAAATGGATATCTGATAATGTCTCTTGTTGGTCATAGGCAAAACGCTCAATAGCATAGACCAAGTCTCCATTTTCAATACTGTCAAGCGCATCGGTATTTTCTTGAATATCTGATTTCTGTGCCAAGAGAGTTTCAATCCGATCATAGGAAACAGAACCTCGTTGGATGACATTAAAGAGGAACCCCATAGCTTGTAATGGCCAAACCAGCATATCCAAATAGGTGATAAAAGTAACCAGTTCCCCAATAGTCAACTGACCTGCAGCGATGAATTGACCACCAAAAATCAGCGTTAAAACGTAAGATAGACCGACAAAGGTCAGGGTCATCGGATCGAAAAGGGCATTCCATTTAGCGGACAGACGATTTTTTTCGTAGACATCTTGATTGACTTCAGCAAATGTTGCAACTTCCGCTTTTTGGTAACCAAACGATTTGGTCACTCGAACGCCCGAGACACTTTCTTGCACTTTGTTATTGAGATTAGAAAAAGCTTCCTGAGCATTTTTGAAGGCTAGATGATTGTGACGTCCCAGACGACTAGTTCCAAAAGCCATAACTGGCAGAGGTAAAATGGCAATCAAGGTCAAACGCCAATCGAGAACGAAAAACATGGTAGCAAGCGTCACAAAGGCTGTGATGGAAGCATCGACAGCCGACATGACTCCTCCACCTGCTGTCATAGTCACGGCATTGATATCATTTGTGACGTGAGCCATGAGGTCTCCCGTCCGATATTTTTGGTAAAAAGACGGCGACATCTGCGTAAAATGCTCAAATAGACGAAAACGTAAGATTCGAGCTAGACGATTGGCTGTCCCAAAAATGTAAATCCGCCAAATAAATCGCAGACCATACATGGCTAAACCAGCCAGAACCAAATAAGATACATTGAGAAAAAGTTGAGAATTGGTCAGACTTTTGCCAGCAATCGTATCAATGATATTTCCCATGACCCGAGGCGGAACCAAATTCAGCAAACTAACCAAGGCAAGAGCCAGGATTCCTAAGAGATAACGGCGTTTTTCTAACTTGAAAAACCAACCTATTTTTTTTATTAACGACATGTCTTCTCCTTTTGTCAAACTCTTATATTATACGACTTTCTCTCGCGATTTGCAAAAATATGAACGAATTTTCAAAAATAAAAGAGCTGGACAATATCCAACTCAACTAGCTTTATCCCACTTCATATCCCATCAAAATGCCCTCATCTTCTGCGTAAAAGCTACAGAGACCAGAGGTAGCAAATGCTTCGATTTGTGCTTGTGGGAAGTGACTACGTACTAATTCTGCGAATTCTTGACAGAATTTTTCATTGCGACGGTGGGCAATGGTAATGCGACCACCTCGGTAACCAGCTTTTTTCATTTCTTCAAAGGCTGCCTTAAGAGATTTCTTATAGCCACGCGCTTTTTGCAAAAGCTCCAAGGTTCCTGTCTCACTAGCTTCACCAACCATGCGAATATTTAATAAGCCAACAACTTTTCCAAGCAACTTACTGAGGCGACCATTTTTGACCAAATTATCCACCTTGGCAAGTACAAAAAGCAATTTTGTCCGTTTTTGATAAGTAGTGATTGCTTCCACTACTTGGTCAAATTCTAAGCCACTAGCAATCAGGCGGTTGAGTTCTGTGACAATTAAATCCATTTCTCCGCCAGCTGACAGGCTATCAATCACATGCACATTGACCTCTGGATGCTCTTCCTGAAGCATTTCTTTGCCTAGACGGGCACTATTATTGCTACCTGAAAGACCACCTGTAATGGTAATAACAAATACATTTTCAGCACCTTCAAAGGATTCTTGGAAAGCTTGCGGGCTTGGGCAGGCTGATTTTGCTGCTGTATGCGATGCGTACATGGTCTCCATCATCTGATCAATATCTAAGGTATCGTTATCAACAAAGATTTCATTTTCCACTTGAATCGTCAAGGGAACACGCACAAAATCTGTATCCGCCGCTACATTTTCCAAACTCACAATATCGCAACCACTATCAGCTACAATTTTCCACTTTTTCATATCATTTCCTATCTTATCTATAATTTGAAGACTTTTATTTGACAGAGAAAATATCTTCTTTTACAATTATACCATGGAATCTTCTAAGCTGGAAGCCCCTTATTTCAGCTGTGACAGAGAAAGGAGCCCCAATGAATAAGCGTAAAATTTCTCCGACTTCATTAAAAAATTTAGTCCGTTCTAATAAGGAAGCCAATCAATTAACAAAAGAGTCTATCGAAACAGCTCTGCTATTTTTATTAGAAAAGAAAGATCTCAATCAAATCTCTATTTCAGAATTGGTCAAGAAAGCCGGTGTGTCGCGCAATGCCTTCTACCGCAACTACAAATCAAAAGAGGAAATTCTCGAAAATGCCTATGCCCGCACTTCTCAAATCTGGGCAGATAAGTGGGCGCAGTTGCAAGGACGCATTCAGCGCCAAGGCTTGCAGCAAGGTTTAACCGATATCCTGCAAGAAAAAGTCAGCCAATCTTCTGCTCTCAACAATGTCAGCAAGTGGCTACAAGAACGAAAAAAATGAACTTGGGACAAAATCTCAAGTTCTTTCGTTTTTATTGATATGATACTGAACACAGTGGTTGAGATGAGAGGGGAGAGACTACTTCAGCCTGAACCTAGAAGTTGAGACGTGAAGGAAAATTGATTTCTACGAAATTACGATTTTTGTTTCACTCTCATTTCTTCCCTAGTTCCCGAGTTTTAGCAAGGGCTTGATTGACAGCTGCAATGGTTGCGTAGCGAAAATTGTGCTCCTCCATGGCCACCAAGCCTGCGATGGTCGAGCCACCTGGCGACGTCACTTGGTCACGCAATTGCGCTGTATGTTGCTCACTTTCTAACACTAATTGAGCAGACCCTAGCAAGGTTTGGGCTGCCAATTCTTTTGATAAGTCTGCTGATAAGCCATTTTGAATGCCTGCTTGTACCAAAGCATCAATGAAGACATAGGCAAAAGCCGGTCCGCAACCTGCAATAGCTGTCGCTGCGTCAATCTTGTCTTCTGGAACCTGTTCAACCTTTCCCGAAGCAGATAAAAGTTTCTCAACAAGAGGGGCTAAATCAGGATTTTCCACCGAATAAGTCGTCATGCCTTGTCCAATAGCGACTGGTGTATTTGGCATAATCCGAACCAAACAATCTGCTGGTAAATACTCTTGTAAATCCGACAAACTCACTCCTGCTGCCATAGAAATCCACACCGCTGCTGGATTCTTTGCAATTTCCTCTTTCAAATCTGTCAAGACTTGCCCCAACAAATGCGGTTTAACACCTAAAAAAATCACTTGGGCTTGACTGGCAATTTCCGCATTTGAAGCTAGTTGACCTCCAATTTCCGCTTGCAGAAGGCTTGCCTTTTCTTGATTGTGAATGCTGAGAAGGAGGTCGTGTCGTCCCAATTTTACCAGAGATTTTGCTAAGGCAGAACCCATATTTCCTAGACCGATAAATCCAATTTTCATGCTCATCTCCTAAATTCGTACTTGGCCATCACCCGTTATGATGTACTTGTAGGTCGTCATTTCACGCAGTCCCATTGGCCCACGCGCATGCATTTTTTGTGTCGAAATTCCTAACTCACAACCAAGACCAAATTGTCCACCATCCGTAAAACGAGTAGAAACATTGACATAGACCGCTGCTGAATCCACATGCAAGGTAAATAGCTCAGCAGTTGCTGCATTTTCCGTTACAATGGCTTCACTATGACCTGTCGAATGTGCTGCGATATGACTGGCAGCTTCTTTTACGCTTGAAACAACCTTGACTCCCATGATGTAGTCCAAAAATTCTGTATCAAAATCTTCCACACCAGCTGGTGTATAGGTTGTCAAAAATTGCCCAGCTTCTTCATCAGCTCGCCACTCCACTTTACCAGCTAATTTTTCTTCTAAAGCTGGTAGAAATTGAGCGGCAATCGCTTCATGAACCAAGAGAACTTCTGTCGAATTACAGACCGATGGACGACTCATTTTCGCATTTTCAACGATAGATAGCGCCTTCTCAAAGTCCGCATCCTTGTCCACATAAACATGGCAAATCCCCGTCCCTGTTTCGATAACAGGAACTGTTGCCTGTTCCACCACTGCTTGGATGAGACCAGCACCACCACGTGGCACCAAAAGATCGATTTTCCCCTTGGCTGTCATGAGTTCAGTAGCAGACTGACGGCTAGTATCTTGCACTAGCTCGATGACTTTAGGATTGATTCCTGCTTCTTTTAGGCCTGCTTTTAGGGCTTGGACAACGGCTTGCGCTGAGTGGAAGGCTTCCTTTCCTCCACGAAGAATGACGGCATTTCCGCTCTTGATAGCCAAGGCTGCCGCATCCGAAGTGACATTTGGACGGCTTTCATAAATCATACCGACCAAACCAAAGGGAATGGATTTCTTAGAAATGGTCATGCCATTTTCAGCGACAGTTTCCTCCAAAGTCAGACCGACTGGATCTGGCAGGTTAATTAAAGCTCGAATACCAGCAGCCATATCGGAAATCCGTTCAGCTGTCAAGAGCAGGCGATCCAGCATCACAGAGCTAATCGTCCCCTGAGCCGCTTCCATATCTAGTTGATTACCAGCTAAAATTGCTTCCGTCTGCGCTTCTAATTGGCTTGCCATAGCTTCCAAGGCTTGATTTTTTTCTATTGTCGTGGCTAAATTGATAGCGGACTTATGCGCCAAAAGACTGTCTAATAAGACTTGTGTACTTGTCATTGCTTTCTCCTATAAACTTACCCAATCATTGCGATGAATGAAAATCCCCTCTAAATTGGCGTCCTCTAATTCTTGACGCAAAATAGTAGAAGACAACTTGACTCTCCCTTTCCCAATCAATCTGCCTATGGACTGGCTATACACTTCAACAATATCCCCAGCTTCAAATTGACCTTGAACAGATTTCACTCCCGCTGCTAACAGACTTTTCCCATTTTCCAACATGGCTTTCGTCGCACCAGCGTCTACCTCTACCACGGCATCTGTCCGAGCATAAAAGGCCATCCACTGCTTCCGCTGGTTCATAGTATGGTCATCCGCAAGGAAAAGTGTTCCACGATTCCTTTGGTCAATGGCTTCAAGCAAGGCTGTATCTTTTTTAGAAGAACAGATATAGACTGGAACACCTGACTTAGTCGCAATTTGTGCCGCCTGTAACTTGGTGGTCATCCCACCAGTTCCATTTGAGCTACCTGCTCCAGCTGCCATTTCAAACAGTTCCTGGCTAATTTCCTCAATAACAGGCAAATGTTGAGCATCTGGATTGGTGGATGGATTGGCGGTATAAAGTCCATCTACATCTGTCAGCAAGACCAGCAAGTCTGCTTTCAAAAGTGCTGCAACTTGGGCAGATAGCGTATCATTATCCCCCACCTTGATTTCTTCAATGGCTACGGTATCATTTTCATTGATAATGGGAATGGCACGTTGATGCAAGAGAACCTGCAGAGCTTGGGAGGCATTTTGGTAACGACGTGCATCCGCAAAGTCATCCTGAGTCAGCAGAACCTGAGCAGAAACAATCCCATCTTTCATGAGATTCTGAGTATATTCTTCAATCAGCAATCCTTGACCAACAGCAGCGCTAGCCTGCTTTTCCGCAATCTTGGTCGGTCGTTTTTCAAAGCCCAATCGACGAAAACCTGCCGCAATAGACCCCGACGTCACCAAGACAATCTGGTGACCTTTTTGGTGCAATTGTGCCAACTGATTGGTAATCCGTGCAATTTTGATACGGTCCAAAGAACCATTTTCTTGGGTCAGCGAACTAGTCCCCACCTTAAATACTATCGTTTTTTCTGTCATCTTATCTACTCTCTTTCGAGCTAATATTCAGAATATTATACCACATTTTATCCAGTTTTGAACAAGATATGAAAAAAGGCGGACTACCGCCTCATTCCAACTTAAAAAATCTTGAAATTCTGTTCTTTAGCTGAGCTAGAGAAATCCGTTCCAAGTCATAGTCCTTACTCAAAAACTCTCTCACTTGCTTGCCATATTTTTTAGAAAGTAAGCGCGTATCGAGTAGAATAACAACTGATCGTTGCTGACGATATCGGTTGGTCCGCCCCAAGGCTTGTTTGAGACGAATCATCATCATGGGAAGGCTATAGTCGTAGAAAGGTGATTTTCCTAACTTCCGTAATTCCTGGTTGATTTTTTGATGCAAACGGTCTTTTGGGTTTTCAAAGGGAAGTCGAGTTAAAACCAATAGTAATTTGTCCTGCTGAGCAAAATCCACTCCTTGCCAAAAAGCACCTGTCCCTAGCAACATCTTGACTTCACCACGTTCAAAGCGTTTCTTCACCTGAGTTTCCGTCCCATGCTTATGCTGAGCCACATGTGCTAACTCCAATTGGTCTAACAGTTCTGACACAGCTAATAAAAGAGAGGTGGAGGTGAAGAGTACCAGTATTGGCTGATTTAATTCCTGTAAATGAGAGAGGTGATTGGCAATAAATTGAGCATGTTCTTCTGCACTATAGTCTACTACATTTGGTAAATCTTTTGGCAGCAGCAGCAACTGATTCTCCAACTTACAACTAGGTAGCTGATCAAAAGTTGCTTGTTCAAATCCCAACAAATCTGCCATATTTAACCGTTTTGTCAGCTCCAAGGTCGCACTGATATAAAACTGTTTTTCAAAAGGAAGACGGTCCTCTACACGCACCATCTGAGCAAAACTACCGCGCAAGTAGCGAATCCGATGTTGATCAACCAGCTTCTCTTCTATCCAAAAATCATCAAATCGCGCCAACATGTCTGTCAATTCTTGCAAGTCACTATCTACTAATTCCCCTAGATTTTGCCGCAATTGTTCTAAATCTAGAGAGGGAATGAGACGGCCGTGTTCCTTCATCTTAGAAATCTTTTCTAGCTCAAAACTCGTAGACTCCAACAATCTTTTTTCCAAGATTCCTGTCGCCTTATCTCGTTTACTCTGCAAAAGCTGTAACAGTTGCGCTATATCAATCGTCTGACTGGAAAAATTTTCCACAGCCAGTAAAAACCGCTGGGCTTCATCGACCAATAAAATCCGATTGGTAAAGAGAGATTCTTGGTCAGATAAATGCTCTAAGAAATAGGCATGATTAGTGACTAAAACACGACTTGTCCTCGATTTTTCTTGCAATCTTTCCCAAAAATCCCAAGACTGAAAGAGATCCTTTCTTGAGAGATTCCCATCATGGCGAATTTCATCATAAAAACTTGGGAAACGATACTGTTGCTGAAATTCGTCCAAATCACCAGTTGCTGTCTCCGTTAACCAGACTAAAACCTGCATTTTGCAAAGATTGACCAAACGATTATCATCCTGCCGTTCCAAGACTTGCAAGAAGGTATCCAACTTGATAAAATGTCGGGCTGATTTGATAGAGGCCATCGAAATATGGAAGGTCTCAGCCAGTTTGTTTCCTTCATTTTCCATCATCTGCCCTTGCAAAACCTTGGTCGGTACGACTAGCAAAAGAGGCTGATCTGTTTGTGAAAGCAGGGGTAATAAATAACCGTAAGTCTTCCCAATTCCAGCCTGCCCTTGGACAAAATGAATCCCTGTCTGGCTATCCAATCGACTAGAAATAGTCTGAGCAAAGAACAGTTGCTGTGCTCTTTCTTCTAAACCTAACAAGGCTAGATTAACCGAAAATTCCTCTGACAAACGGCGGGGAACTGGCCAACCGACAGGTTTCTGCAAGACCAAACCATGTACTGCCTCAAACTTTTCTGATAAATAGGAGGACAAGCATGGATAAACTTCATCAATGACCAGTCGGCTCTCATACAGCAGGTTATCTGCCAAATCCAAGATTTTTTCAACCGTTTGCCGAGGCAGAGACTGGATTTTCTCCTGAATTTTTAACAAAAGTTGAGCTGTTGCCATGGCGTCAGCAATGGCGGTATGGGCCTGGTCCAAGTCTAGATTCAATTTTTCCGATAAAACAGAAAGATTGTATTTCTCAAAAGTCGGGAAAAAGAGCTGGACTAATTCTACCGTATCCACTCGTGGGGTCAGGAGGTCAAATCCTTCAAAAAACAAGGCTTCTGCCAAGAGATTAGCGTCAAATTTGACATTATGGGCTACAAAAATAGCATCACCAATCAAATCGTAGATTTTCCGTGCCACCTGACCGAAATCTGGCGCTATCGCTAATTGCTCATCCGTAATCCCCGTCAATTCCTTAATATGACTATCTAATATTTCATAGGGATTGATGTCTGTCGTATAGGTTTCCAAGATTTTTCCATCTTCTACGATAACAATTCCAATCTGAATGATTTTTGCCTGACTACCTGTACCTGTTGCTTCCAAATCCACAACAGCATACTTATTTCTTTTTTTACTGAACATAACAGTAATATTATAACAAAATTCATGCCCAATCTCCTTATTTCTGTTACACTGATAGAAGAGAATTCGCAAGCTAAAGGAGAAACTATGAAATTACATCGCTCGTTTAATGAAGTTGCTGGAGAAAATACCTACTATTTGGAAAATGATAGCCACCTTTTGGTTGTTGACCCTGGTAGTAATTGGGAGACCATCCGGAAAAAAATTGAAGAAATTGGCAAACCCATCAGCGCCATTCTTTTGACCCATACCCACTATGACCATATTTTGAGTCTGGACTTGGTCAGAGAAACTTTTGGTCAACCTCCTGTCTATGTTGCTGAAGCAGAGGCTCACTGGCTCTATACTGCTGAGTTAAATGGCTTGGCGCGTCACCCAGAATTGCCAACTATGAACTTCCAACCAGCTGAAAAGACCTTTCAGTATGAAAACGATTATGACTTAGACGGCTTTCGGTTCAAGGTTCTGCAAACTCCAGGACACTCGATCGGCGGGGTATCTATCGTTTTCCCAGATGCAGAGCTTGTTTTAACTGGAGATGCTCTTTTCCGCGGAGCTATCGGACGCACTGACCTACCAACAGGTAACTTAGAGGATCTCCTATCCGGTATTCGTGAGCAACTATTTACCCTACCCGGTCACTATACAGCCTATCCAGGTCATGAACGTGAAACTACTATTGCTCATGAACGTAACTTTAATCCTTTCTTTTAATTCATGAAAAAAGTTAAAAAGATCTTACGTGATGTACTGATTCTATTGGTCAGTTTGACCTGTTTGGGTTTCACATTCCTATATTTAAAACTTATCCAGCCACTCAAACTGCTCATAGAGTCAGTCAGTATGGTCAGGACTTCCATAGCTACACTTACTTTCCTGCAAAACAGAAGGCTCGCCAAAGGATTTTATTCTATCAAGGAGCTCTCGTACAAGCAGGAACCCACGCCCCTCTTACAAGAGAATTATCTCAAAAAAATGTTGCTGTCTACCTTCTCAAGAGCCCGCTTAATCTACCAATTTTAGACACAACAGCAGCCCCTAGGCTGATTCCCGATAAGCCTACTATTCCTCTTTATCTAGCCGGTCATTCTCTAGGTGGAGCGGTTGCCAGTATGAATGTGGGGGAAGCTCACCAAGCCAAGGGACTCATTTTGCTAGCTTCCTATCCTTCAAACAAGGTAGATTTATCAGATAATCAGCTAGCCGTCTTATCAATTACTGCTAGCCAAGATCATATCCTCAACTGGTCGTCCTATGAAAAAGCAAAGAAACGCTTACCGAAAAATACCGATTTTGTCCAGATCTTCGGTGGAAATCACAGTGGCTTTGGAGAATACGGTCTCCAAAAAAATAACACCGTATCCACTATCTCCCCAAAACAGCAAAGACAGGAAATCGTAGAAATCATTGCTCAATTTATTCAAAAACAAGAACCGTAAAAAGCTGAGGAAATCCTCAGCTTTTTGTTCTCTTAAATTTTCAAGAAACGGCTCATTGAAATGGTTGAACCAAGTGCTCCAATGACAATCCCTACTAAAAAGAGGGCAAACATCATACCTGGAATAAAGATATTTTGAGGAATCAATGACAGATTCTGGCTTGCCAAACTGCTATTGACCGAGCTATAAACCATGTGATAAACCACATAAACCAAGGAAGCTGGCGCAATAGCACCTAAAAGCCCTACCCAAGCGCCTTCCAAAAGGAATGGACCACGGATGTAAGAATTCTTGGCACCTACCAAACGCATGATCTGAATCTCACGACTACGTGAAATAATGGTAATTCGAATGGTATTTGAAATCAGGAAGACTGCTGTAAAGAGCAAGAGAGCTGTCGCAGCAAAACCCCACGTACGAACAACTGAAGCCACCTTAAAGATTCGCTCAGTCTCGACCTCACCATCACGTACCTCTGAAATTCCATCAATTGTTTTCAGTTCCTTAGCAACTGACTTAACGTATTCAGGCTTTGTGGTATCAATGATATAGGCATCGTAAAGTGGATTGGCATCACCTGAGAAAAGGTTCCAGGTATCTCCCAAGGTCTCTGTTAAATGTTTCAGTTGCTCATCCTTGCTTGAATAAGTCACACTTTCTACATTTTTCAACGCCATAATTTGGTTGTAAACAGCCTTGTAATTTTCATTCTTGACTTCTTTACCTGACTCATCTTTAATAGTTTCTTTTTGGTCTGTCGAATCTGCCCGCAAGTAAACATTGATACGGACATTATTTTCCAAATCAGATGCCAACTTAGCAGTATTCAAAATGACAGATGCAAAAATCCCAACTAAGGTCAGGGTAATCGTAACTGACGAAATGGCAGCAATCGTCATCCAACCATTTCGCTTGAGGCTCTTCAGAGACTCCACAAAATGTCTAACAAATCGTCTAATCATCGTAACCGTACTCTCCTTCTACTTCATCACGTACAACGCGACCGTCTTCAATCGCAATAACGCGGTGGCGGAGTGTGTTTACGATTTGGCTATTATGAGTTGCCATTAAAATCGTGGTCCCTTGCAGGTTGATCCGCTCCAATAAATTCATAATTTCCCATGAGTTTTCAGGGTCCAAGTTACCAGTTGGTTCGTCAGCAATCAAAACTTTTGGATTGTTAACAATGGCACGCGCAATGGCAATCCGTTGTTGCTCCCCACCAGAAAGTTCATTTGGGAAGGAACGAATCTTGTGCTTAAGACCAACCAAGTCCAAGACTTCCATGACACGCTTCTTGATGTTACGTGGCTTTTCACCGATAACTTCCATGGCGTAAGCAATATTTTCAAAAACAGTCTTACGAGGCAAAAGTTTGTAATCTTGGAAAACTACCCCTACACTACGACGCAACATTGGCACGTCTTTTTTCTTGATGTTCCCAAGATTGAACTTACCAACTTTAAGAGTTCCCTTATCAATTTTTTCCTCACGATAAAGAAGTTTGATAAAGGTTGATTTACCAGCCCCTGAAGGACCTACGATATAGGCGAATTCGCCCGCATCTACACTAACAGATACGCCACGAAGAGCCGTTGTTCCATTTCCATACTTCTTGGAAACGTCTTTCATTTCAATGATTGCCATAAGATTTTCTGTTTTATCCGAAGAATAAACAGCCTTTCTTTCTTCTTTTATTTGATGCGCCATTTAAGATAGGCATCGATAAATCCTTCAATATCTCCGTCCATGACTTTGTCCACCTGTGCAACTTCAAAGTTGGTTCGGTGGTCTTTCACCATGGTATAAGGGGTAAAGACGTAAGAACGAATCTGACTTCCCCAAGTGATTTCTCGTTTATCACCTTTAAGAGCATCTACTTCAGCGGCTTTTTTCTCCTGCTCCATTTGGTAGAGTTTCGCTTGCAAGAGTTTAAGAGCACGGTCGCGGTTTCCATACTGAGTACGGTCCACAGTAGACTGGGTCACAATACCTGTCGGAATGTGGGTCAAACGTACACCGGTTGACACCTTGTTGACGTTCTGACCACCGGCACCGCCTGAGCGGAAGGTATCCATCTTAATCTCATCATCTCGGATTTCCACTTCAATCGTGTCATCCAATTCTGGCATAACTTCCACAGATGTAAACGAAGTATGGCGACGTTTTGCCGAGTCAAATGGTGAAATACGCACCAGACGGTGAACTCCCATTTCAGACTTGAGAAGACCGTAGGCATTTGGTCCTGTAAAGCCCAGCGTTACAGACTTGATACCAGCCTCGTCACCTGCTTGATAGTCCAAGGTTTCCACTGTGAAGCCCTTGGCATTGCCATAGCGCATATACATCCGCATCAGCATTTCGCCCCAATCCTGAGCTTCTGTACCACCAGATCCTGGATGAATTTCCAAAATCGCATTATTGTGGTCATAAGGCTCTGACAAGAGCAAGGTCATCTCGTAGCTGGTCATGAGTTTGTCCAGCTCTACTAGTTTTTCTACCAACTCCTCACGAACAGACTCATCTTCTGCCAAAAAGTCCAAAAGAATTTCTGACTCATCAAAGAGGTCGATCATCTGATGAAAATTGTTGTAGGTTTGTTTGAGCTCATTTAATTCTTGCGATGTTTTCTGAGCTGCTAAATTATCATTCCAAAAATCAGGTTCGGTCATCTTGTTTTCCAAGATGGCAATTTCTTCCTCTAGACCATCTAAGTCAAAGAGACCCCCTGAATGAGTTCAATTTGGTTTCAAGCTCTTCGATTTTTTGGCGAATTTCTGCTGTATCCATAAGTACCCCATTCTATTATTTACTTCTAAGTTTATCATACTTGCGCTATTTTGGCTATCTCTAGAAATTTTGCCCGTTCTTCTACTACTTCAGGCGCCTGACTTTTGATGTTTTTCACGAAGTCAATCAGGTCTTCCGTCGGCTTCTTGACAATCTGGCTCAAAGCCCAAATAGCCGTTGCCATATGGATAGGATTTTGTCCCTTGTCAATGATTTCTAAGAGTTTGGGAATCGCAGAGCGGTCATGACTATTTGCCAGAGCGATAATCGCATTGCGCTGGAGAATATTTTTCCCACGCCAAGAGCCCGCAATTATGCCAAATTTTTCCTTGAACTGACCATTTGACAAGTCTAAAAAGGGAATCAATTCTGGATGAGCTAAATCAGGGTCAATATCCACGACCGGTGGACTATCAATGCCCTTATTGTAAGGACAGCAGATTTGGCAGATATCACAGCCGTAAATGACCGTCTTGATTTTCTTGCGAAATTCTTCCTCCATCATGCCCTTATCCTGCGTCTGAAAAGACAAACAGCGACGAGCATTCATAGACCCATCCCCAATCAGACAGGAAGTCGGACAGGCCTCCACGCAACGATTACAAGCACCACAATCATAATCAACAGGACTGTCTGGTTCGATTTCCAGATTGGTAATGAGCTCTCCCAAAAACATGTAGGAACCGTACTCTTTGGAAATAACCAAACCGTTCTTCCCGATAAAGCCGATACCTGCACGTCGGGCAACAGCTGTATCTACCAAGGCACCTGTGTCTACCATGCCCTTGTATTCAAAGTCAGCGGTCAGGGCTTTAATTCCACGCGCCAGCCTTTCCAACTTATCCTGCATGATATAGTGGTAATCCAGTCCCCATGAATTGGGTGTGATTTTCCCACGCTTGTACTGAGTTTTCTGCGGTTGCTGAGGCAATCGACGCGGATAGGCGACAGCGATTGAGATAATCGTTTTAGCGCTTGCCAAACTGAGCTGAGGCTCAATTCGCTCCTCGATATTTTTGTGTTCAAAACCTGAGGAACGCCCTTCATCAACTGCAGCCCGCAAGGATTTTTCCAAATAGGCAAAATTATCTGCCGTGGTAAATCCAATCTTAGAAATCCCGATTTCAACTGCTAATTCTTGTATTTTTTCTTTGAGGTTCATAGCTTTATTCTAGCAAAAATACCGTCTTTTTCCAATTGTTAACGTTTTATCCACAGATAGATAAGAAGGAGAAGAAAGCCAATCAAACTCCACATATTGAGCAGAGTGATGAACTTATTTTTCCAGATTGTTTTCAGTTGTTGAAACAGAAGAATTCCGAATAAACCACCCAAAGAATTGGCCAACAAATCTGTGATATCTGCCACTCCAATTGAAAAAATAAATTGCAATATTTCAAATAAAAGACTTGTCAGCACAATCTGCACGAAATCATGGAACCGACTTTCTTTCGGATGAATAACCCGCAAATAAAGCCCATAAGGCAGAAAAATACAGACATTTAGCCCTATTTCCAAATAATCCAAATGTCCATCATAAACCGCCGTCCCCGCAAATGGAATCAAATTCACACTTCGGTAGCTAGTATACTGCATCCGATAAAGAATATCCGTAATATCCATCTTTAAGAGGATGACCCACGTCAAGAAAATCAGATAAAAGAGAAAGATGACCTTCGTCAAACGAGTCGAGTGCATAAGACCTCCTTAAACTGCATTTTATCATTATAGCAGAAAAAGAGAGGGACTAGGTTACAATCTGATAACGAATCAAGCTCTTACATTACAGAAGTTTTACAAAAAAAGAGTGTGATTTTTCACAACTCCTTCTCCTTAAAACAGCACTGTTGCAGCCAATGCTTGATTGATTTTTTCTAAATTTGCACGCTTAGTCGCTCCCATGATAAAGAACAAATCAACAAGTGGCCAAATTCCAAAGGTTAGCCAGCCAAATAGCAACTTGCAGACGCCCAGACCGATCTGTCCAATATAAAAACGATCAATACCTAGACCACCAAAACAAATGGATAAAATAAGGGCAATGGTCGGACTTTTCAAATCCGTTGCCAAAATGTAGCTAAATTGCTGTTCTGTCAATCCTGCAAGACGTTGGCGTAGCATCGGAATGGATTCTGCAGGGAAATTTGAAGCATTACCCGTAATATATGATTCTGAAAAAATAGACATATTTTCTCCCCTTATTCTTCTTTAGATTCTGGCTGGAGAATGACTAAGTCTGTTTCATCTAACTCGACTTCTTCCGTCACTTCCACCTCTCTTCACCAACTTCAGCTACAGCTTCTTCAATATTGGTGAATAGTAAACATGAGGCGCTCAAAATTTGCCTGACGGGTCGCCCCCATAATCAAAAACCAATCGACCACTTTCCACACATATACACCGATTATGAGGACAAAACCAATCAAGATAAAAAGCGTAATAAATGAGATAACCAGCAAGGCTAACTTGGCAATCCCCATCTCTTTTGGCCCAGCATAAAAGCGGTCTACTCCAAATTCTCCAAGGAAAATACTGAGCAACAAGGCAATCATCGGATTCTTTATTTCTGTCATTAAGAGGGCTTTAAAGGATTCTTCATCCAACTGTTCCAACTCCCGCTGAATAAGCGGAATCTGCTCAGGTGGAAAAGCCCCCATGTTATTCATCAAAAAAATTTGTGCGTAATTCATATGGTCTCCTTTTTAGGGTCTACCTTATCATATTTTACTTTGACCTGCAAATGAGTTACAGAAGTCTATCTTTATCTCGTAAAGCTTTGGCAATTGCGGGTTTATCTGTGATAATTCCTGTCACGTTCTGAGCGAAAGCCTGCACCATCTGCTGTTCATCATTGACTGTCCACAGACGAACATGTTTCAATGGTTTTTTCTTTTCTTTAAAATACCAGTTGCAATTGAGATGAAGACTAGTAATAAAAGAAGCTATACCTCCAAGCCAGACCAAGAAATTATTTTTACTCACCAAGTAAGCCTTTTCAGCCTTGGGCTCTAAGTGATGCATCTTATAAAGTGACCGCAAATTGAAAGAAGAATACATGACTGAAAAATTCCAGTTTCGGCTCGTTACAATGGAATGAATAGCCTTTTCAATACCCTCATAGGCCACATCTGCGGTTTTTAATTCAATGTTGAGACTACCGTGAAAGTCCAACTCCTGCAGCAAGTCCAAAACTTCTTGCAAAGTTGGAATGGTCTGGTCAGCAAATTCTGGGCCAAACCAAGAACCAGCATCTAAGGTTTTCAATTCTGCCAGGGGAAAATCGGCCACAATTCCTCGACCATTGGTCGTCCGATCTACCGTTAAGTCATGCAACACAATGACTTCCTTGTCCTTGGTAAACTGGACATCCAACTCAATCCCGTCTGCACCAACTCGAACAGCCTCTTCAAAGGCAATTAAGGTATTTTCTGGTCGGTCAATACGACTTCCCCTATGAGCAACTATCTCTGTCATTTCTACTCCTTTTCCTCTGTTTATTATAGCATACTTTAGTTATTGACAGATAATTTTCCCAGGATTATAATCGGGCTAGGAGGTGGTCTTATGTCTATTCAAGTCACATCAAAATACCCTGGCTTCTTTAAAAACACTTTGATTTTAAACAAAATTCCTACCGAAAAAATCGGCTATGGTCAAACTCTGGAAATTGAACTTAATGATGAGCCTAGTTTTCTTAATGTTGAAGGGAACATCTGGTGGTCAAAAGTAGCTGTTTCAAACGGTGATAAACTGGTGATTCGACCTGGAATCGGCTTTTTTCGCCTCTAGTCGTTATGATAGTTGCTTGTTCTGGTATCTTCATTCTCTATGAACAAGCCCAACTCTACAAAACTGTTCAAATTTTATTTATCGTCTGCCTTATTTTAGAACTAATTCTTCCCTCTGTCTACATCAAAAAACACTAAAGACCAGATTCAGCTGAATCTGGTTTTCTGTTTGATTAAATTGCTTTTTCGTCTTGTCCTAAGGCACGTTGAACAGCTTTAACAAGTTCAACCAAGACAACCATGAGCAAGCTTCCTACTACAACAACCAACCATTGTGTCACTGAAAGGTGTGATACGTGGAAGAATTTGTTGAATCCTGGAATAACAACGGTTGACATTAGCATGACAAAGGCGATTGGGATTGAGTAGTTGAAGAGACGATTCTTGAAGAGGCCGACTGTGAAGATAGATTGGTAAACAGACTTCACGTTGTAAGCATGTACCAATTGGATCAAACCAAGAGTCACATATGCCATCGTAAGCGCATCTTCGTGCATCATATGATCGTTGCCAGCATGTTCTGGGAACATAAGAGCAAAGCCATAAACACCGAGAACCAAGAGGGTTTGTAAGGCACCTTGGTAAAGGATTGCTTCCATAACGCCACCGTCGAAGAAGCTTGATTTACGTCCACGAGGTTTGTGGGTCATGACACCTGGCTCAGCTGGTTCAACACCAAGAGCGATGGCTGGAAGAGTATCTGTTACCAAGTTAATCCACAAGAGATGAACCGGCTCAAGCACGTCCCAACCAAATAGGGTTGCCAAGAAGATCGTGAAGACCTCAGCCATGTTAGCTGAAAGCAAGTATTGAATCGTTTTTTGAATGTTTGAGAAGACCTTACGTCCTTCTTCAACTGCAACGATAATGGTTGCAAAGTTATCATCAGCAAGGACCATGTCAGAAGCACTCTTAGAAACCTCTGTACCAGTGATCCCCATACCGATACCAATATCAGCAGTCTTAAGAGAAGGCGCATCGTTGACACCGTCACCAGTCATGGCAACAACCTTACCTTCATTTTGCCAAGCCTTCACAATACGAACCTTGTGCTCTGGGGACACACGCGCATACACTGAGTATTGCTTGAAGACTTTTTGGAATTCTTCGTCTGACAACTCATTGAGCTCAGCACCAGTGAAGACATGGTCTTCTGTATCGTTTGGATCAATGATGCCTAGACGTTTAGCAATAGCTTCTGCTGTATCTTGATGGTCACCAGTAATCATGATTGGGCGGATACCAGCTTCTTTAGCCACCTTAACAGCTGCTGCTGCTTCTGGACGTTCTGGGTCAATCATACCCACCAAACCTGCAAAGACAAGGTCTGCTTCTACGATTTCAGTCTCCAAAGTCGGAACAGCATCAGTGTACTTGTAAGCCATCATAAGGACACGAAGGGCTTGTTTGGCCAAGTCTTTATTTGTTGCCAGGATCGCTTTCTTGTCCTCTTCTGTGATTGGACGAATGCTACCATTTTCTTCGATTTGTGTCACACGTTTAAGCAATTGATCTGGCGCACCTTTTACGGCTATAAAAAAGTTACCGTCAGCTTGTTTGTGAATAGTTGACATTAATTTACGTGTTGAGTCAAATGGTAATTCAGCTACACGTGGTTCATTAATAAGGACTTCACGCACGTCAAATGTGTGGTCCAAACCATACTGTACAAGAGCTGTTTCTGTCGGGTCACCAATCAATTTGCCTGATGGGTCAATCTTAGTATCGTTGGCAAAGTTCATAACACGAAGAGTGTTATTATCCATGGCAATTTCAGCTGCAGACGAAATTAATTGACCATTTGTATAAACTTTTTCAACGGTCATTTGGTTCATAGTCAAGGTACCAGTTTTATCTGATGCGATGATTTCTGTTGAACCAAGAGTCTCAACCGCTGGCAATTTACGGATAATAGCGTTACGTTTTGCAAGAACTGTTGAACCAAGTGAAAGAACAACTGTTACGATAGCTGGAAGTCCTTCTGGAATAGCCGCAACAGCAAGCGCAACGGCAGTCATCAAACCTGCAAGTGGCGCTTCACCACGAACAAATACACCTACTGCGAATGTAATCGCAGCAATGACCAAGATAGCGTATGTCAAAATCTTAGAAAGATTATCCAAGTTTTGTTTCAGTGGTGTGTCAGTCTCATCTGCATTGTTGAGCATGGCCGCAATATGACCAACTTCTGTGAAAGTACCAGTGTTTGTGACCACTGCAACCCCACGTCCATAAGTAACATTTGAGTTTTGGTAAGCCATATTGACACGGTCACCGATACCAGCATCTGCTGCAACCAATTCCGCAAGGTCTTTTTCAACTGGAACAGACTCACCAGTAAGAGCTGCTTCTTCGATTTTAAGAGAATTAGCTTCCAAGAGACGCATATCAGCAGGAACAACGTCCCCAGCTTCCAACATCACGATATCCCCTGGTACCAATTCTTTTGAGTCAACCTCTACGACATGGCCGTCACGACGAACACGCGCAATTGGGCTAGACATTGATTTGAGAGCTTCGATAGCTGCTTCTGCTTGCCCTTCTTGGTAGACACCAAATGCCGCATTCAAAATAACAACCGCCATGATGATGATGGCATCTGTCAAACCTTCCATACCTTCTGTTACCACAGAAAGAATGGCCGCTGCCATTAGGATGATAATCATCAAGTCCTTGAACTGATCCAAGAATTTCATGAAGACGCTACGCTTTTCGCCTTCTGCCAACTCATTACGACCGTATTCGGACAAACGCTTGTCTGCCTCTGCCTTGCTCAAACCTTCATGAGAAGAGTCCAAGGCTGACAAAACAGCTTCTTCTTCGAGTGTATAGTATAACTCACGCTTTTGTTCTTTCAACAAAATTTCCTCCTTGCGGTCTCTCCTTTTCTCTCCCTAATTTACTAGGCAAAAGAAAAGAGACCTGTTTTTTGTAAAACAAGTCTCGCTATTTCATACATTGCCGGAAATTCTTCGTACTGACGACAATGTCACAACTAAAAAGTTGCTAGCTACTCCCTCGATTCATTTTATTATAGCAAAAATTTGTATTTTTTCAACAATTTTTTATCCGAGGATGTTCTAATTTGCAACTAAAACCAAGAAATTTCCATATCATAGCTGGCAAAAATCTGATCACTGCCCAATGATTTCAAATCGTAACACAAATGAATAGACTGAGTTTCTTCCTTAAATTGGTAGCGCTGGGTATCTGTTACAAAGTGTTGCAAACCCATAGGTGTGGGAATAACCACGACAGCTTCTTCATTTGCTACAAAACGCATGATGGATTTAGGAGTGGAAAAACGAGTCATGGTCAAATCCGACATTCCTGCCTTAATGATGACTTTTTCCCCTTCTTCATTGGTAAACACCAGATAAAGTTGCCCATTTTTTTCCGTCAGCTCAACTGGATAAAGCTGGTCGATGACTTCTAACTGGTCATCTAATTTGATTTCATTTCTAAGTCGAATGTCCATAAATTTCCTTTTATTTTTTCTGAATATATTTGACAAGTGACGAACGCAAGAGCATAGCACCGGTATAAATCGCAATGAAAATGACCAAAACTTTTAATTTGTTGATATCCAAATTGGTTAAAAAGATAGCAGCTGTCAAAACTCCCAGAACACCACCTGCGATAATTCCTGTAACGCCCGGCCAACTCACACGTCCAGATTCGATGAACTGCTTGGATCCAGCCGTCATGATCATGGCCGCATTGAGCATCATAACCGGCAAAGCAACTGTAGGACTAATCTCCATTAGCGAGAAGAAAATCAACTCTGGCGCATAATTTCCAAGTCCCATACTCATCAGCATGCCCACGATAAAGTCAAAAATAATTCCTATCACTAATCTCAACCCAGACAAGCCTCTTACTTGGTCAGTCAAGTCAGCACCGGGATTGGTTACCATGCGATAGACCATAAATCCAGCAGCAATGATCAACAGAATCCCTAAAATCCGTTGCACCATTTTTGTATTCCAGCTTTGGGTCACACGCGCACCGACATAGGCACCAGAAAAAGCCGCTGTAGCCATTGCCACTAAGGTAACCAAATCCACCTTGACAATTGTGATAAAAAGTAGTGCCTCTACCAAGACTGGGATGATATGAGCGGTTGTCATGGTTGCGGGAATTTTTCGATCATCCTGCACCAACTTGGTTGCCTTAAAGAGCGTGGTTGTCGTTGCAAAAGTTCCAATTCCAAGAGTGTCCAGCAAATCCGTCACATACCCAATCCCGAAACCTGTCCAAAATTTCTCACTTAAACGAATTTTTTCTTTTTTCGCATAACGAAAAATCATGGTAAAGTTGGCAATAATAATCAGTACCAAGAGCGCTTGAATACAGTGTAAAATCATTCTATTTGTCATTAGTTTATTATACGAGAAATGTCTCCTTTCGTAAATAAAAAATTTCTAAGTCTGACAAAACAGTCTAAATCAGCAGAAAAATGGCTTTTTTGATATAATAAGAACATGATTGAAAAAGTATTTCGTGATCCAGTTCACAACTATATTCATGTGGACCATGAGATCATTTACCAACTTATCAACACAAAAGAATTTCAGCGACTACGCCGCATCAAGCAATTGGGAACGACTTCCTACACCTTCCATGGTGGCGAGCATAGCCGCTTTTCGCATTGTCTGGGAGTCTACGAGATTGCCCGCCAAGTGACCCAGAAATTTGATGAAAAATACAGCGATATTTGGGATTCAAGCGAGTCACTTCTCACAATGTGTGCAGCCTTACTACATGATGTAGGACATGGTGCCTATTCGCATACCTTTGAGCGACTTTTTAACACAGACCATGAGGAAATGACCTGTTCTATTATCACGAGTCCGGTGACCGAAATCAACGCCATTCTGCGCCAGGTAGCCCCCGATTTTCCTGATAAGGTAGCCAGTGTGATCAACCACACTTATCCTAACAAACAGGTGGTGCAGCTGATTTCCAGTCAAATTGATGCAGACCGCATGGACTATTTACTACGGGATTCCTATTTTACCGGTGCTAGCTATGGCGAGTTTGATTTGACACGGATTTTACGCGTCATTCAACCTGTAGAAAATGGTATTGCCTTTCGTGAATCAGGTATGCATGCCGTCGAAGATTATGTTCTCAGCCGCTACCAGATGTACATGCAGGTTTATTTTCACCCTGCAAGCCGGTCCATGGAAGTTCTATTGCAGAATCTCTTGGATCGTGCCAAAGTCCTCTATACAGCAGAAAAGGATTTCTTCAAATTTTCATCACCAAAATTAGTGCCTTTCTTCGAGCATCGTGTGACTTTGGAAGACTATCTGGGTCTAGACGATGGTGTCATGAATACCTACTTCCAGACTTGGATTGACGGGCCCGATCGAACCTTGTCGGATTTAGCACAGCGCTATATTAACCGTAAGGTCTTCAAATCCATCACTTTTTCTAGCCAGGATGAAGAAGAATTAGACCAGCTTCGTTCTATCGTGGCAGACATTGGTTTTGACCCTGAATACTACACAGCTATTCACCACAATTTTGACTTGCCTTACGACATTTACCGGCCAGAAGCAGAGAAGAAACGAACACAGATTGAGATGATTCGGAAAGATGACAGCTTGGTCGAGCTCTCTCAACTGTCCCCAATCGTTTCCTCATTAGCTGGAACCATTCACGGAGATAGTCGTTTCTATTTTCCGAAAGAAATGCTTGAAACCACTGGCATTTTTGCAGAACAAACAAAACTTTTTCAAGAATTTATCAAAAACGATCATTTTACCTATGGAGAAAATCATGTCTATTAAACTTGTAACCGTTGATATTGACGGCACCCTTTTGAACAGTAAAAAAGAAATCACCCCTGAAGTTTTTGCAGCTGTACAAGAAGCCAAGGCTGCAGGTGTTAAAATTGTCATCACGACTGGTCGTCCTATTTCAGGAGTTCATCATCTTTTGAAAGAACTCAATTTGACAGATCCAGGCGACTATGTGATTTCCTTTAACGGTGGCCTAGTCCAAGATACAGCTACTGGTGAAGATATTCTGAAAGAAACCCTTTCCTACGAAGATTATTTGGATTTGGAATTGCTGGCACGTCGACTTAATTTGCCTATGCACGTCTCCACAAAAGAAGGCATGTACACAGCTAATCGCAATATTGGCAAGTATACAATTTATGAAGCTATGTTGGTAAACTCTCCTGTCTTCTATCGTACGCCAGAAGAAATTGCTGATAAAGAAATTATCAAAATGATGATGGTAGATGAACCAGAAATCCTTGATGCAGCCATTGAAAAAATTCCTGCCTATTTCTTTGAACGGTTTAATATTGCTAAATCAGCGCCTTTCTACCTAGATATTACACCCAAATCATCTAGCAAAGGGCAAGCTGTCATCGGTTTAGCTGGAAAATTAGGTTTAACCTTGGAACAAACGATGGGCATTGGCGATGAAGAGAATGACCGGTCCATGTTGGAAGTCGTCGGAAATCCTGTCGTCATGGAAAACGGCAACCCCAAACTGAAAGAAATCGCCAAATATATCACCAAATCAAATGACGAATCTGGCGTTGCACACGCCATTAGAGAGTGGGTATTAAACTAATGTATTCCTATAAAGTGGGCATTCCTGCCCAAGAACACGATGACTTTGTCAAAGCACATCCACAGATTAATCTCCTCCAAAGCAGCTCATGGGCACACATTAAGGATGCCTGGGGCAATGAACGGATTGGCTTCTACAAGGAAAATACCCTTGTTGCTGTCGCTTCGATTTTGATTCAGCCTCTACCACTTGGTTTGACCATGATTTACATCCCTCGAGGCCCCATCATGGACTATCTTGATAAGGAATTGGTTACCTTTGTCATGTCTTCCTTGAAAAAAGTTGCCAAAAGCAAGCGAGCTGTCTTTATCAAATTTGACCCGTCCATTTATTTCCAACAACATCTAGTGGAACAAGAAGTTGCTGATAACGAAGAGGCTCAAACTGTCATTGCTAACCTCGAAGAAGCTGACTGTAAATGGGTCGGACGTACAGAAGACATTTCTGAGACCATTCAGCCTCGCTTCCAAGCTAACATTTATGCTAAGGATTTTGTGCCTGAAGCGATTCCTAAAAAAGTGCGTCAGCTGATGCGAATCGCTGAAAATAAGGGAGCTGTCATTGAAATTGGTCATCTGAACCTAGTAGAAGAATTTGCTGGTCTCATGAAAAAAACCGAAGCACGTAAGAGTATCCATCTTCGTAACCAAGATTATTATGAAAAGCTATTATCTACTTACGGTGATGATGCCTATATCACCATGGCACGCCTAGATGTAGCTGCCCGCTACCAAAAACAAGAGGCAGAATTACAGAAACAAGAAGAGCTGAAAGCGACCTTTACCGGAAATACTCGTGAAACCAAGGTCAAGGCTACTTTGAAAGAAATCGAGCGCTTGTCCGCAGAGCTAGACTTCCTCAAATACTACTTGGATCAAGGGAAAAATGTGGTTCCTCTTGCAGCTACCCTGTCTCTTAATTTCGGAACTTCTTCTGAAAATATCTACGCAGGTATGGATGACGACTTCAAACACTACCAGCCTGCTCTCGCTACTTGGTACAAAACAGCTCTCCACGCCTTTGAACATATGGGGATTAGCCAGCAAAACATGGGCGGTATTGAGAACAAATTAGACGGCGGTCTCTACAACTTTAAGTCCAAATTTAACCCCATGATTGAAGAATTTATTGGCGAATTCAACCTGCCGGTCAGCCCACTTTATGGTCTCTTCAATCTCGCTTACACCATCCGTAAAAAACGGAGGAACAAACAATCATGACCCTTGCTCTCCTCAGTCTTGAAGAATACCAAGACCATGCCAAAACTGTTACTGAGCGTTCCTTCCTCCAAACAGAGGAAATGGCGACGCTCTTGACAAAACGTGGAATGAAGACCCAATTTGTCGGGCTCAAAAAAGAGGGACAAGTTGTCGTATCTGGCATTCTATATAGTTTACCGATGACGGGAGGGCTTCATATGGAAATGAATTCCGGTCCCGTCTCAACTGATCAATCTTATCTTGCTGAATTTTACAAAGACTTGCAACTCTATGCTAAGGAAAATGGTGCCCTACAGCTAATTGTTAAGCCCTACGATACCTATCAGACCTTTGACAGCGACGGTCAGGCTACTTCAGAAGAACAAAAACACTTAATGACTGACCTAACAGGGATTGGGTATCAGTTTGATGGTCTGCAAACGGGATATCCTGGAGGCGAACCTGACTGGCATTATGTCAAGGATTTAAGCAACCTTACCCAAGATAACTTCCCTAACTCCTTGAGTAAAAAAGGGAAGGTGTTGCTCAAAAAAGCCAATACCTTTGGTATCAAAGTTCGACCACTTGCTAGAGAAGAACTAGACCAGTTCAAAGCTATTACTTCTGCTACTTCTGAACGCCGAGAATATGCCGATAAATCTCTCGAATACTACCAAGATTTCTATGATGCATTTGGAGATAAGGCGCAGTTCCTTTTGGCAAGTATTAATTTCCAAGACTATCTTGCCAATCTCAATCAGCAAGAAGCAAAATTACAAAAAAAACTGGCAGCTATTCATTCTTTCTTAGAGCAACAGCCAAATTCCAAGAAAAAACAAAATGAAGCACGTGAGATTTCCAGCCAAATCGCAACCTTTGAAACCCGTAAAGAAGAAGCACAAGAACTGCTAAACACTTACGGCCAAGAAGATGTAGCATTAGCTGTTAGTCTCTTTGTCTACAGCCAACATGAGTTGGTCTATCTCTTTAGCGGTTCTTTAACAGAATTTAACAAATTCTACGCACCGGTTATCCTGCAAGAAGCTGCTATCCGTGAGGCTATTAGACGAGGCATTTCTTTCTATTCTTTCTTAGGTATTACCGGAATCTTCGATGGTAGCGATGGAGTTCTCCGCTTCAAGCAAAATTTCAACGGATATATCGTCCGAAAAATGGGAACCTTCCGCTATTACCCACAGCCAGCCAAAGTCAAGGTCATTCAATTCATCAAAAAAGTTCTCAGAAGACAGTAAAAACTAGGGTCACTTCAAACCCTAGTTTTTTTAATTTGTAAATCTGCCTGAATAATCAATATTCAAATCAAAATAAGAACGTCCGTTAAGAAGAGATGCAACCGAAGTAAACTGCCATGCTGCTGCTCCTGCATAGAGAGACATTTCTCTTGCTTGGTCAGCTGACATCCCCTTGTAGTAAGGATAATGTGCAACCCAGAAATTACTCATCCCAAACTTAGCTGTTGTAATCGGTCCTGTAACATTAACCTCATTTCTATCCAACCAGCTAGCTCCTGCATAATGTACTAGGTTAGAATAGCCCAATCGCTTCATCTCGGACTCCCAGATTTCCATATTGGTATTGACATTGTTTCGCGATTTCGCTTCCTCAATATCATTGACCATAACTGTTTCTCTTGATAGTCCCAACTCTTTCGCGGCTTGCACAAAATATTGCGCTTCTTCTCTAGCAGATTTGGCATCTGTGAAGTGTGAGTAATGGTAAACTGATACCTTGAGGCCAACAGCTTGCGCATTTTTTATCTGACCCGCGGCATACGGGTTTCGGTAACTTGTTCCTTCGGTCAATTTCACGACCACACCGGACACACCTTGCTGCATTAATTTTCTATAGTCATCGGTTGATAAGGCACCGTTATGACTACTTACATCAATAAAAGATTTCCCTGCTTTCTTGATATAGTTAACCGTTGTAGCTGTTTTAGCGACACCATATCGTTTACCTTGACTGGTAATGTAAACATGTGCATTGACCAAACCTTGTTCATATTTGTGGTTCACCAAACGCACTGTAATACGGTAAGTACCATCTGTCCGACGCTCTGCTGGATACCAAACAATATCATTCTGACCATTGGCATCCGTCCAAACAGGAATTTCCACCTTGTCAATTCCTGCGGGTGCAAAAATATTTTTCACAACTACATCAAAGGTACCATAGGAATTATCCACATTGATAATAGCAGCTATTGCTGTCGGTGCGGTTGACTTGATCGCAACATTAACCTTTGTATTTGCTACCCCGAATCTCTTCCCATCCGACTGCTGCAAATACACGTGGGCGTGGTAGATACCCGTATCATATTTGTGGTCACTGGCTGAGACCGTCGCCTTGAAGCTACCATCACCTTGCTTGATAGCTGTATACCACTTGATATCATCCTGTCCATTGACCTCTGACCAGACTGGAACTTGAACTGTAGATAAATGACCAGGAACCCAAGCATTGGTCACTACTACATCAAACGTCCCATTGGCAGAGTTGTTATTTTTAATGCTGACAGTAGCTGAGGGCTTAGCTGCAGGCAAATCAATTTTGGTCGTCGCAATACCCTGTAGACTTCCATCGTTGTATTTGTAGTAAAGGTGAGCATGGTAGAGCCCAATTTCATTCTTATGGTCTTTTTTGTTAATCGTCACCTTATAAGTGCCATTCCCTTGTCTGGTGGCTGTATACCATTTTAGGTCATCTTGGTTATTAACTTCCGTCCAAACTGGAATTCGAACCGCCTGAATGGTCGAACGTCCATAGACTTCAGAAACAATTAAGTCAAAAGTACCCGTTTTTTCATTGAGATTCGCAACAGAAAGTTTCCCACCAACTGGTAAATTCAAATGAGTTGTCGTTGAAGCAATGCCGTTCTTCGTCTTGTCCACAAAATTGTAGTAAAGATGAACATGGTAGAGCCCGATCTCATTTTTATGGTCTTTCTTATTAACTGTCACCTTATAAGTACCATTTGCCTGCTTGATTGCCGTATACCACTTCAGGTCATCCTGATTATTGGCATCCGTCCAGACTGGCACTTGAATACTTGAAATAGCCTTTGGTGAAACAATATCTGAAATGACAATATCAAAACTTCCTTGCTTTTCATTGACATTAGTAATACTTAGTTTTCCTTGCGGCTTGTTTTGCAGAGTTGTTGTCGTTGAAGCAATTCCTTTTTTACTTCCATCTGTCAATTTGTAATAGAGATGCGCATGGTATTTTCCTAGACCATTTTTATGGTCTTTTTTGTTGATTGTCACCTTGTAGGTCCCATCCGCTTGTCTCATAGCCGTATACCATTTAAGATCGTCTTGGTCAAATTCATCTGTCCAAACTGGAACTTGAACAGCTTGGATATTAGAGCCTACAATATTTGACACAATAACATCAAAAGTCCCCAAACGATCATTCATATTTTGAATGGAGAGAGTCCCAGAATAGCCATTTGGAGCAGGTAGGGTGAAACTCGTGTTAGCAATACCTTGGTGTTTGCCATTCGTATACTGATAGTATAAATGAGCATGATAGAGCCCAATTTCATTCTTGTGATCTTTTTTCCGAACCGTTACTTTGTAGCTACCATCAGCTTGCTTAACAGCCGTATACCACTTAATATCATCTTGCCCATTCGTATCTGTCCAAACGGGAACCTGTACGGTCTGAATGGTTGTAGCTCCCACGATATTGCTGATGACAATATCAAAGGTTCCAGCTACTGTGTTAACGTTTTTGATGTTGATCGTCCCAGTCACTTTAGGTCCAGCTGCTCCATAACCAGGTCCCAGTACAATCTTAGTTGCGGGAGCTGCTGTTGTAACAGTCGTTTGGGCTTTTTCAGCCTGCTCAGCTGTCGAACTTGGTGCTGGTTTAGCAGCACTTGCAGACGTTGAAGGACTTGTTGACGCTGGTTCCTGTTTGCTTGGTGTAACAACTTCTGATTCAGATTTTGTATCTGTTTCAAGAGCTTTATCTACTTCATCTTTCCAAATAAATTGATAATCTTGAAATAGAAATTGCTTTCCATCTTCAGTAAGGACTTCTACTTGAAGGAAAATGGTTTCTGTTTCACCAGCCATTACCAATCCTTCTCCTGTTACAAAAGCCTGATAGTGACCTTCTTCATCCTTTACAAAATTAATCTCTTGCGTCTTGCTTTGGATAGAATTAGTCCATAATGTTGCCTTAACCTGATTGGCAGTTACGGTCAAGTCAGACAAGGTAATTTTTGCCTTGTCTCTCTCCAATTCAACAGCAAGTTCTCCACTTACATTGTCATCCGTCTTAGCCTTCGTATGTGTTGGATCAGCTAAAATCTGATCAGCCAACACCTGTTCTCCACTCGCTTGGATTGCCCCAATGGCAACCGTCATAGCTCCTACATATATAAGAGACTTATATTTCATTGTTTCTCCTGTTATGTGACAAAGAACCTCTAACTAAGAGTTAGAAGTTCTTTGTCGGTTTGTATCTATTCAGTTTAGAAGTTCAACAAAGCCAAGAAGCTTTCTGCTTCAAGTGATGCTCCACCAACAAGGGCACCGTCAACGTCTGGACAAGCCATGTATTCAGCAACGTTTTCAGGTTTCACTGAACCACCGTATTGAATACGAACTTTGTCAGCAACTTCTTGACCAAAGTCAGCTGCTACAACATCACGAACCGCTTTACACATTGTTTGTGCATCATCTTTAGTAGCTGATTTACCAGTACCGATAGCCCAGATTGGCTCATAAGCAATAACGAGTGAAGCTACTTGCTCTGCTGACAAGTCTTTCAATGCAGCAGATACTTGCGCACCTACGAATTCAGCTGCTTTACCAGCTTCGTAAGTTTCAAGAGATTCACCACAACAGATGATTGGTGTCATACCGTTACGGAAAATAGCATGCGCTTTTTTGTTGATATCTTCATCAGTTTCGTGGAAGTAATCACGACGCTCTGAGTGACCAATAACAACATAGTCAACACCCATTTCGTTCAAAACTTTAGGGCTAGTTTCACCAGTGAAGGCTCCAGCATCTTCAAAGTAGCAGTTCTGTGCTGCAACTTTTAATTCTGAATCTTTAGCGAACCAGAGCAAAGCGTTCAAGTCAACTGCTGGAGCTGCAATAGCTGCTTCAACAACATCACCTGAAGGCAATTTACCAGCAATTCCCTCTACAAAAGCTTGAGCTTCTTGAGGATTTTTGTTCATTTTCCAGTTGCCGGCAATAATTGGTTTACGTGACATTTCACATACCTCTTCTTCTTTAATTTTTACTTGTCTAGTATATCACAAAATAATCCAGAATTCTAGGTATTTTATTCCCTATAGAAAATTGACATCATTCTGTAATATAAAGAAAAACTCGCCACCTAAAGGTAGCGAGCCAATTATAAGTTGTCTGACTTTAATTGTTATTTCTGGGAACTCAATCGAATTAAGCTTCGATTTCTGTAACCATACCTGAACCAACAGTACGTCCACCTTCACGGATAGAGAAAGTAGTACCTTGTTCAACGGCGATTGGGTGGATCAATTCAACGTCGATAGTTACGTTATCTCCAGGCATTACCATTTCAGTACCTTCTGGCAATTTGATTGAACCAGTTACGTCAGTTGTACGGAAGTAGAACTGTGGACGGTAGTTGTCGAAGAATGGAGTATGACGTCCACCTTCTTCTTTAGAAAGGATGTAAACTTCACCTTTGAATTTAGTGTGTGGGTTGATTGAACCTGGTTTAGAGATAACTTGACCACGTTCGATTTCGTCACGTTGTACACCACGAAGAAGCACACCAACGTTATCGCCGGCAAGACCTTCGTCAAGTTGTTTACGGAACATTTCAACACCTGTAACAACTGCTTTATGTTTTTCTTCTTTGATACCAACGATTTCGATTTCGTCGTTGACACGAACAGTACCACGGTCGATACGTCCAGAAGCAACTGTACCACGACCAGTGATTGAGAATACATCTTCGACTGGCAACAAGAGTGGTTTGTCAGTGTCGCGTTCTGGTTCTGGAATGTACTCATCAACAGTGTTCATCAAGTCCATGATGATATCTTCGTATGCTGAGTCACCTTCCAAAGCTTTAAGAGCTGAACCTTGGATAACTGGAAGATCGTCACCTGGGAAGTCGTATTCTGACAAGAGGTCACGGATTTCCATTTCAACCAATTCAAGCAATTCTTCATCGTCAACCAAGTCAACTTTGTTCATGAAGACGATAAGGTGTTTAACACCAACCTGACGTGAAAGAAGGATGTGCTCACGAGTTTGTGGCATTGGTCCATCAGTTGAAGCAACTACGAGGATCGCACCGTCCATTTGGGCAGCACCAGTGATCATGTTTTTAACGTAGTCCGCGTGTCCTGGAGCGTCGATGTGAGCATAGTGACGTTTTTCAGTTTCATACTCAACGTGTGCAGTATTGATAGTGATACCGCGTTCGCGTTCTTCAGGAGCAGCGTCGATAGACGCATAGTCTTTAGGTTGGTTAACTGATGAAGGCAAGCGACGTGCCAATACAGTTGTGATAGCTGCTGTCAAAGTAGTTTTACCGTGGTCAACGTGTCCAATTGTACCAATGTTAACGTGTGGTTTACTACGATCGTATTTTTCTTTTGCCATTTTGGTAAAAGCCTCCAATAAAATATATTTTATAGTTAGACAGTAGGCAATACAGACTAACTTTACCTTACCATTCTATCAAATTACAGAGAAATTGCAAGTGTTTTACCTATTTTTCCACAGATTATTCATTTTCCAAGCCGTTTTCCAAGTGGTAATATGGCTGATTAGGAATGCTGGCTCCAATGCTGGAAGCATAAATCCAAGACTGATTTTCCAGCTTGGCAAAGTCCTCGGATTTACCTGTTAAAATGATCCCTGCAAATTCTAGTTTGTCCAACTCTTCTTTCTTAGATAAGTCCAAGTTACCAAACTTTTTCAAGTAGACTTTGATGTCATCTTGTGTTTTGAACCCATTATAGGTGCTACTTCTGTCTGACTCCATGTATTTTTTGAGATTAGCCAAGAACCCATCCACATCTTTCATTTCAGAAAGACGTTTATCTAATTTTTCACCCTCTTTTAATTTAGCAACAGCTTCTTCTGCTTCTTTCTTGTGAACAAATTCTTTTCGCGTCAAGTTTTCTGGACTTGTGCCATAGAGATTACTTGGTTCCCACCAAGAAGGGTCGCCTTTGGAATAGGTTCCAATCCAGTACCAATTGGTCTTGAGATTCTTAGGAATCATGGTTTGGAGTTCTTTTAAGCTATATGGTTTGTCAAAGGTAATCGCCACTTCCACCAACTGATTTTTCATATCCTTAGTGTATTTAATTTCATTGGTTGGTTCACTGGACTTTCCTCCTTGAGTGCCTGGTTGACCAGCAGTAAGTTTGACGTTATAAAAGTGTGAAACTTTCTGGTTGTTCTCTATATTGATGGTTGCGCCAGCCTCTGTTTGCTTTCCTGTTGTTGATTCAAAAAGTTTTCCCCATCTGATACTTAGGATATTAAAATCTGTCTTGTATTCGCCATAATCGACTGGGATTCCATAAATATCTTTTGCTTGTCGTCCTTTGATACCACCGTTGAACATATCGCCTCCATTGGCAGACCAAGTATAGGCTTTGATATTTGGAAAGGCAACACTTTCAACTAATTCAACTTCGTGAACTACTTTCCAGGCTTGATTACTAATGACTTTTCCTGTAATCATGCGAGCACCGATGTAAAGTCCACTAATGGCTAGAACTGACAAACTGACGGTCATCCAGCGATTTCTTCTTTTTCTTTTCTTCGTGACAAATTCAAATGTTTCCATCTTTGTAACCTGCTTTCTTTAGATTCATTTTGAGGGCTTTCCTTCCTCGCATCAGATCAATCTTGACCTTGCTGTGAGAAATACCTAAAATAGTTGCTATTTCCTTGGTTGAAAAACCTTGAAAATAGTAGAGTTCTAGAACGGTATGATAGGTTTGTTTTAACTTTTTCAACTCTTCCCAAAGCCAGTCATAGTCATCCCTATCAAAGCTAACTACATCTTCTGGTTTGAAAAATTCCTTGCGTAAGATTTCTTGATAGCGTTTATCTCGCCGGTACTTATCAATATAGCGTCGAAGGGAAACACGATACATCCATGCACGCAATTTATTGGCTGGAAGAAGGAATTCAGCCTCCAAAAGCCGGAGAAGGACATCTTGTACCACATCTTCTGCATCACCCTTTGCAGCACCTGAAGAAATCAGATAGCGGGTAATCTCCTTCGCCCAATCAATCAGTTGGCGCTCATATTGGTCCAATTTCATATATCCTCCCTTCTTCACATATATAACGAACAACACTTGACTGCGGTTACAACTAGTTTACTCATTTTTCGCAAAAAATCAAAACCACCAGTGTGAACTGGTGGTTTGCTCTGCGGCTGTAAGCCGCTCTTACCGGCCAGGGCCAAAGGCCCACTGAAATAGCTTCCTCGCGCACCACTTTCCCGAGCAGAT
>JAIMFC010000013.1 GCA_019794795.1 Streptococcus gallolyticus
AAGAGAAAGATGACATTGCTCTTGATAAGTTGAGCGTAAAAGAATATGAGGATCCATTTTCGGATGGAAGTTTCAGAACACGATAAAAGCCCGTTGTTACGGGCAATAGTCAAGTAATAAAGCATAACCTGAACAACGTTCAGCTAGCGTCTTTAGACGCTGCTGGAGACTAACGGCTTACAGCCGGTGTACAAGCCACCCGTTTTCACGGGTGGTTATGACTGTTTGATATGTGAGCGAATGCTTTTCCCTATTGAGCTATCGTGGATGAGATTGCCAAAGATAAATCCAAGCGAATTAGTCAGAATATCTCCGGTATCAAAAAATCCCAGGTGACAGAGATATTGGCTGGCTTCTAAAAGGATAGGCTGAAGCTACTGACGTCTAATAGATAGAGGTCAGTTTTTTTCATAGGATCAACTCTTTCTTTTTTATCATTTCTGCTTGTTTTTCTCATCACTAAATTCTTCTGTTAGTTTGCTTAGCGACTGGTGGAAATCGGGGAGATTTATTTTTAATTTTTTCATGTCAAAGTTAGGCAGAGGCTGTAGTTGATCTTTCCAAATTTGGTAGCGGGTGTCAATGAGGAGATGGGTGATACGTTCAAACATTTGGTTTTCTTCAGGTGTAAGAAGTTGTCGATTTTTCGCTAGTGCTTGCAATTTCGTAGGTGTATCAACAGTTATATCGCTGAAGCGGTAAATACCGGCCTGGGTAAAGAGACCAAAGAAGAGATCGAAGAAGGTTTTGAGTTCTTCTGGTGTGAGACTGGCAGTCCAAGTTTTCAGTGTTTGATCCATTTGCAGGCTCTCAGTTGTTAGACTCGGTGCGGGTAGAAAGGTTCTATTGGCGATTTCCCAAGTAAAACTGACATGTTGGCCCAGGCCAAGTCCTGTACTTTTGACAATGAGAGCATTTCTCGGAGTTTCCAACATCATCCCCACGATAGAGCCTTCTGGAATAATGGAGTGGATGCGATTTTCAATGGCAGAGTAGCCATTAGATTGTAAAATACTGTCGTGAAGACCTGGTCCGTCAAAACTGTAGACATCTTGAATGCTTTCTTGTAGGGCAGTTTTAACTTGACTGCTTGCAAAGATAGCTAGATTGCCCCCTTTTGAATGGCCAGATACGTAGAAATTGGTAGTTAATTTTTCAATGGCTGTTTCCAGATAGTCTCTTGCGGCAGCTTGGGCAGGAATTTCTGCCATATAGGTCATATGAAAATCTTCTTTCCAGCCAATGATGGTATCGTCCGTACCACGGAAAACCGTCAAGACATTTTGAGGTGTGATACGGTAGCAGACTGCAGCGAACTGTTTTTGAGCTTCCAGACTGTAGTCATTGATGTAGGCAAAAGCGCGAATATACTTAAAACGCTTACTGGTACTGAGACTTTGTAGCAGTGCCAGACGGTCACGGTTGACCATGGACAGGGGAGGGTAACCCATCTTGAATTTTTCATGAAATTGTGTCGCCAAATCATCTAAGCGAATTCCCTTTTCTGCTGAAAAATCAGGACAAATCAAGTCGTCAAAGGGGAGATAGGAAACTTCTGTTAGGGCTAGAATATCCAATTCATTGAGAGGGGTCTCATAGAAATTTTCATGTTGACAATCTGTGATATAGTTGAGTATATTGGCCATAATTTTCCTTTGAATATCGTTTTTATCAGTATAGCTTAAGTCCTCTCAAAAGACAAATATGGACTTACAATCTTGTAAGTCTACGAGAACCCATTCCATTTAGCTCGTAAATCCTTTATAAGAAAAGAAAGGAAAGGGGTTCCCTATGCAGAAGATTTTGATTGTAGAGGATGATGCGACCATCAGTCGTTTGGGAGCCAAAAATTTGACAAACTGGGGGTACCAAGTAGAAGAAGTGACAGATTTTCAATCTATTTTAGAACAAATCCGACAATTTCAACCCCATTTGCTCTTGCTGGATATTACTCTTCCATTTTTTTATGGTTACTATTGGTGCCAAGAAATTCGGAAGGAATCACGGTTGCCCATTATCTTTTTGTCCTCCCATGACCAGCCAATGGATACTGTCATGGCTATCAATATGGGGGCAGATGACTATGTGACCAAACCTTTGATATGACAGTGCTTCTAGCCAAGATACAGGGACTCTTGCGGCGGACCTATGACTTTGTTGGGGAACAAGCTGTCCTGCTTTTTGATGATGTTTCTTTGGATTTGAAAACCATGCAGGTGAGTTTTTTAGAAAAGACAGAGGAATTAACCAAGAACGAATTTCAAATTTTACGTGTTCTTTTTGAACGGCCTCAAGTGATTGTGAGTCGGGAGGAGTTGATGAAAGAGTTGTGGAATAGCGATTTGTTTATTGATGACAATACCTTGACGGTCAATGTTGCCCGCTTGCGAAAGAAATTGGCTGATCTTGGCTTGGCTAATTTGATTTTGACCAAAAAAGGAGTCGGTTACGGCTTGGTGAAACGGTATGATTAGAAGCGATTTTTGGACGTTCTTTTCCATCTGGCTGCGGATTCGTTTTGTATTTCTCTTCGGTTTTACCCTGATGGCTAGTTTGCTTTGGATTCTAGCGATTCTGCATGGTGTAGCCCAGGAGTTAGCAGGTTACGGTTTGCTTTTGCTCTTGGTGGTAGCTTTTTTGCTTTTCCTTTTAGACGGGACACGAGAATTTCGGAAATGGACGGCTGTACAGACGGGACAGGAGTTTTCTATCAAGTCACTGGCAGAATTTTTGTTGCAGGAAAAATACCAAGAAGCTGAACAAAAACTATTGAATTTTAAGGCAGAAGAACGCGCGCGTCAAGAGGAGTTGCAGGATTACTATACCATGTGGGCTCATCAAATGAAAGTTCCCATTGCGGCGAGTCAGCTCTTGATAGGAGATTTGGAAACCAGTCAACACAAGCAAGAATTGACCCAAGAACTGGTAAAAATTGAACAGTATACTGGCTTGGTGCTTAATTACTTACGGTTGCAGTCTTTTCATGATGACCTCGTTTTTTGTAAGGAAAATCTTGCAGACTTGGTCAATCAAACGGTTAAGAAATTTTCCATTTTCTTTATCCAGCAACGCATTCGCCTGGAGTTAGGAGAACAGGAAATCGTGACAGATAAGCGTTGGTTCGGGCTTCTGTTGGAACAATTTTTGTCCAACGCACTGAAATATACCAAAACAGGAACCATTTCGATTTTGCTAGATGAAGGAGATTTGGTGATTCGTGACACGGGAATTGGGATTGCCAAGGAAGATTTGGAGCGGGTTTTTGAACGAGGATTTTCAGGATACAATGGCAGGATTACCCAACAATCATCAGGATTAGGGCTCTATTTATCTCGGAAGATTGCCCACGAATTAGACCTCACTTTAAAATTGACCTCCGAGATTGGCCAAAGAACCGAGGTTCGAATTGATGTTTATCAAAAACGACTCAGTTTAGATTAATCTTACAAATCTGTAAGCGAGATGCAAGTTAGAACCATGGATACCATGGCTTTTTAGCAGTAAAATGAAAGCAGCAAAAAGAAATGGAGAACTGCGATGACACTACTAGATGTACAGCATGTGAAAAGATTTACCAAACTCGATTTCAAGCCAATCAAGTTCAGGCCTTGAAGGACATTCATTTTACAGTGGATGAGGGAGAATATGTAGCTATTTATCCGTGACGGGATTCTTTACAATCAAATCTACCGCGGAAATCGCACGGATCAAGAGATGTTCCAAGCAATCTCCGATACCTTGACGGTTATGGCGAATCGAGGTGAGTAGTATGTGGGGATTGACCTATAAACTGGCCTTGTCCAATTTGCTCAAAAATCGCAAACTCTATTATCCCTTTGCTCTGGTAACAGTCTTATCCTCTGCCTTTGCCTATATTTTTACATCGCTGGCTAACAACCCCAATCTCTTTCGAGTATGGGGAGCGACAGGCGTTCGAACGGTATTAGATTTTGGCTTTTACGTTGTGATGATTGCAGTAGTGATAATGATTTTCTATGCCAATTCCTTCGTCATGAAAAATCGGAGCAAGGAAATCGGTCTCTACAGCGTCTTAGGGATGGATAAAAAACACCTACTTTTAATGACCTTGGTAGAAACTCTGTTCTTTGCAGTTAGTTCGCTTTTCTTAGGCATTGTGACGGGAGCTTTACTCGACAAGCTCTTCTATGCGATTTTACTCAAAGTGATGAAAATGGATGTCCTACTGGTATCAAGTTTTCAGTGGTCCACTGTGTTCACTATTTTAGAATATTTTGGAGCTATTTTTGTACTGATTTGGCTACTTAATGCTGGAAAACTAGGATTTTCTACTTCCTTGAATCTTGTAAGAGATAAAAGAAAGTAGAAAAAAATGGTCGTTTTCTATGGGTTCAGACCTTTTTAGGTTTGGTGATTCTTGGTATTGCTTACTGGTTGGCTCAGGATATTAAAGCCCCCCTTCAGGCTATGAACAACTTTTTTATCGCTGTTCTCATGGTTATTGTTGCGACCGATATCTTGTTTAATGTCGGAATCATTAGCTTCCTGCATTTTCTGAAAAATCGTCCAAATTACTATTATAAGCCTGTCAATTTCATCTCGGTTTCCAATCTTATTTTCCGTATGCAAAAAAACGCCATGGGACTGGCGACCATTTCCATTCTGTCTACCATGGTTTTAGTGACCATGGTCGGGGCTATTAATATTTATGCTGGTGCAGAAAATTATATCGCTAAGCAATATCCAAATGATTTTTATATTGAATTAGAACCCAAGGCCAATGAAAATGGAAAAGTTACGGCAGGGCAGGCAGAAGCAGATGTGTGTATCAGAGAATCCTTGGCTAAGGGCCCCTTGAAAGATGCAAAGCTCACCCAATTTCAATACCAAGCAGCCTTTCTAAAAACTTTATCAGGAAATACCATTTCGGCCTATGAAAATGGACAGATTTCAGAAGATGGAGGTGGAGATTCCTCTGGAGTAGGTTATTTGATTGCCATTCATCAAAGTGACTACCAAAAGATGACAGGCAAGAAGACGAGCCTAACAGGCAAGGAGATTCTTCTCTATACCAGCGGGAAGTCTATGGATAGTACAAAGCCGCTCACGATAAATGACAAAGACTTCCATATTAAGGAAGTTTTGAAAGAAGATTTTACCAACTTGAAAATTCCAACCAATATGTCTCTTCTTGTGGAGACGACGGTTGTCGTTGTATTGTCTGATGATGTGCAATTGCTTCCAGCTAATAATAGTCATTATTACACAGGTATTGATACAGATTTATCCTTGAAAGAGCAAGATGAGGCCTATGGAAAACTCAGCCGAGATTTCATGCCAGATGCAGATAAGGAATTTCCGTTTACCAACTGGTTTATCGCTTCTCGTGGTAATTTTAGCTACAGCTTTATGCGATTGCTGGCTCGATTATCTTTATTGGAGGTATTCTATCACTGATCTTTTTGATGGCAACCGCTTTGGTGATTTACTACAAGCAAATCTCAGAAGGTTTTGAAGACCGTGAACGATTTGTTATGATGCAAAAGGTTGGTTTGGATGAAAAAGAAACCAAGCGTAGCATTCACAAGCAAATGCTGACAGTCTTTCTCCTACCTGTTTGTATTGCGGTTATTCACTTGACAGCAGCATTCAAGATGCTGACCTTAATTCTCAAACTCATGATTTTGACCAGTGACTCCTTAATGATGTTGGTGACCAGCGTGACAGTTTTGATTTATTTGCTGACCTATCTAGCCGTTTATCTTCTAACCTCTCGCTCCTATCACTGCATCGTGAGTCGATAAGAAAAGTAGCGCCCGACGCTACTTTTTTGGTAAAATGTAAAAAAAGAAAAGAGGTATTCCCATGACATTTGAAGAGATTTTACCAGGCTTGAAGGCCAAGAAAAAGTATGTGCGCACAGGTTGGGGCGGGGCAGAGAACTATGTCCAACTCTTTGACCGCTTAGAAGTAGACGGTAAGCAACTTGAGGTGACTCCCTATTTCCTGATCAATGTTAGCGGTGAGGGCGAAGGCTTCTCCATGTGGGCGCCGACCCCTTGCGACGTCCTAGCCACTGATTGGGTACAGGTCCATGACTAGACGGGTCCTCATTACAGGCGTTTCCTCAGGGATTGGACTGGCACAAGCACGGCTTTTTTTGGAAAATGGCTGCGCGGTTTACGGTGTAGACAAGTCAGCTAAACCTGACTTGTCGGGAGACTTTCATTTTTATCAGTTAGACCTGACAAGGGATATAGCTGTGCTGATCGAGCAGGTTCCAGAGGTGGATATCTTATGTAACACCGCAGGAATCCTCGACAACTATCAGCCCCTGCTAGAGATTTCAGAAGAGGAATTTGAACAAGTTTTCGCCACAAATTTCTTTGGGACGGTCAAGTTGACCCGCCACTATCTGGCAAAAATGGTAGAGAGAAAAGAAGGTATCATTATTAATATGTGCTCTATTGCTAGCTTTCTAGCTGGTGGCGGAGGCGCGGCCTATACAGCCAGTAAGCATGCTCTGGCAGGATTCACCCGCCAGCTAGCGCTGGACTATGCCAAGGCTGGTGTGCAGATTTTTGGTATTGCCCCAGGTGCCGTTCAGACAGGCATGACAGCGGCAGATTTTGAACCAGGGGGGCTGGCAGACTGGGTAGCTAGTGAGACTCCAATTGGCCGCTGGATGCAAGCAGAAGAAATCGCCGACCTCACTGCCTTTCTAGCATCTGGAAAAGCCAGCTCCATGCAAGGAGAAATCGTTAAAATTGATGGCGGTTGGAGTTTGAAGTGAAAAAGTATATTGAGTTTGGTCTTGGAAATCGTTGGTTAGTTCGAACAGAATTTGAAGAAGAAGATGGTAGCGAGTGGGAAGTCAAGGGGATTTCTGGAAAGTTAAAACCTCAGTCCATTTATTTACGCTTTTGGCTAGGAAAGTCAGTTTATATTTGGGATTGGCAGGAAGGTTTTAAGAAGCAAGTGAAAAATCGTAGCGCCATGAAGTTGATTATTGGAATAAAATCGGAGGTCTAAATGCGTGTTACAATCCTTATTCTCGACAAACTCAAGCAGTCGGTTATTGTGATTGGTCGGCAAAAAGAAGGTCGAATCTATCAGGTTTGGCCTGGTGGCGGTTTGGAAAGCAGTGAGACGCTGGAAGCAGCTGCTCTACGGGAAGTTGCTGAGGAGTTGGATATTAACTTATCAACACAGCAGTTGACACTGTTAGAAAGTTCTGCGGAGGGGGCTGTGTTCCTAGCGGAAACGGATTTGGCGGTGGGGAAACTAGCCATTTCTGGTGAGGAAAAGGAGCGGTCGAGTAGGGATAATGTCTACAGTCCTTACTGGCTGTCTCTGGATCAGCTTGCAAGTTTGGATGTTTTTCCAAAAATTCACGTGAGAGCTATCAAGTCCAAAATCAGAGAATTGAAGTGAGTACGTGGATACTTTTCAATAATATTGATAACTAGGAGAGAATATGAAATGTAAAGCAGTTATACTGGCAAGTACATGTTTAATATTGTTAGCAGGATGTAGTCGTCTGACACACATGCCTGTAGAATCGTCTAACTCATCCATGCTAGCTTCTAGTCAAGAAGGGCGTAAGGTAGCGACGAAGTTGATTACCTATTCGAATTTGTTTGATCAGCCGACACAGGAAGCAGTGAAAAGTAAGATGGTGGCGTCTTTACCAGAAGCCGCTGTTCTCGCTTTTTTTGAGCAGGTACAGTTCTACAATCAGCATGTGCCAACAGACAGTTTTGTACAGGCAGATTTTGCTACATCGAGGTCCCTCATTCCCGACTACGATGTGGCAGCCATCAGTGAAAAATGGACCAGTCAATTTCCTACTTTTCCCGGCTACAATTGCCGATTGACAAGTTTTGGTTTATTGAAAGAGCTTGTTTCGGTGGCGTCAACAGATGATTACGATGACCATCTGCTTTTCATTGATAATGAAGCTATTACACAAGCCCCAGATCCGTATCAATTAACAGCAGAAGAAGAGAAGGCGTTTCGAACGATTTTTGGTGCTGTAGCGACGGAAAATGTGACAGATCATCAGGTCCATATTGAGAAAGTTCAGGACTACTGGAATAAGAAAGGTGTGAAGTTTCATACTGGAAAAGCCAAGATGGTTTCGGTCTGGATGCATGATCAACTCGATGAGAAACAGACCAAGCTCTTTATCGGACACGTAGGAGTACTGATTCCGACAGGCAAGAAGTATCTGTTTGTGGAAAAAATTTCATTTGAAGAGCCTTATCAAGTATTGCTATTTAAGTCCAAGCAGGCTATCGGTGATTATTTATTGGATAAGTATGATGTCGATACAACGGGAGCTACCAAACCATTCCTAATGGAGAATGACCAAGCCTTTTCTCCCCAAGATTGATTTATCATTCACAAAAAAGGATAAAAATGGTATACTGTAATGAGGTAACATTCGTTTTTACCCTTTATTGGGGAAACTAGTGGATCTAGATCTTGTGTGTGCTGCTGCATAGACTTTACTGGTTCTTATGTTGTACAAAAGAAAAATAAAGGAAATCTTATGGCAAATTATGCAATTATTTTAGCTGCGGGAAAAGGGACTCGCATGAAGTCAGACCTTCCAAAGGTTCTGCACAAGGTAGCAGGTATTTCGATGTTGGAACACGTTTTTCGTGCGGTTTCAGCTATTGATCCTGCTAAGATTGAGACCATTGTTGGTCACAAGGCAGAATTGGTTCAGGAAGTGTTGGAGGGGCAGTCTGAGTTTGCGCTCCAGTCTGAGCAACTAGGTACTGGTCATGCGGTCATGATGGCAGAAGAAGCACTTGCGGGGCTTGAAGGGCAGACCTTGGTTATCGCAGGTGACACGCCACTCATCACAGGTGATAGCTTGAAAAACTTGATTAACTTTCACATTAGCCATAAGAATGTGGCAACGATTTTGACAGCTCAAGCGGAAAATCCATTCGGTTACGGCCGGATTATTCGGAACAATGATGGCGAAGTTTTGAAAATTGTTGAGCAAAAAGACGCCAACGATTTTGAAAAGCAAATCAAGGAAATCAATACCGGAACCTATCTTTTTGACAACAAACGCCTCTTTGAAGCTCTCAAAGACATCAATACGGACAATGCGCAGGGTGAGTATTACTTGACAGACGTGATTTCCATTTTCCGTCAGGCTGGTGAAAAAGTTGGTGCCTATATTCTCCGTGATTTTGATGAAAGCTTGGGTGTTAATGACCGTATTGCCCTTGCGACTGCTGAGGCTGTGATGCGCAAGCGGATTACAGAAAAACACATGGTTAACGGTGTCACCTTTACCAATCCAGAAGCAACCTACATTGACATTGATGTGGAAATTGGTGCGGAAGTGGTCATCGAGGCCAATGTTACCCTTAAAGGGAAAACGAAAATCGGTGAACGGACTGTTTTGACCAATGGCACGCGCGTGGTGGATTCAAGCATTGCAGCGGATGTGGTTATCAGCAATTCAGATATTGGAGATTCTGTCATTGAGACAGGTGTAACAGTGGGGCCTTACGCTCATATCCGTCCAGGAAGTCTTCTCAAGAAAGACGCTCATGTGGGGAACTTCGTGGAAATCAAGGCTTCCACTTTGGGTGAAAATACTAAGTCAGGTCACTTGACCTATATCGGAAATGCTCAAGTTGGTAACAATGTCAATGTTGGTGCAGGTACCATTACGGTAAACTATGACGGACAAGGTAAGTACAAGACGCTCATTCACGACAATGTCTTTATCGGTAGCCATTCAACCATTATTGCTCCCGTTGAAATTGGGGATAGCGCCTTGACGGCAGCAGGTTCAACCATTACCAAGGATGTTCCAGCAGATAGCGTAGCTATTGGTCGTTGCCGTCAGGAAAATAAAATTGGCTATGCTACTCGCCTTCCTCATCATCCTAGTCAAAAATAGGAGTTTTTATGGAATTTGAAGAAAAAACGATTGCTCGGAAAGAAATTTTCAAGGGGCATATCTTTGACGTAGTCGTAGACGATGTGGAGCTGCCAAATGGATTGGGTCAAGCCAAGCGAGAATTGATTTTCCACAAGGGAGCGGTCTGCGTATTGGCGGTTACTCCAGAAGACAAGATTGTGCTAGTACGTCAATTCCGAAAGGCTATTGAACGGGTCATCTATGAGATTCCTGCTGGAAAGCTAGAAGATGGCGAAGCAGATAGCCAAGAAGCTGCTGCCTTACGTGAACTGGAAGAAGAAACAGGTTACACAACAGATAAGTTGGTTCTTCTATCTGACTTTTACTCTGCCATTGGCTTTTGTAATGAACGTTTGCGTTTGTACTTAGCAGAGAACTTGACGAAGGTAGAAAATCCTCGCCCGCAGGACGAAGATGAAGTCATTGAACTTTATGAAGTGACATTAGAAGAAGCGCAAGCCTTAGTAGCAAGTGGTGAGATATGTGACGCCAAGACCATTATGGCACTTCAATACTACCAACTACTGAGAAAGTAGGTATCTATGAGAAAGCCCTTGTTGTCAGATGAAGTGCTGGAACGCGAAGCTCGTAAAAAGCGATTTGGCTATTTTGAAGAGGATTATGATGACGAAGAATTAGAAGACTGGGAAGACGAAGACTACCAAGGTTATCAAGAAGGGCAGACAATACGGATTCCAGTAGAAGCGTCCATTGTTAAGAGTCGCCGTATTGAGACCATAAAAAAAGAACGGTTCAAGTCCAAGGTCAATAAAACTCTTTTTTGGATAGTCTTCTTGCTGATTTTGTTTGTTCTAGCTGTTATTTATTTTTAGAGGAGTCATATGAAATTTGGAATTATTGCTGCCATGCCTCAGGAACTAAAGATTTTGGTAGAGGCTTTGGTGGAAAAAGAGGAAGTTTCTGTTTTAGGAAATACCTATTATACTGGTCGCCTCGGAAAGTCAGAAGTTGTCTTGGTGCAGTCTGGTATTGGGAAAGTCATGTCCGCTATGTCTGTGGCTATTTTGGCTGACCATTTCCAAGTCGATGCGGTCATCAATACAGGTTCGGCTGGCGCTGTTGCAGAAGGTTTACAGATTGGGGACGTAGTTGTTGCTGACAAATTATCCTACCATGATGTGGATGTCACTGCCTTTGGCTATGCCTATGGACAAATGGCTGGGCAGGAACTCTATTTCCCAGCAGATCAAACTTTGTTGGAAAAAATGCGTTCAGTCTTAGCTGAACAAGACTTGACCAGTCAAGTGGGACTCATTGCTACAGGAGATAGTTTCATTGCGGGTCAGGACAAGATTGCAGCTATCAAGGCAAACTTCCCACAAGTCCTAGCAGTGGAAATGGAAGGAGCAGCCATTGCGCAAGCTGCGGTCAATGCAGGCAAACCTTTCCTTGTTATCCGTGCCATGAGTGACACAGCTCAAGGTGATGCCAATATTACCTTTGATGAATTTATCATCCAAGCTGGCGAACGATCAGCCAAGACCTTACTGGCATTTTTAGAAAAATAGTAACAAAAAATCAGTTGAGATCTCAACTGATTTTTTTGAATATGTAGCATTATTTTTTACTGAAATCGTAATCCTTCACAATTTCGATGCTTTCAATTTTAATGTCTGTTTTGGGTTTGTCCATGTCATCTGTTTCAACAGCTACAATCTGGTCCACAATGTCCATACCGCTTGTGACTTGTCCGAAAACAGTATAGCCACCATCTAGGCTAGGATTTCCACCATTTTTGTAGGCCTCAATGATTTTGGCTGGGTATTTGCTAGTAGGTAATTGACTCGAAGCATCGGCTGTATTTTGGTTGATGTAGAATTGGCTTCCATTTGTATCAGCGCCAGCATTTGCCATGGCAAGAGAGCCACGGATATTGTAGAGGAAGGCAGAAATTTCATTTTTGAAGCCATTGCCAGCGTCAATTGTGTCGTCTTTGCCCTTCCAAATAGACTCACCGCCAGTACCATTTCCCTTAGGATCACCAGTTTGAATCATGAAATTCTTGATGACACGGTGGAAGATGACGTCCTTATAATAGCCTTCTTTGGCATGAGTTAAGAAGTTTTCCACAGCAAGTGGGGCTTGTTCTGGGAAGAGTTTGATATGAATGTCTCCAGCAGTTGTTTTGAGAATGACGGCAGCTTCATTTTCCGCAATTTCAGAGGAAAGTTGTGGAAAAGTAGCGTTTGGATTGTTGATGGCGTAAGCCAAATCTTTTTGGTATTGTTGGCTAGCTCCTGTGCCTGTGGTGCTAGCTTGACTGCTGTTAGCAGGTGATGATGATGTCGTTTTGTCAGCCTCATTGGCGCAAGCCGTCAAAAGAAGGCTGGCAGCGAGGGCTGTCCATACAAGTGTTTTTTTCATGGTAATCCTTTCTGGAATTCAGTTTATAAGTCACATTATACCATAAATAGCTCTCAAATTTTCTTCTCAACTGGCATGAAGGCTGCCAACATTCAGTATTGTGAAATTTGAACATTTTCGTGTTTTTGCTTGCCTCAAACCATTGATCGTACATGGAAGCTGGGGATAGGGGCACCCATTGGTCCCTTGGAAATTCTAGAAATTCTAGAAATTCTAGATATTGTAGGTATTCAGACAGCCTATAATATCATGAGGAACTATGCAGAAACCTCTTCTGATCCTGAGAACATCCATACTAGATTAGCTCAGATGCTCAAAGAGGATTATTTGGATAAAAGATACACTGGTAAGGCTGCTGGTCGTGGATTTTATCGTTACTAGTAAATGATGATGTAGGTTGGGTATTTTGCCCAGCCTTTCTTTTTATGCTATACTAAACAGAGTAAATTTTGGAGTGTGACTATGTACGGAGATTATCCAGTAAAACCTTATATTTCACCAGAGCGTGACCTTGCGACAGAAGAATTTAAGCCTGTTCCAAAGAAGAATATGGAACTTTTGGAAGATGGCCTCTTGGCAGGGGATATTATTTTGCTCTGGCGTATCGCTTTTGATACCTTTACTAACGAGACTTGGTTCCCTAAGTATTTTGAGTATATGTATGGGATCAATGCCCCTCAGCATTTACAAGAACTTCTTGACAAGGGCTATGCTCAATTAGAGACAGCTTTTGCTTCATTGGACCATCTCAACGCCACTAAGAAAAAGAAGATTTTGAAGGACAAGGGTGTAGCGGGTTTATCTAAAATGAAGGCGGCCGATTTGGACCAAGCCTTAAAGGACAATCTGACAGAAGAAGAGTTAGGCCAGTACTTTACCGTTCGTGGCATCTTTCTGACAGATAAAGGTCAGGCAGCGATTGATGCCAATCCACAGGTTATTGACCGCCATCCGAAGAAGAAATATTAGGTCATATAAAGGAGAGGTCTGGACAGGATGTCCAGACCTTTCCTTTATTTCTTGTCTGACTTGCTTTGTTTAGCAATGTCTTTTTCGATAGTTTTTAATTGTTTGAAGGCTTCTTTGGCACGTTGTTTCGATGTTTCCGTACTTTCTTTGGCTGCTGTTTCAGGATCTGATTGGCTGAGTTTTACGAGTTTCTCTTCATCAGTTGCGATTTCTTTCATCCACTGACTTTCAAGTTCTTGGATTTGGTCGAGAACCTTTTGGGAATACTTATCAGGATTTTTAGCAATCATTTGGTTGATATGAGAAACTGTCCAATACCAGGATTTCTTATTGTACTTGGTGTTGGTCTTTTTATAGGCTTTGTAAGTGTCTGTGATATTTCCATAGTAAGGCAAGTAAGGGGCAAAGCGTGGGCTACCGACAGACAGCCACATAACACCTCCACCGAGTTGGGCAGGGACATTTTCTTTCAGTTGGAAGATGTGGGCTTCCATGACATTTGGGTTGGAAATAGGGTAGGCATAGCCGTCTACAGCATTTTTAGAATCTGGTTTGCCTTTTCCGTCTAACTCCATTTGATCCAGTGGTTTTAATTCTAATCCTTCAAAACGGTTGCGCTGCAGCTTCATAGCATCTTGGAGATCGAATTTTTTATCGGTAGATTGCAGGAGTTCATAGTAGTCATCCTTGTAAGTTACCTTGCTGTCTGGGTCCAAGCTCTTGATACCAGAATAAGAGCGTGAGCGGTTACCATCAGACAGTTTTGGATTGTAAGACTGAGCAATGTGGAATTGACCGTCGACTTCCTTATAGGAATCTGCTTTTTTAGCGAGGTCCTCGACACCACTTGAAGCAATAACATGTTCTTTATCAGCAAAATCAACATGTCCTAAGAAGAAGGTATTTGGAAAAACAGCAAATTTGTCATCTGGGAATTTGATAGCGACGTATTGGTGCCCAGAGAGAATTTCCATGTACCAGATGCCTTCTTTATCTGCCAAAACGACGATGTTTCCTTCTGCAGATCCCTTTTCAGTGACCACCTTAGCAATCAACTCGATGCCTTCTTTAGCAGTCTTGACACTTGGCAAGATCAAACTGGTCATATTGGACTCAGCTAGTCCATCTTCGATATAGGGATCAAGTTTTAGAATCTTGTCATTAGCAGTGGCGGAAACAGTCGCAGACATAGAGACCCCAAATTCATTAAAGCCTGCTTCGTCGTAAACGCCATCCTTTGGAGTGACGTCTGGGACTGCGGTGTATTTATAAGATTGGTTAGGAAGTGAATAGGTAAAACCATTGCTTTCATCTACTAATTTTGCACCAGTTTTATTGGTTTTTGCAGGATAAACAACAAAGGTTTTATTGTGATTGGGCTCTAAATCTTCTGTGCGTCCATAGAGAGCTGTTCCGTCTTTCGTTAAGTCTTTCCCGATGATAAATCCTGTACAGGCGTAAGCTGTAGCAGATTGAGATAGGAAGAGCATGGTCAAGAGACCAAGAGCCAGTTTTTTCTTTTGCATGAGAAAACCTCCATTTTATAAAAGTAAACAAAAGGTAGGAAAACGTCGAGACAAAATTTCCAAGAATAGTATAACTTTTTTACCTTTCGAATGATGCCAAATTTTTGGCAAATGATTTGCGAGTTTTTCAAAAAAATCAATGAGGTCATATTGAGGTCATAAAATTTTGTTAGACTGATAAAAAAAATAAAGAAAGTGGGAACTTGTATGCCATACTCTTGGAAAGAATTGCTTTTTTACAAGAAAAAATATCTCTTAATTGAACTACTCATCATTCTGATGATGTTTATGGTCGTCTTTTTGTCTGGTTTGGCAAATGGACTTGGGCGAGCCGTTAGTGCTGCTATTGAGAATAGTCCAGCTAGTTACTATATTCTGTCGGACAAGGCGGAAAAGGTCATTACTTTTTCAAATATGACAGAAGAAGACCTTGCAGCTGTTGACGACTTGCAGTTAAAGGATAAAACGGGTCTATCTATTCAAAGGACAGGTTTGGTGCCACAAAATGGGGATGAAGACACCCTTGATATCATGTATTTTGTGATTGATCCGGCTAGTTTTATCGCCCCAAAAGCAGTTGAGGGGAAATCACTGACAACTGAAAAAAATACGATTCTTCTCAATGATAGCCTGAAGGCGAAAGGGGTCAAATTAGGCGATGTATTGGAAGACGAAGCGACGGGGACTCAATTGACGGTGAGTGGATTTACTCATAATGAAATGTACGCTCATGGCCCAGTTGCTTACATTTCTGAACAGACCTATAAAGATTTACAAAAGGAAAGAAATCCTAACTTTAGCTATCATCCACAGGCTTTTGCCGTCAAAGACAAGGCGGTTGCAGATCAAAAATTAGCAGACTTGGAAATTATTGAGAAGAACACACTGATTTCAAAAATCCCTGGCTACAGTGCTGAGCAGTCAACTCTCAATATGATTTTATGGGTCTTGGTATTAGCTTCAGCAGCGATTTTGGGAGTGTTTTTCTATATCATTACCCTACAAAAACGGCATGAATTTAGTGTCATGAAGGCTATTGGTATGAGCATGTTTGAAATTGGTCGTTTCCAGTTAGCACAGATTCTCTTTTTGGCGCTTCTAGGGATTCTTGTGGGGGATGGTTTGGCCTACGCCTTATCCCTCGCCTTGCCAGTTTCTATGCCATTTGTTTTAAATTTTGTGCATATCGCTTGGGTATCGCTTGCTTTTCTCGTCATTGCCTTATTAAGTAGTGGTTTGTCCATTCTAAAAGTAGCAAAAATTGATCCGGTTGAAGTGATAAATGGAGGTGAAGAATAATGGAAAATGTCATGGAATTAAAAGCTATTTCTAAGTCTTATAAGGATGGTGAGGAACAGGCTGTCATTTTGAAGGAATTGGATTTGGCGGTTCAAGCGGGAGAATTCGTTGCTATTCTTGGGCCATCTGGTTCAGGGAAAAGTACGCTCTTGTCAATTGCAGGCTTGCTGCTTGGTGCAGATAGTGGACACTTATTATTAGACAAGCAGGATGTAACCCAGTTATCACAAAAAGAGTACACCAAACTTCGTCGCCACAAATTGGGCTTCATTTTCCAAAGTCATCAACTTCTCCCTTATTTAACGGTACAGGACCAGTTAGAACAGGTAGCGCATTTTGCGGAAAATGTCGATAAAAAACAAAGCCAATCAGAAATTGCTCAGCTCTTAGAAGAATTAGGGATGGCTGACTCAGCCCATAAATTTCCACGACAGTTATCCGGAGGACAAAAGCAACGCGTGGCGATTGCACGTGCCTTTATTCATCACCCAAAACTCATTTTAGCAGATGAACCGACAGCTAGCTTGGATGAAGTGAGAGGGCGTCAAGTAACGGAGTTAATTCGTAAGGAAGTGAAGGAAAGAAATACGGCTGCTATCATGGTAACCCATGATGAGCGTGTCCTAGATTTAGTCGATACTGTTTATCGTCTCAAACAAGGGAAGCTAGTCAAAGAATCTTAAGAATCTGTATTCACAGTTCAATACATTTATTTAGGGTTAATTCTCCGTTCCTCATCGTTAGCTTTTTTCAAAATGTAGTTAGTATTCTTTCAAAAAACTGCCGTGATGATCGGAAAATGATCACCTAATTCAAGGAGCTAGGCTCAAGTCCAACTCCTAATTTTATTTGAGCTAGAATTGCAAGACGCAGTGGTTGGGAGAAAGCCTTGCTATTTTAATAGCATAGTCTTTCCCCCGCACAGTTGACGAGGTGCTTCAGCACCCGACAACCACTGCTGATTGGCATCTTTGTTCGCTTTTCAAGCTTCAAGGATAGCCTAATCAACTGTGCGGGGGTGGGAGAGAAAAGATCCAGTGGACGTTTTCTGCCTGAGCTTAAAAATAAGGGAGCGAAGGGAACTCTTTGTTGATTGCTATGAGTTCTTTCCCACTCCCTCTAAAAATTATGCTAAAATAAAAGCATGATAAAAATACTAGTAGTGGAAGATAATGCCTTGCAACAAAGCCTCATCGCGACCAAATTACAACAAGACGGTTATGGGGTATTGGTGGCGGAAAATGGGGCTGTGGCGCTCGATATTTTAGAAAAAACAGAAGTACAGCTCATCGTAACAGACATTATGATGCCTGTCCTAGATGGTTATGACTTGATTCAATCCTTGCGCCAGGCAAGTTATCAAGTCCCTATCATTGTTATAACAGCGCGTTCGCAATTTGATGATATGGAAAAAGGCTTTGAACTGGGAGCAGATGACTACATGATGAAGCCGATTCAGCTGCAAGAGTTGAGCCTGCGGATTAAGGCACTCTTACGCCGATCCAATATTTTTGCCAGTCACCAGCTGAAAGTGGGGGACTGTCTACTAGATGAAGACCAACTGAGTTTGACCAAGGGATCTGTCCTTTTGACCTTGCCTCAGAAAGAATTTCGTGTTCTCTTTCATCTTCTTAGCTATCCCAATAAGATTTTCACTCGTTTGGAATTGCTAGATACCATTTGGGGAATAGAAGATGAGTTGGATGAACGCTTGGTGGATGCCTGTATCAATAAACTGCGCCGTAAGGTAGAACATCTTCCAGATTTTACGATTGAAACGGTGAGAGGAGTTGGTTATCGTGCCCATGAAAACTAAACGGTTTCGTCTCCCTTTACGTCAGTACTTTACCTTTATGTTTGCGGCAACTTTGACGGCTTGTGTATTCTTAGCTATGTTGCTGGTTACTCTTGGTTTTGTCTTGATATATCGAGGAGAAATGACCAGTCTCCTCTTGCATTTGGCAACATTTTTCGTCTGTGTGCTGACGATTCTTTTTGGTGCTATCAGCATGTGGTATGGTGCTCGGCACTTGACCAAGCCTATTGAAGAGGTGAATAGGGTGGTAGCCAATGTTAGTCGAGGGGAATTTGTTGGTCGTGTCGAACGCAATGAGCAGCTCCGTAAGGGATATGCTTACTATAATGAGTTGGATGAGCTATCTGAAAGTATCAACGATATGATTCGTTCGCTTGCACAGATGGATTACATGCGTAAAGATTTTATGACCAATGTATCCCATGAATTGAAAACACCGATTGCAGCCATTGCCAATATCAGTGAACTATTGCAAAATCCTCAGCTAGATGAGGCTAGTCGCTTGGAATTTACTCGGTTAATACAAGTGGAAAGTCAGCGCCTTAGTCGCTTGTGTGATACAATCTTGCAGATGTCGCGGGTGGACAATCTAGATCATTTAGGTCCGGTAACACGGGTGCGAGTAGATGAGCAGATTCGGCAGGCCATGATTGCCCTCTCAGAAAAATGGCAGGAAAAAGAAATCTCATTTCGTTTGGATAGCTCTGCAGTTTTCTTAGACAGCAATCCGGACCTTCTGATGCAAGTTTGGGTTAATCTCTTGGACAATGCAATCAAGTATTCTGGGCAGGAAGTAGACATTGCTGTTTCAGTTCAAGAAAGTGAGCAGGGCTTGATAGTGGTGATGGAAGACAAGGGATGTGGAATTTCTGAGGAACTATTGCCAAGGATTTTTGAAAAATTTTATCAAACAGACCAGTCCCATCATCAGGAAGGAAATGGTCTTGGCTTGGCTATTGTCGATCGCATCATTAGACTTTGTGGCGGTCAAATTACTGTAACCAGTCAACTGGGAACAGGAAGTCGGTTTGAGGTTTACCTACCTCGATAAAAATTTTATTGCAAAAAAATAGAGTGAAACAAAATCGAATGTCTGTGAAATGACCGATTCTTGCCTCACTCTATTTTTGATTTTATTTTTCTAATGCACCAGTCCAAGCGCTGGTTCCGCCGTCAACATTGGTCACATCTAAGCCTTGAGCTTCCAAAAATTGGCAAGCACGCGCCGAACGCCCACCCATCTGGCAGACGATATGATAAGCTTTGTCTTTCTCAAGCTCGGAAAAGCTATCGCCTAGTTGGCTAAGAGGCACATTGACTGCCCCTGGAATATGGCCAAAGGCATACTCATCCGCTTCACGAACATCGATTAAGCGAATGTCTTCCGTCATCAACAAGTCTTTTAATTGATGAACTGTAATGTTTTTAGTCATGAATAATCTCCTCTGGCTTAACAGTGTTAAATAATTGATAAGCACCATCTAAGTTTTGAACCTTAAAACCGGCCTGTTTGAGCAAGCGTTCTGCTAGGTATGAGCGCAAGCCACTATGGCAGCTCACGATATAATCTTGAGCTGGATCTAGCTCAGACAGGCGGTCACGCAACTGGTCGAGTGGAATTGCAAGATAGTCTTTGAAATGCCCTCGAGCAATTTCACTAGGATTACGAACATCAAGCAGAATCTTGCCTTTAGCCAACTCTTCTTCAAGTTGATACCATTGGATAGAGTCGCTCAAACCCTCTGCCAGGTTCATAGCTGCGTAGCCGGCCATATTGACAGGGTCTTTGGCAGAGCCAAATGGTGGTGCATAGGTAAATTCAAGTTCTGGCAAGTCAAAAATAGTCAACCCAGCCTTAATAGCAGTCGCTAAAATATCAATGCGTTTGTCAACGCCCTTTTGACCAATGGCTTGTGCACCGTAGATAGCGCCTGATTTCTTGTTAAAAATCAGTTTCAAAACAATATTTGTTGCTTCAGGATAGTAACCAGCGTGGTCATTTCCACTCGTATGAACAACAGCGACATCTTCAAAAGCTTGACGCGCTGCACGCTCACTCAAGCCAGTTGAGGCAGCAGACAAGCTAAAGGTACGAACAATAGCTGTTCCAATGCTTCCCTTGTTATGACGACCTAAGCCAGCAATAACATCCGCTACCTGACGACCTTGACGATTGGCGGGACTCGCTAAGGAAATTAAGGCATCTTGACCAGTGATTTCTTGTTTAACCACAATAGCATCACCAACAGCATAGATATCTTTTTGGCTAGTTTCATAGTTGTCATCAACTAGAATACCACCACGCAAACCAAGTTCAATGCCAGCTTTTTCAGCTAAGTCAGATGCTGGCACGACACCGACCGACATAATGGTTACGTCCGAAATCAATTCTTGATCATCTTCCAATGCAATCACTCGGCCACTATCTTTGAAAGACTTAGCAGATTGACCTGTGATGACACGAACCCCGTTTTTGACCAATTCGGACTGCATAAAGGCTGCCATTTCCTGGTCGAGTGGCGGCAAGACATGCGATGCTTTTTCCACAATAGTTACTTCTAACCCTTTATGTGCCAAGCTTTCAGCCATTTCAAGTCCGATAAAACCCGCCCCGATGACAGTAGCTTTTTTAGCAGAAATGGTTTCTAAATGCCCCATAATCTTATCTAAATCTGGAATATTGCGAAGACTAAAGACATTGTCAGCTTCCTTCAAGCCCTCCATTTGCGGAATAAATGGCTTAGCGCCTGGCGACAGAATTAATTTGTCGTAACTTTCTTGGTAAGTTTTTTCAGCTGAACGAACGGTTACTTCTTTTTTGTTAACATCAATACTGATAACTTCTTGCTCTGGGCGAACATCAAGATTGAAACGCGCTCGCAATTGTTCTGGTGATTGCACAATCAAGCTGGAACGCTCTGCAATTTCTCCAGAAACATGGAAGGGCAAGCCGCAATTGGCAAAAGACACATAAGGCCCCTTATCCAAAACAATGATTTCAGCATCTTCCATCAAACGACGTAGGCGAGTTGCTGCTGACATACCCCCTGCTACACCACCGACAATTACAATTTTCGTCATTTCTTTCCTCCTATGTTTTTTCCTATCCAAGCAAGCATGCCTCCTTTGACATGGATTGCTTGGTAGCCTTTTTTACTTAAAATTCTTGCAGCTTTCTTACTACAAATACCAGATTGACAGATGAGATAGACTGGTTTTGTAGTATCCACTCTATAGCTATCAATAGTTGATAGAGGAATATTTCTAGCATCTTTTATATGCCCCCTGTAGGTATTCGGTTTCTGTCCGTACATCGACCAATACAAGGTTCTTTTTCTCAAGCAAGGTAGCTAGTTGGCATGTGGAAATATTCGTATAACTTGATTGAAAGAGCTTGTTAAAGATTGATTTTATCATATAATCTACTTTTTTATCTTAAATACCCCCGTGGGTATAATTGAATAATAGCATAGTTTTCTTCCACTGGTCAAGCAAAAACATTACATCCTTAAAAATTGACAAGATACCCTAAGGTGGTATAATAAAACAAGGAGGTTTTATGACTCAAGATAAAAAAAATATTCTTAATCGGCTCAAACGTGCGGAAGGACAACTGCGTGGGATTCAAAAGATGATTGAAGAAGAGCAAGAGTGCATTGATATTGTAACGCAATTGACAGCTGTACGTTCAAGTATTAATCGTACATTGGGGCTGGTTATTGGCAATAAGATTACCCAAGTCATCGAAAATCCAGTTGATGACAAGGAAGAACAAGAACAGAAAATTCAGCAAGCGCTTGACTTGATTGTAAAAAAATAAGACAGACCCCATTGGCTTTTGGAGTCTGTTTTTCATGTCTGAAAAAATAGGAGAAATATGGTAAAATAAAAAGATATGGGATAGTGAGGAATTTATGAAGAAAAATACAAAAAAAGGAAAAACAACACGCCGTCCGACCAAGGCAGAACAGGCCCAACGTCAGAACTTACACTCTATACTGTTACGGATCGCTGGCTTGATTTTATTGGGATTTGCTGCTGTAAAGATGGGAGTTTTTGGAGTTACAGCCTATAATTTGTTGAGAGCCTTAGCAGGTAGTGCAGCCTATTTACTTTTAGCAGGCATAGTGGTCTATTTGATTTTTGGCCAACATCTCCATCGCCAAGAAGGGATTGTCTCTGGTTTTCTCCTCTTCTTAGCAGGTATTTTGTTGGAATTTCAAGCCTACTTAGATGTTACCTATAAAGGAACGAATTTATTTGGCCATACTCTTACATTATTGTTAGAAGATGGGACAAAGTTCCAAGTGAGCCATTACTTGGGTGGTGGACTGGTCGGAGGGCTCATATATATGCCTGTTTCCTTCCTATTTGCGACCATCGGTAGTTTCTTTATCGGTCTCTTGTTGATAGCCTTTGGTCTCTTTTTCATGAGTCCGTGGTCTGTCTATGATCTAGCAGATATGTTTGCTTTGGCTATGGAAAAACACCAAGAAAAGAGCGCTCTTCGGGCAGAAAAACGTGAGGAAAAGCGCTTGCTTAAGGCTGCTGAGAAAGAAAGACGGTTGGCAGAAGAAGCACTTCGTCGCGAAGAGGAAGCCTTGGCGGAGGTTGAACGCTTGGCTTTGCAGGAAGAAACACCAGTTTTTGATCCGTACCAAGTTGATCTGGAAACGGGTGAGATTTTGGAAGATATGCCACACGAACCAATTATTCGTGACTACCAAGAGATGCATGTAGCGGCTTTTCCGGTTGAGGAGATTGATGTAGATACGGATGAAGAATTTCCAGTTCTCTTGGCAGAAGAGGAACCTCTTGGTCTTGAGATAGACGAGGAGGAGAGTGATGAGGAAATCATTTTCTCAAAACCTGCTCCAAGCCTTAAGGAGCGTTTAGCGTATCAATTACCGTCTATTGATTTATTTGCTCCAGCTAAGGCAAGTAGTCAAGTGAATGAGAAAAAATTGGTTCGTCACAATATCAAAGTATTGGAAGACACTTTTGCCAGTTTTGGAATAAAAGTTGTCGTAGAACGTGCTGAAATTGGTCCCTCTGTGACTCGTTATGAAGTAAAACCAGCCGTTGGTGTTCGTGTCAATCGTATTTCTAATTTAGCAGATGATTTGGCTCTGGCTTTGGCAGCTAAGGACGTCCGTATAGAGGCGCCTATTCCTGGAAAATCTCTGGTAGGAATTGAAGTCCCCAATTCAGAAGTGGCGTCCGTTTCCTTCCGTGAGCTGTGGGAACAAGCCCAGACCAATCCGCGTAAACTCCTTGAGGTTCCTCTTGGAAAAGCTGTTAATGGATCAGCTAAAAGTTTTGATTTGACCAAAATGCCTCACCTCTTGGTGGCAGGCTCAACTGGCTCAGGGAAATCTGTTGCGGTTAATGGTATCATTTCGAGTATTCTCATGAAAGCTCGTCCTGACGAAGTCAAATTTATGATGATTGACCCTAAAATGGTGGAATTGTCTGTCTACAATGACATTCCTCACCTGCTCATTCCCGTAGTGACCAACCCACGTAAGGCCAGCCGTGCCTTGCAGAAGGTGGTAGATGAGATGGAAAATCGCTACGAGCTCTTTAGTAAAGTCGGCGTTCGTAATATTGAAGGTTACAACGTCAAGGTGGAAGAATTTAATGCCCAGTCGCAGGAAAAACAAATTCCACTTCCTCTTATCGTGGTCATCGTAGACGAGTTGGCTGACCTCATGATGGTGGCCAGCAAAGAAGTTGAAGATGCCATTATTCGTTTAGGACAAAAGGCGCGTGCAGCAGGGATTCACATGATTCTAGCTACTCAGCGTCCGTCGGTTGATGTCATCAGTGGTCTGATTAAGGCCAATGTGCCGTCTCGTGTAGCCTTTGCTGTTGCTTCTGGGACAGATAGTCGAACCATTTTGGGAGAAAATGGGGCTGAAAAACTCTTAGGGCGTGGTGATATGCTCTTTCACCCCATCGGTGAGTCAGCTCCCCTTCGTTTACAAGGTTCCTTCATTTCGGATGATGATGTCGAGCGTATTGTGACCTTCATTAAAGATCAGGCTGATGCTGAGTACGATGAAAACTTTGATCCAGGTGAAGTTTTTGAAAATGATGATCTTTCTGGAAATGGAGCTGGCGCTTCATCAGAAGGAGACCCTCTCTTTGCGGAAGCCAGAGCTTTGGTTATCGAAACACAAAAAGCTAGCGCCTCTATGATTCAACGTCGTTTGTCAGTCGGCTTCAACCGAGCAACTCGTCTCATGGAAGAATTAGAAGAAGCAGGTGTCATCGGACCAGCAGAAGGCACCAAACCAAGAAAAGTATTGGAGACCCAGTAATGAATTTGCAAGATATCCACCATATTGCCATTATCGGACGTGACTATAAAAAAACGCGAGAATTCTATGTTGACAAGCTCGGATTTGAACAACTAGATGAGCATATTCGTCCTGATAAAAATGACATTCTTTTTAATGTCAAAAAAGGAGATACAGTCCTTGAAATCTTTATCAAGCCAGACGCTCCAATCAGACCTGTCATGCCTAATCCAGAACATACAGGGCTACGTCATTTGGCCTTCAAAGTAGAAGATGTAGAAGCCTGTTTACAGGAATTTGACCGCTTGGCTATTCCTCATGATCCTTTGCGGACAGATGATTTTGATGGAAAGAAGATGGCATTCTTCTTTGACCCCGATGGACTTCCCTTGGAAATACATGAATAAAAAGGTACACAAAAAGGGCCAGAGACAACTGTCTTTGGTCCTTTAATGTTTGTAGATAAATTAGTTTGACGAAGTTTTTTTGCCTGCACAATAACTGTTGTAACCTTCCTTAGTAGCGCAAGCAATTTCGACAAAGGGAGTCAGGTTCTCTTTATTTCATAAAGAAAATAGAAATAACAAGTGCCAAATACATGAGGAAGGTGAGAATAAAACCGGCTCGCCAAAAAAGTTTAAAAAAGCGGCGAGGTTCAAATTCCTGCTTCTTAAAAACCATGTAAGAGCAGATGCCGAGCGCTAGAATACCAAGAGCCAGACCGAGAAGCGGTAGTTGACTATGGTAGTAAGCCTTGTCTGAAATCAAGTAAAATTCACAAATAAAAAGTGGAAAAGCAATATCTGCAAAATTAAGCCCTTTTTTTCGTAAACCAAGGAGCTTCACTAGGATAACCGAAATGGTTAAGCTCAGGATTAAAAAGAGAATTGCGGCAATTTTTAATAAGATCAGATTCATGTCTTTATTCTATAAAAAAAGTCAAAAAAAGTAAACTTTTAACTTGCAATTAAAACAGTTAATCTGTATAATAGTATGGTATGTGTAAAGCACATATTTGTGGGAGGTAAAAATCTTTTAATTACCGCCAAAACCACAAAAGGAGGATTTTTTCATGGCTAAGAAAGTCGAAAAACTTGTAAAACTTCAAATTCCTGCTGGTAAAGCTACTCCAGCTCCACCGGTCGGACCAGCACTTGGTCAAGCAGGGATCAACATCATGGGATTCACAAAGGAATTCAACGCTCGTACAGCTGACCAAGCTGGTATGATCATTCCTGTTGTAATCACTGTATACGAAGATAAATCATTTGATTTCGTCTGCAAAACACCACCAGCTGCTGTTCTTTTGAAAAAAGCTGCAGGTGTTGAAAAAGGTTCAGGCACACCAAACAAAACAAAAGTTGCAACAGTTACTCGTGCACAAGTACAAGAAATTGCTGAAACTAAAATGCCAGATTTGAACGCTGCAAACATTGAGTCTGCAATGCGTATGATCGAAGGAACTGCTCGTTCTATGGGATTCACTGTTACTGACTAATCAGCAACAACCCTAGACCCGCTTAACTTCATCATTTCCGATGAGTGACGTGGGAGATGAAAATCGTATGACCACATTACAAGGAGAATAAAACATGGCTAAAAAAAGCAAACAAATGCGTGCTGCTCTTGAGAAAATCGACAGCACAAAAGCTTACAGCGTAGAAGAAGCTGTAGCACTTGCAAAAGAAACTAACTTTGCAAAATTTGACGCAACTGTAGAAGTTGCTTACAACTTGAACATTGACGTTCGTAAAGCAGACCAACAAATCCGTGGTGCAATGGTATTGCCAAACGGTACTGGTAAAACTGCTCGCGTATTGGTATTCGCTCGTGGCGCTAAAGCTGAAGAAGCTAAAGCTGCTGGTGCTGACTTTGTTGGTGAAGACGACCTCGTTGCTAAAATCAACGGCGGTTGGTTGGACTTCGACGTGGTTATCGCTACACCTGACATGATGGCACTTGTTGGTCGTCTTGGTCGTGTGCTTGGTCCACGTAACTTGATGCCAAACCCTAAAACTGGTACAGTAACTATGGATGTTGCTAAAGCAGTTGAAGAGTCTAAAGGTGGTAAAATCACTTACCGTGCTGACAAAGCAGGTATCGTGCAAGCTGTTATCGGTAAAGTATCCTTTGAAGCTGATAAATTGGTTGAAAACTTCAAAGCTTTCAACGATGTAATTGTCAAAGCTAAACCAGCTACTGCTAAAGGTACTTACATCACAAGCCTTACAATCACTACAACACAAGGTGTTGGTATCAAAGTTGATACAAACTCATTGTAATCAGTAGTTCCAAGACTGTCTTCGGGCAGTCTTTTTTGTGCTTTGTGTTGTATTTTTACAATTTATACTTATTTTCGATAATATAAAAATAAAGTAAAGGAGTAAACAGATGACAGATTATGTAAAACCAGCCGTTTGGCGTTGGGAAGATGAAAATGATCGTCCAAGTGGCAATCGTCCAACAGCAGGCAGTCGTTTTGAACAGCATCTCCCTAAGGGAAATCATCGCTTTCAAGTTTATTCGTTAGCGACTCCAAATGGAATTAAGGTACCAATTGTTTTAGAAGAGTTAAAAGAACTCGGTCATGCTGCAGATTATGATTTATTCAAGATTGACATCGGTAAAGGCGATCAGTTTGGTTCAGATTTTGTCGCCCTCAATCCTAACTCCAAAATTCCAGTCCTCTTAGACCAGGAAAACGGCTTGAATGTTTTTGAGTCAGCCAATATCTTGCTGTATTTGGCAGAACAGTTTTCAGGTTTGGTGCCAAGTGATCTGACTGGACGAACTGAGGTCTTGAATTGGCTTTTCTGGCAGACTGGTGCGGCACCGTTTGTTGGCGGAGGCTTTGGCCATTTCTTTTATTACGCACCAACAGCGCAGGAATACCCTATTAACCGTTATACCATGGAAACCAAACGTCAGCTGGATGTCTTGAATCAACTCTTGGCGAATCGTCCTTATATTGCGGGGGAAGATTACAGCATTGCTGATATTGCTATCTGGTCTTGGTATGGTCGTCTTTTGGACGGTAAATTGTATGCGGGTGCTGCTGAATTTTTAGATAGGCAAGCTTATAAACATGTCCTTGCTTGGTCTGAAAAAATCAAAGAGCGTCCAGCGGTTCAACGTGCTTTATTAAAGGAATACAGGTCAATAGAAGGATAGGGGATTCCTTATCTTTTTTACTAAAAAAATACTTGATAAAGAGACTTCTAGCAAGGTAAACTAGATATTAAATATATTAAATTTGGAGAAATTATGAAAAAGAATAAGAGACAGTTTGCTCTCAAATGTACGACTTTTTTAGCCATTAGCTTATTTGGTTGGGCGCAGTTGGGAGTTGTACAAGCTGAGGAAATTTCGTCTTCAACAGGAGCGAGTACAGCGACAGTAACTGGTGAGACAGATCCTACTTCAACAAGTTCTTCGACAAGCACAGTAGTTCATCCTCTGTTTCGACAGAAGATTCTAGCAGTCAAGAAAGCAGTACGACAACAACAACTTCCTCTTCAACAGAGCAGAAAGCAAATCAAAAAACGGAACCTGCGCTTTCTCCACAAGTTCAGACTCTACAGATGGCGATTTTGGCCTTGGATGAGACACATTATCGGTTGACACTTTCAGGCTTAGGAGCAGATTTTAGCGATGTTGAGTTTCCTACTTGGTCTGAAAAAAATGGGCAAGATGATATTAAATAGTATAAGGCAAATCGTTTAGCGAATGGAGATTGGGAAGTGGAGTTGAGTCTATCGGACCATAAATTCACAACTGGTCACTATGCAGTCCACCTTTACGCTAAAAATACTAGTACTGGTAAGAGACAGGGGGTTCTAGCCAGTCAAGGCTTTGATGTGACAGAAGCGCAAGTCAAAAATTTCCAGCCTAGTTTGACAACAAATTTAGGAGATAAAGGGATTGCCATTTCTTACCAGTCTGTCTAAATTTCAAATCCCCAAAATCTTAGAATTGCTGTTTGGTCTGACGCAAAAGGTCAAGATGATTTGAAGTGGTACACAGCTGGTCGTAAAGGTACTTCTACCTTTATCGGTAGTTTCAATGCCCAAAATCATAAGGGAACTGGCAAATACCACATTCATTTATACGGCACAATTAATGGGTCTTGCTACAACAAGTGTTCAAGTCAATAAAGCAGCCTATTCTGCTCCTTATTATTCACAGTTAGATGGCCGTTGGAGTGGTGTACGACTTGGGACAGGTAGTTTTGGAGCAACAGGATGTGTGCCGGCTACCATGTCTATGATTATTTCTGCTGTGAAAGATCAAACAGTGCCCCCTATTCAAGTTGGGAATTATCTTTACTATAATACCTTAGAATTTAACTACTCTTATCTGGGTACAAGTAGCCGTGGAGTTGTCTTTGCAGCAAGAAACTGGGGCTTGAAAACACAGGTTCTGAATTCACAACTGGCCTTGGCAAAAGCCTTGCAGGAAGGCTGTTATGTAGCAGCTGCAGTTGGTCCAAGTCAAGTAAGTATATTGTGGCTGGTGGGCATGAAATTGTCCTCAAAGGCTACAGTAATGGCAACAACTATGTTCTTGATCCTTATAATCCTCGTAATAATGGTTGGACCAGCCTATCTTATATCTAGAATGTTCAAAGTACGGATTCCATTGATTTGACAGAAGGTCGTCCATTTATTAAAGTAACTGACTAAAAATCCTGCTTAGGAACGACTATCAGAACAAATAAAAATGAACAAAGCTACAGTTCTCGTTAGAAGTTTTGTAGTTTTATTCATTTTTTAGTCTAAACTCTTTTATACCTTATAAAATTCTTGATTTTTCAAGACGATTTCGCTGACCGTAGCGTATTTTTTAAGATTTTTCAAATCACTTGGATTGGTCACGAGGGTAATGACAAATCCATCTTTACCCATTCGTCCTGTCCGTCCTGCACGGTGAGTGTAGACTTCCTTATCACGAGGGACTTCAAAGTTGAGCACGCATTCAAGATTGTCGATGTCCATACCACGAGCGACTAAATCAGTAGCAAGAAGCAGATTAATCTCGAGCTCTTTGAACTTTTCGATAATCACCTTGCGGAATTTGACATTGACATCAGAGGCGAGTGAGACAACATTTGCCTGACGGTAGGTCAGTTTTTCCTCGGCAGCACCTAAATCGGATAGGCTGTTGAAAAAGGCTAGCGCTCGAAAATCAGGAATGTTGGCCAGCTTGCGTAGGAGTTCCATCCGATCGCGCTTATCCACCATCATATAACAGTGCTGGATATTATCCAATTTTTGGTCTGTCAAATCGAGTTTCACAACATCTGTAGCTAGTTTTTTTTGATCAAATTTGGCAGTCGCACTCATGTATATCAGCTGGTGATCGCGCGGTGCGTAACGGAGGATTTTATCCACAAAATGGTATTGGGAATCGCTGAAAAGTTCATCAAACTCGTCCAAAATGATGGTGTTGATATTCATCATTTTGACTTTTTTGAGTTTGATGAGTTCAAAAATCCGTCCCGGTGTTCCGATTAGAATTTCAGGTCCTTTTTTCAAGCGTTCGATTTGACGCTTTTGGCTAGAGCCTGATAGGAAGAGTTGTGCTGTTAAGCCGATTGGCTCAGCCCATGTTTTACAGACTTCAAAAATTTGTCCAGCCAGCTCAGTATTGGGAGCCAAAATCAAGAGTTGCTGGGCTTTTTTTGGTGTCAGAGAAAGTAAACTTGGCCAGAGATAGGCTAGGGTTTTACCCGTTCCTGTTGGACTGATACCTAGGAGATTTTTTCCTAATGAAATAGGTTGGAATGCTGCCTCTTGGATAGCTGTAAATCCGGTAAAGTTAAGCTGTTCTAGCTGTTCTTGCCAACTAGTTGGAAATGTTTCCTTCATGTATATCCGCCTTAAATGTAATGTTTGCGCTTTGGCGCATGGTGTAAAGTGTCTGATGAACATTTTCTGCATCGTCTAACCAGTGGTTGACACTGCTTTGGTCTTGCTCCATGATAGCTTGGGCAAAGGCTTGCGCTTCTTCCAGCATACGGTTAGGGGCTGCTTGGATTGGCAAGGCTGTTTCGGTTCCATCACAGGCTGTGAAAATAGCAGAGCGAATGTCTTGGCAATCGTTAAGCGTCAAGGTTCCGTCAGTTGTATAAATCTCACTTGGAAGATTGCTGGTCAAGTTTTTACCTGCTTGGACAGTGACCATAAAGGTATCGTAAATCAATTGTCCGATGCCATTGATATCTACTGTATTTGGCAGTTGCACGGCTGTATAGTGAGCTGTATTTGGTTTGCCAATCAAACCGATAGCAGCATAGAGGGTATAAACACCTAGGTCCATGAGGGCACCGCCGGAAAAGTCAGCAGAGAAGACATTGGGTTCTTTTCCTGCTAGAAGGTCTCCCATTTTTGAAGAGTATTTGGCGTAAGTAAAGTGACCACCGATAATTGTCTGGTCTGCCAAAAAATCACGGATAATCTGGAAGGCATTTTCTTGATAATTACGAGCCGCTTCAAAGAGGAAAACCTGATTTTCTTGCGCTAATTGACGTAGTTGAGCGAGTTCGCTAGGTGTCGATGCGATTGGTTTTTCGACGATGGTATGCTTACCTGCTTTTAAGGCTAAACTGGCTTGTTCAAAGTGGAGTGAGTTTGGGCTGGCAATATAAATGACATCAAAATCTGCCTTGAAAAATGCTTCAAAGTCAGTAAAACAGTCCACATTTTCATAGTCTTTGACAAATGCTTGAGCTGTTTCTAAATGACGAGAATAAACTGCGCTAAGTTGATATTTTTTTGAAAGAGTTGCAGCAGCGATAAATTGATGTGAGATGCTACTGGTTCCAATAATTCCAAGTTTTAACATGTGTTACCTCCTAAGGTGTTCTACCTTTCATTATAGCATGATTTTTGGTAAAATAGAAAGAAGTAGAAAAAGAGGAGACAGAGATGATTCAAAAACCCATTATTATTGGCGTGACGGGTGGTTCTGGAGGAGGAAAGACAAGTGTTTCCCAAGCTATTTTAGCAAATTTCCCAGATTCAAAAATTGCCATGCTTGAGCACGATTCTTACTATAAAAATCAAGATCATTTGACCTTTGAAGAGCGAGTGAAGACTAACTATGACCATCCATTGGCTTTTGATACGGACTTTATGATTGAGCAATTGAGGGAATTGATTGCGGGTCGTCCGGTGGATATCCCCATCTATGACTATACTCAACATACGCGTAGCAAGGAAACTTACCGTCAGGAGCCGCAAGATGTTTTCATTATTGAAGGAATCTTGGTGATGGAAGACGAGCGCTTACGTGATTTGATGGATATTAAGATTTTTGTTGATACAGATGATGATATTCGGATTATTCGTCGGATTAAGCGGGATATGGTAGAGCGCGGACGGAGTTTGGATAGCATTATTGAGCAGTATACCAGCGTTGTTAAACCGATGTACCATCAATTCATTGAGCCAACTAAGCGTTACGCAGATATTGTCATTCCAGAAGGAGTGAGCAATGTGGTAGCCATTGACTTGATCAATACAAAAGTAGCAAGTATTTTGCAGGAGCGCAATTAAGATGCCTAGAGAACGAATTTTACCTCATATCATTTTAGGAATTATGTCATCAAATGATGGAGAAATGCTGGGTAAGGATATTATCGCCTTTTTCAATCGTGAAATTGGGGAATTTTGGCAGGTTGCCCACAGCCAAGTCTATCCAGAACTCAAACGAATGACAGCAGAAGGTTTTTTGACCTGTCATGGTTTGCCAGATAATGATAAGGAAAAATTGTATCGTTTAACGGAGAAAGGGCAGGAGCAACTGGAGTCCTGGTTGGCTATTCCCAATCAAGAAACACCCAAGCAACGGGATATCTTCTCCCTTAAGATGTTTTTCATCCAAAAAATGGATGACGAGCGGATTCCGATGCTATTACAGGGGCAGATTGATATCTTAGAAGCTCATTTAGCGCACATGGAAGAAAGAAAAGCAACATTGTTCGCTGAGCAGGCAACGATTAAGAACAACTATGGGCATTATCTCATCCTTCGTCGTGCGATTGCTCGTAACAAGAGTCAATTGGAATGGCTACGTGAGGTTTTAGAAGAAGTGTTAGCAGGATAGAATTACTATCCTGTTTTTCTTTGGTACAATTTACAGAATTAACAAAATTATCAGAAAATTCTTGACAAATGGTTTTTACACTGCTAAAATAGGATTATCACATTTCAAGGAGAATGTCAAATGGTTTCAAGCTACAAGACAATCTTGTTGTTGCGACAGAGGGGCTAGTGCAAGAGCATTAGTCCTGTTTGGCTTACCAAGCGGGAAGGACATCTCGCTGGTTGGTGAGATGTTTTTGTTTATCCAGAAAAAAGAAAGTGGTGGAAGTATGCGTACAGTTGAATTTTTAGATACCAGTCTGCGAGATGGTGAGCAGACGCCGGGAGTCAATTTTTCGGTTAAAGAAAAGGTTGCGATTGCGAAACAGCTTGAAAAATGGGGCATTTCAGCCATTGAAGCGGGATTTCCCGCGGCTAGTCCAGATTCATTTGTCGCAGTTCAAGCCATTGCAGCTGCTATGAAAAAGACAGCAGTGACAGGCTTGGCGCGATCGGTCAAGTCAGATATTGATGCCTGCTATGAAGCTTTAAAAGGGGCAAAATATCCTCAGATTCACGTTTTTATTGCAACTAGCCCCATCCATCGAGAATTTAAGCTTAATAAAAGTAAGGAAGAAATTTTAGTAGCTATTACAGAACATGTGTCTTATGCTCGCAGTAAGTTTGAGGTGGTTGAATTTTCTCCAGAAGATGCGACGCGGACAGAACTGGACTTTCTTTTGGAAGTGGTCCAAACAGCGGTGGACGCAGGTGCTAGCTACATCAATATTCCTGATACTGTTGGCTTTACAACACCTGAAGAATATGGCAATATTTTCAAGTATTTGATTGAGAATGTTAAAGCAGACCGCGAGATTCGTTTCAGTCCCCATTGCCACAATGACCTCGGTATGGCGGTGGCCAATACCCTTTCGGCTATCAAAAATGGAGCTGGTCGTGTAGAAGGAACTGTCAATGGTATCGGTGAGCGAGCTGGAAATGCGGCCTTGGAAGAAGTTGCGGTGGCACTGAATATTCGTCAGGACTACTATCAAGTGGATAGTCCCATTGTCCTATCTGAAACGGTCAATACTTCTGAAATGATTTCTCGCTTCTCTGGCCTTTCAATCCCTAAAAACAAGGCTGTGGTGGGAGGGAATGCCTTTTCACATGAGTCCGGAATTCATCAGGATGGTGTTCTTAAAAATCCACTGACTTATGAAATCATCACACCAGAATTGGTGGGTGTCAAATCTAATTCATTGCCTCTGGGCAAATTGTCTGGTCGCCATGCCTTTACCGAAAAACTCAAGGAACTTCAGTTAGCATTTGACGAGACAGAAATCAAGACCTTGTTTGCTAAATTCAAGGATTTGGCAGATAAAAAACAGGACATTACAGATTCGGATATCCGTGCCTTGGTAGCAGCAACAACGGTTGAAAATGTAGAAGGCTTTCACTTTGGTGACCTCAAATTGGCTTCACACAGTGATGAAACCATTACCGCAACAGTTACCATGGTCAATCAAGAGGCAGAGACGGTGGAATTGGTGGCAGACGGAAAAGGTTCTGTGGAGGCGATTTTCAATGCTATCGATGACTTCTTCAAGCAAGCAGTCCGTCTGGATAGTTTCACTATTGATGCCATTACCGACGGGATTGATGCTCAAGCGGCTGTAAATGTAACGGTAGAAAATCAAGATACAGATACCATTTTCAATGCGACAGGGATTGACTTTGATGTATTAAAAGCAGCAGCCATTGCTTATATCAATGCCAATATTAAAGTGCAAAAAGAAAACAGTCGTCAATCTGTCCCCTTATCTGAAAAAGATTTCCCAAAGAATGTGGAGGAGTTATGACCAAGAAAATTGTTTCTTTGGCTGGTGACGGTATCGGTCCAGAAATCATGGAAGCGGGTTTACAAGTGCTTGCTGCGGTTGCAGAGAAAATCGGTTTCAGTTACCAAGTCGAGGCGTACCCATTTGGTGGTGCGGGAATTGATGCTGCAGGGCATCCGTTACCAACTCAAACTTTGGAAGCAGCCAAGACAGCAGATGCTATTTTGTTAGCAGCCATCGGTGGTCCTCAGTATGACCAGGCTCCTGTACGACCAGAACAAGGGCTCTTAGCCATTCGTCAGGCATTAGGACTCTTTGCCAATATCCGTCCTGTTAAAATCTTTCCAGCTTTAGAACACCTGTCTCCTCTGAAAACGGAGCGAATTACTGGCGTAGATTTTGTCCTTGTGAGAGAATTAACGGGTGGAATCTATTTTGGTCAGCATGAGTTGCAGGAAGACCGAGCGCGTGATGTTAACGATTATACAGCTGAGGAAATCCGTCGCATTATGATAGCAGCCTTTGAACTAGCTCAAACTCGTCGGAAAAAAGTGACTAGTATCGACAAGCAAAATGTGCTTGCAACTTCAAAACTTTGGCGGAAGGTCGCTGAAGAAGTGGCTCAGGATTATCCTGATGTGGTTTTAGAACACCAGTTGGTGGACAGTGCAGCCATGGTCATGATTACCAATCCAGCCCGCTTTGATGTGGTAGTGACGGAGAATTTGTTCGGTGACATTTTGTCCGATGAGGCTTCAGTACTTCCTGGTACACTGGGGGTCATGTCTTCTGCTAGCCATTCGGCCTTTGGTCCGAGCCTTTATGAGCCCATACACGGTTCGGCGCCTGATATTGCTGGGAAAGGAGTTGCAAATCCTATCAGCATGATTTTATCGGTCGCTATGATGCTGCGTGAGTCTTTTGGGCAAATAGCTGGCGCAGAGCAGATTGAAAATGCGGTGGAAAAGACCCTGAGCCAAGGGATTCTAACACGAGATTTAGGAGGAAGTGCCTCGACAAGTCAGATGACAGAGGCCATTATTAAGAATTTATGACAATCGAACAAGCAGGCATGCTGATTTTACTCATTTGGAATATAGTAGTATTTGCTACCTATGGTGTAGATAAAGGGAAGGCGATCCGCCAAAGTTGGCGTATTCCTGAGAAAACTCTCCTCTTAATGAGTTTTTTTGGCGGGGGAGTCGGTGCTTTTCTGGCTGGGCGATTCTTTCATCATAAGACACGAAAGTGGTATTTTAAAGCTATTTGGATACTGGGGATTTTGGTTGATGCAGCCCTGCTTTATGGACTATGGAGGTGGAGATGACAGGGAAATCTATTTTTGATAAACTTTGGGAACGCCACGTCATCACTGGCAATGAGGGCGAACCTCAACTCATGTATGTGGACCAGCATTATATTCATGAGGTAACGAGTCCCCAAGCTTTTGACGGTTTGCGAGAAGCTGGTCGCCGTCTGCGTAGACCAGAATTGACCTTTGCGACCTTCGACCATAATGTACCAACCGTGGATATTCACAATATCCGCGATGTGATTTCCAAGGCCCAAATGGATGCCCTTTCTCGCAATGTGGTGGAATTTGGTGTGGAAACTGCAGAACATGGTTCGGACAAGCAGGGGATTGTCCACATGGTGGGTCCAGAAACAGGGCGGACCCAGCCTGGGAAATTTATTGTCTGCGGAGATAGCCACACAGCTACTCATGGCGCATTTGGTGCCATTGCTTTTGGGATTGGGACCTCGGAAGTGGAACATGTTTTTGCTACTCAGACCATTTGGCAGGTCAAACCAAAGCGCATGCTGGTTAAATTTGTCGGGAAACCCTCTAAAGGAGTCTTTGCCAAGGACTATATCATGGCCTTGATTGCCCAATACGGTGTGGCTTGCGGTGTCGGTTATGTGGTCGAATATGCAGGTGAGGCAGTAGAAGCCCTATCCATGGAAGAACGCATGACTATCTGCAATATGTCTATCGAATTTGGCTCAAAAATGGGGCTCATGAATCCTGACCAGAAAACCTATGATTATCTACGGGGGAGAGAATGCGCGCCAGCTGATTTTGACCAAGCAGTGGCAGACTGGAAGAACTTGGTGTCAGACGAGGATGCAGTCTATGACAAGGTCATTGAATTGGACGTGGCTAGCCTAGCTCCAATGGTAACTTGGGGAACTAATCCGGCTATGGCGGTAGCCTTTGACCAAGCCTTTCCTCCTATTCGCGACCTCAATGACGAGCGTGCCTATGCCTACATGGGCAGTCAGCCAGGGGAAAAGGCAGAAGATATTGAACTGGGCTATGTATTTCTAGGGTCTTGTACCAATGCTCGCCTCAGTGACTTGCAACTAGCGGCTAAAATTGTTAAAGGAAAGAAGATTGCTCCCAATCTGACAGCCATTGTCGTCCCAGGGTCTCGCCCTGTCAAGCAGGCAGCAGAAAAATTAGGTCTAGATCAGATTTTCATGGAGGCAGGATTTGAATGGCGGGACCCAGGCTGTTCCATGTGCCTCGGCATGAACCCTGACAAGGTACCGAGTGGTGTGCATGCGGCCTCAACCAGCAATCGAAATTTTGAAGACCGTCAAGGTTTTGGTGCAAGGACTCACCTCTGCAGTCCCACAATGGCCGCCGCCGCTGCTATTGCAGGTCGATTTGTGGATGTTAGACAATTACCAGAATTGGAGGAGGTCTAAGTGGAAAAATTTACCATTTACACAGGGACGACAGTTCCGCTTATGAATGACAATATCGATACAGATCAGCTGTTACCCAAGCAATTTCTCAAACTAATTGATAAGAAGTGCTTTGGCAAATATCTCATGTATGCTTGGCGCTATTTGGATGACAACTATACAGAAAATCCTGATTTTATTTTCAATCAAGCTCCTTATCGCAAGGGGACCATTCTTATTAGTGGGGATAATTTTGGAGCAGGTTCTTCCCGAGAACATGCTGCTTGGGCACTGGCAGACTATGGCTTTCGAGTGATTATTGCAGGTTCTTTCGGAGATATTCACTACAATAACGACCTTAACAACGGCATTTTGCCAATTGTCCAACCCCGTGAGGTTCGTGAAACATTAGCTGCTTTGCATCCAGACCAAGAAGTGACAGTAGACTTAGAAAAACAGATGATCTTCTCCCCAGCTGGTAATTTTCACTTTGACATTGATGCAGACTGGAGACACAAATTATTGAATGGCTTGGATGATATTGGCATCACCCTCCAATATGAGGACTTGATCACCCAATACGAAAAAAATCGGCCTAGCTACTGGAAGTAACAAGTACCGCTATCAACTGGTAGCGATTTTATGCTATAATGAGAACATGAAAAATCAAGAAAAAGTATCCAACTATCAATTACTATTGGCTCAGCATGAGGCTCTTTTAGACGGGGAGCGCAATGCCTTGTCCAATCTCTCCAATGCCTCTGCACTACTTAAGCAGGCCCTGCCGAATTCTGTCTTTACAGGTTTTTATCTTTTTGATGGTCAAGAATTGCTGCTTGGGCCCTTCCAAGGCCATGTATCCTGCGTTCATATTGCTCTTGGAAAAGGTGTTTGTGGGGAATCAGCAGAAAAAAATGAGACTCTTATTGTGGATGATGTGCGGACCCATGCCAACTATATCTCTTGTGACAGCGCAGCCATGTCTGAAATCGTTGTTCCCATGGTAAAAAATAGGAAATTGTTAGGTGTGCTGGACTTGGATTCTAGTTTGGTAGCGGATTATGACGCCATTGACCAAGAATATTTGGAAAAATTTGTTGCCTTGTTGATAGAGAAAACAGACTGGAATTTTGCCATGTTTGGAGAGAAAAACTAATGTACCAAGCTCTTTATCGAAAATACCGTAGCCAGACCTTCCAGGAAATGGTAGGACAAGAAGTGGTTGCGACTACCTTGCGCCAAGCCATTGAGCAGGAAAAAATCAGCCATGCTTACCTTTTTTCAGGTCCACGTGGGACAGGTAAAACTTCCGCAGCTAAAATTTTTGCTAAGGCAATGAACTGCACCAATCAAGTCAATGGCGAGCCCTGCAATGATTGCTATATCTGTCAATCAATCACCGAAGGCAGTTTAGAGGATGTCATCGAGATTGACGCGGCTTCAAACAACGGTGTGGACGAAATCCGTGATATCCGTGATAAGTCGACCTATGCACCTAGCCTAGCCAAGTACAAGGTCTATATCATTGACGAGGTTCATATGCTGTCAACCGGGGCCTTCAACGCTCTGTTGAAGACCTTGGAAGAACCGACGGAAAACGTCGTCTTTATCCTAGCAACAACAGAACTGCACAAGATTCCAGCAACCATTCTTTCGCGTGTACAGCGTTTTGAATTTAAGGCTATTCAGACGTCGGATATTCAGGCACATTTGGCTTGGATTTTGAAAAAGGAAGCCATTTCCTACGATGAGCAAGCCCTGTCCATGATTGCGCGTCGAGCAGAAGGTGGGATGCGTGATGCCTTGTCTATCTTGGATCAGGCCCTCAGCCTCAGTCAAGAAAGTTATGTGTCCCTTGCGATTGCGGAAGAAATTACGGGTTCAATTAGCTTGGTTGCCTTGGATGACTATGTAAGTGCTATCCGTATGCAGGATGCGTCGGCCGCTTTGGCACAATTGCAGACCATTTTTGATAATGGGAAAAGTATGAGTCGTTTTGCGACAGACTTGCTTCATTATTTGCGGGACCTCTTGATTGTCCAGACTGGCGGGGGGAATACGCATTCTAGTCAAGTATTCTTGGACAATCTGAATTTACCACAAGACCAGATTTTCCAGCTCATTGGTCAGGTCACTAAGGGATTGGCAGATATCAAGTCTAGTCCACAGCCCAAGATTTATGCAGAAATGATGACCATTCAACTGGCTCAAGCCAATGTCAGTCAGACAGCAGCCATTCCAGAGAATCTTGCCCAGCAAATCGCTGGTTTACAGGCACAAGTAGTCGCTTTACAGGAAAAAGTGAACACCCTATCTAGCCAACCAAGTGATGTTAAACCGGTTAGCCGTAAACCACAAACTCGCAAGGCCTATCGTCCAGACACCAATCGCGTGCACCTGATTTTGCAGGAAGCCATGGAAAATCCTCAGCTTGCGCGTGAGAATCTCATGCGATTGCAAAATGCTTGGGGTGAAATCATTGAAAGTTTAGCTGGCGCAGATAAGGCGCTCTTGATTGGCTCTAAGCCTGTCGCAGCCAATGAAAATCATGCTATCCTAGCCTTTGATTCTCGCTTTAATGCTGAGCAAACCATGAAACGAGATAATCTGAATACCATGTTTGGGAATATTCTCAGCAGTGCAGCTGGATTTTCACCGCAAATTTTGGCCATCGCAGAAGAGGATTGGACAGCTATTCGCGCTGAGTTTTCTGCCAAAGTGAAGGGACAAAAATCTGAAGCAGCAGAGGAGAAGGAGGAGAACCTCCTACCAGAAGGGTTTCAATTTTTAGCAGATGATGTGACAGTTGTGGAGGATTGATGGGGAAGCTGTTACCAATTTCTACATTCCCCTATGAAGATAGTCATTCATCGTTTCATTTTTACGACTCGAAAAGAAAATAAGTAACTAAAAAACAGCGAATTCGCTGTTTTTTTGCTATACTAATGATATGAGAGTTTCACAGTTTTTAATTCTAGCTATTTTTACGGCTCTTGCGACCTATTGGATGAATGCCGCCTTTATTGCAGGAGATTATTTTTGGGCCTGCCTCTATGCTTTTTTTGTCTTTCGCAATTTACGCTTTAGCTATCGTGTGACCAAATTTATTCAAACGGTCATTCCGCGTTCCAAGAAGAAAGGCTAATTTCCCCGCTGGAGAGGATTTTTTCTTGCCCGTTTTCAAGTTGCACGATTAGCTCCCCTGTATCGGTAATGACTCTTGCCTGTCCATGAAATGTTATCTGATTTTCCACAAAGCTCACTTGTTTTCCTAAAACGAGTGATTTTTCTTTGTAGATTTTTATTAATTGATCATCCGAAGTTGTAAAAAAGACCCGCCAAATTTCTGCGATTAATTCATTTCGCGAAAGAGTTGGAGCTTGTTCAAAGAGATTGCCCGCCTTGTTTTCTAATTCCTGCGGAAAACGTTCCAAGTGAAAGTTGAGACCAACCCCAATCATCATATCGGTTACCGTTTGTGTCTCGATGGACGAAATGGCTTCTGTCAAGATACCAGCTATTTTCTTCCCCTTTAAGTAAATGTCATTGACCCATTTGACTTGTGGTTCAAGTCCCGTCAGATTTTCGATGGCTTTGACAATGGCTGCCGCTACCAAAATGGTGTAGGGTTTGATAGTGGAAAAACTAGCATTTGGTGTCAGATGAAGGGTCATGTAGATTCCTCCAGTTGGCGCGAAGAAGGCACGACCAAAACGCCCACGCGCTCCTTCTTGAGAGGGAGCAAGATAGAGGGCAGGGGCTACATTGCCAGACTCTAAGCCAATTTTGGCGTCTAGCTGAGTAGAGCGACTATGCGCCTGGTAATGGACGGGGATAGCCAAACCCTGGCTAATCCAATCGGCTACGAGGAGGTCTCCTTTGATCAGTTTATAGCCAACATTTTGTACAGCTTCAATGACCAAACCCTGTTTTTCCAGTTGCTGAATGGCCTTCCAAACGGCTGTTCTTGAAATTCCCAGCTTCTTTGCTAGTTCTTCTCCGCTGATGGAATCCTCTGCTTGAGCTAGTAAGAGGTAAATTTTTTCGTATGTTTTCATACTATTAGTATACCAAAAAGAACCAGCTAGATGATATAATGGAAATAGATAAAAAAGGAGAATTCATGAATACACTTGATTATATTGTAAAATTGACCAACACCCCTTCACCAACCGGCTTTACCACAGCCATCATGGACTATATCAAAGCGGAAGCTGAGTCTTTTGGTTACGCAGCTGTGAAAACGCCAAAAGGAGGCGTCATGGTGTCTGTTAAAGGACAAAATGACCAAGAACACCGTGTCGTGACAGCTCACTTGGACACATTAGGCGCTATTGTCCGTGCGGTTAAGCCAGATGGCCGTCTCAAAATGGACTTGGTCGGTGGCTTTGGTTATCCATCTATTGAGGGAGAAAACTGTCTGATCCATGTAGCAAGCAATGGCAAAAACTACACTGGTACTATTCTTATGCATCAAACTTCTGTTCATGTTTACCGCGATGCCAACACAGCTGAGCGTAATCAGACCAATATGGAAATTCGTTTGGATGAAAAAGTGACTTCTGCAGCTGAAACACGCGCACTTGGTATTGAGGTCGGAGATTTTATCTCTTTTGATCCACGTACTACAGTAACGGAGTCAGGTTTCATCAAGAGTCGTCACTTGGATGACAAGGTTTCTGCAGCCATTCTCATTAACTTACTTAAAGTTTACAAGGAAGAAGGAGTAGTTCTCCCTTATACGACTCATTTCTACTTCTCAAACAATGAAGAAATTGGCTACGGTGCCAACTCAAGCCTACCAGCGCAAACGGTAGAATACTTGGCTGTGGATATGGGAGCAATGGGGGATGACCAACAGACGGATGAATATACGGTTTCGATCTGTGTTAAAGATGGTTCAGGTCCTTATCATTATGAACTCCGTCAACAGTTGGTAGCCTTGGCTCAAAAAAATGATATTCCGTTTAAATTGGATATTTATCCTTATTACGGCAGTGATGCTTCGGCAGCCATGCGGGCAGGCGCAGACGTTCGTCATGCTCTTCTCGGTGCTGGTATCGAGTCTAGCCACTCCTATGAGCGTACCCATATGGACTCAGTTGTCGCAACAGAGCGTATGGTGGATGTGTATTTGAAATCAGAAATGAATGATTGATAAAATAAAATTTATAAGTAATGGAAAAGAGCAAGGATTGACTTCCTCGCTCTTTTTACATTAGTAAATTTAGTCCGTTGTTCTCTGAAGGTGCGAAGCAATAAACTAACCGTACGGTGGGCGTATATGCAATGGCTATTATAATTGCGCACAATAAAGGTGTTCAAGTTTATTGTAAAGTGAAAGAATGATCTGAAAAGGCAACACTTTTCTGTACAAAATTTATAAAGTGTTTTTGTTAAACGATTGCTCTTTTAGTCATGGGTGTTTGGTAATTAAGAGTGCTGTGGATGCGATGGTGATTCCACCAGTGAACATAATCCTTAGTTTTAAGGGTTAATTCTTTCAGAGAGCGGAAGTTTTCTTGGTTGATAACCTCCAGTTTGAAGGAGCGATAGGTACTCTCAGCGACCGCATTGTCATAAGGACAACCCGCTTGACTCAGCGAACGTGTGATACCAAGGCTTCTAACATCTCATCAATCAAGGCATTATCAAACTCCTTACCACGATCAGAATGGAAGAGTTTGACCTTGGTCAGAGCGTAGGGAATGCTTTGAATGGCTTCTTTGACCAAGTC
>JAIMFC010000014.1 GCA_019794795.1 Streptococcus gallolyticus
ATAGTCAAGTAATAGAAGCATAACCTGAACAACGTTCAGCTAGCGTCTTTAGACGCTGATGGAGACTAACGGCTTACAGCCGGTGTACAAGCCACCCGTTTTCACGGGTGGTTATGACTTTTTAGAAAAATGAATCCGATTACAGTTTTCGGTTGACGAAGATTTTTAAAAGTATTATACTACACTAAAAGATATATAGTGTATCACATTTACAAAGGTGGTGGGTTTCATTAAATTAAACAGTAGGCAAGAAAAAATCGTAGACATTGTCAAGGAGCATCAACCTATAACAGGGGAACAAATTGGAGCGCTCTTGCAGGTTAGTCGAGCAACTCTTCGAGCGGATTTATCCATCTTGACCATGTTTCGAATACTAGATGCTAGACCAAAGGTGGGGTACTTTTATCTTGGACCTGGAGATTTGGATTTTCGGACTAGTGAAATTGCAGAGTTAGCGGTTTCGGATGTTATGACCAGACCAGTGTTAGCCAAGCAAGAAAACTCCATCTATGATTTAGTGGTTAAATTGTTTTTGGAAGATACCTCCAATATCTACGTGACGGATGAACAGGACCGTCTTTGTGGATTGGTTTCGCGCAAGGATTTGTTAAAAGTTACTTTAAGTGGGGCAGATTTGCATGCCATGCCAGTTGCCATGGTCATGACGCGAGTGCCAAATATTGTTACCGTAAGGACAGATACAAGCGTGCGAAGAGCAGCTGCTCTGTTGGTGAAAAATCGAGTGGATAGCCTTCCGGTTTTATCATTTGATGAAAATGAGCCAGATGATGCAAGTAAGTGGCGATTGGTAGGGAAATTTTCAAAAACAGTCATTTCAAATTTATTTGTGGAAGTTACTCAAATAGATGAATAGGAGGCGCGATGAATCAACATCCGGTAATCTATATTGTCTCAGATTCGCTTGGCGAAACAGCACAGACGCTTGCTAAAGCAAGCATTTGTCAGTTTCCTAATCAAGAGGAATGGGAAATTCGACGGATTCCCTATATCACTTCTAGAAGTCAGATGGCAGAGGTGCTGTTGGAAGTTAAAAATCAGGGAGCCATGATGATATTTAGCTTAGTCAATGAGGAGCTAGCAGCCTATGCGCGGGACTATTGTGTAGCACGTGGTATTCATGCTATTGACCTGATGACGCATTTGTTACAGCAGATGGCTTGTTATACGGGGCAGAAACCATTACGAGAAGCGGGTAGGATTCGCCAGCTAAACAAATCTTATTTTGACAGAATTGAGGCGATTGAGTTCGCAGTTAAATACGATGATGGGAAGGACCCTCGTGGCTTGTTGAAGGCTGATGTGGTTCTTTTGGGAGTCTCTCGAACTTCTAAGACACCTTTGAGTATTTACTTATCCAATCGCCAAATCAAGGTGGCAAATCTTCCTCTGGTGCCAGAAAGTCCCTTGCCTAAGGAATTGTATCAAGTAGATACAAGGAGAATTATTGGCTTGACCAACTCACCTCAAACCTTGAATCGCATTCGGAGTGAACGTTTGAAAGCTATGGGACTTCATACTAGTACAGACTATACAAAATTAGATGCTATCATTGCAGAATTAAATTATGCCAATCAGGTAATGGCGTCGCTCAACTGTCCAGTAATCGATGTAGAACAGAGATCCATTGAAGAAACAGCTGGGATGATTATTGATATCTTGACTGATAATGGACTCGTGTTAAATCATTTAGGAGTTCTTTAAGTCCATTTTATTTTTTATCATAGGAGTTATCATGAAGTTAAGTACCGAAAAAATTGTATATCGTTTTGATGAAGGCAATAAGGAAATGCGTAGCTTGCTGGGAGGAAAAGGAGCTAATTTGGCAGAGATGACCCAAATAGGTTTGCCTGTCCCACCAGGATTTACCATTACAACGGAGGCTTGTAAAGATTACTATCTTCAAGAACAGACGATTCGCCAGGAAATTCTGGATCAGATTGATAGCTGTTTGACGGCATTAGAAAACCAACAAGGTAAAATGTTAGGCGATAGCCACCATCCTCTCCTAGTTTCTGTTCGGTCTGGTGCAGTTTTTTCTATGCCTGGCATGATGGATACGATTTTAAATCTTGGACTCAACGACCAAAGTGTAGCAGGCTTGATTGCTGATACAAACAACCCACGTTTTGCCTACGATAGTTACCGTCGCTTTATTCAGATGTTTTCAGATGTGGCGATGGAAGTTCCAAAGTATCAGTTTGAAGATGTCTTAGATCGCTACAAAGATGAGAATGGCTTGAAAGATGATACCGAGTTGACAGTAGAGCACTTGCAAGCAATTGTCTTGGAATTTAAGGAAATCTACAAAGAAGCTATTGGTCAAGATTTTCCACAATCACCTAAAGAACAGTTACTATTAGCCATTGAAGCAGTCTTTCGTTCTTGGAATAATCCACGTGCTACCGTTTACCGTAATCTCAACAAGATTGACCATGATTTAGGGACGGCGGTTAATATCCAAGCGATGGTGTGTGGCAATATGGGTGAAACTTCAGGGACAGGTGTTGCCTTTACGCGCAATCCGTCTACTGGTGAGCATAAATTATTTGGAGAATACCTGATTAACGCCCAAGGAGAGGATGTTGTGGCAGGTATTCGTACGCCCCAAAGCATTGATCGCCTCAAGGAAGATATGCCACTTGTGTATGATCAATTTGTCCAAGTAACACAATTGCTGGAAAAGCATTATCAAGACATGCAAGATATTGAATTTACCATTGAGAATGAAAAACTCTACCTCTTGCAAACTCGGAATGGAAAACGAACGGCCCAAGCAGCTCTACAAATCGCTGTTGATTTGGTAGATGAAGGGCTGATTGATGAGCGTGAAGCCATTTTACGGATTGAGCCTACTCAGTTGGATCAACTCCTTCATCCAACTTTTGATAAGGAAGCATTAAAAGAAGCCAAACAGCTGGCTAAAGGCCTTCCTGCTTCTCCTGGAGCTGCCACGGGGATGATTTGCTTCAGCGCAGAAGTGGCAACAGAATGGACGAAAAAGGGAAAAGAAGTCATCTTGGTCCGTAAGGAAACCTCGCCTGAGGATATTGAAGGGATGGTTAGCGCAGTCGGTATTTTAACTGCTAGAGGAGGAATGACTTCACATGCTGCAGTCGTGGCGCGTGGTATGGGAAAATGCTGTGTAGCTGGCTGTGGAGACTTGCAAGTCGATGAAGTTTACAAAGAAATTCGCAAAGATGAGCTGGTTCTTAAAGAGGGAGATTTGATTTCCTTGGATGGAAGTACAGGCCAAGTCTACCTTGGTCAGATTCCTATGTCACATGCAACACTCAATCAAAACTTTACGCGTTTTATGTCATGGGTGGATGCAGAGCGAGATATGATGGTGCGGGCTAATGCGGATAATCCGAAGGATGCCTTGAAGGCTATCGAATTTGGTGCGGAAGGGATTGGTCTTTGTCGGACAGAACATATGTTTTTTGAGGAAAAACGAATTCCAGTAGTGCGGCAGATGATTTTATCGGAAACCTTGGAAGAAAGAAAAAAAGCCTTGGCGAAGCTTTTGAAATTCCAAAGAGAAGATTTTTACAGGATCTTTCAAGCAATGGATGGACGCGCAGTCACTATTCGATTATTGGATCCGCCTTTACATGAGTTTTTACCGCAAGAGGCACCAGCTATTCATGACTTGGCAGAGACCATGTATCTTGCCCCTAAGACGGTTCAAAATCGCATTTCGGCCTTGCAGGAATTCAACCCCATGCTAGGTCATCGAGGCTGTCGATTAGCTGTAACTTATCCAGAAATTTTGGTCATGCAGGTTGAAGCCATTGCACAGGGCGCTATTAGAGCCAAGCAAGAAGGGATTGCTGTTCAGCCAGAAATCATGATTCCGCTAGTAGGTACTGCCAAGGAACTTCAGTTGTTACGACCACTGGTGGAAGAAACTATGATGAGGGAATGCCAGTCTGCAGCATGCTCATTGGACTTTAAAATAGGAACCATGATTGAAGTACCGCGTGCTTGCGTTACTGCTGATGAGATAGCTGAATACGCGGACTTCTTTAGCTTTGGTACCAATGACTTAACTCAAATGACCTTCGGTTACTCACGAGATGATGCGGGAAAATTCCTACCAAGCTATGTGGAAAAAGGAGTGCTTTCAGCAGATCCTTTCCAAGAATTGGATCAAGACGGTGTGGGAGTCTTGGTAGAAATGGCAGTAGGGCTGGGCAGAGATGTTCAATCAGATTTGAAAATGGGCATTTGTGGAGAACATGGTGGAAATCCAAAGACAGTAGATTATTGCTATAACATTGGACTGGACTATGTTTCTTGTTCCCCGTATCGTGTCCCACTGGCTCGCTTAGCTGCTGCGCAAGCTAAGATAAAAGCAGAGTGTGGAGACGGTTATCGAGATAAATAAAAACCAAGGGGGCTTAATAGGCCTCCTTAGTTTTTAGCAATTATAGAATGATGAGTGAGGTATGATCAATTTACTTCGCAGGCAATACCGTCACGATCCCGATCAAGATCATAGCTATAGCCAGGATCACCTGCACGGATAGGTGCTTTTCCTGCAGCACGAACCGCAGCACAATTTGGGTAATATGTCTGTGCAGGTTGTTGTGGGGCACTTGGTCGAGGTACAGGTGCGGGAGCAGGTTGTGGATGTGCATATTGGGTACGAATAGGATTTCCTAGATGGCTAGCATAAAATTTAATTCCTTCTTGAGACCAACCATGTTGAGGCAATACATTGTATTCGTTGCTATCAGTTGTCCAGTGGTGTAGACCGCGTAGACGTGGATTATAAACGCGATAGATAGGAGTTCCACCACCAGAATAGAAAACAGGTTGACCGTTATTGTCTTTTGTCCAACCATGGAAGGAAGTGAGGACACGAACTTCGTTTAAGTCTGAAGTATAGAGGTGATTTTGTAATCCTGCATTGTAGAGTCGATAAACAGGTGTGCCACCGTCTGGTGCATACCAAGCAACTCCTTCGTAGCCCCAACCATGTTGGTTGTAGAGAACGTTCTTTTCATTTTCAGAAGTCGTATAGAGATGTTCACCGTTTGAACGATTGTACAAACGATAAATCGGTGTGTCAGCCTTGACGGTTTCGCTAGCAAGAGCCAAACTAGATAGACTGAGTAGTAAACAGACAATGAAAAAGATTTTTCTTTTCATATGTAGACTCCTTTGAATAATTCTATTATTATTATTATCATCATTATACTACTAACAAAAAGAAAAGGAAAACGCTTTTATTTATAATTTTTCTATGCAATTTATGGTAGAACTTTCAAAAACAGACTCATTCATTTCATGTTTCTTTAGGAAAACATTTACAATTTGCTCAGCTCTGCTATTTTCCCTAAAGTGTGGTATAATGCTAGGGTTGAAATAAAATAAATATTATAGAGGAAAACATGACAAACTTAAGAAATGATATCCGTAACGTTGCCATTATTGCCCACGTTGACCACGGAAAAACAACCCTCGTTGATGAATTGCTGAAACAATCGCAAACTTTAGATGCGCGTAAAGAATTGGCAGAACGTGCCATGGACTCAAACGACATCGAAAAAGAGCGTGGTATCACCATCCTTGCTAAAAATACAGCTGTAGCCTACAACGATACACGTATCAACATCATGGATACACCAGGACACGCGGACTTCGGTGGAGAAGTTGAGCGTATCATGAAAATGGTTGACGGTGTTGTCTTGGTTGTCGATGCTTACGAAGGTACAATGCCACAAACACGTTTCGTGTTGAAAAAAGCCCTTGAGCAAAACTTGACACCAATCGTGGTTGTTAACAAAATCGATAAACCATCTGCTCGTCCAGCAGAAGTTGTTGATGAAGTCCTTGAACTCTTCATCGAACTCGGTGCGGATGATGACCAATTGGACTTCCCAGTTGTTTACGCATCAGCTATCAACGGGACATCATCACTTTCTGATGATCCAGCTGATCAAGAACAAACAATGGCACCAATTTTTGATACCATCATTGACCACATTCCAGCACCAGTTGATAACTCAGATGAGCCGCTTCAATTCCAAGTGTCCCTTCTTGACTACAACGACTTCGTTGGTCGTATCGGTATTGGACGTGTCTTCCGCGGTACAGTAAAAGTTGGTGACCAAGTTACCCTTTCAAAATTGGACGGCACAACTAAAAACTTCCGTGTTACAAAACTTTTCGGTTTCTTCGGTCTTGAGCGTAAAGAAATCCAAGAAGCAAAAGCTGGTGATTTGATTGCTGTTTCAGGTATGGAAGACATCTTCGTTGGAGAAACGATCACACCAACTGACTGTGTTGAACCACTTCCAATTCTTCGTATCGATGAGCCAACTCTTCAAATGACTTTCTTGGTAAACAACTCACCATTCGCAGGTCGTGAAGGTAAATGGATTACATCACGTAAGGTTGAAGAGCGTCTTTTGGCTGAGCTTCAAACTGACGTATCGCTTCGTGTTGACCCAACTGATTCACCAGATAAATGGACGGTTTCAGGTCGTGGAGAATTGCACTTGTCAATCCTTATCGAAACAATGCGTCGTGAAGGATACGAACTTCAAGTATCACGTCCAGAAGTTATCATCAAAGAAATTGATGGCGTAAAATATGAGCCATTTGAACGTGTTCAAATCGACACACCAGAAGAGTACCAAGGTGCCATCATCCAATCATTGTCAGAACGTAAAGGTGACATGTTAGATATGCAAATGGTTGGTAATGGACAAACTCGTTTGATCTTCTTGATCCCAGCACGTGGTTTGATCGGATATTCAACTGAATTCTTGTCAATGACTCGTGGTTACGGTATCATGAACCACACATTCGACCAATACTTGCCAGTTGTTCCAGGTGAAATCGGTGGTCGTCACCGTGGTGCTCTCGTGTCTATCGACCAAGGTAAAGCAACCACTTACTCCATCATGCGTATTGAGGAACGTGGTACTATCTTTGTTAATCCAGGTACAGAAGTTTATGAAGGTATGATTATCGGTGAAAACTCACGTGAAAACGACCTTGGAGTTAATATCACAACTGCTAAACAGATGACAAACGTCCGTTCGGCGACAAAAGACCAAACAGCTGTTATCAAAACGCCACGCATCTTGACGCTTGAAGAATCTCTTGAATTCTTGAACGATGATGAGTACATGGAAGTAACACCTGAGTCTGTTCGTTTGCGTAAGCAAATCCTCAACAAGGCTGAGCGTGATAAAGCTAACAAAAAGAAAAAAGTAGCTCTTGATGAAGCATAATTTATTGCTCGGAAAGATTACAGATAAATAGAAAGGAGTCGCCATGTTTTATTTGATTTTGGCTATGATGCTAGTCTTGTTCTACATTTTTGTAGCCCCTAGCAATGTCAAAGGAACCATGAACTTGGTGGCTTCTGTCTTTCTCTTGGTAGCCTTAGTGATTGCAATTGTTCTGGGATTTTTGAGAATCCTTCAGTCTCCACCTCAACTATGGCTGGGCTTAGCCATGGTTTTGCTGGGGTATTGGGCTTTGCGGGACATTTATTTCATGGACAAGCCAACAAGAAGAAAAAAGTAAAAAGTCTGGATGTTTCAGGCTTTTTTGCTTGCCCTCTCTTGCTTGAAAAAAATCCGCTAGAAGTGGTACAATAATAGTATTGTCAATCTTAGAATGGAATACGTATGAAATTAATTAAAGAATTTGAAAATAAAAAAGTTTTGGTGCTGGGTTTGGCCAAATCTGGTGAATCCGCAGCCCATCTATTGGATAAATTAGGGGCTATTGTCACTGTCAATGACGGCAAGCCTTTTGACGAAAATCCAACAGCGCAGAATCTTCTAGAAGCAGGGATTCGTGTTATCTGTGGCAGCCACCCTTTGGACTTACTAGATGAAGAATTCTCTCTTGTCGTTAAAAATCCTGGGATCCGTTATGATAACCCTATGGTGGAAAAGGCTCTTGCAAAAGGCATTCCAGTTTGGACAGAAGTGGAATTGGCTTATCTTATTTCTGAGGCTCCAATTGTTGGAATTACGGGTTCAAACGGAAAAACAACGACGACAACCATGATTGCAGAAGTCTTGAATGCAGGGAATAAACCTGCCAAACTCTGCGGAAATATTGGTTTTCCAGCCTCTTCGGTCGCTCAAGAAGCAACAGAGAAAGACACCTTGGTTATGGAATTGTCTTCTTTTCAGCTGATGGGGATTGATAGCTTCCATCCTCATGTTGCTGTGGTGACCAACCTCATGCCAACTCATATTGATTACCATGGTTCTTTTGAAGAATATGTGGCAGCTAAGTGGAATATTCAATATCGCATGACAGCGGATGATTTTGTGGTGCTCAATTTTAACCAAGACTTGGCAAAAGAATTGGCGACAAAAACACAAGCAACAGTTGTACCATTTTCAACCATGGAAGCAGTGGATGGAGCTTATGTGCAAGATGGCGTTCTCTATTTCAAAGGAGAAGCCATCATGGCGGCGGATGAAATCGGTGTTCCAGGTAGTCACAATGTGGAAAATGCACTGGCAACGATTATTGTAGCCAAATTATCAGGTGTAGACAACCAAGCGATTAAGGAAACCTTGGCGCATTTTGGTGGGGTAAGACACCGTTTGCAAGCTCTTGGCGAGATCAACGGCATAAAATTCTACAATGATAGCAAATCAACGAATATCTTGGCGACTCAAAAAGCACTTTCTGGTTTTGACAACAGCAAGGTTATCTTGATTGCAGGTGGCTTGGACCGTGGTAATGAATTTGACGAATTAGTGTCGGATATTCAAGGACTTAAACACATGGTGATTCTTGGCGAGTCAGCTCCTCGTGTCAAACGAGCAGCAGATAAAGCGGGCGTGCCATACATTGATGCAACAGATGTCAAAGACGCTACTGCAAAAGCCTTTGAATTGGCTCAAGAAGGCGATGTTGTGCTACTTAGTCCTGCCAATGCTTCATGGGATATGTATAAGAATTTTGAAGTGCGTGGTGATGAATTTATCGTGGCCTTTGAAGCGCTCAAAGGAGAATAAAATGACCAAGAAAATTGTCTTTACGGGTGGAGGAACGGTTGGTCATGTTACCTTGAATTTGCTCCTGATTCCTCAGTTTTTGAAAGATGGTTGGGAAGTTCACTACATTGGCGATGCCAAAGGCGTAGAGCATGAACAGGTAACCAAGTCGGGCTTGAAAATCCAGTTTCATTCGATTGCGACTGGAAAACTTCGCCGTTATTTTTCATGGCAAAATATGCTGGATGTCTTTAAAGTTGGCTGGGGTGTGTTACAGTCCTTAGCGATTATTGCTAAAATTCGTCCACAGGCTCTCTTTTCAAAAGGTGGATTTGTCTCAGTGCCGCCAGTTGTGGCTGCACGCCTTTTAGGTGTCCCCGTCTATGTGCATGAATCCGACCTTTCCATGGGCCTGGCCAATAAAATTGCTTACAAATTTGCGACGACCATGTACAGCACTTTTGAGCAAGACCATGCCTTAAGCAAAATTAAGCACGTGGGTGCCGTCACCAAGGTTCAACAGACGACAAATGTGGTGAATCTGAAAATGCCAGAAATTTTGTCTTATTTTGATGAACATTTACCAACCTTACTTTTTGTAGGTGGCTCGGCCGGAGCCAAGGTTTTTAATGACTTCATCAGTCAACACAAGACCATTCTGACAGAAAAATTTAACATCATAAACTTGACAGGGGACTCTAGTCTCAATGAATTGTCTAAAAATATCTACCGAGTAGACTATGTAACGGATTTATATTTGCCTTTGATGGAGGAAGCAGATTTGGTCATCACTCGAGGTGGTTCGAATACTATTTTTGAATTGGTTGCCATGACAAAACTACATTTGATTGTGCCGCTTGGTCGTCAGGCTAGTCGTGGAGATCAGCTGGAAAATGCTGCTTATTTCGAGAAAAAAGGCTATGCTGATCAACTAGATGAAAGCCAATTCACTTTGGAAAATGTGCTTCATCAGGTATCTTCCCTACTGGATGAAAAAGAATTTTACCTTTCAAATATGGAAAATTCAACAGAAATTCAATCTGTAGATTCTTTCTACGAATTGCTCTTAACAGACTTGGAAAGAAAGACGGATAAATGACAGAAAAAGATGTAAAAAACCATGAAAATCTAGAGGAATTAGCTGGAGAGTTGGAAGAAAAAGAAGATCTCGAACAAGTTGAAACGACACCTGTTGAAACGGGTTCCCAAGAGGATGAGACTGCAGCAAACAGTGATTTTTTCCAGCAATGGAAAGCTAGGCATCAAGCTTATTTAGCTAGTCAAAAAGAAGAAGAACAAGAGGGTGAAGCAGAAGATCAGCCTGCACGACTGTCTTTACAAGAGTTGCGTAAAAGCTTGCGGCAAGCTGAAAAAAAATCAGTTGAGTCAGCAGATGAGCCAGTTAAAAAAATCAAAAAAAATCCAATCCCTGCTATAGTGATTTGGAAGAGTTTACCAGTCTTTTTCGTTAGCATGGTACTGATCCTTGCTTCGCTCTATTTTATCAGTCCTTTGAGTAAGTATAAAACGATTACAGTTAAAGGAAATACCCATTTATCAAGTAATAAAATTTTGTCCTATAGTCAAATTTCAAGCAGAGATTATGCCCTCACAACTTTTTTGCATATGGATGCTTATGCGAAAAACATTGAAAAGACAAGTAACTGGATAAAGTCAGCCAAAATAAGTTATCAATTTCCCAAGTCTTTTACGATTCAAGTCGAGGAATACACGAAGATCGGTTATGTTGAAACAGGGGGGAAATACTATTCTGTTCTTTCAAGTGGCAACATCTCAGACACAGCGACAGAATCAAGTCAACTTCCTAAACAATATACCAGCATTCACTTGAATGATAGGGTTCTCATTCAGAAGTTAGTGCGACAATTAGCCAAGGTCAATCCAAATATTGTGGCTAATATTGAGACGATTGATTTAACACCAACCAAGGTGACATCGGATTTGCTGACCTTGACAATGCATGATGGAAACAAGATTTTGATTCCACTGGCAGAGGTTGAACGTAAGTTGCCTTATTACGAAAAAATTGCTCCACAACTGGCAGTGGCAAGTGTGGTAGACATGGAAGTTGGTATTTTTTCATATGCTCAATAAGATGAGGAGTTTTTTTGAGAAATAATAGAAAAAATCCCCATTTCTACACTTTGTATGATATAATGAAGAGTGAATAATTCTATTTTTATGAAATAGGGTAAATATTTGAAAGTCGAAAGTAAGAGGGGACTGATAGGATGGCTAGAGATGGCTTTTTTACAGGATTAGATATTGGAACTAGCTCCATCAAAGTATTGGTGGCAGAATATATAAATGGTGAAATGAATGTCATTGGCGTGAGTAATGTAAAAAGTGCGGGCGTTAAAGATGGCATTATTGTAAATATTGACGTAGCTGCAGGTGCAATTAAAACTGCCCTTGCTCAAGCAGAAGAAAAAGCAGGAATCCGTATTGATAAGGTGAACGTGGGACTTCCAGCTAACCTTCTTCAAATTGAGCCAACTCAAGGTATGATTCCTGTAACGACTGATTCACAAGAAATTACTGATTTGGATGTGCAAAATGTTGTGAAATCAGCTCTTACAAAGAGTATGACTCCAGAACGCGAAGTGATTTCTTTTGTGCCTGAAGAATTCGTCGTAGACGGTTTCCAAGGAATCAAGGATCCTCGCGGTATGATGGGGATTCGCCTTGAAATGCGTGGGCTACTTTATACAGGACCAAGAACTATTCTTCATAACCTTCGTAAAACAGTTGAACGTGCTGGTGTACAAGTTGAAAACATCGTGATTTCTCCACTTGCTCTTACTCGCTCAGTTCTCAATGAAGGGGAAAAAGAATTTGGTGCAACAGTGATTGACCTCGGTGGAGGCCAAACAACCGTTGCAGTGATGCGCAACCAAGAATTGCAATACACAAATGTCTATCAAGAAGGTGGCGATTATGTCACAAAAGACATTTCGAAAGTATTGACAACTTCACAAAGTATCGCTGAAAATCTGAAATTCAACTATGGTATTGCCTACCCACAGGAAGCAACTGAGAAAGAAAAATTCACAGTTGAAGTGATTGGGGAAAATGCACCAGTTGAAGTAACAGAGCGCTACTTATCAGAAGTCATTTCAGCTCGTCTCCGTCAAATCTTTACAAAAGTGAAACAAGACTTGGAACGTACTCGTGCCTTGGATTTACCAGGTGGTGTGGTTCTTGTCGGAGGTGTGGCAATCTTACCTGGTATCGTTGAGTTGGCACAAGAAGTCTTTGGTGTGCATACAAAATTGTTTGTTCCAAACCAAATCGGTATTCGCAATCCAGCCTTTGCACATGTTATTAGTGTGGTTGAGTATGTGGGTGGTTTGGATGATGTGGAACGCATTGCACAGGTTGCAGTAACTGGTGAGGCAAGCCTTCGTCAGAAACCAGTTGACGTACCATTTGATACACCACGTGTGCGCCCAACAGTACAACCAGTGCAGAAGGATCTAACAACTGAATTACAGGCAGAACCTGAAGTTACACCTGTTAGTCCAACTTATACAGAAGAGTACGAAACAAGTGAACCCAAAGTACCATTCGCAGATAAAGTGCGCGGATTCTTTGGTAGTATGTTTGAATAGTGAAAGAGAAGGAAAGTAAAGTATGTCATTTTCATTTGAAGCAGCAGCTAATCTTGGCGCTGTGATTAAAGTTATCGGTGTTGGCGGTGGCGGTGGTAATGCCATCAACCGCATGATTGAAGAAGGTGTTTCAGGCGTTGAATTTATCGCAGCTAACACAGATGTTCAAGCTTTGAGCAGCTCAAAAGCAGAAACAGTTATTCAGTTGGGTCCAAAATTAACTCGCGGTCTCGGTGCTGGAGGTCAACCTGAGGTTGGTCGTAAGGCTGCTGAAGAAAGCGAAGAAGCATTGACAAATGTATTAACTGGTGCTGATATGGTCTTCATTACTGCTGGTATGGGAGGCGGTTCAGGTACAGGTGCTGCACCAGTAATCGCTCGTATCGCTAAAGGCTTGGGTGCCTTGACAGTTGCAGTTGTTACTCGTCCATTTGGTTTTGAAGGAAACAAACGTGGTGGCTATGCGATTGAAGGTATCGAAGCACTCCGTGAACAAGTTGACACTCTCTTGATCATCTCAAACAACAACTTGCTTGAAGTTGTTGATAAGAAAACGCCACTTCTTGAAGCACTTAGCGAAGCAGATAACGTTCTTCGTCAAGGTGTTCAAGGGATTACAGACTTGATTACTAACCCAGGTTTGATTAACTTGGACTTTGCTGATGTGAAGACAGTTATGGAAAACAAAGGCAATGCTCTTATGGGTATTGGTATCGGTACTGGTGAGGATCGTGTCGTAGAAGCAGCACGTCGTGCTATCTATTCACCACTTCTTGAAACAACGATTGATGGGGCAAATGATGTTATTGTAAACGTAACAGGTGGTTACGACATGACATTGACAGAAGCAGAAGAAGCTTCAGAAATTGTTCATCAAGCAGCTGGTCAAGGTGTGAACATCTGGTTGGGTACCTCAATTGATGATACAATGAAAGATGAAATCCGTGTGACAGTTGTTGCAACAGGTGTTCGTCAAGAAACTGCTGAAAAAGCAATTCGTCATCGTGCTGATGTAGCTCCAACAGGTGCACGTCCAGTTCGTTACGATATGTCTTCAACTACAGCACCTGTAACAACAAGCCGTAGCTACGAAGAAGCACCTAAAACATCTGCCTTTGGTGAATGGGATCTTCGCCGTGAGAACCTTGTTCGTCCAATGGATACAGAAAACAAACCTACTGTTCCAGTAGAAAAATTCTCAATTGAAGATGATGAAGATGAGTTGGATACACCCCCATTCTTCAGAAATCATTAAGATGAACATTCAAGAAAATAAAAATACAGTATTTGCTGCTGTAGAGGCAGCGACTCAAGAGGCCAATTGCCCTAAAAATTCAGTAAGTGTAATAGCTGTCACCAAGTATGTTGACAGCTCTCTTGCTAAAGAACTGGTAAAAGCAGGTGTGCAGCACATTGGTGAAAATCGTGTGGACAAATTCCTTGATAAATACCAAGCTTTATCTTCTGAAAATGTGACCTGGCACTTGATAGGAAGTCTGCAGAGACGGAAAGTTAAGGAAGTCATCAACTATGTTGATTATTTTCATGCCTTGGATTCTGTAAAGCTGGCTGAAGAAATTCATAAACGTGCGGCTAAGCCTGTTAAATGTTTTTTGCAAGTTAATGTCTCAGGTGAAGAGAGTAAACATGGTTTTTCAGTTGATGAAATTGATGCTGCCTTAGAAGCGATGTTACATCTGGATAAGGTAGAATTAGTTGGACTCATGACGATGGCCCCATTTGAAGCGAGTCACGAAGAATTAGATGCTATTTTTTCAAAAACAGAGAAACTTAGAAAAGAATTAGCAGCAAGAAAGATTCCGCACATGCCTTTTACTGAATTAAGCATGGGAATGAGTGGAGACTTTACAGAGGCGATAGAGAACGGTTCGACTTTCGTTCGGATTGGTACAGCATTTTTTAGATAAGAAGGAAGAGAACTGTGGCATTTAAAGATAGATTTAAAAGCATGATTAGCTATTTTGAAATTGATGACTCAGCAGAATACGAAGATCAGCGTGAGAAACATTATCCTGCAAGCGATTCTGCAAAAATGCGGATTGCACCAGCACCGCAAGCGGTAGAAAAACGCGAAGTAGAAGAAGTTCCGATACGCCGTCGTAGTCAGTCTGTTTCACCAGACAAGTCCAACTTGCAACGTTTGAATGAACGTCAGCAGGAACTTCGTTCACAAGGTGGATTTGCTTCAGAATCACGTACAACCATTGATATTAAGTTTCCAAAGAAATATGATGAAGCTCCTGAGATTGTTAACCTTTTGTTAGACAATATTAGTGTGCTAATTGATTTTCAATACATGTCAGAAACTCAGGCTCGTCGTTGTTTGGACTACTTAGATGGTGCCCGTTCAGTTCTTTCTGGCAACTTGAAAAAAGTTTCAAACACGATGTGGTTGTTGACGCCCGTTAATGTAACTGTTAATATTGAAGACTTGCGCTCTGTTCAATCTAGTTCTGACTCAGACGGTCAATTCGACTTTGATATGAGAAGGTAGTATATGCAAGTTTTGATTGTTATATTATTAAAGGCGATTGAGATTTATTCCTATGTTTTGTTGGCTTATGTTCTTATGTCTTGGATACCAGGGCTTTACGAAACATGGTTTGGGAAATTCATTATTTGGTTGGTAAGACCGGTTCTCCAGCCCTTCTATAAATTGAATCTTCAGTTTATGGGAATGGATTGGACGGTCTTTGTTGTTATGATTGCAATGAACTTGCTGTCACGGTTTCTAGTTCATCTTTTCTACATCTTGTTTTAGATATGAAAAGGGAAGATAAGAAATTGCTCCAGCATTTTGCTCAGGTGGAAGAGGAATTTGTTGAAAAAATTATTGACCTCTGTTATCAGGTTGAAGAAACGTATTCCTACCGTTTAACTAGTTTTTGTCATCCAAAACAAGAAGAAATCGTTCGTTCAATTGCAGCTTATTTTCAATTACAAGCCTTCTCAACCCGGGAGATGATTGCTACTGAATTTTCGAGAATGATTATTGCCCCTACTTATTATGAGTTAGATAGTAAAGATTATGATATAATGGCATTAGAAATTCTTTATCTGAAGAAATTTCATTCTATTAGTCATTCTCAGGTTTTAGGAACCTTACTGAACCAATTGGGAATGAAACGCCAGTTTTTAGTTGACATTTTGATTGATGAGAATCAAGCAGTGGTCTTTATAGATCGAAAATTTGGGTTGATGGCTCAAAGTCAGATCAGCAAGATAGCAAAGGCGCCTATCAAGTGGCAAGAGCTGGATTGGGAAACATATAGCTTAGCTAGTCCAGAAGAAGGGAAGATACGAGAAGTTCTCTTATCCAGTCTTCGTTTGGACAAATTAGTTGCAGTCACTTTTAAGTTATCAAGAGCTACTGCTGTTAAATTAATTGAAGCCAATCATGTTAAGGTAGACTATGTGGAAACTAGTCAAGTTGCAAAGGCTTTGGATTTGGGGCAACTGATTAGTGTCAGGGGCTTTGGCAGGGTTCGATTGAAGGAAATGCTGGGTTTTTCAAAACAGGGAAAATACAAGATTGCAATTGAAGTTTTTAAGAAATAGGAGGGTCTATGGCACTTACGGTACAAGAACTAAAAGATAAAACCTTTGGAAATAAATTTTTCAATGGCTATGATGTGGATGAAGTGGAAGATTTCTTGGACATTGTAACCAGTGACTATGAAGATTTAGTTCGCAAAAACCATGAACAAGAGATTGAAATAAAATCATTAAAAGAACGTTTGGATTATTTTGATGAGATGAAAGAATCATTGAGCAAATCAGTTTTGTTGGCACAAGATACAGCTGCTAAAGTGAAGTTGGCAGCCGATGAACAAGCAGCAAATATCTTGAAACAAGCTGACTATGATGCTCAAAATTTGCTTAATGAAGCTAAAGACAAGGCACATGAGTTGTTGAGAAATGCAACGGACAACGCTAAGAAAGTAGCAGTTGAAACGGAAGAATTGAAGAATAAAACACGTATCTTCCACCAACGTCTCAAGTCTACAGTTGAAAGCCAGTTGTCCATCGTGAATTCATCCGAATGGGAAGACATTCTTCGTCCAACGGCTTCTTACTTGCAGACAAGCGATGAAGCTTTCCGTGAAGTGTTGGAAACAGCCTTAGCAGAAAAAGTTGAGCCTGTTGAAGATGAATTGGATGTGACACGCCAATTGACAGCAGAAGAATTGGCAGAAATCACTCGCCAAGCAGAAGCTTTTGAGCAAGAACAAGCTCAACAAGAAGTTGCTGAAGAGATTTCGGAAACGAATGAACAAGTTGAAGAACTTGTAGAAGAATAAGCTATATAAGAACAATCGAGATTGAGGATAATCTTAGCGAGTAGGTGATGGTGAAAGACCTGCATTCCCTCGTCAATCTTGAATCATCTTATCGGTTTTCCCTTGAACTCAGAGTAGGGGGGAACGGTTGACAATCGTTATCAGTCAAGTAAGGGATAGGGGAAACGCTATCTGAACTAAGGTGGTACCACGAGCTTTCGTCCTTTTTTGGCGAGAGTTTTTTATTTGTTATGATAAAATTAAAAACTGTTGATGAATCAAATTTTGAAGCGGTCTTGGATTTGAGCCTATCACTACAAGATCATCGTCGAGTGGCTTCAAATACCTACTCATTGGCGCAAGCTTGGCTTTATGGCGAAAAAGTGAAACCTTACGCGATTTATAATTCGGATCAAGTAGTTGGCTTTTTAATGCTTTGGATTTATCCGGAAAAAAATGAATGGTTGATTTGGCGGTTAATGATTGACCGACATCATCAAAATCAAGGTTATGGTAAGGAAGTTCTGCGTCAAGTCATCAAATTGGCTCAGGCGGATCAAGTTTGCCAACGGCTGATTGCTGATTATGTGATTGGAAATCATCGCATGCGTGGTATGTTAGAAAGCCTAGCGTTTGAAACCAAAGGACCTGTAGGCAATGAAGTTGTAATGGAATTAAAGATAAAATAAGGAGAAAACATGAAGTTAAAAGAAACTCTGAATCTGGGAAAAACAGCTTTCCCAATGCGTGCAGGTTTACCAAATAAAGAACCTGAGTGGCAAGCAGCTTGGGTTCAAGCAGAAATCTACAAAAAACGTCAAGCATTGAATGAAGGCAAACCAGCCTTTCACTTGCATGATGGCCCCCCATACGCCAACGGAAATATCCACGTTGGTCACGCTTTGAATAAAATTTCAAAAGATATCATCGTTCGTGCCAAATCAATGTCTGGTTTCCGTGCACCTTACGTTCCAGGTTGGGATACACATGGTCTTCCAATCGAACAAGTCTTGGCCAAGCAAGGTGTGAAGCGCAAAGAGATGGACTTGGTTGAATACCTTGAAATGTGTCGTGATTATGCTCTCAGCCAAGTTGACAAACAACGCGAAGATTTCAAACGTCTTGGTGTTTCCGCTGATTGGGAAAATCCTTACATCACTTTGATGCCACAATATGAAGCGGATCAAATTCGCGTCTTTGGTGCTATGGCTGACAAAGGTTACATCTACCGTGGTGCGAAACCTGTCTACTGGTCATGGTCATCTGAGTCTGCCCTTGCTGAAGCAGAAATTGAATACCACGATATTGATTCAACCTCACTTTACTATGCCAATAAGGTTAAAGATGGTAAAGGGGTCCTTGATACTGATACATATATCGTTGTTTGGACAACAACACCATTTACAGTTACCGCTTCACGTGGTTTGACAGTTGGTCCAGATATGGATTATGCTGTGGTGAAACCTACTGGTCAAGACTGCAAATATGTGGTTGCTGAAGGTCTTCTTGATACGCTTGCACCCAAATTTGGTTGGGAAGTATTTGAAGTTCTTGAAAGTCACAAAGGTTCTGCCCTTGAAATGATTGTAACTGAGCACCCATGGGATACTGAAGTGGATGAATTGGTGATTCTTGGTGACCACGTTACCCTTGATTCAGGTACTGGTATCGTCCATACAGCCCCTGGTTTTGGTGAGGACGACTACAATGTTGGTGTTAAATATGGTCTTGAAGTAGCCGTTACTGTTGATGGTCGCGGGATGATGATGGCTAATGCTGGCGCAGACTTTGAAGGTCAATTCTATGACAAGGTTGTGCCAACTGTTAAAGAAAAATTGGGTGACCTCTTGCTTGCCAGCGAAGTCATCAGTCACTCATATCCATTTGACTGGCGTACCAAAAAACCAATCATCTGGCGTGCAGTGCCACAATGGTTTGCTTCAGTGTCAGAATTCCGTCAAGATATCCTTGATGAAATTGAAAAAACAACCTTCAATCCAGCTTGGGGACAAAAACGTCTTTACAACATGATTCGTGACCGTGGTGACTGGGTTATCTCACGTCAACGTGCTTGGGGTGTACCACTTCCAATCTTCTATGCTGAAGATGGCACAGCTATCATGACCAAAGAAGTGACTGATCACGTGGCAAATTTGTTTGCTGAACACGGCTCAATCATCTGGTGGAAATCAGAAGCTAAAGACCTTCTTCCAGAAGGATTTAAACACCCAGGCTCACCAAATGGTGAATTTACTAAAGAAACGGACATCATGGACGTTTGGTTTGACTCAGGTTCTTCATGGAATGGCGTGATGAATGCGCGTGACAACTTGTCATACCCAGCTGACCTTTACCTTGAAGGGTCTGACCAATACCGTGGTTGGTTCAACTCATCACTCATTACCTCAGTGGCTGCCAATGGACATGCGCCTTATAAAGCTATCCTTTCTCAAGGTTTCGTTCTTGATGGTAAGGGTGAGAAAATGTCGAAATCAAAAGGTAACATCATTTCACCAAACGATGTGGCCAAACAATACGGTGCGGAAATCCTCCGTCTTTGGGTAACGTCAGTAGATACCAATAACGACGTTCGTGTGTCAATGGATATCCTTGGTCAAGTGTCAGAAACTTACCGTAAAATCCGTAACACCCTTCGTTTCTTGATTACCAACACATCAGACTTCAATCCAGCGACTGATGCCGTTGCCTTTGAAGACTTACGTGCGGTTGACAAATACATGACCATCAAGTTCAACCAATTGGTTGCTACGATTAAAGAAGCTTACGATAACTATGATTTCATGGCTATCTACAAATCTGTGGTGAACTTCATTACGGTTGATTTATCAGCCTTCTACCTTGATTTTGCCAAAGATGTGGTCTACATTGAAGCAAGTGATAGCTTGGTTCGTCGTCAAATGCAAACAGTCTTCTATGACATCTTGGTGAACATCACGAAATTGTTGACACCAATCTTGCCTCATACAGCCGAAGAAATCTGGTCATACCTTGAGCATGAAGCAGAAGATTTTGTTCAATTGTCTGAGATGCCAGAAGTAGCAACATTTGCTGGTCAAGAAGCTATCCTTGAAGAGTGGGAAGCTTTCATGACCCTTCGTACCCAAGCGCAAAAAGCCTTGGAAGAAGCGCGTAATGCCAAAGTAATCGGTAAATCATTGGAAGCGCACTTGACCATCTATGCTAGCCAAGAAGTCAAAGCCTTGTTGACAGCACTTGATAGCGATGTAGCTCAACTCTTGATTGTTTCAGGTTTGACGGTGACTGAAGAAGCTGCGCCAGCTGATGCTGTTGTATTTGAAGATGTTGCCTTTACTGTCGCTCACGCTCATGGTGAGGTTTGTGACCGTTGCCGTCGTGTGGACGAAAGTACGAAAGAACGTTCATACAATGCCACTATCTGTGACCACTGTGCTGAAATTGTTGAAGCTAACTTTGCTGAGGCAGTAGCAGAAGGATTTGAAAGTAAATAAATCTGAATTATAACCAGTTCTACGGGACTGGTTTTTTGTTGTAAAAAAATCTAACAAATTTTTAGGAAAACGCTTTACAAATTATCAAAGCTGGTGTATACTTAAAAAGTAGAAACGTTTCCAAAAAACAAGAAACGCAATAGAAAGGGGATTCTATGGTAACCATGAAAGATGTGGCTCAGCTTGCAGGGGTTGGTGTTGGAACAGTTTCCAGAGTGATCAATAATGGCTCTGTTAAGGAAGTGACCAAAGCCAAGGTGCTAGCTGCTATAGAAGAACTCAACTACGAACCTGATTCTTATGCTCGTGGCATGAAGTTGCAAAAAACCAATGTAGTCGCCTTGATCATTCCAACTGTTTGGCATCCTTTTTATGGAGAATTTGCCTACTATGTGGAAAATGAACTAGCTCATAATGGCTACAAATGCATGCTGTGTAACTCAGATAGTAATTCTGAGCGAGAGCTGGAATACATCAAGATGATGCAACAGAATAAGGTAGACGGTATTATCGGAATCACCTATAGTGATATTGATCCCTATATTTCTTCCAATCTCCCCTTCGTCAGCATTGACCGACACTTTTCAGATGATGTGGTATCTGTCTCAGCAGATAATGAACAGGCTGGACGTTTGGCTGCCAAAACACTGATGGCCAAAGGGTGCAAGTCGCTAGCTTATATCGGTGGAAAACCCAAATACCCGACAGAAATTGGCAAGCGGCAGATGTATTTTACAAAAACTTGCGAGGAAGCAGGTGTGGAGAATACCTATCTTCTTATGCCTGAACCCATTCAGCACTTTGATAAACAGGTTCAAAAATTTATTACAGAAAATCCAAGTATTGACGGACTCTTTGTCATCAATGATTTTATGGCGCTAGATGTTATGAAAATCCTGGTTAAAATGGGAAAACGAGTACCAGAAGATATTCAAGTCATTGGCTGTGACGGTATCAAAATGGCTAATGAACGGGATAATGTGGTCTCCACGATCCGCCAGCCAGTTGACCAAATGGCCATCAAATCGGTTGATTCATTGCTGAAAATGATAAACGGAGAAACTTTTGAGCGCTTTAGTGTTCTGTCGGTTTCCTATCAAGAAGGTAATACAACTAAATAATGTTCTATCTCTGGTAACAGATATTAACTTTCAGAAAGAAATGGAAACGTTTCAAAAAACAAAAGGAGAATCTTATGGCAAGTCACGTTGCAGGAGTGGTCAAAAAAACGACCAAAAGCAATAGCAAATGGGTGCATATCAAAAATCACCGTACCCTCTATATGATGCTAATTCCAGGGCTTATATTGACAATCATCTTCCGTTATGTCCCAATGTATGGTGTACTGATTGCTTTCAAAGACTACAATCCTTTGAAAGGAATTATGGGCAGTCCGTGGGTTGGTTTTCAAGAATTTAAGACCTTCCTTTCTGCACCAAATCTCATGCTCTTACTGGGAAACACTTTGAAGCTCAGTATCTTTGGTTTATTATGGGGCTTCTTTCCACCGATTATCCTAGCTATTATGGTTAACCAATTAGCTAGCGATAAGATTAAGAAGAAATTGCAACTGATCCTCTACGCACCAAACTTTATCTCTCTGGTGGTTATCGTTGGTATGATTTTCCTCTTCTTCTCAGCAGAGGGACCTGTAAATGCCATGCTTGGTATGTTTGGAATGAAAGCGAAATTCTTGACTGAGCCTGATTATTTCAGAACGCTTTATATTGCCAGTGGAATTTGGCAAGGAATGGGCTGGGCTTCAACGCTTTATACAGCAACCTTGGTCAATGTCAGTCAGGATTTGATTGAAGCGGCGAAACTTGACGGGGCAAATATTCTTCAACGGATTTGGCATATTGATATTCCAGCCATCAAGCCAGTCATGGTCATCCAATTTATCTTGGCGGCGGGAAATATCATGAGTGTCGGTTACGAAAAAGCCTTCCTCATGCAGACTAGTTTGAACTTAACAGCTTCAGAAATCATTTCAACCTATGTCTACAAGCAAGGTTTGGTTTCGGGGAATTACTCATATTCAACAGCGGTAGGACTTTTTAATACAGTTATCAATATTATCCTCTTGCTGGTTGTGAATAAGATTGTGGAACGTCTCAATGATGGCGAAGGATTATAGGAGGTTACGTAATGAATGCAAGTATGCAGACAGATTTTGATAAGCGTGTCTTGTTTATCAACAAAATTTTACTGGCTTTGATTGTTCTTGTGACCATCGTGCCACTCATTTACATCCTCTTGGCTTCCTTTATCGAACCGTCCGTTCTCTTGTCAAAGGGCTTGAGTTTTGATCCTAAAGACTGGACGGTTGAAGGTTATCAACGGGTTTTCTCAAATGATTCAATCCTTCGAGGATTTATCAATTCTCTCTTTTATTCAGTAGGTTTTGCGACCATTACAGTTGCCATTTCCATGCTGACAGCCTATCCCTTATCCAAAAAAGACTTGGTAGGTCGTAAGGCAATCAATGGTTTCTTGGTCTTCACCATGTTCTTCGGTGGTGGCTTGGTTCCGACCTACTTGTTGATTAAAAATTTGGGGATGTTGAATACGGTTTGGGCAATCTTGCTTCCAGGTGCGGTCAATGTTTGGAATATCATCATGGCGCGGACCTTCTTCCAGGGAGTTCCTGAGGAATTGGTGGAAGCAGCTAAATTAGACGGTGCTAATGATTTCCAGATTTTCATTCAAATCATGTTGCCACTGGTAAAACCGATTATGTTTGTTCTCTTTCTTTACGCTTTTGTTGGCCAATGGAATTCATACTTTGATGCCATGATTTATCTCAAGGATCCAAACTTGAAACCATTGCAATTGGTCTTGCGAGACATTCTGATTCAAAATACAGTTGACAACAATATGATTGGTAGTCAGACAGCTATGATGGAATTGAAACGAATTGCAGAAATGATCAAGTATGCAACCATTGTCATCTCGACAGCTCCGCTCTTGATCATGTATCCATTCTTCCAAAAATACTTTGATAAAGGTATTATGATGGGTTCTATTAAAGGTTAAATCCTTTCACTCACTTCATTTGGTAATAAAAAGAAAATAATCTTAGGAGGCATTTATGCGTTCATTTAAAAAAGTCGCTCTTTTGAGCGTTGCAACTCTTTTTACACTTGCTTTGGTAGCTTGTGGTTCAAGTTCATCTACTTCATCACCGGATTACAAATTGAAAGATGTTTCTTTCCCTTTGAAGGACAAGGTTAGCTTGAAAATTGTAACTAGCAGTTCAACATTGGCTCCCGAAGATCCTAATAATAAGCTGATTTACAAACGTTTGGAAAAGGATACCAATGTCCATATTGACTGGACAAACTATACCAATGACTACGCTGAAAAACGCAACTTGGATATTTCATCAGGCGATTTGCCAGATGTCTTCTGGAATGCAGCTGCTTCAGATGTGGATTTGATGAGCTGGGCTGAGGATGGTGTAATTGTTCCAGTTGAAGATTTAATCAAGGATTACATGCCAAATCTTCAAAAAGTCTTGGATGAAAATTCTGAGTACAAGTCAATGGTGACAGCGCCAGATGGTCACATTTATTCTCTTCCATGGATTGAAGAATTGGGTGCAGGCAAAAAGTCTATCCACAGTGTAAACGATATGGCCTTCATCAACCAAGAGTGGTTGGATAAATTGGGCTTGAAAATGCCAACGACAACAGATGAGTTGATTACAGTTCTGAAAGCCTTTAAGGAAAAAGATCTGAACGGCAATGGTAAAGCGGATGAAATTCCAATTTCCTTTATTAACTAATGGTGGTAACGAAGACTTTAAACTTCTCTTTGGGGCCTTTGGTATCGGGGATAACGACGACCACTTGGTAGTTGGAAATGACGGTAAAGTAGACTTCACAGCTGATAACGAAGACTATAAAGAAGGTGTGCAATTTATGCGCAAGCTTTATGAAGCAGGCTTGATTGATACAGAGGCTTTTGAGCAAGATTGGAATACCTATATTTCTAAAGGTAGCCAAAATGTCTATGGTGTTTACTTCACTTGGGATAAGGCTAATGTAACTGGTGCAAATGATAGTTATAGCCTATTGCCTGTACTTGCTGGACCTGATGGTAAGAAAAATGTCACTCGTACCAACAATCTCGGCTTCTCACGTGACCGTGTTGTCATCACAAGTGCTAATAAAAACTTAGAATTGACAGCTAAATGGTTGGATAAAATGTATGAACCACTCCAGTCTGTTCAAAATAACTGGGGAACATACGGCGATAAGAAACAACAAAATATCTTTGAATTTGACAAAGCTAGCAATATGCTCAAACACTTGCCGCTTGACGGTACTGCACCAGGTGAACTCCGTCAGAAGACAGAAGTTGGTGGTGGTCTTGCTATCCTTGACGAATACTATGGAACTGTGACAACAATACCAGACGACGCAGCTTACCGCTTGGATTGGCTCAAAGAAACTTACGTGCCATACATGGGCAATGACAATATCTATCCACGTGTCTTTATGGAAGAAAAAGACTTGAAACGTATTGAACAAATCAATGCGGACCTCATGGACTATGTCAACCGCAAACGTTCTGAATGGATTGTAAACGGTGGTGTAGAAAACGAGTGGGCAGACTACTTGAAAGAATTGCAACGCTTCAACTTGGATGAGTGGGTGCAAATCAAACAATCTTACTACGACAAATATCTTGAAACAGAAAACAAATAAAAAAGTGGGGCTTAGTCCCCGTTCCTTTATTAGAAAGAAGTAGCACATGACTGAAAGAGAATTTACGGTTGCAGCCGCCAACCAGTTCATTAAAGAGCATGCGGCAGATGTTGACACGACTTTCCGACCACAGGTGCATTTTACAGCTCCAGTTGGCTGGATTAACGATCCAAATGGTATGGTTTATTTCCAGGATGCCTATCATCTGTTTTACCAGTACTATCCTTATGATAGTTGTTGGGGACCGATGCATTGGGGACATGCTCGTTCGACCGATTTGGTGCATTGGGAACACTTGCCCGTAGCTTTGGCATCAGATATGCCTTATGACAATAATGGCTGTTTCTCAGGTTCGGCCATTGTCAAAGGGGATAAGTTGTGGCTGATGTACACGGGAAATATTGTGGATGAAAATGGGGAAAATCGTCAGATTCAGAATATGGCTTATTCGACGGACGGGATTCATTTTGAAAAATTGGCCTGCAATCCAGTTTTAACAGGGGCTGACTTGCCAGAAGGCTTTAATAAGCCTGATTTCCGTGATCCGAAACTCTTTGAAAAGGACGGTCGTTACTATTCAGTCATTGTGTCTCAGCATGTGGACCAGGTCGGAGCAGTTTTACTTTTCGTTTCGGATGATTTGGAAAAATGGGAGTTTGCCTCAGTCTTTCTAAAAGGTCTACCAGAACAAGGTTTCATGTGGGAATGCCCAGACTATTTCCAAATTGATGGACAAGACTTGCTGGTCGTGTCTCCAATGCGCTTTAAGCGGACAGAACATGACTATGCCAACATCAATTCTAGCGTTATATTTTCAGGAAAAGTAGACTGGGAAAGGCTTGAGTTTGTAGCAGAGGATGTGAAAGAAATCGACCATGGTCAAGACTTCTATGCACCGCAAACCTTGGAAGACAAGGACGGCAGACGGATTATGATTGCTTGGCAACAAATGTGGGGACGTAATATTCCAACGCATGAACTCAAACATGCATGGGCTGGCAGTATGACCTTCCCACGGGAATTACGCTTGCGTGATGGCCTCTTGCAACAGGTCTTTCCTTTGGAAAAAGCAGAGCTGAAGCTCCTTCAATCAGCTGAAGCTGAGCAAGTGTCGCTAGAACAAGTTCTGTCAGGACCGATTCATCTCTTGTTGGAAGGAGTTGTTGAGAAAGGAAGCCTCATCATCGGCTCTGAGCAAGACAAATTAATCCTGAGCTACCAAGACGGTATCTTAGCTTTAGATCGAACAGGTCTGGCTTTGGCCATCAAGGGAGAAGAGGAAGTTTCTGTTGAAAAACGGACATTGGCTCTATCTAGCTTATATAAACTGGAAGTTATTGTAGACGGGCACGCCTTGGATGTCTTGGTCAATGACGGACGAGAAAGTTTGTCAACGACATTTTATATTGAAGGAGAGAGACGACTCCACCTAGACCTGCAGGGGCAAGATAGAGTTCTTGCTAGCCTTTCCGAAATTTTGTAATAAGAAAAAACTTCGCTTGTAAAGCGGAGCTTTTTGCTATAGTAATGGTTTAATAAAGATTCGTTGGTCGCCTAGCGGGATGAGTTCGACCTGGTTGCCGTAAAAATCGCCTAGGAGTTCTGGAGTAAGGATTTCTTCCTTGGGCCCTTGCGCTAGAACTTTTCCTTCTTTGAGGAGGAGGACGTGGCTAAATGGAGCCGTGATTTCTTCAGCATGGTGGGTCACATAGATAATAGCTGGTGCATTTTTCACCTGGCAAATGCGGTCGATGTGCTTGAGAAGACATTCCCGTGCCAGTAGGTCTAATCCGACGGTTGCTTCATCTAGGATGAGAATTTGAGGTTCTTCCATGAGACTACGCGCGATGAGTAGTAGCTGCCGTTCACCCTGTGATAAGCTATTGTAGCGGCGACCAATCAAGTGCCCTGCTTGGATAGTTAAGAGCATTTGTCGGGATTGGTCCAGTTCGGCTTGTCCATATTCGCGGTAGAGGATGGAGGATTTGTACTTGCCTGTTAGCACGATTTGTTCGGCGTAGAGGTCAGTTGGGAAGCGTTCGGATAGGAAGGAACCGACGATGCCAATTTTCTTGCGGAGGCTGGGAATATCTCCCTTACCGAAGGTAACGCCCAAGACCTGCAATTCACCAGAACTTTTCCAAAATTCAGCCATGAGAATCCGTAAGAGAGTGGATTTTCCAGCACCATTTAGCCCAAGAACGGCCCAAGTTTCTCCTTTTCTAACTTGCCAGTTAATGTCTTCTAAAATCGTCTTTCCTTGGCGACGATAGGATAAATCTTGCATGGATAGAATCATGGAGCACCTCACAAATGTTTTTCCTATTTTATCATAGAAATGCTAGAAAATGAATAATTTCCCTCCAAATCTAAAAATATGATATAATGGGACTGTTATCTAAAATTATAGACATAGGAGACCGACATGGAAGACCCTGGTAGTCAGACCATTTATTTGCAAATTTTGATCCTTTTTATTCTAACCCTGCTCAATGCCTTTTTCTCAGCTTCTGAGATGGCATTAGTGTCGCTCAATCGTTCTCGTGTAGAGCAAAAAGCGGCTGAAGGGGAGAAAAAGTATATTCGTCTGGTCAAGGTGCTAGACAATCCTAACAACTTTTTGTCAACCATTCAAGTTGGCATTACCTTTATTTCAATCTTATCAGGGGCGAGCTTAGCTAGTGACTTGGGTAAGGTATTTGCGGGCTGGTTGGGAAATTCTTCAACGGCGCAGACAGCAGGTTATTGGTTTGCTTTGGCATTATTGACCTTCGTATCGATCGTCTTGGGGGAATTGTATCCGAAGCGGATTGCCATGAATATGAAAGAAAATCTAGCCGTTGTGACTGCGCCAGTAATTATTTTCTTAGGGAAGATTGTGAGTCCCTTTGTCTGGCTCTTGTCTGCATCCACAAATCTCTTGTCTCGGATTACACCCATGACTTTTGATGATGCGGATGAGCAGATGACCCGAGATGAGATTGAGTACATGCTGACTAAGAGTGAAGCGACAAGTCTGGATGCGGACGAGATTGAGATGTTGCAGGGGATTTTCTCCTTGGACGAAATGGTGGCGCGTGAGGTTATGGTGCCTCGGACGGATGCTTTCATGGTCGATATCGAGGATGATGTTAAGAGTATTATCCAAGAAATTCTCAAGCAAAATTTCTCCCGAATTCCTGTCTATGAAGATGACAAGGACAAGGTGATTGGTCTCATTCATACCAAGCGCCTCTTGTCAGAAGGTTTTACAAATGGTTTTGAAAATATCAATCTACGCAAGATTTTACAGGAACCACTCTTTGTTCCAGAAACGATTTTCGTGGATGATCTCTTGACGGAACTCCGTAATACGCAAAATCAAATGGCTATTCTTCTTGATGAATACGGTGGAGTGGCTGGTTTGGTCACTCTGGAAGATTTGTTGGAAGAAATTGTTGGAGAAATTGATGATGAAACGGATAAGACAGAGATTTTTGTCCGTGAAATTGCAGACCAGACTTATATTGTTCAGGGGAATATGACCCTCAATGACTTCAATGAGCACTTTGGCACAGAGTTGGAAAGCGATGATGTGGACACCATTGCTGGCTACTATCTGACAGGTGTCGGGACCATTCCGAGTCAAGAGGAAAAGATGAGCTTTGAAGTGGACAGCAATGACTATCACTTAGTCTTGATTAACGACAAGGTGAAAAATGGTCGTGTCACTAAAATCAAGCTCTTGTTGACCAAGATTGAAACGGAAGAAGATAGTAAAGAATAGAAATAAATTAATAAGGTGAGCAGTTGGATAGACTGCAAGCCTTTTTTTGTCGTCAAATCAGTTGGTCTTAGAAGGGAAAATAAGATAAACACCCACTAAGTTGCTAGACACTAAGATTTCTAGATAAATCCTATTTTTGAGTGAATCAATCTAAATGATGAACTTGTTACAATTGTAAATTATTCTTGAGACATGGATTTACTCACGTTTCAAGAATTTTTTATTAAAACAAATGAAGACCATATTAAATTCAAGTTTTTAAGAAGAATTGCCCATATTTTCTAGATAAATCTTAGATTATACTATCCATGTAAACAAAATTTGAAAGGAGTTAAACATGGGAACATCCCTTATCTTCGTATTTTCCGTTTTTGCAGCGGGAATACTATCCTTTTTCTCTCCATGTATTTTTCCATTATTACCCGTTTACCTCGGTATTTTATTGGATGACAGTAAGGAGAGAACCATCAAGATTCTTGGTTTTTCCTTGAACTGGTACAGTTTATTAAAGACAGCGACTTTTATAGTTGGCCTATCCTCTGTTTTTCTGTTATTGGGCTTTGGTGCAGCCAGTCTGGGCGGTATATTGAATAGTCCAGGATTTAGGATACTAATGGGACTGGTGATTATTGTCCTAGGAGCTCATCAGATGGAACTGATCAATATCAGCAGCCTACAAAAACAGAAACAGGTTCGCTTTAATTTTCAAAATAAAAATGGCTTGTTATCTGCCTTTTTATTAGGATTAACCTTTAGCTTTGGTTGGACACCTTGTGTTGGTCCAGTTCTTGGCTCTGTTTTAGGATTGGCAGCAACTGGTGGTGGAAGTTCGCTTCAAGGTGGCTTCTTGCTATTGGTGTATACACTTGGCTTGTCACTTCCTTTCCTTCTCATCACACTATCTAGCACCGCTTTGGTCAATCAGTTTAATAAGCTCAAACCTCATATGATGACTATGAAAAAAGTAGGTGGTGCTTTAATTATCCTAATGGGACTCATTCTTCTCTTAGGAAAAGTAGATGCTATCACGGCATTTTTTGAAACAATTTTTAACTAATTTTTAAATATAAAGGAGTATCAATCATGAAAAAATTACATACACTTATTACACTTGTCGCTTGCGGAACCTTCCTTGTAGCCTGCTCAACCCAACAAAAATCAGACCAGCCTAAGAATAGCGATTCTTCTATGATGCAAAAAGAAAAGAATAAGTCTGACAAGAACATGAAAGATGACAAGATGTCAAGTGACAATATGAAAGATGATAAGATGTCAGACGATAACATGAAGGATGATAAAATGCAAGACAGCAAGATGTCAGACGATAATATGTCAGATAAAACGATGAAAAATAATAAAAATTAGATTCATTAGTGTTTAAGAATGGAGGAACAAAGATGAAAAAACTCCGAATGCTTACGATGGTTTTAACCTGTACTAGCTTACTAGGAGCTTGTTCAACATCAGGAAAATCTAGTACAGAGAAAGCCCCTTCTCCAGCAATGGCAGAAAGCTCTGATAAAATGTCCAATGCGGCAGCATCGTCAAATGACCAAGACTTTCAGTTACAGGCTGTTGATGGCAAGACTTATAGCCTATCTGATTTTAAAGGTAAAAAAGTGTATATCAAATTTTGGGCTTCTTGGTGTCCAATCTGTCTAGCTGGATTGGAAGAAATTGATGACTTAGCCAAAGATGCGCCAGAAGATACAGTTATTTTATCGGTTGTTTCTCCTAACCATAAAGGAGAACAATCTGAAGCGGATTTCAAAAATTGGTACAAAGGATTGGATTACAAACATTTACCAGTCTTACTGGACCCTAGTGGGAAATTGATTGAATCCTACGGTGTCCGAGTGTATCCAACTTCAGTCTTTATTGATCAGGATGGTAAAGTTTCTAAAACGCTGCCCGGTCATTTGGAAAAAGAGGATATTCTCAAAACATTTGAAACGATCGGTTAAGGAAATGGAGGCATAATATGCAACCTCAGACTAAATCATTACTCGTTGGTGTCGGAATTTTAGCGCTCATCTTCTTATCTGCTATTCTGTTTATTAAAATAGAATCACCATCTCAAATGAAGAAAAAGGTCTCAGTCCCAGTTGTACAAGAAATGAGTAGCAAGGTTAAGAAGGTGGATCGGTCTAAGGTAGATCCTAAAAATCTCAAAGAAATTTATCTAGCTGGTGGCTGTTTTTGGGGAGTAGAAGCGTATTTTGAACGTGTAGATGGTGTTGTTGATGTAACAGTAGGTTATGCCAACGGTAAGAGTGACACCACCAATTACCAATTGATTGGACAAACAGGACATGCCGAAACAGTCCATGTTGAATATGACGCTAGCAAGGTTAGCCTACGCGATTTGTTGCTTCATTATTTTCGGATTATTGACCCAACCAGTCTAAATAAACAAGGGAATGATCGTGGTAGTCAGTATCGAACAGGTATTTACTTTGTCAATAAAGAGGAAGAGACAGTTATTCGGCAATCTTTGGAAGATTTGTCTAAGAAATTTGACAAACCGATAGTGGTAGAAGCCCTGCCGCTTAAGAATTATGTCTTAGCTGAAGATTACCATCAAGATTATCTGCAAAAAAATCCAAATGGCTACTGCCATATCAATGTTCAGGAAGCTGATTATCCAGTGATCGATGAAAGTAAGTATCTAAAACCTAGTGACGAGGAAGTCAAGCAAAAATTGTCCAAGGAAGAGTATGCTGTTACTCAAGGAAATGATACAGAGAAAGCTTTTTCCAATCGTTATTGGGACCAGTTTGAAGATGGAATTTATGTCGATATTGTAACGAATGAACCCCTCTTTTCTTCTAAGGACAAGTTTGAGTCAGGTTGTGGATGGCCAAGTTTTTCACGCCCCATTAGTCCTGATGTAGTCAATTACAAGGAAGATACGAGCTACAATATGGTACGGACAGAAGTACGGAGTCGGTCAGGAAATTCGCATCTAGGACATGTCTTTACGGATGGTCCAAAAGACAAGGGTGGCTTGCGCTATTGTATCAACAGTCTATCTCTTCGCTTCATTCCAAAGGCAGAAATGGAAAAGCAAGGCTATGGCTACCTTCTAGCCTATACCTAGCCTTTCTGTTATAATGAAGTGTAAAATGAACAGACAAGAGGGTGAAGATTATTTACTCAATATTAATCGTAGAGGATGAATACCTGGTTCGCCAAGGTATTTGTTCTCTTATTGACTTTGAAAAATTTCAAATTGAAAAAGTGGCAGAAGCGGAAGATGGTCGGAAGGCTTGGGAATTATTTCAAGCCCAGCCTTTTGATATCGTTTTGACAGATATCAATATGCCCAAGATGAATGGGATTCAACTAGCTCAATTGATCAAAGAAGAGCAGCCAAACTGCCACTTGGTTTTCTTAACAGGTTATGATGAATTTGACTATGCCCTTTCAGCCCTAAAATTAGGGGCGGATGATTACTTGCTCAAACCCTTTAGCAAAGCAGATGTAGAGGAAATATTAACTAAAATCCAAACCAAGTTAGCACAGGATACGAAAATAGAGCAATTGGAAGAGTACCTTGTACAAGGGGAAGTTTCTGATTTGCAGGAACAGATTAGGAGTCAGTTGAGTAATTGTGATTTTTCACTAAAACAGCTGGCTGATCAACTGGGCTTTAGTCCTAATTATCTGAGTGTGCTGATTAAGAAAGATGTGGGCTTGAATTTTCAAGATTATCTGAATCAAGAAAGGATGAAACAGGCCAAGTATCTCCTTTTGACGACTGATTTGAAAATCTATGAAATTGCTGAAAAAGTCGGATTTTGGGATATGAATTATTTTTCCCAACGCTTTAAGCAGACCGTTGGTGTGACACCACGTCAATTTCGGAAAGGGGAAACGAGATGAGAAAATATTCCTTGGCGGTTCAGCTTTTTTTCTATAGTTTTCTCGTCATGATTGCACTAATAGGAAGTGTTGGAACTTTTTACTATCGAACTAGTTCCAGTGCTATTAGTCAGTTGACTGAGCAAAAAACACGGGACAGTTTACAGCAAAGTGGGCATTTTATCACGGCTTACTTGGATAAACTCAAACAGACCAGCAATAGTTTGGCTAGTAACCAATTGTTGCGGGACTTCATTGAGCAACCAGATCAAGCTCATAAAGAGGAGTTGTCCTTTCTCATGGAGAGTCTCATTGCGGGAGATACTGATTTGGTGTCTGCTGTTTTGGTCACCAAAGAGGGGCAAATCGTGTCCACGGATAAGCAGCTGGTGATGAAAACGTCAAGTGATATGATGTCTGAAGCCTGGTATCAGGCAGCCATTGACCAAAAAGCAATGCCTGTATTGACACCGGCTCGCAAAGAATCTCTGACGAAAAAAGGAGAACAGTGGGTCATCTCTGTTACACGAGAGATTGTGGATGCAAGAGGAAAAAATAAGGGTGTTTTGCGCTTGGATATTGACTATCATAGCCTTGAAAATTATTTAGATCAGTTGAAACTGGGGAAACAAGGTTTTGCCTTTATTGTGAATCAGAAAAAGGAGTTTGTTTACCATCCTCAGAAGACAGTCTATTCTTCTAAAGAGGAAATGGATGCTATGAAGTCATATTTGCAAGTCGAAAATGGTTATGTACCTTCCCACAAAGAATTTGTCTATCAGTTGGCTATTCCAGAGAGTGAATGGACTTTGGTCGGCGTTTCTTCTCTAGATGAAGTCCAGATGATTCGTCAGCAAATACTCTATTCTTTCTTGGGAGCAGGATTGGCAGCACTGGTGATTTCAGGTCTGGGATCTGCCTTGGTTATTCGGATATGGTTGAAGCCTATTCGTGATTTGCAACAAGTTATTTTAGCAATCGGTCAAGGGCAGGCTCATCTTCGCGCCAAGGAGGCTGGTGCGGCTGAAGTATTGGATTTGTCACGTTATTTTAATAAAATGTTGGACCAGATTGACTCCTTAATGTTGTCCGTAAAAAAGCAGGAACAAGATATACGAGAGTACGAACTGATGGCACTGGCTAGTCAGATCAATCCTCATTTTTTGTACAATACACTGGACACCATTATTTGGATGACAGAATTTAATGACCGTGAGCGCGTGGTGGAGATTACCAAAGCTTTGGCTAAATATTTTCGTATTGCCCTCAACAAGGGAAATGAGCAGATTAGTCTGAAAGATGAATTGGAACATGTGGGTCAATATTTGTTTATCCAACAGCAACGCTATGGTGACAAGTTACAATATGACCTCCAAGAATTGCCTTCCTATGCAGACTATCAATTACCCAAATTAGTTTTGCAACCGATTGTAGAAAATGCGATTTATCATGGTATAAAGGAAGTGGAGCGTAAGGGTGTCATTACCATTCGGGTCAGCGAAACAGAAAAGCATTTACGGATTACGATTCATGATAACGGAAAAGGTATGCCTACAGAGGATGTAATTACTCAGTCTGATAAGAAAGTTCATCAAGGCGGTATTGGCTTGAAAAATGTTGATCAACGATTGGCATTGCAATTTGGCTCAGCCTACCATATGGAAATTAAATCAGAGCCTGATGCATTTACTGAAATTAGTTTATTCTTACCTAGAAAGTCGCTGTAAGTGTCTGAACTTTTTCTCGTGAAACTGAAAAATAAGTCAGGTATTTTCAGTTATTTATTCCGCTTCTTCTTTCAATTCGTGATATAATAGCAGAAGGGAAAGATAGGAAGTAAAAATGGAAGAAATCGATTACAGAAATGTTACTGGTTTGGTGCACTCAACTGAAAGTTTTGGGTCTGTAGATGGTCCTGGCGTGCGCTTCGTTATTTTCATGCAGGGCTGCCATATGCGTTGCCAATATTGCCATAACCCTGATACATGGGAATTGGTCAATCCGATGGCGACAGAGAGAACCGCTGAGGATGTCCTTAATGAAGCTTTGCGTTATAAGGGATTTTGGGGAAAAGAAGGTGGCATCACTGTTTCAGGTGGTGAAGCAACCATTCAAATTGACTTTTTGATAGCCCTCTTTACCTTGGCTAAAGAGCAAGGCATTCACACAACCTTGGATACATGTGCTCTTACCTTCCGTAATACTCCTCGCTATCTGGAAAAATATGAGAAACTCATGGCAGTGACAGACCTGGTTCTTTTGGACATCAAGGAAATCAATCCTGACCAGCACAAAATCGTAACAGGACATAGCAATAAAACGATTTTGGCATGTGCACGTTACCTGTCTGACATTGGAAAACCAGTTTGGATTCGCCACGTTTTGGTGCCGGATTTGACAGACCGTGATGAGGATTTGGCAAATCTAGGTGAATTTGTGAAGACCTTGACCAATGTGGAGCGTTTTGAAGTTCTTCCTTATCATAATTTGGGTGAATTCAAGTGGCGTGAATTGGGTAGACCCTATCCTTTGGAAGGAACCAAGCCACCAACAAAAGACCGTGTGGAGAATGCCAAGAAACTGATGGACACTGAGTCTTATCAAGAATACCTCAACCGGATTCGTGGATAGATAAACTAATGCTCTGAGGACGCTCAGGGCATTTTTGGATGATAAGTATAATTTCAACTAAAATAATAAAGTAAATTTAAAAAGTGTTAAATAAAACTAATCTACTTGTAAGTGAGGAAGAAATTATGAAAAAAATGGAGAGCCAGCCAGAGTTAGTGGAGCAGTATATTGCGTCGTGTCCTGAAGAGATTGCTGCTGTTTTGAAATCGGTACGTCAAGCTATTCAGGAGGTTTTGCCTGAAGCGGTAGAGCGATTTTCCTACGGCATGCCGACTTATTGGTATGGGCACAATCTGATTCAGAAGGCACATCTGGGCCTGTATCCTGGTGCGCGTGGTGTGGAGCATTTTGCTGCGCAATTAGTTGAAAGAAATCTGGACTACAGCAAGGGAACAATAAAATTTCCTTATGACCAAGAAATTCCACTTGACTTTATTCAGGAAATTGTAAGATGGACTTTTGAGGAAGAGATAAATTTATCGAAAGTAAAGGAAAATAAAAAATAAGATCTCATTTCATTTGAGGTCATATTTTTTTAAATCTAGGAAAATTGTGCTATACTATATTATCACTAAATAGTAAGAAAAGAGACAATATGCGAGCCATTCAACAAACAAAATATGCAAAAGAACCCTTTGACCTAGAAATCGTAGAACTCCCTAAACCAGCTATTTCAGCCCATCAAGTGCTGGTAAAGGTCCTTGCAGCGGGGGTCAACCCTCTTGACTACAAATTGATGACAGGCGGGATTCGACCGATTTTACCTTACAAAACACCATTCACGTCGGGAAATGAATTTTCTGGTATTATCGAGGAAGTGGGACCAGACGTAACGGAGTTTCGAGTTGGAGACCGAGTTTACGGACGGATGACCTTAGAAGAGCCTGGGGCCTTTGCGGATTATGTGGCTATTGCTGCGACAGAAATTGCGCCTATGCCAGATTATCTGAGTTTTGAGGAGGCGGCTGGTGTGCCCTTGACGGCTTTGACAGCCTATCAAGCCTTGGATTTACTGAAGGTAGAAGCTGGAAAGACTATTTTCATCTCAGGTGGGACAGGTGGCTTTGGGGCTATGGCCATTCCCTTGGCTAAGGCGCGTGGGTTGCGCGTGGTGACCAATGGCCGAGCTGTTCATAAGGAGCGCATGCTGTCTTTGGGTGTGGATCAATTTATTGACTACCAGACAGAGGATTACGCAGACTTGCTGTCGAATGTGGACTATGTTATTGACACACTGGGTGGCGATGAGCTAGTTAAGCAGTTTTCTATTTTGAAAAAAGGTGGGAGCCTGGTCAGTTTAGATGGGATGCCAAATCGTGCTTTTGCAAAAGAAATGGGCTTGTCGATGTTCAAACAGCTGTTATTTGGTTTGGTAGGGCGGAAATATGACAAGCTAGCTGCAAAGAATCAGCAGACCTATCACTTTATATTTGTACATTCAGAAGGTCAACAGTTGCGGGAAATTTCTCGGATTTTCTCAGAAAAACAAATTCCTATTTTCATTGACAAAGTTTATGCCTTTGAAGAGATTAATATAGCTCTAAACAAATTGCGTCAGGGGGGCTCAAAAGGAAAGTCTATCCTGCGTGTGCAGGAAGTATAAGAAAAATCCTACCGACGGGTAGGATTTTTGCTTACAATTTACTATCATCAACGGCGTTAAGCCAGTCAGAAGCAGCCGTGAGGGTTGCTTCCAAGGCTCCTTCTTGGAATGGAGATTGAATACCAGCAGCTTCCACGATTTGGAGGAAGGTTCCTGTTCCACCCATTTTACAGATGCGGAGGTAGTCTTCCCAAGCAGTTTCGTCATGGTCCACTTGTGTGCGTTTCCAGAATTGGAGGGCGCAGACTTGAGCCAAGGTGTAGTCAATGTAGTAGAACGGGCTGGCAAAAATGTGTCCTTGGCGGTACCAGAAGATACCACGGTCCAAGGCTTCAGATTCAGAATAGTCTTTTGAAGGGAGGTACATTTTTTCCAAACGGCGCCAAGTTGCCTTGCGTTCAGCTGGTGTCATATTTGGATTTTCATAGACTTCGTGTTGGAAATGGTCGACGAGAACACCGTATGGCAAGAAGAAGAGCGTACCAGATAAATGGCTGAATTTGTACTTGTCAACTTGTTCTTTGAAGTAGAGAACCATCCATGGCCAGGTAATAAATTCCATGGACATAGAGTGAATTTCGCAAGATTCGTAGGTTGGCCAGATAGATTCTGGAGCGATAATCCAGCGTGAATTGTAAACTTGGAAGGCGTGTCCTGCTTCATGAGTCAAGACATCGATATCGCCACTAGTTCCATTGAAGTTTGAGAAGATGAATGGACTCTTGTAGTCATAAATGTAAGTGCAGTAGCCACCAGTATCTTTACCATCTTTTGCAACCAAGTCGAGGAGTTCATTTTCCACCATGTAGTCGAAAAATTCGCCTGTTTCTGGAGAGAGTTCGCGGTACATTTTTTGTGCTTCTTGGACAAGGTGTTCTGGTGTGCCTTGTGGAGTTGCATTCCCATTCAAGTATTCTAAAACAAGGTCATAATGTTTGAGTTGAGGTACTTGGATACGTTTTGCTTGGCGCTCGCGGAGATTGTTAACAATCGGTACAACCAATTTCAAGATTTCTTCGCGGTAGGTCTTGACCATGTCGCGGTTGTAGTCGAAGCGGTTCATCATCTTATAGCCATATTCGACATAGTCTTTGAAGCCAAGAGTAGTGGCAATCTCGTGACGCACTTTAACCAACTGGTCATAGATATCGTCAAATTCAGCTTCATGGTCCACAAAGTAGCCAGTAACAGTTTCGCTTGCTTCTTTACGGGTTGCACGATCTGTTGACTGATTGAAAGGTCCCATTTGAGAGAGGTTATAAGTCTGACCACGGAAGTCCAAACGAGCAGTTGCCATGAGGTTATTGTAGCGGTCGACTAACTGATTTTCCTTTTGGAAAAGAGGAATGGCTTCAGATGAGAAGGTTTGAAGTTTATTTTCTGCCAACATAAAGAAAGTTTCTGGCAAAAATTCCCCCAATTCTTTGCGGAAAGGACTAGCTACCACGACACGGTAGTAGTTGGTCATGAGTTCATCAAAAAGTGGCGAATACTCATTCCAGAACTTGGTTTCTTCATTGTAAAACTCGTCATTCATATCAATCGAATGGCGGATACTCCAAAGATTTGCCTGGGTATCAATGGTTCCGTTGATAGCTGTCACTTGTTTGACGATAGCAAGAGCAGTGTCTGCTGTTGCCGCAGCAGACAAGTCAGCTGTTAGCTCGGCCATTTGTAATTTCAAAGCCTCATAGTCTGGGCGGACGTAGGTATAATCTGAAAATTTCATAGGTACTCCTTTGAAAACACGGGCATTTCCCCGTTTGCTATATCTACTATCTTACCTTTTTTTAGGAAAGCTGGCAAATGGAGTTTTCACTCATTCCCTTCAAGCTTAAAATATGGTAAAATAGGATGAATCTATTAAAAGAGGTAAGAACATGTCTAAATTTTTAGTTTTTGGTCACCAAAATCCTGATACGGATGCAACTGCTTCAGCTTATGGTTGGGCTTACTTAGAGCGTGAGGTTTGGGGGCGCGATGCAGAAGCTGTTCTTTTGGGTGAGCCAAATGAAGAAACACAATTTGCCTTGAACTATTTTGGCGTAACCGCACCGCGTGTAGTAACTTCAGCTAAGGCAGAAGGTGTCAGCCAAGTCATCTTGACAGACCACAATGAGTTCCAACAGTCTATTTCAGACATCCGTGATGTTGAAGTTGTAGCAGTTATCGACCACCACCGTGTAGCAAACTTTGAAACAGCAAACCCACTTTACATGCGCGTGGAACCAGTTGGTTCAGCATCATCTATCGTTTACCGTGCGTCAAAAGAAGCAGGCCTCACTATTCCAAAAGAAGTAGCAGGTCTCCTCTTGTCAGGTTTGATTTCAGATACGCTCTTGCTCAAATCCCCCACAACTCATGTGTCAGACCCAGAAGTTGCTAAAGAATTGGCAGAGCTTGCAGGTGTCAACTTGGAAGAATATGGTTTAGCTCTTCTTAAAGCTGGTACAAACTTGGCTAGCAAGTCAGCTGAAGAATTGATTGACATTGATGCTAAAACATTTGAATTGAATGGCAATGCAGTCCGTGTTGCTCAAGTTAATACAGTTGATATTGCAGAAGTTTTGGAACGCCAAGCAGAAATCGAAGCAGCCATGACAGCAGCTTCATCAGCAAACGGCTACTCAGATTTCGTCTTGATGATTACAGACATTGTTAACTCAAATTCAGAAATCTTGGCTCTTGGTGCCAACATGGACAAGGTCGAAGCAGCCTTCAACTTCAAACTTGAAAACAACCACGCTTTCCTTGCAGGTGCAGTTTCTCGTAAGAAACAAGTTGTTCCACAATTGACAGAAAGCTTTAATGCATAAGATGTAGAACCTAGGAAATCCTAGGTTTTTTAATGGTAATCTAGTCAACTGGGCGGAGGTAGGAGGACAAAATCGCTTTCTTTGAAATCACGATTTAGCCCTCACACTCTTTTATGCTATAATAATGTCATGATTATCGTAATAAATCCTACAAAACTGACTAAACAAGTATTTTTCCAAGATTTGATCAACTATCTGGCGGATAAGGAAGAGGTTATCCTGCGGGACATCAAGAAGGCTTTTCCAACTGTTAAAAATGTGGATAAATTGTTAGATGCCTATATTGAGGCGGGCTATATTGCTCGTGAAAATCGCCGCTATCGCAATCAATTTGAACTCTTGACGTCTTGTGACCAGCTGGAATTTGGTCAGGAGGTCTTTGTGGATGACCAATCACCTGTCTATACTGACTTGCAGCAGTTGACCTTCAGCATTGACCTGCCAAATGAAACCAATGCTTTAGTAATCCGAGAGCAAGTGGATTTTATGCGGGAAAAATTGACGCTCAATGCCTACTTTTATAAAATGCGGGAACAGTTGCCTTTGTCAGCGGAGCAACAAGTTTTATACGACCTGCTAGGCGATGTCAATCCAGCCTATGCCCTTAAATATATGACAACCTTCTTACTGAAATTTACTCGTAAAGAAATTCTCCTCCAAAAACGGTCGGAAGTGTTTGTTCAAGCCTTGGTTCTCCTTGGCTTTATTGAACCAGTAGATGAAACAAGCTATCGGCTTACCATGAAAATGGACAAGGAAAGCTTGGTATTTGAGGGAAAATAAGATTGCCTCTAGGCAAAGCGCTAAAGGCTGTATGAAAGAACTCATAACAACTTATGAAGTGAACAACAAAGATAGCAATCATTATCTTTTGTTATTCTAACGAATATAAATTTAGGAGTTGGACTCAAGTCCAGCTCCTTTTTACTTATGGCTTCCAGCCAGTTTTTCTCGGAGAGAAAAATGAGAAAACCACCAGCTATGCTGGTGGCTGCCGAGGCTTCTAGCTTCCATTTATTTTTCCTAGTATAATCTAATTGTTCAGG
>JAIMFC010000015.1 GCA_019794795.1 Streptococcus gallolyticus
GGGTGGTAGCCTAGATAAAGAGCTACCAGGCTCTCAAGGCGAGCGCCCAGAGAATGATCCACGCTTGGGTGGTAGCCTAGATAAAGAGCTACCAGGCTCTCAAGGCGAGCGCCCAGAGAGCAACAATAATAATCAAAATGAAAATTTTTCAGAAAACAAAGTAGGTCTGATAGAATTTGGTTTTGAGCTAAGCTGTGGCGGTGAAGATGGAGGAACCGTAGTAGTGGGTTTTGAACCAATTTAATTCTTAAAAATAAAGTGAACTATCTGTTTATACCAACTACAAGGTATAGTATTTCAGATAGTATCAAAAAGGCGACTTCCAAATGGAAATCGTCTTTTAATTATCCCAATTCGTCTAGGTGTTTTGTTAGGGACTCTGATAGCGCTCCATGTTGTAGGCAATTTCAAAGATTTCCAAAATCAACGTGAACTAATTGAACTGAAAAACGAAATAAAGAACTTGAAATGCAGGTAGATATCCTAAAGCAAGCGCAAGTGTTATTGGCACGAAAAGATGAGTAATCACTGCTAACAAGTCTCAACTATCAAACACCGATGGCCAGACGAGTTATCGCCTAACTAAATACACTTTGTAAATGTTGTACAGAAATGTGTTGCCTTTTCAACGTTTTCAAGAGCGAAGCAAAGGCCTTGCGCTTTTGAAATGAGGAACAAGGCCTTTGCTTAATCTTTTATTATTTCATTGTTCGCTTGACAGGGAGCTATTCAAACATTTGTACGACTTTTTGATTCAAATTTTATTCACTTTATAAATTCTGTCTAGGTTAGTGTAATCAATTCACTCCGATAGTTTTACGGCTTATGAAGTTCTTCGTTAGGCTTTGTCGAATCGTTTTCTTTGACGTAGGCTTCGTTTGCTTTAGTTCCACTGGTTATTATGTTATTTTCAGTAGCATCAACTTTGTTTGGAATCACACCACTGTTTATCTGACCAATCTCTTTCGGATCGTTTTCAGTTAGTTTAGTGTTACCATCTACCTTATCGTTTTCACTTGTGTTAATTTCGTTATGTTTGACAGTGCTATTTGTCTTATCATTTTCTTCTACTCTAGCTTCATTTTGTTTGCTACTGTTGTTTGTTGCGTAGTCTACTGTTGCCGAATCATTTAATGAGTTGATTAGTTCATTTTGAGAATTGTGTTCCCCCAATAAATCGTCATGGTCATTTTCATCGCCTAGCAAATCATCAAAGGGATCAGAGGTGGAACGTAGTTGAGCTTGATAGACGGTATCCTCTGTGATTGGTTTAGAATATTCTTTTACAATATCAAAGTAGTATTGTTGTGAACGATCTGAATATTGAATAAATGGTGGTATAATTTTTGCTTGTTCCAGCGACAATCCTTTTCGGAGTAAGTAAACAATTGCTTTGCCTTTGCCGTTAGGAGAGATAAGTTCCCCACCTTCGTTAATTTTAAAGGCTACTGCTACATAATTTTTAGGATTATGCCAGTAATAATTTGGATGTCTATTTGGATCGTTGATATCAGTAGGGAGATTTGGATTGGAAGCAATGTATGGTCCTAGGTAAGGAGCGGTTGAACCAAAGGCAGCCAAACTAATCATGGGAGAAATGTTGCTATTCTCATCTTCGCTACCATTTACAGTATTACGGTATTCGATGAATTCATAGTGATCGTGTGGTATCGGAGTTGGTTCTGTCAAACCAGCCTTTTTAGCTTGTATCCAAGTAAGTTTCGGATTAACATAAAATGTAAAACCACCTTGGATTTTATCACCAAATTGCAATTGGCCATTTAACAAGGTTGTATACTTAATTGGAACATAATGGCTGATATCGATATCTCGAACATCATCACTGGGAGTATAGACATCTTTTGTTGGTTGTTTTCTGACACGATCAAAGTCAACATAATAGGCCTGATGCTCTCTTTGCATTTTACCAGAAGTAGGAAGATCAGCACTCCAACCTTTGAAGAGCTTGCCTTCATGAGTCACAGTGTTAGGACGATTGATATGTAAATCTTCCCAATTGAGGTCTTTTCGAACCAAGTAATATACTCGTTTTGTTTTTTTACCATTAACTTCCAAATCCCCATACTCACTGTTGGTACTAAAAGTTAGTAAGATAAAGTTCTTGATATTTTTAATATTAGTAGGTTTAAAAGTGTCATAAACTCCTTTGCGAGTCAAGCTGACTTTTGAACCTTCCGAGAATAGTGGACCGTAGACGAGCTTGTCTTCAACTTCCAAATTAGTTGATTCCGTTTTTACATCACGTTCAGGATCGTCTGGCAATCGTGGATCAATTTTGTAGACATGAGCGTGGTCGCCATGACGAATACTCATATAGTTATCTTCAACGGTAATATCTTCACGTTTTACACCAAAGCGATCCATATATTCTTTTATCAACCGTTCTTTTCTTTCTTCAAAATTTTCTCCATCTATATAGATAGGTTGTGATTCGATAGGATCAGTAAAAGGTTTGGAAGAGTCAATTGGTTCCGCGTGAAAGTGATTACCGTGGGGATACATAATTAGATTCTTCGAGGGGTCAATTGATAGTTGATCACGACTCAATCCATATTGCTGCATAATGGATTGGATTTTTTCTTCGAGTTTTGGGTTGAGAGTAGTCGTATCCGGTTTTTCAGGTTGTTCTGGGATATTATTTGATGTACCAAAGTAGTCAGCTTTTGCTTTTTTCATATACCTTTCGGGAATCAAATTTTCCCACTTAGTATTAACCAATTGGTAATAAGGGATAACATGAATGTCTTTAAGATTACCATTGTGAGCAACCAAAGCACCAAAGTCATTGCTATCAATGATATGGTTTCCGTCAAATAGAAATTTATCGTCAGTTGCGAAATGGATGCCGGGGTATTGCTTTGTATCTACTAGTTTATTGTAGTGGTCTCTAATTTGACCTTTGTGTGGCTTCTTTCCTATGAGAGCGGGGACAGTTGTGTTGTTTCCAGAATTGTTTGAATGATATTGCGAATCAGCTTGTGCCCGTTGGTATGAAGGAGAGGTGACAGATGCTTCTGAATCTGAACGCCCTAAACTACCCTTTAAAATGTAATGGTAATGGTCTCCATGGCGTACAGTATATCCCTTTACATCTTCGGCTACGATATCCTTGGGATTAAAAATATAGCCGTCTTCTGTTTGAAAGCGACTGGCTAGCTGGGCTTTAGTTTGTACCGATTGCTTCGTACTTGTAGTTGTTTTTTTCTCTTTAAAATCTTCAGGTATGAGATAATCCCATTTTGTTCCTTTTAAATCAGAGTAAAACAAAAAGTGACTATGGTTGCCGTGCTTCACAACAAGACCTTCATCTGTTTTCGTCTCAATCTGAGATTCATTACTGAATAAAAAGCCATCATCGGTAGCCTTGTCGATTCCGGGAATTTCTTTTTTTTGTGATTTAACAGTCTTTGTTTTAGAGTTCTTCTTTTCACTTTTATGCGTTTTTGAATGCTCTATCTCCAAGGAGTCAGAACGTTGTTGACAGGCCATCAAGGTTAATTGACATGTCAACGTAATACTTATGATAGCTAACAATCCTTTATTGTGTTTCATTAAAATTAATTCCTCCTTTATATAATTAACCAATTAATATTGAACTGGTTAATTATATAATTGTATAGTTAAAATGTCAACTATAAATGGACTTGTTATAATAAAATGGATACACAATTATGGCACTGCTCCCTTCTTGTGCATAGTATCTCACCTCTTCGACTATTGGAGAGTTTTTTTGTACAGCTGAATAAGACTGTTTAGCTAGTTCCGCTAATTTATCAACCAAGGAAGAGACTCGTTTTCCAGAAATCCGTTTAGTAGTGGATTGTCAGATACATTCTGTCAATTCCGTTTCTGATAACTCCAAGACAAAGTTCTTATTTGGAAAGGTCTTAACTAAATTCCAGTATTGTTCTCCTGTTGGTGTGGATAGCAGTTGTTCCAGCTCATGGAAAGTCACTTGCAAGACCTTATGAAGACGATTCTTAGCACGGATGATGTCTTCAGTCAGATTTTGATAGAAGCGGTTCAAATCCCGTAGTTCTTGATAGACTTGGTCTTGGATATAGGTTGTTTTTCGGTTCAGAATGAATTGAGAACTAGCCAGTTTTTCTGCATCAATCTTATCTGTTTTACGTACTCGCAAACTGTCTAATTGCTTTTTGGTTTCTAGAGGGTTTAATCGAGTATAGGCATAGTTATGATTTTCCAGAAAAGCTTGTAATCTCCGAGAATAGACACCTGTCGCTTCAAAGATGATTTCTGGGTTTTGAACAGATTTCAAGTCCTTTAACAACCTCGAAAAACCGATAGCGTCATTGGGTATCGAATAGCCATGAACTTTTTCACTATTGACCAGAATAGCCACTTCAGAGCTTGTTTTACTCACATCAATTCCAAATATTGTACGCATAAGATTACCTCGTTTATCTTGTCAGATTCCTTGTTTTAGCTATCTCATTTTCAATACTCGACGTTGAACGTCCCGCATACTTTGAACAGATTTTAACTAAAATAGGTGTCTTGCCAGTTTGTATTACGACGTCTAGCGTCTAAAAGCCCCTAGACTTAACAAGACACCTCTACTTTATCAAAAAAGAAAAAGTAGTGAAGATTTCTCACGTCGGAGGTTTCTTCACTACTAATCTTAGTATGTTTGTTATAATGGAAGTGTAGAAATTAATCGTATGTAGAAAAGATGGAGAGGAAGCATGAAGAAAGAATTAATTAATCTAGTGATTGTCACGGGCATGAGTGGTGCAGGTAAAACAGTTGCCATTCAGTCTTTTGAAGATATGGGTTACTTCACGGTAGACAATATGCCGCCGGCTCTTTTGCCGAAATTTATTGAGTTGATCCGTCATAGTCAGGACAATGATAAGTTGGCCTTGGTAGTGGATATGCGCAGCCGGTCATTTTTTGCGGAAATTCGTCAGATTTTGGATGAGATTGAAGCAGATGATGAAGTGAACTTCAAGATTTTATTCTTAGATGCGACAGACGGTGAATTGGTGGCCCGCTACAAGGAAACCCGTCGTTCCCATCCGCTTGCGACTGATGGACGTGTCTTGGATGGTATTCAGCTGGAACGCGAGCTCCTAGCACCACTTAAAAATATGAGTCAAAATGTGATTGATACAACGGAGTTAACACCACGTAATCTCCGTAAGGAAATTGCAGATCAATTTGCTAGCCAAGACAATCAACCAGCATTTCGGATTGAAGTGATGTCATTTGGCTTCAAATATGGTTTGCCACTGGATGCGGACCTAGTCTTTGATGTGCGCTTTTTACCAAATCCTTATTATCAACCAGAACTCCGCAATCAGACAGGTCTTGATGAGGGAGTTTACAATTTTGTCATGGACTGTCCAGAATCAGATGACTTTTATCAACACTTGTTGGCCTTGATTGAGCCAATTTTACCGGGCTACCAGAAGGAAGGGAAGTCTGTATTGACCATCGCCATAGGCTGTACAGGTGGTCAACACCGCAGTGTTGCTTTTGCCAAACGCTTGGCAGATGATTTAGAGAAGAATTGGACGGTCAATCGCAGTCACCGTGATAAGGACAGACGGAAAGAAACGGTGAATCGTTCATGAGAAAGCCAAAAATTACAGTGATTGGTGGGGGAACAGGGATTCCTGTCATTCTAAAAAGTCTGCGAGACAAGGATGTAGAGATTACCGCCATTGTAACGGTGGCAGATGATGGAGGATCTTCTGGCGAAATTCGGCAGGCCTTACAAGTAACACCACCAGGGGATCTGCGCAATGTCCTGCTAGCCATGTCAGACATGCCGAAACTCTATGAGCAAATTTTCCAGTATCGCTTTGCAGAAACCGACGGTGCTCTAGCAGGTCATCCATTGGGCAACCTCCTGATTGCTGGGATTTCTGAGATGCAAGGTTCTACCTATAATGCCATGCAACTCTTATCCAAATTTTTCCATACGACTGGGAAAATCTATCCATCTAGCGAGAATGCCTTAACCTTACATGCAGTTTTTGATGATGGCCACGAGGTAGTAGGAGAAAGCAAGATTGCCAAGTATAAGGGCATGATTGACCATGTGTATGTGACCAATTCTTACAATGATGATGAGCCAACTCCTAGCCGTAAGGTGGTTAATTCCATTTTAGAGAGTGACATGATTGTCTTAGGACCAGGATCGCTCTTTACCTCTATTTTGCCTAATCTGATGATTTCAGAAATCGGTCAGGCTTTGCGAGAAACCAAGGCAGACGTGACTTATGTCTGCAATATCATGACTCAGCGTGGAGAAACTGAATTCTTCTCTGACGCAGATCATGTGCGTGTCCTCAATAATCATCTTGGTCAAGACAATATTGACACGGTTTTGGTCAACATTGAACCTGTTCCGCAGGAATACATGAATACTCATAAATTTGATGAGTATTTGGTGCAGGTCAAACATGATTTTGCAGGCTTACAGGAGCAGGCGAAACGTGTGATTTCGTCTAATTTTCTTCGCTTGGAAAATGGCGGAGCCTTCCATGATGGGGATCTTGTAGTTGAAGAATTGCTCAAGATTATACAGGTGCGAGCATGAGTTTTACCGTACAAGTCAAGGAAGAACTATTGAGTCAAGCACGTATGGAGAAAAGTGAATTAGGCGCCATGATTAAGCTGTCTGGCAGTTTGGGGCTAGCGACATCCGGTTTGACCCTATCCATCTCCACTGAAAATGCGAAAATTGCTCGTCACTTGTATGAAATGCTTTGGCACTTTTATCAGGTAAAGGCTGATATCCGTCATCATCAGAAGACAAATTTACGGAAAAACCGCGTTTACACTGTATTTCTCGATACAGGTGTCAATGAGATTTTAGATGATTTGCATATGGCGGACAGTTTTTTCGGCTTGGCAACAGGTATCGCACCTGCAATTTTAGAAAATGATAGCTGGAGTCAGGCTTACTTGCGAGGAGCATTTTTGGCAAGCGGTTCGGTCAAGGATCCTGAAAAAGGGAAATATCAGCTGGAAATCGCTTCGGTTTACAGTGACCATGCAGAAGATTTGGCCAAATTACTGCAAAAATTTCTTTTGGATGCTAAAGTCATAGAACGCTCTAAAGGTACTATTACCTATCTACAACGAGCAGAAGACATCATGGACTTTCTCCTCGTGATTGGTGCTGAAAATGCTAAGATTGAGTTTGAAAATGTCAAGCTCATGCGGGAAACCCGCAATGATCTCAATCGAGCCAATAATGCGGAGACAGCAAATATTGCTCGAACCGTCACAGCTAGCATGAAGACCATTAACAATATTGCTAAAATCATTGACACTGCGGGTCTGGACCAGTTGCCGATTGACTTGCAAGAAGTAGCCCAGCTCCGCATTCAACACCCCGATTATTCTATTCAACAACTGGCAGATAGCCTGACCAATCCCATTACCAAGAGTGGTGTCAATCACCGTCTCAGAAAAATCAATAAAATCGCTGAAGAATTGTGATGGTAAGTGTCTAGAGTTTTGAGAAATTAAAATATCATCCCTAGTGGGTAGCGAAAGCTACTCACTTTTTTGTTTGGAATAAACGGAGGTATGGAATGACTCAACAAGAAAGACAAGCACGCAAGCTAGTCTTAAAGGAAATCATGAAATCACATAATGTGACAGAAACAAAAGCACGTTCAATTTTGAAAGAATTAGAGAACTTTGGTTTGTTTCAATTTTCATCTTCTGGTGAGTTTATATTGAAAGTAGGTGCTTAGAGATGAAACGAGTTTCCGCAAGACAGGTTCAATCTAGTGAGAGATTTTACAGGGTTCCAAAAATCTTTGTAGAATCACCGCTTTATAAGCCGATGAGTGCAGATGCAAAATTTACATACGCTATCTTAAAAGACCGCTTTGAGTTATCTCTTAGAAATAATTGGATTGATAAGAACGGTGATGTTTACCTAATCTATACAGTTGATGAGTTACAAGAAATACTAGGTTATGGAAACAAAAAAGTCATTAAGCTAAAAAAAGAATTACAAGAATACGGTCTATTAGAAGAGGTTCGTCAAGGTTTAAATCAACCAAATTTATTGTATCTAGGAAACGTTGAATACTATTATGATTTGAACGAGAATAACACCGAAAACAGCCCAGAACCCCTATCAGAAGCGGAAGTGTCAAAACGACACTTCCAGAAAAATAGCGGAAGTGTCAAAACGACACTTCAAGAAATGTCAAAACGACACGCTAATGATACTGAGTATAGTGATACTGAGAATAAAGAGTATAGTTCTAGGAAGACTGGAGCTGATTCATCTACACAAGCTCAATCAGATTCAAAATACATAGCTCCAAAATACTACTCCCTTCTTCAGGTAATTGCCAACAAGTACAATGACAGGTACATGTATCCAGAAGGGTACACCTTAACTCATCCTCAGAAAATGAAAATCGGTCAATACCTTGCGGACGGGTTTGTCACTAGTCAGGAAGTGCTAGATATGATTGATAACATTCCTAACGATTGTGAAAGTCCATTAGCCTATTTATTCCAAATGCTAGAGAATCTAAAAAGCGAACGATTGGTAGAAATGAAGATGTTAGCACATAGAGTAGCGGAAAAGAAATATGGGACAAATTAAAATTAATAAGAGTGACCTAATGGAAATTGTGTCAAAAATTTATAGGCAAATATTTCCTAGTAACAGAACATACTGGAGGAAATATATTGATTATGTCCTAAATCACTCACAAACATTCAAGCCTATCAAATGGGTATTTTCCAGTTTTGTATATGGGCTACTGTTTGTATTACTTATCATCACTTTTCCGGTTACCAGACTTGAATTAAAAATTAGGGCAAAAATCATTAAAAAGCAGTTAAAAAAATAAAAACTTGACCTTGCTACGTCAGTAAACTGGCGGACCATTGAAAATTGAATATAAACGCTTGTCCCGATCAGCGTGACTATGGATAAAAAGAAGAATGGGGGCGAGTAGTAGCTAGAAAAGTATATCTAGCATCCAGTCACAAACGTAAAAGCATAGAATGAAGTTTCTATAAGCTGAAGGAGTTGCGGATAACCAGACTTAAATCCGTGCGTAAAAAATACAGATGAGCTGATACGTCAGCTTACGGCACGGCGTAAATCGCCTTTCATCTACGAAAAGGAGAAAGTATATGGATGAAATTAAAATTGAAAATCAAGTCTCATTGTCAGACTTGCGAAAATTAGGTCGTCAAGGAGGAGTAACCGCTCGACTTGATGACGGAAGTGATATGAAACTGTTACCACAATTTGGAACAGTGAAGCGAAAAGGTTATATTTCAGGAAAAGTGACAACGGTTGAAGTTGTGTATGCTTATCCTGATGTCTACTCACAAATCAGAACTTTGAAGCGTAAAGAAGTTTTAATTGCTCGACGTGAAAAAGTAAACAAAAAGTCAGTCTTGAAATTAACTGGCCGTGGATACAACAAGTAATAAGTTAAGTGAACTAAAAAAGGAGAAATTTCAAATGAAAAAAGCAAAAATTCTTAGTGCAGCGCTCGTATGTGGTATGTCATTGACTCTGGCAAACAATGCCTTTGCGGAAGAAATTCCAACAAATAGCGACTTATTACCAAAAGATTCCACCGTCAAAAATCAAGCTGAAACAGTTACTAAATCACAAGTTGATAATGCTGAAAAGACCTACAAGGAAGCTAAACAAGTAGCTGACGGTCAAGGTCAAAAAGCAGCTGAAGTAAATAAAACTGCTAAGACTGCTGAAGAAGGTCTTGCTAATGCAAATCAAAATCTTTCAGAAGCAAAACACTTGTCAAACCAAGCTACTCCTGAAAACATTGAAACAGCTAAATCAGAAGTAAAAGCTACTGAAGGCGAAATTGCCAAACAAGAAGCAGCGCTTACTGAAGCACAAGCAAACCAAGCTGAAGCTGAAAAACAAGTTTCAGACCAAGCAGCGGTTGTTTCCCAATCGGGTCAAACAGTTAAATCTGCTGAAAGCGAAGTTGGATCAGCTCAAAAAGCTGTAAACAATGCTAAAGCTATTTTAGACGGTACAGGTGCGCAAGCAGTTATTGACCACGCTAATCAAACTGAAAACCAGTTGAAAGCTGACGAAGCTAAACTTTCAGAAGCAGAATCAAACCTTAAAGTTGCTCAAAAAGCAGACGCTGAACGTCAAACTCAAATTGACAATGCTACTGAAGACCGTGACAATAAGCAAGCTACTTTGACTGCTGCTAAAGCAGAACAAAATACTGCTACTGAAAACTTGGCAAAATCTACTAAAGCAGTAGATGAAGCAACTCCAAAACTTACTGAATTGAAAAATGCAGTGGACGGTATTAACACAATCAAAGTTTCAACTGAATTTGTGGAAGTCTTGAAAGAGTACAATACTCTACTAACTGCTACAGATGACGCTGGTAAACAAAAGCGTAAAGAAGTCTTTGCGAAACTCCAAGCCCTGTCAGAAGTAGAATACAAGAACAATGTCTACAATGCGGACAAGAATGATTCAACTACTGAGATTGACACAAACAACCTCACTGAAGAAAACTTGAAAGAGTTGACCTTCTTTGCACAAGACCTTGTGAATGATATTCGGAAAGTCTTTGGCCATGTGAATGTTACAGTAACCAACGGTTCATTGAAGTTTGCGGATGATGTAACAGACCATTATGTTGCAGACAAATGGTCATGGGATGATGTATCCAATTATGGTCATGACGCTTATGCGATTGCCAAAGCAGCACAAGAAAATGGATTGAAATACAATGAAGCGCAAGCACAAGCAGTTATGCGCTCTAGAGAAAATCAAGCCTATGAAAATTTGAATAGCTGGAAGTCATCATCTGCGACAATTTCAATGGCTGAAGCAAAAGAACAAATTTTCACTTCAGTGCTTGACTTCATGTTCAACGGTCTTGAATTTGCCCATGCTCGTTCAATCGCTGGTTTCAGCTGGTACAAGGGTATGGACAAACAATACTTGGGTGTTGATATATCAACACGTGACCAAGTAACAAGTGTCCATTTCTTACTTGCAACACCTGAACAGCTTGATTCAGCGTCAGCTACCAAGTTTGATGAAGTTGAGCTTGTAAATCCAATCACTAAAGAAAAGGTTCTGTCTGATTACCAAGCCATCAAAACAAAATACGAAGGTTTAGTCTCAACTCGTGAAGCAGACAAAGTAACTCTTACAAAAGCGACACAAGTGGTTTCTGAAGCTAAACAAGCTCTTGAAGCTGCTAAGGAAGTCTTGAAACGTGCGGAAGCTATCAAGGTTCTTTCTCCTGAAGCTCAAACCAAATTAACTGAAGCATAAAAACAAGTTGAATCTAGTCGCTTGGCTAATGATAAAGCTCAAGAAGCGGCTAAGGCATTAACGGCTGATATTAAATCCAAACAAAAAGTCTATGACGAAGCAAAAGCAGTTCTTGTGGACAAGGAAGTGAAACTTTCTGAAGCTAAACAAGTTTTTGCTAAAGACAGTCAAGAACTGGCACGTCTGAAGAATGAAGTGAAATTAGCTGAAGCAAAAGTGTCTGATGTGAAAGCAGCACTTGCTACAGCTAAACAATCTCTTGCAGATAAATTGGCTCACGTGGAAAAATTGACACATGCTCCAGAAGAGCTTGAAAGAGCGCTCCTGGCTTACAATGAGGCAGAAAAAGCCTATAATGAAGCATTGTCAACTCTAACTCTTGAAAATGACAAGCTCGCTAGCTTACAACAAGAACGTGATGTCAAATTTAAGACTTGGCAAGATTTACTTGCGAAGTACAACAAACAAGAAGAAGTTAAACAGTTGGCAGAAACTTTGAAACGTGCTGAAGAAGCAGAAGCTCGTAAAAAGGCAGAAGTGAAATCTTCAACAGTTCAACTTTCTAATAAAGTGACTACTTCATCTTCAAAAGCGACTCCTGCTGTCAAATCGTCAGTAGTAGAATTGCCAAGTACAGGTGAAGCAAAATCAAGTCTTGCTTCAGTTGGCTTAACTCTTCTACTAGGAATGTTTGGTCTTTCTGTAGCAGGTCGTCGTCGTAAAAACTCATAATTGCCTATGCAATACAAACAGTATGAAATGATAAGAGCGCCTTCTTATTAAGGCGCTTTTCATCTAATGTCTAAACCACTTAAAAAATGTAAAAGAAATTATAGGAGAACCCCATGTATAAAAACAATAAACAAACTTTCGGTCTTAGGAAAGCAAAAAATGTGACAACTCTTGTTGGTTGTGAAGTTGGTCTTACAGCTTCTGCTAAGAAGGTAATCACTGGTGTTGCCCTCGCTGGTGCTTTGGCAGTTCCTGCTTTTGGCGGAAATGTCGCAAGTGCAGATGAAGTAGGTACTGGAAATCCAGCAACCAATTTAGTAGAAGTTCAACCTTCTGCTACTGAAGCAAATGTTGAAGCAGGAAGCAATGCGAACAAGACTGAAACAATCACAAGTGAAGTAACATCTACAGAATTGAACAAAGCTGTTGACGGTGCTAAAGAAGCTGGTGTGAACGTCTCAACTGGTGAAGCAGTCACTTATGATAGTCATTCAGACGCAACCAATGACCTTGGTAAACAAGCTGAAGAAGTCAAAGAAGTTACAGAAACTCACACTGAAGCAGTTAAAACAGTTGATAAAGCAAATGCGGAAGTTGCCAAGTTAGAAACAGAAGCGAAAGCAGCTGGAATCACTGTTAACAAGACTACTAAAACAGTTGATAAAGCAACTGAAGTAAACACTACTACAAAAGCAGCTTCAGAAACTGTTGCGACTTATAAAGACGCTAAAGCGGCTGCTGATAATGCAAATCAAGCGTCAGCTACCGTAGCCGATAAAGCGAAAGCAGTAGGTGTGAATGTCTCAACTAGTGCGTCTACTACTGTGAAGACAGCAGACCAAGTGAATGCTGACTTGTCAAAACAAGAGGGAATCATTAATACTTACACTGATACAAAAGCGTCAGCTGAAAAAGCAAACAAAGCAGTAGAAGATTTAGTTGCTAAGGCTAAAGAAGCAGGTTTGACTATTACTTTAACAGATACTTCAGCTTCAACTCCTTCAGAAGTAAACAGCGACTTGTCAGGTGCGTTGAAAGCAGTTGAAGATTACAAGACTTCAACAGTTTCAGTAGAAGCTGCTAATAAAGACGCTGAAGCGATTAAAGCACTTGCGGAAAAAGCAGGTGTTAAAGTGGTTGAAAAAACAGCTACAGTAACGGCTGGTACAAATCCAAATACCGCAGGAAATGCAGAAGCTAAATCAACGATTGCTGCCTTTGAAGCACTTAAAGAAGAAGCTGAAGTGGCTAACCAAAAAGCTGATGAAAAGTACAAAGCAGAATATGCGGCTTATGAGAAAAAACTTGCTGAGGCACAAGCAACAACGAATAAGGTTGGTTACTTGTCTGAAGTTGTTATTCAGGGCTTGGTCATGAAATCGGAATCAAATGCTAAATTGGCTGTTGAATTCCAAGGCGAAGCTGAAAAGCGTAAAACAACCGTATTTGACGGACGTGTGAACCATGATTATGATTACCATATTCAAGGTGACGGTAAATTGGTGGCTACTTATACAAATTTGGAAAATTCGTACTATAACGGTAAAAAAATCGCTAAGGCGGTCTATACTTATAGCGATCCACAACGCTTGGGTGTTTGGTTAAATGTACATAATGATCCTACTGTAACCGTCACTTATGAAATGGACTCAAAAAGTAGCGGATATGTGACAGGAACTAGTAAGTTAGCTATGGACGTTGAATACTTCTATGAAGACGGTTCAAAAGTCACATATAACGCTGAAGCTCCTGCCGTATTTGCCTTAAATTCAATGAATCTTTCAAAAAACTATGCTGGTACAGGTACTGGTGAAGGTGTGACTGTTCTTTCAGGGAATGCAAAATTCGTTTCAATCAACGGCTCTACAGTTGCACAAGAAGGAAAACTTATCCATGCAACAAAATATAACGATTACAAATCAAATGGTTCAGACTATGAATCATCTGAATGGGATACTTCTTCCTCTGCTACTCGTTATTACGGTGCTGGAGCTCTTGTGGTCTCTAGTGGAGATAAACTAACTTTGGAATTGTCTATGGACCAAGTCAACGCTCCATTACTAAGTAGTGGTCGTTACTGGTTTGCTCTAAATACGAATGTATCTTCTCCAGTGATTGAAAAACCAGTCAAACCAACACCAAAAGAAATCAATCCTCCTGCTACTGGTGTTGAAGTGACTACATACAATGTAGCTAAACCAGAACTTTCAGCTACTACGTATAAGGTAACAGCCCCAAGTATTGAAGTTCCAACTTACAATGTTGATAAACCTCAGTTAACTGCAGTTGTTTATAAAGTTGCAGAAGCAACTGTCCCAGTTCATGAAGTGCTTGTTAAACAAACACCTCAAATCACTAAAGCAGTTAAAAATGCGGATGACGTGGATATTGATACCATGCTTGTGCCAAAAGGTGAAGTAGTTTCTTACGAACTCAATGCGCCTACACTTAAAGCTGGTCGTCCTGTCTACGCTTCAGGAAAAGGTCAAGACGCTCTTCCAAGCGGTTACGTGACACTTGTTGAAGAGACTATCAAAGCTAACGAAGCAAACTATGTATTGACTTATAACGAAGCAAGCAATACTTACGATATTGCCTTCACAAATGACTTGGTAGCGAAGTTGAATAGCGACAATGCTTCAGACTTCAAATTACCAAATCTTGTCGTTGTCGGCTTCCCTTCAAATGACGGTGCAACTTACGAAAACACTTGGAAATTGAAATTGACAGAAGTTCCAGATTCTGAAACTCCTGATAAACCAGGTAAAACAACAACCATCTATTCCAACACTGTGATTATTCACACTCCAGGAAAAGACAAGCCACAAGAACCAGACCCTGAAAATCCAAAACATGGTGGTAGTGTTATTAAACCAGTGAAAAAAGTCCTTGACAAAGATGGCAAAGACATTGATGGCAAGACTGTGACACAAGGTGATGTGATTACCTACGTTGGTAAATGGGACTTGGATCAATACAAAGACATTGTGGCAAGCGCAGTGGCTATCTCACGTGGTTTTGGTTACTTGGATAACTATGACGAATCCAAAGTTAAGTTCTTGACTGATACTGCTAAATTCAACACGAAAGAAGATGGTACAGGTCAAAACGTGGATGGCTTGAAGGCTTACGTGATTAAGGATGTTTCAGAAGCACCGAAAGAAATTCAAGACATGCTCAAAAAAGCAGGAATTGAAATCGCTAAAGGGGATGAATTCGTCTTTTGGGTTGCGGAAAATCCACAAGAATTCTATGACAAGTATGTGAAGACAGGTACAAATGTTTACATGATTGCGAATGCTGAAACTAAAGCTGAAGGCAAAGCAGACAATGTCATTTATCAGGTTGATTTTGGCAATGGCTACGTTTCAAATGTGGTGACAATCAATATTGTAAAACCAAAAGAACCAGCTAAACCAACACCACCAGTACCACAAAAAGAAACACCAGTTGCGCCAGCTTCTGTGCTTCCTCACACTGGAGAAGCAAGTTCTATCATCAGCTATCTTGGGGCTGCTTTACTTGCTGCTGTCAACTTCCTCTTCCTTGGCAAGAAAAAAGAAGAAGCAGAATAACAGCTTTTTGGCTGCTAGAGTTCCCTAGCAGTCTTTCTATTTTAAAAATAAAGGAGGCTATCTAAAACTATGACGAATTCAAATTGGAGGAATCCTGGACAGGCTGAAACACCGACAAGTTCTTCAGAAGAAAAGACGGTAACGTTTGAGATTGTGGAACATGTCGCAGTGTTAAATACTAATACAAGCGGATGGACAACAGAACTCAATCGTGTTAGTTGGAATGGAAAGCCAGCTAAATATGAAATTCGAGATTGGAATCCTGATCACACTCGTGGTGGGAAAGGAACAACGTTTGACCAGGAAGTTTGGGAAAACTTGAAAAAAACAATAAAAGAAATGAATTAGGAGAAAAAATATGCAACTATTTCAACAGATTGTCGGCTACCTTGGAGGAGCTGGAACGATGATTGGTCTTTTCGGTGTATGGACTGGATGGCAAGATTTTTCATCAGGTAAAATCAATGAAAATGCTATGCAACAGTCTAAGGGCCAAAATGCCATGATTTTTGGCGGCTTGACCGCAGCAGTATCAGCTGGTATTGCGGCAGCCGTTGTGGCTCAAATGAGCGGTATTATTGGTGGGTAAAAGGAGAACAAGGTGGATGTTTCAGAATTAACAAAGTCACTTGGGAGTTATAACGCTACAGTTAATAACTCAGTTGACCTGGTTGTTGGTGCGACGCAGCCCCTTGCTTATGTGATAATCGGTGTATTCTTTCTCCTGGAGTTGGATAGCTGGTACAAATATTTCAAGCAAGAAGGTGGAGCTATTACAGCGAATCTTTGGATTGAATTAGCTCTTAAGTATGTACTAGCCTATTTCATGGTCATGTATAGTTCAGCTATCTTTGACTTTATTGTAGAAATCTTTAATCAAGCAATAAAACTGGTAGACGGGGTACTACCAGCGACGAAACTGGATTTTGATGTGACAACTAAGGGTGTTTCTGGATGGTTTTTTAAAAATGTAGTTAATTTAATTGGGAGATTTACTGATTTTGTGGCTAATCTTTCCGCTAAGCTACTTTTAATGATGAGATATTTTCAGATGTATCTTCTGAAGGCTCTAGGACCACTCATGATTGCTTTCTTTATGGCAGATTCAACACGTCCTACAATGATTAACTTCTTAAAACAATTTGCTGCAGCAGCACTACAAGGGTTGATTTTAATAATTGTAATTAGACTTTATCCAGCTCTTGTTCAGACAGATATGTTGAAAGCAGGAAGTGGAGATTATGTGACAGCCTTTGCGTCGATTGCCAAGGGTATTATCTTTATCTTTATGCTATTTGGTAGTCAGCGTTTGGCTAAAACCTTGCTTGGAACCAGCTAATACAGCGTAAAAATAGTTGCTTCCTTCCTATCAATATGATATAATATCAACATAAATATATTTATGTTGATAAATATAATGATAAAGGAGAAAGGCTATGAAAGAGGGAAAACAAGTTCAAAGTGTTGAAGAAGCATTGGAAAACCTACATGAAGCTATGGCTTATGCTTCACATGATGAATTAGTAGCTGCTGGCTTAGAAAAACCAAAAGGCTTTTTCTCACGAGTAGCTTCCTTCTTTAGTTTTCTCTATACCATTATTTTAGGGCTAGTTGCTCTAGTTGTAGGAGTTCCTTTATTTCTGCTCTATTTTATCTGGAATTGGCTCATGAACGGGGTTACACTTTGGATTGCCTATATGACAATTGGTCTAATTGTCATAACATTTGCAGACATAAAATATGAAGGAAATTGGTGGGAGTTTTTAGCTACAGAACCAGCTCTATACATTGTAATTGCTATTTCAGGGGTTTTAGCATTTATGATGTCCGTCAATAAATTTCGTGGAAAAGAAATCTAACAAAAACACGATTATCACACAAAGCATAATGCGACTTGCATTGTGCTTTTTCTATTGTCAGAAAGGAGTTTTCATGGCACAAAAAGACCCCATTGTTAAAAGAATGGGGAAATTGCTGAAGAAATTATGGAAGTATATTTTGAATAGGGGAAATACAGTTTTGGAACAGCCTGCTCCTACAGATAAAGAATTTGTTTGGATAACGGGGTTCATTATCGTTATATTCCTCTTAATTAAATTTATTCAGCTACTCTTCAATATTTGGGAAAACTTTATTTGAAATCCCTTGAAAAGTCGCAACGATTAGTATTCCAAGTTTAAAGAGACTGACAAGGGCAAGAAAACAAGTTGCTAAATTGGTTAATATTTCCAAGTATTGAAGAGAACTCATCATTGATGTAGCTAAATATTTTTTCCATGTGTCAATTATAACAAAAGAAAGGAGAACTATGAAACTAGGTTCAGAATTTTTGAAAGAGTTCGAGAACTACGAAAAACCAATTTTTGGAAACATGACTAAGCAGAATTTTATTCTGTTCGCAGTTGTACTAGTGACAGGTGTTCTAAACATTGTCCTATTGCAACTAGGTGTTCCTCAAATCATTTTATTATTGCTGTCGATTCCCATTATTGTTCCAACCTTGCTCTTAACGTCAAAGAAAAAAGATGACTACTTAGAGCGTTGGAAATTTCAATATACGATACAGGAACGTGCGTATCTAACAGACTTCGGAAAGGAGGAGAAGTTTACAAAAAATGAGTTTATTCAATCGAAAACCGTCTCGGAAGTTAACCAAAACCGAGAAACAACGTAAGGCCCGCTTGAATCGGACCATTAAACCGTCTACCCAGGTCACAATTCGCTACACTAGCCAATTTGAAGACGGCCTCATGCACATTACGGGCCAAGAATATTCCAAGTGTTTCCGTCTAGGCGATGTGGCTTACACGTCCACTACAGATGAGGAAAAATTGGATGTCATTGATACCTACGCTGAAGCGATCAACTCACTAGACGGTGGTGATAACTTCCAATTCTTAGGAATCAATCGTCGAGTAGAAAGCCAAGTAGTAGAAGATGTCCTCTTTGAAAATGTTGGGGATGAATACCAGGACTATCGGGATGAGTATAACGCTATTGTCAAAAGGCGTTTCTCAAAAAACAGTAAGAACTTCAAGTTTGATAAGTACATTATCATTTCTACTGAAGCCAACGATAATGACTTGGCAGACCGTCAGTTGGATGAAATTGGGGTTTCTTTATCTAACCAGTTTGCGGAAATGGAAATCAATCTGACGGAAATGAACGGATTGGACCGTCTGAAGGTTTTCAATTACTTGCTGAGGGGGGAGAATTTCCTTACTTATGACTATCGGGATATTGCTTTATCAGGCTTAACTTCCAAGGACTTTATTGCACCAAGTCGAATCAAGTTCATGGAAGACCGTATGAAAATTGACGACTTCTTTGCGAAAGTCATGTTTGTACGCAGATACCCGTCCTTCCTGACAGATAAGCTGATGAAGAAGTTGACGGAAACGGGTGTCGAGTTTGCGATTACGGTTCATGCTAAGCCATACGATACAACAGACGCTTTGAAGAAAATCAATAGTCAACAGGCAGCGGTTAAAGCTGAAATGATTAAGAATCAAAAAGACGGTCTTCGGGACGGTGTGATTGATTCAGACCTAACTACTTCTGGAGTAGCACGTGAAATCAATGAAGCAACCAAAGCCTGGAAGGATGAGTTGGTGGACAATGACCAGAAAATGTATTCTGGTTTGATTGCTGTCTACTTTATCGCTCCTGACAATGAAACTCTCAATGCCAATGCGGAGAACCTAAAAACAGCTGCTCGTCGATTGGGGGTTGACTTGGATGATTGCTACTACCACCAGGAAGAAGCGCTCAATACGATTCTTCCAATCGGCCATGCATACTTGGATGTGAAGAAAAAGTATGCCCGTGATATGACAACAGCCAATGTGGCAACACAAGTCCCATTTACTAATGTAGAGCTGATTTCTAATTCAAAGAAAGCCCTCTATTATGGTCAAAATCAACTGTCTAACAATATTATCACGCTAGACCGTAAAGCAGATTTGAATACGGGTAGCGGTATGATATTTGGTACTGCTGGCTCAGGGAAAGGGATGACTGTCAAAACAGCTGAAATCATTCCAACCCTGCTTCGGTATCCTGAAGACAGAATCATTATCATTGACCCAGAAGATGAGTACACAACGATTGGCCGAGAATTTGGCGCCCAAATCATTGATATTGCAGTAGGTTCTAAGAGTCACTTAAACCTGTTAGACCTACCAAGTCAAGAAAAATTGGACTTACTGGATGATGAGGACAACGACCCGATTGGTGACAAGGCTAACCTGCTCATGGGCTTGTTTGAATCTATGTTTGATGAGGTAACAGCTGAGGAATTTGGTATCATTGACCGAGTGACCGCTCTGACCTACGAACGATTTGAAGGACGTGATACCATGCCAACCTTGGCAGATTGGCACGATGTTCTGCTAGAACAAGAAGAAGAGTTTGCTCAAAACCTTGCGACAAAATCAGAACCCTATGCCAAAGGTTCTCAAAATATCTTTGCTCACCAGTCCAACGTCAGCCTAGACAGTCGCTTTATTATTTTTAATATTAAGCGGCTGAAAGGTAAATTAAAACCATTTGCCCTCTTAGTTATCCAGGACTATGTATGGAATATGATTGTTGAAAATCAAGGAAAATTGACCACTCGCCTTTATGTCGATGAAATCCAGCTCCTCTTCAAAGACCAGGCTCAGCGGACCTTCTTTACAGAACTGTACTCACGTGTTCGGAAATATGGAGCCATTCCAACAGGAATCACGCAAAATATTGAAACAGTTCTTTCAACTGAAGAGGGAAGAAAGTTACTATCAAACAGTGAGTTCATGATTCTTCTGAAACAAAAGGAAACAGATATGCTTCAGATCCGTAAGGTCTTGAAGCTATCTCCAACTTTGGAACGCTATATTCTGAAGCCGAAAACAAAAGGTTCGGGATTGATTGTGGCAGGGGATGTGATTGTACCATTTAACAATACAATTCCAGAACACACAAAGCTGTTCCAACTTACTCATACAAATGCTAAGAATTAGGAGGTGGTCATTTGACCAGAAAAGCGAAGCGGGAGTTGAAGGAAGCAAAATCCAATCTGGCAGAAGCGAAACAGGAGCTTTCTCAGGCTAAGTCGCAATATAGACTGGTCAAAAAGGAAACTCCTAAATATGTCAAAGCTACCACTCCAGCTGAAGAAAAATATTTGAAGCAACGGGAAACTGCCAAACAGTCTGTGGCAAAAGACAAGGTGAAACAGGCTAAGTACAAGAAGAAAGAGGCTGTTAGGCGTAAGAAAATAGCCCTCGATCGAACTGGAGGTAGCCTAAAGAAAAAGGTTTCTAAAAAGGGGTATCGAAATATTCGCACAACCGCAGAAACGGTTGTGCAAGACAATGAAATACTTGGAGAGATTGCTTCTTCTCGTCAGAAAATTCGTCAAACCAATGCGAATATCCAACGAAGTAAGCGGATAGCACGCTATACAGCTAAGGTTGGAACAAAGACAGGTAAAGGAATTTACAGTCTTTCTAACCGTACCTATAATTTGGCAAGAGGTCGAAGATTTACCAGGACTGTCAAGGCTAATCGATGGGAGACCAAGGTTGCCAAACATCTAAAGAAGTTGAAAACAAGGGTCATGGCCAATAAGCACGTAAAGCGGGTCAAGACTGCAAGTAAGTGGGGCGGACGTATTCTACGTCCATTGAAAGCGATTTTGACCAACCCACTTTCCCTGAAGGCTTACTTGGTTGGTTTCGTACTCGTATGTATCGTCGCTCTATTTGGCGGTAATACGGCGACGATAGAACAAGATGAGTTTGAACTATCTAGAGCTTGGTTGCATGTCAGTCAGCTAGATAGGGAGAAATCCACGGATAAGGTTGACTATTGGACGAATATAGATGAAATCATGATGTATATGAACTATCGTTACAATGATTACAGTCTAGATAAAAGATGGATAAACCCAATTTTGAAAAATGTTCCAGGGCAAGGGAGCCAAACCTATAAGGACGCTCTATCGTCTATTTGGAACAATCTCAATGATGATACTGACAACTTGAAAAAAATGTCTGATTTGTACGGGAAAGATGGCAAGTCCACCTGGATTCAGTTGCCAAAGGCGGATAGGGAAGAATACCTGGAGCTTTTAGAACAAGGCAAAGAGATTGGCCCCTATGCGTCTCTTCAGGAGTTAGAAAATCCATTCTATGCCCAAGATGATGTAAATTATACAACTCCCTTGAAGATAACCAAGCGGTTTGGCTACACGTCGAAGGATAAAATCTACAATGGTAGTGTACTTCAGGCAGGCCGTGGCCAGAAGGTGCTGGCAACACTGTCTGGGACCATTGAAGTGAAAAAAGATGAAGTCCATATCAAAACCAGCGATAAAGACTTCATCTATAAAAATTTGAGCGGCTTACGTTACAAAACAGGTGATAAAGTTGAAGCTGGACAAGAGATAGGGAAACTTGATTCAGATAACGGCTTGACAGTCTATTATCAAAAACTAGAAGGTGACGAAAAGCAAGACAAGTGGACCTATGTAAATGTTGGTTTCTGCTTTCAGTTTGTCGAGTATACTCAAACGACGTCAGTTATTTCTAACCTTGATTTTTCGGGGGACATGGCTTCTAAAGTCAAAACAGCCTATGACCTTGTTAAGAAGTATGAACCGAACGCAACGATCAATGGTATGGCCTCCATGTTTAGAAATTTCTGGACAGAGAGTTCGATTACAGCTAAACGTGCTGAAGGAGATTACCTCAATCCTCCGATTGGTGCGTCAGCTTCTTCATGGGATGACCCGACGTGGCTAGCTATGAATGGCCCCAGTATTTATGGGGGAAGTTATCCAAATATTCTTCGTCGAGGGCTAGGTCTTGGCCAATGGACAGATACAGCAGACGGTTCTACTCGTCACACATTATTGCTGAATTATGCAGCAGCTAAAGGGAAGAAATGGTATGACCTGGAGTTACAGATTGACTTCATTTTCAACGGTGACGCACCTTATTATACTAATATAGCAAGGTCCATCTTGACGTCTAACGAGGATGTGGCAACCTTGACCAAACGCTTCTTGGTAAATTGGGAAGGAAACCCTGGAGACAAGCTAGCTGAACGTCAAAACAATGCGAAACAGATTGCAGATTATCTGAAGAATCCGTCTTCAGGTGGAGGAAGTAAGACCTTAGTTGCTTCCTGGAACTTCCCTGAAGCCTATCGTTCTAAGCTCACAAGCTTCCCTTCATCATCTACCGTTTCATCCTTCTTAAATGGAAATACGTATCCAATGGGTCAATGTACCTGGTATACCTACAATCGGTTAGCTGAAGCTGGTAAACCACATTTTAATTGGCTAGGGAATGGACAAGATTGGGTAGGAAATTTGATTGCGAAAGGCTGGAAATTCTCAGCGACACCAAAAGCTGGTGCAGTGATGTCTGAATCAGGTGGTCAATACGGTCACGTGGCTTATGTTGAATACGTCAATCTTGATGGTTCCTTCCTGGTATCAGAATGTAACTATTTAGGAGTACAAGATAAGATTCACTGGCGAGTTTGTGCAAATGTAGCACCCAACCAAACATTTGCGATTGCGCCATAAAATGAAAGGAGTAATATGTTAGGTTTTGGAAAAATTGCTCAACTAGATGTTGACAAATTCAACCGAATCAAAAAAATTGGCATGGTCGCTTCTCTAGTCCTGGTATTCATACTAGGGCTAGGTCTTGGCCATATCGGGAAGTCCCCTAAAACAACAGATCAGGAGACAACAACAAGTAAGAAAGTGAAGGAGGCAGCGTTCCCTTCTGATTTATCAAAGGATCAAATTGAAGATTTTTTGATTGCTTACTTCACCAAAAAAGACCTGGGTGAGAATCGGGCTAGATACGAGACGTTTATGTCCGAGGCAATGTATAAGCAAGAGGTGGCAACTGAAGAGGAGCCTGTCAATCAAACCTATAAAGGGTATGTGGTTGATTTTAAGTACAAGTCATCAGAAATCTATATTAATCAGGACAAATTAACGGCCCTGGTCAAAGTGACCTATACTAGTACCTACTTAGCGAAAAAAAATGATTATACAAACTCTCAGAAGAATGTTCCAAGCAATTTAACCTTGAAAGTGACATACTTGAAGCAAGGAAACAAATTGCTGGTTAATAATCTGACAACAGTAGTATTGACAGATACTAATAATCTTGAAAGTAGTAGCTATTCTAGCTATATATTTTCTAAGCAAACCGAATAAATAGAGGAGGAAATAATGGCAAGAAAAAAATCATTGCAGGATTATAAGAAACCACTTGAAAAAATCGAAAGGGACCTGGCAAAAGTTGAAAAAGATAAACAAGCACTCTCTAAGAAAGAAGCTGAACTCAAAAAAGAATTTGCGCAGAAACATGCAGACTATGTAATGTTTCTTATCGCAGACTCAGGATTGAGTCCAGAAGACCTAGAAAGCCTCTTGTTATCTGATAAGACAGGTCAATCAGGTGGTGAATAATGTTCATAGTCACAAATTCTAAAAATCAGGTACGGGAATTAAAAACAAAGGATGAACTTCTCTGGTATGTAGAAAATACCTCTGCTAGAATGGCAGATATGCAGGAAGAAGTATCGCTCACGGTCAAACATATTTCCGACGTGGGCGGTGATACCCTTGATACCATTCAGCTATCCCTTCCTCTTCAAAGTCATGTAGAAGTGGTTCTGGCTGACTTTGGTAACCAAAAGGAGCCGAAGCCTTCACGGTTGGAATTATTGAAGCCAAAGCCCAAGAAAGCTGTCCCTAAGAAGGTAGATTCTAAGGCAGTGGTTGAACAAGAACCTGTCCATCAAGAGCCAAATGAGCCTAGAACGGCTGTCTCAGCACCTAAAAAATTGAATGTTTTAGGTTTGATAGCTCTAATGGTAGCGGTAGGAGGTCTAGCCCTTTCAGGAATGGTCTATAACCAACACCATTCACTTGTGAAAGAATTGAAGACAACCCAAACGCAGCTCCAGAAAATTGTTTCTCTTCAGGAGAAAGAACATGCAGTGGATTTGTTTGCTCGTTATTTCCTACCTAACTATTATTCTGGAGATGGGAACAAAGTGACCGTATATCTGGGTAAGTCATTGTCTAAAGATACCATTCCACTACCAAGTGGACAGCTACAATCAGCGGTCCTTGAAACGATTGCTGAAGAAGGGGATGCCTTTAAGCTAACCTATGTAGTAGCTGTTAAGACAGACCAATCCTCTAAAAGTCAACGTTTGACCTTTGAGGTCAAAGAAGATAAAAAGTCTGACTATGGCTTTTCTATCACTAAACTGCCCAAAGCAACGGCTTATCCATAGTTCATCATTATAAACATAAATACAAATACAAATATAAATATAAGTATATTGGTAAAATTCAAAGGAGAATCTTATGTCAACACAATCATTGAAAAAAATCGTTACTCTTGCTTCAGTAGTCGCTTTGACAGGCGCTGCTGTTCCAGTATTTGCGGATGAAGTCGCCGATACCGTTCCAGTTGCTGAAACAGTAACAACTACCGAACCAACGCAACCAGCTCCGTCACCTGAGCCAACAACACCTGCCCCAGATACGCCATCACCTGAACCAACAACACCTTCAGAAACACCTGGCACAATCGATACTCCAGTGAATCCAAGTCCCGAACCGTCACCTGAGCCAACAACACCTGTGACGGACAACACGGCTCCAAGTACAGACAACAGTAGCACACCTTCAACCACACCAGCAGGAGACACCGACACAACTCCTGGTGGTTCAACGACTGAGCCAACGAAACCAGTCCCACCTACACCAGCCCCTAAACCAGTGGATACGAATACTGCACCAGTGGTGGACCCTGTGACGACTCCAGTTGTGACTAATACCAACAAGACGATTGTAGGAACACAAGACGGGAATGTTGTGATTCAACAAGCAGACGGCAGTACTACGATTCAAACAGCTACTTCAGTTGGTGCAACACTGCAATCAGACGGAACTGTCTTGGTAAAAGATAACACTGGTAAAATGAAGACTCTTCCTCACACTGGAGAAGCTGCTTCTCTAGCATTAACCGTTTCAGGAATTCTAGGGTTGATTGGAACAGCTTACTTAAAAATCAAACAATTCATCTAATTCACAAGCACTTATCCTTTGATAGGTGCTTTTTCTATTGACGGAAAGGGGACAATTATGAATCAAGAACAAGTCGCATATCGTCTGAAGGATATGTCAAAGGTCACTGGAGAAATGTTGCTGAAGCTGATTCTTTTGGCCATTCAGGAAACGGAAGAACGATACCAACAATTTATTGGAAACAAAAACTTTACTTCTGAGACCAGCTGGAACAACTTTCTTGCGACTTCTGAAGAGAAATATTTTAAAGAGTTTCTATCCTCAGAACTCCATTCAAAGGCTCTAAAGGACTACTTGAATGAACACAATATTGGCTTTGCCATGCAGAAGCTCCCAGATGGGAAAATGGAGATTGCTATCGACGCAAAGAATATCCAGCAGTTAGAAAACTTCTTGACCAAGTTCAAACAAGAAGTGGCTACTGAAGCTGGAGCGAAAGCCTTGACCAAGCGTCTAGTCAAAGTGTCCAATCAAAAAACCTTAGAAGAAAAACTGAAAGACGCTCAAAAACGGATAGACCAAGAAGCAATGGAGGGCAAAACTGTGAAAGATAAAGTTACAAAAAAAGAAAAGGAACAGGAGCTTTGACAATGGAAAAGAAACCTAAAAACTTCAAAGCCTATTTGTCGGCAATGGTTTTGGTTTTTTATTTGCTTCATCTTCTAGTCAAAACGGCTTCACAAGCCCCAGGCTATTCAGCTTTAGATGACCCACTAGGCTTGTCAAGGTTATCTTGGGGGGTGGCTCATTTTGGCGCTTTTGGTTTGTTGGACTTCCACTTTACCCTAGCTTCTCTATTAGTGGGGACGATAGGTGCTTTCCTGATTCTTATGGCTTACCTGAAGGTAGAAGATACAGGAACCTATCGCTACGGGGAAGAACATGGTTCAGCCCGTTTTGCGACAGTGGTGGATATTAAAGGATTTCGGGATGAACTCCCTGAAAACGATATGATTTTCTCGGAACGGGCTAGAATGGGCTTGTTCAATAAGCGTTTGCCCTTCAAATGGCAACTGAACAAGAATACCTTAACCGTTGGTCTTCCTGGTGATGGGAAGACCTTTACTTTTGTAAAACCAAATATCATGCAGCTAAATAGCTCTTTTGTCATTACAGACCCTAAAGGGCTACTAGTGCATGAGACAGGGGAAATGTTGCGAAAAGCTGGTTATAAGATTAAGGTTTTTGACCTGGTAAATCTCGCCAATTCAAACCAATTTAATGTTTTTGACTACATGCATGACGAAATAGATATTGATCGTATTGCTGAAGCGATTATTGCCGGAACGGCTAAATCAGATAATAAGGGAGAAGATTTCTGGGCGCAAGCGGAATCCCTTCTGATGAGGGCTTTGATTGGGTATCTATACTTTGATGGGAAAATATTAGGAGAATTTGAACCAAATATTAGTCAAGTTGCTGACCTACTACGAAACTTAAAGCGAGTAGATGAAGATAAGCCTAGCCGAGTAGAAGTATTGTTTGAAGACTTGGAAAAGCGCCTACCTGGGAACTATGCCAATAAACAATGGAACCTCTTTAATGCCAACTTTGAAGGCAAAACCATGACTTCAGTCTTGGCCATTATGTCAGCCCGTTATTCCCTATTTGACCATGAAAAGGTCCGTAAACTAGTGGAACGGGATAACATGGAAATGGAGAAATGGCAGACAGAAAAAACAGCAGTCTTTATTGCCATTCCTGAAACGGATAAGGCTTTTAACTTCCTTGGTACCGTCCTATTTACCATGATGTTTCGAGTATTGCCTAAAACAGCTGATGAAATCCTTCAGGGGACTCACAAGACCTGTAAACCTGAAGACCTCTTACATATTCGGTTGATTCTGGATGAATTTGCGAACTTTGGCCGCTTTCCAAACTTTACAGAAGTTCAATCTTCTGTTCGCTCCCGTGAAATCTCCATTGATATTATCATCCAGGCAATCAGTCAGCTGAAGACGCTGTACCGTGACCAGTGGGAAACTATCTTCAATAACTGTGCAACGCTTATCTATCTAGGGACTAATGACAAGGACACTATGGACTATTTCTCTAAACGTGCTGGTAAACAGACCATTAGAAGTGTCAACTCTTCTAAAACATGGAGTCAACAAGGGTCTTCTAGTCAAAGTATACAGACTATGGGGCGGGACCTAATGACACCAGATGAGGTGGCACGTATCGGAGGAGATGAGGCTTTGGTCTTTATCTCTAAGCAAAATGTCTTTAGAGACAAGAAAACCAGTGTCTTGCAGCACCCACGTGCAGAAGAATTGGCCAATGGCCCACAAGATGATAATTGGTATCGTTATGTCCGTTCTATGACGGGAGATATGGATGACTGGGATGAACGAGTTCGTCACTACACTACACTACACCTGTTCAAGAGCGAACCACAGCCAATATTAAAGAAAAAATAGGATAAAAATCAAGAAAGGAACAAATATGAATCAAAAAGAATACAAAGAAATGAAGCGTAGAATAAGTGAGGAGTCGGCTGTAGGGGTCGGCTTTTTTGATGGGATTGAAAGTAAAATCCCACTCTATGCTTTAACAGCTGCGACAAAAGAAATTGCCTCACAAGGTCTAGTGAACTTAGAAACACGTGACGCTGAAGCAAATAATATCCTCATCACTGAAGCTATTAAACAACTGAATTACCAGGACTTCAAAGAAGTTGCCCCCTATCTTTTCAGTTATCCAACTGCCCAACGTAAACAAGACTTGCTGGTACGTCCAGTTGAGGTGTCACGGGAGTATTTTGAAGAACTTCAGGCACATGCAGACGAGTTGTTTCAACTGAAGAAATCACCTGAAAGAATACAACAACTTGAAAAAGGCATTGAAGAACTTGAAATGGACTTGGTTCCAAATGGTGACCAGGTGATTGGTGTTGATTTAGAAAATGAAACCTTGTTATTGCTGCGGTCTACAGACACGGCCCACATTGAAGATTGGGAAATCAGAAAGTCTGGTCTGATTACCGACTATCGTGAGCCTGGAAGTTCCGCTTATCAAACCCTTCAGTATGTAATCGAACAGGACAAAAATAATCACTTAGCCCCTATTTTTCAAGCAGAAGTCTTGAATCGGGATAAATATGACGGATTTGTAACTGTAGACAAGGGAATCATTACAGAAGTTCCTGAACAAGCTATTCCTGATTTTAGAAGTCACCATGAGTTCTATGTTTATGCAAAACAATTCAACTCCTTCCAAAATACCTATACTAGCTATGTCAATTATATTCAGGAAACCTATAATCTTCACTACCCAACCAACTACGGTATGGACTTTTGGGCCGAAGCGATTCTTGTGAAGCAACTTGATACAATCAATGACTACTTAGCTAAACAGAATCAAGAATTGGTTGTTTACAAAGGCTTTGGATATAGCCAAGGAGAAGAGTTTGAAATCTCTTACCTACGTGATATGAATACGGAAACACTACATGAAGTAGAAGATTATCTGGAACATGTTGTGACTGCTTATTATCGAGGAAGTTTAACAGAAGCAGCCATTATTCCTATTGAAGCGATTGACCTTATGCAGGGCTATGGCGGAGTGGTAGAAGAAACCTACTTTGTCGATACGAATATTCTTGGTGGGAATCAACGAACAGCACTTGACAAAATCACCAGTAACTATCCTGAGTTAGAACGATTTGTCGAGGTCGATGTGGCCAAGGAAAAACTGTTACCTGAAGAAAAACAAAAAGCAGCCAAGTCGAAGGCTGCGGAGGAGGAGTTGGAATTATGATGAAAGAAGAGATGAGTCCCGAACTGCTTCAACAAGCTAGTTTAGTTGAACTTGGTATCTGTAGACATAACATTATTAAAATTGAATCTAATATTTTCTAAGTTAAGTAAAATTAAGTGATGATACGCCTTTGTGAAATCCATAATAATTCTCCTTTTAAGAATATTATACAAAAAATAAATAGAAAGAGTGGTGAAATGAGATGAAATACTTAATATTGGCCGAAAAACCAGACCAGGCTAAAAAATACGCCCAGGCACTAGATAGCCAGGCAAAACAAATAGATGGGGTTTGGCAGGTATCTTCAAGTTTGCTAGACGGGCAAATCTCTATTGTCCCAGCAGTGGGGCATTTGGTTGAAATCAAGAACCCTTATCAAAACTACGAAAATTGGCAAATGGAGAACCTTCCAGCCTTTCCTGAAGAGTTTGAATATGAAGTTAAATCCGATAAGAAGAAACAATTCAATGTGATTAAAAATGCTGTGAAGGCAGCTGACGCTATCATTATTGGAACGGACGCTGATCGGGAGGGGGAATCAATCGCCTATCTTATTCTGAGATTGATACCAGGAGCGCTCAGTAAAATCAAATACCGTTTATGGGTCAATTCATTGACTAAAGATGGGATTCTAAAGGGTTTTCGGAACCTACGTTCAGCTTCAGAAACTGCACTGTATGCGGAAGAGGCAGAAGCACGTGCAAAAGCAGACTGGTTGGTAGGCTTCAACTTCAGCCCTTGGACTTCTCTAAAACTACAAGAATTGGGAGCTTTAGACAAGAAGGGAAAACAAATGTCAGTTGGCCGAGTACAGACCCCAATCGTCTCTCTTATCGTAGAAAATGACTTAGCCATTCAGGAGTTTGAACCAGAACCCTATTGGACAGTACAACTGACAGATGAATCAGGAACTGTATTTACCAATGATGTGAAATATAAGTCCCTCTCAGAAGCCCATGAAGCCTTGGAAGGCCTATCCAGTCTGTCAACAGTAGAAGAAGTCAAGGAGGAAGAAAAGGCGGTATCTGCGCCCAATTTATTCAATTTAACAAGTCTTCAAAGTGAAATGAGTAAGAAGTATCAATTTGATTCGGCTTACACTTTGGAATTGGCTCAGGCACTCTATCAGAAAGGGGTAACGTCTTACCCACGTACAGACCATAAGCTCATTACACCGAATGAATTTCAATACTTGGTAGACCGCTTGGAAGATTACAAAAACTTACTCCAGACGGACAAGCCTTTCCCAAATATTTCTCCACGTCGAAAATATGTCCAGGATAAAGATATGGAACACTATGCCATTATCCCAACGGAAAGTACAGCCGACGTGCAAAGTCTAACAGGTGATGAAAAAACGGTTTATTTTGAAATCCTGATTCGGACAATGGGCATGTTTGCACCAGATTATCGGTATCTATCTACCCAGGTGACCCTTACTAATAATAGCCAACCTTTCCAAGTCAGTGGTAACGTCATGACAAGCCCTGGTTGGACGGTATTGGTTGAAAAGGAAAATAAGGATAAGGAAATACCAAGTTATCCAAAAGGCAACCAGCTTCAGACAGAAGCGGTCTTGAAAGAGGATAAAACGAAACCACCAAGCCGCTTAACAGAAAGTAAGCTGCTAGACAAAATTCTTCCGAAGTACAACTTAGGAACACCAGCGACACGTGCTGGTATTATTTCAGGAATCCTGGATAGAAGTTATGTGACAAAAGACAAGAAAACAGGGCAATTCTTCCCGACGGACCGAGGAAAACTCCTGGTCATTTTCTTGGATAACCTTGGTGTCATGTATACCAATCCTGAATTAACTGGTAAATGGGAAGAAGCGCTTGCTATGGTAGGAACAGGTCAAAAGACAAAGATCTGGTTTATTGACCAAACAAAAAAGGCCATTAGAGGCCAAATGAAAGGAGAAAATACAGCATGACTGAAGAAGTAAAAGAATTACCCAACAAACGCAATTATGAGAATCGTGTAAATCAGGCAGTTAGTCGAGATATTTTAGAGGTGGCAGAAGCTCTTGGAATGGAAATGAAGCGAATTTCTACCCATGAATACTATTGGACGGAACACGATTCGTTGAAAATCAATACACGGAAGAATAGTTTCCGTTGGTATTCAAGAACGGACACCTATGGCAATCCAATAAACTTAGTTCAAGCGGTCAAGGAAGTGAAGTTTAAGGAGGCGCTCCATTTCTTAGAAACAGGAGAATTTAAGGAAGCTAGTCAGGAGCTTGCTCCACGTGAAGAGTTTAAATACTATCTTGAAAAGTATGAGCAATCCTTTAATAAGGCTTATGACTACCTACGGAAGACTAGAGGGCTTGATGAAGATACAATCAGGTTCTTTGGCCAACAGGGAGTGCTTGCCCAGGCTAATAAAAAAGCTAAAGACGGCTCTTTTGAATCAGTGCTGGTTTTCAAATCTCTTGATAGAGACGGCAATGTTATTGGTGCAAGTCTCCAGGGAATCAAACCACGTCCTGATTTATATGAGAAGAAGGGCTATCTCAAACAGCTTATGGCAAACTCAGACGGTATGAGTGGTCTATCCGTTGATATTGGGACTCCTAAGCGTCTTGTTTTTGCGGAGGCTCCAATAGACCTTATGAGCTATTATGAACTAAATAAGGATGTTCTGAGCGACGTGAGACTGGTTGCTATGGATGGACTAAGGGAAGCAACAATCAGTCGCTATTTTGTAGAACTCTTAGCTGAACTAAATGGACATGATGATTACCAAATTGATCGTGCAAAGGTTGGTAATATGTTGGCAGGTTATGCTGTCTCTAGTTTCTTTGATAAAGAAGAAAACCAAAATCTTATTACTTTGGCTGTAGACAATGACGAGGCAGGGAAAAGATTCATTGAAGAACTGAAGGAGAAAGGGATAGTTGTTCAATCAGCCCTTCCCCCAACTGGAAAGGATTGGAATGAACACCTGGTAAATATGAAAAAGCAGGAAAGTATCAAAAAAGCCCCAGAATCGATTCTGGAGCAAGAAAAAAATGCCGAGGGTACAATCGGGGATTTTCCTGATAAACAGGAGGCAGCACCTCTACCTGAAGCGAATGAATCGCAACCTTTGAATGACTTGTCACCAAATCAAACTCAGCCTCAGCCTTTATTACATTTTAGCACGAATGCTGAAGCAAAGTCAATCAATAAGCGGTTCTATCATCCTATATCTGAAAAGGAATTGGCCAAACTAAATCGGTATGCACCAACATTCCAACAATCGGCTAGCTGGTACTTGAATGAGTTGGCTGATAGTAAGGTCTATTATTTCTATCAGGAAGCTGATAAAATTCAATCCCTTCAGGTTTCATTTGACAAGGACAAATTCATCCACTTGACAGGTGTTTTCCCATACAAAGAGGGACAATCAGCTGAAACAGCTTTAGAAGAGCTTGCTTCAGGGAATGGAAATTATGACAATATTCTTCTTGCAAATAAGGGAGCAGCGTTTGATAAATTAAAGGTTTTACCAGAATTACCAGCGATTATTGAAGCAGATTCATTTTATTTTGATGACTTATCTGAAGTTCCTAAACTGCAATCCTTAGACCTAGATAAAGCAATCAAGTCTGGAGATGAAGATATTTTGTTGGCGCTCCGTACTGTAGATGAAACTACCTTTCCTGCAAGTTTGATGAAGTTACGTTCAGGACTTATTGACCAGTTAGCACAAAAAGCTGATGAAAAAACCATCCTCGGTGTCTACCGTGAACGGAACGGACAGATTGAAAAGCTATCTATCAATGAGCAATTTGTCAAAGATAATGGAAAACAGTTTGAAGAAATTCTAAGAAATAAAGCCTATGAAGAAGTTGTCATCAATGACAAAACGAACCCAGAAAAGTTCCTGGACAGTGACGGTGATGGTTACACTGATCTGGAAGAACGTGCGCTTGGTTCGGACCCACACAATGCCAAATCTACTCCAGGTCACTTAGAACAAAACCAAGAGCCTACACCTCAATCTGTAGAATCCAATCCCCTAGAAGGAGAAAAGAACATGGACAAAAATCAAACAAAACTGTTTGATAACCTGGCTGATATGACCGTACCGGCTACTACTTCGGAAGAACCTGAAGACACTCGGTCAATCTCTGAAATCATTGCTGCTAAGGACACAAAAGCCCTATCTAAAAGAATGAAAGAAGGAATCAAAGAGTATTTTGATTCGGACAAATACAAAACATTTTTACAAACAATGAGTAAGTTTCCAAGTTATTCAATTGGAAACATTAACCTCATTTTGGCACAAAATCCAAAAGCTATTCATGTTGCTTCTTTCAAAAAATGGAAGGATGATTTTGGTCGAAGTGTCAATAAAGGGGAGAAATCATTACGAATTTGGGCACCAATGCTGGTTGATAAAAAAGACAAAAAGACCAACGAAGTTATCCTAGATGAAAATGGAAAACCCGTCAAAGAAGTTTATTTTAAGTTGGTTCCAGTCTTTGATGTCTCCCAAACAAATGGGAAAGAATTGCCAAGACCAATCAATGAATTGACAGGTAGCTATGAAGACTACGGTAAATTATTTAAGGCAGCCAAAGAGGTTTCAAATGAAAATGGTGTCCCAATTTCATTTGTTGGAAATGCGGATGGTGCAAGAGGATATTACGATTCAGTGAATCGAAAGATTGCTGTTTTGGAAGGGATGTCCGAGCAACAAACCCTCAAAACGGTCTTTCATGAAATGGCTCACTCGGACTTACATGGTGCTGGTGATGGGTACACTAGAAGTGAAAGAGAACTTCAAGCGGAGTCAGTTGCTTTCGTCGTTGCTAGTCATTATGGACTGGATACAGGAGAATATTCTTTTGGTTATCTTGCAGGTTGGTCACGAGATAAAGAAGGACTATCTGACCTAGAAGCTCAACTTGAAATCGTCCAAAAAGAAGCAAGTAGCTTGATTAAGCGACTAGATTCAACCCTTGAAAAGTACCAAACTATGGAAGTGAAAAAGGATAGTTTCCAAGAAAAACTGTCTCAATATAAGACTCAAACTCCTCAACCTGTACCGACAAATGAGAAGACGGAGGCACAGACAGAACCAAAAAAAGCGAACCTGAGCAACGAAGAGATGAGCCTGTAGCCGACTTGGTTGCTCAGCTAACCCAAGGGTTTATGACCCGAAGAAAACAGAAAGAGGATGAATAAAATGGAAAATGTAGAATCAACTTTACTCATGAATCTGTTCTATTATGAGAATGGAATCAGTACACCAAATGAAGAATTTAGCTCAGCTAAACGTCGCAAAGCGATTGCGCTGTTAGATGAAGACCGTGAAGAATTGGAAGAAATTGACCAAGACTTAGCGAACGAATACGGGGAAACAATTACCTATTTAGAGTCTATTTCAGATGAGGAATACCTTTCTCTGAAAACGAAACTGCAATCGCAGATTGAAGTGACAGAAGGTGCGTAGCACCTACTAGGGGCTTGGGGATTTCCCCAGAAACTTTAATAGGGATAGGTACACTCCTGGAAGAACTTGTTTTTTTCGGGAGGTGCCAAATCCTATTAAAAATAGAAAGTGTCCGTACACTTGCTCATCTCGCTATATTGAAAGGTAGGGGTGGGGGAGGACTGAGAGGAGAGAGAAATGGCAAATGATAGAAAGAAACGAACACGTCCAATTAGAAAAGAGATTTGTCTGAATGCTGAGGAATATCGTGTGATAAAAGAAAGACAAAATTCTGCGAATTTGAAAAATTTTGGGACCTTTGCGCGGTACATGATGTTGACGGGTAAGGTCGTTACGGTTGACTTCAAGGAGTTGGTAGAGTTACGAAATGAGGTTAAGCGTATTGGGGTCAATATCAACCAAATGGCAAAGTATATCAATGTGTCTGAAGAAGTCAGTGCGGAAGACTACCGTATCTTACAAGAACAGGTTCAAGGATTGAAGGAGCTAGTCGCTAATAAGTTTGCGAGTGAATCTAGTTATTTGGAAGAGCTACTGGAGCTACAAGAGGGAGGAATGAATAGTGGTTGTGACCAAACACTTGAACCCGATTAAAACGGAGACGGGTTTAAAAAGAGGAATCCGTTATATTCTCAATTCCGAAAAGACAACGGCAGACCGTTTTATCGAAAATGAATTTAACTTTCCGAATCAGGTACTTCCTGACGGTGAGATTGTATCCCGTTTGATTTCAGGTCACATGGTCAGCGACTTGGAATTAGCTGGAAGTGAATTTCTACAGATGAAGCAACTAGCCAACTTGACAAAGGGCCGTGCTATTAACCACCATTTGAAGAACGAGAACACAGTTTTAGCTCATCATATTATCCAATCCTTTTCACCAGATGATAACCTGACTCCTGAAGAAGTTCATGAGATTGGTCGAAAAACGATAATGGAATTAACTGGTGGTGAGTACGCTTTTGTCATTGCAACACACCTAGATCAAAATCATCTGCACAACCATATATTTTTTAATTCCACCAACGAAGTGACCTTGAATCAGTTCCGTTGGCAGAAAGGAACAGCTCAAAGTCTTTTCAATATTTCTAATAAGTATTCTGATTTGGCAGGTGCTAAAATTCTTTCTAACCGTTCCATTTTTGACCACAAAGCCTATCAAGCTTACCGCAAGAAAAATGTCTACAAGACTGAAATTAAGTCACGTGTGCAGTTCGCTTTACGTTTCTCAAAAGACCTAGAGGACTTCAAACAAAAAGCGAAAGAACTTTCAGTTGAAGTGAACTTCTCAGGTAAACATGCTACTTACAAGCTGCTTGACCAACCCCAACAAAAAAACACCAGGGCAAGACAGCTGGATAAAAGAGGGAAATTTGAAGTAGCGTCGATTGAAGCACTGTTAGATAAACAAACTCCTAAAGAAGTTCCAAGTTCCTTGTTAGAACTTTATAACCAGGAACAAGAGGAAATACAACTGGACTATGAAATGCAGCTGAAAATTGAACCTTGGCAGGTAGAAAATGAAACCAAGTCTGGTATCTATCTGAAGGTTGATTTTGGACTTCAAAATCAAGGAACGGTTAAAATACCATATCGTCAATTAGAAAAACAAGAGGACGGTTCTTTCCAAGTATTCATCAAGCGAAATGATTTTTTCTACTTTTTGAATCCAGACAAGTCTACTAGTAACCGATTTATGAAAGGGACCACGTTGTTAAAACAACTGTCTTATGAAAGTGGAGAATATACACTTACGAAGAACAAGCGTATTGCGCAGCTTGATAAACTCTTCACTGAATTTGAATACCTAGCAAGTCGTGATGTACTCGATCACGAACAGTTCCAAGAATTAGGAAACAGCTTAGGAGAGAAAATGGAAGAGGTACAAAAATTACTGGATACCTTAGACGGACAAATTGCTAAATTGAATAAAATCAGTTCCGCTTTACAAGACCTTCAGGGAGAACGTCCCGTTAACGAGGCCTTGTCTATATCCATCTTAGAAGACTACAATGTACCGTTGAATACACCAGTTTCTGAAGTTATAAAGGAAGTAGTTGAAATCTCAGTAGAGAAGAAAACACTTGAAGAGAAGTACCAATCAATCCTTGACGAACTCAATCAGTACCGTGAAATTGAAAAGAGTGTTGACCAAGCAGACCAGGAACAAGAGATTGATGAAGAAAACAAAGACTCAAAAGAGATTGAAAGATAGTTTATCAATATAATTATAATTATGTTGATAAATATATTGACAAATACCAATATAAAGTGTAAAATATAATTATGAATATCAATATAATTATGTTGATAAAAAGGAGAAATATATGGCAGTTCAAAGACTAGAAGAACGATTTCAATTTGAACGTGAAATCTGGAGAGTGAGAAACGGCTCCTCAATCATTACGCTAATCAAACATGATAAGGATGAAAACTTTACGAAGTTTATCTTTGGAGAAGGATTTGGCCGAATGACCCACATTGTTCCGTCAGAAGCACTTTGGCTAACGCTAGAATTTTGTCCAGAAAAATTAGAGCTAATAGGGGTGGAAAATTAAAATGAAAATCATAACATTTGCAGCGATTAAAGGTGGGGTTGGAAAAACTACCCTGACGTATAACTACGGAGAGTGGTTGGCTGATAGAGGCCAGAAGGTCTTGTTCATTGACTTGGACCACCAGTGTAACTTGACACAAACCTATGACCTGTTTGAAACAGAAGGGACAGTTGCTAATATCTTTACTCGAAAAGGAGATGTGGTTCTTCACCAGGTTAGGCCTAACATTGATTTAGTCGCTGGATACATTCGTCTGGACTCAATCGAAAAAGACCTGGAGACAAAGAACTACAAGGATATGCTGCTGTATATGTGGTTAGAAGACAATTACCAAGCTAAGCAGCTAGACCAGTATGACTATATCCTGATTGATTGTCACCCTGATTTTTCAACCGCTACTAGAAATGCGGTGATTGTGAGTCATGCGGTGCTTAGTCCAGTGACTCCAAGCAAGTATGGGTATGACGCAAAAGCAAACCTAAGCAACCGCTTGGAGATGTTGCGAGAAGAAACGTTTGACTATCGGACAAGAGAAAGCTACGTGACCGCCAAGCTCTATCTAGTTGCGAATATGATTAAGCACAATACCAATTCATCTAAGCAGTTAGTAGAGGAGCTGGAGACGGAAGGCAACGTGGTAGCCTATATCCCTTACAAAGAGTTATTTAACCGTTCTACGTTGGACACCATTTCACTAGCAGAAATGAAAAAGAACAAGTCACTGTATCAGGAACATAGAGAGTTCTTCAACCAGCTTGATATGACATTTCAAACAATTTCTGATACAATATCAATATAATTATATTGATGAATATAAACATAATTATGATGAGGTGGTAATATGGCATTTAACCCAAACGATGATAAATTTCGTGACTTGTTAACGAAAACAGAAGAAGCTCAACCAAGTAGTGTTCCTGCGTCAAATTCTTCAGAAGCGGGGAACTATGAGAAAACGAAGCAATTCCAATTTACCTTGCAGCCGTCTGTAAGAGAGAAAATTGGGCAGCTTGCGGAAGAACAAGGCTATCGTTCAGCTTCAGCTTTCGTCAATGAATTTTTCAAAAGCTACAAAAAGGAGTCGTAAATGGAATCAACCTATGAAATTAAATATCATGATGAGCTAGAATCGTAAATACCAACATGAACATAATTATATTTACAAATATAATGACCTTTTCTGAAATTTGATACATTAAAAACCATGTCTGAAGACGTGGCTTTTTTATTCTCGAATGTATAACGTTGGGTATTGCAAGTCTGGATTTAAAGTCTAAGGAGTGCTAACAATGTTTTATGAGGTGAGGTGTAAAAAATTCATTTGATACTTACCGTGTTATTCCGTAAAATAAGACATGGAAAAGTATTAAGGAGATAGTGATTTGAAGACAGAAATACAATATCAGGCTGATCTACAAGATATACGGGTTGAGTGTTTTCTGAAGAAACTTGAATCGTATGAAAAAGAGGTTGCTGCTAGTTTGAGGGCTAGGGGATATACCAGAATGAACACCAGTCAACGTACAGTCCTATTTCCGTTTGGAGAAATAACTTTTACACGTAGCAGGTGGTACAAGGATGGAAAATGTATCGTTCCAGTGGATGAAAAATTAGGGCTAGAAAAGAATAGCCGCTATTCACCAGAATTTCTTTATCATATTGCGAAACTATCAACCTACATGAGCTATCGTCAAGTGGTGGAAGTGGTAGAATTAGCTTACGGTCTATATATCACAAAAGATACGGTTTTAAAGGCTGTAAAAAAAGCCACATCGCTAATGGAAGAACGGGCTGAATATCAGTATTTTGAAGATGATGAAGGAATAGAAAAAAGAAGACCCGTGTCAAGCCCCAGATAAAATGGACAGTTAAAAAAGTTAGTTTTTTAGAAGGTATGCTTCCCTAAATTCTAGGGGAGTCATACCTTTTAATTTTTCTTGTGGTCTGTGCCAATTATACCA
>JAIMFC010000016.1 GCA_019794795.1 Streptococcus gallolyticus
TAACTTAAAATACAAGTATGGTAACAGAAAATTTTGGTGTAGAGGTTACTATGTTGATACAGTAGGTCGAAACCAAAAGGTGATTGTCGAGTATATTCAGAATCAATTGCAGGAAGACAAGGTAGCGGATCAGCTAACCTTGTTTGAAACATTTGATCCGTTTACAGGCGAACCTAATAGGAAGAAATAGACGAGGTGCTTTAGCATCTGCTCGGGAAAGTGGTGCGCGAGGAAGCTATTTCAGTGGGCCTTTGGCCCTGGCCGGTAAGAGCGGCTTACAGCCGCAGAGCAAACCACCAGTGTGAACTGGTGGTTTTGATTTATAGACTTTTGTCACCGTCACGGACAATGAGAATATCGATGTTAGCATGGCGCATAATGTACTCGGATGAAGATCCTATGAGAATGCGTTCGAAGGCATTGAGCCCAGTTGCTCCAAGCAACATTAAATCTGCACCGGTTTGTTGAGGAATGTCTTCCGCTAACAAAACTTTTGGGTTACCAAATTCAATGACGATTGTAACGTCTTCAACACCAGCTTCTTTAGCAGTTGTCTGGTATTCAGCCAAGAGCTCTTTTGCTTCAGCTTCCAGCGTTTCATAAACAGAAGCGTCAAAGGCTGCGACATTGTGAAGGGCTCGTGTGTCAATGACATGAGCAATGACAAGGCGAGCTTGGTTACGTTTGGCGACATGAATGGCTTTATGAAGGGCAAGTTCTGCGCCCACAGATCCATCAACGGCTACTAAAATAGTGTGATAAGATTGGGTCATAAGTCTTCACTCCTTTCTCGATACTTATATTGTATGCCTTTTCAATGAAAAAGTAAACTCTTTCTTGTTATTTTCTGATAATTAGGCTAAAATAATAGCAATAGAAAGTCGAGGTAGTTCTCCATGAGAGAAATCAATAAATCAATGAAATTGGAAGATGTGGCCTACGATATTCGTGGTCCAGTATTGGATGAAGCTAATCGTATGCGTGCTAATGGTGAAAAAATTCTACGCTTGAATACAGGCAATCCTGCGGAATTTGGTTTCACAGCACCAGATGAGGTGATTCGTGATTTGATTACCAACGCACGTAATAGTGAGGGATATTCAGATTCTAAAGGTATTTTTTCAGCTCGTAAGGCGATTATGCAGTATTGCCAACTAAAAGGTTTTCCAAATGTAGATGTAGAAGATATCTACATTGGAAATGGAGTGTCGGAATTAATTTCCATGTCCATGCAGGCTCTGTTGGATAATGGAGATGAGGTTTTGGTGCCAATGCCAGACTACCCACTTTGGACAGCTTGTATCAGCCTTGGTGGTGGGCATGCTGTGCATTATCTCTGTGACGAAGGCGCAAACTGGTATCCAGATATTGAGGATATTAAGTCAAAAATTACTTCAAATACCAAGGCCATTGTCATTATCAATCCAAACAATCCGACAGGAGCTTTGTATCCAAAAGAAATCTTGGAAGAAATCGTGGAGATTGCTCGCCAGCATGATTTGATTATCTTTGCCGATGAAATTTATGACCGTTTGGTCATGGATGGTGGTGAGCACATCGCCATCGCTAGCTTGGCACCAGATGTTTTCTGTGTATCTATGAATGGCTTGTCAAAATCTCATCGTGTTGCTGGTTTCCGCGTAGGCTGGATGGTCCTATCAGGTCCTAAAAAACATGTTCAAGGCTATATTGAAGGACTTAACATGCTTTCTAATATGCGCTTGTGTTCGAATGTTTTATCTCAGCATATTGTTCAAACTTCTCTAGGCGGAGTCCAGTCAATTGATAAGTTGCTTCTACCAGGTGGTCGGATTTATGAGCAACGTAATTTTATCTATGAGGCTATTAATAATATTCCAGGTTTGTCAGCAGTGAAACCCCAAGCTGGTTTGTATATTTTCCCAAAAATTGATCGAAATATGTATGCAATTGATGATGATGAGCAGTTTGTATTGAATTTCCTCAAACAAGAGAAAATTATGTTGGTCCATGGTCGTGGATTTAACTGGAAGGACCCAGATCACTTCCGTATTGTCTATCTTCCACGAGTCGAAGAATTATCAGAAGTTCAAGAAAAAATGACCCGTTTCTTGAAGCAATATCGTCGTTAAAAACCACTCTCCTTTAGGAGAGTTTTTTGAATTGTCCGTATAAATAAAACAATACTTAATTTTCTGATAATTGTTGAAATTCAGCTTTTTTTCTGTTATACTGGAATCAATTATAGTATAACGAGGAAATTATGGTTACATTACTTGAAAAAACACGCAACATTACCTCTATTTTGAAGCGTTCAGAGGAAAAATTAGCAGAGGAATTGCCATACAATGCTATTGCGAGCCAGTTGGCTGAGATCATTGACTGTAATTCTTGCATTGTGAATTCGGCTGGTTTGATTTTGGGCTACAGTCTGAAGTACGAATTTAACAATGATCGAACGGAGTCTTATTTCCAAAACAAGCATTTTCCAGAGGAATTTGTAAATGCAGCAGCAGCGGTTTATGATACAGAGGCTAACCTGCCTATTGAAAGTGATTTGACAGCCTTTCCGATTGAGGCGCGTGAAATTTATCCAAATAGTGTGACGACCTTGGCGCCTATTCATGTGACGGGGATTCGTTTTGGTTCACTTTTGATTTGGCGCAATGATGGTAAATTCAGCGATGATGACTTGATTTTGGTGGAGATTGCGGCTACCGTGGTGGGGATTCAGCTTTTGAACTTCCAACGGGAAGAGGATGAAAAAAATATCCGTCGTCGTGCAGCTGTAAATATGGCAGTTAACACACTTTCTTACTCTGAAATGAAGGCTGTATCAGCGATTTTGGGTGAGTTGAATGGCAACGAAGGTCAGTTGACAGCCTCTGTTATTGCAGACCGTATCGGGATTACACGTTCCGTTATTGTGAATGCACTTCGCAAACTTGAGAGTGCGGGTATTATTGAAAGTCGTTCGTTGGGGATGAAAGGGACTTACTTGAAAGTCTTGATTCCAGCTATTTTTGATGAGATTAAGAAGCGAGATTATTAAAAAATCATGACAAAAGCACTGATTTCAATTGACTATACCTATGACTTTGTGGCAGATGATGGGAAATTGACGGCAGGAGCGCCTGCTCAAGCAATTTCTCAAAGGATTGCTCAGGTAACAAGAGAGGCATTTGAGCGAGGAGACTATGTTTTCTTTGCTATTGATGGCCATGATGAGGGAGATCGATTTCATCCAGAGACTGATCTCTTTCCGCCCCATAATCTTATGGGAACTAGTGGACATGATTTGTATGGAAATTTGGCTGAATTTTACTCAGAAAATAAGGACAATGAAAAAGTTTTCTGGTTGGACAAGCGTCATTATTCAGCATTTTCAGGGACAGACTTGGATATTCGATTGCGTGAGAGACGGGTGGATACACTTATTTTGACAGGTGTTTTAACGGATATCTGTGTTCTTCATACAGCTATTGATGCCTATAATTTGGGCTACCAAATTGAGGTTATTGCATCTGCAACAGCTAGTTTGACAGACGAAAATCATCAGTGGGCTCTTGGGCATTTCCAACATGTTTTGGGAGCAAAAATAATAGATTAGAATGGCTTGGTGACAAGTCATTTTTCTTATCCTCCTAGCATGCAGAAGGTCAATTTTAAGGACTTTTGTGGTATAATAGCTAAGACTGTATATGTAAGTCTTTGAATGAAAAATCAAGGAGAAATCAATGAAAATTTCTGAAGAAGAAGTTCGCCATGTGGCGAATTTATCAAAATTAGCATTTTCAGATCAGGAAACGACTGAATTTGCAACGACCTTGTCAAAAATTGTTGATATGGTGGAATTGCTCAATGAAGTAGATACGACTGGTGTGCCGGTCACTTCAACCATGGCAGATCGCAAAACGGTCATGCGTGAAGATGTGTCAGAAGCGGGAACTGACCGCGATGATCTTTTCAAAAATGTTCCTGAGAAGGAAAATAACTTTATCAAGGTGCCAGCTATCTTGGATGACGGAGGAGATGCCTAATGTCTTTGAATCATAAAACTATTGAAGAATTGCACCAACTTTTGGTGTCTAAGGAAATCTCTGCTGAGGAGTTGACTCAATCAACTTTGGAGGATATCAAGTCGCGTGAAGAAGCAGTGGGTTCATTTATCACTGTTTCGGATGAAGCTGCGCTAGCTCAAGCGCGTGCTCTCGATGAAAAAGGGATTGATGCGGACAATGTCTTATCAGGTATTCCTTTGGCGGTTAAGGATAACATTTCGACAAAGGGAATTTTGACAACAGCTGCTTCAAAAATGCTTTACAATTATGAGCCGATTTTTGACGCGACTGCAGTTGCTAATGCTTATGATAAGGGAATGATTGTCATCGGGAAGACCAACATGGATGAATTTGCTATGGGTGGTTCAACCGAAACATCTTACTTTAAGAAAACTAAAAATGCTTGGGACCACAGCAAGGTTCCTGGTGGCTCATCAGGTGGTTCTGCAACAGCCGTTTCTTCTGGTCAAGTGCGTTTATCACTCGGTTCTGATACGGGTGGTTCGATTCGTCAACCAGCAGCCTTTAACGGGATTGTTGGCTTGAAACCTACATATGGTGCGGTTTCACGTTTTGGCTTGATTGCCTTTGGTTCATCTTTAGACCAAATTGGACCATTCTCACAAACCGTTAAAGAAAATGCCCTCTTGCTCAATGTCATCGCCAGCAAAGATGTCAAAGATTCAACATCTGCGCCAGTTGAAATTGCTGATTATACGTCAAAAATTGGTCAAGATATCAAAGGGATGAAAATTGCCTTGCCAAAAGAATATTTGGGTGAGGGAATTGATCCAAAAATCAAGGAAAACATTCTTGAAGCAGCTAAGCACTTTGAAAAATTAGGTGCCATTGTGGAAGAAGTTAGCCTACCACATAGCAAGTACGGGGTAGCTGTTTACTATATCATCGCTTCATCTGAAGCTTCTTCAAACTTGCAACGTTTTGACGGCATTCGCTATGGTTTCCGTGCAGAGGATGCTAAGAGTCTTGAGGAAATTTACGTCAACACACGGAGCCAAGGTTTTGGTGAGGAAGTGAAACGCCGTATCATGTTAGGAACCTTTAGTTTGTCATCTGGTTACTATGATGCTTACTTCAAGAAGGCTGGTCAGGTGCGGACCTTGATTATTCAAGATTTTGAAAAAGTCTTTGCAGATTATGACTTGATTTTGGGACCAACTGCTCCAACGGTTGCCTTTGATTTGGATGGTATGAGCCATGATCCAGTTGCTATGTACTTGGCAGACTTGTTGACGATTCCAGTTAACTTGGCGGGACTTCCTGGTATTTCTCTCCCTTCAGGATTTGTAGATGGTTTACCAGTTGGCTTGCAGTTGATCGGTCCAAAATATTCAGAAGAGACGATTTACCAAGTAGCTAGCGCTTTTGAAGCAACGACTGACTATCATAAACAACAGCCTGTTATCTTTGGAGGTGCCAACTAATGAACTTTGAAACCATTATTGGACTTGAAGTCCACGTTGAATTGAACACTAATTCTAAGATTTTTTCACCGACTCCAGCTCACTTTAGTGACAATCCAAATGCCAATACTAACGTGATTGACTGGTCTTTCCCAGGTGTTCTTCCAGTTATGAACAAGGGAGTTATCGATGCGGGAATCAAGGCTGCGCTAGCTTTAAACATGGACATCCACCAACACCTGCACTTTGACCGTAAAAACTATTTCTACCCTGATAATCCAAAAGCCTACCAAATTTCACAATTTGATGAGCCGATTGGTTACAATGGTTGGATTGAAGTGGAATTGGAAGACGGTTCAACTAAGAAAATTCGTATCGAACGTGCCCACTTGGAAGAAGATGCTGGTAAAAATACCCACGGTACAGACGGTTATTCATACGTTGACCTTAACCGCCAAGGTGTGCCATTGATTGAAATTGTATCTGAAGCGGACATGCGCTCACCAGAGGAAGCTTATGCCTATCTGACTGCCCTCAAGGAAATCATCCAATACACCGGCATTTCTGATGTGAAGATGGAAGAAGGTTCCATGCGGGTGGATGCCAATATTTCTCTTCGTCCTTATGGTCAGGAAAAATTTGGTGTCAAAACTGAGTTGAAAAACTTGAATTCCTTCAGCAATGTGCGCAAAGGTTTAGAATTTGAAGTGGAACGTCAGGCAAAAATCTTGCGTTCTGGAGGTCAAATTCGTCAGGAAACTCGTCGTTACGATGAGGCCAACAAGGGTACAATCCTTATGCGTGTTAAAGAGGGTGCGGCGGATTACCGTTATTTCCCAGAACCAGACCTCCCATTGTTTGAGATTTCAGATAGCTGGATTGAGGAAATGCGAGCAGATTTGCCAGAGTTTCCGAAAGCTCGTCGTGCGCGCTATATGTCAGAATTGGGCTTGTCAGCCTATGATGCAGGTCAGTTGACGGCAACCAAGGTTCAGTCCGACTTCTTCGAGCAAGCTGTTGCTCTGGGTGGTGATGCTAAGCAAGTTTCCAACTGGTTGCAGGGGGAAGTAGCTCAGTACCTCAATGCGGAAGCGACTAGCCTAGACAAGATTGCTTTGACACCAGAAAACTTGGTGGAAATGATTGCTATCATTGCAGACGGAACGATTTCATCAAAAATTGCTAAGAAAGTCTTTGTTCATTTGGCGAAAAATGGTGGTTCTGCACGTGAGTATGTGGAAAAAGCAGGCTTGGTACAAATCTCCGATCCAGCTATCCTCGTGCCAATTATTCATCAAGTTTTTGCGGATAATGAAGTTGCTGTTGCTGACTTCAAGTCTGGTAAACGTAATGCAGACAAGGCCTTCACTGGTTTCTTGATGAAAGCTACGAAAGGTCAAGCCAACCCACAAGTTGCTCAACAATTGTTAGTACAGGAATTGGCGAAATTGTTGGATTGATAGCATACACAAAAAGGCTGGAACAAAAGTTTCCAACCTCTCAAAAAATTAGTAGAGCTGTTTAAGGCAGTAGTTGACTGGTCGTTCAAAGCCTTTTCAGAACAGTACCTAATCAACCTTGCAGGAGCGGGACAAAATCGTTATTTCTATGAAATAACGATTTTGTCCCGCTCCCTTTTTCTATATACTCGAGCCACGCAAAGTGAGCTTGGTGCCTAGTTGAATCATGCGGGGAATTTGTGGGGTATCTGCGGATAGGATTTGGTCAAGGGTTGTGAGAGCAGTAGCTCCCATTTCTTCCGTAAAGACCGTTACGCAGGATAGGGCGGGATAGACTTGCTTGGCGACGGCTGTGTCATTAAAAGCGATGAGGCTCATTTTTTCAGGAACGGGGATAGAAGTTTCTTGTAGGGCACGAAGGGCGCCAATAGCCATGGCATCGCTGGCGATGAAGAAGGCTTGAGGGAGTTGACCGGTTTCAATAGCTGACTTCATGAGTTGGTAACCACTATCGCTCGTAAACTGTCCGACGTAGACATGCTGAGGTTGATAAAGTTTTTTAGTTGTCAGGTAGGATTTAAAGGTTTCAAAACGTGGGTCAATCAGTGCCTGGGATTTATCCTCTGTCCATTCTTGTCCGACGAGCATGCCGATTTCAGTCAAGTTTTTTTGGATAAAATGGTCCAAAACGGAGCGTGTTGCGTGGTAGAAATCAGTCGTTACACAACTATGTCCAAATTGCAGGCTGTCGCTATCCACAAAGACCAGATTTGGCGTGATATTTTCAAAGGTTGTGATTTGACTAGGGCTGTATTTTCCAATAAGAATTATACCATCTACGCCTTGGGCATTACTGAGTGGATGGTCATGGAAAATTCGTACTAAATCGTATCCCAATTCCAAAGCTCGTCGTTCAATACCCAAACGGATGGAGTAATAGTAGAGATCGTTCAGTTCTTCGTGTTGGGTGTACCATTGGATAATGGCAATCTTCTTGCGGTTGGGGTAGGCAAGAAGATTTTTCTTATGTTTGGTGTAGCCTAGTTGGTCAGCAATCTGGAAAATTCTTTCTCTTGTTTGGGCGCTGACGGACATATTTTCATCTTTATTGAGCACGCGCGAAACGGTTGCAATTGACACACCGGCTTGCGCAGCGATTTCTTTTATAGTAGCCATTTATTGTTCCTTTTGCTTTGATAAAACTAGTATAACATATTTAGTAAAACTTTAGTAAAAACATTGACAAGAATAGTAAAAGAAATTAAAATAAAATAAAAACGGTTACAAAAAGGAGAAGGTCATGAACACAACAGAACTAAATCAAGCTTTTCAAGATATTTTTGGTGCTCAAGCAGATGCAACATTTTTCTCGCCAGGTCGTATTAATCTGATTGGTGAGCATACCGACTACAATGGCGGGCATGTTTTTCCAGCTGCGATCACGCTAGGGACTTATGGTGCGGCCCGTAAGCGTGACGATCGTACTCTTCGCTTTTATTCTGGAAATTTTGAAGAGGTTGGTGTAATAGAAGTTTCCTTGGATAACCTAGTGTACAAAAAAGAGGATAATTGGACCAACTATGCAAAGGGTGTGTTGAAATTCTTGCAAGAGGCAGGTCATATCATCGATAGCGGTATGGATGTCTATGTGTTTGGGAATATTCCAAATGGTTCTGGCTTGTCGTCATCAGCTTCTCTGGAACTCTTGATTGGGATCATTGCTGAGGAGTTGTTTGACTTGAAATTGGCTCGTTTGGATTTGGTTAAAATTGGTAAACAAACAGAAAATCAGTTTATTGGTGTTAACTCAGGTATTATGGACCAGTTTGCGATTGGTATGGGAGCTGATAAACAGGCTATTTATTTGGATACCAATAGTCTTGAATATGAATTGGTACCGCTGGACTTAGGGGACAATGTCATTGTCATCATGAATACCAACAAGCGCCGCGAATTGGCTGATTCCAAGTATAATGAACGCCGTGCTGAATGTGAAACAGCAGTTGCAGAACTCAATGCGGTTCTGGATATTCAGACCTTGGGTGAATTGGATGCGCAAGTCTTTGACGAATACAGCTACCTTATCAAGGATGAAAATCGTCTCAAACGTGCTCGTCACGCTGTTCTTGAAAATCAACGTACCTTGCAAGCCAAGGCAGCCTTGGTGGCAGGAGAATTGGAGAAATTTGGTCGTTTGGTCAATGCTTCTCATGTTTCCTTGGAACATGACTATGAAGTGACTGGCTTGGAATTGGATACCCTAGCTCACGCTGCTTGGGAACAAGAAGGAGTGCTGGGAGCTCGCATGACAGGAGCTGGTTTTGGCGGCTGTGGTATTGCCATTGTTGCCAAGAATAAAGTAGAGCACTTCATTGAAAATGTTGGAGCGACTTATGAGCAAGTTGTGGGCTATGCACCAAGTTTCTACATGGCTGAAATTGCAGCGGGCTCACGTGTACTTTCACGTAATTAGTTAGGAAATCAGATGACAAATACACTTATTGGGAAATTTATTGACCAAGTTATTGCCAGTAGTAGCTATGAAAAGTTAGATAGGATTTATCTAAAAAATCGTGTCATGGCTTTAGTTGGCGAAGAAGGGGTGGACGACGAAACTCAGGCAGAGAATCTCATTGACCTCAAGGATCAACTGGTGGAGTTGGCTGTGAAGAATGGTCTTTCTGGGGATTTACTAGAAGAACAGGATATAGTGGGTGCCCAGCTTATGGACTTTGTGACGCCTGCACCTAGCGCAGTTAACAATCAGTTTTGGGCCACCTATCAGGAAAATCCTGAGCAGGCGATTGCAGATTTTTATGCTCTCAGCAAGCGCAATGACTACGTCAAGATCAAAGCTATTGAGCGTAATATCTATTTCCCAGCGGAGACGGAATATGGTCAATTGGAGATTACCATTAATCTTTCTAAGCCAGAAAAAGATCCCAAAGTGATTGCAGCGGCCAAACTAGCTAAGTCATCTAGCTATCCTGCTTGTCAGCTTTGCATGGAAAATGAAGGCTATCAAGGTCGGATTAATCACCCTGCGCGTGCTAATCACCGTGTCATTCGCTACCAAATGGAAGGGCAGACTTGGGGCTTCCAGTATTCACCCTATGCTTATTTCAATGAGCACTGCATCTTTTTCTACGGTCAACATGAGCCCATGCAGATAAGCCCTTTGACTTTCCAACGTCTCTTGGATATCGTTGAGCAATTCCCTGGTTATTTTGCGGGTTCCAATGCGGACCTTCCGATTGTCGGTGGCTCTATTTTGACCCATGAGCATTATCAAGGTGGTCGTCATACCTTTGCTATGGAAAAAGCCGAGCTGGATTGTCAGTTTACTTTTGATGGATTTGAACAAGTGCAGGCAGGGATTGTCAAATGGCCGATGTCCGTGCTACGCTTGATCAGTCAGAGTAAGGAAGATTTGCTAGCCTTATCAGAAAAAATTCTTGCAGCTTGGCGTGGCTATTCAGACCCAGAAGTCTGTGTTTTGGCAGAGTCTAACGGTCAACCGCATCATACCATTACACCAATCGCGCGTCGCAAGGGAGACTTGTTTGAGCTGGACTTGGTGTTACGTGATAACCAGACCTCGGAAGAATTTCCAGATGGTATCTATCATCCTCACCAAGATGTTCAGCATATCAAGAAAGAAAATATCGGCTTGATTGAAGTCATGGGTCTGGCTATCTTACCTCCTCGTCTTAAGAATGAATTGGCTGTGGTAGAAGATTACCTGCTTGGAAAGGTTGAAGCTGTCGCTGATTACCATCAAGAATGGGCAGATCAATTGAAAACGGCTCATCCAGACGTCACTGCAGAAAATGTGACCAGCATTGTCCAGACAGCTATCGGCCAGGTTTTCAGTCGTGTGCTAGAGGATGCAGGTGTTTACAAACGGACACCGCAAGGTCAAGCAGCCTTCATGCGCTTTGTTGAAAGTGTTGGCTTGGCTAGATAGATAAAAAGAAAGCGACACTCCGTCGCTTTCTTAATTTTCTTGGGACCAGACCTTGCTGGCATAGATTGAGTTGAAGAGGAGGGCAAATTGCAAGGCAACTTGAGATAGGTTGGCACCAAGGTTACCAATATCCGTTTGCCCTGTCATAAATTGGACAGTTAGGATTATCCAGTAAAGAACATTGGCGATATTGACGATAATCCAGAGACTCCAATTTTCCTTAAACTTAAAGATATAAAGGGTTTGGGCAATAAGGCTGACGACGAGATTGATGGAGTCAAAGTAAGGCAATTGTCCATGGAGCATGGAAAGGACCAGCCAGCCCACTAACCAAGCGAAAAAGGCACCGGCGAAAACTTGGTTACGCTGCTTGGAAGTAAAGGAACGAATGGCTTCATCCTTGCCCCACATGAACCAACCGATGGGTTGAGAAATCACATAGATGATATCCATGGCAAAGGAGCCATAAGCCTTAGAAATAAAGGCGATGTAGGTCATAGCTAGGCATTGGATAATCCCGAAAAGGAAGGTGATTTTGCGCCCCTTCATACCGTATACCAAGCAAAGTACACCTGTAATCCCAGATACCATCCCAATCAGGCTATCTGGTGCAATCAAATAGGCAATGATTTGTAACAGAATCAAAATCGAAACGTAGAGGATTTCAAATTGTTTCCAATCAGAAAATAATTCACGACGGATCCAAGACGGGCTAGAAGTATTGTTCATAGAAGTCTCCTATCATTACAAAATAAAGTTCCTTTCCCTCTATTATACCCGAATTAGACTGCAAATGTCAGCTAAATTTTCATAAAGTTACAAGACTTTTTTCGTGAAAATAAAAAGACTAGAAGAGTATTTTCCAGTCCTTACTCCTCCCCGTAGAATTGCAGGGATTTTGGATTCTTTATCAAAACTGTAGAATGATGAATGTCTATGATTTGCTGGTTGACCAGGTCGGATAGGATACGATTAACATGGCGAGTGGACATAGCAACGGCGCGATGAACATCCTGCTTATTGACGATAATGTCTCTTTTGTAACAGGCCAATAAGAAGCGAGCAATCTGCTCTTTGGCATTGTGCAGAGTCAGGTAACTAGCTTGGTTGGCTAGATTGTAAATTTGTTGGCACTGGTCTTTTAGCAAGTGGTGAGTAAAAGAATGGTCCATTTGAATCCATTCTAAGAAGGTTTGATTGGATATTTTTAGAAGCTGACAAGGGGTTCTGTTAATGACTGAGGCAGAATAGGGTTTCTGCAAAATGGCTTCTTGTTCACCAATCAAGGCCCCGGCTTGATCGTAATAGACCAAAATCATGGTACGATTATTACTTTCCTGAATCGAAATTTCGCATTCTCCACTTACTAAAATATAGACAAAATCGTGAAATTCTTGTCGTGGGAGATGAAAATCTCCAGCCTTTTCATACTGAACGATGTCCATTGCTTGGAGAATTTTCAAAGGGCAACTGGCCAATAATGCTGCTACATTTGGTGTATCTTGAATGATTTTTCTTAGGTCATTCATCATTTCTACCTCCTTCATTATAAGATTTGTCTGTAAAAAAGTGTTAGGACATTGGTCTGTAAAAATATAAAAAAATTATGAATTAATCATGTGTCATATAAGAAAAATTAGGACATTTGTCCTTTCCTATTATAAACTAAGATGTTAATTATAGGAAGTGGCAGAAAAAGTATACAAAAAGAAAGTCATTGTTCGGAAAGTCAAGAGAAATTACTTTCTAGGATTGAAATTTTGTTATAATAGACTTTGGAAATAAAGAATAGTTAGAAGAAAAAATGAGAAAATATCAAGAAATTTTCAATGATTTGAAAGAAAAAATTACCCAGCATGTCTATCCAGTCAACAGTCATTTGCCGACGGAAGAACGCTTGCAGGAAGAGTATCAAGCTAGTAGGGCAACTGTTCGTAAATCGCTTCAGATGTTGACGGAGCAGGGCTTTATTCGCCGTAAACAAGGGCGTGGGACAATTGTCATCCAGAGTGAGCAACTAAACTTTCCTTTGTCAGGCTTAAATAGCTACCGTGAGGTCAGCACCAGCATGAACCTCAATGTGCATACGAAAATGTTGTCTTTAGAGAGGATTAAGGTTACACCGTCTCTTGCGAAGCGATCAGGTTTTCGTACGGGGCAGGAAGTTTGGAAAATCATTCGTCTGCGTTATTTGGAAGGAAAACCTGCCATTGTGGACACGGATTATTTTCGGACAGACTTGGTGCCGGATATTAAGCAGGAAGCCATAGAAGATTCTATCTATGCTTATGTGGAGGATGAGCTAGGACTGACCATCTCTTATGCTCGTAAAGAAATTACGGTAGAACATACAAGTTTGCAAGAAAAGGTTTGGTTGGAGACTAGAGATGAGAGTTTGATCTTAATCAAATCCGAGGTTTTCTTGGAAGATGGTCCTCAATTTCAATATACAGAAAGTCGGCATAAACTCGATAAGTTCAAGTTTATTGACTATGCTCGTCGGAAAAAACTAAAGAGGGAAACGTATGAAGGAGACGACTAAGGGAACGATTTATACTCTGATTGCGGGAACTGCCTGGGGAATTTCCGGTGTAAGTGGTCAGGTTTTGATTGCCAATGGCATTAGTGTTATGCAAATCACTAGTCTTCGGCTTCTTATTTCAGGAGTGTTCTTGCTGGCGATGGCTCGGTTGAGAACACCAGATACCTTAGCTAAGGTAGCGCACGAGAAGAAGTCTCTTTTGATGATTTTTCTATTTGGGATGCTAGGGCTTGCGCTCAATCAGGTGGCCTATCTGGTCGCAATCCAGCATACGAATGCGGGAACGGCAACGGTTTTGCAATATTTGTGCCCAGTCTTGGTCTTGGGCTATGCTTGCTTGCGGAATCGACAGGCTCCCACACTTGTTGAAGTGTTCTCAATCCTCCTTGCTATCAGTGGTACAGTCTTCATTGCAACTCATGGACAGTTAACCAGTCTAGCAGTTACTCCGCTGGGGCTCTTCTGGGGTCTATTCTCAGCGGTGACCTATGCTATTTACATTATTTTTCCGATTCGACTCATTCGTGAATTTGGTAGCTTGACTGTTATGGGGCTCGGAATGTTATCTGGTGGTCTGGTGATCACTCTTGGATTTCAGACTTGGCACTACGCTCTGCCCTTGACAACTACAAATCTACTTGGGTTGCTTGGTATTGTTGGTATTGGAACCATCTTTGCCTATACATTCTTCTTAGAAGGTGTCAGTAAGGTTGGTTCGGTAAAAGGAAGTTTGCTGGCTTCTATTGAACCAGTGGCCTCCGTTTTTTTCTCAGTTTTGTTAGTTCACGAAGTTTTTTACTCAATGGACTTATTGGGGATGGTGTTGATTTTATTAGCGGTCATGAGCATTTCAGCAAAAGATCTGCTGTTACAAAAGAAACAGGCTAAGGGTGAAAAAGGATGATTCGAGAATTTTGTGCAGAAAATCATACACACGTAGCAGAAGCCATTTCAGCAGGTGTTAATCGGATTGAACTGTGCGATAATTTGGCTGTTGGAGGGACGACCCCTAGTCTAGGTGTGATAAGGTACATTTGTCAGTTAGCAGGGCAGTCTCAGGTGCCTGTCATGACGATGATTCGACCAAGAGGTGGCCATTTTGTTTACACCGCTGATGAAATCCAGATGATGTTAGAAGATATTGCCATGGCGCGTGAATGTGGAACCACTGGCTTGGTATTTGGAGCCTTGACGGCAGAAAATCACTTGGATAAGCAGACAATGGAAATCTTACTTGAAGCCTGTGAGGGATTAGAAGTAACCTTCCATATGGCTTTTGATACAATTCCTCCTACCGAACAGTTTGAGGTTATCGATTGGCTGAGTGAGCACGGTGTAAGGCGTATATTGACTCATGGCGGTGTAGAAGGGACAAGTATTGAAGACAATCTCGCTTGCTTACAGAATTTAGTTCAGTATGCGTCTGGAAAACTCACGATATTAATTGGTGGGGGCGTTACTTGGGAAAATGCTCAAGAGATTGTAGATAAGACAGGCACAACTGAGGTGCATGGGACGCGTATTTATCCATCATAAAAGGCTCTAAGTTATTTCTTAGAACCTTTTTCTTTTATAGACATATTTGGTAAATTGACATGGTATTTGATGACTAATAAGCGGATGATGAGGGCAACGAAAAATAATCCAGTATAAACAGGGATACGTGGTAGATGAAAATCTAATACGAGGATGTGATAAGCGATGCCTGCAAAGAGAGCAAGAACAGCGTAGACATCTTCTTTTAAAACAATAGGTGTCTCATTAACCAAGAGATCGCGTAAGATTCCTCCGCCAACACCTGTTAGGGTGGCTAGAATACCACTGGTCATGAAGTTGAGGTGCAGCTCTACACCAGCACTGGCTCCGATTAAGGAGAAGATTGCTAATCCAATTGCATCGAAAACAAGATTGGTTGTAGCTAGAAATCGGTACATTTGCTGATTTTTTAACTTATCAGCTTTTCGGGATACAACGACGACATACATAATGAGAGCAACAGCAATCGCTAGATAGATAGAAGTGGGATCCGTCAAGGCTGCTGGAATGCGAGCGGTCATCATATCGCGGATGATTCCGCCCCCGACAGCAGTTAGGATTCCTAAAAGTGTAATTCCGAAAATATCTAAATTTTTGTGGAAACCTTTGACAACACCAGAAACGGCAAAAGCAACGGTACCGATATAGTTACAGATTAAAAGAAATAACTCAAACTCCATGTCTTCCTCCAAGTGACATCTTATCATAAAATGAAAGGCTTTTCAAGATGGTTGTAAAGTTTGTGAAAAAAATAACTTAAGTGGAATATGTGAACATGGTCGACTTGATGAAAAGTCAGTGAGGACAAGGTTTTACTTGTAGGTTTGTATCTAAAAAGTTCAGACCAATTATTTGCCATTTGTGAAAGTTTGGTCTATCATAGTACAGAAAGAGAAAAACCTTTGGAGGAAATTATGGTATCTATCACAAAAGAACAACATTTGGACATGTTCTTGAAAATGCAACAAATCCGTGATGTTGATATGAAATTAAACAAATTAGTGCGTCGCGGTTTCGTACAAGGTATGACTCACTTCTCAGTCGGTGAAGAAGCTGCGGCTGTTGGACCTATTGCTGGATTGACAGATGAGGACATCATCTTCTCACACCACCGTGGTCACGGTCACGTTATTGCAAAAGGTATTGACATCAACGGCATGATGGCTGAGCTTGCTGGCAAGGCAACTGGTACATCAAAAGGCCGTGGTGGTTCGATGCACTTGGCAAATGTGGAAAAAGGGAACTTTGGTTCAAACGGTATCGTAGGTGGTGGTTACGCCCTTGCGGTGGGTGCCGCCCTTACGCAACAATACCTCGGTACAGATAACATTGTTATTGCCTTCTCAGGTGATTCAGCTACTAACGAAGGTTCTTTCCACGAATCAATGAACTTGGCAGCTGTTTGGAATTTGCCAGTTATCTTCTTTATCACTAACAACCGTTACGGTATTTCAACTGACATTTCTTATTCTACTAAGATTCCTCACCTCTACCAACGTGCTGCTGCATACGGTATTCCAGGTCACTATGTTGAGGATGGTAACGACGTTATTGCTGTTTATGAAAAAATGCAAGAAGTCATCGAGTACGTTCGTGCAGGAAATGGGCCTGCCATGGTCGAAGTTGAATCATACCGCTGGTTCGGTCACTCAACTGCCGATGCTGGTGTTTACCGTACAAAAGAAGAAGTTAACGAGTGGAAAGCAAAAGACCCACTTAAGAAATACCGCAAATACTTGACAGAGAACAAGATTGCGACTGACGAAGAATTGGATGCCATCGAAGCACAAGTTGCAGAACAAGTAGAAGCATCTGTGAAATTCGCACAAGAAAGCCCAGATCCAGACATCTCAGTAGCTTATGAGGATGTGTTTGTAGACTAGGGTGTGAAGACGTTAAAGAGGCGCAGAAAAATTAGGGAGTCAGCTAGTGATGCGGGCATCACTAATGGCTCATCTATTTTTCCAAGCCTCTAGTCTGAACCCAACTAGTAACGTAAGAAGTTTGACTAAGCTCTAAAGAAGCAAGTCAAACTAGGGTAGCTCGAGTAGCTATGACGCTTGATTACAATGAAGTAATTGATTAGTTTTCTACATTTTACTTGTTACAGTAAAGATAAATTGATATAAATTAGGAGTAAAAAATGGCTGAAACAAAAGTAATGGCCTTGCGTGAAGCGATTAACTTGGCTCAAAGCGAAGAAATGCGCAAGGATGAAAAAGTATTCTTGATGGGTGAAGACGTCGGTATCTACGGCGGTGACTTCGGGACATCTGTTGGTATGTTGGCAGAATTTGGTGAAAAACGCGTTCGTGACACACCAATTTCTGAGGCTGCCATCGCAGGTTCAGCAGTTGGTGCTGCTCAAACAGGCCTTCGTCCAATCGTTGACTTGACCTTCATGGACTTCGTTACAATCGCTCTTGATGCTATTGTTAACCAAGCTGCCAAAACAAACTACATGTTTGGTGGTGGTTTGAAGACACCTGTAACTTTCCGTGTAGCGTCAGGTTCAGGTATCGGTTCTGCTGCACAACACTCACAATCTCTTGAAGCTTGGTTGACACATATTCCAGGGATTAAAGTTGTTGCACCTGGTACAGTAAATGATGCAAAAGGTCTTTTGAAATCTTCAATCCGTGATAACAACCCAGTTATCTTCTTGGAGCCCAAAGCGCTTTACGGTAAAAAAGAAGAAGTAAACCAAGACCCAGACTTCTATATCCCACTTGGTAAAGGGGAAATCAAGCGCGAAGGTACTGACATCACAATCGTTTCTTACGGTCGTATGTTGGAGCGCGTTATGAAAGCTGCTGAAGAAGTGGCTGCTGAAGGCATCAGCGTTGAAGTGGTTGACCCACGTACGCTTATCCCGCTTGACAAAGAAATCATCATCAATTCAGTTAAGAAAACTGGTAAAGTCATCTTGGTCAATGATGCTTACAAAACTGGTGGATTTATCGGGGAAATCGCTTCAATCATCACTGAAAGTGAAGCATTTGACTACCTTGATGCACCAGTTATCCGTATCGCATCTGATGATGTGCCAGTTCCTTATGCCAATATCCTTGAAAATGCAGTATTGCCAAACGTAGAAAAAATCAAGGCTGCAATTTACAAACAAGTGAACCGAGGCTAATCTATATTCTGTTACCAAGCAGTTGACAGACAACTTTCTTTGGTAAAAAGATTATAGTTTCCAATCTGGCAGGGCGAAAATCCTGCTAGATTTTACATGTTTTAGAAAGAAGGAAAATTCATGGCAGTAGAAATCATCATGCCAAAGCTCGGTGTTGATATGCAAGAAGGCGAAATCATCGAGTGGAAAAAACAAGAAGGTGATGTTGTCAATGAAGGCGATGTTATCTTGGAAATGATGTCTGACAAAACCAGCATGGAATTGGAAGCTGAAGAGTCAGGTGTCTTGCTTAAAATCGTTCGTGGAAATGGTGAAGTTGTACCTGTTACAGAAGTCATCGGTTATATCGGTGCGGAAGGTGAAACAGTTGATGGGGCTGCAGCAGCAAGTTCAGCACCAGCAGCGGCTCCTGTTCAAGAAGCAGCACCTGCGCCAGTTGCTCCAGTAGCAGCTGAAGTAAAACCAGCCGCAGCACCTCAAGGTGGTGGAAAAGTTCGTGCAACTCCAGCTGCTCGTAAAACAGCTAAAGACTTGAAGATTGATTTGGGCAGTGTTCTAGGAACAGGTGCCAATGGTCGAGTTCACAAAGTTGACGTTGAAGACTTCAAGAATGCTCAGCCCAAAGCGACTCCACTTGCTCGTAAAATGGCAGCTGACAAAGGTATTGACTTGGCTCTTGTTGCCGGACAAGGTCATTCAGGTAAGGTAAGAAAAGAAGATATTCTTGCTTACATTGCTGCTCAAGCGCCAGCTACAGCACCAGTTGCGGCTAAGAAAGAAGAAAAACCAGAGAAAGAATTGCCAGAAGGCGTTGAAATCATCAAGATGTCAGCTATGCGGAAGGCAATTTCTAAAGGAATGGTTAACTCTTACCTTACAGCTCCAACCTTCACACTTAACTACGATATTGACATGACCAACCTCATGGCACTTCGTAAACAAATCCTTGAGCCAATCATGAACAAAACAGGTCTTAAAGTGACCTTTACTGACTTGATTGGTCTTGCAGTAACACGTACCTTGATGAAAGAAGAGCACCGTTATATGAACGCTTCTCTTATCAACGATGCACAAGAAATCGAATTGCATAAATTTGTTAACCTTGGTATCGCCGTTGGTCTTGACGAGGGTCTTGTTGTACCAGTTGTTCACGGTGCAGATAAAATGAGCTTGTCAGACTTCGTGGTTGCTTCAAAAGATGTCATCAAAAAAGCTCAATCTGGTAAGTTGAAAGGTGCTGAAATGTCAGGTTCAACCTTCTCCATTACAAACTTGGGTATGTTTGGTACCAAGACATTTAATCCAATTATCAATCAACCAAACTCAGCAATTTTGGGTGTGGCTTCAACGGTTCAAACACCAGTTGTTATCGACGGTGAAGTGAAAATTCGTCCAATCATGGCGCTTTGCTTGACCATTGACCACCGTATCATCGACGGTATGAATGGTGCTAAATTCATGGTGGATCTCAAGAACCTGCTTGAAAATCCATTGGAACTGTTGATCTGATAGAATAGCTATAGATTGAAAATTGGTATTTACGAAGCGAACGAAGTGAGCTAAAACGATACCTGTCGCTGTGGTGAAAAGAACAGCTCTTATGAAGAGATGTTCGAGACGCTAGGCTCAAAAATAAGTCGTGGAACCAATGGTTCGCTGGCGACCCCACCACCATAGACAAGTATAAAAAAGAAAGTTCTGAAAGGAAAAAATAAAATGGCTGTTGAAATTATTATGCCTAAACTTGGCGTTGACATGCAAGAAGGCGAAATCATCGAGTGGAAAAAACAAGAAGGTGATGTTGTCAATGAAGGCGATGTCATCTTGGAAATGATGTCTGATAAGACAAGTATGGAATTGGAAGCTGAAGATTCAGGTGTTCTTTTGAAAATCGTGCGTGGAAACGGCGAAGTCGTTCCAGTTACAGAAGTCATCGGATACATCGGTGTTGAAGGCGAAGTGGTTGGCGAATCTGCTGCACCAGCAGCAGCTGAAGTTGCTCAAGCTACTGCTGACTTACAAGCTGCAGGTCTTGAAGTTCCTTCTACACCAGCCGCGGCTGCCCAAGCACCTAAAGTTGACTTGGCCGCTAATGAATACGATATGATTGTTGTTGGTGGTGGGCCTGCTGGTTATTACGCAGCCATCAAAGGTGCTCAACTTGGTGGTAAAATCGCTATCGTTGAAAAATCTGAATTTGGTGGTACTTGTTTGAATGTCGGCTGTATTCCAACCAAGACTTACCTTAAAAATGCTGAAATCCTTGACGGTATCAAACATGCTGCTGGTCGTGGTATCAACTTGGCATCAACAAACTACACCATCGACATGGATAAGACAGTTGAATTTAAAAACTCAGTTGTTAAAACCTTGACAGGCGGTGTTAAAGGTCTTCTTAAGGCTAACAAAGTGACGATTTTCAATGGTCTTGGTCAAGTAAACCCTGACAAGACAGTCACTATTGGTTCTGAAACAATCAAAGGCCGCAGCATCATCCTTGCGACAGGTTCAAAAGTATCTCGTATCAACATCCCAGGTATCGAGTCATCACTTGTCTTGACATCTGACGATATCCTTGACCTTCGTGAAATGCCTAAATCACTCGCAGTTATGGGTGGTGGTGTCGTTGGTATCGAGCTTGGTCTTGTCTGGGCTTCATACGGCGTTGACGTAACTGTTATTGAAATGGCTGACCGTATCATCCCTGCAATGGATAAAGAAGTTTCTCTTGAACTTCAAAAAATCCTTGCTAAGAAAGGCATGAAGATCAAGACATCAGTTGGTGTTTCTAAAATCGTTGAAGCAAACAACCAATTGACCTTGAAACTTAACAATGGCGAAGAAGTTATTGCTGAAAAAGCTCTTCTTTCAATCGGTCGTGTACCACAAATGAATGGTCTTGAAAATCTTAACCTTGAAATGGACCGCAACCGTATCAAAGTTAATGAATATCAAGAAACATCTATCCCAGGTATCTACGCACCAGGTGATGTCAATGGTACGAAAATGCTTGCCCATGCTGCTTACCGTATGGGTGAAGTTGCTGCTGAAAATGCAATGCACGGTAACACGCGTAAAGCTAACCTTGAATTCACACCAGCGGCTGTTTACACACATCCTGAAGTAGCCATGGTTGGTTTGACAGAAGAACAAGCCTGCGAACAATACGGCAACATCCTTATCGGTAAAAATAGCTTTACAGGTAACGGTCGTGCCATCGCTTCTAACGAAGCACAAGGTTTTGTAAAAGTTATCGCTGATGCGAAATACCACGAAATCCTTGGTGTACACATCATTGGTCCAGCAGCTGCTGAAATGATCAACGAAGCTGCAACAATCATGGAAAATGAATTGACAGTTGACGAATTGCTCTTGTCAATCCATGGTCACCCAACCTTCTCTGAAGTTATGTACGAAGCCTTTGCAGACGTATTGGGTGAAGCAATTCACAACCCACCAAAACGTAAATAAATCATGATTTAGGTTTTACATCATCAAGAGTCTGAAACGGTTGTTTTAGACTCTTTTTGTGATATTATACATTCAAAATGATTAGATGCGAGAAAAAGTGGAATGTATCAGTCGGCAACTTTCAAAGTAGGAGAAAAAGAAGTACTGGTTTCAGACACTTTTTTCCTGTTTTTAGATTTTTTCTGTTATAATAATCCTGTATACGCTAACAATATGAATAGGAGTTCCCATGAAATACATTGTCAATCAGTCAAATGATCCAGCTTATAATATTGCCCTGGAGGCTTATGCTTTTCGTGAATTGAAAAATATTGATGAAATTTTTATTCTCTGGATTAACGAGCCAGCTATTATCATCGGTAAGCACCAAAATACCATTCAAGAAATCAATAAAGAATTTATAGATGAGAAGGGTATTCATGTCGTCCGTCGTTTATCAGGTGGTGGTGCGGTTTATCATGATCTCAATAACCTTAACTATACCATCATTTCAAACAAGGCTGACGAGGGTGCCTTTGACTTCAAGACCTTCTCAAAACCTGTTATTGATACCTTGGCTAAACTGGGGATTAAGGCTGAATTTACTGGCCGTAACGATCTTGAAATTGACGGTCAAAAGTTTGCGGGAAATGCTCAAGCCTACTTCAATGGCCGTATGATGCACCATGGTTGTCTTCTTTTTGATGTAGATATGTCCGTTCTGGGGCAGGCTCTTAAGGTCTCTAAAGACAAGATTGAGTCCAAAGGAGTTAAGTCAGTCCGTGCTCGCGTAACCAATATCATCGATCACTTGGAAAATAAGATTACCGTCCAAGAATTCAGCGATGCTATTCTGAACCAAATGAAGGAAGAATATCCTGATATGGATGAGTATGTCCTCAATGCAACAGAATTAGCAGCTATTCAAAAATTACGCGATGAGCAGTTTGCGACTTGGGATTGGACTTACGGAAAAGCGCCAGAATATACAGTAGAACGTGCTGTTCGCTACCCAGCTGGTAAGATTACTTCTTACATCAAGACAGAAAACTCAGTCATTGAGTCTATCAAGATTTACGGGGACTTCTTCGGGATTGAAGATGTGGCAGATATTGAAAATCTCTTGGTTGGTACTCGTTATGAATACAAAGATATCTTGGAAAAACTGCAAACGATTGATACAACTCGTTACTTCTCACGCATGACAGTTGAAGAAGTAGCCAAAGCGATTGTTGCTTAAGGATAAGAAAATACAAAGTACAAATAAAAAATCATCTATTGGTCAAATAGGTGGTTTTTCGCTATAATAGAGAAGTTCTTTGGACAAATAGGAAATATGTAGGAGTAAAAATGAAAAATAATTCAATTAAAACAGTTGTAGCAACTGGTATCGGAGCAGCCCTCTTTGTTGTCATTGGTTTGGTCATCAACATCCCGACCTTTGTACCCAATACCAATATCCAACTTCAGTACGCTGTTCAGTCGCTATTTTCAGTTATTTTTGGGCCAGTCGTTGGTTTTCTGATTGGTTTTATTGGTCATACGGTGAAGGATTCAGTGACCTATAGCCCATGGTGGTCTTGGATTTTAGCTTCTGGTGTAGTTGGACTCTTGATTGGTCTGTTGAAAAATTGCTTGCGCGTGGAAGAAGGGGTTTTTACTTCTAAGGATATCTTGCTCTTTAACGGTACGCAGATTGTGACCAATATCCTTGCTTGGGGGCTTGTAGCGCCGGTCTTAGACATTGTCATTTACCACGAGCCAGCTAATAAAGTTTTTGTACAGGGATTGGTTGCGGGGATTGTGAATGCGGTGACGATTGGTGTAGCAGGAACGCTGTTGATAAATGTTTATGCGAAAACTCGTATCCAATCAGGAAGTCTCTCTGTTGATGAATAATAAAGAAAAGGAATAACAGTTTGAATTGCTAGTCCTTTTTGTTTGCCTTTGTATAATTAGCAAGGAATTCTGCACTAGACTTGGCGAGTTTGGCAGAAGAAGGAATGACTTGGAAGTTATCATCATCAGCACCTAAAGAGACCATATAGACGCCATCTTTTTTGATAAGCTGGGCTTGGTCTTCGAAATTACCTGTCAGTGCGGTCTCCGTTACTTGAAAATAGGTCTTCTTTTTGACATCGGCCAAGGTTTCAAAGAAGATGCTGATTTCTTTGGTTGGTTTGAGGTAGATATTGTCTCCTTCACGCTTATATTCCCCTTGATAATAGTAGAGAGCTGGGTAAATCTGGTCAGGATAATTTTCCTCCTGCACCTCTTCCAGTTCTTCCTGACTTTCATAATCCGTATCGTCAAAGAGATAAACATAATGCTGCTCATCAATCAGGGTTAGCTCACCGTAGATTTCATAGGTTTTACCGATTTCCAACTGGCTTACGGCTGCTTCTTTTATTTTTTTAGAAATAGGTTTCTTAGGCGACAGAGCCTGTCCGACAAATACTCCTAATGCAGTGACAAGAAGAAGCCCTAGGCTGATGAAAATCATTGGTTTATTTGACTTGCGCATTGGTTTTCTTAGCCTCCTCTACTAGTTTTTGAAATGTTTGAATGCTGTCCTTGACTCTCTGCGAAGCGGATTGGTTGTCAATGGCAAAGTTGCCTTTCGGATTGAAGTAGGAATTTTCCCATTTTTGCCGTTGGGTTGCAGCTTCTGGAGATTTTAGGCTGTTTGGTGTACGGTAGTGCAGTCCTGTTTTCTCGGAAAAATTTTTCCGAAACTCAGGATCGTGTACACGAATGGGTTTGACGTCCAGAGTACGGTGCAAGGCATTGTTTTCATTGGCATAGTTGTAACTAGCCCCGTTGACAACCCCATTTTCTGTGATTTTTTCAGCATCAATTTCATTGAGGAAATTTCCAGCTTCATCGAGGATAAATTCACTGTAGAAATCCATGACAATCTTGAAGTTGACCTGGTTGATATTGTCAGGACGGTGGATTTTCACTAGACCAGTCCCATCAATGGTTACGGCAACCTTGTTGTGAAGGCGAGCGGATTCCCCATAATTATAGTCATAGTAGTAGTCAGAATTGACGATGCCGGCTTCTTCCAGGAAGGAATTCATTTCATCCATGTCCTTCATGTAAATAGCCAGAGCTTGAGCGTCTGTCATGCCCTGTTTTTTGTAATTTAACCGCACCCATTGTGCTTGTTGCGAGGAAATGACATAGCGGAACTGATGAATTTTCCGTGCTAAAATATCCTGTTCATCGGCCAAGGTATTTTTAGGAAAGGCTACTTGTACAGTGTTGGAAAAATATTTCCAGAAGTTATCATCTGGTTCCAGTTGGTCGTCAAATGTAGCAATTAATTTTTGAGTTTCCTTAGGCTGACCGGACAAGTCTTCCGGCATGCCAACTAGCTCCATGGCTTTTTCGAGTAAGGCGCGAGCAGACTTAGCAGATTTTTTGTAGCCTGAATGGCGCCAGAGATCTGTATAGGCAGTGGAACCAAAGTTTTTGGTCTCTGCAAATCGCTGGTCCAAGTAGCTATCAACGGTTTCGGTCTTGGTTTGACGGTCCATTTGGTAGAGGTAGCCCTTCCAGATGGCCTGATTTGACCAGCCTAGTTCTTGTAAGTTTTTGATGTGCTTGGTCAGTTTAGCAGTGATCTTTTCCTGCTCTTCAGCTGTCATCAAGGCTTTGTGGATAGTTGCATAGACTTGAGGTGCCTGTTCCAGTGCTTTTTTAGTGGGCAACTGGCGGATATATTTGAAGGGAGAGGCGGATTTATCGTCTTTGAGTTCCATTTTATAAAAGAAATAACCTGCCACCATACCTATCCCAAAAACGATGAGTGTGATGAGTAAAATCCATTCTTTTTTCATAGTTTAAGTATAGCACAGGCCTAGGATTTTTAGTCAAATTATTTCCTATCTCCAACCAAAATCGGTACAATAGAACAATAACATTAAAAGATTGAGAGAAATTAGAAAATGTCAAACGATATTCGTGTATTGCTATATTATAAATATGTTCCTATTGAAAATGCCAAAGAATATGCTCAAGTGCACTTGGATTTTTGTAAATCAATTGGACTGAAGGGCCGTATCTTGATTGCGGATGAAGGAATCAATGGTACCGTATCTGGTGACTACGAAACAACTCAAAAATACATGGACTGGGTGCATAGCGATGAGCGTTTTGCGGATCTCTGGTTCAAATTCGATGAAGAACCACGCGATGCTTTCAAAAAAATGTTTGTTCGCTACAAGAAAGAAATCGTTCACTTGGGACTGGAAGACAACGATTTTGACAGCGATATTAATCCACTTGAAACAACTGGTGAATACCTCAATCCGCAACAGTTCAAGGAAGCTCTTCTTGATGAGGATACAGTCGTTCTTGACACACGTAACGATTACGAGTACGACCTTGGTCATTTCCGTGGTGCGATTCGTCCAGATATTCGTAACTTCCGTGAATTGCCACAATGGGTGCGTGACAACAAGGAAAAGTTCATGGAAAAACGCGTCGTTGTTTACTGTACAGGAGGCGTTCGCTGTGAAAAATTCTCTGGTTGGATGGTCCGTGAAGGATTTAAAGATGTTGGTCAGTTGCACGGCGGTATCGTGACTTACGGAAAAGATCCAGAAGTCATGGGCGAACTTTGGGATGGTGCTATGTATGTCTTTGACGAGCGTATATCTGTACCCATCAACCGTGTCAACCCAACTGTGATTGGACGTGACCATATTACTGGTGAAGCTTGTGAACGTTATGTTAATTGTGCTAATCCATACTGTAATGAACAAATTTTCATGTCTGAAGAGACAGAAGCTGCCTACGTTCGTGGTTGTTCAGCAGAATGCCGTGCCCATGAACGCAACCGCTATGTAGCTGAAAATGGCTTGACGCGACAAGAATGGGCAGACCGCTTGGCAGCTATCGGTGAAGAATTACCAGCAACAGTTGGTGCCTAATAAAATAAAGACAAATCAGCTGGTCTGGTTTGTTTTTTTGTTATACTAGAAATATGAAAAAAGAAGAATTACTGCAGGCAATCGCAGCTTTTTGTAAAGAAAAAATCTCTCCAACCATTCGTATCTGTGGTCATGGAGGTTCAAGAAAGTCAAACTTTGCAGAAGAGTTGACGGTCTATCTGGGAGCAGATAGAGTTAATCTCCCTGAGGGTAATCTCTATGTCATTCCTGGTCAGATAAGTAAGCAATTATTTCTGAAAGCTGACCAAGATGGTCACTTGGTCGATGAAGCCATTACAGCCTGTCATCCTGCCCGGCACGAGCTCATTAGCCTTAAGCGAGACATTGCTATGTTAAAAAGAGGCATGGATTTGCTGACGCCTGACATGCCTTGGAAGAAGGAGGAGGTGCTGAGAGGGTCCAAGCCAATTCTTTTGGTAGAAGGAATGTCACCAACATTTCTGGATAAGGACTTGTTTGACTTGCCCATTTTCATCTACACTGATGCAGAAACAGAATTGTCTCGTCGGCTGGCGCGTGATGTAGCTGAAAGGAGGCGTATTCCAGATTTTATCCAGAAAAATGCCGACCGTCGTAGACGACAGTACCAAGCTTTCATGGAGTCATATAAGGAGGACTTTGATATTATCATCAATCAGTCAGCCAATCAATTTCTAGTTGAGGCGGTTTCCTTTCCAAAATAAGGAAGTCAGCCTTTTTTATTGCCTATTTTTGCGCTATAATAGGTACATGAAAAAAATCATCGAGTTCAAGGATTTTAGCTTTCAATACCAGGCCCAGCAGGAGCCAACCTTGAAGGAAATCAATCTAGAAATTTATCAGGGCGAAAAAGTCTTGATTTTGGGACCGTCGGGCTCAGGTAAGTCTACTCTTGGACAATGCCTGAATGGGCTGATTCCCAATACTTACAAAGGAAAATCGAGCGGGGAGCTCTTGATCAGGGGTCAAGAGGCTTTTAGCATGTCGATTTATGAAAAATCCCTTCTGGTTTCGACAGTCTTGCAAGATACGGACGGTCAGTTTATTGGCTTGTCAGTCGCAGAGGATTTGGCCTTCGCCTTGGAAAATGATCAGGTAGCGCCATCACTTATGCGGGAGCGCGTGGCAGATTGGGCTGAGCGTTTGGAGTTGGAAAATCTGCTGGCGCACCGTCCGCAAGACCTATCAGGTGGACAAAAGCAGCGGGCTAGCTTGGCAGGTGTCCTTATTGATGAAAGTCCGATTTTGCTTTTTGATGAGCCGCTTGCGAATCTCGATCCGCAAGCTGGTCAGGATACCATTGATTTGATTGACCGCTTGCATAAGGAAGAAGGAACGACGACCATAATCATTGAGCACCGCTTGGAAGATGTCCTTTATCGTTCGGTGGACCGTATTGTTCTTATGAGTGACGGTCGTATTGTCTTTAATGGTCATCCAGATGAGCTCTTAGCCACCTCGCTCTTAGCTCAACATGGCATTCGAGAGCCTCTCTACATTTCCACCTTGCGCGCCTTGCATTACCCAGTGGAAGAAGCTTACCACCTCAGTCGTTTGGATCAGCTGGATTTATCCGGTCTTGAAAAGCCTCAACTTCCTTTTTTTGATGTCAATGAAAATAAGAGAGAAATCTTGCTGGAAGCAGAAAATCTTTCCTATGCCTATCAAGCTGACCTTGTTTTGGACAATGTTAGCTTCCAACTTCGTAAGGGCGAACGATTAGCAATTGTCGGAAAAAATGGAGCAGGAAAGTCTACCCTAGCCAAGGTTCTTTGTGGCTTTTTAGAGGCTAAGGGGACGGTTAGATGGAAGGGACAGTCAATCTCGGCCGACTCTGTCAAAGAGCGGGCTGAACGAATTGGCTATGTCCTGCAAAATCCAAACCAAATGATCAGTCAAACTATGATTTTTGATGAGGTCGCAATGGGTTTACGACTCCGCCGAATTCCAGAAGAAGAAGTGGTGGAGCGTGTGCATGCAGTCTTGAAAACCTGTGGACTCTATGCTTACAGAAAATGGCCGATTTCCGCTCTGTCTTATGGTCAGAAAAAACGTGTCACAATTGCGTCAATTTTGGTCCTCGGTCCAGAAATTATCTTGTTAGATGAGCCAACTGCTGGTCAAGACCAACGCAATTATACTGAAATTATGGAATTTCTGAACGAGCTCAATCATCAAGGTCATACCATTATCATGATTACTCATGATATGCAGCTGATGCTGGATTACTCGGATAGAGCTCTGGTCATGGTGAACGGTCAGATCATCGAGGACGCCAGTCCTGCTGAGATTTTAAGCGATTCAGTCGTTACACGCCAAGCCAATCTTAAAGAAACAAGTATCTTTGTATTAGCCAAGCGCATGGGAGTGGGTCCCTTGCAATTAACCTATCTCTATATGGAAAAAGGAGGTTGCCAATGAGTCAAAAAAGTCTAATCGGCTACCAAAAAGGAGATAGCTTTATTCATGGTCTATCAGCCGTTTCCAAATTGCTAGCCTTTCTTGTTATTTCTATCTTGGTCATGGTGACCTACGATACCAGATTGATTTTAGGCTTGGGATTGCTCTCGTTAGTCTTCTTCAAGCTGTCTGCGATTCGCCTAAAGAATGTTTCTTTTGTTTTGGCGCTGGCTATTGTTTTTGCATTATTAAATGTGGTCATGGTCTATCTTTTTGCTCCTGAATACGGTGTAGAATTATACGGCAGTAAGGCGCTTTTATGGCAAGGAATTGGATCCTATACCGTGACTAGTCAAGAACTCTTTTATTTGTTAAATCTAGCTCTCAAGTATTTTTCAACAGTGCCCCTGGCTTTAGTGTTTTTGATGACAACTCATCCCAGCCAGTTTGCTTCCAGTCTCAATCGAATTGGTCTATCTTACAGGATTGCCTATGCAGTTAGTCTGACCATGCGCTACATTCCAGATATTCAAGAGGAGTTCTATACGATTCGTCTCTCTCAGGAGGCGCGTGGGCTTGAATTATCGAAAAAAGCTCCTCTTTTACAACGAATTAAGGGAAACCTCGCTCTCGTTACTCCGCTGATTTTTTCATCATTAGAGCGAATTGATACCGTTTCAACGGCTATGGAATTGCGCCGTTTTGGGAAAAACAAAGCACGGACCTGGTACAGTTACCAAGCTATGAAAACAGTGGACTGGCTGGTTTTATTCCTTCTTCTTGTCTTGATTTGTCTCACAATTGGACTTTTTTTCGTCAATCAGGGCAGATTTTACAACCCATGGGCTTAGATGAAATAGGAGAATCAACAAACTTTCAATTAGGAAGTTTGTTTTTTTATGCATATACAAAGAATACATCCGGTAATGTAAGAAATTGAACTTATATATTTATTTGATCCATGAAATGATTTTATAAAAGGTATAAAAAATTAGACTCAAATTGTTTGGGTCAAAAGGAATATATATGAAAAAAGGACAAGAAAAGAACCTTTTCAAAATGCAACAGCGCTTTGGTATCCGTAAGTTTACTGTTGATGTCGCCTCCGCCCTGATAGGCCTAGGACTAGCAAGTGCAGGACTAACACATCCAGTCTTGGCAGAGGAGATGGGTAAGAGACCGAGAGTGATTACGAAAGAGCAGGAAAAAGATAAAGATTTTTATGAGAATTTGGATAAATTATTAGCCTATAAAAAATAATAATGTACCAAAAAAATTCCGCGATGTTGCTTGGTCAAAATATATTAGTTTAGCTGCTACTGGTGAAAAAGTAATCTCTCCAGAAAATAAAACAAAAGTTCAAAATGAATTGAGTCTCTTGAGTCTGCTTTGCAGCAGAATCGCGATCGTTATTTTAAATTAGCAGATGAACTGCTTGCGCTGACAAAAGATATGAATATTCCTGAAGATATTCGTGAGAAAGTGACAAAAGCTACCATCTCAAAAAAACTAGCTGGTTTATCAGATGGTCTTCGTGAGGCTGCTAAGGAAGATAAGTCAGAGTACGATCGTCAGCTGAAACAGAAGAAGATGCACAAGAATCTGCCCATCGAGTTATTGCAGCAATCGGTGAAATCGAAGTTCCGAAGTCAGAACAATCAGCAACTGCAACCGAGACCCCACAAGCTCAGCCAGTAGGAAAATCTATTTCAGGAACCAATTCAACTAAGGCGAAACCAGAATCAACTGAGAAGAAACTTCTTCCAAGAACAGGAGACAAGACACCATTCGCCCTGTATGAACTAGGTTTTACACTAGCTTTGATAAGCTTGGTCTCAGCACTTATTACAAGTAGAAAAGAAAGCAACTAATCGAAAGCAGCAAAAAATCCCTCGAGCGAGGGATTTTTTGCTGCTTGAATGACAGAAAAGACCGAAACAAGCTTTCGATCTTAGAGTGGTCTCTTGTTAGGCAATCCTGCCTTACGAGGGTATTTGTTCGGCGTTTCTTTTTTCTTTTCGACAATCGTCAAATTACGGGGGTCACCATTTGGAAGGCTATAGTCAACATTTTCCAGCACCTTGGCAAAGAGAAGAGAGAGAGCGTTTTTTGCTTCTAGTAATTCGTCTCCAGCATTTGAAGCTTTCAGAGCAATCAAGCGACCATTGACTTTGAGGTAAGGAATTGTCAACTCAGACAGGACTTGCATACGGGCGACAGCGCGTGCGGTTACTAAATCGAACTGGGCACGAAAAAGTTTGTCTTGGGCAAAATCCTCTGCTCGTCCGTGATGGAAATGCACGTTTTCTAACCCTAATTCCTCCGCGAGTAAGTTTAGGAAATTGATTCGCTTATTGAGAGAGTCGATAATAGTCACATCCAGATTTGGATAAATAATTTTCATAGGAAGGCTAGGAAAACCTGCTCCCGCGCCAATATCCAGCAGACGAATGTTTTCATTCTTAATATGTCCTTGCAAGATAGGCGCAATAGAATCGTAGAAATGCTTTAAGTAAACTTCTTCAAGCTCCGTAATGGCTGTTAGATTAATCTTCTGATTCCATTCGACTAGGAGTTCAAAATAGCGCTGAAACTGTTGCTTTTGATGTTCAGTGAGGTGAATATTTGCTTTTTCTAAGGCTTGATAAAATTCTTCTGGTTTCATATGACTATCTTACCATAAAGCAGATAAAAATCAAAACCACCAGTGTGAACTGGTGGTTTGCTCTGCGGCTGTAAGCCGCTCTTACCGGCCAGGGCCAAAGGCCCACTGAAATAGCTTCCTCGCGCACCACTTTCCCGAGCAGA
>JAIMFC010000017.1 GCA_019794795.1 Streptococcus gallolyticus
GTATAATTGGCACAGACCACAAGAAAAATTAAAAGGTATGACTCCCCTAGAATTTAGGGAAGCATACCTTCTAAAAAACTAACTTTTTTAACTGTCCATTTTATCTGGGGCTTGACAAAGGGAACTCTTTTTTAATTGCTATGAGTTCTTTCCCACTCCCTATTCTGCTTATCTAGATAGAGTGTAGCTTCATAAAGATAACCTTTTTGAAGAATAGCATTTGCCAAACGTCGGTTTGCATTAATGATATGGAAGTAATGTACACTAGCATCCTCACCTATAAAAACCCCCTCAACAAGATCATAGGATGACTTCCAATGTCCTTGGCGAACAGTCACAATCTCAACTGTCCCTTCCACAGATTTTGCTACTGGGTTAGAATAGCTCGTCACAAAATGAAGGTCACTGATAATAGTCCATGTCCCTAAGTAAAGAATGGCCGAAAGAATCAAACCGCAAAATACAAGTTGACCTTGTCCAGACACTCCCTTTTTCCAAAGAGTGGAAATAATCATCCTCCACTCCTTGAATCCCAAGTTTGCCTTCTACTCTTGTAAACTCTTTTTGAGCAGAAAAACTAGAAGCAACAGACCAGATAATTTCCCTAAATAGTAGGTAGCATAAGGAAGACGGCCATAAACTAGATTTTCAAGATTGGGTAAGAAGGTATAATTTACAAATAGTCTGTCAAAAAATCAAGGAGAACGGGATGCATTTCTAGAGAAGGGTCTCAATCAAGCTATCCACTTCATCCTGTTTTTCTTCGACAGGCGTAATTTCAGTCACCATGATTCCTGCCACAGCACGTTCCACCAAGCCTTCGACATCCATGCGTGCTTCGTACTGCTCTGCATTCTTGATTTTTGGATTGGTCTTTGGACGATCTGGTGCAAAAATTGTACAGCAATCTTCAAATGGCTGAATAGAAATTTCAAAGGTATCGATAGCTTGCGCGATATCAATGATTTCCAACTTGTCCATGGTAATCACTGGGCGAATGATCGGCGTATTAGTCACAGCATTAATGACCTGCATAGACTCCAAAGTCTGGCTAGCAACCTGCCCTAAACTCTCACCATTGACAATGACCAGCCCCCCACGTTTCTCACGAATAGCGTCCGTAATCCGCATCATAAAGCGACGTGTCAGCGTCATGAGATAGGCTTCTGGAGCCTTATTTTTAATTTCTTCTTGGATTTCTGTAAATGGAACTTCAATGAATTGGATATTTCCACCAAAAGCTGTCAATTTCCGTGTCAAATCGTGGGCTTTTTTCAGAGCACCTGGACTAGTATAAGGTGGGCTAGCAAAATGCACCGCCTCAATATCCACACCACGTTTGAGGGCAAGATAGCCCGCAACTGGTGAGTCAATCCCACCAGATAGCATGAGCATTCCTTTTCCAGCTGTTCCAACCGGCAATCCACCTGCTCCCTTGATTTCTTCATGGGAAATATAGGCTGAATCTTCACGAATTTCCACACGCAGCGTAATGTCTGGTGACTTCATCTGTACTTGAATATGGGGAATAGCTTCAAACACTGCTCCACCAAGCTCTTGATTGAGGTCACGACTATCCAACTCAAAACTATGATCACTGCGTCTAGCAGCCACCTTAAAGGTCATGCCATCCTTGTAAATATCTTTCATAATCTCTTGAACTGCCTGACGAAGAGCAGGAACGGATTTTTCCACCTTATAAGATGGCGCAAAGTTTTGAATCCCAAAAATCTTCTGCAAAGAAGTCGCTACTGGCTGATAATCGGTCCCGTTAAGGTAAACATGCCCACGGTCACGATCAAAGTAAACTGTCACATCTGGGTAGATAGACAAGGCTTCTTGAATGTTGTTTTTTAATTTATTGATAAAGCGCATACGGTTTTTGCCCTTGGTTGACAATTCACCGTAACGTACCATTATTTCTGAGTATTGCATTTATCTCACTTTCCTAGTTTGGTTGTAAATCTGTTTGAAAATCGTTAAAAATTGTTCTACTTGTCCCATGTCATTGTCTTCATCGAGGCTCACTCGGACAGCTGTCTGGGCTAATTTTTGAGGAACCCCCATCGCAATCAAGGTACCAGCTGGCTTTCCTGCTTTAGAAGAGCAAGCTGATGTTGTCGAGATGTAAATCTGATGTTCTTCAAAAGCATGAACAATGACTTCACCGCGGATATTTTTGATTCCAAATGTGATAATATTGGGCGCAGCATTTTCCATAGGAGAAAAAATCGTCACATCTGGATAAGTCTGTAACCCTTCCACAATGACTTCTTTCATCGCTCGCAACCGCTTTTGTCCGACTTCCTCTTTTTCCAAGGTCATCCGCAATGCCTTGGCAGTTGCTGCAATGCCAGCCACATTTTCCGTTGTCGAACGGCGATCTGACTCTTGTCCCCCACCTGTCAAAAGAGGCTGCAATCTTTTGCCTGCCTTGGCATAGATAAAGCCAACCCCACGCACAGAATGGAATTTATGTCCTGAAAATGTCGCAAAATCCACTCGCTCAGGCAAGTAAGTTTCCACTGGAACCTTACCTACAGCCTGAACCGCATCCACATGAAAGGAAATTGTTGGTTTGTCCGCTAGAAATTCGGAAATTTTTGCGATTGGCTGGACCGCTCCCATTTCATTGTTAACAGCCATGACAGATACTAAAATGGTATCCTTTCGCAAGAGACCTTCCAAAGCTTGCAAGTCCACATAACCTGCTTCATCAACCGGAGCTAAGTCCACTTCAAATCCTTGACTTTTCAGCCAAAGAGCCGACTCTTTGACCGCTGGGTGTTCTACAGAGGATACGATAATGTGTTTCCCTGAATAGGCTTTTTCAAAAGCGATTCCCTTGATGACCCAATTATCACCTTCCGTACCACCAGAAGTAAAGAGGATTTCTTCCGATTTTTTGCCTAAAAGCTCCGCAATTTGCTGACGAGAAGCTTCTAAAATACGTGTCGCTTGACTACCGAGATTGTGCAGACTAGATGGATTTCCCCAAATCTTCGTTGCCACTTCTGTATATGTTTTCAAGACTTCAGGATAGACCTGAGTCGTAGCTGAGTTGTCGAAGTAAATCATACCATTTTCCTTTTCTACATTACCCTTCATTATACCAAAAATTTAAGTCCAAGAATAGACGAAAACTCCGCTAGGCAGAGTTTTACAGTCTATTTTTTAATTCTTGTAAGTCTTCTTTTGTCGTAGACCAGCTAGTCGCAAAGCGGATAACTGTTCGATGTGCATCATATTTTTCCCAGAAACCGTAGACAATTCCTTTTTCGGTCAATTGTGCTAGTTCGACGTTGTCAACGATGACAAATTGCTGATTGGTTGGGGATTTGAGATAAAATTCAAAGCCTTTTTCTTCTAAAATCTGCTTAAGCGTTTCTGCCAACTCCACAGCATGTTTTCCAATTTCAACGTAAAGATTATCCGTAAAGAAACGGTCAAATTGTACACCGTTGAGACGACCCTTAGCTAAAAGTGCACCATGCTGCTTGACAATAGGGACAAAGTGTTTTGGCTCATTATTTTTGGTAAAAACGATTGCCTCTCCCATGAGAGCACCCATTTTTGTTCCACCAATATAGAAAACATCCACCAACTCAGCAAGCGTTGGCAAGTCCACATCCGTATCAGGAGCAGCCAAGCCATAGCCCAGACGAGCACCGTCTAAGAAAAGTGGTATCTTGTATGCTAGACAGACTGCAGACAGTTCTTCCAATTCTGACCGACTGTAAAGCGTACCATACTCGGTAGGATGAGAGATATAGACCATGCCTGGGAAAACCATGTGCTCATGATTACCATCCGCATAGAAATCCTCTAACAACCGCTTCACATCTGTTGCTGCAATTTTACCTTGCTCATGAGGAAGAGTCAGTACCTTATGCCCTGAAAATTCAATAGCCCCTGCTTCATGGACTGCAATGTGCCCCGTTTCAGCCGCCACAACTCCTTCATAGGAAGCAAGCATGGCGTCGATGACGACCTGATTGGTCTGAGTCCCACCCGCTAAAAATGTAATCTGAGCCTGCGGACACTCACATGCTAGACGAATTTTTTCAATCGCTGACTGGGTATAGATATCCGTCCCATAACCAGATAAACCTTGGTCATTTGTTTCCACAAGCGCTTGTAAGAGTGCTGGATGTGCACCTTTGTTATAATCATTTTCAAAATGTAACATAATTTACCTCGCAAGATTAGTATATCACTTTTCAGAAAGTTTTCAACGTCCCCAAAATAAGAGTTCTGTTAAAAACGATAAATTATCTAGGACGGATTTGGGGCAAGCAAGTTAAAAAGCCCATTAAATCGGGCTTTTTAAGTATAGTTAATCCACCCTGAGGGAATCGAACCCCCATCTCAAGAACCGGAATCTTACGTGATATCCATTACACTAAGGGTGGATAGACAAAGCTAGGTAAGAACCTAGCTTCATGTTTTATTACAATTCGATATCACCGAAAAGGTCTGCCATTGAGAAACCTGTTTGTGTTTCTGGCAATTCGTAGTCACGTTTAGCTTCACGTTTTGGACGACGAGCTGGACGTGATTGACGTTTTTCACCTTCTTCAGAAGCATTTTCTTCGCGTGCTGGACGCTCTTCAAGAGCTTTGATTGAAAGTGATACACGTTCGTCAGCAGCGTTCACTTCAAGAACTTTAACTGTAACGTCTTGACCTACTGTCAATGCATCTTTTGGATTTTCAACACGTTTGTGTGAAATTTGTGAGATGTGAACAAGTCCATCGATACCTGGCAATACTTCAACGAAAGCACCGAAGTCAGTCAAGCGTTTAACTTTACCTTCAATTACATCGCCAGCAGCTAACTTTTGCTCAACGCCATCCCATGGTCCAGGTGTTGTAGCTTTCAATGACAATGATACACGACCTGCTTCTTCATCGATAGCAAGAACTTTCACTTCAACTTCTTCACCAACAGTTACAACTGATTTTGGTGAAACGTTGCGTTCGTGTGACAATTCAGTCAAGTGAACCAATCCGTCAACACCACCAAGGTCGATGAAAGCACCGAAGCTTGTGATACGTGCAACAGTACCAGTTACAACTGAACCGACTTCAATTTTTGAGAATACTTCTGAACGTGCTGCAGCTGCTGATTCTTCAACAACTTCACGACGTGACAAGATGAAACGGTTTTCTGCTGGATCAACTTCTTTGATTTTAGCATCAAATTCTTGACCTACGAAACGCTCAGTGTTACGAGTGAAACGAGTGTCGATCATTGAAGCTGGGATGAAACCACGAAGTCCTTCAAATTCAACTGACAAACCACCTTTAACGGCGCGAGTAACTTTAACAGTAACAACTTCACCTTCACGGCCAACAAGTTTGTCCCATGCTTTGCGTGCTTCCAAGCGTTTTTTAGATACAAGATATGTAACAGTGTCAGTATCTTTACCTACAACTTGACGAAGTACAAGCAATTCAAGTGTTTCACCAACTTTTACCAAGTCGTTGATATCAGCGTCGCGGTCGTTTGTCAACTCACGAAGAGTCAATACACCTTCAACACCAGTACCTGAGATAGCTACGTTAGCTTGACCGGCATCAACTGTCAATACTTCAGCAGTTACCACATCACCAGTTGCAACTTCATTTACACTGTTCAACAAATCTTCAAATTCGTTCATTAAAAAAACCTCCGACGTCAGTAGGCCCCATTGCCAACTGACTAAAAATATATTTTATTTAAGGCACACGCAAGGACAGACTCAGCAGCTTTGACGAATTAGAGTTTCCTCTAATACCTTGACTGGGGTAGCTGGATTCGAACCAACGCATGAGGGAGTCAAAGTCCCTTGCCTTACCGCTTGGCTATACCCCAAAGTGGATACTATTCAATCTTTTTATTGCTTAACGATAAAAGAAATTGAACTTGAGATTAATTTCTTAGGAAAATAGATAGATTTCCTTGAATGTAAACACTCTGCGTCTATCTCCTAATTTTCTACAGAAATTTCTGGCAAGCCAGACCATCTCTCGTATCATAATGGAAAGAGAGGGATTCGAACCCCCGAACCCGAAGGAGCGGATTTACAGTCCGCCGCGTTTAGCCTCTTCGCTATCTTTCCAATACTAACAGCCACTATTTTATCATAAAATAATGGCTAATTCAAGACCTTAATTGCTCAAATTGTAATTTTCAATAATATTTCCGACTGCTTGTTCCAATTTTTTGTAGAAACTTTCGGCATTTCCATTTTTTACCACTGCAAATTGAGCTTCTCCCAATTCTGCAATTTCACCAATTGCTTTTTTTCCAATTGTCAAACGGTAACCAGAAAATGTATCTCCGTTCACCACTACTTGGCTGTCTTCGATTTGAATTTCAATTTTTTTATCTTTTTTACTCATAATTTATTGACCCTTCCTCTCTTTACTCACTCTTTCCATTGTACAAAAAAAGGAAAAAGCTTGCAAGCGCAAGCTCTATTTTTACAGGTCAATCTTGACAATCCAGCCTTCTGGTGCCTCCACATCGCCAAATTGAATCCCTGTCAATTCGTCATAAAGCTTGCGCGTCACAGGACCAACCTCTGTTTCACTATAAAACACGTGGAATTCGTCACCATGCTGTACACCGCCGATTGGTGAAATAACAGCTGCTGTGCCACAAGTTCCTGCTTCTGTAAATTTGGCTAAATCATCTACAAAAATATCCCCTTCGATAGCTTTCATCCCCAAGCGATTTTCCGCCAAGTAAAGCAGTGAATACTTGGTGATAGATGGCAAGATGGATGGGCTAATTGGTGTGATAAATTCATTATCTGCAGTAATTCCAAAGAAATTGGCAGAGCCCACTTCCTCAATCTTGGTGTGAGTGGCAGGATCCAAATAAATCACATCAGAAAAACCTGTTGACTTAGCATTTTTACCAGGAAGGAGACTGGCTGCGTAGTTTCCTCCAACCTTAGCAGCACCTGTACCGTTTGGCGCAGCCCGATCGTATTCATCTTGGATAAGGAAATTCGTCGGTTGCAAACCACCTTTAAAATAATTTCCAACCGGCATGGCAAAAATCGTGAAAATATACTCATCTGCCGGTTTAACCCCGATAATATCACCGACACCGATTAAAAGCGGACGAAGATAGAGAGTGCCACCAGTACCGTATGGAGGAACAAATTCATGATTGGCTGCAACAACTTTCTTACAAGCTTCCACAAACATCTCGGTAGGCACTTGTGGCATAAGCAAGCGATCTGCTGTCCGTTGCAAGCGTTCCGCATTTTGGTCTGGGCGGAAAAGCTGAATGGAACCGTCTTTGGTACGATAGGCTTTCAATCCCTCAAAAGCCTGCTGACCATAATGCAAACTTGGTGAACTTTCTGAAATATGCAAGGTAGCATCTTCCGTCAAGCCACCTTCTTGCCACTGACCATCTTTATAAATAGCTAAATAACGATAAGGTAATTTCATATAGGAAAAACCGAGGTTTTCCCAATCAAGATTTACTGTCATAAGATTTCTCCTTTTATTTGTATCTATTCTAGTCTTTTTTCATGAAAAAATCAAGAAATAGTCAGAAAATTCTATAAAATACAGAAAACTGCTACCGAAGTAACAGTTTCTATTTATTTCATCTTAGCAGTGAAGACTTCTTGGTCTGAAATTTTATCGGCAATGAAGCTGCCGTTGCTTGTACGTTCTGACAAGGTCAGATTAGCAAGGTTGACCTCAGTCACATCACCTGTTTTAGACATGACTTGGAGAATTTGCTGGTCGCTACTTTCCACTTCTGTGGCAAACAAATCCAGGTCAGCTCCGCCATTTTCCGAAAGAACTGGCCCCGCCATGAAGACACGATGCGGTTTGGCTTTGAGCTCACGTAAAACCTGTAAGCCGCGACCTGCCCGCTTGGCAAGAGGAATATCCTCCACTGCCATACGTTTGAGGCTACCACGCTGGGTTAGGATAAACATGGACTTAGTGTTGGCAATGAAAGCCGCCTGAAGCATGTCACCATCCTTGAGATTAATCGCTTTTACCCCAGCCGCTTTGGCGCCAATAACAGGAACCTCATCGATGTTGAAACGTAAAGCATAACCATTTTGCGTCACCATCATGACATCATCCAGCAAGATTGGGGCTACCGCTACAATCACATCGCTGTCGTCTTTCAGCTTAGCAAACTTGACCGACTTGGTACGATAAGTCCGCCATGGGCTAAATTCCTTACGCTCGAAACGCTTGATTTGCCCCAATCGAGTAGCTGCGAAGTAAACACCCGTTTCAAAATCATCTACAATTTCTGCATAGAGAATTTCTTCATCTGCTGACAAATTGGTAATGGTCTGTGACAAGTGCTCACCCACATCTTTCCAACGAATGTCGGTCAACTCATGAACTGATCGGTAGATGACATTTCCTTGATTGGTAAAGATCAAGAGGTGCTGAGTGGTCTTAGCCTGTGCCATGAAGATTAGCTCATCATCATCACGTTTACCTAATTCTTCTGGTGTTGAAGCATTGAAAGAACGTGGACTAGTCCGTTTGAGATAACCGCCACGCGTGATGCTGACGAAGGTATCTTCTTCCACAATCAGGCTAGCTGTATCGATTTCAATCGTCTGACTTTCCGCTTGCAATTCAGAACGACGAGCATTGCCAAAGGTCTTCTTAATCTCACGTAATTCACGTTTCATGACATTGAACATGGTGCGTTCGTCACCAATAATAGCTGTCAACATGGCAATTTTATCGCGGAGTTCCGCTTCTTCATTTTGCAGAGTAACAATATCCGTATTGGTCAAGCGATAAAGTTGCAAGGTCACGATAGCCTCTGCTTGCTCCTCTGAAAACTCATAGCTGACCTTGAGATTTTCCTTAGCATCAGCCTTATTTTCCGAAGCACGGATCAGCGCAATGACCTCATCCAAAATGGAAATCACACGAATGAGACCTTCCACGATGTGAAGGCGTTTCTCAGCCTTGTCCTTGTCAAATCGGCTGCGCGCCACAATAATATCACGACGGTGAGCAATATAACTAGACAAAATCTTCTGCAAACCAACTTGGCGCGGTGTGAAATTATCAATAGCCACCATGTTGAAATTGTAATTGACCTGCAAATCTGTGTATTTGAGCAGATAATTGAGAATGGTCTGGCTATCCGCATCTTTCTTGAGCTCAATGGCAATCCGAAGACCTGTTCGGTCAGACTCGTCACGCACTTCTGCGATTCCAGGAACCTTGTTATTAACACGGACCTCATCAATGCGCTTCACTAAGACAGCCTTGTTGACCTCATAGGGAATTTCCGTGATGATAATCTGCTCTTTGCCGCCTTTTAATTGTTCAATCTCCGTTTTCGAGCGGACAACGACACGACCTTTACCAGTCTCATAAGCCTTCTTAATCTCGTCTGTCCCTTGGATAATGCCTCCCGTTGGGAAGTCTGGTCCAGGCAAGAACTCCATGAGCTTGTCCAACTTAGCCGTCGGGTAATCAATCATGTAGACAACCGCGTCAATAACCTCCGCCAAATTGTGCGGTGGAATATCAGTGGCGTAACCTGCCGAAATCCCCGTTGCACCATTGACCAAGAGATTTGGAAAGGCTGCTGGTAAAACAGTTGGCTCTTTTTCGGTATCGTCAAAGTTCCATGCAAAAGGTACTGTCTTTTTCTCAATATCTTGCAAGAGATAGCCAGCAATTTCTGACAGGCGAGCTTCCGTATAACGCATAGCAGCCGGTGGATCACCGTCCATAGAACCGTTGTTTCCGTGCATTTCTACCAGAATTTCACGGTTTTTCCAGTCCTGGGACATACGCACCATGGCATCATAAATCGAAGAATCACCATGCGGGTGGAAATTACCCATGATATTTCCGACAGACTTAGCCGACTTGCGGTAGCCTTTTTCAAAAGTATTGCCGTCCTTATTCATGGAATAAAGAATACGGCGCTGAACAGGCTTCAAACCGTCACGAATATCTGGCAGAGCCCGCTCTTGAATAATGTATTTGGAGTAGCGACCAAAACGCTCTCCCATGATGTCCTCAAGGGACATGTTTTGAATGTTACTCATGTTTATTTTTTCTCCTAGCCGGAGTGGCTTATTTTAAATATTTTTTATTTTTCCTAGACTTGGGTGGTGGGGACGCAAGCGAAGGTCTACGCCCTTCCATTACTAACCTTTGAACCTAAGGTCTCAAAGACTCCCTCGATGAGTAGCAAGTTGCAACTCATCTTTTCACCACGGCGACTAGGATTTTTCTTGTTGCACTGATATTGAATACGGAAATGCTCTCACTTCACAACCCCCGTTTGTACTTGATATGACAAGAGATACTGCTGTCCATAGCTTTCCCATCCCAGATTTGTAGTTTCCACGAGTGATTGACCTCACTCATGTTCTATTCCCTCTAGTATGGCGATATACTTTTCCAACTCTTCCTTTTCATATTGGCTAACCATTTGCACAAAATGCTCCAACTGCCCTTGATGATAGTGGTCAAAAGCATCATAGTACTTCTCACGGTCAGTAAACTTGATATTGACTGGCAAATAACCGTGTTTGATGAGTTCAAGATTGAGCAAGAGTCGCCCTGTACGTCCATTACCATCTATAAATGGGTGAATACTCTCAAACTCCAGATGAAGGAAGCAAATAGCAGATACAATGTCCTCTGAAAGACGCTGCTGATACTCTTTCAGAAGTTGCTCAATGCGATTTTCAATCTCATCAGGTTGTGCTGTCTGATGTTGGCTGCCTAAAATCTTCACAGGAACTTTTCGATAACGGCCACGGTTAGCATTATCATTCATCAGGACCAATGAATGAATATCTTTGATCTGACGCGCATCCAATATTTCATCCTGCTCTGCCAAGGTCACGATATAATCAAAGGCGTCTTTGTAACCAACCACTTCCAGATGTTCCCGAATCTGCTTGCCCGCGATGGTAACACCCTCTTGTAAAATCAAAGCTGTTTCTCGCAAGGTCAAGGTATTGCCCTCAATCGCATTGGAATTATAGGTGTTTTCTATGATAAATTCCTCACGCAATCGCGTTAACTCCGCCCGATTAAGCGGCCTCAAGGAAGCTAATTTGTTTTTTAAAACTTGTAATTCTGACATTTTATCCTCCCATATACGATCAATGAGTAATTTACGATTACAGATGACTAACAATATCTCGTGTTTTTTGAATCACATTACACAACTCAATTTCTAGACCCACGACATGAAATAGCTTAAGTCAAATCCACCGTTCGTCTGATGATGGAGCTGATATTACAAACGTTCGTTGAATCTGGAAATCCTATAAAGCACTTGTTCCTGTAAAGGATGTCCTTCTTCCACTTCAGAGCTTAGATAGGTTTGCACAAATGACATTCCTAATTTTTCCATAATGTTCTTAGAAGCTTGATTGATTTGAGCAGTAAAGGCATATACTTCTTGTAGATACAATTCGTCAAAGGCATAATCTAAACAAGCTTATGCCGCTTCTGTAGCATAGCCCTTACCCCAAAATTCTTTTTTCAATCGCCATCCAATTTCTACTATTTCATCTTCCATAAAATCCAATTTAGTATGGTGTAGTCCAACATAACCAATAAATCGTTTACTTATTTTACCTTCAACAGTAAATAACCCATATCCGTATTCATCAAACTCTTTCTGAATCAATCCAAATATTTCTCTTGCTCGCTCAGTTGTGTATGGATTAGTTAGAAACCTTGTAACTTTTTTGTCTTGATTCATAGCTACAAACTCATCTAAATCAGTAGATTGCCATGAGCGAAGATACAATCGTTCTGTTTCAAGACAAATCATCAGAACACCGTATTCTCTTCCAATGTAAACTTGACATTATCTTCAATCCACTGTCTGCGTGGGGCGGGTTTGTCGCCCATGAGGACGGAGACGCGGCGTTCGGCACGCGCCAGGTCATCGATGGTTACGCGGATGAGGGTGCGGGTATCAGGATTCATAGTCGTTTCCCAGAGCTGGTCTGCGTTCATCTCACCCAGACCTTTGTAGCGCTGTAGCATAGCACCTTTGCCAAATTGCTTGCGCAAATCTTCCAACTCGCCGTCAGACCAGGCGTAGGCAATCTCTTCTTTCTTGCCCTTTCCTTTAGACATCTTGTAAAGTGGTGGCAAGGCGATGTAGACATGTCCTGCTTCAACTAATGGACGCATGTAACGGTAAAAGAAGGTCAAAAGCAAGGTCTGAATGTGGGCACCGTCGGTATCCGCATCGGTCATAATGATAACCTTGTCATAGTTGATGTCCTCTACCTTGAAGTCCGCCCCAACCCCAGCACCGATGGTGTAAATCATGGTGTTGATTTCTTCATTCTTGAGAATGTCCGTCATCTTGGCTTTTTCAGTGTTGAGCACCTTACCGCGTAAAGGCAGGATGGCTTGGAACTTACGGTCACGACCTTGTTTGGCAGAACCGCCGGCAGAATCCCCCTCGACCAGATAGAGTTCATTTTTAGCGGCATTTTTTGATTGGGCAGGGGTTAATTTACCCGAAAGAATGCCCTTATCTTTCTTATTTTTCTTGCCGTTTCGGCTTTCATCACGCGCTTTTCGAGCCGCCTCACGGGCATCACGGGCACGAATAGCCTTGCGGACCAGATTAGTTGCCAGTTCCCCATTTTCCAAGAGGAAATAGGTCAACTTTTCAGAAACAATACCGTCAACAATAGGACGAGCTAGAGGTGAACCTAACTTATCCTTGGTCTGGCCTTCAAACTGCAAATGCTCCTCAGGAACAAGAATCGATAGGATAGCTGACAGCCCTTCACGGTAGTCAGAACCTTCCAAGTTTTTATCTTTTTCCTTTAGAAGACCCGTTTTACGTGCATAGTCATTCATGGCCTTAGTAATGGCCGTCTTGAGGCCTGTCTCGTGGGTACCGCCATCCTTGGTACGGACATTGTTGACAAAGGACAAGATATTGTCAGAAAAGCCGTCATTGTACTGGAGGGCAATCTCTACTTGGAAATCTTGGTCCTGTCCCTCAATAGAAATAACAGGCGTCAGTGTTTCCTTGTCTTCATTCAAATATTCAACAAAATCCTGAACCCCATTTTCATAGTGGAATTCTTCATGAACTTCCTCTTCTCCACGCGCATCTGTCAAGGTCATTGTGACATTTTTTAATAAGAAAGCTGATTCTTTAAGACGCTCTGAAATGGTGTTAAACTTGAAATCCGTTGTTGAAAAAATAGTGCTATCTGGTAAGAAAGTAACGGTTGTTCCTGTTTTTGACTTGGGAGCAGTTCCCACTTTTTTCAGCGTTCCAGCTGGCTTACCACCATTTTCAAAACGTTGTTTATAAACAGCACCATCACGAGTAATTTCTACTTCCAGCCAGGTGGACAGGGCATTTACGACGGAAGAACCCACCCCGTGGAGACCACCTGATGTCTTGTAGCCACCTTGACCAAATTTACCACCAGCATGGAGAACGGTAAAAATAACCTCAACAGTTGGAATCCCCATGGCGTGCAGACCTGTCGGCATCCCACGGCCGCTATCCGATACACTAACTGAACCGTCTTTGTTGAGCGTGACGTCAATCTTATCCCCGAATCCTGACAAGGCTTCATCGACCGCATTATCGACAATTTCCCAGACTAGATGGTGCAGACCTGTTCCGTCCGTTGACCCAATATACATCCCCGGACGTTTACGGACCGCATCCAACCCTTCTAGTACCTGAATGGCATCATCATTATAATTGTTAATCGTAATCTCTTTCTTAGCCAAAACTGACCTCCACTGTATTCATCTTTTCTATCTTAACAGAAAATAGGGATAATAAGCAAGTTTTTAAATATATCTGAGGAAAAAGGACCTCATTCGGAGGTTACATATCTGGCAATGAATCTAGCCTTTTTTATGATATAATGAAATCTATGAAAACGATTCTTTTTATCTTAATTGCTTATTTATTAGGTTCTATTCCAACCGGTCTATGGATTGGAAAACGATTTTTTAATGTCAATTTGCGCGAGCATGGTTCTGGTAATACGGGTACAACCAACACTTTTCGGATTTTAGGAAAAAAAGCAGGTACGATTACCTTACTTGTGGACATGCTCAAAGGAACTTTGGCAGTGCTGCTTCCTATCTGGTTTGGCGGCAGTCTACTTTCTCCACTTATCATCGGATTTTTTGCCATTTTAGGCCATACTTTTCCGATTTTTGCCCATTTTCGAGGTGGTAAAGCTGTCGCGACGAGTGCAGGAGTCCTTCTCGGTTTTGCCCCTCTCTTTCTGCTCTACCTCGCCGTCATCTTCGTCGTGACACTTTATCTTTTCAGTATGATCTCACTTTCCAGTGTCACATGTGCTCTAGTGGCTGTGCTATCCCTCTTGATTTTCCCAGCATTCCACTTTATCTTGAATGAATACGATTTACTGTTTTCAGCCTTGATTTTCTTGATTGCCACCGTCATTATCCTTCGACACCAAGACAACATCAAGAGAATTCTACACCGTACTGAAAATCTTGTTCCTTGGGGACTTAATTTGTCTAAACAAGAACCTAAAAAATAGTACTAAATATAATCATCTTATCCGCAGGAGATCTGTCAAATCAATTTAAAAAATAAGAGCTTGGACCCAAGTTCTTATTTTTTTCTCCTTATTCGCAATTCATGGCTTGAATTGGTAAATCAGGTAACTCAGTAAAAGATAATGGAATGGTCTCAATTTGTGTTTCAGAAAATTGCAGGCCAAACCAACGCGTTGGACTCGCAGTAACATGTTTAATCGCTGCTTTTGTCTGCATCACAAACCGTTCAAACGGAGACATTTGACTCAAGTTAGAAATCTTCTCATCTAAAATGATATAGCGGAAATTACCAATTTCCTTTTGTGGGTACAGCCCATATTCCTGTATTTGTTTTGGCAAGAGACCATCAGCTATCATATCTCGAATAATGGTCCTCATATAACGTGGAACCGTCTGTGGCATTTTAAAGTCTAGGTACAACTCAACTCTGACTAAAAAATCTGTCCCCATTGTATCCACCTTATAACGAGCTGCGTAGGGCTCATCTGTTACTTTTACATTCACAAACCAATAGACTTGAGCACGTTTAGGTTGACGATTGAGAATAGAGTAAAGAATGGAACGATCAATTTTAGAACCCTTCATTCGATTTGTCAAGTAGACCAAGTTGGCCTGCTGTTGCTCATAACGGTCATCTTTCCGCAGACGATTTAACTGAGCCTTGTATTCTTGAATATTCAAGGATTTAATATAGCGAAAAACAATTTGATTGCCTTCATACCAGATAAACATGACAAAGAGAATAGCCATTGCTAGAAAGACAGCCACATAGTCACCATACATAAATTTTACGAGAGAGGCTGAGAAGAAAATCCCTTCAATCAAGGCAAAGAAAGCCATCAGTAAAGCTGCCAGCCCTGTCTTGACTCCTACTTGAATGAGATAAAAGGTCAATAAAATCGTGGTCATTAACATGGTAATCGTAATGGCTAAACCATAGGCAGCTTCCATCCGTTCAGAAGTTTGAAACAATAAAACAATGGCAGATGTCACTGCAAATAGTAGCCAGTTAATCGCTGGAATATAAAGTTGCCCCATATTTTGACCTGGGTAATTCATTTTAAACAGCGGAAAGAACTTCAAACGCATGGCCTCAGATACCAAGGAAAACGAACCTGAAATCAGAGCCTGAGAAGCGATAATCGCGGCCAATGTAGCTAATAAAACAGCATAAACGACTAGATTTGTTGGCAAAACTCGCAAAAAATGGATTAAGATGACTGCTACTTCCTTGATGGTGAAGCACCCATGCCCCTTGACCACAATAGGACAAGATAATACACAGTTTGACAAAGGGCCAACTGACATAAATATTGCCACGTCCTACATGTCCAAAATCTGAGTAAAGCGCCTCTGCCCCTGTCGTAGCAAGAAAAATGGAGCCTAGAATAAAGATTCCGCGATGATTTTCAGGACTCATCAGTAGCTGCAAGGCATAATAAGGATTGATAGCCTTAAATACTGCCAAATAGGTCAAACTATTGAACAAACCACTGAGTCCCAAAAAGCTAAACCAAACAATCATGACTGGACCAAAAATCCGACCAACCAAGCCAGTGCCATAGCGTTGAATGCCAAACAAGACAGCCAATACCAAAAGAGTAGTCAAGATAACATAGTGCTGATGGCTATAAATCGAGCTCAAACTAGGGACAGCCTTCAAACCTTCGATAGCCGTCGTTACCGTCACAGCAGGCGTCAAAGCACCATCCGACAAAAGAGTTGCCCCACCAATCATCGCAGGAATCATCAGCCACTTAGCCATCTTTCGCACCAAGGTATAGAGGGCAAAAATACCTCCCTCATGGTGATTGTCAGCCTTTAGAGCAATCCAAACATACTTAATCGTCGTCATTAAGGTCAACGTCCAGATAATCAAGGAAATGGAACCAAGGATAAAGGACTCCGTTACTTGTCCTAAGCCACCTTGATTTTCCACCAAGGACTGCATCGTATATAAAGGACTGGTACCGATGTCACCATAAACAATTCCTAGTGCAATGAGAAAACCTGAACGGCTTGCTCGGTCAAAATTGCCAGTATGAACTTCCTGCATTTTGACATCTCCTGCTTCTTCTAATAGTGTGATGTGATAAATTTGCTGTCATCATTATAGCAGAATGCCTACAAAATAAAAGGTATTTCTGACTTTTTTGACATATTCTCTCTATCTGTCTAGAAGATCTCAAAAAGCAAAAAAGTCTTGTCTGAACGTACTAGTTCACTACTTTCAAACAAGACTTTTTAATCAAAACGTGTTAGGTGATATTGTGCAATCAAGGCATTTAATTTCTTAGCATAATTGGTATCTGTTGCATAACGACCTTGCAAATAGGCCGTTGCCTCCTTATAGGATTGCGTGCGACTCTTCCAGACACCCGCATAGTAGTTTCTATCCCAAGATACCCCTTGGGACAGCAGTTTAGCATTATCCCGTAAGGAATCATGGTAGGTCGGATACTGACGAAAATGTGCAACGATGGTAAACAACTTCCCTGTTCCATCATCTTCTTGTGTCTCAATCTCATAAGACTGCCCTTCAAAATCGCCTTTTACCCCGAACAAATTATTCGCCTCCCGTGTAAGACGACTTTGTCCCCAATCACTTTCCAAAATTGCCTGCGCTACCATCACAGAAGCATATAGGTCATGTTCTTGGGCTATATTTTCAGCAGAGTTTCCGACAATCTGAATAAATTCCGTCTTATCCGCTTGCTCAAACGCTTTCTGTTCTGTCTGAATTTTCCACGTTTGATAGCCCTTTAAGGCTAAAAAAATCGCTAAGACCAATCCCAATTGAATCAGAATTTTTTTCCATTTAATCCTTTGGAATAAGGGCTTGGAAGAAGAAGGTTTTCTAGGATAAGACCGGTGCTGTTTCTTTCTTTTATTGGCCATCTTGATAGACAATTTCTCCGTTACAAATCGTATATTTGACTACACCAACCAACTCATCGCCAATAAATGGTGAATTCGCTGCTTTTGAATAAAAGTGGTCTGAAATAACCCGTTTTTCCTTATCTGCAAAAATCGTAATATCAGCTGGACCATTTTCTGCTAAATAACCCGCGTCCAGACCATAAAGGCGAGCAGGATTGATGGTCATCTTAGCCAAAAAGTCGGACAAATCCAAGTGCCCCTCTTCCACCAAGTGAGTCAAACCAAGTGACAAAGAGGTCTCCAAACCAGTCATCCCAGAAGGCGCCTTGGTCATATCGGCGACATTTTTTTCATCGGCATGATGAGGAGCGTGGTCTGTCGCAATAACCGAGATAACACCCGACTTGAGTCCTTCAATAACTGCCAAGCGATCCGACTCCATCCGAAGCGGAGGATTCATCTTAGCATTGACCCCTTTAGTGATCAGTAAATCTTCTGTTCGTGAGAAATGTTGAGGTGCTGCTTCTGCAGTGACCTGTGCTCCTAATTGTTGTGCAAACTCGACAACCTTAACAGACTCGGCCTTTGACAAGTGCTGGATATGCACATGAGCTTCTATCGCATAAGCAATCATGACATCACGCGCCACCATACTGTACTCAGCTACTCCTGTAGCGCCACAGATATGAAAATGCTTTTCTGCGACATGTTCATTGAAGCCCAGTACCCCATTCAAATTCGGGTCTTCTTCGTGTAAGGCAATAAAACTACCATGCTTTTTAGCTAGCTTCATGGCATCACGGACAACACCCGCATTTGTCAATGGAATACCGTCATCAGAAAAAGCGACTGCTCCATTTGCCAACAAAGCTTCAAAGTCTGTTAAAGTTTCTCCGTCAAAATCCTTGGTAATGGTCGCTACCGTGTGAATCTTGACCTTTTCCTTGGCAGCTGATTCCAAGACTTCTTTCAAAGTTTCAACTGTAGAAATAGTTGGTGTCGTATTGGCCATCATGACAACGGAAGTCACCCCACCTGCAACAGCAGCTAGCGCGCCCGTATGGATATCCTCCTTATGAGTCTGACCAGGCTCGCGAAAATGCACATGGACATCTACCAAGCCAGGTGCCACGACCAAACCAGTCGCATCCAGCACTTGTGCATCTTCAGCAGACAGATTTTGCCCAATCTGTAGCACTTTTTTCCCATCAATCAAGACATCTGCAAGCTGGTCCAAACCAGACTGTGGATCCACTACACGACCATTTTTGATTAAAAGCATACTATCTCCTTTATTTTTGAAACTCCCCTTGGTAAAGGACTGAAACTTGTTTGTTCTTGTCAATCTCTATCAGTTGCATTCCCCTTGCTTGACCAGATAAGGTTGGATATTGCTGGCACAAAGCAAAAGCATGAGGCAATTTTTCCACCGACAAATAATTAGCCAATGTCAGATGCGGAATCCATTTTCCTGGGTTGTACAAGTTATCTGTCTTCCATGCCTTGAATTGTTGGTATAGCCCTGCATGAAGTTTTTGTAACTCTCCAGACAAGACTGGGCTGAAAAAGACTGTACCAGACTGTAAAAAAGAACCTACAGATGAAAAAGTAACTGTAAATTGCGAGATCTGCTCACAGAACTGTTTTAGACTTTCTATAAATTCCGACTGAGAATCTACTATTTCATACGAAGCTAATGTAACATGTGGCTTACGATTTTGGACCTGTCGTGCATAATCCGAAATCCCCTACTCTTCCAATACTTGCCAAATATGGGAAATAGCTTTCTCCATTTCTTGATCAAAACACAAAATCAATGCATACATGGCTCACACTCCGCTTGGAATGACTTCTGAGATGACGATTTCTTCATTCTTATCGTAATAACTACAAGTCATAGTTTCCAAGTCAATGATCCACTTGTAAATACCAGCACGCGCCATATCATCACAAAAAGTCTGAAAATCTGATTGACCAGCTTGGTGACGAGCGAGGTTAGACTGAACTTGTACCTTATCCGCCTCTGTTGCCACAGCTATCTGTGCCCTAACTCCCTCTGTCTGTAAAACGTGACTGTCTGAGGTATAAAAAACACAACCGCTATCAATCTCTACTGTATTGGTTTTCATTCCCATTTCCTTAAAAGATTGGATGAGTTTTGGGAAATCTGGCCCTGTAAATTGCGCATGTGCAGCCTGAATGGCCTCTAATGTAAGCATCTTATTCTCCATAAAATTCTACTGACTGGTCCACTAACCGGTCACCTTGGTAACTAAAACTAGCTGAAAAGAAGGGCTTTCTATCCAACAACCAGCCAACAAAGGTATGGTCTCCCTCCCAAGTGGGCTTTTGCCAAACTTGGTCGTAAGGTACCCATTCCAAGGTGCCCTCGTTGCAGTCTATCAAGTCTCCTGAAAACTCGGTCACGCGAAAAACATAGGTATACCAGTCATGTCCTGGTGTGAATTCTGGAAAGGTGATGACACCTGCAAATTCCATTTTTTCAGCTGTCAATCCAGTTTCTTCCAAAATTTCTCTACGAGCGCAAGCTTCAGGAGTTTCTTCTTTTTCTAGCTTACCACCGACACCAATCCACTTGCCTTGATGAATATCATTCGGCTTCTTGTTGCGATGTAATAAGAGAAATTCCTTGCCATTATCCACATAACAAATAGTTGCTAACTTCACCATAACTTACCTCAACCAATCTATCTCAGCTCTGCCATTTTCCCGCAAAAAAGCATTGGTTTTTGAAAAAGGACGACTGCCAAAAAAGCCACGATAGGCAGACAAAGGACTTGGATGAGCCGATTCAATCACAAGATGATGTGAGTTGGTAATCATGGACTTTTTCTTTCTAGCATAGGCGCCCCAAAGAATGAAGACCACAGGCTGTTCTTGCGCATTCACCACTTTTATCACCGCATCTGTGAAAGGCTCCCAAATAATTCCTGCATGACCATTGGCATTGCCAGCTGGCACCGTTAAGCAGGCATTGAGCAATAAAACACCTTGTTCTGCCCATGAAGTCAAATCATGCTGAGGCTTGTGACCAATATCTTCTGCCAACTCTTTTAAGATATTTTGCAAAGAAGGTGGCGCTGGAAAGTCAGTTGGCACCGAAAAAGACAGTCCCTGGGCCTGACCTGGACCATGATAAGGATCCTGTCCCAAAATCACCACTTTGACTTCTTCTAATACTGTTTTTTGCAAGGCCACAAAAACTTTTTCTCGTGGAGGATAAACAGTCCCTTGTTCATAAACTTGGTTTAAAAAGGCATTAATCCGACCAAAATAATGCTCAGGAAGTTGTTCCTGAATGGCCTGATGCCAACTTGAATGCTCCATCTTAATTTTCATCTCGTTCTTTCACAATATAAACTGGACGTTTCTTGGTTTCTAGGAAAATCTTTGCCATGTACTTGCCCAAAATCCCAATAGTCATGAGCTGAATACCACCGATAAACAATATAATACAAATGGCTGACGGCCAACCACCCACTGGATCCCCGTAAATCAAAGTCTTACCAACGACAATCAGCATACCTAAAACCGATAAGGCAAAACTCAGAATACCAGAGTAGGAAGCTAAATTCAAGGGCATTTCTGAAAAATTGATAAAACCTTCTAGCGAGTATGAGACCAATTTCCAGAAAGACCATGACGTCTCACCAGCCACACGCTCTACATTTTCATAAGGCAAGTACTCGGTGTTGAAGCCAACCCAGGCAAAAATTCCTTTAGAAAAACGATTGTACTCTGCTACAGAAAGAATGGCATCCACCATCTGGCGACGCATGAGACGAAAATCACGCGCCCCGTCAACAATTTCAATCTGACTCACTTGATTGATGATACGGTAGAACATTTTTGCGAAAAATGAACGAATCGGTGGTTCACCAGCCCGTGTTACACGACGAGTTCCCACACAATCCAACTCTGCATTTTCATCCAGCATATTTTTCATTGTGATCAACATTTCAGGCGGATCTTGCAAATCTACGTCCATGACCGTCACCAAATCGCCCCTTGCCACCTGTAATCCTGCATAGAGAGCAGCCTCTTTACCAAAATTCCTGGAAAAGGATAAAAAATGTACATGTGCTTCACGACTAGCCAATTCACGAAGAACAGCCAACGTCCCATCCTTAGACCCATCGTTAACAAAAATATACTCAAATTCTTCTTGCATCTCCAAGCGAACTCGCTCAGTCTCCTTGAAAAATAATGGTATACTTTCTTCTTCATTATAGCATGGAATTACAATTGAAATCACGCTTATCTCCCTTACATCATAGATTATTTCTTCTATTTTATCATAAAAATAGACTTTCAAGAACTGGTGTCCTCGTAAGATATGAAGAAAGAGGCTGATTCACGACCAGACCTCTATCATCTTCAAACTAGAAATTGGAAATACCTATATTTACTCTTCTTCCACATGGAAAATTTCGTGACAACTAAGCCATCTTCTCCTAGTCCTGCCAAGTTTCTTGGTTTTCCTTGAATTTCTTCAGCAAAGTTAAACCATCTGCATTGATGTAGCCTTGTACTTTTGCGACTTTGATGAGTTCTGTATAGTTGGACAAGGTTACTAATTTGACACCTGCATTTTCAAAGTTTTCTTTAGCCTTTGGTAATTCGTAGGTGAAAATCGCTACCACACCCAGAACATCGATACCTGCTGCCTTAGCCGCCGCAACAGCATCCAGTACTGATCCACCTGTCGAAATCAAATCCTCGATGATGACCATTTTTTGGTTCTTAATGACACGACCCTCAATCTGATTTCCAGCTCCATGGTCTTTTGGTTTGGAACGAATATATGAAAATGGTAAGTTCATCTTATCAGCGATTATGGCTCCGTGCGGAATTCCTGCTGTCGCTGTCCCCGCAATGACTTCTACTTCTGGGAAATGTTCCTTTATGGTCTCTACAAAACCATTTTCAATCAAAGTACGTGTTTCAGGGTAGGAAAGCGTGACGCGATTGTCCGTATAAATTGGCGACTTAATGCCTGAAGCCCAAGTGAAAGGCTCCTCAGGTTGTAAATAAACTGCCTTGATATCTAATAAATCTGCTGCGATTTGAGTTGCTAATGTCATCTGATTTCTCCTTTTTATCTAGGAATGACCTTCATTCCCGCTTTTCTTTTTAAGAGTTCCACTCCGCTTGAATCTTTTGATAAGCTGCGACTGGATCCGCTGCCTGTGTAATCGGTCTACCAACTACGATAAAATCTGAACCAATTTCTCTAGCCTCTGCTGGTGTCATGACCCGCTTTTGGTCGCCAGGCTCTGCACCACTTGGACGAATACCTGGTGTCAAGCAGACAAAATCCTCTGAAGTTGCTTCTTTGATAGCCGCTACTTCATGAGCTGAGCAAACCACACCATCGAGCCCAGCCTCTGCTGTCTTTTTAGCATAATGAAGGACTGACTCTGCTAAACTTGTCTGGATATTTTGAAACTTTTGCATCTGCTCTTGTGAAGTTGACGTCAACTGCGTCACCGCAATCAAGGTGCCTTGGTCACCAAAACCTTCTCGCGCCGCCTTCATCATCTCCACACCACCAGCCGCATGAACATTAGTCATGTCTACTCCCAATTTTCGTAATACAGCCATAGCAGACTTGACCGTATTAGGAATATCGTGCAATTTTAAGTCTAAAAAGACACTGTGTCCCAATGACTTGGCATAGGTCACCACCTGACTGCCACAAGCATAATAGAGCTCCATTCCAATTTTGACATAGAGTGTTTCCTCCACTGGAAACCGCTCCAAGAACGCCTTTGTTGTCTCAAAATCTGGAAAATCCAGAGCAATAACTGGTCTTTGTTCGCGCAAATTATCCTCCTTTTTCATACTAATATCCGTTCTCAATCGGATACTCTCCCTAAAACGATAGCAAAAAAACCTTGCCTGAGGCAAGGTACGACAAAATCAGGGTTTCCCCTTTTAACCGCTTCCCTTCTTAGCCTCTCTGGACTTTTTTAAAGGTTTCTAACTAAGTTCAGTCTAACATCTAGCCCAGCTTTTGTCAAGAAAAAGCCGAATCTAGCAAGCAATCGTCCGCAACTGATGCCACGTATGTGCTAGAATTTTTTCAAAATCTTTGAAGTCAATATTCAGAGTTGTAGAGTTGATGAAGGGATGAAAGCCAACTGTCGTCGCTTGGTCCACATCCGCATCTACAACCACTTCAATCTTGTGCTCCACATCAAACAACAGGCCAAAAGGTGTCACTGTCCCTGCTGGTACGTGTAAGATTTCCTCCAGCACTTCTTCTTTGACGAAGGATGGTCGTTTTTCACCCAAATTTTCCGCCAACTGGGCTAGATTGGCCTGCTTTTCATCTCGTAAAATGACCAGATAGAGCTGATTGCCCTTTTTATTTTTCAAGACCAGATTTTTTACCTGTTGCCCAGGCAAAGTAAAATCCAAATCCAGCACAGAAGTAATAGCCTTATGATCGTGTCGCTCGTAAGCAATTTCAAGCTCCCTAAGCAAATCATAGGCTTACTGTTCCATTGCAAATACCACGTCCTACCTACTTTCTCAAACTATCTCGAACCTCTCTCCGCAAGTCCTCTAAAGTCTCAATACCGTATCTATCCATAACTTTAGGGAGATTTTCAATGATTGTCGGACAGGCATATGGATCTGTAAAATTAGCTGTTCCTACGCCAATGGCTGACGCTCCAGCAATCATCATCTCTAGCGCCGCCTCAGCTGATTCTACGCCGCCCATACCAATAATCGGTAAATCTGTTGCCAGAGCAACTTGACGAATCAGTTTCAAAGCTACTGGGAAAATAGCAGGACCTGACATACCACCTTGACCATTTGCAATAATGGGCTGGCGTGTCTTCAAGTCATAGCGAGTCCCGACGAGAGTATTTATCATGGTCAAACCGCTAGCCCCCGCATCTTCTGCTGCCTTTGCGACTAGGGTAATGTCCGCAACTGACGGCGTCAACTTAACATAGACTGGAACTTCTGAATGACTGACACTGGCCTTGACTGCTGCGTAGGCTAATTCGGGCACTTGACCAATCAAGAGACCATGATTGCCGTGGTCCACATTTGGACAGGAGATATTTAATTCAATAGCTTTAACATTTGGTGCTTTGGAGATTTTTTCGGATACGACAGCATATTCCTCATTGGAAAATCCTGCTACATTAGCAATAATGGGCAAAGCTGGAAAATGCTCTACTAACCATGGTAATTTCTGGGCGACAACTGCCTCTACACCTGGATTTTGCAGACCAATGGCATTGAGCATACCTGACGGAGTTTCTGCCACACGCGGCGTTGGATTTCCAAAACGAGCCTTCTGTGTTGTCGCCTTGATCATAATTGAACCTAAAACATCTAAGGAATAGTATTTGGCAAATTCTTGCCCAAAGCCAAAGCAACCTGATGCTGGAATAATAGGATTTTTTAAGTCCAAACCTGGTAAAGAAACGGCTAAACGATTTTTTTCTGACATCCTACTAACCTCCTATAAAACTAGACTGCCTGTTGGAAAGACTGGACCTTCCTCGCACCCTCGCTTAGCATCTGCTTCCTGTCCTTCCTTTGGATGAACGACACAGGCATAGCAAGCCCCCATGCCACAAGCCATTCGCGATTCTAGCGACATGTAAGCGTGGACATGTTGCGCAAATTTGCTGTCTACATAGCGCAGCATCCCCGGTGCACCACAAGAATACACAGCATCAAAATCCTCTGGAAATGCATCAACCATTTCCGATACATAACCTTTACGCCCATAGGAACCATCATCCGTTGTCACAATGACTCGGCCATACTTGGCTAATTCCTCTTCTAAGATAACCGCTGCCTGATGCGCAAAACCAATCACAGCAGTGACCTGACAACCTTTCGCAACAATCTCTTTAGCAAGCTCGACCAATGGCGGAACACCAATTCCTCCACCAATCAACAATACTGACTGACCCGCTGTCAAAAATGAAGTATCAAAGCCATTCCCCTGTGGACCCATACAGTCCAACAACTGACCCACAGGCATCTGTGAAAAAAGGCGCGTCCCCTCACCTTCAATCCGATAAATAATCCGACAGACTCCCGCTTCCTTGTCTACCTGGGAAATAGAAATCGGCCTCCGCAATACCTTACTAGCATCTGGCACACGAATATGCAGAAACTGACCCGCAGCCATTTCCGCCACCATCTCACCAGACAAATCCATAGCAAAAATCCGAGGAGCTATCTCCTCCTGCGCCACAATAACCAACTCTTCTTTCATTATCATCACAGACCTCACTTCAAAAAAAGAACCTCGCCAAGAGGCAAGGTACACGAAAATTGGACAGAACCTGCCCTCGATCTGCGTATCCTTCCTAGCCTCTCTGGACTTAGTTAAAGGATATTAAATTATTGATTATTATAGAGCAAATGATGCCAAATGTCAAAAGTTAGACGAATCCTAAAAATATATTATCTTGAATTTTTATCATCAATCTTTCCAGAAAGTTTTACTCCTCTATCTGTCTGATTGGTTAATATTCCTAAAAAGAGTAATATACTTAAAATAATACAAATAGTTTGCTCTATCTGACCTAATTTAGTACTCAAATCCATATCAAAATAAGATAAGGTAATATTATCAATCAGCATTAATATTAAAGAAACTAGGCCAATCCAAAACATATGCCGGTGTACTCGCTTTTTAATATCACTCATGATACATTCTCCTTTTTCAATTTTTGTATAATAATATCATACAAAAAAATTTGAAAAATAGAGCATAATTTATCAAAAAAAATCATAAAAATTCGGATATGACGAACATGCTGTTTGAAAAATGTAAAATTAGTCTCTTTTAAACAACTAATTTCCATTATTTATTCTATTCGGATAAAAATTCTTGATATTTTATCTGTAATTGTTGTGTAACTTCATCTTTAAAATGTAATCCATCTGTTGTTTTTTGATAATCTAATTGATCATTCTGCGCAACATATTCATTGATATCAAGCAAAGCAATATTGTTTTTATGACAGTAGCTATTTAGCCAATTATTCAGATGTTGCACTTCACTGTTTTTAACCGTTTCTCTGAAAAGCGTATAAGCAACTGTTGTCATACTTAATTTGATTTCTTTTTCAACAAGAATATTGTAGAATTTCTCAAAATTTTTACATATTGATTCGATAGAATGATTTGTAATGAAGTCATTCACACCAATAGATAAAAAGACTTCTTTTACATGATCAGTTAAAATGATATCAATATTTTCTAAAAGGGTGGAAAGGGTCAAACCACCTTGAGAATAATTCGCAAAGCCGTCTAAGTCAATGTTTACTGTTCTTGAGTCTCCTAGAATAAGGCGAATCGCCTTACTATCCATTTTTTCCTTAAATCCCTGACGATAAAGTTCCTTATTTTCCTGCTCTCTACGATCATAATCAAAGAAAATATGCCCGATCACATGAATAAAGTCATCTCTCGTATCAACATCTAAAGAGTACTCTTTCGCCATCTTATATGCATAGGTTTTTGGAGTGAAGAAACTTTTATTTGTTAAATACGTTTGTTTATCCGAAATATAGATAGCACCATTTGGATAATATAGGGTTTGTAAATCTTGTCTCCGATATCCTCTATCAGCACCTACCATATCTTGAGCAAAGCCTTCTTCTGATAAGGTTGAAAACAAACGTGGATGCTTTTCAACTTCAGAAAAACTAACTACATTATCGACATCATGAGATGTATAGTAATCTAATGCTTCCTCAATATGCCATGCCTTTCTTAATGGCGATGTAACCTGTAATAAAACGAAGACTTGATCATCCTCATAATCAGCTAAAAAGTCTTCCATCATGTCATATGAAGTAGCTGTATCCGATGATAATTCTGGTTTTCTCATTACAACAGAGATCCCACGCTCTAAACAAATATCTCGATATAATTCTGAATCAGTGCTAACAAAAATATCTTCTTTTTCAAATAATCCTGTTTCAATAGCTGCATCAATTGTATGAAAAATCATTGGTTTTCCAGCTAAAAAAAGCATGTTTTTATCAGGTAAACCTTTTGAGCCAGAGCGCGCAGGAATAATACAAATTGGTTTCATTGTTTGACCTCTACTTAATTTTTTTTGCTGGAACTCCAACATAAGTTCCACTTTCTATAATGTCTTTTACAATCACTGCACCTGCACCAATTGTTGTTTGTGAAGCAATACTTAAGGTTTGAATAATGACACTCGCACTACCAAGGTAAACTTCTTCTTCTATTTTACAAAGTCCATTTATTGTCGCATTAGGCGCAATATTACAGTGAGATTTCACAATTGTATGATGTTCAATCAAGGCACCAGTATTCACAACATTGTTGTCAAATAATTGAACTTTTGAGCCAATAAAAGCACCAAATCCAATAAATATCCCTCTACCACAAATACTTTCGGGAGTTAGTACTAAAGCATTTGGGCTGATAATATTAATGATGGCATCATAATAATCCTTTGCAACATAATCAAATAATTCACGTCTTTTAGCATTATCCCCAATTGTAATAAAAACAGCATCAATTGTTCCATTCTCTAAAAATTTCAAGACATCGTACAGATGGCCTAAAATAGGGTAGCCATCATGTTCCTTAATATCTTTATCATCAAAAAAACCAATAAAGTCATAGCTTAATCTATCAATAACAGGAACAATCGCATCTGCATGACTACCAGCCCCTAAAAATGCCAATTTTTTTTTCATATTAGCCCTCCCCGTTTAAATCATAAAAAGGTTGTGAAATAGAAGGAGTTTCATTAAGATACTGTGTAATAGCTTGATACGCTTTCTGAGAGGCATCTTCCTGATAATATGGATTTGAAAAATCTGTTACCGTTTCCAAGGATTTCAATCCAGTATAAATTTCATCGCTATCCACAAAAACATTTAAAACACTTCTACCACTCAATCTACCTTTTTGTCTATCACCTATGTTTAAAGTAGCTCGATTTAAAGACGGAACTTCAATTAAACCAGATGATGAATTTCCCACTAAACCATTTGAATGACGTATGAGTGAATGATACTGCTGTGTTGATAATGAGGCAAAACTATGACAATTTGGATGTTTCTTAAGGTAAGAAGCAATTGCTATGGAGATTTCATCAGAACCAGTATCGGAGTTTGAACCAATAAAAATACATTGTTGCCCAAATCGACTTAATGCCTCCAATACAATTGACATTTGATCTCCAGCTGATAGGTCTTCTTCAAAAGTTACGGGATGATATAATACAACCACATATGATTCTTCCAACTTAACAGCTAATTGCTCCTCTAATTCTACTTTTGACAAAGAGGGAAGCGATAAAGCATTTTCGACGCCTAATGAGCCCGTATTTATCACAAATCGAGGCTGTTCTCCCATCTGAATTACACGATGACGAAACATTTCAGCTGCAACAAGATGCAAGTGACTCATCTTGGTAATCGCATGGCGAATATATTCATCAAAATTACCAAGTGACGTTTCGCCTCCATGCAAATGACAAACCGGCACATTATAAATAAGAGCAACATTTACAACTGGTAACATTTCATAGCGATCTCCCAAAATAACTACTAAATCATACTCATTTTCTTGAAAAATATCGGTCAAAGCCAGTTGCAATCTTGCCATACTTTTTGAAACAGTTTCTTTCTGAGTATCTCTTAAGTTCAATGGAATTTTATAGGCAATTGGAAAACCATCACTTTCAATTTGACGATAAGTATTGCCGTATTTCTCTTCCATATGCATGGCAGTAGCAACAATATCCAGAATAATTTCTTCATCATCAAACAGTTTTTGAATCAACGGCCTCATAATCCCATACTCAGCACGGGAACCTGTAACTAGACAAATTTTTTTCATATTAAATTCCTATATACTTCCAAAATTGCTTACACAGTCATAACCACCCGTGAAAACGGGTGGCTTGTACACCGGCTGTAAGCCGTTAGTCTCCAGCAGCGTCTCAAGACGCTAGCTGAACGTTGTTCAGGTTATGCTTCTATTACTTGACTATTGCCCGTAACAACGGGCTTTTATCGTGTTCTGAAACTTCCATCCGAAAATGGATCCTCATATTCTTTTAC
>JAIMFC010000018.1 GCA_019794795.1 Streptococcus gallolyticus
TATGATGTGATGGGGTGGCGGGGAAACCACTTTTATCTTATCATTTGGGGAGGTTTTTTTGATACCACGCTATAAGCTATCCGGAACCACTAGCATAGCTAGTGGTTTTCTGAAGCCAATGAAAAACATAGAAGTCGTTGGACTTCTATGTTTGGGTTTATTGACCTGTGGTAGCTTGAGTACTTGTTGAAGTTGCTTCGCTAGTGGAGGTGGTTGTTTCTGTAGCCTCGGTACTAGTTGTTTCAGCAGTGCTTGCTGAACTGCTTGTGCTAGTCTCTTCTACAGATGAACTACTTGAGCTGTATGTTGTACCGTAACTTGGATAACCGTAGCTATTTCTAGCAGTGTAACTTCCTGTTTTTCCGCGCATGTAGAGGTAGATACCAGATTGGTAAAGACCATCAGGTATTTCCCAGTCAGTAGCTGTTTCTACAGGATTGAGGTAGCTCATCATGTTGCGATAAACGTCAGTAGCAACTAACATTCCATTGTCTAGAACAGGTGTGGCACGGTTGGTGTAACCAGTCCAAACAGCCATAGCATACTTGGTTGAGAAACCAACAAAGTTTTCATCTGGCACAACCATGGTGCTATAGTTAGCAGCTTCGTTATTAGCTAGAATATTAGTAATTTCATCATCTGAGTAGTTAGAGGTACCCGTTTTACCAGCCATAGGCACACCAGATACGGCACCGTTGAGACCATTTCCATAGGTCATAACAGACTTCAGTGTATCTGTTATGATATAGGCTGTTTCAGCAGACATAACTGTTGTACCTTCTGGAGAGTATTCGTTGACAGTATCGTCACTGAAGACAATCTTGTTGACATAGTATGGCTTGTTGTAAGTTCCACCATTGGCAAAAGAAGCGTAGGCAGCAGCCATTTTTTCTGTGCTTGCTCCGTATTTGCTGTTGGAATCAGTTGTATTACTTGAAATGGCATTTGAATAGAACAATTCAGGGTAAGAGATTCCCACACTGTTTAGGAAGGCATTTGCCTTGTCTAAACCAGTAGCTTCGAGCATTTTTACAGCAGGAACATTCCGAGAGTATTGCAAGGCTGTCCGGAAAGTAATATTGCCATAATAGCTGTGGTCCCAGTTGTAGACAGGTGTTGTAGAACCAGGATAATTATAAGGACCGTCCACGATGATATCAGCTGTAGAAGCCAAGACACCATTCTCAAAAGCAGGAGCATAGTCTGTCAATGGTTTCATAGTAGAACCGAAGTCACGGTTGGTTTCAACCGCCTGGTTGGTTCCGAAGGAAACGCTGCTAGACTGGTTTCGAGAACCCAATTGGGCAACGACGCGACCAGTTGTAACATCAACAACGGTAGAAGCAACTTGTAAGGTGTCATCAGGATAGTTTACATAATCAACAGAATTGTAGATATCCCACAATTGCTTTTGAGCGGCAGCATCTACGTTAGTGTAGACACTCATACCAGTTGTTAGAAGATTATAGCCTGTTTTTTCTTGAACTTCTTCGATAACTTCTTTGAGGTAGTTATCCATGTAAGCTGGATAGGCAGCAGTTGAAGAAAGTGATTGCAAACCGTCAGTTACAGGTGTTGCAACAGCTTCCTTGTATTGCTTTTCAGTGATGTATTTTTCATCCAACATCTGTGAAAGCACTAGGTCACGGCGGTTTTTAGCTGCTTCTGGTTGTGTGTAAGGATCATATTGGTTGGGTGCTTGAGGCATCCCAGCTAAGAGGGCTAATTGGGCTAAAGAAAGCTGAGCTAATTCCTTGCCGTAGTAAGTATTGGCGGCTGTTTTCATACCGTAGTTACCATTAGACATGTAGACCTTATTGATATAGTAGGTCATGATTTCTTGTTTGGTATTTCGGCGTTCTAACTGCATAGCCAGCCAAGCTTCTTGGATTTTACGCTTGATATTTTGATCCTGTGTAGAAGTTGAGAAATAGGTCAATTTGATGAGCTGTTGATCGAGCGTCGATCCGCCTTGCAAGCTGTTTCCTGTTAAATTATGGAGAAAGGCGCCAGCGATACGGACCACATCGACCCCGCGGTGATTGAAGAATCGTTGGTCCTCAATCGAGACGATGGCGTTGACTAAGTCAGTCGGGATTTCAGAGGTTTTAGCATTAGAACGCTTTTCTGAGCCCAAATCTGCAATGAGTTCTCCATCCTTGTCATAAATCTTGCTGGATGTGGTTGCTGTCAAGGCTTTTTCTGTCAAAGCGGGTGCAGATGAAAGATAGTAGGCAGCGAGTCCTGCACCTGCCAAGAAGACAACTAGAAATCCTGTAAGAAGCACATTGGCTGCAAGAATAAGGATTTTTTTAAGGTTCGTATTATTCAATAGATTCACCACCTAAAAGATTTTTTTCAACAATTTCGAGATAGGGAAGACTAGGAAAACTTCCCATCATGATTTTAAAGCCGTGCTGACGAATATAATCCAACGGCATAGAGCGACTACCTTGGTCAATCTTATAAAAATCAATCAAGGGTTTGGCTGGCAGAAGATAGGTTTCCTTCAAACTTGAAAAATGAAGGAGAACAAAACAAATGCCATCTTGCTCCAGTACTTGGTGCATGTGTTCAATTTGGTGAGCGTGGAAGTTTTTCATGGGCATAGCAGTCTTCTGGCGAGTTTCCTTGGCTTCAAAGTCAATATAATGACCACGAAAAACACCAGAATAATCTGTCGTAGAAGCTTGTCTAAAGTAGGCTTCTACAATCTTTGCCCGACTTCTCTTAGGATAATCTACTTTTACAATTTGAACAGGTGTCGGCTTTTTGTGAATAACAGCATACTTGTGAGCCAGATAATATTGATTGCTATCGTTGATGGCAGCTTCAAAGCTCATTCCACGGTTGGCAAAGTCCACTTGTTTTTGTTTTGTAACTTTTGAGGGATGCGAATGCATTTTCCGAATCCCATGTGGATAATTGACCATATGACTCCTTCTTGATAGACTATTATCAGCATATTATAACATAAAATAAGAAGTAGGTTCAAGTAAAGCGCATGAAGACAGTACTAGTATCAGGCTATCGTCACACAGATTTGGGAATTTTCTCAGATAAGGATAAACGACTTCCAGTTATAAAAAAAGCTATTCGAGAAGATTTGATTCGCCTGATGGAAGATGGCGCGGAATGGTTTATTTTTACTGGAAATTTAGGCTTTGAATCTTGGACCTTAGAAGTGTTGAAAGACTTGCGTCAAGAGGGATATACTTGCCAATTAGCGACGATTTTCTGCTTTGAAAATCATGGTGAGAACTGGAATGAAGGCAATCAAATCAAATTAGCAGCCTTTAAGTCAGTTGATTTTACCAAGTCAGCTTTTCCGTCTTATCAAAATCCAGGACAATTTCGAGATTACAATCGTTTTCTCTTGGATAATACGGATGGTGCTTATTTATTTTACGATAATGAAAATGAAACAAACTTGAAATATTTGGTTCACGAGATGGTAAAAAAAGAAGGCTATACTAGAAAAACGCTTACCTTTGATAGACTGAACGAAGTTGCTGAAAAAATTGAAGAAAATGAGTGATTTAGCTTGATTTTTACTCTGAATTTTTAATATAATAGAGCTAGCGACATTTTTATAGAATGAGGAGTGAGGAATGGCAAGTATTAAGTACACAACTAAAGACATTTTTGAGCAAGATTTCAAAACAAGTTTCCGTGGTTACGATCAGGATGAGGTCAATGATTTCTTGGATGACATCATGAAAGATTATGATGCCTATGAAGCAATTATCAAAGAATTAAAGGGTGAAATTGCTCGCCTCAAAGCCGTTTCTGCAAATAGCTCACGTCCAAGTTCACCAGTTGTTGAAACAACAGATACTTTGCGTACAGAACGCACATCATCTGCGACAAACTTTGACATCTTACGTCGTTTGAATCGTTTGGAAAAAGAAGTCTTCGGCAAGCAAATCGCTCAAGACTAAGTCAATGTGCAATTTTTGGATAATCGCGTGGTAGTTGACTACCATGAGGAAAGTCCATGCTAGCACTGGCTGTGATGCCGGTAGTGTTTGTGCTAGGCGAATGCATAAGCCTAGGGACGTCTTCGGGCGTTACGGCGACCGAAAGGGCTAAGTCTTCGGATACGTTTGAATAGGTCTGAAAGTGCCACAGTGACGGAGTTTTCAGGGAAACCTGAGAAGTGGAACGCGGTAAACCCCTCAAGCTAGCAACCCAAACTTTGGTAGGGGCATGGGAAAAACGGAAAAATAAAGAACGGATTTCCTGACTGGAAACAGTAGACAGATGATTATCGAAGGTGGTAGTGCCTAGTACCACTGGAACAAAACATGGCTTATAGAAAATTGCATAATAGGTATAGTCTAGGACGAAAGTACCTAGACTTTCTGATTTTAGAGGAATGTATCAGGGAGTGGCTGACAGTGTTTGATTTGATAGAAAATCGGCGGGAAGCCCTCCCTTTTGAAATAGAGGACATATGAAAAAACAATATCAACTAATCGCGACAGCAGCGGCAGGACTTGAAGCGGTTGTAGGGCGTGAACTGCGTGATTTGGGCTATGAATGCCAAGTGGAAAACGGTCGTGTTCGCTTTACAGGAGACCAAGGGGCAATCATGGAAACCAATCTCTGGTTGCGTTCGGCAGATCGCATTAAGATTGTGGTGGGACAGTTTCCAGTGCGCACTTTTGAGGAACTCTTTCAAGGTGTTTTTGGCTTGGATTGGGAAAATTACCTGCCATTGGGCTGTAAATTCCCCATTTCAAAAGCCAAATGTGTTAAGTCAAAACTCCACAATGAACCGTCTGTGCAGGCTATTTCTAAAAAAGCTGTAGTCAAGAAATTGCAAAAACATTTCTCACGTCCAGAAGGTGTTCCTTTACAAGAAGTGGGAGCAGAGTTCAAGATAGAAGTGTCTATTTTGAAGGATGTGGCAACGGTTCTCATTGATACAACAGGTTCTAGTCTCTTTAAGCGTGGTTACCGTGTCGAAAAAGGCGGTGCCCCTATCAAGGAAAATATGGCAGCAGCCCTTCTCCAGTTATCCAACTGGTATCCAGACAAGCCATTGATTGATCCGACATGTGGTTCGGGAACTTTCTGTATTGAAGCCGCTATGCTGGCACGCAATATTGCGCCAGGTCTCAAACGTTCTTTTGCTTTTGAAGAATGGAATTGGATGGATAAGGCTCTGATGGAGCAAAAACGCAAAGAAGCACAAGCGGCCATTAAATCGGATTTGCAGCTGGATATCGCCGGTTCAGATATTGATGCCCGCATGGTGGAAATTGCTAAGAAAAATGCCTTTGCAGCCGGTGTAGAAGATGATATCATCTTCAAGCAAATGCGCCTGCAGGATTTACATACGGATAAAATTAACGGAGTTATCATCTCCAATCCACCTTACGGGGAACGACTTTTGGATGATGAAGCGATTGTTAGCTTGTACCGAGATATGGGACAAACCTTTGCTCCATTAAAAACATGGTCTAAGTTTATTTTGACAAGTGATGAATTGTTTGAGCAACGTTATGGCAACTTGGCAGACAAGAAGAGAAAATTGTACAACGGAACCTTGAAAGTTGACCTTTATCAGTATTTTGGTCAACGGGTGAAGCGGGTTCAAGCCGAAAAAGAATAGGAGGCAGTGTCGTGGCAGAAAAAGACGAAGAAGTATTGGATTTTGAAAAAGCCAAAAAAATGACGGTCGGAGAAGCCGCACGACGTCAAGAGGATTTAGAAGCTGGGATTTCAGAGACAGATAGTGTCTTAGACCGCTACATCAAAAAACACCGAGAAGCCATTGAAGCGGACAAGTTTGAGACGAAGATCCACATGCCAGTTATCAAGGAAGAAGACCTACTAGTAGATGACAAAATTGAGGAGTTGGGTATTCATAAGGTTCAAGCTGATAAAGAAGACGTTCCAGCAGAAGTGGTAGAAAAAGTCGAATTGGAGCTAGAAGTAGACGAAGTTCCAGTCGTCAATCCCATTTCTGCGATTGCACCAACTCAAACTTCAGCAGTAGATGATGAGTGGGAAGTGGTACAGGATGAGCCAGAGGAAGAGGTAAGTCATTCAGATTCTAAGAAAAAAATCTGGATATGGGCAGCCTTGGTTACCCTCTTTGTCGGAGTTTTAGCCTCAGCCTTTGTCTGGATGAATGGGGACGATAAATCAAGTAAAACAAGTAGCTCAGCGTCAAGTGCAACTAGCCAATCAAGTACGACCAGCTCAAACTCGACAAATACAGCGGTAGCAGATTTTGAAACACTTTACAAAACCTTCTTCACTGATGCAAGCATGAAGAATTTAAAAAATAGCCAATTCGGGAAGTTGGCGGAATTGAAAATCTTGTTGGACAAGATTGATAGTAAGTCAAGTGCTTATGCGGACGCAAAAACAAAATACAGTAATTTGGAAAAAGCCATTAAAGCTGTCCAAACACTCAATGGCCAATTTGACAAGGCAGTCCTTCAAGATGGTCAAGTGGACACCAGTGCCATTGTCAAAGAAGGACAAAACTTAACCGCCTCTGCGACGGGTATGGAAAGCGTAGATGCAGCTATTGCTTCAGCTGTAAACTTTGGTCGTTCACAGCAAGCTAATGCGACAGTTGCTACTAGCAATCAGGCAGCAGGTTCGACTGCAACTGGTCCTGTAGAAACGCCGGCAGCCACACCTGAAACGGTTGCTCCACAGCCGCAACAAGCGTCTAGTTCAGCAGTTATTGCAGGTGACAATCCGCTCTACGGTATTGCTATTCCAGCAGGAGTGACATTGCAACGTGATTTGAGCCGTGTACCATATGATTGGGATAAAATCAATAACGATCCAACTAATGATGCTTGGAATTTTAACGAAGGTGTTCTGGAGAAAATTATTGCCACTTCGCAAGCGCGTGGCTATGTTTCAGGAAACCAATATATTCTTGAAAAAGTCAATATTATCAACGGAAAAGGTTACTACAACCTCTACAAACCAGATGGTACCTATCTTTTCTCTATCAATGCGAAAACAGGATACTTTGTCGGAAACGGATCTGGATATGCTGACGCTTTGGATTATTAGACTAAAAAACCTGGAGTACAGTGAGGTACTCCAGGTTTTTGTATATAGAACATAAAATAGTTGAACGCAGTGCTAAGATGCAGAATTAGACTCCCCCAGCGTTTAGTCGAGTGTTTAGAAAATCGCAATGACTATTTTTAGACTCATTTACACAATATGGCTCTCAAAGGCATTGTCAGAAATACCTTGAGACAGGATGAGTTTCGCCCATTCGCGTGCAGAGTGCAGGCTGTGGTCCTTGTAATTACCGCAAGACTCAATCGTTGTGCCAGGAACATCTTCCCATGTTACAGCGTTGGCAATGGCTTCAAAACTGGATTTGATAACTTTTGCAATCTCAGTTGGATCCTGCTTGCCCCACATAATCATATGGAAGCCTGTGCGACAACCAAATGGAGAACAGTCAATCATACCGTCAATTCGCTGGCGGATTAGTTTAGCCAAAAGGTGTTCAATAGTATGGAGACCCGCTGTATCCATAGAATTTTCGTTAGGTTGCACCAAGCGAATATCAAAGTTAGTGATAACATCCCCTTTAGGGCCAACTTCTTCAGAAATCAAGCGGATATAAGGTGCTTTTACAATCGTATGATCTAGTTCAAAACTTTCTACAATAACTTCTTTAGTCATAGTTTCCTCCTATAGTATATTTTGATTATACCATAAGTTTTTTGAAATCGCTCTCTCTTTTCCACTGGGAAATGGCAATTTCCATTTGTGAAATCGTTTAAAATATGATAGAATGAAAAAGGACTTTTTGTAAAAAAGCCAATAAAAAATTGAGGTGGAACATGAACATAGTAACCCTTGCTTTGGGACTTGTTGCTGTTCTCATCGGTTTAGTGATCGGATATATCACGGTTTCCCTAAAAATGAAATCTGCTAAAGAAACAGCAGAATTGACACTTTTAAATGCTGAACAAGAAGCAAGTAATATCAGAGGAAAAGCGGAGCAAGAAGCAGAGAGTATTGTAAAAACTGCTGAGCGTGATCGCCAATCTTTGAAAAAAGAAATGCTTTTAGAAGCAAAGGAAGAAGCACGTAAATATCGTGAAGAAATCGTGGAAGAATTCAAATCTGAGCGCCAAGAGTTGAAGCAAACGGAAATTCGTTTGGCGGAACGTGCGACAAACTTGGACCGCAAAGATGATAATTTAACCACAAAAGAAAAGGCTTTGGAGAAAAAAGAACAAAGTCTGACAGATCGCACTAAGCACATCGATGAGCGCGAGGAACAGGTTGCCAAGTTAGAAGAGCAAAAAGCTCAAGAGTTGGAAAAAGTAGCGTCATTGAACCAAGACGAGGCACGCGATATTATCTTAGTGGAGACACGGGATAAATTAACTCACGAAATTGCAACTCGTATCAAAGAAGCTGAACGTGAAATTAAAGAGCGTTCAGACAAGACTGCTAAAGAGCTCTTGGCTCAAGCTATGCAACGAATTTCTGGTGAATATGTGGCAGAACAGACCATTACCTCTGTTCACTTGCCAGATGATCAGATGAAGGGACGTATTATTGGTCGTGAGGGTCGTAACATCCGTACCTTTGAAAGTTTGACAGGAATTGACGTGATCATTGATGATACGCCAGAAACAGTTATCTTGTCCGGTTTTGATCCGATTCGTCGCGAAATTGCCCGCATGACAATGGAAGCTCTCTTGCAAGATGGTCGTATCCATCCTGCTCGTATTGAAGAGTTGGTTGAAAAACACCGCGTAGAAATGGACAATCGTATTCGCGAGTACGGTGAAGCAGCTGCCTATGAAATTGGTGCACCAAACTTACATCCAGACTTGATTAAGATTATGGGACGCTTGCATTTCCGCACTTCTTACGGACAAAATGTCCTCCGTCACTCTATTGAAGTTGCCAAACTTTCAGGAGTATTGGCTGCTGAATTGGGTGAAAATGTCAATCTTGCTCGTCGTGCAGGCTTCCTTCATGATGTTGGTAAAGCGATTGACCGTGAAGTGGATGGAAGCCATGTGGAAATTGGAACCGAATTGGCTAAAAAATACAAGGAAAATCCTGTTGTGGTCAATACTATTGCCAGTCACCATGGAGATGTAGAAGCAGAGAGTACGATTGCCGTTATCGTTGCAGCAGCAGATGCCCTTAGTGCAGCTCGTCCGGGATCACGTCGTGAGTCTATGGAAGCTTACATTAAGCGTCTACAAGACTTAGAAGAAATCGCTAACAGCTTTGACGGTATCAAGCAAGCCTATGCTATCCAAGCGGGTCGTGAGGTCCGTATCATTGTTCATCCTAATAAGATTAGTGATGATAAGGTAACGATTCTTGCGCATGATGTCCGTGAAAAAATTGAAAATAACTTGGATTATCCAGGAAATATCAAAATTACGGTTATTCGTGAGACACGAGCAACAGATATTGCCAAATAATAATGAGAGAAATGCTGAATATTCAGTGTTTCTTTTCATTTGTAGTCAGTTATTTCATTTATTGAGGGTAAAAGGTTGACTTATTGTAGATATCCTGTTAGAGTAGTGAGTGTAATAAGTTTTTTGAGTTATTTATTAGTTTCACTTGTTTGTACCTCTTCAAAGTTTTTACAAAATAATAAAAAGAGGTATCTCAAAATGGCACAAGGAACTGTAAAATGGTTTAACGCAGAAAAAGGCTTCGGCTTTATTTCAACAACTGAAGGGCAAGATGTTTTTGCTCATTTCTCAGCAATCAAGAGCGACGGCTTCAAAACTTTAGAAGACGGACAAAAGGTTGAATTTGATGTTGAAGAAGGTCAACGTGGCCTGCAAGCAGTCAACATTACTAAATTATCATAAAGTAGAAAATTGTAGTGGATGCTACAATTTTTTTCTGTCAATTTTTTCAGTGATGAAAAAACAATGAAAATACTTTGAAACATCTGAGTTTACAATACTTTGTTAAATGAAAAAAATAATAATGAACGCTTGAAATATCAGTGCATTTTTGCTAGACTAGAATGAAAGATTTAAAAGGAGATGTCATGACAGAGCGTGGGTTACTAATTGTATTTTCAGGACCGTCCGGTGTCGGAAAGGGCACTGTTCGTAAAGAAATTTTTTCAACGCCAGATCACAAGTTTGAGTATTCTGTTTCAATGACAACACGTCCGCAACGTCCGGGTGAAGTAGATGGTGTGGATTATTTCTTCCGTTCTCGCGAAGAATTTGAAGAATTGATCCGTCAGGGGCAAATGCTAGAATACGCTGAGTATGTTGGAAACTATTATGGTACACCACTGACTTACGTAAATGAGACTTTGGATCGTGGAATTGACGTTTTCTTGGAGATTGAAGTGCAAGGTGCTCTTCAAGTGAAGCAAAAAGTGCCAGATGGTGTTTTTATTTTCTTAACACCGCCAGATTTGGATGAATTAAAAGACCGCTTGGTAGGTCGTGGAACAGATAGTCAAGAAGTGATTGCAAAACGAATTGAGCGTGCGCGTGAAGAAATCGCCCTCATGCGTGAGTACGATTATGCAGTCGTGAATGATCAAGTACCACTTGCTGCGGAGCGTGTTAAGCAGATTATTGAAGCAGAGCATTTTCGAGTGGACCGTGTGATTGGTCGCTATGATGAAATGATGAATGAGCAATTAAACGCTCGTTAAACTATTTAGAAAAGAGAACAATATTATGATGTTGAAACCTTCGATTGATACCTTGCTAGATAAGGTGCCATCAAAGTATTCTTTGGTTATTTTAGAAGCAAAACGTGCTCATGAATTAGAAGCAGGTGCAAGAGCAACGCAAGAATTTACATCTGTAAAATCGACACTTCGTGCCTTGGAAGAAATCGAATCAGGCAATGTAATTATTCATCCAAATCCAGAAGAAAAACGAGAAGCAATGCGTCGTCAAGCAGAAGCAGAGCGTCTCCGTTTGGAAGAGGAAGAGCGCAAAATTAAAGCGCAAATCGCCAAAGAAAAAGAAGACGGCGAAAAAATTTAAGGACAGAAAAACTCAGTTGGTGATCCAGCTGGGTTTCTTTTCTAAAAAAGAGAGAAAGGAGAAGTATGTTAGCTCAGGTTATCGTTGATGTCCCTCTCATGCAGACGGACCAGCCTTATTCTTATGAAATTCCGGACGTATTTGCCCAAATGCTGCAAGTCGGCATGCGGGTTCATGTTCCCTTTGGGAAAGGAAACCGCTTGATCCAAGGGATAGTAGTTGGTTTTTCGGAAGAAAATGACGGGGCAGCCTTGAAGTCGATTGCAGAAGTTTTGGATTTTACGCCAGTCTTGAATACCGAGCAGTTGTGGTTGGCGGATCAGATGCGAAAAACGGTCTTTTCCTACAAGATTTCGATTTTGAAGGCTATGCTGCCCAACCTACTCAATTCTTCCTACGATAAGATTTTGACAGTGGGGCAGGGCTTGTCTCCTATAGAGCAAGAAGACTTGTTTCAAGGGAAGAATCAGATTCACTTTTCAAATTTGGATCCCACAATTCAGGCAAAAGTCATGCGCCTAGCTCAAGCAGGAAAAATTTCAGTTGAGTATGTTGCCAAAGATAAACAGCAAATCAAGACAGAAAAATGGTATCGAGTCAATCAGGCCCTGTTGAGTCGCTTTGATGTTGGAAATCGTGCTAAGAAACGTCTAGAATTGCGGGAGGTCCTGCTGAAACAAACTGGGGAATATCCCTTGGCAGAGCTTCGGAAGGATTTTTCGTCAGATGTGATCAAGTTTTTCCTTGAAAATGCTTTGATAGAAGTTTGGGAGAAGGAAGTTAGCCGAACAGAAGATTATTTTGCAGGTATTCAGTCTAGTCAAGCACTCCAACTCAATCCCGAACAGACGATTGCGGTCAAGGAGATTCTATCTCAAGTTGGACAGGAGAGTCAGACCTATCTATTGGAAGGGGTGACAGGGAGTGGTAAGACAGAGGTTTATCTGCAAGTCATTGACCAAGTTTTACAGCAAGGAAAAACAGCCATTATGCTGGTGCCTGAGATTTCACTGACTCCTCAGATGACCAATCGCTTTATTGCACGTTTCGGCCAGCAGGTAGCCATTTTACATTCTGGCTTGTCAGACGGAGAAAAGTATGATGAATGGCGGAAAATCCAACGAGGAGAGGCGCAAGTCGTTGTAGGAGCTCGCTCGGCAGTTTTTGCTCCCTTAAAAAATATCGGTGCCATCATCATTGATGAGGAACACGAAGCGACCTATAAGCAAGATAGCAATCCGCGTTACCACGCGCGTGATGTGGCCAAACTTCGAGCGGATTATAATAATGCGGTCTTGGTTTTGGGGTCAGCCACCCCTAGTCTAGAAAGTCGTGCGCGTGCTAGCAGGGGAGTCTATGGTTTCTTGACCTTGACGCAGCGAGCAAATCCTAAGGCTAGTTTGCCGACTATTGAAGTCATTGATTTTCGAGATTTTATCGGTCAGCAAGAGGCAGGGAATTTCACACCGCTCTTACTGGAGAAAATCAAAGATCGACTGGCTAAGAAAGAACAGGTTGTTCTCATGCTCAATCGTCGTGGCTACTCTTCTTTTGTCATGTGTCGGGATTGTGGGGCGGTTGACCAATGTCCAAATTGTGACATTTCGCTGACCCTGCACATGGATACCAAAACGATGAATTGTCATTACTGCGGATTTCAAAAGGAGATTCCCAATGCCTGTCCGTCCTGTGCTAGTCGTTCCATTCGTTATTATGGAACGGGAACGCAAAAGGCTTTGGATGAATTACAGGAGCTCTTACCTGATGCAAAAATCCTACGAATGGATGTGGATACGACACGGAAAAAAGGTGCTCACGAAGCTCTTCTTAAGAAATTTGAAGCACAGGAAGCAGACATTTTGCTCGGGACCCAGATGATTGCCAAGGGATTGGATTTTCCCAATGTGACCCTTGTTGGTGTACTCAATGCAGACACGGCTTTGAATTTACCAGATTTTCGTTCGTCAGAGAGGACTTTTCAACTGCTAACTCAAGTGGCAGGTCGAGCAGGTCGAGCGGATAAGGAGGGAGAAGTGGTCATTCAGACCTACAATCCAAATCACTATGCCATTGCCTTTGCTAAAAATCAAGATTATGAGGGTTTCTATGCTTACGAGATGACGATTCGACGTGGACTAGGTTACCCGCCTTACTATTTTACAATTGGGTTGACCTTATCTCATAAATCTGAAGAAGAAGTGGTCAAAAAATCCTATGAAATCGTCGCTCTCTTGCGCCAGCACTTGTCGGAAACGATTGGGATTTTGGGTCCAACGCCTAAGCCTATTGCCCGAACCCACCAGCTCTATCATTATCAGATTTTGCTTAAGTACCGCAAGGAGGAAAATTTGGAGAAGGTCCTCAACCAGATATTGGATTGGAGTCAGTTGCCGAATCAGAAAGACTTACGCTTAATCATTGACAATGAACCCCAGAATTTGATGTAACGTTTGGAAGTGAGTATGAAATTAGATGTTAGTCAATTTTCTAGTCAGTATTTGGTAAGGGACTTGTGTGAGGAAGATATTCCTCAAATTTTAGAACTTGAAAAAGGGAATCCATTGTATTTCCAATTTTGTCCACCTTCTCCAATTTTGGAGAGCATTTTGGAGGATATGCATGCCCTACCAGATAGGAAAGATCAGGAAGATAAGTATTATATTGGTTTCTTTCAAGGAACACATTTGGCAGCAATCATGGATTTGATTGCAAGTTATCCAAAGGAGGATACAGTTTTTATCGGTTTCTTCATGGTTGCTGCGCAGTATTCTCAGCAAGGGAAAGGGAGTATGAGCATTCAAGTAGTCTTACAATCTCTCTCAAGACAAGGTTTTGGTCGTGTTCGATTAGGCTATATGAAAGGCAATCTGCAGAGTCAGGCTTTTTGGAATAAGTGTGGTTTTGAGAAAACAGGTGTCCAGGTTGAGACGAAACAAGGTGCTATCATTGTTTTGGAACAGGAGCTGCTATGAAAAAATGTATTTTTATCAGAGGGAACTCAGCCAGTGGGAAAACGACTTTAGCCAAGTTGATTTGTGAACAGGTAGCTTGTCAAAGTTTTCCCATTTCACAAGATGTGGTTCGTCGTGAAATGTTAGGATGTAAAGATGGTCCAGAGACATTAGCCTTACCTATTTTGCAGGAATTCTTGGTTTTGGGACACGAGCAGTTTGACCTGGTCATTGTGGAGGGGATTTTGCGAAGTGACTGGTACGCACCGCTCTTTCAACAAGCGCAGGAATTGTATAAAGAAGATTTGATAGCCTATTATTTTGACCTTTCTTTTGAAGAAACGCTGGCGCAACACCAGACTAAGCCACAAGCCGCAGAATATGGAGAAGAGTCCTTGCGCTCTTGGTGGTTGAACAAAGATTTGTCTCCTTTTTTAGAAGAGAAGCGAATTAGTTCGGTAGTTGACTTGAACGAACTTGCCAGCGAGATAGCTTTCGATTTGTAAAATAAGCCTGTGAATTCTTTTCCCAGGCTTTTACCTTAATCTTCTTAAGAGAAATATAAGCTGAAAAATGGTATAATGAACAGATAATAATAAAGTGAGGGATTGCATGACCAAGGTAATTTTTATGGGGACGCCAGCATTCGCGGCGACTGTTTTAGAAGGGATTTTAACGGATCAGCGCTATGAGGTGCTGGCGGTTGTGACGCAGCCTGACAGAGCTGTTGGTCGTAAAAAAGTTATCCAGATGACCCCTGTCAAGGAAGTAGCGCTTGCACATGGCTTGCCTGTTTTGCAACCAGAAAAAATGTCAGGTAGTCAGGAAATGATAGATTTGATGAACTTAGGTGCAGACGGGATTGTCACCGCTGCTTTCGGGCAATTCTTACCGACCAAATTATTAGATTCAGTCAATTTTGCAGTCAATGTCCATGCCTCACTTCTACCTAAATACCGCGGTGGAGCACCTATTCATTATGCTTTGATCAATGGAGATGAACGTGCGGGGGTGACCCTCATGGAAATGGTCAAAGAAATGGATGCAGGGGACATGATTGCGAGCAACAGTATTGTCATTGAAGCGACTGATAATGTGGGAACTCTGTTTGAAAAATTGGCAATCGTTGGTCGTGATTTGCTCTTGGAAAAATTGCCGGATTACTTATCTGGTCAATTGAAGCCAGTCCCACAAGACCCAGAGCAAGTGACATTCTCGCCAAATATCCAACCAGAAGAAGAACGTTTGGATTGGAATAAGTCAGCCCGTCAAATTTTCAACCAAGTTCGTGGCATGTATCCGTGGCCAGTTGCTCACACTCTCTGGAAGGGAGAGCGTTTCAAGGTTTACGAAGTAGCAGAGGTGGAAGGTACTGGTCAACCAGGACAAGTCCTAGTACGCAACAAGAAAGAATTGGTAGTGGCGACGAGCGATGGTGCAGTCTCCCTTAAAACTATTCAGCCAGCAGGGAAGCCAAAAATGTCTGTGGCAGATTTCTTGAACGGTGCTGGTCGTGACCTACAAGTAGGAGAACAATTCGGTGAGTAAGAAACAGCAAACGGCACGTAGTCTGGCTCTGACAGTCTTAACCCAAATTTTTGATGAAGGAGCCTATTCTAATATTGCTCTGAAGCAGGAGTTGGATAAGACAGGCCTGACCAGTCAAGATAAGGCGCTAGCAACAGAGATTGTTTATGGAACAGTAGCGCGTAAAATGACCTTGGAGTGGTATTTATCGCATTACATAGAAGACAGAGACAAGATAGATAGCTGGGTCTACTACCTTCTCATGCTTAGTCTTTATCAGATTCTCTATTTGGATAAAATTCCAGCCCATGCCTCGGTGAATGAAGCAGTCAACCTAGCTAAGCGGAAAAAAGGAGCAGACAAGTTTGTCAATGCGCTGTTACGAAAACTATTGACTGCGGATTTGCCGGATATTGCCTCTATCAAGCGTAAAAACAAGCGCTTATCCATTCAGTACTCAGTGCCAGTTTGGTTGGTTAAAACCTTATTAGAAGAGTATGGAGAAGAACGGGCGGAAAAAATCCTGGCGAGTCTGTTTGAAAGAAATAAAGCCAGCGTTCGTGTGACAGATACAGACAAATTTGATGACTTGAGAGAGGAACTGGAAGCAGAAGCTTCACAACTGTCACCAGTTGGTTTGGTCAAGTCTAGCGGTCATTTTGCAGGAAGTGTAGCCTTCGCCAAGGGTGACATCACTATTCAAGACGAAACCAGTCAGTTGGTAGCTCCAACTTTAGACTTAAAAGGAGATGAGCAAGTTTTAGATGCCTGCGCAGCTCCTGGTGGGAAGACCATGCACATAGCTTCTTATCTGACAAGCGGTCAGGTGACAGCGCTGGACCTTTACGACCACAAGTTGACACTCATTGCGGAAAATGCAGAGCGTTTGAATGTGGCAGATAAGGTTGTTACCCAAAAATTGGATGCTAGACAGGTTGCACAATTTTTTGGAGAAAATGCCTTTGATAAGATTTTGGTAGATGCGCCGTGTTCAGGGATTGGGCTTATCAGACGTAAGCCGGACATCAAGTACAATAAAGAAGCGGCTGATTTTGCAAGTTTACAGGAGACTCAGCTGGAGATACTGGACAGCGTTTGCCAAAGCGTCAAAAAAGGTGGTATAATAACCTACAGTACTTGCACCATTATCCAAAAAGAAAATCAAGAAGTCGTCCAAGAATTTTTGCGAAGACACCCAAATTTTGAGCAGGTTGTCTTACAGCATCCTTCTTCAGATATTTTAGTAGATGGGTGCATCTTGATTACACCAGAACAGTATCAGACAGATGGATTTTTCATCAGTCAAGTACGAAGAATATCCTAAATTTAGAGGAGGTGGCTGATTTTCAGCCGATATACAGTATGGAATATGCTTTATTAACAGATGTTGGTCAAAAAAGATCCAACAACCAAGACTACGTCAATCGTTATACGAACCGCGCAGGGATTGATTTGATTGTCCTTGCGGACGGAATGGGAGGACATCGTGCAGGTCATATTGCTAGTGAAATGACAGCGACTGATCTTGGTGCGGCTTGGGTAGATGCCCAACTAACTACTCTAAACGATGTTCGGGAGTGGTTTGTAGACGTACTCGAAAAAGAAAACCAAAAAATCTATGAACTTGGTCAGACAGATGATTACAAGGGAATGGGAACTACGCTTGAAGCAGTTGTTGTTATTGATCAACAAATGATTTATGCGCATATTGGGGATTCACGTATCGGGATTGTTCGAGATGAAGAATATATCCAATTAACAAGTGATCATTCTTTAGTCGGCGCCTTGGTTCGTGCAGGTCAATTGACAGAAGAAGAAGCGAGTCGTCACCCACAGAAAAATATTATTACGCAATCCATTGGTCAGCAAGAACCTGTTGAACCAGATATTGCTATTAAGAAATTGGAAATTGGTGACTACGTTCTAGTGAATAGTGATGGATTGACCAATATGATTTCAACTGGTGATATTCGAGATATTTTGGTGAGTGATGTACCGCTTGCTAACAAGGCTGAAAGTCTTATTCGCTTTGCAAATAATGCAGGAGGAACAGATAATATCACCGTCGCTCTTCTTCATCTGACGGAGGAGGCCTAATCCATGATTCAAATTGGAAAGATATTTGCTGGTCGCTATCGTGTCGTTCGTCAAATCGGCCGTGGTGGCATGGCGGATGTCTATCTGGCTAGGGATCTGATTTTAGATGGTGAAGAAGTGGCGGTTAAAGTCCTTCGGACCAATTATCAGACGGATCAGATAGCCGTCCAACGGTTTCAGCGTGAAGCACGTGCTATGGCAGACTTGGATCATCCAAATATTGTTCGTATCTCTGATATTGGTGAGGAAGATGGGCAACAATACTTGGCTATGGAGTATGTTGACGGCTTAGACCTGAAGCGTTACATTAAGGAAAATGCTCCTCTATCCAATGACGATGCTGTACGTATCATGGGACAAATTCTTCTAGCTATGCGTATGGCCCATACACGAGGAATTGTTCACCGTGATTTAAAACCGCAAAATGTTCTCTTAACGAAAGACGGAACGGCTAAGGTAACCGACTTCGGTATTGCAGTGGCCTTTGCAGAAACAAGTCTGACACAAACAAATTCGATGTTGGGCTCGGTTCATTATTTGTCCCCAGAACAAGCGCGTGGTTCTAAGGCGACTGTTCAGAGTGATATCTATGCTATGGGGATTATTCTTTTTGAAATGTTGACAGGTCGGATTCCTTACGACGGAGACAGCGCGGTAACCATTGCTCTTCAGCATTTTCAAAAACCACTTCCTTCTGTTCGTGCCAGCAATGCACAAGTGCCACAGGCTTTAGAAAATGTGGTTCTAAAAGCAACGGCTAAAAAGTTGACAGACCGCTATAAAACCGTTGCAGAAATGTATGCAGATTTGGCATCATCTTTATCAAGTAGCCGTAAAAACGAGAAGAAGGTCGAGTTGTCTGATAACAAGGTTGACACAAAAACCTTACCAAAATTAAGTCAATCAACCACAGAAGTAAAACCAGCTAAGGCAAATTCACAAGCCAAGTCTACACAGCAAAAATCAACTCCTGATACCAAGCCAGCAAAAATCAAGCGCCGAATGCGGACTCGTTATAAGGTGCTTATTGGAGCGAGTTTCCTATTAGCAGCAGCTTTTGTTACCATATTGTTGAGTACTCCGGCAACCATCAAGGTTCCAGATGTAGCTGGTTTGACCCGTGATCAAGCCGTTGACAAGATTGAAACAGCAGGCCTGAAAGTCGGTCAAGTAAAAGAAGAAGCTTCCTCAGAAGTAGAAGCAGGACTGGTCATTCGTACAGACCCGGCAGCCAATACCTCTCGTCGTGAAGGAAGTGCAGTTGACTTATTTATAGCTGTTGAAGAAGCTGTTACTGTACCAGATGTATCAGGTAATGACTTGGAAACAGCCAAATCAACATTGCAGGAGCTTGGCTTTGAAATCGGGAATGTTACTTATAAAAATAGTGATTCTGTCCCTGAAGGAAATGTAATTAGTACAGACCCTAAAGCCAATACTTCAAAATCTAAAGGAAGTAAAGTGAATCTTGTAGTTTCTTCAGGCGTTGAAAGTGTGACAGTACCCGATGTGGCAGGTGTTAGCCAGTCTGCAGCAAAACAAGCTTTGGAAGCGGCAGGATTCAAGCTGGGGACTGTGACGGAAGAAAATAGCGATAAGGTTGCAACTGGACTGGTCATTCGCACAGACCCAGTAGCCCAAACTGCTCTTGCTAAGGGGACAACGGTCAACCTAGTTCTCTCTAAAGGCACTTCTATCCTGATGCCAGACTTTGGTAATATGCAAGTTAGCTATGCAGAAGCGCGCCGTCAATTGCAGGCTTTAGGCGTATCAGTTTCTTCGATTGAAAAACAAGCAGATTCTACTGTTTCTGCTACAGTCTCTGATATGGTTATTAGTCAGTATCCATCGGCTGGTTCCGTCATTGATGGGACAGTAACGCTTTATGTGTCAGTAGCAAATACATCCACTACTACAGATAACACCTCCTCATCAGCTACAACTACCCCTGCATCAAATGAATAATGAAGAGAGAACCTAAGACCATGTTTTAGGTTCTTTCCTATCCCTGTTTGTAGTAGTTTCTAGCCAGAAGTGAGAAATGGTTCCACTTAGCCCTACAAAAGTGAGAGGAAACTGCTCTTTCTTTCTAAAATTTGTTACAATAAAAGGGTGAGGAATTTTCATGAAAAAAGTACAATTTTTCTTATTGGTTGAAGCTTTTATTTTTACGCTGGCTTTGTTTGACATACTAGCTAGCGACACGGCTCGTGTCTTACTCTTGTTGGCTGCTTTGTTATTGCTCGTTTGGTATTTCACCAGTCGTAAGGTCAATAGTATGCTAGTGACTAGTGCCAATATTTTGATATTTTTGGTCTTCGTGCTCAATCCATTTTTCATTGTTGGTGTCTTGATTGCCTTGTTGTATGTCGTGGTCAATTTCTTTGCCCGTTACGAAAAGCGCAATCAGTATACCTATATTATTATGGATGATGAAACCTTGTCCGTTGACCGCAGGAAAAATAAATGGCTGGGCAATCAAGAACACGCTAAGGACCAGTATGGTTTTGAAGATATCAATATCATTCGACTTTTTGGTAATGATGTTGTGGATTTGGATGAGACTGTTTTGGTAGGACGAGATAATATTGTCATGGTTCGAAAGGTATTCGGGCGGACCAAGATTGTGATTCCTATCGATGTGGAAGTCAGTCTTTCGGCAACGAGCCTGTATGGACAGGTACGTTTTTTGGGTCTTTCTGAGTGGGATTTGCGAAATGAAAGCCTAGCTATTTCCAGTCCTCACTATAAGGAATCTCATAAGCGAGTCAAAATCGTTAATAACAGCCTCTTCGGGGATGTGGAGGTGGTTCGCGTATGACAAGACGGACATTTTTATTGCTGCTCTGGTATGCAGCCCTGATTATCTTGGTGGTGCTGGCAGCCATTTTTCCCCTGCTGAATCTATCTGTGTGGGATATCTCGCTATGGATATCTACGGAACAGTTGGTTTTCACACTTCTATTGCTTGTCTTTGTATTGGCGTTTTTCTTATTTATATTAGTGCAATCATCAGCTATTACGGCGACTCAATTGATGCGTCAAAAATTACGCTCAATCTTGCAAAATAAAAGCATTCGTACGGCTTCAGAAGAAGATCAACTTTTGCTTGATTTATCAGATAAGGTACGGAATCTCACCAAGCAGGTCCAGTTAATCGATAACCAAGATTTGGTGAAGCGAGAGGAAATCGTAGAGAGTGAACGCAAGCGGATTGCCCGTGACTTGCATGATACAGTCAGTCAAGAATTATTTGCGACCAGTATGATTTTATCGGGCTTGTCTAGTAATGTCGCCCAACTTCCGACGGAAACAGTGGCTCAGCAGTTGCTAACGGTCAAGGATCTGATTGAGTCGGCTCAGAAAGATTTGCGGATCCTACTTTTGCATTTACGTCCAAGTGAGTTAGCAGATAAGAATCTGGTGGAAGGCTTTGAAGTCATTCTTAAGGAAGTCAGTGACAAGAGTGCTATCGAAGTCAATTTTTACCATGAAATAGAAGAAATTCCAAAACTCATAGAAGAACACTTGTTTCGGATTGGTCAAGAAATTATTAGTAATACCTTGCGTCATGCCAAAGCAAAACATTTAGATGTTTATCTGGTCCAGCATGAGACAGAAGTTCAGCTTAAAATGACGGATGACGGGGTTGGTTTTGAGCAGTCTGATGAAAAAGATATGAGCTATGGCCTACAAAATATTCAGGATCGAGTGGAGGATATGGCTGGTACAGTGAAAATCCGTACCGCCCCACAAAAAGGTGTGGCTATTGATATTCGTATTCCACTCTTGAAAGGAAAAGAAGATGAGTAAGATTCGTGTCCTCCTAGTGGACGACCATGAAATGGTTCGTTTAGGATTGAAAAGTTTTTTGAATTTACAGCCAGATGTGGAGGTTGTTGCAGAAGCAGATGACGGTCAAGAAGGCTTAGAAAAGGCTCTGGCTGAAAAACCAGATGTTATCGTGATGGACTTGGTGATGCCAAATATGACAGGCGTAGAAGCAACCTTAGCGATTTTGGGAAAATGGTCTGAGGCTAAGATCGTCATTTTGACTTCTTACTTGGATAATGAAAAAATTTATCCTGTTCTCAATGCAGGCGCTAAAGGCTATATGCTCAAAACTTCTAGTGCGGACGAAATTCTACAAGCCATTCGTAAGGTAGCTCGCGGTGAATTAGCCATCGAAACAGAAATAGAAAAGAAGGTAGAACACCATCGTAACCACCCAGATTTACATGATGATTTAACTGCTCGTGAACGAGAAATTTTAACGCTGTTAGCCAAGGGTTATGACAATCAACGTATAGCAGATGAATCCTTTATTTCCCTCAAAACAGTCAAGACTCATGTGTCCAATATTTTATCAAAATTGGAAGTGAGCGACCGTACCCAAGCTGTTGTTTATGCCTTTCAACATGGACTGGTAGCGCAAGAAAAGGAATAGTGGTATACTATTGAAAGTAAGTATGAGGAAGGAGATTCATGGACGCTAAGTTAAAATACCGCGCTAAAAAAATCAAACTAGTCATTTTTGATATCGATGATACCTTGCGTGTGAAAAATACAGGTTACATTCCTGCAACCATTCCCCATGTTTTTCAATCGTTACGTAAAAGAGGCATTGAAACAGGTTTGGCTTCCGGTCGTGCCAAATATGGAGTTGTTCCAGAATTGGCTGCACTCAAACCAGATTATTTTGCCATGATAAACGGTAGTTTGGTAGAAGATAAAAAAGGGAATATCCTTCATAACAAGCCGATTTCACCTGACTTGGTAGAAAACTATATAGATTGGGCAGAGGAAGCAGGTATCGCTTACGGATTTATGGGCGCAGAAGGAGCGGCAGTATCCGATCGTAACGATGCTGTAGAAGAAACCATTGATGTCGTTTATGACAATCTAGCGGTCGAACCAGATTTTTATAAAAATAGAGATATCTATCAGATGTGGACCTTTGAACCTAAAGGAGTAGAGGCAGAATTGCCTGAACATCTCACACAAGATTTGAAAAGTGTGCGTTGGGAGGCACGCTCATCAGACATCATTCTAAAGGATGCCTCGAAAGCGGCTGGTGTTTCTATGCTAGTAGAAAAACTAGGACTGAAACCAGAGAATGTCATGGTATTTGGGGATGGGCTCAATGATATTGAACTCTTTGAATATGCAGGTATCAGTATTGCTATGGGGCAATCTCACCCTGATCTAGCAGCAAAAGCAGATTATATTACAAAAAATTTAGAAGAAGACGGCATTTATGATGCCTTGGAGAAATTAGGAATGGTAGAAACAATTAGAAATTACCCACAACTTGCTCTTGCAAATGCAGCAGGTCCAATCGCAACAATTCAAACTAACCACGGTGACCTTAAAATTAAACTCTTCCCAGAGCAAGCTCCAAAAACAGTTGCTAACTTTGTTGCTCTTTCAAAAGACGGTTACTATGATGGTGTCATTTTCCATCGTATTATCAAAGATTTCATGATTCAAGGTGGTGATCCAACTGGTACAGGTATGGGTGGACAATCCATCTATGGAGACTCATTTGAAGATGAATTTTCTATGGAAGTTTTTAACATCCGCGGAGCGCTTTCAATGGCTAATGCAGGTCCAAATACCAATGGAAGTCAATTCTTCATCGTTCAGAATACCAACTTCCCTTATTCTGCGAAAGAATTAGAACGCGGTGGCTGGCCTGCTGAAATTGCAGCAGTCTACGCAGAAAATGGTGGAACACCACATCTGGACCAACGCCATACTGTTTTTGGCCACTTGGTAGACCAAGATTCGTTCAAAGTCTTGGATGAAATCGCAGCCGTAGAAACAGGTGCACAGGACAAACCTGTAGAAGATGTGGTCATCCTTGGCGTAACGATTGAGGACTAGGATGAAAATTGGAGATAAGATCCAAGGAAAGATTACAGGGGTTCAACCTTACGGAGCCTTTGTCGAACTAGAAGATGGGACGACAGGACTGATTCATATTTCTGAAATTAAGACAGGTTTTGTTGATAACATTCACGACCACCTAAAAATCGGTCAAAACGTCCTCGTTCAGGTGGTAGACTATGATGAATTTTCTGGTAAATCAAGTCTATCTCTTCGGACCTTAGAAGAGGAGAAGCAGAAATTTCCACGTCGTCATCGTTTTACTAATGATCGAAACAAATTTGGTTTTGAACCCTTGAAAAATGCCCTTCCAACATGGATAAAAGACGCGAAAGAAATGTTGACCAAAGAAAAAGAAGCGAAATCTTAAAATTTCACTTCAGTTTGAAGACAAATGCTCTATTTTGAAGCGTTTGTCTTTTTTTCTACTGTAATTTTAGTCTTCAAAGTTATAGAGTGCAGTTGAGAGATAGCGTTCGCCATTGTCTGCGGCTAAAGCCAAGACTTTCTTTCCTTTTCCGAGCTTTTTAGCAACTTCAATGGCAGCAAAGATGGCTGCAGAGGCAGAAATACCAATTAAGAATCCCTCTTGTCCTCCCAAAGTACGACCAAATGCCAGTGCATCGTCAGATTTTACACGAAGCACATGATCATAGGAAGTTGTGTCCAAAGCCCCTGGAATAAAACCAGTTGAAATACCTTGGATTTTGTGTGGACCAGGTTTATCTCCTGATAAGACAGCAGACTCATCCGCTTCCAAACCGTAAATTTGAATATTTGGATTTGCTTTTTTGAGTGCGCGAGAAACACCAGTAACAGTACCGCCAGTTCCAATACCGGCTACAAAAGCATCTAAGCCAGTTGGACCAAAGTCTTCCAGAATTTCAGCTCCTGTTGTTAATTCATGGATTTCAGGATTGGCAGGATTTTCAAATTGCAATGGTACCCAAGCACCACGTTCTTTAGCGATTTCTTTAGCTTTTTCAATAGAACCCTTGATTCCATCAGAGCCAGGTGTCAAGACCAATTCAGCACCGTAGGCTTGAACAATTTTACGACGTTCAATGCTCATGGTTTCAGGCATGACGATGACGACTTTATAACCTTTAGCAGCTCCAACCCAAGCCAAGCCAATTCCTGTATTTCCAGAAGTTGGCTCCACGACAGTATCTCCAGGTTTGATGATGCCACGTTTTTCCGCATCTTCAATCATGTTCAGAGCGATACGGTCCTTAACGGATGAACCAGGGTTAAAGGCTTCAAGTTTGACATAAACTTCTGCAGCATCTTCAGGAACGATGTTGTTTAATTTCACAATCGGAGTTTTGCCGATTAATTCTGTAATATGTTGATAAATAGCCATAATTGTCCTCCACTTTCTTGTAGGTTCAGTATACCCCTAGCCCATCTTTTTGTAAAATATAAAAAAGCTATCAAAACGATAGCCTTTCTTAATTTATAGGAACTTCCACAATCCTCGTGCCTATTTTTTCAAGAGAAACTTTCCCATGGTAATATTCAACTAAACTATCCATAGTCTCTTGGACGATTTCCTTGTCGACATAGAGGGTAGTTGTTACATTCTCTAAAAACTGAGTATCGTATTCAAGCAAGCTTCTTTCAGAACACCATTTAGCAAAATCTTGATACTGAGCATAGCTCAAACTGACAGAGATTCCTTGCTGTTCCTTGACTTGAACGCAACCAATTTCCTTAACTGCTTCGGCGACAGCACCAGCGTAAGCTCGGATTAAGCCTCCAGCTCCTAGTTTTATTCCACCAAAATAGCGTGTAACAACCGCGACAATGTCCGTCAATTGGTGGTTTTCTAGAACAGTTAATATAGGAACGCCAGCTGTTCCAGAAGGTTCACCGTCATCGGATGACCGCTTGATTTCAGCGTTTTCGCCAAGGATAAAGGCAGAGCAGTTATGGATAGCTTTGTAATGTTCTTTTTTTAGCCCGTTGATAAATGTACGAACTTCATCTTCTGTCTTTACTCGTTTTAGATGGCAGATAAATTGTGATTTTTTTATATCAATCTCAATGACACCATCTTCTTTAATTGTCTTGTATTCTTTCATATCAAAATTGTACACATTTTTTCAAAACTTAGCAAGTTTAGGAAAAAATTACGAATAAAGAAGTATGCAGATACATCAAGATTACTTAGGACGTTTGTTTACCAAATATCAGTTGACAGAAGAAGAACGCGAGCAGGCCCAAGAATTACTAGCAAATTCTAACAAGTGTAGTCGCTGTGCAAGTCCTTATCGCCCAGAATGCCAGTTACCAAACGGAGCTTACTACTGTAGAGAGTGTATTTTACTTGGTAGAGTGCGCAACGATGAGTCTCTCTATTATTTTCCGCAAGAAGATTTTCCTCGGCAACAATCCCTATTATGGAAAGGCCAACTTACGGACTGGCAGGCAGAAATTTCGCAAAAATTGTGTAAAAATGTATCCCGTAAGCAAGCTACTCTTGTGCATGCAGTGACAGGAGCCGGAAAGACCGAGATGGTCTATCAAGTTGTAGCACAAGTCATTGATGGTGGCGGAAGTGTCTGTTTAGCTAGTCCGAGAATTGATGTCTGTATTGAACTGTATAAGCGATTGGAAAAAGATTTTTCTTGTCCAATAGCATTGCTACACGGAGAATCTCAACCCTATTTCCGTACACCTCTGGTGATTGCGACCACCCACCAACTACTCAAGTTTTACCAAGCATTTGATTTGGTTATGATTGATGAAGTAGATGCTTTTCCATATGTAGACAATCCGATGCTCTACCAAGCTGTTGACAATGCTACCAAAGAAACGGGACTCCAAATCTTTTTGACAGCAACATCAACAGATGAATTGGATAAAAAAGTGAAAAGCAAACAACTGGAACGTCTCAGTCTACCTAGAAGATTTCATGGGAATCCCTTAATTGTACCGAAAAAAATCTGGATTAAGAAATTTGAACACCATTTGGCTCAGAAAAAAATTCCCCGACTTATCAAGAAAATGATGGCTCAGCAACGACAAACGGGATTTCCTTTGCTAATATTTGCACCGGAAATATCCAAAGGACGAGAACTTTCTTCTATAATAAGCCAATTGTTTCCCGAAGAAAAGATAGGCTTTGTTTCTAGTCAAACGGAAAATCGCCTAGACATCGTTCAACAATTTCGCAATGGAGAACTCAGTATTCTCATTTCAACTACAATTTTAGAAAGAGGAGTGACATTTCCGTGTGTGGATGTCTTTGTACTACAAGCAAACCATAGACTCTATAATTCTTCATCACTCATACAGATATCTGGTCGAGTTGGTCGTAGTTTAGAGCGCCCAACAGGTCAATTACTATTTTTTATAGAAGAAACAAATCAAGCCATTGAAAAGGCGATTAAGGAAATCAAGATAATGAATAAGGAGGCTGGCTATTCATGAAATGCATGTTGTGCGGAGAAACACATTCAGCACGCCAAACATTTTCGGAACTCTTTTTTATTCAAATGAGGAAAGAACAGGTCTGTCCAGACTGCATGATGTCCTTTAAGCGGATACCAGCTCAACATTGTACAAGATGTTATAAAGCTGACTCACAGGAAGTTTGCCCAGATTGTAAAAAATGGGAGGAAAAAGGAGTGATCATCCGACATTGTAGCCTTTTTCAATACAAGGACGCGATGAAGTCTTATTTTAGTCGCTACAAATTTGAAGGTGATTATCTTTTGCGACATGCGTTTGCCACAGAATTACGACAAGCATTAATGAATTACAAGGGCTACACCCTAGTTCCAATCCCAGTCAGTAAAGAGCGTGAAGAGGAGCGTGGTTTTGATCAAGTGACGGGTCTGCTAGAAGCAGCCGGCTGTGCTTATGCAGAATTATTGGGGAAAGTAGACTCGCCAAAACAGTCTGAAAAAACACGTCAAGAAAGATTGTTAGCCAAACAGACATTCTATCTACTAGAGAACATAACTATACCAAGTAAGATATTATTAATAGATGATATCTATACTACAGGTGCTACTTTAGAACTAGCCAAACAAGCAATTTTGAAAGCTGGAAAGAAAGAAATCAAAACATTTTCATTGGCAAGATAAGAAAACGCTTGCATTTTTATCAAAAGATGTTATAATAAAAGAGAAGAAAGGCGAAAGCCGAGAAAGAGGTACTCATATGATTAAATTCAGTATTCGTGGTGAAAACCTTGAAGTGACAGATGCACTCCGTCACTATGTAGAAGAAAAAGTAGCAAAAATTGAAAAGTACTTCAATGAAGAGCAAGAACTGAGCGCTAAGGTGAATTTGAAAGTCTACCGTGAGAAGACTTCAAAAGTAGAGGTTACTATTCCACTTGGCTCAATTACTCTCCGTGCAGAAGATATTTCACAAGATATGTACGGTTCAATTGATTTAGTAGTTGATAAAATTGAGCGCCAAATTCGTCGCAATAAAACAAAGATTGAAAAGAAAAATCGTCAAAAAGTTGCAACTAGTCAAATCTTTACAGAAGAATTAGAAGAGCAAGCAGCTGTTGAGGACGTAAAAGTTGTTAGAACAAAACAAGTTGATGCTAAACCAATGGATTTGGAAGAAGCAAAACTTCAATTGGAATTGCTCGGACATGATTTCTTCATCTATGTAGATGCGAAAGATCATACAACAAACGTACTCTACAAGCGCGAAGACGGAGATCTTGGACTCCTAGAGGTACGTAATTAAAACCTCGCCCCTTTATGGGGCGAATTTTTTTTTAAAAAATCAGGAAAGGAGTTGACAGTTGGGTATGTATCTGATATACTAATGGAGTTGTCTCGCAAGGGGCGGCAGTCATGAAAAAGTTTCTGAAAAAAGTTGAACAAAAGTATTGACAA
>JAIMFC010000019.1 GCA_019794795.1 Streptococcus gallolyticus
AAGACTTGGGCACGGACCGATACATCCAAGGCTGATATGGGTTCATCCGCGATTACAAACTCCGGTTCCATGACCAAGGCGCGAGCAATACCTATACGCTGACGCTGACCACCAGAGAACTCATGTGGGTAGCGAGTTAGATGCTCTGCCAATAGACCAACTTCATTAATGATATTGCGAACTTTTGTCTGACGTTCTTCTTCATTTTCGTAAAGTTTAAAGTTATACAAGCCTTCTGAGATGATATAGTCAACTGTCGCACGTTCATTCAAACTCGCAGCTGGGTCTTGGAAAATCATTTGGATTTTACGAATAACATCACGTTTTTGTTCGCGCGTCAATTTTCCGTTAATCTTCTCTCCGTTATAGAGAATATCCCCAGAACTTGTATCATTCAAGCCAATAATCGCACGTCCGATAGTTGTCTTCCCTGAACCAGATTCCCCTACAAGAGAGAAAGTTTCTCCCTTATTGATAAAAAAGTTAGCATTTTTAACGGCAACAAATTTTTTGTTCCCTTGGCCGAAAGAAATTTCTAAATCTTTAATTTCAACTAATTTTTCAGTCATTTCTTCCTCCTAATTTACTTTTTTTGTCATTTTTGACTTAATTTTTTCATGTAGATTTTGAATTGCAGCAGGTTTTTCAACTTCTGGTGCCTCTGGATGAAGCAACCATGTTTTCGCCCAGTGTGTATCGTTAACTGCAAAAATTGGTGCTTTTTCTTCAAAATCAATCTGCATTGCAAACTCTGAACGAGGTGCAAAGGCATCACCAACCACAGGTGTATAAAGTGATGGTGGCGTTCCTGGAATAGAGAACAATTCTCCGTCTGCTGTCGCTAGTTGTGGCAAGCTTGACAAGAGGCTCCATGTATACGGATGACGTGGATCATAGAAGATGTCTTCTACCGTTCCGTACTCAATAACTTCTCCAGCATACATTACCGCAACCTTATCAGCAATACTGGCAACAACACCTAAGTCGTGGGTGATAAAAATTGTTGTGAAGTTATATTCTTTTTGAAGTGATTTTAGTAAATCCAAAATCTGAGCCTGGATAGTTACATCCAAAGCTGTTGTTGGCTCATCACAAATCAGTACATCTGGACGGCAAGCAAGGGCAATCGCAATAACAATCCGCTGACGCATCCCACCTGAATATTGGAATGGGTATTCATTGAAACGTTTTTCCGCCTCCGGAATCCCAACTTTTTTTATGTAGTCAATCGCCATTTCCTTGGCTTCTGCTGCTGTTTTACCTTGATGTTTAACAATGACTTCTGTAATCTGTCTCCCAATCGTCACAAGTGGGTTCAAACTCGTCATCGGATCTTGGAAAATAGTTGCAATTTTCGCACCACGAATTTTTTGCCATTCTTTATTGTTAACTACTTTTGTCAACTCTTTACCACGGTAGTTAATGCTACCTGATGCGATACGACCATTTTCTTCAAGCATTCCGGTAAAAGTTTTTGTCAGAACGGATTTACCAGAACCCGACTCACCTACGAGGGCAAGAATTTCTCCTTCAAACAAATCAAGTGATACTTTACGAATAGCTTTCAAGACACGATCACGAACATCAAATTCCACGACCACATCTTTAGCTGATAAAATGATATTTTTATTCTCTGTCATATCGGCTCCTTATCTATGTGTGCGTGGATCACTGGCGTCCGAAAGGTTTTGCCCAACAATAAACAGTGAAAGCGAAACAAGAACGAGTGCTGTCAATGGAATCCAGAACAAGTAAGCGTTGGTTGTCACGTTTTGCGCATATTTTGAAATGAGACGACCGAGACTTGGCACAGTCACTGGCAAACCAATACCAAAATAAGACAAGAACGCTTCAGAAGAAATATAGCCTGGCAAACTTTGTGATGCTTGTGTCACAATAACAGACACTAACTGCGGAAGCAAATTTCTCACTACAAGCTTGAAGGTTGGCGTTCCAAGTGTGCGACTAGCAAGGTTGTATTCTAAATCACGGTAACGCATAATTTGAACACGGATAGAAAAGGCAACCCCGATCCAACCTGTGATACAGAAAGCAAGAATCAAGTTCCAAAATCCTGCTCCCAATGCATAAGTCATGACAATGATAACTAGTAAATATGGGATATTTGAAACAACATTGTAAACTTCCATCATAATTTTATCGAATGTTTTCGATACTCCCCAGATTCCTCCGACAATAACCCCAATCACCAAGTTAATCACTGTAGCAATAAGTGAGATGAGAATAGAATTTCTCGCACCATACCAAACACCATCAAAGAGAGATTGTCCATTGGCATCTGTACCGAACAAATACTTTGTACTTGGCCAGTTATAACGTGCTGAGAAATCATTTATTTTACTGACATCGTTAAAATCATAGTTTGCAAATAGAGGATAGATAAAGCTCATTGAGATAATGGCAATCAGCAAACTTAGCATCGCAATAGTTGATTTCTTTTTGAAAAATTGACGCATTACTGACTTCCAGTAAGAATATGATGGAGAATCAATAGCTTCAGCGGCAAAATCGTCACGTTTGACAAATGTAAATTTAGACTTATCAATTGTAGACATTATTTACCTCCTTTTGCGTCTAATTTTATACGTGGATCGACTACAGTCATCAGTAAGTCTCCCAACAAGAGTGAGAAAATGGAAAGTGCTGCAAAAATAAATGTCAAGGCTACTACCATTGTATTGTTAGCATTGTTAATTGAGTCAATCAACATCTTACCCATACCTGGGAAGGCGAATACAGATTCTGTAAAGGTAGCACCGACAATAACACCCAAAATTGAACCAGGAATACTTATTACAACAGGTACCATTGCATTTCTGAAAATGTGTCCCCGAGAAATTTCAGATTCTGACAATCCTTTTGCGCGCGCAAAACGAACATAGTCGCTTGTTTGTAGGTCGATGAAGTAACGACGAATCCAAACAGCCATTCCTGGAATACCTAATAGCCCTAACAATAGAGCAGGCAAGAGGTACGAACGAAAATCCTGCGCACCTAAAATTGGGAAAGTATCAGGCAACCCAAATAATTTTCCAAAAGCAAAACGGAAAATATAGATGAAGGCAACACTTGGCAAGGCCATCAAGAAACTAAGTACCGCTGTCATGATGGTATCAAAACCTTTATTCTTGTAACGAGACATTAAAATTCCAAGTGGAATACCAAATACGTAGGTAATAATCACACTAATAATCCCAATGATAGAGGAGTTCACAAGCATTGACGGATCTTGATAGCGTGTTTTAGTAGCTGTGTAGGCATCACCCTCTCCGAAGTTAGCAATTGTTTGTTTATCTGCATTTCCTGGAGATTTGTAGGTACGAGTATAGATATTAACAGAAGATTTCTTGGTAACACCTGTCGGGAAAGTCACATCTGTCAACAAAGCTTTACCTTGCCCTTGTGACAATACTTCCAAAACATCAATATTGGCATAGGTAGGATAGGATACACCTAAATCAAATGTAATGAAGTTTTGGTGGATAAATGGAAATTGTCCATTGGCATACAACAAATACTTGTGCTCTGTACCAGAACCGACCAAAGCCCAACCAATAGAAGGGTCTTTTTCTAATCGAATATAGCGTTCCAAGTTCGGATTGGCTTTGTCCTTAATTTTATTGGTGTGGTCTACCTGTACTAAATTACCATAAAACTTAGCAATACGTTGGTAAATTGGAATTTCGCGGGTTGCATAAAATTTGTTATTTGTTTCAAATTGATGCAACTCCCAACCTTTACCTAACTGAGTAAGATATTTTTTATAAATCTTCTTGTTGGCTTCGGTTGGTTCACTTGTTACATTTTCATATTTTTTTTCAGCCGCAGTTTGTAACTCGTTACTGTTCATATAGTCAATATAGCCCATTTTTTCATAGACAGTATTGACATAGTCAGCTTTCTTGTAAGGATCTGCCGCCATTTTCACATACGTTTGATCCTTTTCAAAAATCTTTTTCCGTGGAACCATTGTATAGACAATTATATATATCAATGTAGTCACAAGAAAAAGAGAGACTAACGAACGCAAAATACGATTGAAAATATATTTCTTCATTCTATGTTTTCCTCTCAATCTCAAAAGAACTTTCTCTATAAATAGTAGAGAAAGTTCTCTTAAAAATGTTTAATTATTTTTCTACGTGGTCAGCAAGTTCTTCTTGTGCTTTCGCATTAGATTCTGCTTTTTCTTTCAACCATTTTTCACGTTTAGCAAGTACATCTTTAGTTTTGTTAACTTCTGTACCAACTTCCATGTATTTGTAGAAGGCACCACCACCTTTGATTCCAATATCAGAAATTGATGCTGTGTAAGGAACAACTTTAGATACGGATGGTGATCCACCAAGTGACATATAAGGAACGATCAAGGCACTATCTGTCAACCATGCTTGAGCTTGTGCATATTTTTGGTAACGTGTTGCCACATCTTGTGTTTCTGCTGAAGCTTCTTTTAAGAGAGCGTCGTATTTATCAAGACCAAGCTCTTGAATCAAGGCTGTGTCTTTCGCTCCATCCAAACCAAGACGGTTAAGGTTTGCACCGTTCGTAGTGTTAAATACATCTAAGTATGTAGAAGGGTCAAGATAGTCTGGTCCCCAACCTGCATATGAAATATCGTAATCCATTTCTGTTGCACTTTCAGCGTAGAAGGCTACGTTTTGGAATGTATCAGTATCCATCATTTGAAGGTCGATAACTACGTTTTCAGTACCAAGTGATTTTTCAATTGATTGTTTCAATGATTGCGCTTGTTGCACACCAATTTCACTAGCTTGGTTAACCGCCATATCCAAGTGAACGGGGAATTCTACACCTTTAGCTTCAAGAGCTTCTTTTGCTTTAGCAATTTCAGCTTTAGCTAATTCTGGTTTGTAAAGACCATTTTGAGCATCTGAAAGATTGATATCTTTCCATTCATCACCATATGATACCAAATCTTTGGTTACTAAGTCGCCAAATGAAGTTGAACCTGCGCTAACAAATGTTGGTGGAACAAATGTGTTGCGGAGTGCTTTGTCAGATGCCTCTTCACCTACTGACTGTGCAAGATAGTTTTGACGGTCAAAAGCGAATACCAAAGCTTGACGGAAATCTTTGTTTTGAAGAGCTGTTTTAGAAGCTGTCTTTTGAGCATCGCTTGTTTTTGCGGTATGATTATAAGTACCACGGTTTACATTAAACAGTGTGTAGTATGTAGTAGCATCTTGCAATCCGTAAGTGATGTTATCTTTGTATTTTTCTTTTACAGATTTGTAGCTTGATGAGTTAGGGAATATACGAGTATTTGAGTAATTACCGTCTGTAAATCCTTTAACCAATGTTTCTGGGTCTTGTCCATCATAGTAAGTCAACTTAACTTTCTCGATTTTTACGTTCTCAGCATCCCAGTAATTTTCGTTTTTAGTATACTCTAACGCAGACTTAGAAGTCATAGCGCTAATTGTATAGGCACCATTGTAAAGGATACCGTCTGGTGAAACCTTACCAAAGTCTTTACCTTTTGATGCTAAGAAGTCAGCGTTAACTGGCAACATGATTGACATTGTCAATTTTGAGTTCCAGAAGCTTTCTGGTTGGTTCAATGTGTATTGAACTGTATAGTCGTCAACCGCTTTTACACCAACAGTAGAAAAGTCTTTTGTTTTACCATTTACATAGTCGTCCAAACCTTTGATAGAGTTTTGGATAATGTAAAGACCTTCTGACTTAGTTTCAACCGCATGCTTAAGTGATGTAACGAAGTCGTTTGCAGTTACGTCTGCATACTCTTCACCTTCAGCAGTGTACCATTTTACGCCTTTACGCAATGTATATGTATATGTCAAGCCGTCTTTTGAAACTTTCCAATCTTCAGCAAGTGAAGGAACAAGGTTCCCGTACTTGTCGTTTTCAAGAAGGCCGTCCACCATGTTGGTTACGATGTCAGAAACTTGTTGACGGTTATAAGCAATGTAGTCCAATGATGTTGGGTCTTCAGTATAAACATATGAATATGTTGAAGAAGTTTCTGATTTGCTAGTTGATGAATTGCCACAAGCTGCCAAAAAGGCTGCTGAAAGCAAGGTTACACCTGCAATCACTGCAATTTTTCTTTTCTGCATAAAAAGGTCTCCTCATTTAAGATAGTGGAATTGCTTAAACAATTCTTAAATATATGTGTCTTATTATATCACGACGTTTAGGGCTTGTAAAGAAATTTTTGTTCATGTTTGAAATTTTCAGACTTTTCAACAAATTGTCATCCTTTTTTCATTATAGTAAGTTTTTCTCTTTTATTTTTTACTTATGGTATAATGTAAAATTGATTAGAAAGGTTCTTATGAAAAAATTTATTTTATGGTTAAACCTTGTGCTTTTAACGTTTTTTCCCATTTCACAACTAGTAGCAGCAGACGGCTTCTCTGTTCCTGCAAAACACGCCATTGCCGTTGATTTTCAATCTGGTAAGGTTCTTTACGAAAAGGATGCTGCTACACCTACCCACATCGCTTCCATCTCTAAATTGTTAACCGTTTATTTGGTATACGAAGCAATGGAACAAGGGAAATTTGGCATAAATACAAAGGTAGATATTTCTAACTACCCTTATCAATTAACGATTGATGCCATCGCAAGCAATATTGATTTGGACACTCGGCAATATACTGTCCAAGAACTTCTACAAGCTTCTCTCATTTCATCTGCCAACAGCGCAGCTATTGCCTTGGCTGAAAAAGTAGCGGGCTCGGAGCCGAAATTTGTTGATATGATGACCGCAAAACTCAAGGAGTGGGGGATTACAGACGCAAAATTGGTCAACGCTACTGGTTTGAACAACGAGATTTTAGGGAACAATATCTACCCAGGCTCTTCATCAACAGATGAAAATACTATGTCAGCAAAAGATATTGCCATTGTTGCTCGCCGCCTGCTCCTTGACTATCCAGAAGTGACTGACATTACCTCAAAATACTCTTTTACATTAGAAGGAAACACCTACTATTCAACCAATCAAATGATTGAAGATGGGACTTACCAAAGGGGTGGTGTTACCGGACTGAAAACTGGGACTACTGAATTATCAGGCGCTTCATTCGTCGCCACTACAGCTGAAAATCATTTCCAAATTATCACGGTGATTCTCGAGGCTGATAAGGGGGATGAATTCCCTGACAATCGCTTTGTCGCTACGAATGCACTGATGGATTATGTCTACAACAACTTCACCTTGACTACCTTAGTCAAAAAAGGGGAATCCTATGCTGATTCTACTGTAAAAGTCTTCAATGGGACTAATTCTATTAGTCGTGCGATTGCCTCAAAGGACATGACACTCATCACTCGTAAGGATAAAACAGATGCTATTTCTGCCACATTCAAAGCTGATAAAGAGGTCGTTGATGCTCCGATTAAAGCTGGGCACAAACTAGGAAGCTTGACTAGCCGTGATACTGACTTGATCGGAAGTGGTTATCTTGACCAACTTCCAAACGTAACTATGATTGCTAAAAACGACACGAGCACCCCAACAGCTCCTGTCTCTTGGTGGAACCACTTCGTTCGCTATGTAAATGAAAAACTATAAATAACATATAGTAGAAAAACGAACTGAGTCTGGCTTAGTTCGTTTTATTTGCTATCTAACCAACCGATCCTTCCATTTCATAAGAAATGAGGCGATTAAGCTCTACCGCATACTCCATTGGTAGTTCTTTAGTGAAGGGCTCTACAAATCCCATGACAATCATTTCAGTTGCTTCTGACTCTGTCAGACCACGACTCATGAGGTAATAGAGTTGTTCTTCTGAAATCTTCGATACCTTGGCTTCGTGTTCAAGAGCAACTTGTGAATTGTGGATTTCATTGAACGGAACTGTATCCGAAGTTGAAATATCATCCATAATAATGGTATCACACTCGATGTGGCTAACAGATTTGGCTGAATTTTTACCAAAAGTCACTTGACCACGGTAGTTAACTGCACCACCACCTTTTGCGATGGATTTAGATACGATAGAAGACGATGTACGTGGCGCATTGTGAATCATCTTAGCACCCGTATCCTGATTTTGCCCAGCATTGGCAAAGGCGATGGTTAACATGGTTCCACGCGCACCTTCCCCATCCAAATGAACAGCTGGATACTTCATCGTCGTTTTGGCACCAAGGTTGCCGTCAATCCATTCAACAGTTGCATTTTTAAGGGCACGCGCACGTTTTGTGACCAAATTATAGACATTATCCGACCAGTTTTGAATAGTGGTATAGCGAACATAAGCTCCGTCCAAAGCAAAAATCTCAACAATGGCTGCATGAAGACTGTTGGTCGAATAGGTCGGTGCTGTACAACCTTCAACATAATGAACGCTAGCTCCCTCATCTACGATAATCAAAGTCCGCTCAAACTGTCCTGTATTTTGGTTGTTGATACGGAAATAGGTCTGCAAAGGAATATCTACTTTGACACCTTTTGGTACATAGATGAAGGTTCCACCTGACCAGACAGCCGAGTTGAGAGCAGCCAACTTATTATCCGTTGGAGGTACAAGTTTTGAAAAATATTGCTTAAAGAGATCTGGGTACTCTTTCAAAGCTGAATCTGTATCCGTAAAGATAATCCCTAGTTTTTCAAACTCTTCCTTCATATTGTGGTAAACCACTTCTGACTCATACTGAGCTGAGGCACCTGCTAAATAAGCACGTTCCGCCTCAGGAATCCCAATACGTTCAAAGGTTTCTTTGATTTTTTCTGGAACATCATCCCAAGAACGGGCTGGCTTATCAGATGGTTTTTGGTAATAGATGATATCGTCAAAGTCAATATCTGACAAATCCGGACCCCAAGTCTGCATAGGCATTTTTTGAAAAGCCTCCAAAGACTTAAGACGGAAGTCCAACATCCATTCCGGTTCATTTTTTGCAGCTGATAATTCGCGAACAACCGCTTCATTTAAGCCTTTTCCTGTTGAGTAAATTGGCTCGACATCGTCGTGAAAACCAAATTGATATTCTCCCAAATCAATGGGTTTTGGTTCTACAATTTCATTTGTTTCAGACATACTATTCCTTTCTCTGGCCTGCTAGAATGGCCTCTCTTGCTTTCTTGGTCAACTTAGCAAAAACCAAGTCATAGGATTCTTTGATTAGATTTTCTAACAAATCAGCAGTAATTTCAGTTGCTGCTAGACTGATGGTATTCCAATGTTTCTTGCTGGTGTAATAACCTGGTTGAATAATTTCTGGATAAATCTGGCGCAATTCTTCGTTCTTGTCAGGGTCATTTTTAAGAGTGATGTAGGCATTCTCACCCTCGCTCATCATAGCAAAATATTTCCCTTCCAAGTCAAAATAGAAACAATCCCACTCTTCACGAAAATAGACTGTCGCTGCTGGCAAGGATTGACCCACTTCTTTACAGAAAGCTATCTTTTTTTGTAGATTCATTCGGCTTGTTCCTGACGTTCAATGGCTTTTTTGAGAGCATTCCAAGGGAGGGTTGAGCACTTGATGCGTTGTGGAAATTTGGCAACGCCTGCCAGTAGCTCGGCTTCTCCCAATTTCTCCTGCTCATCATTTTTTTCTCCTTGCACCATTTGCGAGAAAGTTTCTGCCAATTCCAAAGCTTCTGCTGTTGTTTTTCCAATCACAGCATCCGTCATCATACTAGACGAAGCAGTTGAGATTGTACAACCATGGCCTGCAAATGCAATGTCCTCAATACGATCATTTTCAATCTTAACAGATAAGGAAATCACATCGCCACAAGTAGGATTGTTGAGTTGCAAGGTTTCCACTCCTTCCAGTACCCCGTAGTGATGAGGACTCTTAGAATGATCTGCTACAACCGCCATATAGAGACTATCTAGTCTAGAAAGTGCCATTGAAAAACTCCTTTGCCTTAAGAATCGCCTCGACCAATTTATCACAATCTTCCTTGGTATTGTAAATGTAAAAGCTAGCACGAGCAGCTGATGAAATACCTAGATAATTGATAAGAGGTTGAGCACAGTGATGACCCGCCCGAACGGCTACACCTTCATAGTCAAGAGCAGTTGCCAAATCATGGGGATGCAAGCCGTCAATGTTAAAAGCAATAACCCCTGCATGGTCTGCTGGATGTTGCGGACCATAGACCGTCAAGCCTGGTATAGCTTGCAGTTTTGGCAAGATATAAGTAATGAGTTCTTGCTCATGGGTATGGACAGCTTCCATACCGATTTCTTCTAAATAATCTACCGCTGCTCCAAGCGCAATGGCACCTGCGATATTGGGCGTACCCGCTTCAAATTTCCAAGGTAATTCTTTCCAGCTGGCTTCTTGTTCATAGACAAAATCAATCATTTCGCCACCGAACTCCACAGGATTCATTTGATTGAGCAGGTTTTCTTTTCCATAGAGAACACCGATACCAGTTGGACCTAACATTTTATGACCTGATAAGGTGAAAAAGTCACAATCTAAGTCCTGTACATCAATGGCCATATGGGGTGCTGATTGTGCTCCGTCCACCACCATGATGGCTCCAACTGCATGAGCCTGCTCTGCGATTTCCTTAACAGGATTGACACAACCTAAAACGTTAGAGACATGGGCCAGGCTGACAAATTTTGTCTTTTCAGAAATTTTTGTCGCCACATCTGCCATATCCAGGCTTCCATCCTTTAAATAGCCGTAGACCAGTTTGGCACCTGTCTTACGGCAAGCTTCTTGCCAAGGAATGATGTTAGAATGGTGCTCCATAATGGAAATCAAAACTTCATCGCCCGGTTGTAATGTCTGCTCAGCAAATTTAGCAACCCAGTTGAGACCGGTAGTTGTTCCACGAGTAAAAAGCACTTCCTTAGTAGACTTGGCATTGATAAAGCGGCGCAATTTTTCCCGACTGACTTCATACTTAGCTGTCGCACGTTCTGCCAAGGTATGGACTCCACGGTGCACATTGGCATTGTCTTCATGGTAGTAGCTCATTAGGGTCTCTAGCACTGCTTTTGGCTTCTGCGTCGTTGCCGCATTATCCAGATAGACGAGGGGTTCATCGTTGACAATCTGGTCTAAAATTTGAAAATCTTGCCTAATTTTAGTGGCATCTAACATCTGACTCCCCCTCTTTTTATCTTATCGTTTATCTAGTTTACTATCTAAAACCGCAATCATCTCATCACGAACTTCTTTGACAGGAATTTCTGTGATAACTGTTCCCAAGAAACCACGAATGACCAAACGTTCAGCTGTTTCACGGTCAATTCCGCGACTCATGAGATAGTACATATCTTCTGGATCGACTTGTCCGATTGAGGCAGCATGTCCTGCAGTTACTTCATTTTCATCAATTAAGAGAATTGGATTGGCATCTGAACGAGCATTGTCAGACAACATGAGTACACGACTTTCCTGTTGGGCATCTGCTCCTTTGGCTCCCTTGATGATGTGACCAATTCCGTTGAAAGTCAAGGTTCCACGTTCCAAGATAACACCGTGTTGTAAGATGTGTCCAACCGAGTGGTGACCGTAGTTTGTGACACGGGTATCAATTCCCTGCACCTGACGACCAGATGAAGCCGCAACCACCTTAAGGTTGGCGTGACTACCATTTCCAATCAAATCAGAGTCAAAGTCTGCGACCACATTTCCTTCATTCATAACGCCTAATGCCCAATCAACCGTTGCATCATTAGCATGACGCGCACGGCGAGAAAGATAGGCTGTCACATTTTGACCTAAGCGGTCAATAGCAGCAAACTTCACTTGGCTTCCTGCACCAGCAATCACCTCAACTGAGATATTTGCAAAGGCTGGAACGTCGCCATTTCCAATCGTTTCAAAACGTTCTAAGTAACTGAAAGCTGCATTTTTTCCAGCGATAATCAGGATATGCTTGTTAAAGGGCACATCACTCTGGCTATCTTGGTAAAAGAGCCCCTCGATAGGCTGGTCAATCTCTACATTGTCAGGCACATAAAGAACAGCTGCACTATTCAAATAAGCATAGTGGTGAGCTGCCAACTTATCCTCGTCATAAGCAAGGGCTGTTCCCAAATGCGTCTCAACAAGCTCTGGAATTTCTTCCAAGGCTGAGTAGAGGTCTGTGAAAACAACTCCCTTATCCGCTAGCTCAGCTGGCAACTGCTCCAATACAGTCTGCGTTCCTACTTGGACAAGTTTAGGGTTATCACCAAGTGCTGTAAAATCTGGTACATTCTCAGAAAAGTCACTTTCTGCCATGACTTTTGGTCCTAGTCCCCAGCGGTGAAATTTGACACGTTCGATTTTCGGCAAATCCAAACTAGCCATTTTCTCCAAAGCAGCTAACCGATGTTCTTGCAACCAAGCAGGTTCAGCCTTGGAAAGAGAAAAATTCAATATTGTTTCTTTTGACATTTGTTACTCCATTTCTATACAAGTCGAAGTGACAAATTAGACTTCTTCGTGGTATTCAATACCCAGTTCTTCGGCAATCTTAACATATCCTTCTTTTTCAAGACGATCAGCCAGCTCCGCACCACCTGAAAGGACAACACGACCTTCCATCATGACATGAACAACATCGGGTGTGATGTAGTTGAGAAGGCGTTGATAGTGAGTGATAATCATAGCACCAAAGCCTTCGCCACGCATTTCATTGACACCTTTTGAAACAACCTTAAGCGCATCAATATCAAGACCTGAGTCAATCTCATCAAGGAGGGCAAATTTCGGTTCCAACATGAGCAGTTGCAGAATCTCATTGCGTTTTTTCTCACCACCTGAGAAACCTTCGTTTAGGTAACGCTCTGCCATTTCCTCTTTCATGCCAAGAAGTTCCATTTTGGCATCTAGTTTTTTGATGAAATCACGGACAGAAATCTTATCTTCATCTTCCTTACCAGCATTCATAGCAGCACGGATAAACTCAGCATTGGTAATCCCTGGGATTTCTGATGGGTACTGCATCGCAAGAAAAAGTCCCACACGGGCACGTTCATCGACTTCCAATTCCAAGATATTTTCACCATCTAAGAGGATTTCTCCTTCTGTCACTTCATAACTTGGGTTGCCCATGATAGCTGCAGATAGGGTCGATTTCCCTGTACCGTTCGGTCCCATGATAGCTGCAATTTCCCCAGTTTTCAGTGTCAAATTGACACCTTTCAAAATTTCTTTATCCTCAATTGACACATGAAGGTTCTTGATCTCTAATACAGACATGGTTGTCTCCTTTTATTTTTATCTTCTAAATTATACCAAAAAAGAGCCTAATTGGCTCTCTTGGTGTTTAGAAAGATTCTCATTTACGACACTTTTTTTTATGTTCCTTGCAGGCTGCTAATCGTTCTTCTCGATAGGACCTATTGCCAATAAATCGCAAAATATTCAGTAGGAATGTCCGATTTTCTCCAAAAATTCCAATCAATTCACTTAAAATAATAATTCCAAAACCAAGGGCTATCATAAGTAAAACGCCGCCCAAACGACTGGATACATTCAGCAAGAGTGAAATCAGAGAAAATACAAAAGAAATCGCATAAATGACTAAAACCGTCCCTCTATGTGTCAATCCTAAAGACAGAAGACGATGATGGAGATGCATGCGGTCCGCTTCATAGATTTTTTGTCCTGAAAGTATTCGGCGAATAATTGCCACAATGGTATCTGTCAGAGGAACACCCAAGATAATCATAGGTGTCACAACCGCAACAGCTGTCGAATTTTTCAACCCTTGAAGCGATAAGACCCCAATCATAAATCCGATAAACAAAGCTCCCGTATCTCCCAAATAAATAATCGCTGGATTGTAATTATAAGGAAGGAATCCTGCAATTGCTGCTACCAACACAAAAACAGTCAATGTTAAAAAGATATTGCTATCGTAAAGGAAAAAGTAAGAAACCAAACCCATGGTGGTCAGAGAAATAATGGAGACTCCACAAACTAGACCATCCAAACCATCAATCAAATTCACTGCATTAGTAATAGCGACAATCCACAGGACAGTCAATAGAAAGGATAACCAGACCGGAAAATGAATCAGCGGACCACCAAATGGAATCTTGAAATCGTCAAAACGGAATTCCGTAAAGAACCAAATAATTGATGCTGCTACTAACATCCCAGCCATTTTAGGCAGGGGACGAAGTTCCTTAATATCATCAAACAAGCCTGTCACAACAATAATTCCGCCCGCAATGACCAATGGCAAGATGTATTCAAAATAGGTTTGTTCCTGCCAAACATGCAAAACAATATTGGGCAAAATTAGCACACTACCGATAAAAAAGGCAATAAAAACAGCTAATCCACCCGCTGAAGGCATGGGAACCTTATTGATACGACGGGCATTTGGGTTGTCTACTGCACCAATACGAAGCGATAAAAAACGAACGAGAGGGGTCGCAATAACCGCAATGACCAAAGTCGCAATCAAGACAATAATATATTGTAGGGCAAATGGAATCATGTCAAGCTGACCTTTCTCAATTCTTCAAGAGCCGCTTCTGGAAGAAGCAAGTGCCCGTGCTCTTGAAGATAGGGACGACTAACGTCTGTATCATCTGCATGCTCTAACATGAGTGAAAGAAAGTAGGTTGGATAGAGACGAGAGTGATTTTCTATATTTTTTAAAATGGTCATATAGTAGAGATCATTCATTTTATAGAGTTCAGATGTCTCGATAGTCATGTCCATTGTGTGAGCAAACTCAACCGCTTTCACCAGACTAGCAAATTCTAGGATATAGTAGACGTAATCTTGGTGAAAACTATCTGAATCCTCATTGGCATAATCCGCCTCTTCAACAGCCTCTAAACGACGAACTGTCGCTTCATCATCTCCACTCTTATCACGAATCGTTTTTTCGACTGTCTTCAAAAATTCCTCAGGTGATAATTGTGAAATATCGGGGAAGCCCTCAAAATTTGCCAAATCTTCAAAATCAATGGATTTATCAATATCTGACTTGGTGACAAAAATATCAATCTTATCTGGTTTTGGGGTTACACGAAAACTGAGCATCCCACTTTCACGGAAGGTCATCGGAATGTCCAATTCATCCAAAACAGAATAGAAAAACTCCTCTGTTTTTTCTTGCGGAATCAAAAAATCCGCCAACTCCATGCCTCTTTCTTCTAAATCTTCTAGTTTAATCGTGATTTTTAATGTCGAATCACTGATTTGTTTCATCTTCATGAGCTTTCTCCAAACTTACTAGTATCCCTCTCATTATACAATAAAAGAACATTTTTTACCAAAAGAAAGGCAGGTTGCCCCGCTTTAGAAGATTAGTTTCAACAAAGAATAAACGATGAGGAGAGCCCCCAAGCCAATACGGTATTTCCCAAATAAGGTAAAATCGTGCTTCTTCACGTAGTCTGTCAAGAAGCGAATCGCCACCATTGATACTGCAAAAGCTGTTACCATTGCGACCAAGAGTAGGAACCATTGGCCACCTGTCACTGCTACACCTTTCACTAATAATTTCACTAATTTCAGGAGACTGGCACCAAACATGATGGGAATACCGAGGAAGAAGGTAAACTCTGTCGCCACTTGACGACTCGTCCCCAGCAAGATACCTCCCAAAATAGTCGCACCAGACCGACTAGTCCCTGGAATCAAGGCCAAAACTTGAAAGAGTCCAATGTAGAGAGCTGTTTTATAGGACAAACGATGGAGAGAAACTACTTGTGGAGCAATTGTTTCATTGCGCTTTTCAACGTAGATGAATGCCACCCCATAGATAATCAAGGTCAGTGATACAATAAAGAAATTAAATAAATGAGTGTCTAACCAGTCATCAAGTAGGAAACCCAACACCGCTGCGGGCAAAGCTGCTAAGATGACCTTGGTCCATAATTGCCAAGTTAACTGGATTTCTTTAGCTGTTTTACCAGTTTGGAATGGATTAAGGCGATCGAAGTAAATCACCATAACTGCCAAGATAGCCCCCAACTGGACCACAACATTGAACATTGAAACAAAACCTGCGCTTGCAGACTTAAAATTGACAAATTCTTGCACCAAAATCAAGTGACCTGTACTAGAGATTGGTAGCCACTCCGTAATTCCTTCAACAATCCCAAAGAAAATGGCCTTTAACAGTTCTATTAACATCTGAAACCTCCTATTTGGATTATTATAACACATTTTATTTGAAAGAAAGTCTTCAAACCCAAGCATTGAAAGTTTTCTGAATTTTTAATATAATAAGAAGAAAGTCATAATTATACATAAGGAGTTTACTATGAGAAATAAAGTTTTAGCAGTGCTGCTTGCTTGCCTTGCGCTGCTCACCATCGGCAGGACTGTTTCCGCCGATGATTATCTCCGTGTTGGAATGGAGGCGGCCTACGCGCCTTTCAACTGGACCCAAGATGATGATAGTAATGGTGCTGTAAAAATTGAAGGAACCAATCAATATGCCAACGGATATGATGTCCAAGTTGCTAAAAAAATCGCCAAAGAAATGGGTAAAGAAGTCCTAGTCGTCAAAACAAAGTGGGAAGGACTGGTGCCTGCCCTTACTTCTGGCAAGATTGACATGATTATCGCTGGCATGAGCCCGACCGAAGAGCGTAAAAAAGAAATCGCCTTCTCTGATGCTTACTACATTTCTGAACCGACTCTAGTGGTCAAAGCTGATGGAGCTTATGCTAAAGTAAGCAGTATCAATGATTTTTCTGGGGCAAAAATCACTGCCCAACAGGGAGTCTACCTTTACGACCTTATTGACCAAATGAAAGGCGTGAAAAAAGAAGTTGCTATGGGTGACTTCAACCAACTTCGTCAAGCCGTTGAATCTGGCATCATTGATGCTTATGTATCTGAACGCCCAGATGCTACTTCTGCTCAAAATGCCAATCCAAAACTAAAAATGGTGGAACTGACAGAAGGTTTTGCAACTAGCGAATCTGACACCAATATCGCCGTCGGCATGCGCAAAGACGACACACTTATTAATCAAGTCAACCAAGTCCTTACAACGATTTCTCACGATGAGCAAATCAAACTCATGGACAAAATGATTGCTAGCCAACCTGCCAGCAATGATACAGATACTGAACAACCAAATTTCTTCCAGCAAGTACTCTCAATCTTCCAAAACAACTGGCAACAATTGCTCCGTGGTACAGGTATGACCTTGCTCATCTCTATCATCGGAACAGTTGTAGGAACGATTATCGGTCTCCTCATTGGCGTTTTCCGCACCGCACCAAAAACTGCTAACAAGGCTCTCGCCGCAGTACAAAAATTGGTCAGCTGGCTCATTAACGTCTATATTGAAATTTTCCGTGGTACTCCGATGATTGTACAATCCATGGTCATCTACTACGGTACTGCACAAGCATTCGGTCTAAATATCGACCGTACCCTAGCTGCTATTTTCATCGTTTCTATCAACACTGGTGCTTACATGAGTGAAATTGTTCGTGGTGGTATCTTCGCCGTTGACAAGGGACAATTTGAAGCAGCTACTGCTCTTGGATTTACCCACGGTCAAACCATGAAAAAAATCGTCTTACCCCAAGTTGTTCGTAATATCTTGCCAGCAACAGGTAATGAATTTGTCATTAATATCAAGGATACATCTGTATTGAACGTTATCTCTGTTGTCGAACTCTACTTCTCAGGAAATACTGTCGCAACTCAAACCTATCAATACTTCCAAACCTTTACCGTCATTGCCATCATCTACTTTGTACTGACCTTTACGGTTACTCGTATCCTGCGCTACATCGAAAAACGCTTCGATTCAGATACCTACACAACTGGCGCTAATCAAATGCAGGTAGAGGAGGTCCCTCATGTCTAATCCAATCTTAGAAATCAAACACCTGAAAAAATCCTACGGTCAGAACGAAGTCCTAAAAGATATTTCACTGACTGTTAAGCCGGGACAAGTGATTTCCATTATCGGTTCTTCCGGTTCTGGTAAGTCAACCTTCCTACGCTCTATCAACCTTTTGGAAGAGCCAAGTGGAGGTGAGATTCTTTTCCACGGGCAAAACGTTCTAGAAAAGGGCTACAATCTCAATACCTATCGTGAAAAATTAGGTATGGTTTTCCAATCATTCAATCTCTTTGAAAATCTGAATGTCCTTGAAAACGCCGTTGTTCCTCAGACAACTGTTCTCAAACGAAACCGTGAGGAAGCTGAGAAAATCGCCAAAGAAAACTTGATCCGCGTAGGTATGACAGAACAATACTGGAAAGCCAAACCAAAACAGCTTTCTGGTGGGCAAAAACAACGGGTTGCGATCGCACGCGCCCTCTCTGTTAATCCTGAAGCCATGCTCTTTGACGAACCAACTTCGGCTTTGGACCCAGAAATGGTCGGTGAAGTTCTTAAAACCATGCAAGATCTTGCCAAATCAGGTCTAACCATGATTATTGTGACCCACGAAATGGAATTTGCTAAAGAAGTTTCTGATCATGTCATCTTCATGGATAAAGGGCTCATCGCTGAGCAAGGAACACCTGAGCAACTCTTCGAAAATCCGCAAGAAGAACGCACGCGTGAATTCTTAAAACGATTCTTAAAATAAGCAGTTTCCCAATCCAGTCTTGGATTGGGCTTTTGTTTGTGAAAATAAGACATGCAAAAAACCAGCTCTTTGAGCTGGTTTTAACGCGATTAATTTTCAAATTTTTTATGGTTTTTATCATAAAAATCAATTAACCCAAGCGCTGTCGCAAACGAAATGTTATCAATTTTTGCACGACCTTGAGCCAATGCAATTACAGACATCTCGCGAGCGTTTGTCTCCTTGCTGATTCGGTATCCAGTAATCTTTTTATCACGGACCCAACCGACAACTGCAGCAACTTTTTCGTAACTAGTCATTAGAAACCCCTTTCCTTTGTTAGTTAACTGTTAGAATTATAATACAGTTTGTTTGCTTTGTCAAGCACATTTTAGGAAAATGTTAGGATTTTTCACATTCTTTTATAAGATTTCTGTGAAATGACTGAAAAATTAGAAGAAAAATTATCACTCTTTATGGGCTTTTAAGGCAGACAACATTTGGCTTCTGATATCCTCAATTCCGTTCGGTGTATTTGGCAAGAAAAGGGTTTGATTGCCTTGACTAGCAAAGGTATTAAGCGTATCCAAATATTGGTTGGTCAAGAGAATGGCCATGATTTGCTCTTCTGTCATACCCACATTAGCACTTTTAATCTCTTGGATAGAGTCAGCCAAGCCATCCACAATCGCCTTACGTTGTTGAGCAATACCAACACCATGAAGGCGATCTTTTTCAGCTTCCGCTTCGGCTGCTGTAACGATTTTGATTTTATCTGCTTCAGCCAATTCTTGAGCTGCCACACGTTTGCGTTGAGCCGCATTGATTTCATTCATGGACTGTTTAACTTCCGCATCTGGTTCCACCTTAGTAATCAAGGTCTTCACAATGAGGTAACCGTAAGTTGACATTTCTTCGGCTACTTGTTTTTGAACTTCGAGCGCGATTTCATCTTTCTTTTCAAAAAGTTCATCCAAGGTTAATTTTGGTACAGAAGAGCGGAGAGCATCTTCAATGTAAGATTTGATTTGTGCTTCTGGGTGCATGAGTTTATAGTAAGCATCCGTTACATTTTGTTCATTGACACGATACTGGGTTGCAACATTCATAGTCACAAAAACATTATCTTGTGTTTTTGTTTCAACGATGATCTCACTTTGAAGCACACGGAGTTGAATGCGGGCAGCAATGACATCCACACCAAATGGAATTTTGAAGTTGATCCCCGAAGTAGAGGTACGTTGGTATTTCCCAAAACGCTCCACGATAGCAACCGTTTGTTGTTTAACAACGTAAAGACCGGACAAAACCAAAAAAATAATGACCAACAAGATAAAAATAGTGAAAAACAATCCAAGCATGATAAACTCCTTTCTTTTTCATACCACTCTGGATTAAACCAACATTTTATAGAGAGAATCATTCTCATGGAGATTGATGTAGTTAGGATCGAATGTTTGCAGACGCTGACGAAAGGAAGGATAGTCTTCCTTGTCCCCTAGGGTAATCCCTATGAGAACTGGTCCCGTTCCTTTATTGGCCCGTTTGATGTACTCAAAACGAGTAATGTCATCATTAGGTCCCAAAATATCATTTACAAACTCACGAAGAGCTCCTGGACGTTGCGGAAAATTAACAACAAAGTAGTGTTTCAGACCCGCATAGATGAGTGACCGCTCTTCCATCTCTGGCATACGATTGATATCATTATTGCCACCTGAAATCACACAACAAATGGTTTTGCCTGCAATCTGGTCCTTAATGGTATCAAGTGCTGCAATCGCAGCTGCACCAGCTGGTTCTGCCACAATGCCTTGTTTTGAATACAAGTCAATAATGGTCTCTGAAATCCAACCTTCGTCCACACCAATCAATTGATCCACATGCTGACGAGCTGCTTCATACGTTGAAGAACCAACTTTTTGAACAGCAATACCATCCGCAAATTTGTCAATACGATCCAATGTAACAGGATGTCCTTTGTCAAAGGCCGCCTTCATAGAACGAGCACCATTGGCTTCTACACCAACAATCTTAATTTCTGGCGCCTTAGCCTTTAGATAGGTTGACATACCCGCAATCAAACCGCCACCACCAACAGGAATGAGAACTTGATCAAAAGCAACGTCTAGTCGATCCGCTTGTTCCAATAGTTCATAAGCGACCGTCCCTTGTCCAGCCTGAACATTGACATCATCAAAGGGATTGATAAATGTTTTACCTTCTGACGCAGTGTAGTCCATAGCTGCTTGTGCAGACTCATCGAAGGTATCTCCGACTAGCTTAATGGTTGCATACTGACCACCAAAGAATTTTACCTGCCCAATTTTCTGCTGCGGAGTTGTAATAGGCATGAAAATAGTTGCCGATATTTTCATTTCATTACAAGTATAAGCAACACCTTGAGCATGGTTTCCCGCAGATGCACAAACGACTCCACGTTCTTTTTCCTCTTGGGTTAATTGGTGAATGGCGTAGTAGGCGCCACGAATCTTGAAGGAACGAACTCTTTGTTCATTTTCTCGCTTCACATAGATGTTAGCGGCATATTTTTCTGACAAATAGGGGTCAAAAACCAGTGAAGTTGCAACGACCACATCTTTGAGCACTTGGTAGGCTTGCTCGATATTTTTTGCTGAAATCATTTCTTCCTTCTCTCTATTTTAATATCTAATTATAATCATTTTTTTAGAAAAGTCTAGACCTTTTTGAAAATATTTTTTCAACGAAAACAAGGAGGTATGAACCTCCCTTCCTGTCTTCTATTAGTTATAGATTTTGAAGGCATCATCATCGTTTTTACCGACAAATGGCATTGCCTTACGAAGCTCTGCACCGACTTTTTCAATTTCCAGTTCTGCTGCGTCTTTACGATAGGCTTCCATACGTGGACGGCCTGCTTTGTAATCATTAACAAAGTCATTGGCAAATTTACCCGTTTGGATATCTGCAAGAACGGCTTTCATATTTTCTTTGACTTGCTCCGTAATCACGCGCGGACCTGACACATAGTCACCAAACTCGGCAGTGTTTGAGATAGACTGGCGCATTTTCTTGAAACCACCTTCGTAAATCAAGTCAACTATGAGTTTCATTTCATGAAGTACTTCGAAGTAAGCCAATTCTGGAGCGTAACCTGCTTCCGTCAATACTTCAAAACCAGCTTCCATAAGAGCAGTCAAACCACCACAGAGCACTGCTTGTTCCCCAAACAAATCTTCTTCTGTTTCTTCTTTGAAAGTTGTTTCAAGAAGACCGACACGAGCTGAACCAACCCCTTTAGACCAGTCCATAGCAATATCTTTTGCATTGCCAGTGGCATCTTGGTAAACAGCGTAGAGGGCTGGGACACCAAAACCTTCTTCAAAAGTACGACGAACCAAGTGACCTGGACCTTTTGGTGCACACATGAAGACATCTACATCCGCTGGAACCTTGATGAATTCAAAGTGAACGTTGAAACCATGAGCGAAGCCAAGAGCATTTCCAGCTTCCAAGTTTGGAGCAATTTCTTCATTATAAAGATCTGCCTGGATTTCATCTGGCGCCAAGACCATAATCACATCTGCTTGTTTTGCTGCTTCTGCTACTTCAAAGGTTTCAAAACCATCTTCTTTGGCCTTATCAAATGACCTACCAGCACGGACACCAATGATGACATCGTGGCCTGTATCCCGCAAGTTCTGTGCATGAGCGTGACCTTGTGAACCATATCCAATAACGGCGATACGTTTGCCGTCAAGCGCTGCTACTTTTACATCTGCTTCGTATTGCATTTCTACTGCCATAAGATTCTCTTTTCTATTATTTATTTGCTGTTTGTAAACTAGTCACGACTGAAACCTGTTGCTCCAGTACGAGCGATATTTTTAATGCCATAAGGCTGAATAACGCGGAGGAGAGCTTCAATTTTATCGCTGTCCCCTGTCATTTGAATGGTAATGGAGTTAGGGGCCACATCAACGACACTGGCACGGAAGGGCTGGATAATAGCCAAAATCTCTGCCCGTTTCTGAGCAGGGCTTGAAATTTTTACCAAAAGAACTTCGCGTTCTAAGTGAGGGATATCTGTAATGTCGCGCACTCGTACCACGTCAATTTGACGGTTGAGCTGTTTGATAATTTGCTCCACCTCATCCATGGTCTGTACATCTACAATAACGGTTACGCGGGAAATTCCTTCCACTTCTGTCGGACCAACTGAGATAGACTCAATGTTAATCTGACGGCGCGATAGGACGCCAGTAAAGCGGTTAAGGACACCAGATGAATTTCTCAATTTGGCTGTTAACATTCTACGCATTGAACTTCACCCCCAACATTTCGTGATTGGATTTGCCAGCTGGCACCATTGGTAAAACGTGCTCTTTATTGGAAATATGAAGCTCAATCAACATGGGTTTATTTTCCTTGATGACCTGCAAATCCTCTGCCAATGTCGCTGGATTGCTAAATTGATAATGGGCAATCTTGTAGGCTTCTGCCAAAAGTTGGAAATTGGGCTCATCATCAAAAGTAGACTGGCTGCGACGCTCATCGTAGAATGCTTCCTGCCACTGACGCACCATTCCTAAAGAATGATTGTTCAGTAAGATTACCTTAATCGGAACACCATAACCGTTTAGAATAGCCAACTCTTGATTGGTCATTTGAAAACCACCGTCGCCCACAAAGAGGACAACCTCACGGTCTGGATTGGCTAGTTTGGCACCGATTGCCGCGGGGATACCGAATCCCATGGTTCCCATACCACCGGATGTGACCAGCTGGCGAGCATGTTTGAAAGGATAAAATTGGGCTGACCACATTTGGTGCTGGCCAACATCTGTTACAACAATGGCATCTCCACTTGTTAATTGACCAATTATCTGAATCGCTTCTTGTGGCTTGATAAAGTTTTCATCCTCATCATAGCCAAATGGTGCACGTGCCTTGTTTTCCAAAACATGGCTCGTCCAGTCCGCATAGTCTGTTGCTACTGTGTCTGCTTTTAAAAGAGCTTCTAGCGTTTTCTTGGCATCACCCACAACCGGAATAGCTGTCGCTACTACTTTCCCAATCTCAGCTGGGTCAATATCGATATGGGCAACCGTTGCATTTTTCGCAAAGGTATCCACATTGCCAGTCAAGCGGTCATCGAAGCGAGCACCGATATTAATGATGTAATCTGCCTCGGTCAAGGCCATATTGGATGCGTAAGAACCATGCATGCCTCCCATCCCTAAAGAAAGAGAATGTTCAATTGGCATCGCGCCCAGACCAAGCAAGGTGGATACAACAGGGATTTGGTAACGTTCTGCAAAAGCAATCAATTCGTTATTGGCATCTGCGTAATTGACACCACCACCCGCTAGTATAACAGGCTTCTTGGCTTGACTCAACTGGCTCAAAATCTTCTTCACCTGTAAGCCATTTGGCTCCAATGTCGGCTGGTAGCTTGGCAAATGAAGAGTCGAATCATTGTATGCTTCCACCAAGGCCTCCTGCACATCTTTTGGTAAGTCAATGACAACTGGACCTGGACGACCAGTTGTTGCGATGTGAACAGCTTCAGTTACAATTCTCGGGATATCAGCTGTATCGCGAATTTGGTAATTGTACTTGGTAACCGGCATGGTCACACCAATAATATCAGCCTCTTGAAAAGCATCCTTTCCAATTCCTCGGCGAGCCACTTGCCCTGTAAAGACTAAAAGTGGAACACTGTCTCCAAGAGCATCTGCAATTCCTGTAATGGCATTGGTTGCTCCGGGACCACTGGTCACTAGGGCGACTCCTAATTTTCCAGTTGACTTGGCATAACCCTCTGCCTCATGCACAGAACCTTGTTCGTGACGGGAAAGAATATGTCGGATACCCTTAAATCTAAAAATTTCATCATATATAGGTAAAACTGCACCACCAGGATAACCAAAAATGGTATCGACACCTAACTTCTTCAAGGTATCTAGTACCAAATAAGAACCCGAACGAGCTTGTTCTAATTGTATCTTCTCCAACAACATTCCTCCCTTCAACCATCCACTCAACTTATACACTCTAAAAATATGAGTAAATATCTACATTGTTTTTTTATGTAACTCTTATCATATCATAATTAAAAAAAATGTCAACGCAATTTTCTGAAAATTCAGTTTTTGTTTTTTTTATTTTCTCTTATTTCTTTCATTAAAAGCTAATTTAAGCCTTTTTCGAGGAATTGTTTTTTACTTTTATCTTAAAAAATCTTTTAGAATGTAGAATTATTTCTAAACAGAAAAAACTTTTCCTCTATTATATAAGTATCGCTATTTTCACTTTGATAAACCCGGTTACCTATTTATTTCACCATTTTGTTTTAGGTCCTATAATTTACAGGTGTTGATTTCTATTACTTTCTCGCTTAATAGCCACTTCAATCCAATATGAAGACCTCTTCAAATCGTGATATAATAGTGTCATGAAAAGAAAATCTTATATTGTGTGTTTTATATATTTATTCTTTATTAGCCTTGGTTTTGAATTTGAATTAGCAGCATTGTCAAATGGGGATCTCAGCAATAAGGAGTATATCCTTTTTGGAAATGGCGTCGCCATTCTTCTTCTCTACATCATCCCCCTACTTTTAGTCCTCCGCTGGTGCTATTCCGAGTACAACCTCAAAAAACATCAACTCGCCCTAGCTATCTTCTCTGGATTTTTTATTTCAGGTTGGAGCGCTGCTTTGGCCAATCAATGGCTAGGGAATTTATGGAAATCTTTCTTAGACAAGGACACCTTCTCTCTTTGGGAAACTGCAATGACTGCACCATTTACAGAAGAATTCCTCAAGTTACTCGCTGCTGTCTTTGTTCTATTTTTCCTTAAAACCTGGAAACCAAGACAAGCCTTTCTGATTGGTGCTGGTGTCGGACTAGGTTTTCAAATCAGCGAAGATATTAGCTATGTTTTACATTCTGTTATCGAAACGCCAACAATGGCCGTTTCCGATGTCTTCTTACGTATTTCAGGAAGCCTAACATCCCACTGGCTGATGACAGCCCTTGTCACGGCTAGCTTCTGCCTCCTTCTTTGTCATCAGCGACAGAAAAAATGGGGGGCCATTGGAATTTTCGCAACCATCCTCTTCCATTTCTTATGGAATTCTCCCTTGACTAGTTTCGATATCCCGCTTTCACTCCATATTGCATTTCTGAATGCTTGCTACCTCTTTCTATGCTATTATTATTGGAAAATCCTTCTCGTAAAAGACTAATATATTAAACAGATTGATCAGCAATCTGTTTTTTATCGAGTATTGGTCTGAATTTTCAGAAATTGCAAATTATTCAATCATTTTACCTGCACAGTAAAATTTTTATGCTATAATATACAATAAGAATTTCCATTACCTATTTAGAAAGGGAATCATTATGACAGAAAACGAAACGTTAAAAAATCTACGGCATCGCTCCAGCATTTATGATAGTAAGGTAAAATCACCTAACCGAGCCATGCTTCGTGCGACTGGGATGATGGATAAAGACTTCGAAACGCCTATTGTCGGGATCATCTCAACTTGGGCTGAAAATACCCCTTGTAACATTCACCTTCATGACTTTGGAAAATTGACCAAGGAAGGTGTTAGATCAGCTGGCGCTTGGCCAGTTCAATTTGGAACGATTACGGTTGCCGATGGGATTGCCATGGGAACACCTGGCATGTGCTTTTCATTGACATCTCGTGATATTATTGCGGATTCTATTGAAGTTGCCATGTCTGGTCATAATGTCGATGCTTTCGTAGCTATCGGTGGCTGTGACAAGAACATGCCTGGCTCCATGATTGCTATTGCTAACATGGATATTCCTGCCATCTTTGCCTACGGTGGAACTATTGCTCCAGGGAATCTTGATGGAAAAGATATTGACTTGGTATCCGTTTTTGAGGGAATCGGCCATTGGAATAACGGAGATATTACAGAAGAAGAGCTTCGCCGTATCGAATGTAATGCCTGCCCTGGCCCTGGTGGTTGCGGTGGTATGTACACAGCTAATACCATGGCAACTGCTATTGAAGTGCTAGGTATGAGTTTGCCAGGTTCATCATCACATCCGGCTGAGTCTGCAGAGAAAAAAGCTGATATTGAAGATGCTGGTCGTGCAGTTGTTAAAATGTTGGAATTAGGTCTCAAACCATCTGACATTTTGACACGTGAAGCCTTTGAAGATGCTATTACAGTGACAATGGCCTTGGGTGGTTCAACTAACGCTACTCTTCACTTACTTGCTATTGCTCATGCTGCCAATGTTGACTTGACTCTTGAAGATTTCAATGATTTTCAAGAGCGCGTGCCTCATTTGGCTGACTTGAAACCATCAGGTAAGTATGTTTTCCAAGACCTTTATAATGTCGGTGGTGTGCCAGCAGTGATGAAATACTTGTTGGCTAATGGCTTCCTCCACGGCGACCGTATGACATGTACTGGTAAGACAGTCGCTGAAAACTTGAAAGCTTTTGCCGGCTTGACACCAGGTCAAAAAGTCATCATGCCACTTGAAAATCCAAAACGTGCCGATGGTCCATTGATTATCCTTAAAGGAAATTTGGCGCCAGAAGGTGCAGTTGCTAAGGTTTCAGGGGTTAAGGTTCGTAATATTACAGGACCTGCTAAGGTTTTTGATTCGGAAGAAGAAGCTATTGAGGCCGTGTTATCTGACGAAATCGTTGATGGCGATGTAGTCGTTGTTCGTTTCGTTGGACCCAAAGGCGGCCCTGGAATGCCAGAAATGTTATCATTATCATCAATGATTGTTGGTAAGGGACAGGGAGATAAGGTTGCTCTTCTAACAGACGGTCGCTTCTCAGGCGGTACCTACGGTTTGGTTGTCGGCCATATTGCCCCTGAAGCTCAAGATGGTGGCCCAATTGCCTACCTTCATACAGGTGATTTGGTCACAGTTGACCAAGATACCAAAGAAATTACCATGCATGTTTCTGATGACGAAATTGCTCGCCGTAAAGAAGAAACAGAATTGCCACCACTTTACAGCCGCGGTGTCCTTGGAAAATACGCCCATACAGTATCATCAGCCTCCAAAGGGGCGGTCACAGACTTCTGGAATATGGACCGTAGCGGCAAAAAATAAAAGAAAAAAAGAGATTGCAAAGACAACCTCTTCAATCTAAGAGCTCCATTGTCAAGCCCCAGATAAAATGGACAGTTAAAAAAGTTAGTTTTTTAGAAGGTATGCTTCCCTAAATTCTAGGGGAGTCATACCTTTTAATTTTTCTTGTGGTCTGTGCCAATTATACC
>JAIMFC010000002.1:0-27131 GCA_019794795.1 Streptococcus gallolyticus
TCAAAGCACTCTTACTTTTTAAATATCCCATAAAATCGGAAATCGCTAGTTTTGGTGGTATCAGCACAAGCATGTGAACGTGATCTGACATCATATCCCCTTCTATAATTTCTACACCTCTGTACTGACATAGATGACGGAAAATTTCTATTAAATCTTGTCTGATTTTGTAGTAGATAGATTTTCTACGATACTTCGGAGTAAAGACGATGTGATATTTGCACATCCATTTGGTGTGTGATAAACTATAACTGGTTTTAGCCATTTATTTTTCCTTTCTGTATCTAACCTGAACAATTAGATTATACTAGGAAAAATAAATGGAAGCTAGAAGCCTCGGCAGCCACCAGCATAGCTGGTGGTTTTCTCATTTTTCTCTCCGAGAAAAACTGGCTGGAAGCCATAAGAAAAAAGACGACCGATACTTACGCAAAATATTAATGATAGATGATAGATAATAAATTATTCAATCTCAATATGAAATGAACCATCTGCACCACAAACTATAATAGTTTTTTTGACTAATTGCTGTAGTAATTTTAATCACCTTAAATCTTGTCTTAATTCTTACAATTGATTCTCAAAGCGAGAATCACGGATTACTTCATCCTCTTCAAAGTCTTCTTGCGCTTCTTTTCCTAAAACTTCGTACCACGACATTGGTGATATGCCATTTCCAGGACGTTTCACAGTAATATTTTCCTCTGAAAATACTTCACCTTTTTTGATCGGGCGTAAGGCTACAACAGATTTTCGAGCTACAATTTTATTTTTTTCTTCAACTGGATCAGGAATTTTCTCGAATCGACCTAACGACTGCTCAACAATTCTGACACCTTTTACTAAGGCTGCTAGAATTTCTGGAGTTGCACTGGCTTTATGATCTGGTCCTTTCATTTCAGTATCCAATGTAAAGTGTTTTTCGATAACTTCAGCACCCATTGCTGCTGCCGCAATAGGAACTTCTGAACCAATAGAGTGATCAGAATAACCAATCGTCAATTCTGGGAATTCTTCTTTTAATGTATGAATGACATTTAGGTTTAAAGATGGATATGGGGTCGGATATTCTGTTGTACAGTGCAATATAGAAATATCAGTAGTCCCATTTTGTCGAAGAATGTCCACTGCTTGGTGAATCTCTGACATAGCTGCCATACCTGTTGACAGAATAACTTTCTTATTTTGCTTCCCAATCTTCTCAAGATAAGGAAGATTGGTGATCTCACCTGAAGGAATCTTGTAAACAGGCATATCCGTTGAAATTAAAAAGTCCAAAGATTCCTCATCAAAAGGTGTTGAAAAAGTATCAACTCCTTTAGCTAGTGCGTAATCACGCATTTCCAAGTACTCATCAAAACTTAACTCTAAACGTTTGGTCATTTCTAATTGACTATCCGCAGACCCTGTTGTGACTTTCTGATACTCAGCTTTAGGTGCAAATTTTGAAATGAGTTTCTCTGCCTTAAATGTCTGAAATTTGACTGCATCAACGCCACAGGAAACTGCAATGTCAACCATTTTCTTCGCTAATTGAATATCACCATTGTGATTACAGCCAATTTCTGCAATAATATAAACCATTTTACTACTCCTTTTTCTTTCGAATAATCACTTGATAGAGTGCTTGTACATCTGTTTTAAAATAAACACCATAAACTATCACAACCATTATTCCTAAACACCAACGAATTGGTAAACTGTCTGAAAATTGATTCATCAGCAAAGCATAACTAATTGCAATCAGAGAAAAGATAAAAAACATCTTGACGGTTACCTCATCATATTGATACCGTCGCTTTGAAATCATATGATGAAAAACAAGCAGGCACAAGTAAGAAATCACTGTAGCAACTGCTGCTCCATAAATTCCAAATCTTGGAATAAAAAAGTAATTCAAGATAGCATTTACTGCTCCTGCTGCAAGAGTACCAATGGGAATCAATCTAGTATTTGCGTGATAAAATTGAATATTGACAGGAAAAGTATATAAAAAGACGAAGAAATAGCTAATAATAATCATCGCTATAAAATCAATACTCTGACTATATTTAGCCCCTCCCATCAGAAAAGCTAGGTCTGGGAAAATCGTTAGGTAGCCTAAGGTTAAAAATAGCCCAAGAGCCAGATAGCGTAACACATAGTAATGTAAATGTTTGTCTTTCTTTTTCTTAGCTTCAAAAAACCAAGGAATCCATGCCATATTAATGCTACTTAAAACACTTTGTATAATCATTCCCATTGTATATCCAAAACTATAAATGGCAACTTCCTTAATTGACAACATCTTGCCAAGCATAACTCTATCTAACTGATTTAAAACCAAATGTCCCAATTGATGAAAAATCAATGGTAAAGAAATCATCAAGATAAAGGACAAATACTGTTTATCAAAAAACGGTTGTTTTTTTCGCTGAAAATAAACGACTGTAATTATCATGAGTACACTGCTTGGAATAACACTTCCATAAACGCGTGCTAAAAAATCATCTGTCATCACTGTAATCAATCCTATGGAAATTACAGTATTTACAATTGCACTACCAAAGGATAACAAAAAATTAGCGACGCTCTCTTGTTTTTGGATAAAATATGCTCCCAAAAAACCAGAACAATATCCATTGAATGTTTGGACAGCTAAGAGAACAATAACTTGTTCAGAAAAACCGAATAAGTCCCCCAGTAATTTTCGAAATAAGAGCGCTAGTAAGAGCAAACTAAAAGCAAATAAACTCGAAAAATGAAAGGCACTGACAGCATAACGATCATATTCATTCGCATATTTTACTTTTGCTGTACTTAAGGAACCAGAAACCTGTAAACCAATCACCAACATAAAGATACTCATGTAGGAAGAGAATAAACTAAACTCTCCAAATACCTCTTGAGAAATAATGCGTGTGTAAATAGGAAGAGTGATGAATCCAATTGCCTGTACAAATATATTCCCCAGTGTATACAAGAAACCTGAGGTAATGAGTTTTTTTGTGTTCATTTCGTCCCTTTCAAATCGAATAAGGTAATTTTTTCCTCTACACAATTAAAAAAATCTAAAGCCGTAGATGAATGTGTAATACCTATAGTGAATTTATATTTCCCTAGTATGTCTAACACTTCAATTGGATATGAATTTGAAAGAATTGTAGCCTTAAATCCACTATAGTCTGTATGATCTCTAGGATGAACTTTTAAGTAGATATGATGTTGAGGATATTTTTTACAAATTTCTGAATAATAATCAATATGTTGTTCGTAAGTCATTCCCCATTGTTTATCTGAATACAAGGGTTGAGTTAAAATCAATACAGATGGCTGCTGTATGTCAATTGGCTCATAATCAAAAAGATCACAAATAATTGCTTTTTTGGATGCCGCTATCCTTTCAAATAATTGTTTCCTTGGAAGTTCAATAAATTTATTGTAACGACTGTCATGAGGAATTCCTTTTATAGAATTCACCTCAATATCTGTACAATATTTACTATATCCGTGTACTTTTGGAATTCCTTTCAAAAAGAATCGTAACCAATTATATTTATGCTGCGATGGATATAAAAAACAGTTATAGCCATCTTCTAACAAATGATAATTAATTTTTTTTCTATGTAAGTACCATCCAATATGATTCGCATCAATAAACATATAAATATCTTTAATATTATCTAATAACTGATCCATCAACTCTAACTGATACTTTTTGTATATTGGATATCGACTATACACTGAATTGTCTGTAAATACGACTGCTTCTATATTATCTATTTTATTTAACTTTAGACAAAGTTTCTCTACATCAACAATACCATCTAATAATACAATCTTGTTTTCTACATTTAAATCAATTTTTAGCAATGCTATTATTAAATGATATACCGTAGAGCATACATATAAGTTCTTCATATTTATCAGATGTTTCCTTTTAATTTATTCATCAATCTTCGCTTACGTATCTTGAAATGTTTCTTTTTGAGAGAATATATTAACTTAATCTTATGGAAAGTAAAATAATACTTTCTAATCAAATAAAAATTCTCTAACGTTACACTTTCAGTTTCTAAAGCTTCAAAAACATTTGGAATAATCTTATAAACTGAAGAAGTCGGTTCTATCTCAACTTTCATTTCTCGTTTTTGAAGATGGATATACATATATTCTTGTTTTTTTAATTGATTGTCCTCAATAGAATACTGAAAAATTTTTCCATTATCATAAACAAATAATGTCTCTCCATTAAAATCAACATAACCTTCTTTTTTTATATTAACAATATTACTTTTAGCAGGCATTTTTACAACATAAAATTTTGTACCATGAGTATAAATATCTGCACTAAAATTTTTATTATATACTTTTTTAGCGCTGTTTGCATACAAATAATTAATCCCATCCTCAAAAGACTCATCAAAATGTCGACTTTCGAAATCATGAAATACTTCATACCAGCGTTTTCGTTCTTCTATTTCTCCATAGAACATTCTCGCATTTGTATCATCATTTTTAAATAAGGTACAGTGTCCAAGAAAAAATAGTTTATCGTAATCTTTTTCAAGTACCTTCTTCAGATAACTATCTAAATCTCCCCAAATAAGATCGGTATCACAATACCCCCAGTAGGCATACTCATTTAAATAATTTTTAAAAATCAAACCGTATGCGGGCCGAAAATCGCACAATTTATAAGCCTGTTCTACCTGGCATTCTAACTCTAGCAGCGCATTAATTCTTTTTTCTATCTTCTGTAAAGTAGTATAGTACACTTTTACGTTAGGGGGATAGTTATAATTTGTTCTATCATCAGTAAAAATCAAAAAATCAACATATCTTTTATTTGCACATGAGTTTAAAAATAATTGAAAATAATTTGAAAATCGACCAAAATGAGGAATAACAAAGGCAACTTTTTTCATACTATACTCCTTTCCAATCGTTTAGTATTATTTTTTCTTCGACACAAGAGAGCATTTTTATTGCAGAAGAAGAATGAGTTACTCCAATTTTAAATGGAGTATCACACATCATGTCTAATAACTCCATGGGAATATTTGGCAGCAATCTTACAGCTGTGAGAGTACTATAATCTACTTTATCACGTGGATGTACCTTCAAATATACAGTAGCACCTTTCTGCTGATACTTTTCAACTAATTCTTTATAAAAATCAAATTGTTCTTTATCCGTTTGAAAACTCTCTGTCTCTGTTCTATATTGTCTATCATGAGCTAAAGGCTGGGTCAATATAAGCACACTATTTTTATCAACTAATAATTTTTCTAATCCATAAATATCTATAAGCACTTCTTTCAATTTTGGAGAAATCGAATTAAACATATCTTTTCTAGGAACTTCGAAAAATTTATCTCTTCGACTATCAATCGGTAGATCTTTTAATGAATTCACCTCAATGCTCTTGCATAGTTTGCTAAAACCATAACCAACTGATGGCTGACAAGTCCATCTATATAAGAATTTCATAATTCTACTTCTATAAACATTACCACAAGCTGGCTCATGATAGTATTGAAAATAATTCAATCCATCCTCAATTAAATGATACAAAATCCCTTTACGTCTTAAATAATCACCAATGACAGCATGATCCATGTAAATATATACTTCTTTGATGTCTGAAAAATAGTGGGACATATTATCTTTTAAAAAATTAAATTGCCCTCGTCGCCAGTTTATCCCAAAATCATAAGCATCTACACAATCAATACTATAGCCGTGCTTTTCTAATTTCAACATTCTATCTTTAGCCATAGAAAAAGTTACCATTATTTGAATTTGACTATTCTGATAGGTTTTTAATAGGGTAATTAATAGCTGGTACTCTGTTCCGCAAATATATAATTTTTTTATCATTTTCCTTAAGATTTATCCCTTTATCCCATTCTTATAAACAGCAAAAAAATTGAACATCCCTAACCAATAAATCAACGAATACTTTCTTCTATTAAACAAAAATGCTAATACTCGATTATGCAAACTGCCTTCCAGTCTTAATGAAAAATCAATTATAGTATGAAAATCTTTCGTTAAATCAATAAATTCTCTCTTAGAAACATTGGCTCCAATTTCATCAAGTGCACAATTTTTGTATAGTTTCACAAATACATTGCTCAATGGTATAGTTGAAGTCAAGAATTGCTCTGCCAAAGCATAACAATCTTTCATTTCCTTAGATTTACCACCATAAAATTGACGAGACAATGAATTCTCCGTCAATTCAACACAATAGGCTACTGTTGGGTCAACAACAACTTTCTTACAGTATTTATAGTAAGTATAATTAAATTGTAAATCTTCAGAATAACGCGATTGTGCATTATAGTATAACTGATATTCACGTTGTATATTTGTCTTGAATAAACGAACCATTGTTGCATTTAATCGTTCTAAATTACTATAATTAGAAAATAGTTCATCAAAACTATATGTACCAAATTGTCCCCAAATACTTGTTGACACACATTTACCATTCTTATGTTGAGTAAAACTATATAATGATAAATCTTCACCAAAATACTGTGACATAACTTTAAAAATACCAGCTGGCAAATAGTCGTCACTATCTAAAATAATAAAATGATTGCCAGAAACATGGTCTAAAGCAACATTTTTAGTACGACTCAATCCCTTATTCTCTTGACTAATATATACAATATTATCGTATTGTTTCTTATATTGCTCAATAATTTCTGGTGTTCGATCTGTTGAGCCATCATTCACAATTATCATCTCATAGCTACATCCAGTCTGTACCAATACACTTTCGATACATTTTTCTATTGTCTTTTCTGCATTGTAAGCGGGGATGATAACGCTAATATCTACTTCCATTTTTTCTTTAATTTTCTTTCTAGTTTTATTTTAAGGTTTTTAGAACGTAATCTAAAATAATGTAAGTTCCAATTTTTCTTTTTGATTTTCGCAAAATTATCTAGACTAACTTCTGTATACTCTAATGGTTCAAAAGCATTCGGTATAATTTTGTAGACTGAACTGTTACAATCCACCTTAAGCTCCATTGGACGTGATTGAAAATGCATATATAGATACTCTTTCTTTATCAGCTGACCATTTTCTATAAAATACTCAAATAAACCTTTTTCTTCACGAACAAATACATGATTTTTCCGCTTGATAATCTCATACTTTTGAAGACTATTATTCCATTTCGTTAAATAAAAATTTGACGTTTTGGTATAAGTATTTGCTTCTAATTCCTCTAAGCACACTCTTTTTTCTTTATTTAGTAAGATTGTATTGATACTTCCATTAAATTCTTCATCTAGTGAATAATTATTATCAACATCTGTTAATTTTTCTAAAAAATTTTTATTAGACAATAATAATTGATTAATTTCTTTTGAATTTCTGACTAGGGTACAGTGTCCTAGAAAGAATATTTTATCATAATCTTGTTCGAATACTTTTTCTATCATGCCATCGAAATTACCAAAAATCAAATCTGTATCACAATATCCCCAATAATCATAATCTTGAACCAAATCTGCAAACAGTATTCCATATATAGCTTTAAAATCACATAATTTATAGGCTCTATTAATATGTATAGGTCGATGTAATGCGCTCTCAGCTCTGGTACTTATTTCTTCCAGAGAAGTATAGATGACCGTAACATTTTGAGGATAATCAAATGCAGTGGTATCATCTGTTAAAATTAAAAAATTAGTCTGATTATTTTGTTTACATGAATTTAAAAATAATTGAAAGTAATTATTAAACTTTCCAAAATAAGGAATAATGAAAATTCTTTTAGGATCATTTATTGCCATTTCGTAACGACCTCACCATATACATTACTCGTACCATACACAACAAACTAAATACCATTTTATATTTACACAACCTGTAAAAAATTCTCCATATAGATGGTAATCTGGAGAATTGAAAAGCTCTAAATCTCTCTTGATATATCTTTTTAGTCAATAATTCTTTAATCGCTACTAATTTAAATCTCAAATTTTTTTTAGAGTTCACTATATTGGCAATTAAAGGGAATAAATTTAAAATAATCCGATTATCTAAAGACTCTGTAAAATTTTCATTTAAACTATGCTCTTGAATAATATCAAACATCAAACTATACAATCGATGATGGCGATCAATCAACGCCTCATTATAAACTGTTGTTAGGCTCTTCTCATTATCTTTTCTATACAAATATCTAGTATTATCACAATATGCTACTGATATATTTTGACTGAAAACTTGGGCATTATAGTATACATCCTCGCTGCCAATGATTTGAGTGTCCGTAAAAGTGAAATTCTGTATTTTTTCAAACAAATACAATTTTCCCCATGCAGTATTTAATCTCTCACTAGTAAGTGGTTCGTCTAATTGTGAATTTGTTAAACCAAAAATTCTTTGATGGACGTATCCAGCCAAATCAACAGGAAATTCTGTTGGAATAATCGAACATTCTTCTCGTTGCGTACCATAAAATTTAGTAAATGGAAATAATACAATATCAGCTTCAAATGTATTTTGAACTCGTATCAACTCTTCAATGCAATTTTCTTCCAGCATATCATCCCCGTCTACAAATAAGACAAAGTTTCCCGTAACCAGTTTCAAACCAGCATTTCTAGCAGAAGATAACCCCCCATTAACTTTGCGATGATAAATAAATCGTTCATCTTGTTCCGAGAATTTCTTTGCAACATATAATGATAAATCACTACTTCCATCATCTACTAAAATTACTTCAATATTCTGATAAGTTTGTTTTTGAATGCTCATCAAACATTGAAATAAATAGTTTCCAACATTATATATCGGAACAATAATTGAAACTTTATCCACTTACTCTCTCCTTACCTCACTACATGCTGCAAAACTTCATTTAATTCAATCAATGGGCGCACCAAACTATTAAAACCTGCCTTCCCTGTTAAAACATACATCATCGCAAACATTCCTACTTGTATACCTACGATTAAAAGCACCACATTAAATGTATGTACTTTAATCTTATAGTTCTTTACATTGAATAAATTGGAAATCATGATAAACACGAATAAAAATAAAAGTCGTGGAAATCTAAAAAATGTAGAATTGATCAGTATTAATGGAACAAACAAAATCATTCCAGCTGACAGCCACATCAACACTTGATAAAAATCCTCGTGTTCTTTATCCTCTCGCAATAAATACTTATAGGTTTGATATCCGATTCCAACATAGACAAAAACAACCAAAACATGAACAAGAAGTACGAGTAGACTTGTTTTTAATGAACTAGCTTCTAAATATAAATACAGTTTACCACTAGGAATAAATAATGGAGCAATTTTTAAAGCAACAAAACTTAAGATAATCGATAACCATAAAAAAGTTAGCATTCTTTTAACCTGAAACTCTTTGTCTATAAAATAAATGGGAAGTAACAGCAAAAACATCACTGAAAAGCCCGAATGCATCATGTAAGAAAGATAGATAATCAAGACTGAGTAAAGAAGACGTTTATAACTATGACGGTATTTCCAGCAAACCGGTACTATCCAGATAAAAATAACCATTGCTAAAAAGAAGCGCTTTTGAATAATATTATCTGCCAAAGGGTAAATATTGCTAATAGCAATCACAATATTTGGATTCTTAGCATACTTTTTAATAAAGAGGAGATAAGATAATACCGCGCATGTTAAGCTAATGAAAAGAAAAACACCTAAGCTAGGGGAAAAATGGTAAAAATAATTATTAATCAATTTCCACAAGTTATCTCCTCGAAAATCAATAGTTACGACTCCTTTTCCAAAAGAATTGAACATGGACATATAGCCTATATAGTCGGCACCGCCACGGTTGAAAGCAAACAAAATCCATAGTAGCAAAGAATTCATCCCAAATACTATTTTACTGCTAGGAAATACAAGGCTCATGCAAATCAACAATAGAAAAATAAAATAAAAAATGACCATTTTTTCTCCTTATAATTGACTGTAAATAGCTTTCATTTGCTGATTCACTTGTGCAATATCATATTTTTTTGCGGCATGGACATTGTGCTCTCCTATTCTTTGACGTGTTTCATTATCTAGTAATCGGCAAATCCCCTCTGCAAATCCCTCTACATCATCAAAATGGTATTTATAACCAGTTTCTCCACTTATAGAATAATCATTTATTCCATTAACGTTAGAAGTTAATATCGGAAGACCTGCTGCCATCGCTTCAATTGCTGCTAAGCCCAACCCTTCTCTTTTAGAAGGAAAACAAAAAATGTCGCTCTCTTGAAGTAATTGCGGAATGTTTTTACGATAACCAAGTAACAAAACTTTATTACATAAATTATTTGCTTCCAAATATTTTTTAATAACTAGTTCTTGTTCCCCTTGACCAATAATTAAGTACGTAAGATTTGGTAAATCGAGCATAGCAAGAGCTTTAATAATAATCATATGGTTCTTTCGAACACTCAATTCCCCCACCGAAATTAATATTATTTCTTCTTCCGATAATCCAAGAGAATGCCTTATTTTTGATGATTTGTTGCCAGTAGCAGATGCCCGAATTTTTGAAAATTCAATACCAACACCATCCACTTTGAAAACTTTCTTTGCTTTCATCGAAGTAGTAGCCAAAGCATAATCTTCATTGTTAATCGTAATTAAAATATCAGTAAAATAAGAAAAAATATATTCAATAGGATAGAATAACACCCAGTCTCTGACACGTCCACCTTTGTAAAACTGAAATCCATGTGCTGTATAAATAATTTTTGTTGAAGAATTTCTAAATACAAGTCTTGCAAGTACTCCACCAATTGGAGAATGACAATGCATGAGTGAATAGTTATACAATTCGCTAATTCTTCTTAGTTGAGAATATGCTTTTTTATGACTTATAAAATTACCGACATTCCTACTAAAATCAATCTGAAAAAACTTAACATTATTGCTATTTAGCTCTTCTTTCAGTTGAATAATTCGCTCATCAGAAATTGTACTCCCGTTTTCAAAATTTGTCGCAATATGAACCTCATATCCCTGCTCCTGTAATAGACAAATATTATGCATATTAAACTGCTCTATCATCGAAGCAACACTAGCCACAATGAGGGCATATTTCTTTTCCACTATCATACTCCCATTATAATTCTGTTAATTCTATTGATTCTTCAAAATCTCTAATTTGATATTCAAAATCATACTGACTCATCGTCGTTTCATACATTAAATTTCCAAACATTTTTTTTATACTATCATTAAAAAATAGCAATTGAATAATTGGATTAAACATTTTGGTTAGATTAATCTTATGCTGATGTACACTAGCGACAGTTTTTACAAGTTGACTAGTAGCTACGTATTCCTTGTTTTGCGGAAACAGTACACCTTCCAAGTTACCATCAATAACTTGCTTTATAAACTCACAAAGGTTATCAATATGCAACATACTTCGTTTATTTTCATAATTAGGAAAAACTGGTAATTTTTGTGCTAACTTTGAAAGTCGTGGATAATTTCCTTTAGAGTCTTTGCCATATATCATTGGTGGTCGAATAATGACAACCTTAAACTTTTCATCTACCAAAGTTTGAATCTTTAATTCTGCTTGATACTTACTATCGCCATAAAAATCGCTTGGAGTTGGAATTGTATCTTTTGTAATGAGTCGTTCTCTAGATGTACTATCTCCATAAACAATTATGCTGCTCATGAAGATAAATTGAGAAACATTAGCATCCTTTGCTTTTTTAGCTACTTGATATGTTAATTCAGTGTTAACTTGATAATATAGATCTTTCTTACTCTCATCTTTAGAGAAATGTGCGATTCCTGCCACATGAAATACTGAATCATATATTGAAAAGTCATATTCAATCCATTTGGGATTCTTCGTATCTAAGGTATCAACTACATACTCGTTATCAGAGTGTAGTAACCAGCGTTCAACAGATGTACCTATATAGGAGTTAGCTCCTGTAATCAGTACCTTTTTCATCTAGTTCTCCTTCTTCATTCCTGTCCCACCCTCAACAACGCCTTCACTCTTTACGACACTCAAGAAAGTACCAAAGAAACATTTTATATCAAAAGCAAATGACATATTGTCAACATAGTAGCTGTCTAACTTAGCTTTTTCATCAATTTCAAGTTCATCACGACCATTGATCTGCGCCCATCCAGTCAATCCTGGTCGAATATCATTAACGCCATATTTATCACGTTCTTCAATCAAATCATACTGATTCCAAAGAGCCGGACGAGGACCAATAATTGCCATTTCTCCTTTAAAAATATTAAAGAGTTGTGGTAATTCATCTAGACTTGTTCTTCGTAAAAAAGCACCAGATTTAGTAATCATTGCTGTAGGATCTTTTAATAGGTGTGTCGGTGTATCGGCTGGTGTATCAATATACATAGACCGAAATTTATAAATCATGAAATATTCTTTATCCTTACCTACTCGTCTTTGCTTAAAAAGAACAGGGCCTTTTGAATCTAATTTGATCCAGATAGCAATAATTAATAAAATTGGGCTTAGTGACATAATCGCTACTCCTGAAAACAAAAAGTCTATCAATCTTTTAAAATGGTTATACATTTCTCACTCCTGTTTCGCAAATTCAATGAGTTTCTCTTTTAAAGTTTTGTTGTCTAAATCTAGCAGAATCGCAATAAATTTATCAACTTCGTCAACTGATTTTAACGTAACTTTTCCAATAAAAATTTTTTCATGGATTTGCTCGTTGACACGTTCGTCCGATGATAAAAGTTCTTCGTATAGCTTTTCTCCTGGGCGAATTCCAGATTCAACAATACCAATTTCTTCTTCAGTGTGACCACTTAATTTGATTACTTTTTTAGCCAAATCTACAATTTTGACAGGCTCACCCATATCAAGAACAAAGACTTCGCCACCTTTTGCCTGATAACCCGCCTGAATAACTAGACGGCTTGCTTCAGGGATAGTCATAAAGTAACGTGTCATGCGGAAGTCTGTTACTGTAAGTGGCCCCCCCTTTGCAACCTGTTCTTTAAAGACAGGTACAACTGACCCACGACTGCCTAAAACATTCCCAAAACGAACTGCGACAAATTGTGTTTTTCCCTTATCGTTAAGCCCCGTCACGATCATCTCTGCCACTCGTTTAGTTGCTCCCATTACATTGGGTGGGTTGACTGCCTTATCAGTGGAAATCATGACAAATTTTTCGACTGAAGCCTCCCAAGCCGCTTCTGCCACATTTTTCGTCCCAAAAATATTATTTTTCACAGCTTCTTTCGGATTAAACTCCATCAGTGGCACATGCTTATGAGCTGCTGCATGGTAAACATAGTTCGGACGGTACTCTTTCATAAGATTGAAAATCAAATCTCTGTCCTGAATATCCGCAATGATAGGAACAATCTCTATTTCCTTACCATATTTTTGCAAGAGTTCTCGGTGAATTAAGTAAATAGAGTTCTCCCCATGTCCTAATAGAAGTAATTTTTTAGGCTTGAAATTTGAAACCTGACGACAAATTTCTGAACCAATTGAGCCGCCAGCTCCCGTCACAAGAACTGTTTTTTGACGGAAAAACTCTCCCAAGGTTGTCTGATCCAGTTTAATTTCTTTCCGACCAAGAAGATCAGCAATATCAATTTCACGTAAATTTTGTGTTGAAATTTTTGTAGTAATAACATCTTCTACACTTGGCATACTATTCACTTGAACACTACATTGGTTACAAATTTCAACTAACTTTTCCCGTTCTTTCCCTGAGATAGATGGAATTGCGATTGTCACTTGATCAATATTATAGTTAGCGACCAAAGCTGGAATATTCTTACGATTTCCTAGTACTTTTATACCATGCAAATAAGTACCATGTTTATTGACATCAGCATCCACAATACCCACAATTTCAATGTCTGAATCCGTTTCCAAAACAGTTTGAATAAAAATAGAACCACCGCTACCTGCTCCAACAACAAGAGTTCTTACTTTAGAAGCATCTAGCTTGTATCTTTTTTTACGACTATTCATGTCACGCCAAATAATACGAGGAGTTGTCATCAGAAAGGTTGAAAGTAACCAAGAAAGAATTAGAAATCGGTAGCTATACCCTCCTTTGTAAACACCTCCAGCAAACACTGATAATGCCATATAAGCAATCACTAACGAGACTGTTAAACGAAACAACACTCTATAATCTGTAAAACGATTAAGAATTGAAAATATCTTACATTGACTTGCTACAATTAAATATATAATTACTACCACAACATAGGAAAAAAGCATCTGCTCCCAGCTGACCTTGACAAAAATGCCAACAAAAAGCATTGTCACAAGCATAGCTATGAGCACCATAGACATATCAATCACTATGAGAATGAAACGTTTTACTCTCCTACTTAGATTCTCCATTATATTTTTCTAACCTTTTATTAACTCTCTTTTCTTATTCGACGATGTCTAACTACTTTTTTTCCATAATTTCCATAATTTCCATAATTTCCATAATTTCCATAAGAACCGTATCTGCTTTGCTCAATATCCACTTTATTAAGAATGACACCTACAAATTGTGCACCACTCATTTCCATTTGTTCTTTAGCTTTTAAAAGAAAGCGACGTTTCACACTGCCTGCTCCCGTAACTAGAATAACACCATCACACTTTTGAGCAATAATCGCTGCATCCACTACCAAACCAATCGGTGGCGAATCTACAATCACATAGTCAAAGACCGTACGAACCTTTTCCATCATATCTGAAAAACGGTCATTCTGAATCAAGCGTGTAGGATTTGGAGTGTGTTTTCCAGAAGGAATAATTAACAGATTTGGTACATTTGTATCGCAAATCACTTCACCCAAGCTGGCATTTCCTGAGAGGTAGCTTGTCAAACCTTCAATTACCCCTAGTGCTGTAAATGTTCCAGATAGTACCGAATTTCGAGTATCCGCATCAATTAATAATGTCTTATACCCTGCTGCAGCAAAAGACATGGCCACTCCCGTTGATGTAGTTGTTTTTCCTTCATTTGGTTGTACAGAAGTCAATACAATTGTTTTCAAATCTGTTCCGCTAAATTGAATATTTGCCCGAACTGAGTTATAGTATTCATCAGCAGATGCTAATTGACGCCCTTTTGAATTCACCAATTCTAACATGCCCATTTTTTCTCTCCTCTACATTTTTTCAAAGTTTGGTACAATACCAAGTAATGGAAGCCCTAATACTTCTTCTACATCTTCTGGACGCTTAATCCGATCATCCAACAACTCGAACAAAACAACTGCTGCGATGGCCAATACAAAACCAGCCATCAACCCAAGCAAAACATTCCGTTTTGTATTTGGAGTTGACGGAGAAGATGGTAGTTTCGCCGCTTCTAAAGTAGTGACATCTTCTACCTTGGTTACTTCTTTAATTTTTTCTGCTGCTACTTCACGAACCGAGTCTGCTAACTGACTAGCCATTTTAGGTTCGCTATCACGCACACTAATCGAAATAACCCGCGTATTAGTCGGGATATCAACAGAAACTTTACTGCCCAGTTCACCTGCTGTCATATTGAGCCCTTCTTTTTCAACAACTTTATTGAGGACGTCACTTGAGGTAATAATTTCCTTATAGTCGTTAACTAAAAAAGAGCCTGCTTGCAAATCTTGGGCTGTTATTACAGAAGCTTCACCTGTTTTGTTTACAACATAAATACGAGTTGTAGCATCATATTTTGGCACAACAACCAAAGTACTATATAGGAAGGAAACTGCTGCAAAGAAAATTCCGGCAAAGGATATTAGTACTTTTTTATCCCATATTTTGTGTAACAACTGCAACACATCAATTTCAATCGTTTGGTCTTTGGTATTCATTTTTTCTCCTAAATAAATTCATCTGCTAAAATCGTTTCAGCATTATCATAAAAAATTGCACGGGCATAATTTGTGCCATATTCTTTTTCTACTATTTGGTAAGCTTCTTGCATGAAAGGCGGACGTCTGTCCAGATTATGCATATCGCTTGAAATAAAGTGAATCAGGTCTTTTTCTAGGAAATAACGACCTCGTTTTTTATAAATCTTTTCTTTGTCGCCAAACAATTTTGGCTTCAATACATGATTACTATTTACCTGCATATAGCATCCCATGTTAATCAATTCACGCACGCGTTCTTCTTTGAATTCCAAAACATCGTAGCGTTCAATGTGGGCAACAACAGGTGTTAGACCAATCATTTGGACATTAGCCAAGGCTTGGCGTATTTCTTGCCAAGGAGTTCCACCTGAAAATTCAACTAACGCAAATCGTGTCCCATTTAAGGTAGGAAATACTCCGGTTTCCAGTTTCTTTAAGATAGAATTTCTATAATAGAGCTCTCCACCATATAAGATAGTCAAGCCATCAAATCGTTTTTCAGCTTCTACTTTGACAATTTGAAAATTCGCGAGGATTTCTTCCTCAGGTGTTTCAAACATCCCTTTTCGGCGGTGTGAGGTTGATACAATAGTTCGAACTCCCTGCCGATAGGCTTCTTCTATCAAAGAAAGACTTTCTTCCAAAGTATCCGGTCCATCGTCTACATTAAATACAATGTGTGAATGAAGATCAATCACTTATTTTCCCTCCATTGTACTATTAATTGCTGCTTTAGCTGTGTCGATGCTTGCTTGATCAAGAGATAACATATAGAGAGCATATCCTGGCATCGCATAAGAAGGCAATTCTCCTGTTGAGCCAGCACCAGTGACATCTTGTGAAGTAACAGCGAATTGACCACCTAATGACAACTGAGCATTGGCAATGGTCATCATACTATCCAAGGACATATTAGTCTGAACAGAATCCTGTAAAGACGTCACCACATCTGAAATATTCGTCAATGATTGGAAGCTTGCTAGTTTCTTGATCAAAGCTGCAATGACGCGTTCTTGATTTCGTCCACGGTCGTGGTCACCGCCTGCTAATGAATAACGTTCACGAACAAAACGCAAGGCAGAAGCTGAATCAAGTTGAATCGTCCCCGCTTCAAATGTTTGGCCACCGGCTGTGAAGGCCGTTGGATTATTCACTTCTACACCGCCAACTGCATCAATCAACTTCATAAAGGATGTAAAGTTGATACGAGCATAGTAATCAATATCGATACCGTAGAGATTCTCCAAGGTTTTCATAGATGTTTCAACACCATAGACACCTGCGTGGGTCAACTTATCGTACTGATTTCCACCACCGTCTGGAATTTTCACATAAGAATCACGTGGAGTTGTTGTGAGAAGGACCTTGTGGGTATCCATATTGACTGTCATGATGATATTGACATCTGATCGAGATACGGTAGAAATTGAACCATAGGTATCAATACCACTAATATAGATATTGAAGACATTTGGATCTTTCTGCTTGTCTGATGACTTCTTGACGCTCACTTTTTTACTAATTTTATAAGTATAAAGTGTTTTGATTTTTGAAACATAGTCAGCATCGTTTAACTCAAGAAGGCTGCTATAAGCGCTGTTGAGAACCATCGCCTTTGACTTATCTGCCATGATTGTTTCGTAGGCAGATTGATAAGAGGCTGTTTCAACCGGTGTCAAATTGACATTTTTCTCAAGGCGAGCTTTCCCTAAAAGGGCTTCGATGTTGTCACGATCACTCGCTAAAGGAGACTGCACTTCACTCAATTCGCTCAGATTATTGACCGTGCTATCTTTAGCCACAACCACGCTCATCTCAATCTCAGAATATGAAGCTGTGCTGTTGAATTTTTGTGTCAAGTCAGCGGCTGATTTATAAGTAAAAATCAGTCCAGTCACTCCTAGCAAAAAAAGCACCAAACAAACTGCTGTCAATACTTTGACTTTTTTCTTTAGTATCGCAATGAGCGCTAAAAGCCAAACAAGCAACAGAACTATTGGCACAATCACGTGAAGTTGTCTAAAATGTAGAAATTGCTTTGCAACAATCAGATACATCAACGCACCAACCAACCCTGTATATAAAATCAATAAAGTAGTGTTAATAATCGTACCAGTCTTGGATTTCTTTTCATGATGCTGGTGACTGCTATTTTTAGCCATTCTGCCTCCTAAGATATCTCAAAATAATATTCATTTTGAGATTATTTCATCTCTTCTATATAATTCATTATCTTAAGTAATATAACATAATTTTCTCTAAATACCAAGAGAAATACCGAGGAAACATTTTTTATTTCACTTGAATCTTTTATTTTTTTTAGCTACACTAGTGCTATGAGAATTCAACAATTACATTATATTATTAAAATTGCAGAGACTGGTTCGATGAACGAAGCATCTAAGCAGCTCTTTATCACTCAACCAAGCCTTTCTAATGCTGTCCGCGACTTGGAAAAGGAAATGGGTATCGAGATTTTCCACCGTCATCCAAAGGGGATTACCCTGACAAAAGACGGCATGGAGTTCCTTTCTTACGCCCGTCAGGTGGTGGAACAGACTGAACTTTTGGAAGAACGGTATAAAAATCCAAATACCAAGCGTGAACTCTTCAGTGTTTCTTCCCAACACTACGCCTTTGTGGTCAATGCCTTCGTTTCCTTGCTGAAAAAGACAGATATGGCGGATTATGAGCTTTTCTTGCGGGAAACACGGACTTGGGAAATCATTGATGACGTGAAAAATTTCCGTTCTGAAATTGGAGTGCTCTTTCTTAATAACTTCAACCGCGATGTCCTTTTAAAGATGTTTGAAGACAATCGTATCAAGTACACGCCACTGTTCACTGCCCAGCCCCATGTTTTTGTCAGTAAAACCAATCCCTTGGCAAAAAAATCTTCCGTTACCTTAGAAGATTTGACGGAGTTTCCATATCTGAGCTACGAGCAAGGGATTCACAATTCTTTCTACTTTTCTGAGGAAATCCTTTCACAAGAACACCACAAAAAATCAATCGTCGTTTCAGACCGAGCTACCCTCTTTAATCTCTTAATCGGCCTCGACGGCTACACCATTGCTACTGGTATCTTGAACAGCAATCTCAATGGAGACAATATCGTTTCCATCCCATTAGAAATTGACGACGAAATCGATCTGATTTATATCCAACATGAAAAGACCAACCTTTCAAAAATGGGCGAACGCTTCATCAACTACTTGCTAGAGGAGGTGCAATTCAATGACTGAAGAACGTATCAAGAGTTGGGTCAACATCTGCGTGAAAAATGGAGAAGAGATTCTTCTTCTAAACCGTCAACATGACAACTTTCCAGGCTGGATTCAACCCGGCGGCAAAGTCGAGTTTGCAGAAACAATCTTTTCAGCAGCACTCAGAGAACTGAAAGAGGAAACTGGTCTGACTGCACTTGATTTAGAGCTCAAAGGCATTTCTGGCTTCATCAATCCTGCCATCCCTGAACGCTATGTTTACTACGATTTTCTCTGTACAGCCTTTGAAGGGCAGCTATTGAGCGAGTCAGCCGAAGGGCAGCCAAAATGGTGGAATATTCATCAACTAGAGGACCTGCCTATGCAAGACGATATCCGAGAGCGACTTCCACTTTACTGGCGACAAGGCTCCTTTGAGCATATTCATTACTGGGACCAGGAACATCACTGCATCGGACGAACAGAGACCAAATTATTTGGACGAGATTGAGAGCGGGCGACCAATTTACGATTGGTTGTCTTTTCTTTTTATTAAGCAGGTTGAAACATATAAATATAGCCTTATCTTCGTTTTTGGATGTGAAAATAGAATTTTCTTTTTAACTATGAAAGTTTTTCATTCCTATGCAAGAAAACGCTTTCTTTTTCATTGAGAAAATGATATAATTTGATTATTAAAGAAATAAGGAGTGATTATTTTGGCACAAAATAAGTTATTAGCAATGATTTTGGCCGGCGGACGCGGAACGCGTTTGGAAGGCTTGACACAAAAAGTCGCTAAACCTGCGGTAGCCTTCGGTGGCAAATATCGTATTATCGACTTTCCTCTCAGCAACTGTGCAAACTCTGGTATTGACATTGTCGGTGTCCTGACCCAGTACGAATCAGTCCTTCTCAACTCCTACGTAGCCCAATCGCAACGTTGGGGACTGGATGTACAGGGTTCCGGTGTGTTTGTCCTCCCTCCTCGTGAAAAAATCGAAGGATTTGGTCTCTACCAAGGAACCGCAGACGCCATCACTCAAAATATTGACTTCATTGACCTCCATGAGCCAGAATATGTCCTTATTTTATCCGGCGACCATATCTATAAGATGAACTATGATAAGCTTCTTGACTCCCATATTGAAAATGGTGCAGATGCTACAATTGCAGTTATTGAGGTCCCAATTAAAGAAGCTTCTCGCTTCGGTATCATGAATACGGATGAAAATTACCGTATCGAAGAATTTGAAGAAAAACCTGCTGAACCAAAGAGCAATCTGGCTTCGATGGGGATTTACATCTTCACTTGGAAAACCTTGAAAAAATACCTCTTAGAAGATGAGAAATTGGACACTTCTTCTCACGACTTCGGTCATGACCTTATTCCCAAATACCTAGAAGATGGGCGTAAACTCTATGCTTATCCATTCCGTGGCTATTGGAAAGATGTGGGTACGGTCAATAGTCTCTGGGAATCCAATATGGACTTGATTGATCACAACGATGATCTCAATCTCTTTGACCCAACCTGGAAAGTTTACTCAGAAGATACAGGTTCTCCTGCTCAAGTCATCGGCTCACATGCAACTGTTAAGAGTGCCTACATTGACAAGGGAACCATTATCGACGGCTATGTGGAACATTCCGTTATCTCAACAGATGTCCAGATTAGGGAAGGTGCTGTTGTAAAAAATTCTGTGATTTTACCAAATGCCCAAATCGGGGAAAATGTTGAACTAGATTACGTTATCGTTGCGGAAGGAATAAAAATTGCTGATGGTACTTCACTTGCTGGAACACCTGATGCTATCCTTCTCATTGATAAAAATGTAAGCAAGGTAAAGGAGGAAATGGATGCTTAGAAATACTCTCGGAATTGTCAATATCGAAGGGACAAATGTTCATTTCGGTGATGTGATGGGGCACCGCGGTGTGCAGGCCTTCGGCTTCTTAGGACGTTATCGCCTCATTGACTTTGTCTTGTCCAATATGTCCAACTCTAGTATCAGCGAATTTCAGGTCTATATGCCTGCTAAGATGCGCTCGACAATCCAACACGTTGGTACAGGAAAGCACTACAATATCAATAGTAAACGTGGAAAACTGCGCCTCCTCAATAGCGTAACGGACCCCAACTCTATCTATCAACATGATGTCAAAGCCTTTTCAGACAATGTGCACTATATTGAAAAATCTGATAAGGAATACGTCCTCATCGCGCCATCCTACTTTATCTACAGCCAAGATTACTCTAAAATCATGGAAGAACATGTAGAAACTGGGGCTGACATCACGGTCCTCTATAAGAACGTTACCAATGCGAAAGAGGCCTTTATCGGTTGCCAGACCTTGAAATTTGACGATGACAAGCGCATTGTGGAATTTGATGAAAATCATGGTAAGTACAAAAATCGTGCCATTTCACTAGAAGCCTACTTCATGAAACGCAGTCTCTTCCTAGAATTGATTGAACGAGCCAACAAGGTTTCTGCCCTCTACTGGCTCAAGGATATCATCCGCGATGTGGTAGATCAATACAAGATTATGGGCTATGCACACCGCGACTATGTAGCCTGTATCAATACCGTTGAGGCTTACTTTAATACCCAGCTGGAATTGATTGACCGCAACACGCGCCGTCTTCTCTTCAAGCAAAACTGGCCGATTCATACGCAGACCAGCGACAGCTCACCATGCCTTTATGGTCCATTAGCTGAAGTAGCTGGTAGTTTGATTTCTAACGGTGCCTTTATCAATGGAGAAGTTGAAAATTCTGTTATTGACCGAGATGTTGTCATTGAAGAAGGTGTTTCGATTAAGAATTCAATTATCTTGAACGGAGTCACCATCAAGTCTGGCGCAACCATTGAAAATGCCATTATCGATAAAGCGACGACTATTACCCACCCTATTGATATTAAGGGGACTCCAGAAGTTCCTGCCTACATTAAGGCCCATCATTTGATTTAAGAGAAAGGTTGTAACATGTCAAAAAAATCGATTCTCTTTGTAGCTTCTGAGGGGCTCCCTTTTATCAAAACAGGTGGCTTGGCGGATGTTATCGGTTCCCTTCCTAAAGAATTGGTCAAGCAAGGCATGGATGTCCGTGTCGTTCTGCCACTCTATCTGAAAATTGCGGAAAAGAACCACGCTGACTTTACTTATGTTTCCAGCTTTGATGTACGAGCTGGTGATATTCAATCTATGGCCAATGTCTATCAACAAGTCGTAGACGGAGTTACCTTCTACTTTATCGAACACCGCGACTTCTTCGAGCGTGAAAATCTCTACGGTTACGATGACGATGCCATGCGCTTTGGTTTCTTCCAACATGCTACTTGTCGTTTGCTAGAAGCTCTCAACTACTTCCCAGACATTATCCATAGCCATGACTGGCACACTGCTGCACTGCCATTTCTTTGTCGGACTTTTTATAGTTACCGTGAGGAATTTGGTCGGATCAAGCATGTCTTTACCATTCATAACTTGGCCTTCCAAGGGATTTTTAATAAACAAGCTCTCTGGTCAGCTCTGGGTATGGATTACGGTTACTACCTAGATGGAACAGCCCGCTTCTATGATGACTGCATCAGCTTTATGAAATTGGGAATTCTTTATGCTGACAAGGTAACAACCGTTTCGGATACCTATGCGCAAGAGATTTTAACAGAGGAATTCGGGGAAAATATGCAACATGTTCTCGCCCTCCGTCAACATGACCTTTGTGGCATTGTGAATGGAATCGACTACGAAGTTTGGAATCCGCTGACAGATACTGCACTGGTTAAAAATTTTGATATAGCCCATATGGCTGATAAAAAAGCCAATAAACTGGCTCTCCAAGCACAGCTTGGTCTCCCTCAAGATGAAAAGGTGCTCCTAGTTGGTATCGTGTCTCGATTGACCTATCAAAAAGGCTTCTATCTCTTGACGGAAATGCTAGGGCACATGCTACAAGCTCGAGTACAATTCGTGATTTTGGGAAATGGTGAAAAAGATATTGAAAATGCCTTTAATCATTTCAAGGAAGCCTATCCTCATAAATTTGCCTTCTATTGTGGCTACAATGAGCCGCTAGCTCATCAAATTTACGCTGCTAGTGACCTCTTCCTCATGCCGTCCATCTTTGAACCATGTGGTATTAGCCAGCTCATTTCCATGCACTATGGTACCCTGCCACTAGTACGCGAAACAGGTGGACTCCGTGATACCGTCAGTCCTTACAACCAAGTAACCTTAGAAGGGACTGGCTTTAGTTTCGCTGGTAAAAGCGCACAAAGCATGAAATACGTCTACGATTTGGCCCTTGAAACCTACTATAGCCGACCAGATGACTGGGCAAAACTGGTAGAACAAGCCATGACAAAAGACGTCAGCTGGCCTGCTTCTGCTGAGAAATACATCTGGCTATACAGAGAACTTACACAATAATCTTTTAGCAGGACGGATTCCCCCCGTCCTCGCTTTGTGAACAATGAAAGGAGGAAAAATGACGACCTTTAGCGACTTAGACCTTTATTATCTCAAAACAGGTGAACACACTAGCCTCTATGAAAAAATGGGTGCTCACTTGGTAAAACAAGGCAATGAAATTATCGGAACCCAGTTTCGTGTCTATGCTCCAAATGCTACGACTGTTTACCTCGTTGGGGACTTTAATAACTGGCAAAAATCTCATCCACTGGAAGAAGAAATTGATGGTGTTTACCACATTTATATTGACGGATTAACCTCCCAGGAAAATTATAAATACCTCATCATCACTCCCGACGGTCAAGAACTATATAAGGCAGATCCTTATGCTTTCTTTAGTCAAGTCCGTCCCGATACTGCTTCAAGGACCTACGATTCATGCTATACATTCGAAGACAAGGACTGGATCTTCCAGCGGACCAACTATGACTTCAAAAATAAGCCATTCTCCGTTTATGAAGTTCATCTGGGCTCTTGGAAACAGAAAATTGTCAATGAAACGGGCAATGGTGCTTCTGCTGAGAACTTCTATTCCTACAAGGAAATTGCGCCACTATTGATTGACTATGTCAAAGAGCAAGGCTACACACATATCGAGCTTCTACCAATTACAGAACATCCTTTAGATGCTTCTTGGGGCTATCAAGTAACAGGCTATTTTAGTCCAACTAGTCGCTATGGCCAACCAGATGAATTGAAATACCTTGTAGACCAATGTCATCTAGCTGGAATTGGAGTTATCTTGGACTGGGTACCTCTACACTTTTGTAAAGATGCCCATGGCTTATATCACTTTGACGGCTCTTGGCTCTACGAATACCAAGAAGAGCATGATCGGGAAAATCACCAATGGGGAACTGCTAATTTTGACTTAGCAAAAGGAGTAACTCGCTCCTTCCTCTTGTCCAATATCAAGTATTGGCTCAAAGAATTTCACTTTGATGGCATTCGTGTTGATGCCCTTTCTTACCTGCTCTACTGGCGAGGTGAGACCGAAGAAGACAAAATCAATCATCCAGCCATTGACTTTATCAAACGTGTAACCGCTCTTGTCCACCAAGAGTTCAAAGGTGTGGTCATGATTGCCGAGGATTCCTCTAGTTATCCTAAGGTCACTCACCCATTGGACAAAGAGGGACTTGGATTTGACATGAAATGGGATTTGGGTTGGATGAACGACACACTCAAATACATGAGTCGACCTTCCATTTACCGTAAGCATCATGCTAGTGAGATCACCTTTGGCATGTATTACAACCAAAATGAACAGTTCTTGCTTCCACTTTCTCATGATGAAGTCGTACACGGTAAGCATACAATTGTCGAGAAAATGGACGGTAGCTACCAGGATAAATTCCACCTAGCACGCGCCTATTATGCCTACTATTTTGCTCATCCAGGTAAAAAGCTGCTCTTCATGGGAAATGAATGGGGACACCTGCGTGAATGGCATGAATACACGCAAATGGATTGGTTCTTACTGGACAATCCTGTCCACCAATCCTTCCATCAAATGATGACCCACTTGTCTCGTTTCTACCGAAATCATAGTGCCCTTTGGCAGTATGACTACCAGGCACACGAAAAAGGCTTCAAGTGGGCTGCCATCTCAGAAGACACAAACTGCTTCGCCTTTTCACGTTTCAGTGACGAGGAAGAAATTCTAGTGGTATCAAATTTCAACGACCAAGATCTGTTTGATGTTCACTTGGATTTACCAGCTGAGAAGACCTATCAATTAGTCTTCTCAACAGCAATTCTTCCAACGGAAACCTTCGAGATTCAAACGGATGAGACAGGTGCTCGCATCACGATTCCAAGATTAACAACCTTCTATCTCAAAGAAGTCAAATAACAAGTAAAAAGAGGTTTGGATTTTCTCCAACCTCTTTTGTGATAACTGATCCGCCATACAAACCAAACATATAATATGTGTCCTGTTGTTTAACTTATTCTACTGCTTTGTATTTTGCGACTTCTGATAAGTAATTTGCAAATTCATTGCCGTCCACTACTTCTTTGATAGATTTGTTCAAGACTTTTTGCAAGTCTTCTTGACCTTTTGGCATAATAACAACCTTAGCATCTGCATCAGACGCTTCTAGCTTGATAGACGCCAATACCAAATCATCATTTTGCGATGCATATCCTTCAGCAACGGCAGAATCCATGAGAACAGCATCTACTTGACCCGATTTCAATTCATTGACTTCCTCACCCATAGCTGTCAATGAGACGATATTGGCATCCGACACACTCTTTTGCGCAAATGCTTCTTGAGTACTACCTTTTTGAACAGCAAGTGACTTACCTTTCAAATCTGATAGTTTTTTGTACTTATCTGCGTCAGATTTTTTCACTAAAAATACATCTGAAACAGAGTAATAAGCATCTGTAAAGTCAAAGCTTTGAGCACGTTCTTTAGAGTAGCTAAAGCCTGCAATGGCAATATCTGCTTTTCCATTTTGTACACTTGTCAAGACGTTATCGAAGCTCATGGCTGAAACTTCTAATTTTACACCTAAATCTTTGGCTAATTTTTCTGCCAAGAGAATATCTGCACCAACTACCTTGTTTTCACCATCAACCAAGGCTTGAAATTCGAATGGTGCATAATCTGGGCTGGTAGCAACAACCAATGTTCCTTTTTCTTTAATTTTATCAACTGTTGAAACAGATTTATCTGTTGAGGCACCCGATGAACATGCTGCCAAACTCAAACCAGCTACCAAGGCTGTTGCTGCTACTAATAATTTCTTGAATTTCATATTAATTTCCTCTTTTCTTTTGCCTACTGTCTCCAGTATCTCGTTTTGAAAGTGAATTTCTGACAGATTTCACTATTTTTTCAAAGCATGTGACTATTTTAATTCATTTTTATACACTTGTCAACATAATTTTGAATTTTTATTCAGTTTTTAAATTTTATAACAGCAAAAAAGCAAGTCACAACGAACCTGCTAATTTTTAGCAAAAATTACGAAAAATGATCTTCCTCTCCAAAAACTCAAAGAATATAAGTCGAGAGTCATAATAAACTACATATAGACGATCTTATTCAATATTGAACAGGTTACACTAAACTAGACAGTCTTATAAAGTGTTCTACACTAAAATCAAAAGGAGATATTATGTCTAGAAAAGTACGTCGCCAATTCTCAGATGAATTTAAACAACAAATCGTTGACCTTCACAAGGCAGGTATGAAACGAAGTGATCTTATCAAAGAATATGAGTTAACCCCTTCAACCTTCGATAAGTGGGGTCGCCAGGAAAAAACAACTGGTTCGTTTAAAAGCATTGACAATCTTACGGAGGAACAGCGTGAGCTGATAGAACTCAGAAAACGAAATAAAGAGCTCGAAATGCAATTAGACATTCTAAAGCAAGCGGCAGTGATTATGGCACGAAAAGGGAAATAATCACTGCTAACAAGGATAAATACAGCATTTCAGACATGTGTCGTTGGTTGAAGATTCCTCGTTCTAGCTATTATTACAAGGCTGTAGAACCTGTGTCTGAAACCGATCTCGAGGATAGGAGAAGATAGGATTAGAAC
>JAIMFC010000002.1:27141-251859 GCA_019794795.1 Streptococcus gallolyticus
AAATACTCCAAACGTCAGACACACAATCAACTCACCAAAAACAAGAAAGGCGACGTTACCAAATACAGGAGAACGTAGTAGCATTTTTGTAGGGATTGGAGGAGTACTTGTAGCGTTAATAGCGGGTCTCTTTGCACTAAGACAGAAACGTTCTAAAAAACAATAAAACAATAAGGTTCCACCTATTGTTAAATAAGAAATAAACAATAGATTGAAGTTCAATCTATTGTTTTCTGTTATGTGACTTTTAGTCCGTGACGCTCCGTAAGGTGCGTGATAAGTCATAACCACCCGTGAAAACGGGTGGCTTGTACACCGGCTGTAAGCCGTTAGTCTCCAGCAGCGTCTCAAGACGCTAGCTGAACGTTGTTCAGGTTATGCTTCTATTACTTGACTATTGCCCGTAACAACGGGCTTTTATCGTGTTCTGAAACTTCCATCCGAAAATGGATCCTCATACTCTTTCACACTCAAGAATCAAGTGCAATGTCTGAACAGGTTACACTAAACTAGACAGAATTTATAAAGTGTTCTACACTAAAATCAAAAGGAGATATTATGTCTAGAAAAATACGTCGCCAATTCTCAGATGAATTTAAACAACAAATCGTTGACCTTCACAAGGCAGGTATGAAACGAAGTGAACTGATCAAAGAATATGATTTAACGCCCTCAGCCTTAGATAAGTGGGTTAAACAAGCAAGAACAACTGGTTCCTTTAAAACTGTCGATATCTGACAGATGAACAACGTGAGTTGATAGAACTCAGAAAACGAAATAAAGAGCTCGAAATGCAATTAGACATTCTAAAGCAAGCGGCAGTGATTATGGCACGAAAAGGGAAATAATCACTGCTAACAAGGACAAATACAGCATTTCAGACATGTGTCGTTGGTTGAAGATTCCTCGTTCTAGCTATTATTACAAGGCTGTAGAACCTGTGTCTGAAACCGATCTCGAGGATAGGAGAAGATAGGATTAGAACTCTTTTCAAAGAAAATAAATCCAGATACGGTGCCAGGAAACTCAAACAGCTTCTTGGATTAGAGGGAGCTACTGTCTCTCGTCGTCGGATTCGCCATATCATGAAGATTTCTGTTTACCAAAAGGCTGCCTTCAAACCGCATGCTAAAGGGAAGAATGAAGCACCAGTTCCGAATTTCTTAGAGAGACAGTTTAACCAACAAAAACCATTGGAAACCCTTGTGACGGACTTAACCTATGTTCGTGTTGCCAATCGTTGGGCTTATGTTTGTTTGATTCTTGACCTCTTCAATCGTGAAATCATTGGCCTCTTCCTTGGTTGGCACAAGACTGCTGACTTGGTCAAAGAAGCCATTCAAAGTATTCCCTACGCTCTGACCAAGGTCAAACTCTTCCATTCTGATCGTGGTAAGGAGTTTGATAATGCCTTGATTGATGAGATGTTAGAAGCCTTTGGCATCACACGTTCGCTGAGTCAAGCGGGTTGTCCTTATGACAATGCGGTAGCTGAGAATATCTATCGCTCCTTCAAACTGGAGTTTAGCAACCAAGAAAACTTCCGCTCTCTGAAAGAATTAACCCTTAAAACTAAGGATTATGTCCACTGGTGGAATCACCATTGCATCCACAGCACTCTTAATTACCAAACACCCATGACTAAAAGAGCAATCGTTTAACAAAAACACTTTATAAATGTTGTACAGAAAAGTGTTGCCTTTTCAATATGGCGTAAACGTCCTGCAAGGTGCTTATACCCTTTACAACTTTAACCCTGAAGCCAACAGTAAGATAACTGCAGCCATCAGTGAATTGAACGTCGGTCAAGACAGTCAACTGATTGTTGGATCTGGTGTCTTTGTTTCCGGTTTCAATGATGCTGGTGGTCAAGTTGTGATTGACAAGATGGTCTTGGGTTCTGTTCATTCTACGGGTCTTCTCCCACAAGGTGTGGCTGACTTTATTACTGGTGGCGTCTTTGTCGTCTACGGTGCTCATGTTCACGAATTGCACCAACTCGACAAAACCGTGACTTACGGCGTTAACGATATGGTCTTGGATGCTTGGGGAACAGTTGACAAATGGGTTGTAGAAGATGAGGTTATTTCCTACGGTCAATCCCTTGTAGAAGGTGTCAATGTGGACCTCCCAGCCTATGCCTTCTCTATCAAAGACGGCGGTTCCCTTCACCAACTTCATGTCAAAGATTCTATCGTCAGCTATGGTGATAACGTTACAACTGTTACAATGGAAGAAGGAGGAAGTTTGGGTCAAGCCGCAGTGGATGGCAAAGTCGCTGCACTGGGTAACAACAGCAAAGCTTTTAGTGATGCAAATATTGAAAAACAGTTTTAGTTGGGAATACTGAAAAATCTGTGACAAAAGTCAACCCTCATACAGAAAAAGCGAACAAGTTGTATTTTCTGCGATTCAGAATTTAATTGTGAATCGCAGAAAATCTCCCTAAGATAGAAAAAACATACTGTAAATCTGTCTTGAAATCATCAAGATTAGAAAAATACAGTATGTTTTTTTATTCAGACTATGTATTTGATGAGTTTAGTAGTGGATTAGGCTAATTTCTTGCTGGTTCCCAACCTATCAACTGTCTTGAATGCTGCAAGAGCCAGACAGAAGTTAAAGGACAGGATCAGTACTGTAATGTCACCAGTTTTTGAGGTGATTCCATCGTTGCAAGGAGAATTGACGAGGAAGTGGGCAAAAAGCCCCATAAAGAGCCAGAAGGCACCCTGAGCCTTAGAAAAACCAGTATTTTTAGCAATAAGAGCCACCATACCGATAGTGAATAAAAGAGAGAAGGTCCAGTGCGTCCCGCCTGCATGGCCGACACGCTCAATGAGCATAGAAAACCCATCCGCTTTGGCTACAAATATCTCTTGGAAAGTAAAAATGCAATCTTCAACCATTTGGAAACTCAAACCGATAATCATACCACTCACCAAGGCGTTTTTTAGATCAAGTTTTTTGAAAATGAGCAGGACGAGAAGAACTGTCAAGCCTTTGGCAAATTCTTCAGCGAAGGGAGCGGAAAGAGCAGATCCCCAATTTTCTACAAATGATTGAGGTGGTTTGACAAGGAACAACCAAAAAGCTCCCACAATCGTTTGTCCAAGACCAGAAAAGTAAAGATTGGCAGTCAAGCCTAAAGTCCAGCTTAGGTTAACAACGCTTTTGGAGACAGCAAAGCGTTTGGCCAAATAACGAGTAAGAAAAATCATCGGCAAGGCATAGAGTGCAACTAACCAAAGTAGTTAAAGAGAACTTTACAACCCGAGAAAAATCCCCAAATAGCTAGAAAAATGACAAGTTTCATTTTATGCGTAGAAAAAAATATTTCACGAAGTAGATTTCCTTTCAAAAATAGAATTAGTAAAGAATATAAGATAGTATAGTTAAGCCAAGTGTGTCAGCAATGGCGTGTGCTAAAAAGAAGGGGAGCAGGTTTTGCGGTTTCCATTTTCTGTAACAGATAAAGAAAATGGAACCAAGCAAAAGTCCCAGCGCAATAGCGTTTCCAAGACCTTGATAGGTGTGGAAGCTGCAGCGGATAAGAAGAGAATAAAGGAAAGCCCATTTAATGTGCTGAGGTTTAATAGCAAGGCAGACGCCCAGAAAGAAAATCTCTTCATAAAAACCATTGAGCAGTGAATAAAGAATTAGAGATAAATCCACATTAGAAAAAAGCTGTACCAGACTTGGTGTTGGGGGAGTTGTCAGATTGTAACTGATCAGTGAGTAGGCATCCATAGCCAGTGCCGATATCAAAAAAAGTCCAATAACCTTAAGCGGAAGCCAAGCATCAATCTTAATATGTCGTGTCCAGACCGAAAAGTCAAAGTTTCGCCAGAGCAGATAGATAAAGGCAAGGAAAAGCCAGATTGATTGAATAGTCAAAGCCTGATAATTTTGCCAACTAGAAAAGGTAAGATTATTTCCCAACGTGGTTGTGTGATTAATCAAGGCGATATATTGGAGGGTTGATTTGTAAATACCTTCCCCAAACATAATGAAGGTAACAATGATAATATCAAACCAGCGCAAAGTTGTCAGTTTTTTTTTCATAAAAAGCTCACCTCCTCATAAAATAATAATAGTTATTCCTGTGCTGTTTAGTTTTAACTGTACAACTTCTAGATTCATTATAGCAAAGGCAACTAAATTCTTTCTGCTCCCTATCTGTTTTTTGTCTGTTTTTTGAGAAAATTACAGTTTCCTCTCCTGTAAAACTTGCCTGGTCAAGCTTGGAATATTATAATAAAGTTAAAACTCAGAAGAGGAGACGATACCAGCATGGTAAAAATTATGGTTGTGGAGGATGATCCCGTCATCAACCAAGTTGTTTGTGAATTTTTAGGAGAACAGGGTTATCAGACCTTGGCAGTTTTTGATGGGAAACTGGCTTTGGAGGCCTTTCAAGATGACAACTTCGATTTAATCATTTTGGATGTCATGATTCCGTCATGCACGGGGATTGAAGTGCTTAAAGAGATTCGGAAGACGTCACAAGTTCCTATCATGATGTTGACAGCCATGGATGATGAATATACACAGCTCGTTAGTTTTAATCACTTGATCAGTGATTACGTGACCAAACCTTTTTCCCCCCTGATTTTAATGAAGCGGGTGGAAAATATTTTGCGAAACAAACTAGTTCCTGAGAGTCTATCAGTAGTTGATATTCAGATTTTTCCTGAGGAAGGCTGTGTTGAACTGGCGGGTCAGCCCATTGATTTGACGAAGAAAGAGTATGATATCTTACTTTACTTGGTTAAAAGGAAAGGGCAAATCGTGAGTAGAAGTCAGTTAATGACTGCTATTTGGGGTTACGAGGAACTGGATAGCCGTGTTTTGGATAATCACATGAAAAATCTACGAAAGAAATTACCTTCACTTCCTCTAAAAACGGTTATTGGCCGCGGTTATCGGGTTTTGGAGGAGTGAGTATGGGACTTGTACGTAAGAATTTCTTGGTTGTTAGTGCGTTGATTATAACGACGATTTTTATCTTATTTGCTTTCCTGTCTTATACCATGCCAATCTATTATAATCAGACTAAACAAGCAGAGCTCAAAAAGGATTACACAACTATTGTGAAAAAATTGGATGGGAAATCGGAGAAAGCCCTTCTTTCGGATGTGAAATCCTATGATAAGCAGTATCCTAATATTCTACTCAGCTTGCTGACAACTTCTGGAGAGGTGAGATATCCAGATTTTTCGGATAAGGAGTTTATCCGTCAAAGTCAACAATATTTGAAAAATGGAAACTTTGATCAGATTGGACACTGGGCAACAGTCATTACAAGCGTCGAAGGAAAACAGTACATTGTAGAAGCCGAGTATGGTTTTCAATCTCTATCAGAGATCAGTCAAATTTTACTGGCCTTCTATCCTTTCATTCTACTTGCTGTCGTCTTGCTGTCTAGTTTGGTTGCTTATATTTATAGCCGCCTTTCCAATAAGCGAATTACAGCGATTTCACAAACAACTAGGCAAATGCAACTGTTGCAGGAAGGGGCTGTTTGTCAAGTAAGTGGTCAGGATGAGATTGCAACTTTGGCACAGGATGTTAATCACCTTTATGCCAAGTTGCTGACAAGTATTGGAGAATTAAAGGTTGAAAATGAAAAAACGGTAGCACGTGAGCGACAGCAGGCTGATTTTCTTCGGATAACGGCACATGAGTTAAAAACTCCCATCGCTAGTGCGCTAGGATTGGTTGAGGGGATGATTTACAATGTCGGTGATTTCAAGAACCACGACACGTATTTGAAGAAATGCTATGACATTTTGCAAGAACAATCCCAGCTGGTGCAGTCCATTTTGGAAGCGACCAATCTTGATCTTGGGCAGCTAGGTAATCAGGAACAGTTCGATTTGAAAGAGACGATTGAGCAGCATCTGGATACCTATCAAGCTCTTGCACAGCTCCATGCTTATGACTTTCAGGTGAATCTTTCTCCAGTTACCGTAAGAGCAAATGAGATCTTCCTCCTGAAAGCCATCAAAAATATTTTAGATAATGCCTTTCGCTATACAAGAGAGGGTGGGGCTATCCAAGTAACCTTAGAAGATGATTATCTAAGAATTAAAAATCAGGCTGAACATTTACCTGAACAGGACGAATTAGAAAAATTATTTTTGCCATTTTATCGTCCGGATTTCAGCAGATCAAAAAAAGATGGTGGTACGGGCATAGGGCTATATCTGGTGAAACAAGTCCTAGAAAGACGAGGTTTTAGGTATCAATTAAAGTGTGAGGAAGATTTTTTTCAATTTACCATTTGGTTTAAGTAATTTCTGGCATGATAGTTTGCTATTACGAATATACAAGAGGGCTTTACTTTTGGAATTAAATTTATTATGTAATTTGTAGTTTGCATCTTGTTTTGTTCCATAAGGTATGAGGAGGACAAACATCGGTACCTGAGAGTGTTTGTACTAAAAAGCTCCAAGTAGCACGGGAATCTCTATCATAAAGTGAAAAGAGGAAATGACCAAGCGAACGATAATTCTTAAGAGTGATGAGCACCAGAAGTTTCAGGGAACACCGTATTTTAAAGAAAGAATCAAACATCGCTACAGGATAGAATCCAAAAATGTGGAACTTAAACACAGACATGGTCTTGATACTGCTAGGGCATTGGGTCTTTTCAATGTGGGGTTGCAGGTGGTAACAACTCTCTTCGTGGTTAAATATGAAGAGGATTATAACTCTAATAAACCCAAAATAATCATAACCACTCGTCAAACGGGTGGCTATGACTTGTCTCACACCTACGGAGCGAGACGGACGGAAAGTCACATAAGTGAAAAAACGAGGACTCTCCTCGGTTATGAGCTAGATTCCTCGTTTTTGAGTTTTATTTAAGCAATAGAAAACTTACTTTTTCAAGTGGAATCCGAAATTCGTCTCCTCTCGTGCTTAGCTCTAAGTCCCCCACTTTGGTTGACAGAGAGGCCTCTTTTAATTGATACTGGCAGAAAACGTATCTCCGTGTTCAATATCGCCATATTGATAACCACGTTTGAACCATTTTTGCCGTTGAGCGGATGACCCGTGGGTAAAACTGTCTGGTACAGAAGTGCCGTAGGCGGCTTCTTGCAAGGTATCGTCGCCGACAGCATGGGCAGCAGCAAGAGCTTCGTCAACATCTCCAATTTCTAGCAAGCCTTCATTTTCAACATGGTTTGCCCAAACTCCAGCGTAATAATCGGCTTGGAGTTCGAGGCGGACATTGAGGGCGTTGGCCACTTTTTCAGATTTTCCTTGGCGTGCTCGTGTGTAACTTTCCATCGTGCCCAATTGATTTTGGACATGGTGTCCCACCTCGTGAGCAATGACATAGGCCATAGCAAAGTCGCCGGCCGCATTGTACTTGCTAGTTAGTTCTTGGTAAAAGCTGAGATCGATATAGACATTCTCATCCGCTGGACAGTAGAATGGACCAGCTTGCGCACTTCCAACTCCACAGCCATTGGTTTGGGTTTGCTCGGAATAAAGAACCATAGTAGGCGGTTGATAGGATTTACCATTTCTAGCAAATTCTTGTGTCCAAAATTCTTCAGTAGAGTTAAAGACTTTGCTGACAAAGACCGCATCTTGGTCAGATGCAGCAGTTGAAGCAGACTGACTGGTAGAATAAGAGGACTGATACTGACTTGCTCCGAAAAGGTCCCCGAGATTCATTCCACCGCCTAGAAAAGCCAGGAGAAGAACGAGGATAACCAGCCATTTTCCACGCCCAGAAGACATGAGAAGCTGGAGTAAAATGCCAAGTCCATTGCTAGAACCGCTAGAATAGCCAGACTGTTGCTGGCCCCGGCGATCTTCAATGCGTTTACTTTGTTCTAAATCATCTATTTTCATAATGTACTCTCTTTCCCTTATATTATATAGTAAGCGCGTAAAAAAGAAAAGCGAGCGTTCTTTTTTTATAAGGTTATTCATAGTATAATAAAAGAAAAATGCGAGGTGAACTTGTGGAAAATCGGCTAGCTTGGGATGAATACTTTGCTGCACAGGCCTTACTTATTGCCAATCGGGCAACCTGCAAACGGGCAAAAGTTGGTGCAGTTTTGGTCAAGGACAATAAGGTCATTGCAACGGGCTACAATGGATCGGTATCTGGAACTGAGCACTGTCTAGACAGAGAATGTCTCATGGTGGATGGTCACTGTGTTCGGACGATTCATGCGGAAATTAATGCTATCTTACAGGGAGCTGAACGTGGGATTCCGCGTGGTTTTACTGCTTATGTAACCCATTTTCCATGCCTGAATTGCTCTAAGCAATTACTTCAAGTGGGTTGCAAGCGCGTGGTCTATATCAATGAATATCGCATTGACGACTATGCTACCTATCTCTATCGGGAAAAAGGATGTGAGCTAGTCCATTTACCATTGGCAGATGTCAAAAAAGCCATTCAAGATACGGATTTTATCTGAGATAAATGAATTTCTTTAGTGTATTCTGTTTTTGTTTCTAATTGTATCCTAGGAGTTTTCATGGTACAATGGTTTGGTTAATGAGTCCCGAAAAGGCGGCTTGACCGTCTAAAAATCTTATTGACTGCGTTGATTTGTCTTGATGTACTTCAGTACTATCTGCGACTTCATCGCCTTGTCACTAAAATTTTTAGATAGGTCATGTTAGTGAATAACAAAAGGCCGGTTCTTTGTAACTCGACACCAACAAGGGCAACTCGATGTTGCTCCTTGTTGGACGCCAAGTCCTATGGAATCTTGGCTAGTCGACTTACTAGAATTTTTGACAAATAATATCGATTTGTCAAAAATTCGTCGTAACAATAGTGTGAATGCTTGTTGCGGTAAGTTGATGCAATTCTAATTTTAGGGGGGACATTTTTATGTCAGAACGTAAACTTTTCACGTCTGAGTCAGTATCTGAGGGGCATCCAGATAAGATTGCAGACCAGATTTCAGATGCTATTTTGGATGCTATTTTAGCGGAAGATCCTGAGGCTCACGTTGCGGCGGAGACGGCTGTTTATACGGGGTCTGTGCATGTTTTTGGAGAAATTTCAACGACTGCTTATGTGGACATCAACCGTGTGGTTCGTGATACCATTGCGGAGATTGGTTATGATAAGGCTGAGTATGGTTTTTCAGCTGAGTCTGTTGGGGTGCACCCATCGCTTGTTGAACAATCACCAGACATCGCTCAAGGGGTTAATGAAGCGCTTGAGGTTCGTGAAAATGCTGAGCACGATGCTTTGGATTTGATTGGTGCTGGTGACCAAGGTCTCATGTTTGGTTTTGCAGTTGATGAGACACCAGAACTCATGCCATTACCAATTTCCTTGTCACATAAATTGGTGAAAAAACTCACTGACTTGCGTAAATCAGGTGAGATTGCTTATCTCCGTCCAGATGCCAAATCACAAGTCACTGTTGAATACGATGAAAACAATCAACCAGTTCGTGTGGATACTGTCGTTATTTCTACTCAACATGACCCAGAAGCGACGAATGAACAAATTCATGAAGATGTTATCAATAAAGTCATTAAAACTGTGATTCCTGCAGAGTACCTTGATGACAAGACAAAATTCTTTATCAACCCAACTGGTCGTTTTGTTATCGGTGGTCCTCAAGGGGATTCTGGTTTGACAGGTCGTAAGATTATCGTGGATACTTACGGAGGGTACGCTCGTCACGGTGGTGGCGCCTTTTCTGGTAAAGATGCGACGAAGGTTGACCGCTCTGCTTCATATGCCGCGCGCTACATTGCAAAGAATATCGTTGCAGCAAGCCTTGCTAAGAAAGCAGAAGTACAGTTGGCTTATGCGATTGGGGTTGCCCACCCAGTCTCAGTCCGAGTGGATACATTCGGTACAGGAACCGTTGCAGAATCAGCCTTGGAAGCGGCTGTTCGTCAAGTCTTTGATCTTCGTCCTGCTGGTATTATTCAAATGCTCGATTTGAAACGTCCAATTTATCGTCAAACAGCGGCATACGGACACATGGGACGTACGGATATTGACTTACCATGGGAAAAATTGGACAAGGTTGATGCTTTAAAAGAATTATTGAAATAACAAAATAAGAGTGACAGAGGCTAGGATTTGTTTCCTAGTTGATGTCGCTCTTTTTTTATCTTTTTGATTTTAACCATACCTAATTAAAAAAATAGGTTGACTTAATGGATGTGGTTTGGTATACTGAATCATAGGATTTCAGTTATATGATTGGAAATATCCAGCAACACTATAAAAAGCTAGCACAATAAAAGAAATAGTGTTGATACAGTCAAACAATGAGCTCAAAGGCTTGACTGTTTATATATGAATTTAACATCACTTAGTAAAATGAGGAGACATATGAAAAAAAGAAATAGTAGCTATTTAGTGACAGCAGCATTATTAGTAGTAGCTCAAGCTTCTCTAACTTCAGCACCAGTGTTTGGGGAAGAAGTAGAGTCGCCGGATATCCATGTCGCAACAGTGGATTCCATATCAGGAAGCAGTGCTCTAGTCAACTCTAAACCAGTAGTTGGAACAGTTATTGAAGATAATGGTATCAAGTATAAGGTCTTGTCAGTAGATGGAGATAAGCCAAAGGTTCAAATTGGAAATGGTCTCTATCCGATCCAATTCACAGCAGAGCAGGATGATAAACCCTATCGCATTCCTTCAGAAGTAGTCATCTCAGGTGTCACTTATGAAGTGACAAGAGTTGCGGAGGAGGCTTTGGCCTATTATGCAGATGAATCTGGGCTTTTGACCTACTACCCAAGTTCCATTGAAATTCCAAGTAGTGTGACGATTATTGAAAAAAATGGTTTTAAGGGGAGTAAAGCAAAGACAGTCTCATTTGAAGCGGGAAGTCAATTAACCAAGATTGAAGATGGAGCTTTTTCTTTCACAGAGTTAGAGGAAGTTCTGTTACCTGCTTCACTTGAATACATTGGAAATAGAGGATTTGATTTTAACGAAAAATTACGAAAAGTAAGTTTTGAACAGGGTTCTAAGTTGGAAATGATTGCCCATGAAGCTTTTTCGAATCTACCAAAATTGGAAGAAATAATACTCCCTAAATCGGTGAAAACAATTGGGAATGCCCTTTTTAGACACTCATCTGGTTTGAAGTCGGTCTACGTTGAAGAGGGGAATGAGGCAATTGTCTCACAAGATGGTATTCTATATTCTAGGGACATGAGTAAGCTAATCTATTATCCAGCTCGAAAAAGTGGCGACACCTATCGTACTCCAGATAGTGTTAAACAAATCGAAGCTTTTGCTTTCAATTTTAATCAGTTTCTGAAAAACGTTGAAATAGGTGAAGGCGTAGAAGTTCTTCCTACATTTGTCTTTGCTGATGCTCTGGCGCTGGAAAAGGTTACCTTACCACTGAGTTTGAAAAAAATTGAGCGACTAGCTTTTTATGGAAATTTGGAATTGAAAGAATTAACGATTCCAAACCAAGTGACAGAGTTTGGAGAAAATCCTTTTAATGGGTTGCCAAAATTAGAAACATTAGTCCTCGGAGAAGGCGTTCGTGAGATTCCAAGAAAATTTTTAGCGGGACGTCTAGATAGTTTGAAAGAAATCCGTCTCTTGAATAAAGATGACAAATTCTCTGTTCAGGAGACAAGTTTTGATGTTCCTGAAACGGTAAAATTTATTGTACAAACACAGTCGATTAAGGAGAAACTTGCGCCAAATCTATCAAAAGGAAATCCCATTTCTATAGAAGAAATGAATCCAGAGGATATCAATTCGGTAGAAACCAAGTCAGAAGAGGCTGGTAAGGAGGAAAAAACGGCAGGTACCACTCCTGCGATTAGCCACACTAGTGAAAGGGAAAGGAAAGACTTCGCAAGTGAAATAAAAAAAATGGATATGAAAGACAAAGAACCAGTGTCTAGTGACAAGCAAGATGCTGGAATGAAAAAACATCATGTATTGTCAAGTAAGGTGCAAGCTATACTTCCTAGCACGGGAAGTAAGGTGCAACAATTGTACGCCTTAATCGGTGTAATCACTTTAATCGTCGGAGCTGTTTTCCTACTTGTGAAGAAGCAGAAACGCTAGATTAAATCGTACGGTTTGACTCTCTTTGTTTTTTATTTTTATCAGTAAAATGGTGGATAGGCTTCAGCAAGTCAGAGGGCTTGCGACAGTCTGTTCACTGTTTTATTTTACTATAGGAAGGCTAAAATTGAAACACTAGCCATATTTTACCCTATATGGTATAATAAATGGATGTCTTTATGACGAAATTGAGAAAGAGATATGTTAGTATGAGAAAAATTGTCATAAACGGTGGTCGTCCATTGGAAGGACGGGTAACAGTTAGTGGTGCAAAAAATTCAGTGGTAGCCTTGATTCCAGCTATCATCTTAGCAGACGGCATTGTCACTTTGGATGGCGTACCTGCTATTTCTGATGTAGATAGTTTGATTGATATTATGGAGACCATGGGGGGTACTGTTAAACGTGATGGCGAAACTTTGGAAATTGATCCACGTGGTGTTCAAGATATGCCGATGCCTTTTGGGAAAATCAATAGCTTGCGCGCTTCTTATTATTTCTACGGTTCCTTGCTAGGTCGTTTCGGTCAAGCTATTGTAGGCTTACCTGGTGGTTGTGACTTAGGCCCACGTCCAATTGACCTGCATTTGAAAGCCTTTGAAGCTATGGGAGCAACTGTTTCCTATGAAGGAAGCAATATGCACTTGACGGCTACAGAGGGGCGTGTTCACGGTGCTCATATCTATATGGACACAGTTAGTGTTGGTGCTACGATTAATACCGTGCTAGCTGCGGTTAAGGCCAAGGGACGTACAGTCATTGAAAATGCAGCACGTGAACCAGAAATCATTGATGTGGCGACGCTTCTTAATAATATGGGAGCTCATATCCGCGGTGCCGGGACAGATATTATCACCATTGAAGGTGTTGAAAATCTTCACGGGACTCGTCATCAAGTGATTCCAGACCGCATTGAAGCTGGAACTTACATTGCTCTTGCTGCAGCTGTTGGGCAAGGCATTCATGTAGACAATGTCCTCTATGAACATTTGGAAAGTTACATTGCAAAATTGGAAGAGATGGGCGTGCGTATGACTGTTTCGGAAGATTCCATTTTTGTTGAAAAACAGGAGCGCTTAAAAGCAGTTTCTGTTAAAACAGCTCCATATCCAGGGCTCGCAACAGATTTGCAGCAACCATTGACACCGCTTCTTCTCAAAGCAGAGGGCAGTGGTCGTGTGATTGATACCATTTATGAAAAACGCGTTGGTCATGTAGCTGAATTGGTTAAAATGGGTGCGGATATTAAAACAACTAGCAATTATATTTCTTACCAAGGTCCAAATCAATTAACAGGTGCCCAAGTGAAGGCGACGGATTTGCGTGCGGGTGCAGCCATGGTCATTGCAGGATTGATGGCGCAAGGACAAACAGAAATTACCAATATTGAGTTTATCCTGCGTGGGTATTCTAATATTATTGAAAAATTGACGGACTTGGGTGCGGATATCCAGTTGGTAGAAGACTAGGAGTTACTATGCGTATTTGGCGGAAATTAGCAGAGTTTGCACACTTTGAAACGCCGAGGCTGGTCTTGAGACCCTTTCATTTTTCGGATGAAAAGAGCTTTTTTCAGATCGTCTCTGATCCAGAAAATTTAGACTTTATTTTCCCAGCTCTCAGCGACAAGGAAGTCAGTGATGACCTCTTGGTTGAGACCTTCATGCGCCAGCCTTTGGGGATCTGGGCTATTGAGGACAAGAGAAGGAAGCAATTACTGGGTGCTATTCGCTTTGAAAAGCTGGATGTAGAAGGACGTCAGGCAGAGATAGGCTACTTTTTGCGAAAGGAATATCGTAAGCAGGGATTCATGACAGAAGCCTTACGAAATATTGTTTTTCTAGCTTTTTATGAACTAGGGTTGCGCGAAATCTTGCTCAAAACTCATGCAGAAAACAAGGCCAGTCAAGCTGTCGCACAGAAAGTTGGTTTTACAGCCAAACGGCAGTATCGAGGAAGTGACCGGTACAGCCGAAAAACGCGCCATTATATTGATTTTGTTCTGACCGCGTCAGAATTTAGATTAGCAGAGGAAGAAGAATGATTACATTAAAATCACAACGTGAAATTGAAGCTATGGACCGTGCAGGTGATTTTCTTGCCAGTATCCATATTGGACTTCGCGATTTGATTCAACCAGGTGTTGACATGTGGGCAGTCGAAGAATATGTTCGCCGTCGTTGTAAAGAGGCCAATGTCTTGCCGCTTCAAATCGGTGTTGACGGAACACTTATGGACTACCCTTACGCAACTTGTTGTGGATTGAACGATGAAGTAGCGCACGCTTTTCCGCGTCACTATATCTTGAAAGATGGTGATTTGCTCAAGGTAGACATGGTTTTGAGTGAGCCTTTGGATAAAGCTGTTCTTGATGTATCTAAGTTGGACTTTAACAACGTAGCACAAGTTAAAAAATACACCCAAGAATACAAGGGTGGCTTGGCAGATTCATGTTGGGCTTATGCGGTTGGCAATGTCTCTGATGAAGTAAAACAACTCATGGAAGTAACCAAAGAGTGTATGTACCGTGGCATTGCTCAGGCAAAAGTGGGCAATCGTATCGGTGATATCGGTGCAGCCATCCAAGAATACGCAGAAAGTCATGGTTATGGTGTCGTAGAAGACTTGGTGGGACACGGTGTTGGACCAACCATGCATGAAGAACCAATGGTACCTCACTATGGTCGTGCAGGTCGTGGCTTGCGCCTTAAAGAAGGAATGGTTCTTACAATTGAGCCGATGATTAATACAGGCACTTGGGAAATTGATACAGATATGAAAACAGGTTGGGCTCATAAAACCATCGATGGTGGCCTATCTTGCCAATACGAGCACCAATTTGTCATTACAAAAGATGGTCCGGTTATCTTGACCAGTCAAGGTGAAGAAGGAACTTATTAAAATTGAATAGAAAAGGAGGAGAATATGAAAAGTCGCTTGAAAGAAAATAAATTCAAACGCTTCTTTACTTCTCTTTTTTCTTTTTATATGGGTTCGGAGATTGATATTACCAGTGTGGCAGTAGCCTATTATCTTATCATCTCTGTTTTCCCGATTTTGATGACCTTGGCCAATCTTCTGCCCTATCTTAATTTTGATGTGGACCAAATTTTGGTTTTCATGCAGGAACTATTTCCAGAAAAATTGTACCCAACGGCAGCCAATATGGTGGTGTCGGTTCTGACAAAACCGTCTTCGTCATGGCTTGGGATTTCCATTGCGACAACCTTGTGGACGATTTCAAAAAGTATGGATGCTCTGCAGAAAGCCTTTAACAAGGCTTACGGGGTCGGGAAACACCGTGACTTTATCGTCAGTCGTATTGTAGGTGTGTTCTTAGGAATTGGTCTTCAGTTGATTTTGACGATGAGTGTTATCATGGTGGCTTTTGGTAATACTGTGTTACAGAAATTGCATCAGACCTTTGATTTTACAGATGATTTTTTCCTGAAGCTGATTAATCGGACAGAACCAGTTGTCTATATTTCCTTGTTTCTAGCCTTAGCCATGATGTATTTCTTCCTGCCTAATGTCCGTGTGAAGAAGATTCGCTATATTTTACCAGGTGTTATCTTTGTGATGGTCGTCATGGGGTCTGTTGGGCAACTGTTTGGTCTCTATCTGGATTCTTATGCAGCTAGATTATTGGATTTTCGCTTTGTGACCTCCGTTGTGATTCTGGTCTTGATGCTCTGGTTTGTCTTTATGGCCAATATTTTGATTATTGGAGCGGTGCTCAATGCGACGGTTCAAAGTATGCATGTGGAAGAATTTTATACTCGTCATGGTGATGTGGTATCGATTTTAAACCGGATTAAGACTCGCTTGAATCCGACTGAAATAGCTGATGAAAATGAGGAGTAATCCTCTTTTTTGTTGCACTTGCAAGGAAAAGTGTTATAATAAGAAAAAGGAGGAGCGATGATTATTGGAGAAATTGGCATTATTGCCCGCAGTCTGGATTCGATTGCCAATATTGAATTTCGGGAAATGGATTTGGCAAAAGGACAGTACTTGTATTTAGTGAGAATTTGTCAGTATCCAGGGATTATTCAGGAAGAATTGTCTGAGATGCTGAAGGTTGACCGTTCAACAGTAGCTCGTTCGGTACAGAAATTGGAAAAAAATGGTCTAGTCCTTCGAAAAACTGCTGATGGTAATCGAAAAAATAAGCATCTCTATGCGACAGAGAAGGGCTTGGAGCTTTATGAAGTCTTGCAGAGGGAGCATCACTATTCTGAGGAACGCAGCTTGACAGGTTTGACCCAAGAAGAAGCTAGTGAACTGGAGCGTCTCTTGACCAAGGTCCGAGAGAATATCGTTCAAGATTGGAACGATGTCAAACAAGGTAAAAAAAGAAATTATTAAAGGAGTCTAAGCATGAAAGTTGTTGTTGATCAAAGTTTTTGGGATGTGTTTCCACAGGCACAAATTACGATTTTGTCTGTCAAGGGCTTGGATAATCGAGTCGACGAAAGTAAGGATCCTTATTTTCAAGATCTCTTGAATCAAGCAGCCAAAAAAGCGCAGGTTTTTATTGAAGAAGACAGTTTTACAGACAATGATGTCATTAAGGAATGGCGTGAGGTTTTTACCAAATTCAAGACCAAAAAAGGAGTACGTTCATCTATTGAAGCGCTCTTGAAACGGGTTAGTCAAGGTCGTGAATTCCGTCCCATCAATCCTCTTGTAGACCTGTATAATAGCATTTCTCTCTCTTATGGCTTGCCTTGTGGTGGGGAAGATGTGACTAAGATTCAAGGAGATATGCATCTTGGAAAAGCAAAAGGTGGAGAGCCGTTCTTCCCACTTGGAGCTGAAGAAGACGCGCCAGCTCTTCCAGAAGAAATCATCTATTACGATGAAGAAGGAGCTATTTGCCGTAATCTCAACTGGCGTGAAGCTCAAAGAACCATGCTGACAGAAGATACCAAGGATGCTGTTTTAGTTATTGAAGCCATCAACGAAAGTCAGATTGCTCGTGCCAATGAGGCGGTTGTAGCACTGCAAAATCTGATTGCCGATTATTTTGGCGTGACGGGTCAAGTAGCAGCTTTGACAGCAGAAAATGTGGAAGTGGAAATATAAAAAATGAGAATGGGACAAAAATCGTGATTTCGTAGAAATCGATTTTGTCTTCCCACCTCCGCACAGTTGACTAGATTGGTCGAAATTGCTTGCGTAGCAAGGAGTGAGAACATTCAGTTAACCACTGCGTCAAACTGTTAAAGTTATAAAAGTTTGAGAGCCTGAGACTTTTGTCCCAGGCTTATTTCTTTTCCTTAAAGACAAATAATTTACTTAGTACATAGTTGAGGACGATAACGAGGATTTGAGAAATCAAGGTTGCTACTGCATTGACAGATTTGATATCACTGTGAACAAACTGACCGATGATGCTTGGGAAGGTATCCACGAAGAGCCAAGCCAGGAACATATCTAATGCTAAGGTCGTTATTCGAGCAGAGATAAACTTAATCAATCGTGGGAACCAGCCGTGACTTGCTTGACGAAAAACGATTTTATCATTGGTGATAAAGGCAAAGAGAATGGCCACACAGTTGGAAATAAAGACAACGGTCAAGGTATGAGGAATTAGGTTAAATAAAACCAATCTAGTTATCATGTAGACCAAGGTTGTCGCAACTCCGAAGACCAAATAAAGGAAGACTTCATTTTTCAGTATTTTTTGTATCATTTTCATAAGGATAGTCTATCATTTTTTTGGTAAATATGCTATACTTATCAAGTTGTCAATCGACAACCCTTGGCACTTCCTCCCTTTAGCCAAGCATATTACAAGCGGTTTAGCCGCCAAAGGAGACAAACATGAAGACAAATAAATGGACTGTGCGTGATTTAGCGCAAATTGCTCTCGTTGCTGCTGTTTACGTGATTTTGACAGTGACGCCACCCCTTAATGCGATTTCTTACGGTGCTTACCAGTTCCGTATCGCAGAAATGCTCAATTTCTTAGCTTTTTACAACCGCAAGTACATTGCTGGCTTGACGATCGGTTGTATGATTGCCAATCTTTATAGTTTTGGTGTGATTGACGTCTTTGTCGGTGGTGGATCAACGCTGGTCTTTGTGACACTTGGTGTTATCTTATTTGACAAGTATAAGAAGGAACGGATCCTTAACGGCTTCTTCAATAAAGCATTCTTTTTCTTCTCTATTTTCTTTTCACTGTCAATGTTCACCATTGCCTTGGAATTGAAAGTCATCGCAGCTACTCCATTCTTCTTGACATGGTTTACAACAGCTATCGGTGAATTTGCATCACTTTTAGTTGGTGCTTGGTTGATTGAAAAAATGAGCCAACGTATCGATTTTACAAAATAAAATAGACTCTGGGAGGCAGCACCGAAAGGTGCTTTTTTGCTGTATAAATTGCATAAAAAAAAACAATTTGTCCAATATCTTGAAATTTTTCCAACAATTCGGTATAATAACATTTCGTTTGTTTTGACGAAACTTTATGTCTAGGAGGAAAATATGGAAGGAATCATGTTAGCTCTTATTCCCATGTTTGCTTGGGGGAGTATTGGTTTTGCAAGTAATAAGATTGGAGGGAAGCCAACGCAACAGACCTTCGGAATGACCCTTGGTGCCTTGGCTTTTGCCTTTGTAGTTTGGTTGGTGGTGCGTCCTGAAATGACCTGGCAACTGTGGGTCTTTGGAATTATTGGAGGTATTCTCTGGTCAGTTGGTCAATCTGGTCAATTTCAAGCGATGAAGCACGTGGGTGTTTCGATTGCTGGCCCCTTGTCAAGTGGTGCTCAGCTGGTTCTAGGAAGTTTGGTTGGTGCCTTTCTCTTTCATGAGTGGACAAAGCCTATACAGTTTATCTTGGGAATGATTGCCCTCGTCTTATTGGTTGTTGGTTTTTATTTTTCAAGTAAACAAGATCAGGACGGTGCTCACCAAATGGAGCGCTCCATTGATTTGCCAAAAGGTTTCCGTGCCTTAGCCTATTCAACAGTTGGTTATATTTCCTATGCTGTTTTGTTCAATAACATCATGAAATTTGAGGCCTTGGCGGTTATTTTCCCAATGGCAATCGGAATGGTCCTTGGCGCCCTCTTGTTCATGTCTTTCAAAGTAGACTTGGATATTCTTGTCCTTAAAAATGGCTCTGTCGGCCTTCTATGGGGAATTGGAAATATCTTCATGCTCTTAGCTGCAGCTAAAGCTGGTCTAGCAATTGCTTTTAGCTTTTCACAGTTGGGTGTTATTATTTCCATCATTGGCGGCATCCTTTTCTTGGGGGAAACAAAAACCAAGAAAGAAATGTGTTGGGTCTTGATTGGAATTGCCTGCTTTGTTGCTGGTGCAGTTTTGTTAGGCATTGTAAAAACGTATTAATTGCAAAATGGAGGTTTGAAAACAAGCCTCTTTTTTTCTATTCCAGTCATTCAGAAAAGGGCTTACATGTGCTATAATAGAAGCTATGGATAAGAAATACATGAAAATCGCTCAGGATTTGGGCGTATCACTCAAGCAAATTGATACCGTATTGACTTTGACGGCAGAAGGAAATACCATTCCTTTCATCGCACGTTACCGAAAGGAAGCGACAGGCAATCTGGACGAGGTAGTGATTAAATCTATTATCGACCTGGACAAGTCATTGACTGCTTTGGCAGATCGCAAGGAAACGGTTTTGGCTAAGATTGAAGAACAGGGCAAGTTGACAGACCAACTCCGTCAGGCCATTGAAGAAGCTGAAAAGTTGGCAGATGTGGAAGAGCTTTACTTGCCTTACAAGGAAAAGCGTCGGACCAAGGCTACCATAGCACGAGAAGCAGGTCTCTTCCCCTTGGCGCGTCTCATTTTACAAAATGTGGCTGACTTGGATGCGCAGGCAGAAAATTTTGTGGTAGAAGGCTTTGCGACAGGGAAGGATTGTCTGGCTGGTGCTGTGGATATTTTAGTGGAAGCTATTTCCGAAGATACCAAGCTCCGTGCCTGGGTCTACCATGAAATAGCGTCAAATTCTAGTTTGATTTCTCAGCTGAAAGATGAAAAGGCCGATGAAAAATTAATCTTCCAGATCTACTATGATTTTTCTGAAAAAGTAGCTAAAATGCAGGGTTACCGAACACTGGCACTCAATCGTGGTGAAAGTCTGGGTGTCTTAAAAGTGGCCTTTGAGCACAATCTGGACAAGATGATTCGCTTCTTTGAAGTACGGTTTCCACAGAAGAACGCCTACATCGCTGACGCTATCAGTCAAGCCCTCAAGAAGAAGATTATTCCTGCCATGGAACGCCGTATTCGGACAGAATTGACAGAGGCAGCCGAAGAAGGAGCCATTGCTCTCTTTTCAGAAAACCTCCGCAACCTGCTCTTGGTACCGCCTCTTCGCGGGAAAATGGTGCTCGGTTTTGACCCTGCCTTCCGTACTGGGGCTAAGCTCGCGGTAGTAGACCAGACGGGTAAACTCTTGACAACGCAGGTGATTCATCCCGTGAAGCCCGCTTCAAATAGCCAGATTGCTCAGGCAAAAGTTGATTTGGCTAACTTGCTTGATCAATATCAGGTTGAAATTATTGCTATCGGAAATGGGACTGCCAGCCGTGAATCAGAAGCCTTTGTAGCAGAGATTTTGAAAGATTTCCCAGACATTTCTTACGTCATTGTCAATGAAAGTGGAGCCTCTGTTTATTCTGCTTCCGAGTTGGCGCGTTACGAATTTCCAGATTTGACGGTTGAAAAACGCTCAGCTATTTCCATTGCTCGTCGTCTCCAAGATCCCTTGGCAGAGCTGGTGAAAATTGATCCTAAGTCTATCGGTGTCGGTCAATACCAGCACGATGTCAATCAGAAGAAGCTGTCTGAAGGACTAGACTTTGTTGTCGATACGGTCGTTAACCAAGTCGGTGTCAATGTCAACACGGCTAGTCCGTCTTTGCTCGCGCACGTGGCTGGCCTCAATAAAACCATCTCTGAAAATATTGTTAAGTACCGCGAAGAAAATGGCGCTCTGACTTCTCGTGCCCAGCTGAAAAAAGTACCACGCTTGGGAGACAAGGCCTATGAACAAGCAGCAGGTTTCTTACGCATTCCTGATGCACCAAATTTCTTAGACAATACAGGTGTTCACCCTGAGTCTTATCAAGCGGTTCAAGACTTGTTTAGCCTTTTAGGAGCAAGTGATTTGGAGCAAGCAACACCACAACTTAAGGCGTTGAACATTGCGCAAACGGCAGAAAAATTATCTATTGGTCAAGAAACTCTCAAGGACATTGTGGGAGACTTGCTCAAACCAGGTCGTGATTTACGGGATGAATTTGCAGCTCCTGTCCTGCGTCAAGATGTTTTGGATTTCAAGGATTTACAGATTGGACAGAAGTTGGAAGGAGTTGTCCGTAATGTGGTGGACTTCGGTGCCTTTGTGGATATCGGCATTCACGAAGATGGACTAATCCACATTTCCAACATGAGCAAGAACTTCATCAAGCATCCAAGTCAGGTCGTATCTGTTGGCGACTTGGTGACGGTCTGGGTGCACAAACTGGATACAGCGCGCGAAAAAGTTAATTTGACCTTGGTGCCACCTCGTGAATCTCACTGATTATGTCAAGCAGGTATCTGAGGAGGATTTTGGCCGTCCCTTTCTTCATGAGGTTTTTTGGAACAATCGCTTGCGCTCCACAGGAGGACGCTTCTTTCCTAAAGACGGTCATCTGGATTTTAACCGCAAATTATTAGACCAATTTGGACTGGAAACTTTCCGAAAAATTGTGCGACATGAACTCTGCCATTACCATCTCTACTTTGAGAAAAAAGGCTACAAACATGGTGATCGAGAGTTTAAGGAGTTGTTGAGGAGAGTAGATGGCTTGCGCTATGCACCGAGTCTACCTTCTAATAAGGAGAATATTCATCATTATCATTGTCAAGTCTGTGGACAAGTCTACACCCGAAAACGACGCATTGACTTGAAAAAATACCGCTGTGGCAAGTGCCGTGGGCAATTAATCCTAGACAAAAATTAGAAATCAGTCCTTGGGCTGATTTCTTTTGGGCTGGTATTTGCTATACTATATGAGAATTGAGGTGAAAAAATGGGACAAGAACAGGAAAAACGTGTCTTGGAGCTATATGAAAAAGGAATATTAACCAAGGAAGAAGCCAAGGCTTGTTTTTTGGAGCTTAATGCGGACTGTGATTTTCTTTTCATTGAAGAAAAAGCCAAGCTCGGCTTCACTCTGCCACATTTTAAGGTCTTTTCATCTAGTAAACTCAAGCAAGAATTCACCTTTTCAGATATTGAGTCCATGAAAATTCGTCTGACAGAAGGACGGATTCAATTCACCAAACAGAAAAAAGAGGACTGTGTCATTCGGATTGTCTACCCTCAGCAGTTGGAGCAGGAAGATTTACCCAAGATTTTTATTGAAGAGGAGCAACTCTATTTTGAAAGTCGCTTTCCTTGTCAGGTCGCCATTGCTCTTCCAGACAAATGGATGTCGGTCTTAGACTTGGATTTGGGTCAGGCAGATGCTCGACTAGACTATTTGCCTTTTGAGGATATTTCCATTTATAGTCAGACGGATAAAAAACAACAGGATGTCCGCTTGGCAGTCGCAGGGAAGTTTTCTCAGCATTTATCAGTGCAGTTTTGTCATGCCAATGTGCAGCTGCAACTAGCTAAGAACCAAGGTGTTCAGGGAAGATTAGAGAGTCGAATAGGGACGGTTTGGGTTGGTCGGAAATCTCATCCTAGCCCCTATATTTGCCAACAGGAGGGGCAATATCCTCTGCAGGTAAAAATGCTGACCTTGGATGGTCAGTTGAGTGTGAAAGGAATAAAGAATGTACGGATTTTATAAGCAAAGACGAGGCAAAATCCTCTCCGGTGTATTAGCAGCAGTAGCTAGTCGTTTTAATTGGGATGTGTGGATTGTCCGAGGTGTGTTTGTAGCAGTGGTTGTATTGTTAAGGGGATTAGGTCTACTGGCACTTGCAGCCTATGTTCTGGCGGCAGTTCTCTTGCCTTATAAGGAAGATGTAGATGCGGAGCGTTTTGGAACAGGTCCCCGCAAGACCAAGGATGCGGAGAAGTTATAAATGGTAGAACGTTGGAATGCCTTTGATAAGGATGGTCAGCTTGTTGAAAACCGAATTCTAGATCGAGCTGATTGGCCAACTGAGGATGAAATCTATCATTTAGCTGTCAATGTTTGGGTTCAACATGAAGATGGAGATTGGCTCTTTGTTCGTCGTTCGCCTAAAAAATCTCATTTTCCGCTTTATTATGAAGCGGGAGCTGGTGGTTCAGTACTCTTGGGCGAAGCCTCGCAGGAGGCAGCTCTACGTGAGTTGCAGGAAGAAACAGGCTTGAAGGCTAGTACAGTTGATTTTCTTTTTCGTTTTACAGAAGAGCAGCACCGAACGCATTTTGATGTCTATTTGGCGAAAATTACTGGCAAAAAGGACGTTTCCTATCAAATTTCGGAAACAGATGCTCATGTTTGGGTAGCAGAAAAAAAAGTACCAAATTTTTTAGAAACACATCAGGTTTTTACCAATCAAAAAGAACAGATTCTAGCTTATTTGGCGACCAAGTAACTAGGGTCTTTTTTTGTGGATTTTCTGTTAATATTTACAGAAATAAACAAGCACAATCTTTTCAATGTTTTTTCAATCTTGCTATGCTAGACTAGAATCTGGAAAATAGGAGCAATGCATGAAGATTTTATTAGTAGAAGATGAAAGAAGCATCGCAGAAGCCTTGAAGGCTATTTTAGAAAGAGAAGGGTATGAAGTGAGTCTAGCCTTTGATGGGGAATCAGGCTTAGATGAAATCATTACGGCAGTCTATGACTTGGTTTTGCTGGATCTCATGCTACCCAAGCTGGACGGTCTATCTGTCTTACGAAAAACAAGGAAGTTAGGTTTGGAAGTTCCTGTTATTTGTCTGACGGCTCGTTCGCAAGTAGATGATAAGGTAACAGGGCTAGACCAAGGGGCTAATGATTATATTACGAAGCCTTTTGAAGTGGATGAATTGCTGGCGCGTGTGCGTGTGCAGGTGAGACAGTCCGTGGTTCAGAAGGCCAATCAATTAAGTTTAGGGAACCTCACTCTTAAGACGGATAGTAGAGAATTACTATCTCCTGAGGGAAAAATCACCCTTTCCAATAAAGAGTTTCTCCTGATGGAAATATTTTTCCGTCATCCAAATCAAATTCTATCGAAAGAACAGTTAATCACTAAGGTTTGGGGTCCCATGGATGATTCGGAGTACAATCAGCTAGAGGTATTTATGACCTTTATCCGTAAGAAGCTCCGCTTTTTGAAGGCGACGGTGGAAATCAAGGCGACGCGTGGTCTGGGCTACTCTATGAAAGAGGTTGAAGGATGATTGCACACCTACGGAAACAATTTGTCATCATCACCATGTCTCTCTTAACGGTGGTTGTTGCCTTCCTCTTTACAGTTAATCACTACTATAGTCAATTTTGGGACACGATGGATAATTACCGCTTGGTCCGTCTGGTTGCCAGTAACCAATATATTGCCATTCCTAATGATGAAGCGATTGCTTTAGTGACAATTCCTCCTAATCAACCCAGCAAGGTGCAACTCAACAATACTCTTTTATCGAATGATGAAGTGGAAATCTTGAGTCAAAAAATGCTGAAAAAGGGGAAGAAAAGTCGTAAGTATCAAGACTACATTTATGCCATTAAAGAAAATAAGGATGGACAGATTAGTTTAGCCCTGCTAGATAGCAAGCCCTATGAAGATCGACTGGGACAATTAGTGGTAGAAATGGCTTTTGCAATTTTTGGCTTTCTCTTACTGAGTGGTGTTAGTCTGTATCTTTCTCGCTTTATTGTGAAACCTGCTCAGGATGCTTTGGCGCGTGAAAAACAGTTTGTTTCAGATGCGAGTCATGAACTGAAAACGCCGATTGCAGCCATTCAGGCTAATGCTCAGGTCTTGAAAAATGAAGGAGCAGATAGTCGCTATCTACATCACATTATTTCAGAATCTAAGCGTATGGAAGGTCTAGTACAGCAATTGTTAGGGCTGACGCGTTTGGAAACGAGAGTGGCCGATAGCTTTACGAAGCCTTGTGACTTGTCTGCTGTCTGTGAAGAGATGTTGTTGACCTATGAAAGTCTGGCCTTTGAAGAGGGGAAAGTGATCTCTGAGCAGATAGCGCCAGCTGTATTTGTCAAAGGAGAAGAAGGACAATTGAAGCAGCTTTGGGCGATTCTCTTGGACAATGCTATCAAGCATTCTAAGGGAGGGAGTCAGATTGATTTGCAATTATCTATCCGAAAGAAAAAGGCTTGTATTCTGGTGGTCAATCCAGCCTATCCTTATCCCCAAGAAGTATTGAACAATCTCTTTAATCGTTTTTACCAAGCGGAGGAGTCTCATCATCAGGCAGAAAGTTTTGGATTGGGTTTATCCATCGCAAAGGCAATTGTTGCCCAGCATAAGGGGACGATTAAAGTAGAGCAAGTTGATGGACAGTTTCTTATTCAAGTAGAATTTCCCCTTGCTTAATGGAATGTAGAACTTGTGTTCACAGTTCAATGCATTTATTTAGGGCTCATTCTCCGCTACTCATCGTTAGTTTTTTCAAAAAACAGCCTTGATGATCGGAAAATGATCACCTAAATCAAACTATTTCACTAGTGAATAAAGATTCTTAGAAAAGGAAGAAAGATGAGTGATTTTTGGAAGTTTGTGGCAAAAACAGCCGTGTATTTTGTCATTTTACTAGTATTAGTTTATTTTTATAGTTACCTAGGACGTGGTCAGGGTAATTTCATCTACAATGAATTTTAGGAGGTATTTTGTGTTAAAAGACATGATTGAACGCATTGAGTATTTTGCTGAAAAACAAGCAGATTTTCCAGTCTATGATATTCTTGGTCAGGTACATACTTATGGTGAATTGAAGGCAGATTCGGATGCCTTTGCTAGCCACATTGATGGTCTTGGATTACCCGAAAAATCGCCAGTCCTCGTCTTTGGAGGGCAGGAGTATGAAATGCTTGCGACCTTTGTTGGTTTGACCAAATCAGGACATGCTTATATTCCGGTGGACCAACACTCGGCTCTCGAACGTGTAGAAGCTATTGTGGAAATCGCAGAGCCAAGTTTGATTGTAGCGATTGGTGACTTTCCACTTGAGAAAGTAGATTGTCCAGTCCTTACCTTGGACCAAGTGCAAGCCATTTTTCAAGAAAAAGTCAGCTATGAACTGACTCATCCAGTCAAAGGCAATGATAACTACTACATCATTTTCACATCTGGAACAACTGGTAAGCCTAAAGGGGTGCAAATTTCGCATGACAACCTTTTGAGCTTTACCGACTGGATGATTAGGGACAAGGAATTTGCCGTGCCAGAACGTCCACAGATGTTGGCACAACCGCCTTACTCCTTTGACTTGTCCGTTATGTACTGGGCACCGACCTTGGCTATGGGTGGAACGCTTTTCGCTCTTCCGAAAGAGGTGATCGGTGATTTCAAGCAACTCTTTGCGACGATCTTGACCTTGCCAATCGGTATTTGGACCTCAACACCGTCTTTCGCTGACATGGCACTCTTGTCGCCAGATTTTAATGCGGAAAATTTGCCACACTTGACGCATTTCTACTTTGATGGGGAAGAATTGACGGTTAAGACGGCTCAGAAATTGCGCCAGCGTTTTCCACAAGCTCGTATTATCAATGCCTATGGTCCGACGGAAGCAACAGTTGCCTTGTCAGCGGTAGCTATTACAGATGAAATGCTAGAAACCTGCACGCGCCTGCCAATCGGCTATACCAAAGATGACTCACCAACCTTTGTCATCGATGAAGACGGAAAGGTCCTTCCAAATGGAGAACAAGGTGAAATCATCGTATCAGGTCCTGCTGTTTCCAAAGGTTACCTCAATAACCCTGAAAAAACGGCTGAAGCCTTCTTTGAGTTCCAAGGCTTACCAGCCTATCATACCGGTGACTTAGGCCGTATGACCGATGAGGGCTTGCTTCTTTACGGAGGTCGTATGGACTTCCAGATAAAGTTTAATGGTTACCGTATTGAGCTAGAAGACGTTTCGCAAAACCTTAACAAATCCCAATACATCAAGTCGGCTGTGGCAGTGCCTCGTTACAATAAGGACCACAAGGTGCAGAATCTGTTGGCTTATGTACTCCTGAAAGAAGGAGTGAGTGACCAGTTTGAGCGTGATCTTGATATTACCAAGGCCATTAAAGAGGACTTGAAAGATATTATGATGGACTACATGATGCCGTCCAAGTTCTTCTACCGTGACCAATTGCCCCTGACACCGAACGGGAAAATTGACATCAAAGGACTCATGGCTGAGGTGAATTCCTAATGGAACAATTTTTCACTAGTCTGCCTCATATGGATGCTTACGGGAATCCTCAGTACTTTGTCTATCTGATGATCGGTGTTCTTCCCATTTTTATCGGTCTTTTTTACAAGAAACGTTTTCCCATCTATGAAGCAGCCTTTAGTTTTATTTTTATCGTGCTGATGTTGACAGGAAAAACGACAGATCAATTAGTATCCCTCTTGAAATTTATGGTCTGGCAGCTGGGGCTTATTTGGTCCTATAAAGTGTATCGGCTGAGGTTTAATCACAGCCTAGTCTTTTATCTCTGGACTCTTCTGTCTGTCTTGCCCCTTGTCTTTGTCAAGGTATCGCCCTTGATTTTGGAGCATAAATCGCTATTTGGATTCTTAGGAATTTCTTATATTACTTTCCGAACGGTTGGGATGATCATGGAGATGCGTGACGGTGTCCTCAAGACATTTACCTTCTGGGAATGCCTCCGCTTTCTTCTCTTTTTACCAACCTTTACCAGTGGACCGATTGACCGTTTTAAGCGTTTCAATGATGATTATCAAGCGATTCCAGATCGAGAAGAGTTGCTCGTGATGTTGGAACGGTCAGTTTCCTATCTTATGCGTGGATTTGCTTATAAGTTTATTATTTCCTACTTTTTAGGACAGGTCTTGCTTCCACCGATAAGGGAAATGGCTTTGCAGAAAGGAGGGCTCTTTAACCTTCCAACCATTGGTGTTATGTATCTGTTTGGCTTGGATCTTTTCTTTGATTTTGCAGGCTACACCATGTTTGCTTTAGCCATTTCAAATCTCATGGGCATTAAGAGTCCTATCAATTTTGACCAGCCCTTCAAATCTCGTGACCTCAAAGAATTTTGGAACCGTTGGCATATGAGTTTGTCTTTCTGGTTTCGTGATTTTGTCTTTATGCGCTTGGTTAAGGTCTTGGTCAAGCATAAGGTTTTTAAAAACCGTAATACCACTTCAAGTGTTGCCTACATTTTCAATATGTTATTGATGGGCTTTTGGCATGGGGTGACCTGGTATTATATCGCTTATGGGCTTTTTCATGGTCTAGGCTTGGTCATCAATGATGCCTGGCTTCGTAAGAAGAAACTCATTAACAAAGAACGGAAAGCGCAAGGGCTTCCTGCTTTGCCAGAAAACAAGTGGACACAAGCTTTGGGAATCTTTATCACCTTCAATGTGGTCATGATTTCCTTCCTCATTTTTTCAGGATTCCTAGACATGCTCTGGTTTCCGAAGGTTATTAAGTAATACAAAAGGAGTAATCGTATGAATAGTAAAGAAGAAATTTTAGAAATTTTCCAAGACTTATTTATGGAAGATGTGTCAGAAATGTTGGATGAAGATCTGTTTGATGCGGGTGTTTTAGACAGTATGGCAACTGTTGAGTTGATTGTGGAGTTGGAAGGTCACTTCGATATTGCCATTCCTGTTTCTGAATTTGGTCGTGACGACTGGAATACGGTTAATAAAATCATTGCCGGTGTAGAGGAATTACGCAATGCCTAAACGTCTATGGCAGATTCTAGGGCCGCTTGTCTGTGCAGCAAGTTTAATTGTTCTTTTGTTAGCTATTACGCCGACTAAGATTCATTATGATAAAGCAAGAGAAAAGGCAGATGCGTATTCTTTAGCCAAAACAGTTTTCAAAAGTCGTTTGAAAAAAGAGCGGGCGCTCAGTGATCTACAGCAGAATTTTGTTCCCTTTTTTGGGTCTAGTGAATGGTTGCGCATGGATGCCTTTCATCCAGCAGTTTTAGCGGAGAAATACCATCGTTCTTATACACCTTTTTTGCTTGGGCAAAGGGGCTCGGCTTCTATTAGTCATTATTTTAGCATGCAGCAGATGGACTATGCTTTGAAGGATAAAACGGCTGTTTACGTCATTTCTCCTCAGTGGTTTGTCAAAGGTGGGAGCAATCGTTCAGCCTTCCAGTCCTACTTTAGCAATGGGCAACTGGTTTCTTTCTTACAAGAGCAGACAGGAAGCAACTATGACAAGGTGGCGGCCAGACGCCTTCTGAGACTGCATCCTCAGATTGCTCATCGGGATTTGGTAGAAAAAGTGGCTAAGGGGCATGCATTTAGTCAGTCAGACAGAGAGTGGCTAGCCTTTCATGCAAGTTTGCTCAATAAAGAGGATTATTTCTTTGATTATTTTTCTCTAGGAAGTTGGACAAGTCCATCCTTTGAAAAGCAGAAAGCACTGTTACCAGATGAATTTTCTTATGATAATTTGGCGCAACTGGCAACCATGATTGCCCAGTCAGAGACAGGAAATAATCAATTTGGTATTAAAAATGACTTTTATCGTCAGCGAATCGCTTCCCGCTTGAAAGAATTAAAAGGTGCTCAAAAGCAATTTTCTTATCTGTCTTCTCCCGAGTACACCGATCTTCAGCTGGTTTTGAAGGAATTTGCAGAATCAAATACCAATGTGCTTTTCGTCATTCCTCCTGTCAATGGGAAATGGGCTCGTTTTTCAGGACTGGATCAGACCATGTATGCCAAGTCAGTTGCCAAGATTAAGTACCAGTTGCAGAGTCAAGGTTTTACTCACATTGCTGATTTGTCACAAGATGGCGATAAACCCTATTTTATGCAGGATACCATTCATCTAGGTTGGAATGGTTGGTTGGAGTTAGACAAGTACATTGAACCTTTTTTGACACAAAAACAAGCAGCGCCAACTTACCAGCTCAATGATGCATTTTTAGAAAAATCATGGGCAGCCTATTCAGGTCAACCAGAGGATTTTCCTACAGATAAAAAGTAAAACAATTTTTAGCGACGAATGATTGAAGTTGCTAGAAGTTGTTTTCTTTTTTTAGGAGAAGGTGTATAATAGTCAAAACTAAGGAGGAGACGCTTATGGTGAGAAAGGTCGGAATTATTGGAATGGGGCACGTGGGTTCAACAATAGTCCATGGTTTAATTGCTCAGGGAGCATTTGATGACTATGTTTTAATAGATATCAATGAGAAAAAATTGCTGGCAGATGCTGGAGATTTTGAAGATGCTGCAGCCAATCTCCCTCATCATGCGAATATTATCCTCAATGACTATGCAGCCTTGGCGGATGCAGATGTGGTCATTTCAGCTTTGGGAGATATTGCTCTCCAGGATAATCCTGATGCAGACCGTTTTGCAGAATTGCCTTTCACAGCCAGTCAGGTTCCGCAAGTCGCGGCTCAGTTGAAAGAGGTTGGCTTTGCAGGAATTTTGATTGTCATTTCAAATCCAGTTGATGTGGTGACGAGTCTCTATCAACATTATACTGGGCTACCAAAGGAGAAGGTCATCGGGACAGGAACCTTGTTAGATACAGCACGTATGAAACGAGCTGTGAGTCAGTATTTTGAGGTAGATGCTAGAAGTGTATCGGGTTACAATCTTGGTGAACATGGCAATTCCCAATTTACCGCATGGAGCCAAGTGCGGATCAAGGGGCAGGCTATTACCGAAATGGTAGAAGCGAGTGTTTTAGAAGAATTAACCCAAGAATCCATTGTTGGAGGGCACCGTGTCTTCTACGGGAAAAAATATACCAGCTACGGCATTGCCTCAGCCGCTATTCGACTAGCCTTGGCAGTGGTGTCAGATAGCCGAGAAGAATTACCAGTATCAACTTATTACCAGCCTCTCGAAACCTATCTGGGCTATCCAGCTATTGTCGGACGGTCAGGTATCATCGAGCAGGTCAAGCTCAATCTAACAGCAGCAGAAGAGGAAAAATTGGCAGCCTCTGCAGCCTTTATTCAGAAAAAATTTGCTGAAAGTTTGTAAAGCTGAGGAGAGATTTCTCCCAGCTTTTTTCGAAAACGCTTCCTTGAATTTTCACAAATTAGTTCAAACTATGGTATAATAAAGTATTAGAAAAATGGAGGTAGTGTATGACAGTTTTAGTCAAGGACTTGATGCAGCATGTGCGAGTTGATTGTGCCTATGGAACTGAAGAACTTTTAGAAAAAGTTGTTTCAACAGCGGATATCTCACGTCCAGGTCTTGAAATGACAGGTTATTTTGATTATTATTCACCAGAGCGGATTCAGTTGATTGGGATGAAGGAGTGGTCTTACCTGGTGTCTATGACCTCTCACAATCGCTACTCTGTCTTGAGCCGCATGTTCCAGCCAGAAACCCCCGTTGTAATTGTGGCGCGTGGCTTGGAAATTCCAGAAGAAATGTATCAAGCAGCCAAGGAAAAGGGGATCGCTATCCTTAGCGGAACGACGGCGACTAGCCGACTTTCAGGAGAATTGTCATCCTTCCTTGATTCACGTTTGGCACAGCGGACTAGTGTTCATGGGGTGCTCATGGATATCTATGGTATGGGCGTACTGATTCAAGGGGATTCTGGTATCGGTAAGAGTGAGACTGGTTTGGAACTGGTCAAGCGTGGTCACCGGATTGTTGCGGATGACCGTGTAGATGTTTTTGCTAAGGATGATGTGACTCTTTGGGGTGAACCTGCAGAAATCCTTCGTCACCTTTTGGAAATTCGAGGTGTTGGTATCATTGACATTATGAGCCTTTATGGGGCTAGCGCTGTCAAAGAGTCATCAGAAGTGCAATTGGCTGTCTACCTTGAAAATTACGAAACAGGTAAGGTCTTTGACCGTCTTGGAAATGGTGGTGATACCATTGAAATCGCGGGAATCACCATTCCTCAAATTCGTATTCCAGTTAAAACCGGTCGTAACATTTCTGTGGTCATCGAAGCAGCAGCTATGAACTACCGTGCCAAATTGATGGGATTTGACGCAACCAAAACCTTCGAAGATCGTTTGACAGCTCTCATTGAGAAAAATACAGAAGTGGGGGCAGACTAATGGATCCAATTGCTATCCAGTTGGGACCTGTTGCCATTCGTTGGTATGCGCTCTGTATCGTTTCAGGCTTGATGTTAGCAGTTTACTTGGCTTCTAAAGAAGCGCCGCGCAAAAAAATCTTATCGGATGATATTTTGGATTTTATCCTTATTGCTTTTCCTTTGTCCATTATCGGTGCGCGTCTTTACTACGTCATCTTTTCTTGGGCAGATTATAAGGACAATTTGGGTGAGATTTTTGCCATCTGGCATGGCGGTTTAGCTATTTATGGCGGTTTGCTGACAGGCTTACTTTGCCTCCTTCTCTTTACTCGTCACCGTTTTATTGAAACATGGGACTTTTTAGATATCACTGTTCCACCGGTGATGATTGCACAAGCAATTGGGCGTTGGGGGAATTTCTTCAATCAAGAAGCTTACGGGAAGGCGGTGAAAAGCCTGGATTACCTTCCAGCCTTCATTCGAGATCAGATGTATATTGACGGTTCTTATCGTGTTCCCACCTTCCTTTACGAATCTGTCTGGAACCTGTTTGGATTTGTCCTTATTCTCATCTTACGACGTCGCCCCCGTTTCTTGAAGCAGGGTGAAATCACCTTCTTTTACATGATTTGGTACGGTATCGGCCGGATGATTATCGAAGGGATGCGGACAGATAGCCTCATGTTGGGTGGCTTACGGGTTTCACAATGGTTGTCGGCAGGTTTGATTTTACTCGGATTGGCTCTTTGGGCTTACCGCCGTCGGGATAAGTCAATCCCTTACTATACTGCATAAGGAGTTTTATGATGATTGAAATTGCTGTTTTATTAATTGCCCTTTCTTTTGTGGCTATCGCAGTTTACCTAGTACTCTTGCTGAAAAAAATTGGTCAAGTTACAGATGAAGCACAACAAACGCTAAAAGTCTTGACGAGTGACCTTAATGTTACCCTCTACCAGACCAATGAACTCTTGGCTAAGACCAATGTTTTAGTAGAAGATGTCAATGGCAAGGTACAGATCCTAGATCCCCTTTTTGTTGCTGTTGCGGATCTGTCAACTTCGGTATCAGACCTTAATTCTTCTGCTCGTGACTTAACAGTTAAGGCTAAAAATGCCGGACAGAGTACAGTCAAAGCAGGAACAGCCCTGTCAGCTCTTAATATCGTCTCATCACTTTTGAACAAGAAAGGAAAAAAAGACAATGGCTAAAAAAACAAGTATCTTAACAAGCCTCCTCTTAGGAGCAGCAGGCGGTGCAGCTGCGGCAGTTTTCTTGGCATCAGAAACAGGGAAAGTTGTGAAAAACAAAGTCACTAGCTTTGCCAAGGATTACCAAGAAAATTACGAAGAAATCAATGCTGAATTTGTCAACAAGGCGCAAGATTTGGGACAACAGGTCGTAGATAAATTTGATCAGGTCAAAACGCAGTTAGAAACAGGGGAGCTGACAGTGGATGATTTGATTCAATCAGGAAAAGAAAAAGCCCTGGCCCTCAAGGACCAGTCTTTGGAAAAAATTGACCAAGTAAAAGAAAAATTCGCTGAATCAGAAACAGCTGAAGTGGAAGTCCTCTCAGAAGATGTTTTTGAAGCAGTTGAAGAAGAAAAAGTCGTTCAAGACGACATTGAAATTAACTTGTAAAAAAACGAAGTCGGAATTATTTTCGACCTCGTTTTTTTTGTTGAATTCGTTTGTATTCTGCTTTTAGCCCTATTTGAACCAATTTGAGTCCCCAAAGCCCTGTAGCTGTTGCCAAAATAAAGGCAAAGAAGGCTGGAATGCCAAGTGATAGGTAGATATAGGCTGAAATGACAGTCAAAATACTAAAAATAGCGATATTGACAAAAAAGAGTACCTCTTTTAATTGTTCTCTTCGTGTATTCTTTTCTTTATATTCTTGGTAACTAGCCTGTTTCTCTTGCGGGATATACTCTTCAAACTGGTCAGGCCGATATTGTCTAAGTGCCATATCGTCTCCTTTAATGCTTTACAATAATATCATAATATTGCTTTCTTTATGTAACAGTAATGTTACAAAAGTATTACAAAAGGCAAAATTCACATGAGAAAAGTCAGAACATTAAAATTCTAATCTTTCCTTAAATTTTAAGGAGGAATTTGATATAATGAACTTTATGAAAAAAATTATTATTACAGCAACAGCTGAAAGTGTGGAGCAGGTCAAAGAGCTGCTTGCCGCAGGTGTTGACCGCATTTATGTGGGAGAAGCAGATTACGCACTGCGCCTTCCAAAAACTTTTTCATATGATGAATTGCGTGAAATTGCCCAACTAGTGCATGCAGCAGGAAAGGAGCTGACAGTGGCGGCCAACGCCCTTATGCACCAAGACATGATGGACAATATCAAGCCTTTCATGGAATTGATGAAGGAAATTCAAGTGGATTATTTGGTGGTAGGAGATGCGGGTGTCTTCTATATTAATAAACGCGATGGTTACAATTTTAAACTCATCTATGATACTTCCGTTTTTGTGACGTCTAGTCGTCAGATTAACTTTTGGAAGGAACATGGAGCTGTCGAAGCAGTTTTGGCGCGTGAAATTCCGTCTGAAGAACTCTTTGATATTGCAGAAAATTTGGACATACCAGCTGAGATTTTGGTCTATGGAGCTTCCGTTATCCACCATTCAAAACGCTCTTTGTTACAAAATTACTACAATTTTACAAAGGCTGATGAAACGGATAAGTCCAAAGAACGCGGTCTCTTCTTAGCAGAGCCGACAGATCCAGATAGCCACTATTCTATTTTTGAGGACAAACACGGCACTCATATCTTTATCAACAATGATATCGACATGATGACCAAGTTACTGGAATTGGATGCCCATGGTTACCACAATTGGAAATTGGATGGGGTCTTCTGTCCAGGTCAAAACTTTGTTGAAATCGCAAAAATCTTTATCCAAGCCCGTGATTTGATGGAAAAAGGTGAGTTTAGTCAAGACCAAGCCTTTGTCTTGGATGAGCAAATTCGCAAATTCCACCCTAAAGAGCGTGGTTTAGATACTGGTTTCTACGAGTACGCTCGTAATAAAGTAAAATAATATCGTATTGCTGACCATGAAGTTACTATTAAACAGGACATGGTCAGTGAAAAAACTAGCTTCCCACTCTAAAAAATATCGTTTTAGAGTGAGAAGTGTCGAAAGACCTTAATTCAACCTATCTTGTAAATAGAAAGAATAAAATATGTCAAATAAAACGTTAAAGCGTCCTGAGGTTTTGTCGCCTGCTGGGACTTTGGAAAAATTAAAAGTTGCCATTGATTATGGTGCAGATGCTGTCTTTGTTGGTGGTCAGGCCTATGGTTTGCGTAGCCGCGCTGGGAATTTCTCTATGGAAGAGATGAAAGAGGGAATTGAATACGCCCATGCCCGCGGTGCTAAGGTCTATGTGGCTGCCAATATGGTCACTCACGAGGGCAATGAATCAGGTGCTGGTGCTTGGTTCCGTGAGTTGCGTGATATGGGCTTGGATGCGGTCATCGTGTCTGACCCAGCCCTTATCATGATTTGTGCGACAGAAGCACCTGGTTTGGAGATTCACCTTTCAACCCAAGCCTCATCAACCAACTATGAAACGTTCGAGTTCTGGAAAGAACTGGGCTTGACTCGTGTCGTTTTAGCCCGCGAAGTAACTATGGCAGAATTGGCTGAAATCCGTAAGCGGACCAGCGTGGAAATTGAAGCCTTCGTCCATGGTGCTATGTGTATTTCCTACTCAGGTCGTTGCGTTTTATCTAACCATATGAGTAACCGTGATGCCAACCGTGGTGGCTGTTCTCAGTCTTGTCGCTGGAAATACAATCTCTATGATTTGCCATTTGGCGAAGAGCGCCGTTCTATCCAAGGTCAAGTTCCGGAAGAATTTTCGATGTCTGCCGTTGATATGTGTATGATTGACCATATTCCTGATATGATTGAAAATGGCGTTGATAGCTTGAAAATCGAAGGTCGTATGAAGTCTGTCCACTATGTTTCCACAGTAACAAACTGTTATAAGGCAGCAGTGGATGCTTATCTTGAAAGCCCAGCTAAATTTGAATCTATCAAGCAAGACTTGATTGATGAGATGTGGAAAGTGGCACAGCGTGAATTGGCAACTGGTTTCTACTACAATGCACCAACAGAAAACGAGCAGCTCTTTGGTGCCCGTCGTAAAATTCCTGAGTATAAATTCATCGCAGAAGTAGTCGCTTTTGACAAGGCGACTATGACCGCAACCATTCGTCAGCGCAATGTTATCAACGAAGGTGACCAAGTTGAGTTTTACGGACCAGGTTTCCGTCATTTTGAGACCAGCATTCAAGAACTGCGTGATTCTGACGGCAACTTGATTGACCGTGCCAACCGTCCAATGGAACTCTTAACTATTACCTTACCACAGGAAGTTTTCCCTGGTGATATGGTTCGTGCCTGCAAGTCAGGTCTTATCAATCTTTACCAAGAAGACGGGAAGTCAGTTACAGTTCGTGCATGATAGAAAAGGCTTGGAAGTTTACTTCCAGCCTTTTTGCGATTTTCGAATGGTTTCAGGAACTAGGGAGATGCGTTTGATTTCTTCCAAATGAATGATGCTTCCCATATTTTTGGAGAAATTTTTCATCACTAAACGCTTTCGTTCTTTGTCAAATTTGACGATTTCGCCTGTGAAACTTTTCTGACGACCGTAGATGACATGTACGGCAGCCTGCTTATATAAAGCTAAGTCAATGGTTTCCAATAGTTTTTCTTGTTTCTCTTCTTCATCGCTGATAGTAACAGGAGCTGTTTTTGTCCCTAAAAATACTTGTGCATGATCTAAAAGTAGCTCGATGAACTTTTTCATGGTAAAATCCTTTCATCCTTGATACAATAATCTTAGCGAAATTTTTAAAAAAAGACAAGTGTCTACGAATAGATAGTTAGGAGGAAAATATGGCAGAATTTACATTTGAAATTGAAGAACAACTCTTGGTCTTGTCAGAAAATGATAAAGGTTGGACCAAGGAACTAAACCGTGTCTCTTTTAACGGAGCACCAGCCAAGTATGATATCCGTACCTGGAGTCCAGATCATACAAAAATGGGTAAAGGCATTACCCTCTCAAACGAAGAATTCCAAGTCATGTTGGATGCATTTGCAGGTAAGTAAAAAGGCTAGGTCTTCCCTAGCTTTTTATAGTACATTTGTAGCCTACCTATTCTTCTTCAAAATAGGTTGCAGGTAGCGATGGCTGAGGCAAACCAAGCTAATTTTACCAAGTTCAGGAAGAAGAAAGGGAAGAGTTGTCAGGGCGAGTGTCTTACTCCAACTAGTATCCAAGCTAAATCTAAAAAAGAAGATACCTAGTAAAAAGCACGTTATATCGCCGAGAATATTGGCGCTTAGGACTCTGATGACACTCGAATCACGATAAGTCATTAGTGAAGTAACGAAGGCATAGGTGAGGAATCCCCATAAAAAACCAGCTGTTGGATGAAGAGTTAGGCTAGCGATTCCTCCTGAAAATCCAGAAAAAACTGGAATTCCAATTCCACCAAGAAGGAGGTAGAGCCCGACAGAAGAACAAGCAAGTCGCCAAGGATAAATTGTTGCAATCAGTCCGACTGCGAAAGTTTGCAGGGTGAAGGGAACAGGGCCAAGCGAAATCGTCATCTGAGAGAGAATGACAAGGAGGGTCACTCCGCTAGCGATATAGGTTAGCTGATGTAATTTAGTAGTTTTCATGTTGTTATCCTTTTTGTTTGTTAGGTTAACAATAGTTTACAGACTCTTTTTCGGAAAGTCAATAGGCTAAGATCGGCTGTCACAAGAAGCGTCAAGCTGTTTGGTTAATAAATAGTAAAGCACCTAAGACGCTTGTCTCTGGTGCTTTGTGTGATTTATAGTCTATCTAGATAGTAATTGAGAAATTCTTGTGCTAGGCTGTTTGGTTTGATGGCTTCTCGGACCATTGTCGATGATCAATCTCGTGGGTCGGTTTTACCTGACCGCTTGTTGTGGCGATAAAATTCAGCATGAGTGTATTTGAACCTGCGTAGTAATGGCTTTTGTTGAAGCAGATCGAAGTCGTGGTCAGACCAAGCTCTTCAGCGATTTCTCGTGCAACTGTATCTTCAGCATTCTCCCCCTGACTAATACAGCCAGCCGTCAAAATGTAATCTGGACGTCCATATTGCTGGATAAGCAGGACTTGATCTTCAGCTTCATTTAGCACAATCATACTGCAGGCTGTATCGAAAGTTGGAAATCGATATTCTTGACAGCTTGGGCAGTAGGGGATACTTCCTTCATGCTCTAAGAAGCGTATCTCAAGTTTATGACCGCAAGTGCTACAATAATCTTCTTGTTTGTAGGTTATGATTAGCCTTCAAAATAGAGCAATTCTTTTGGTGTTTTGGTGAAGACCTCAAATCCAGTTTTTGTCACATAACCACAATCCTCGATACGAACACCGACCTTACCAGGAATGTAGATGCCAGGTTCTACAGAGAAGCACATGCCTTCTTGGATTTCCATATCGTTGCCCGCCATGATAGATGGAAACTCGTGGACATCCATGCCGAGACCATGTCCCAAACGGTGGTTAAAGTATTCGCCATAGCCTGCTTTTTCAATGACATTGCGGGCAGCCGCGTCAACTTCAGCAGCAGTAACACCAGGTTTAATAAATTCTTGAGCAGTTAATTGAGCTTCTAAGCAAAGATTGTAAATATCTTGCTTGAATTGGTCTGGTTTTCCGACAGCCACCGTCCGAGTCATATCAGAAGTGTAGCCTAATGTTTCCACACCTAGGTCAAAGAGAAGGAGACTATCATTTTCAATCTTGTTAGTGCCTGGAATGCCGTGAGGGTTAGCAGCGTTGTTACCAGTCAAGACCATGGTGTCAAAGCTCATCTTGTTGATGCCTTGTTTTTTCATTTCAAACTCGATTTGGGCGATGATATCTGTTTCGGTCACATCCAGAGAAATATTGTCAAATCCGACCTGAACAGCCTTGTCTGCAAAATCACCGGCAACCAGCATTTTTTCGATTTCATCGGCTGATTTAATGAGACGCATGTGTTGGAGAGTTGGTGTCAAGTTGACAAATTCTCCAGAGAAGACTGTCTGCAAGCCTTTGAACTTAGTCACGTTGAGGTTATCAAATTCGACAGCCACTTGTGGGAAATTGGTTGCTGGTAGAACAGCTTTGATTTTTTCCCAAGGATTTTCAGAATCTTGGTATCCCACAACTGGAAAATTAAGCGTCGCTTCAGCGCGTGCCACATCAAGGGCAGGCAAGAAAAGGAGCGGTGTCTTGTCCGCAAAGACAAAGAGGTACATGTGGCGCTCGTGTGGATCAGATAAGTATCCAGTCAAGTAGTTGATAGAAACGGGGTCAGATAAAACAGCAGCGAAAATATTTTCTTTTTCGAGTTTCTGAGTAAGAGTCGTAATTTTTGACATAGTTTTCTCCTTTGAAATTTCTACCTTCTATTCTATGCCAATTATGAGAAAAATCAAGTCCCAACTAAAATTGAGAAAATTTTCCTTTTTTCCTATTTATTTTCTAAAAAAAGCAACAAAACTCTTGAAAGTGGTTTCAAAAAGTGATAAACTATAACAGAGTGAAAGCGTAATTTTCATAAGATAAAAGTTACAGAAAGGATATGGAAATATGATGAATACGGATGATACAGTAACAATCTATGATGTTGCCCGCGAAGCTGGCGTATCGATGGCTACTGTTAGTCGTGTTGTCAATGGCAACAAAAATGTAAAAGAGAATACTCGTAAGAAAGTTTTAGAAGTCATTGAACGCTTGGATTACCGTCCAAATGCTGTTGCACGTGGTTTGGCCAGCAAAAAAACGACAACAGTTGGGGTGGTGATTCCAAATATTGCAAATGCCTACTACGCAACGCTTGCAAAAGGGATTGATGATATTGCTGAGATGTACAAATACAATATTATCTTGGCAAACTCTGATGAAAATGATGACAAGGAAATCAATGTGGTGAACACCCTCTTCTCTAAACAAGTAGACGGGATTATCTTTATGGGCTACCACTTGACAGACAAGATTCGTGCAGAGTTTTCACGCTCACGTACACCGATTGTCTTGGCAGGTACAGTTGACCTTGAACATCAATTACCAAGTGTTAATATTGATTACGGTCAAGCAGCCAAGGATGTGGTAAACTTGTTGGGGAAAAATAATAAGAAGATTGCCTTTGTATCTGGTCCGCTAGTGGATGAAATCAATGGTAAGATTCGGTTGGCAGGTTACAAGGAAGCCCTTCAAGATAATGGTTTGGAATTCAACGAAGGTTTGGTGTTTGAGTCTAAATACAAATATGAAGAAGGCTATGCCTTGGCAGAACGCCTCTTGAATGCAGGTGCAACTGCGGCTTATGTAGCAGAAGACGAAATTGCTGCTGGTCTCTTGAACGGTATTGCTGACCGCGGAGTGAAAGTTCCAGAAGAGTTTGAAATCGTGACAAGCGATGATTCTTTGGTAACTAAGTTCACTCGTCCAAACTTGACATCTATTAGCCAACCACTTTATGATATCGGTGCTATTGCCATGCGTATGTTGACTAAAATCATGCACAAGGAAGAATTGGAAAACCGCGAAGTGGTCCTTAACCATGGCATCAAAGAACGCCAATCAACTAAATAAAGACAAGCTGCTTCGGCAGCTTTTTTTGGTAAATCGACATGAATATTGAAAGATTATGATAAAATGATAGAAAGAATTTGTGACTGGAGAGAGAATGAGTAAGAAAATTATTAACATGATGTCGAGCGCCACAAAGGTTTCAGGGCAGGGAGTTGGTTCAGCTTACTTGGAGCAGGTTGACTTGGTGAAGACAGGATTGTCAGAAGACTTTGAAGTGACCATTAATCAGTACAAGCCTGCAGATATTACCCATTATCATACTATTGACCCTCAATTTTACTTGACCAAGCCTTGGTTTACCCGCAAGGGAATGTCAGTGGGCTACGTGCATATGTTACCTGAAACGGTTGAACAGAGCCTACAGTTGCCTGGTTTTGCCAAGAAAATATTTTACAAGTATATGATTGCATTCTATAAGAAGATGGATTACTTGGTGACAGTCAATCCCTACTTTATTGGCGAGTTGGCTCGCTACGGTGTGCCCAAGGAAAAGGTGACCTACATTCCAAATTTTGTGTCCAGCCAGACCTTTCATCCCCTGACAGCAGAGGAAAAGGCAGCTAATCGGGACCAGTACGGTTTTGCTCAGGCTGATTTTTTGATTGTAGGCGTGGGCCAGATTCAGACGCGTAAGGGTGTTTTTGACTTTTTGAAAATGGCAGAGCGTTTGCCTCACTACAAGTTTGTCTGGGCAGGTGGCTTCTCCTTTGGAAAAATCACAGACGGTTATGAAGAATTGAAAAAAGTAGTAGATAATCCACCAGCTAATGTGACTTTTTTAGGAATTGTCGAGCGAGAAAGAATGAACGCTATCTACAATTTGGCGGATGTCATGATTTTACCATCCTTTGAAGAACTCTTTCCCATGTCCATCCTAGAGGCCATGTGCACCCACAAGCCCATTCTTTTGCGGGATTTGGAGATTTATGAAGATATTCTCTTTGACTTTTATCGTCGGGCGGAGGATTTGGAGGGCTTTGTTGATCAAATTGAAAAATTGGCAACAGATAGCAACTATTACCAGCAGGCGGTAGCCGATGCTCAGCGTGGCAATGAATTTTACTCACGTGAGCATGTGCTAGAGATGTGGCAGGAATTTTACGAAAAAGTGTCACCTAAAAAAGACTAGAAAGGGATTTGTATGAGAATTGGATTGTTTACAGATTCTTATTTTCCGCAGGTATCAGGTGTTGCGACGTCCATTAAGACCCTGAAGACAGAACTGGAAAAACAGGGACATATGGTGTTCATATTTACCACGACAGATAAGGATGTCAATCGTTATGAAGATTGGGATATAATCCGCATTCCAAGTGTGCCTTTCTTTGCCTTCAAGGATCGTCGGGTGGCCTATCGTGGCTTTACAGATGCCTTGAAAATTGCAGAGCGTTACAAGTTAGACCTTATTCACACCCATACAGAATTTTCTCTGGGGATCTTAGGAAAAATGATTGCACGTGAGCTGGATATTCCGCTGGTTCACACTTATCATACTCAGTACGAGGACTATGTTCGCTATATTGCTAACGGAAAATTGATTCGACCAAGCATGGTCAAGTATTTGGCGCGTGCCTTTTTCAAGGATTTGGATGGTGTGATTTGTCCGAGTGAGATTGTTGAAGACATTCTTAATGAGTATCAGATTGCTATTCCCAAGCGCGTGATTCCGACAGGGATTGACTTGGCAAAATTTGACCGTCCAGAAATTACCAAAGATAATATCGAGGATTTACGGGAGCAGTTGGGGATTGCGGAAAATGAAACCATGCTCCTCAGCTTGTCACGGATTTCCTATGAAAAAAATATTCAGGCGGTGGTGCAAGCTATGCCTGCAATCCTAGCAGAAAATCCCAATGTGAAGCTAGTCATTGCTGGTGGTGGGCCTTATGCCAAAGACTTGGGAGCCATGATAGCGGAATTGGGGCTAGAGGCTTCCATTCAGATGACAGGTATGATTGCGCCTAGCGACACGGCTCTTTATTACAAGGCAGCAGATTTCTTCATCTCGGCTTCAACCAGTGAGACGCAGGGGCTGACCTACTTGGAGAGTTTGGCTTCTGGGACACCGATTTTGGCTCATGCCAACCCTTATTTGGAAAATGTACTGACGAATCCGATGTTTGGAGCTCTTTTTGCAGAAGAAGAAGCCTTGGCGGAAACGGTTCTTGAGGCTATTGACCAGACACCAGCTATGAATCAGTATGTCTTGGACAAAAAGTTGTATGAAATTTCTGCAGAAAACTTCGGTCGTCGGGTTTATGAATATTATCTGGACTTGAAAATTGCCTATGATTTTCGGAAAAACCAGCTCAATGGCGAATCGGTAGCAGAAGAAATTCTCAAAGGAGCGATTGCCTTGCCTAAACGTGCCTTTGTCAAATCATCAGATACAACCGCGAAAATCTGGAAAGCTTCCATCAAGCAGATCAAATCCATTCGAGATTATCTAGATTAAAAAGGAATCTGTTATGAAGACTCAAAAACTATTTCTGTATTCTCTATGTCCACTTGTCGTGCATTTTCTACCAGTTTTTCTTTATCTTTTTGTAACAATGAAATGGCTTGACGTGAATGAACTAGCCTTAAAGAGTTTTGATATTAGTACAATCTTATTTTATGCACCACTGGCAATTTTTCTTGTTTCCACATTGTTTGGTTTCTTTCAAGGTTTTAACTGGTACTTTCCTTTGGTAATTGGTGGTGGATTTTTGCTTAAAATAGTAGTAGAATATGCATGTTTCAACAGCGATGGTATTGAATTTTACCTTCTTCCCTATCTAATTATTTCTTTTCTAGCGATGTTATTAGGGGTTGGTCTAGGGAGGATGTCAAAAAAAGGGAAGAAGAAAACTTGAAATATCTGAATTTTGTGCTACAATAAAACACAGAGACATGTCTAACCTTGTCGAATGGTCGAGAGAGTGCCCGTTGCTGGGAGTGGCACCTATTCATGGACGGACACTACTCGGTATGATTTTATGCAAACATAAAAGGGTGGTTCCCTTATCGCCAATCTGAGGTAGTCAGGCTTTTTAGCGTGACTGCGAATGAAGGTGGAACCACGTTACGACGTCCTTTTGTGAGGGCGTCGTGTTTTCTTTTTTGACAAAACAAGGAGATGAAATTGACCAGCATTCCACAAGAAACGATTGCCCGTTGCCTAGCCATTCGCAAGGCTTACAGAGAGTTGGAAGTCAAGCATCACGACAAAGAGTGGTCGATTGAGGAAGACCTCTTGGCTTTGACCAATGATATTGGCAACATGAACCGCCTGATTATGACCAAGCAGGGGCGTTACTATGATGAAACGCCCTATACCTTGGAGCATAAAATGGCTGAAAATATCTGGTGGTTAATCGAATTAGCCGACCGACTGGATATTGACATCCAAAAAGAAATGGAAACCTTTTTAACTCAAAAAGAAGAGTTATTGGGGATTAAAAAATAAAAAATAAGGAGATAAACATGATTAAAATCACTTTCCCAGATGGTGCTGTTCGTGAGTACCCAGCTGGCGTGACGACTTTTGAAATTGCGGAGAGCATCAGCAAGTCTTTGGCGAAAAAGGCTCTTGCTGGTAAGTTCAATGGTAAATTGATTGACACCACTCGTGCCATTGAAGAGGACGGCACGCTTGAAATTGTAACGCCTGACCATGAGGATGCCTTTGGCGTTCTTCGTCACTCAGCTGCTCACTTGTTTGCCCAAGCCGCAAAACGCCTTTTTCCAGAATTGCATCTTGGTGTTGGCCCAGCCATTGAGAATGGTTTCTATTACGATACGGACAATGCTGGCGGACAAATTTCGAACGAAGATTTGCCAGCTATTGAAGCAGAAATGCAAAAAATCGTTAAAGAAAACTATCCATGTATTCGTGAGGAAGTGACAAAAGAAGAAGCGCTTGAAATCTTCAAAGACGATCCTTATAAGGTCGAATTGATTTCTGAACATGCTGATGACGCTGCTGGTTTGACCATTTACCGTCAAGGTGAATTTGTAGACCTTTGCCGTGGACCACACGTACCGTCAACTGGTCGTATCCAAGTCTTCCACTTGCTTAACGTAGCGGGTGCTTACTGGCGTGGAAATAGCGACAACAATATGATGCAACGTGTGTATGGGACTGCTTGGTTTGACAAGAAAGATTTGAAAGACCACTTGACACGCTTGGCAGAAGCTAAAGAACGTGACCACCGTAAACTTGGTAAAGAATTGGACCTCTTCATGATTTCTCAAGAAGTTGGTCAAGGTTTGCCATTCTGGTTGCCAAATGGTGCGACAATTCGCCGGACTTTGGAGCGTTACATTACGGATAAAGAGTTGGCTTCAGGCTACCACCATGTTTACACACCACCGTTAGCATCTGTTGAACTCTACAAAACATCAGGTCACTGGGACCACTACCATGAAGATATGTTCCCAACTATGGATATGGGCGACGGGGAAGAGTTTGTCCTTCGTCCAATGAACTGCCCACACCACATCCAAGTTTATAAAAATCATGTTCGTTCATACCGTGAATTGCCAGTGCGTATCGCTGAGCTTGGTATGATGCACCGCTATGAAAAATCTGGTGCCCTCACTGGTTTGCAACGTGTGCGCGAAATGACCCTCAACGATGGTCACATCTTCGTTACTCCAGAACAAATCCAAGAAGAATTCAAACGTGCTCTTCAGTTGATCATTGATGTATATGCTGATTTCAACTTGACTGATTATCGTTTCCGTTTATCATACCGTGATCCTGAGGACACTGAGAAATACTATGATAACGACGAAATGTGGGAAAATGCGCAAGCTATGCTCAAGGGCGCAATGGATGATATGGAGCTGGATTACTTTGAAGCAGAAGGTGAAGCAGCATTCTACGGTCCAAAACTCGACATCCAGGTGAAGACTGCTCTTGGTAATGAAGAAACCCTGTCAACTATTCAATTGGACTTCCTTCTTCCAGAACGTTTTGACCTGAAATACATTGGTGCTGATGGAGAAGAACACCGTCCAGTTATGATTCACCGTGGGGTTATTTCAACCATGGAACGCTTTACAGCTATCCTTATCGAAACTTACAAAGGAGCTTTCCCAACTTGGTTGGCACCTCAACAAGTTACGGTTATCCCTATTTCAAATGAAGCGCATACTGGCTACGCTTGGGAAGTAGCAAAAGAACTTCGCGACCGTGGTGTCCGTGTTGAAGTGGATGAACGAAACGAAAAAATGCAATACAAGATTCGTCAAAGTCAAACGCAAAAAGTTCCTTACCAATTGATCGTTGGTGACAAGGAGATGGCTGACACGGCTGTCAACGTTCGTCGCTACGGAAGTAAAGAAACACACACTGAAACCATCGCTGAATTTGTAGAGACAATTTTAGCAGATATCGCTCGCAAATCACGCCCAGCTGATGCAGAATAAGAAAATGAAGTCCTGCGGGGCTTCTTTTTTGCAACCCAAGAAAACGTTTGCATAAGTAGGTGGAACCTGCTATAATGAGAGATACGAAATAGCAAGGAGTCGCTATGATGACAATGATACGTGTATCTCATTTACAGAAAAATTTCAAGAAAACGATCAAGGAGCCAGGGCTTTTAGGAGCTATGAAATCTTTAGTTCGACCAGAATACCAGAATTTTGAAGCAGTCAAGGACTTGACCTTTGAAGTTCCAAAGGGGCAGATTATGGGCTTTATCGGTGCCAACGGTGCTGGGAAATCAACTACAATTAAAATGTTGACAGGGATTTTGACTCCGACATCTGGTTTTTGTCAGATTAACGGAAAAATTCCTCAAGAAAATCGACAGGACTATGTTAAGGATATCGGGGTTGTTTTTGGGCAACGGACCCAGTTGTGGTGGGACTTAGCCTTGCAAGAAACCTACACTGTCTTGAAAGAAATCTATCAGGTTCCTGATAAGGATTTTCACAAGCGTATGGACTTTCTCAATGATATTCTGGATTTGAATGAATTTATCAAGGATCCTGTTCGGACGCTGTCGCTTGGTCAGCGAATGCGGGCCGATATTGCAGCCTCCTTGCTCCATAATCCCAAGGTTCTATTCTTAGATGAGCCAACGATTGGGCTGGATGTAGCGGTTAAGGACAATATTCGAAAGGCCATTTCTCAGCTCAATCAAGAGGAAGAGACAACCATTATACTGACGACCCATGATTTGAGCGATATTGAAAATCTTTGTGACCGGATTTTTATGATTGATAAGGGGCAAGAAATTTTTGATGGCACCTTGGATCAATTAAAAACAACTTTTGGAAAAATGCAGACCTTGGAATTTGAAGTCATGTCGGGTCAATCTCCAAATCGCTTTTCTTATGAAGGGGTGCCAGATATTCAGGTCAAGCGCGAGAAAAATCACTTGACTGTGCAATATGATCGGACACGTTATCAGACGGCTGATTTAATCCAAAAGACTATGAATCAGGTCCAAGTACGTGATGTAGCCATCAAGGAAGCGGACATTGAGGATATTATCCGGCGTTTCTACCGAAAGGAGCTCTAAATGAAGACTTTTTGGTATCGATACCGCCCCTTTGTACGGGCGGGGATTCAGGAAATGGTGACCTATCGGGTTAATTTTTTCCTCTATCGCTTGGGAGATGTGATTGGTGCTTTTGTGGCTTTTTACTTATGGAAAGCAGTTTTCGATTCATCAGCCAATCCCGTTCTCAATCATTTTAGTTTAGCAGATATGACTTCCTATATTATTGTCGGGTTCTTAACCAATCTATTGACTAAGTCAGATTCATCCTTTATGATTGGCGATGAGGTCAAAGATGGTTCGATTGTCATGCGTTTACTGCGTCCAGTTCACTTTGCCATATCCTATTTATTTACCGAATTAGGCTTCAAGTGTATGGTCTTTTTATCTGTAGGTTTTCCATTTTTACTTGGAATGAGTCTTTGGCAAATCTGGCAAGGTCAGACTTTTTTGCAAGTCTTGCTACGATTGGTCATTTATCTGTTTAGCTTGTTATTGGCCTATCTGATGAACTTTTATTTTAATATTTGTTTTGGATTTACAGCCTTTGTATTTAAAAATCTCTGGGGTTCCAACCTTTTGAAGAATTCCATTGTTGCTTTCTTATCAGGAAGTCTCATACCGCTGGCTTTTTTCCCAACAATTGTCGCTAAAATATTGTCGATTTTACCGTTTTCATCGCTCGTGTATGCACCAGTCATGATCTTTATTGGAAAATATAATCTGCAAGAAACTTTCTTTGCTTTGGGACTGCAGGTGTTTTGGTTGCTCTTTTTTGTGGGCTTGTCTCAGTTAGTTTGGAAAGCTGTACAGGGACATTTGACAGTTCAAGGAGGTTGATATGAGACGTTTAGGACGATTACATGGCTTGTTTATCAAGCAATATCTAAAGCAGCTGATGGAGTACAAGGTGGATTTTTTAATTGGTGTGCTGGGAGTTTTTTTGACACAGGGCTTGAATATCCTTTTCCTCCAAGTTCTTTTTTCCCATATTCCTAATTTACAAGGGTGGAATTTCGCGCAGATTGCATTTATCTATGGTTATTCACTGCTTCCCAAGGGAATTGACCACCTTTTCTTCGATAATTTGTGGGCGGTTGGTCAGCGTTTGGTTCGCAGGGGGGATTTTGATAAATATTTGACACGCCCTCTCAATCCACTTTTTCATGTATTGGTAGAAACCTTTCAAGTAGATGCTCTTGGAGAGTTATTGGTTGGCTTTCTACTCCTAGCAAGCAGTGCTGGGAGTATGGAGTGGACAGCAGGGAAGTTGCTCTTGTTTGTCCTTAGTTTGCCATTTGCGACAGCTATTTATACTTCATTAAAGATTGCGACAGCCAGTATTTCCTTTTGGACCAAGCAATCGGGTGCAGTGACTTATATTTTTTATATGTTTAATGATTTTGCTAAATATCCTATGGCAATCTACCATCCTTTTTTGAAATATGTGCTTAGCTTTATTCTTCCCTTTGCTTTTACAGCCTATTATCCTGCAGCTTACTTTTTGACAGGGGAAGAATTGGTATTTCGCTTAGGAGGGCTGGTTTTGGCGGCAATCATTTGTCTCAGTCTTTCTATTTTTGTATGGAATAAAGGTTTGTCTGCCTATGAAAGTGCGGGTTCTTAAAAATTCTGTTCAATCCTGTACTTTTATGCTAAAATAAACCTATAAAATGAAATGTGAGGTCCTGTGGCGTCATGATTAACAAGTAAATCCGAAGTTTCTAGTTTTCATTCTTGAGATACAAGGGTGGAGACTGTACTTTTGAGGTTTCTTGTAGTCTGGCTTGGCGGGATTTTTCTGTCAAGGTCGTGTTCTGCACGGCTTTTTGTCTACCCGAAACCTTTCTTTTTCAGGCAAGTGAGGTTTTTATGGAAGTAGTATATTGTCAACAAGTAAGAAAAGAAGTAGCAGGTCGTCTCTTATTTGATCTGCCTAGGTTACAGCTGGAGACAGGTTGTAAGGTGGGTTTAATTGGGGAAAATGGTGCTGGCAAATCTAGCTTTCTCAAGATTCTTGTGGGGCAGGATAGAGATTTCACAGGTCAGATAGAGGTTATGCAGGATTTTGCCTATCTTCCTCAAATCAAAGAAGAAACAGCTCTATCTGGTGGTGAACAAATTTTGCAGGCACTAAAGAAAGCACTGGCTCAAAAGCCTAGACTCCTGCTTTTAGATGAGCCAACTGCCAATCTAGATATGGAAAATCGTCTCTGGCTCATCCACCAATTGCGAAAATACCGAGGGAGTCTGTTGGTGGTCAGTCATGACCGTGACTTCCTCAATCAAATTGTGACGAAAATCTGGTATCTGGAACACCAGACTATTCGTCAATACCAAGGAAATTATGACCAGTGTACAGAAGAACGGCAGGCTGAACGAAGCCAGAAAGCAGCTGCTTATCGCGATTATCAAGCCAAGGTCAAGCAACTGCAAGGTGTCTTGGAAGACAAGAAGGTCAAGGCGAAAAAATTAACTAAGAAGAAAAAGTCAGTCAGTTCTTCGGATTGGAAGGTTAATTCTAGATTGGGTGCCTATGATGGGCAAGCTAAGGCAATGGCCAAGAATGCTAAGGCGATTGAAAAACGCATCGAGCGCATGGATAAAGTAGAAAAACCACGAAAGGAATCATGGGTGAAAATGGAGGTGCGAGGGCAGTTGGACAGCACTCTCCACACCCTTTTCCGCCTCAAAGAAAATGCGATTTTTGTAGAAGAGAATTATTTGTTTTATCATCCAGAATTAAGCATGACCTTTGGTCAAAAAGTGGCCTTGCTGGGGAGAAATGGTGCTGGAAAGACTAGTTTTGTACGACAACTCTTGTCTCATCAGCTGGACGGTTATTATGCGGATAAGTTATCCGTCGCCTACTTTTCACAGAATTTCAGTCAGCTGGACTTGGAAAAATCCGCCTTTGATAATGCTCGTCAGACTTCTGAGCAGGACCGTGTGACAATCCTTAATCTTCTAGCCATGCTGGGGATTCGCTATGAAAAGGCTCAACAGAAGGTGGCGACCTTGTCAGGTGGTGAGCGTGTGCGATTGGCTCTAGCCAAGGTTTTATTGAGCGACAGCACTCTGCTGATACTGGATGAGCCGACCAATTTTCTGGATGTGGTCACCTTGGAGGCCTTGGAAACCTTTCTAGAAAGCTATCCTGGAAGCCTTCTTCTCATCTCACATGATCCTCGTTTTGTTGGGGAAATAGCAGAGCAGATTTGGCGGATTGAGGATGGTCAACTTTCTCTAGAAAGCCCAATCTAGGTCAAGAAAAATCCCTCCTCCTGTGTTATAATAGAAAAGAATTTCCAGAAAGAGGTGTTGATAGTGGCGAAAAAGAAAACGGCAAATAACAAGTTACGCAACCACATTCCTAGAAGACTCTATATCCTATTTTCGTTGGTTGTCCTCTTGTTTACAGCCTTGATTGCACGATTGGCCTACATGCAGATTGTGAATCAGGAATTTTATACCAATAAATTGGCAAAAGCCAGTAAGAAGACCATTACGACCAGCTCGGTACGTGGTCAGATTTATGATGCCAAAGGAGTTGCTTTGGTAGAAAATGAAGTGGAACAAGTGGTCGCTTTTACTCGTTCCAACACGATGACAGCGGGGCAAATTAAGCAGATTGCACAAAATTTGCTTGGTTATGTGACAGTGACAAGTGTGTCCAACTCAGACCGAGATCGCGCAGATTACTACTTGGCTGATCCAGAAACCTATCGAGAAGTTGTTGCCAATCTTCCTAAAAAGAAAAAATTTGATACAGATGGCAATTATTTGAATGAGTCTACCATTTATGCTAATGCAGTAGCGAGCTTGAAGCCCGAACAGTTGAATTTTTCTGAGGAAGAAAACAAGGTCATTGAACTCTTTTCGCAGATGAATGCGGCAGGTTACTTTGAAACAGTCCATTTGGTGACAGAACCCCTGACAGCTGAACAGATTGCTTTGATCGCTGCCAATGAAAAGAATTTATCAGGCATTTCGACCACCAGTAACTGGAACCGAGTTGTCAAGGAGACATCGCTAGCTTCCATTATAGGGACGGTAACGACTGAGCAAGCAGGATTGCCACAAGAAGATGCGGCAGAGTATTTAGCCAAAGGCTATGCTCTTAATGACCGTGTGGGAACAGCTTACTTGGAAAAACAATACGAAGAAGTTCTCCAAGGCAAACACCAAGTTCGAGATATTTTATTGGATAAAAATGGCAGAGTAGACCAGATAAAAACGGTTCAAGAAGGACAAAAAGGGAATAATATCAAGCTAACCCTTGATTTGAAATTCCAAGATGGTGTCAATGCTATCTTGAAAAAGCACTTTGATGCTGAGCTTTCAACAGGTAGTGCTCGTTATTCTAATGGTGTTTATGCTGTCGTTCTCAAACCAGATACCGGCGATGTCCTTGCCATGGCGGGCTACAAGCATGATACCGAGACCAATGAGGTGTCAGAAGATGCTCTCGGAACTATTACCAATATCTTTGTACCGGGGTCAATCGTCAAAGGAGCCACCATTGCTTCTGGTTGGGAAAATGGAATTATTTCGGGAAATCAAGTCCTGACGGACCAGCCTATCCAGTTTGCGGGTTCCAATCCCATTACTTCTTGGTTTACAGCTTATGGCAATCAAGATATCACAGCTGTTCAAGCTCTCCAGTACTCATCTAATACTTACATGGTACAGCTTGCCCTCAAGATGGCTGGTCAACCCTATATTTACGGCATGACCTTAGCTGAAAATAATCAAATGAGAGAGGCAATGAAAAAGCTGCGGTCTACCTTTAGAGAATTTGGTCTGGGTACTTCAACAGGTATTGACTTGCCGCTTGAGTCTACAGGCTATATTCCTGAAGAATTCAGTATTTCTAACTATTTGACCAATGCCTTTGGACAGTTTGACAACTATACTCCTCTGCAAATGGCCCAGTATGCAGCGACGGTTGCCAATGATGGAAAACGTGTTTCACCGCATTTAGTGCAAGGGGTTTATGACAATAAGGAAGACGGTAGTCTAGGCAATCAAATCTCAACGGTGACCGGTAAGGAATTGAATCAAGTCAATGTCTCTGCAGAAGATATGGCTCTTATCAAGGAAGGTTTCTACCAAGTGGTAAATGGTGCCAGCGGTTTCACAACTGGTCGTGCTATTGCAAACGGAGCTTCTGTGCAAATCAGTGCCAAAACAGGTACTGCCGAAACCTTTGTCAAAGCGGCAGATGGTCAATTTTTAGACGCAGTCAATACCAATATCGTTGCCTATGCACCGAGTGACAATCCCCAAATTGCGGTATCCGTTGTCTTGCCAAATCTTACGGATCTCAATTCAGCGACAAGTAAGGCCATTGTCACAGAAATCGTTAACCTTTACAACTCACTTTATCATATGAATTAAGGAATTTTATGCTCTACCCAACACACATCAAATAAAACACATAAAAACCCCATGAAATCAACGTTCGTGGGGTTTATTTGTTTTTCTGGGGGCAGAAAAGGGGCAAGTTATCAAGTTTATCTATGATGTCATTTTTCATTTTATTTGTAACGTGTGTGTAGATTTTAAGTGTGGTTTTTGGGTTTGTATGCCCAACACGGTCCATGATTGCTTTGAGTGGTATGTTTAATTCTGTTAATATAGATATGTGAGTGTGTCTAAAAATGTGTGTTGATAGTTTCTTTTTTTGATAGTCCAATCTCCTCAAGAATATGCCGATATTTGAATCGAAAATGATCGTGCCGTTTCGTTGATTTGTCCATATTGGGTCAGATGACTTTCCTTGATTGTTTCCAAGTGTGATATTTGTTTGAATAATTTCGTCTAATATCGTTCTTGCTCTCTTGCTGAGCGATACTTTTCTGTAGCTTGATTTGTTTTTTGGCGTTATCTTTTGGCGTACGTATCTATCGTATGTACCAGTTACCGCTATAAAGTCTCCTTGATAATCTTTGCAAGTCAAACCTAAGGCTTCGCCGATGCGCAAACCTGTCAGCGCCAAAAATTCGAAGAGCAACGCATAACGATGATTTTTCGCATCAACTAAATGGAGCACTTCGCGTAATTCCTCAGTTTCCAAATATTTTGGGGTATCGTTTTCTAACTCGTCTATCGTTTTTATTTTAGGAACAATTGTGCAGTTTTTCGTTGGATTTTCCACATTGTATCCACGCTTGATAGCGTATTTGTATACATTTGAGATATAAGCCTTAAAATTCGAGATGCTTTCGAGCGAATAGTTTTCCTCGTAGTATAGATTCTCCAAAATATCCAGTACTTGAGATTGTTTTAATTCTATCAGCAAAGTTTTCTCTGGAATAAATAGAGCTAGTTTGTGCCGAGCAACTTTTCTGTTTCGTATAGTGGCAGGTTTAAGCGTATGCGTTTCAATTTTTTCCATATCCTTCGCAACTTCCCAAAATAAAGCGGAAGTTGCATTTCCGCTTTTTGTTTTCTCTTGTATCTTCTCTAGTAACATGCGTGAGGCTTGATTCTGCGCTTGCTTGGTATTCTTGTCAAGAGTGATAGATACACGCTTTGTGTGGTTATATTCGTCCTTATAACGCTCAAAATACTTATACTTTCCGTTGTCTAATTCTTCAATCCACATTGTTTTTTACCTCATTTTTGATAAAATGGGTAAAGTAAATAGAACTACTAATAAGCAGTCTATGTACTATACCAGATTTAGCCTATCACTCAAGCTTGGCGGCGGAGAGTGGTAGGCTTTTTTGTTTTTTACTTTGATTTAAAACGTAATCTTTCAGATAGTGGTCTATTAATATTTTTCACGCTATCTATGGAACGTTTTTTTATTGCTTGCGGTGTATTTGGCAGCGGGATTATCGAAGTATTATCCCAATCGGTCGGGAAATCCAAGGTTTGCAAAACCTTAGAAATCGGGATAGAATGGAGGTTTTTCTTAAGGGTTGTGACCCTTTTTCTAATACTGTTGTGTAAAATAGCATATTGTGAACTAGACAATAAACACTGCAAATAACAAAATACATAATACAGCCCTTGGCGATTACAACTAACGTGGTCAGCAGGCAACCACCTTTGAGAACTTAGAGATTTCCAGCAGCGATGCTTAAAAATTAAATTATTGTGAGCTGCAATGTTTCTAAACTCATTTGTATTATTTAGAACCTTTAATAATGTAGAAGCAGAGATAACCTGATTGGTTGTTTTACTCGTTATATTTTGGATGTTACTTTGTAAAAACGTAGACATATCTCTTGCAATATCATCTTGTAAACTACTGTCTAGATACGTATAAAATGTAATTATTTGACCAAACGTCATATCATTGCATAGTACCCAAAAAGGGATTTCACCATGATTTTTATAATGGTGCTTTATCGAATTCATATCTTTTTTATTTACATTCGAGTTGACGATATTAGATAAAATTCCTATTAACTTAGATATTTTAGCCATCTCTTTGAAATTAGATGTTCTTTTGTAACAATTAGTATTAAGATAGGAATATGGCGATTTGTATTTTTCGGAAAATCTATAAGCTACAACTGATTTAAAATGTTTTTCTGCTTCGATAAACGCTTTTAAAACGACGTTTTTTAATTCCTTATCAAATAAATGTACAGCGACAATCTCATCAAAATCAGTGGTTGAAATATAAATAGAGTGATTTCGGCGTGTCGTGAAAAATTTACTATATCCGTTAATCACGTTATAGTAATTGTTGGTTAAAAGATATTTTTTAGCTTTATCAACATCAGAGAAGTTTAGGCCTCTGCTTTTTAATATGTTAATCTGCTCATCTAAATCCTTAAAAGGTTTCATCTGGTTCTCCCACAAAAAATAAAACGGCAACTAATATAAATTAGATGCCGTTTTCTTAACGACCATACCCCCTTGGGGATATGGGCTTAACTCATTTAACTCATATTACATAAAAAATATTAGATTGTCAACAAAAATGTTTAATTTTTATTAATATTTTTCCTATATCTCTCCACAACCTTTCCGATAATACGGAAGTCACTATCTGAATCAACAGGAATGTCGTCGTATTTACTGTTTAAGCTATGCAGAAACGCTCCATCTTCATTGATAAGCAATTGTTTAATATAAGCGTCCCCGTTATACTCAAATACTCCAATATCGCCATCAGAGAGGTCCACAGATAGTTTGACGAATACGTAATCGCCTGAGTGGTATTCTGGTTCCATGGAGTCACCGTAAATGGGTACAACGAAGTCGGCATTCACATTGATAGGCAATTCAACTTGTTTAACTTGCACATCGTTCAAATACTGCCCCGTTCCAGCCGAGGCTGGTTGGTCGTAGTAGTTGTAGGGGAAAAGTTGTTCTTCGTGAATCTCTACTGTATTCTTACTGTTTTCTGCTGTCTTTTCTCTCTTTTGTTCCTCTAGTAACTCATGCCCGTACTGTACCCACTGACCATGCCGGGGGGCTTTTAGGTCTTTGTCTAGCTTTAGGATGGATGGGGAGGGGGTGTGGGTGGACTTTTCGACAATTTTGTCTATAGGAGGAAATAAATCATCTATAGAAATATCAAAAGCGTTTGCTAATTTGAAAAGGGTGTTTTTCTTCGGTGTACGAAAACCTTTTTCGTAATTGGCGATAGTAGTATCTCCCATTCCAACTTTCTCAGCTAATTCTTTTTGTGTAAAACTTTTGGCTTTTCTATATTCTTTTATTTTATTTCCAATATAGATAGCTAATTCTTTATCAGTCATTTTCTCACCTCTTTTCAGTATGATTATATCACATAAATTCACGATTTGAAAAGTTTTTTTGTGTTTTCGCAAAAAAACAGTTGACACTTCACGAAAAGTGAAGTATAATATAATCAAGGTTGAGGTAATCAATCAAATCTAAGGAAAGGATCGCTTATGAAAAGTCGCAAAAAGAAAAAGCTTAGTAGCGAAGTAAGAATCGCATTGATAATAGCAGTTATCAACTTGATTGCAGCCTTACTAAATCTACTAAGCAAACTCTTAGAATAATTGGACGGGGCAAACGCCCCTGACAATTATTGTGACTTTATTATAAAGCAAAGGTGGAAGTTATGCAAGATAAACACGCAAAAATCCTGACTTGGGTATTGATTGCCTTGACCGTCGGAATTATTATCGCCACTTGGTTGGTGTAGAAAGGGGAAGGGGATGGACCTTCAAATCTTAATAACGTTGTTACTTTCTACCATTTTTTCATTGATTTCTTTCATCGTGGTCACAACAGCTGTTGACAGGAAATCTAAGAAAATGCGTGACGAGATGTACAAAAGCGTTTGGGATGAGTATAAAAAAAGAAGTGGCAAGTAGCCTACTTCTTGGGTGGTTTTCTATTTTGATTGCGTTGTTTTTTGACCTCGTCACTGATCGCGTCCTGTATAGCAGGGGCTGCAGCATTCATCATCATTCCAAAAACTTCTTTGGTCATATCGAGTTCAGATTGCTTTTGAATATTTTCTAATTCTAATTTATGAGCTTCTTTCATTTTTTCAAGTTCATTTATATGACTCTTTTCAAGAGTTTCCATATCATGTTTGAATTGCTCTCTGAGTGATTTAATGTCAGAACGATTTTTCATCCAAGAAGCTCCAAAGCTAAGCAAACCGGTTATTGCAGCTGGTATTGTTGCAGTACCGAAAGTGAGCCAAAATTGAAAATTTTCCATGAGAGGTGTCTCCGATCGTTTTTATTTTCATTATACCACATAGAAAGGGGGTGAAGAAAATGCCACCAGAGTTGATGCAAAAATTGTTAGAAGGGTCGGAGTTCTTGTCAAAGAACTGCCTGCATAGCCAAATTATCATAACGGTTGAAGGCGTCACTTTTACGGAAACAAAAGAGTTCCACCCTACAAGCGAAACTCTAATAGATTAGATAATACGTGTGTATGAATGCAGTTTAGCTAATCTATGAATATTTGAACCAACAGAACCAACTAATACAGCTTGGTATTCAGCTTGGCTAACATTATGATAATGGTAAATAGAACCATTATTAAATTCAACTTCCAAAGTGCTATCTTCCCAACCAACACTTCGGACGTTACTAGATGAAACGTATTGACGTTGCATACCTTATCCTCCTTTTGTTAAGATTTCGAGGATATTATATCAATTATCAACACTTTTAGAAAGGAGTGAGAGAATGCAGGTTAAGCTTTATGAGTTGAGAAAAAAAGCTGGCTTGACACAAGCAACTTTAGCTGGTGTCATCAATAAAAGCGAGACAACTTATCGCGATAAAGAATTAGGAAACCGAGATTTTACACTAAGCGAGATGTACAACATCGCCAATTACTTCAAAGTTAGTATAGGCGATATTTTTACAGATACAACTTCACGAAAGGTGAACAAAGCATAACTAGATAGAAAGGACGTAAATGGCTGATAACAAGAAATATTACTATCTAAAATTAAAAGAGAATTTCTTCGAATCTGACGAAGCTATCATTTTGGAAAGTATGCCAGATGGGTATATTTACTCGAATATACTTCTGAAACTCTACCTTCGTAGTCTGAAGAATGATGGATTATTGATGTTTAACGATTTGATTCCGTACAATGCTCAAATGCTTGCGACAATTACGAGACATCAAGTTGGAACAATTGAAAAAGCCGTTCAGATTTTTAAAAGCTTGCAACTTATTGAAGTTTTGGACAATGGAGCAATTTATATGACTAATATCCAAAATTTTGTGGGAAAGTCCAGTAGTCAAGCAGATTACATGAGGAATTACCGTGGAAAAAATAACAATCTTACAAATGTAAATAAAATGTTAAATAAATGTGCACCAGAGATAGAGATAGAGATAGAGATAGAGAAAGAGATAGAGATAGAGAAAGAGACAGATATAAATATAGAGAAAGAAAAAGAGATAGAGATAGACACTCCTTCTCTCATCATCGCCAACCATTGTCAAAATCACGGCTTATTCATTGATGGACAACAACTTCAAACGCTTGAAGATTTCCACGCTAAAGATGGTATGCACATTGATGTCGTCTGTCGAGCAGTCACAGAAGCAGCAGACAACGGTAAGCGCAATCTTAAATATATCCTAGCTATCTTGAGAAATTGGAAAGCAGATGGAATTACGACACTATCTCAGGTTGAAGATAGAGAGCGCCAGAGAATGGAGCAGAAGTCTAATGGTTATCAAGCACGACCGAATCAAACCAACGTTCCTGACTGGGCAGACAAACCAGTAGAAAAGCGTGAGACAACCGCAGAAGAAAAAGCTCGCTTAGAGGAGCTTAAAGCGGCGATGATGTCCCGTGAAGGGTAGAAAGAAATCCTTGAAGTTCGAGGATGTTGTTAAAATCGCTGACGCACTGGAAGTCAGCTTAGATGAATTTAGATGAAAGGAGTAAGAACTATGACTAAACTAGAAAAAGCAATGTTGCTTGGGTTAGTTGTTGTGGCAACCAATAAGCTAACATTGCTATGGGAACGTGATAGGTTCAGAAAAATAATGCAAGCTAAATCTGATCGTATCATGGGGAGAACTAGCCGCGGCGCCAATCGTAATCGACCTGTTCGAGTAACGTCTCTATAAGAGCGTGAACCTTAGGAATAGCTTCTTCGGCTGGAAGTGTTTTGATTGCATAGTCGATATTTTCAAATGTTAGGTTTTTAATGACATCAATCGGAGCATCAACTTCTTCTTCAAACATATAATCACCTCCTTTCGAGATGATTATAACAAAAAAGCGACTACGGGAATAGTCGCTCATGAATAAAAACTAAAGGAATTATACCATGGAAAAAGAAAAAAAGAAAGTGATAAATTTGCCAGTGACAGATGCAAAGTTGGCAGAAAAGACTGGTATATCAGCCAAAACGATAGCTACAAGACGACGTGAAGCGCATAAAATGCCGTCGCAGAAGCATTGTCTGACTGGAGATGGCAAGTTCTTCTTTGAGGAAGGGTTTGCGGATTACATGGCTTATTACAGGTCGCCTGCTTGGAAGAAGGAGCAAGCACAACTTGAAAAGATGAAAATTAAAGAGGCATAAATATGAGTGAAATTTTAGGCGGAATCACAGTCGTATCTGGATTGTTTGCGATGGTCGCAGGCAGTGCGTGGTTGGAACAACGAAAACTGGAAAACCTACGTCGCAAGCGTAGAATGCAGGAAATCCGTGAGAATCACGAGTACCACATCAAGTGGCAGGCAGTCATGGAAGAGCGTGAACGTGCTAAGGTGCAGGCCAAACTCAGTTTGAAGGCTTGGAAGCCGTTAGAGGTATGAATATGAACCAACAGAAAATTATTGAAGCGCAGAATAAGTACATTGAAAGTCAACTAGATTTGTATGACAGGATTTTGGCAAAAGTGGAATCCGCGTACGAGTTTGGAAGCGGGAATCAAACGATTAACCACGTCGCTATTGGTATCTATCTAGGCTACGTACTATCCGATGTTACGGACGCAATTCGAGAGCAAAACAATGACTAAAGAATTGCTAGAAACAATCAGACGCGAACGTTGCGACAAGCTACATCTTTGCGAAGAGCTCGGAAAGATTATCAATGAGCAACAGGATATTATTATCAGCTTGCAGAACGAGAACCGCAGGTTGAAGAAAGAAAACTGGAACTTGAAACAGACGAAAGGTAGAAGAAAATGACAAACGAAACAAAAATGCTAGCAACTATGATTTTAGAAATTGCGAATACAGCACAAGGGTGGATTAGTCATCCTACAATTAAAACTAACGATTTAATCAACGAATATCTAGAATCAAATAAGCAGTACGAAATCACAACAGACGAAGACGGGAACGCTGTAAAAACATTCGTTGGAATTAAGGATGATAAGTTGAACGACATCTTGAAACATTTAAAAACAGCAATAGAACGAGACCGAAAAGATCATGAACGTTATAATTCAGAAATTTCGCAAAAAGGTGAAAAACAGTTGGCTTTGATAAAAACAATGGTTAAACATTATGCGGATGTGGAGGAAGAACGATGACAAATCAAGTAGCAGCATACACGCATAAACAATATTTTAACGCCCCGAACATTCAAAAAACATTTAATAATGTTTGGAAAGGGGCGGGAGCGCAATTTGCGACAAGTATACTGTCTGTTATTCAAGGGAGTAACGCGTTAAAATCTGCATCTAACGAATCGATTATGACAGCAGCCATGAAAGCAGCGGTCTTGAATTTACCAATCGAGCCAAGTCTTGGTCGTGCCTATCTGGTTCCTTACAAAGGACAAGCACAATTCCAGTTGGGTTACAAAGGTCTGATAGAACTAGCTCAGCGAAGTGGACAATATCGAAGCATTAATGCTGGTGTTGTTTACAAAGCACAATTCAAGAGTTATGACCCATTTTTTGAAACCTTAGAAGTTGATTTTTCACAACCTCAAGACGAAGTCGTAGGATACTTTGCAAGTTTTGAATTGTTAAATGGATTTAGAAAAATTGCTTACTGGACAAAAACGGAAGTTTACAATCACGGTAAGAAATTTTCCAAAACTTTCAACAACGGTCCTTGGGAAACTGATTTTGATGCTATGGCACGGAAAACAGTCTTAAAGAACATCTTGAGCACTTACGGCCCGCTATCAGTCGAAATGCAAAAAGCTATACAAGATGACAATGAAGACGTTGATTTAGAACGCCAAATTAAAGAAGCTGAGCCGATTGAAAACACCGAAACTTTAAGTGACCTTTTAAACGTCTCAGAAACGCCCGTAGAGAGCGAGAATGTATCAAGTGGACAAATTACCGAGACATCTAAAACAGAGGGTGAAACGGGCGAAAAAACGGCGAATAAGAGCAAATCAACTTCAACCGAATACCCAGCAGAAGAAATTCCAGATTTTGATGCCGAAACAGGCGAGATTTTGGAAGGCTCTGGCAACCTCTTTGACAACTTAGAAGACTTGATGCCATGACAAAATTAGATTTACTCGGAAAGGACTACTATAGCAAGGAATCGGCCATCAGATACTGGTCTATTAGTCAGTACAAGCGTTTTAGAGAATGCGAGGCAAGAGCACTTGCCGAATTGCGAGAGGAATGGACAGATGCCAGAGATAAGACTGCGCTACTCGTCGGTAACTATGTCCATAGTTACTTCGAGAGTGAAGAAGCTCACGAGGAATTCAAGCAAGCAAACGGAGCTGAAATGATTTCTAGTCGTGGCGCTACAAAAGGTCATCTTAAAAAGGAGTTCTTAGTAGCTGAACAGATGATTGAAGCGCTCAAAAATGATGATAACTTTATGGCTATCTATCGCGGAGACAAAGAAGTCGCTGTCACTGGCTTCCTTGGTGGTTTAGAGTTCAAAGGTAAAATTGACTGTCTAAATGTGGAACGTGGCTATTTCGTGGATATAAAGACTACGAAAGGTCCAGTTGATGACATGGTTTGGACTGGCCAAGCTAAATTGCCTTGGTTTGAGGCTTACGGTTACATCTTACAGATGGCAGCTTACAAAAACATGTTAGAGGCAATTTACAACAAGCCTTTTGAGCCAATCATCTACGCAGTAACCAAGGAAGAACCGTCTGATACAGCTGCGCTACGTGTGCAAAATATAGACATGATGCAGATGGAATTAAATGAGCTATCTCAAAATATTCAACGATTGGATGCGGTTAAAAAAGGTTTAGAAAAACCTAAACCTTGCGGACATTGCGATTTTTGTCGAGCTAATAAGCTGACAAAACGTGTATATATTATTTAAAGGTCGTGAAATTATGAATAGATTGAAAGAATTAAGGCAAGAAAAAAAGCTATCTCAGAAAGAGTTAGCTAAAAAAATTGGCGTGCATTATAGAACTTTACAAAATTGGGAAAACAGCGAAAGCCAAATCAAACCAGACAAAGCTCAGGCACTCGCTGACCATTTTGGGGTAACAGTTGCTTATTTACTCGGCTATTCCGATTATCAAGGAGACAATCTTAGAGATTTGCTTTTCCATGAAATCAAAGCTTTGAAAGAATACAAGGTAATACGCAATGGATTCGAAAATTTTATTTCCGAAAATGCTGTATTAAATGTAATTGATAGATTTTTAGATTAACAATAAACAACGTGTCGTGAACCACGTTAAAAGCGAACTAGAAAGCGTTAGTTTTGCGATTTTGGACGAATCGCAGAATTTCGTAGAGTCTGGATATACTCACAATTGTTTTTACTCACACAAATCCAGACTCTAGCTTTTTGAAAAGGAAATGAAACATGGAACAAATTAGAATCACAGGAACAGAAACAACCATCATCAGCAGTCGAATTGACAGAACCTTTGTCATCGCAGGTCACTTGGCCGAAAAATGGAAGTTTAGAACTCTATTTGAAAAAGTTTATGACGGGCCTTCTTTGGACGAAAACGGCGACTTGTTCGAACCGGTTTATGATTTAGTGCTAGAGGCAGAACCTTTGATGCCTATCGTTATCGATTCGTCATACTCGGCCAAGAACCGCAAAAAGGATATGGACGAAATCCAGAAAGTCTTTGCCTTTATTGAAGACAACAAGAAAAACATCTTTGAATCTCTCGGAATTCAAGGAGTGATTGAATGAGTAGTCTAGTATTATCGCTAGACATCTCGACTACTGGAACAGGATGGGCCTTATTTAAAGGTCCAGAACTGGTCCAAAGTGGTGTCTTGAAGCACAAGAGTAAGTCTTATTTTGAGCGTGGTCGCTATATGGCTAGTCAACTACGCATGATACAGTCTAAGGCTCTAAAGGAGCATGATTGTCCGTTTAGCGCAATTGTGGTGGAAAAAAACAGCGTCATGGGTCCAAATCAGCAATCAATGATCAGCATCGGGATTGTGACAGGAACCATTCTTGGCAGACTGATTGCGGATAAGGCAGTTTTTGTCAATGTGTCTACGTGGCGCAAGCATTGGAAATTTAGCCATAAAGAGTACAAAGGCTTAAAAGCCCGCTCTAAAAAATCTATGAAGTTGCAGGCAGTTGATAAGGTCTTAGAGTCTTTTAACAAGACAGTCAAGGATGACGAGGCAGATGCGATTCTGCTTGGTTTTTACTACGTCGAAAAAGGTCTCAACGATGATCTGGAATCACATGAATATTGAGGTGTCAAATGGTTAAAAAGAAAACGCATGTCGTCAGAGTCTATCAGCGCGCTTCAACTGTGAGCAGAAATACGACGACTAAGAGCAAATTCGATGAGTATTTTTTTGATACCGAAATAGAAGCACTTACAAAATTAGCTAGTGTGAAGTCAAAGTTCAAAGAATACTACATTCTAGAGGTGCAACATGGACAAAGATAAAATCATAGCTATAGTGCTAACTGCAATGACAAGTGCAATCGTAGCGCTCACGTTGAACGTTGGTAGGTTGTTACATCAAGTAGATATACTGGAAAAACGACTAGACACGCAGTACGTGTTGATTAAAAGCTTGTATACAGAAAATGGCGACGAATTGAAAGAGGAAACAGATGAACAAACAGGAAGCGATTGAGAAGATTAATAATATAGATACATTAAATATTAACGATATGATTGCGGGTCAAAATGTCGATATGGTTATTAAAAACCAAGTATTAGACATCATCAACCAAATCGACGAACCGCAGAAGGTTGTGGTGCCGAAATTTGTGGCGGAGTGGATTGAAAAATGTAAAGACAAGAATTACTCGTTGAGAGATGCCATGAGGAACATAAAACTTTCAGTGGAACTAAACGCATGGTTTTTGAAGAGCGGGCAAGATATGTTTACATACCCAAATCAAGAAACTTTCGCTCGTGCTTGGATGGACGGCTACGAAGTTGAGTAGGAGAAGTTGTATACGGTTGAGATACCGAATCCTAACAAAATTGGAAATGAAGTTAATGTACTTATGATGAATGGCTTTAGGCAGGTAGTTATCAAAAAAGATTACGGTAATGACTGGAAGAAACAAAAAGGTTTTCAGTTAACCGAATCCGAAATCAAAGAGGATTTCGAGTGGGCTTGGCAGTTTAGAGAAGAGGTGGAGTGATGGAAAAAGTAAAAAGCTTTATGAGTCAATATTATAAAGACATCGAGGAAGAAGTAAATGATTTTTTAGCTGAAAACAGAGTTAAATTTATTGATATTAAATATAACTCAACTATCGCTATTAATAGTTACAATACAGTGATTGAACAATATTCTGCTTTACTTGTTTATGAGGAGGTAACAAAATGAAAGTAATAGCCAGTCCAACTATTTTGGACGCATTTAAAAGGTCTTTAAATCATTATTTAGGCACACTCTTTTCAGACGAAGATATAGCCTTGATTTATCAAAGATTAGGCAATGGAATCAATCCAGAATTGACCTTTAGATTTATTGATAGTGGTTTTGATATGGAGGTACTAAATGACTAACGAAAAACTAGGCGTGCTACTGGTCAATGTGCCAGAACCGAGGTACTTTAAGTATTACTATATAAAATTTTCCGAAACAGAGATAGGAAAAACATATGACATATTTTGGACGGATTACCCTGAATGTGTGGAAAAACTTGCCTACCGTTGCACCCGAGAACAAGCGGAAAAATACCCACAATTTCGGTGGGTGGTGTTGGAGGAATTGGAATGACAGTTAAAGAACTGATCAAAGAATTGCAGATGTACGACGAGGACAAAGAGGTTGTTTTAACGATAGCCAATGTTTATCCAGTGCTTTAATTTTTACGGAGCGACTGTCATGATTACACAACCAAACAGAGTCAGACGACATAAGTACAGACAACCTCACGTTGCACATACCGCAGACCCAAAGAAAATGTATCCGATTGACTACTGCGAGCTCATGCGCAACGGCATGACACCACTTGAATGGTCAGAGGTGTTAGGTATATCCGAAACACATGCAAGACGGCTGATATTAGCTGAAACCGTTCCGAATGTAGAGCTTTGCAATAGAATCGCCGCATACCTATCTAAAATCAATTCTAAGGACGTTTAGAAACGTCTGAGGGTAAATACACTAGACAACAAAAATACGTCTCGAGAACGACGTTAAAAGCGAGCTAGATAATAGAGTGATTAGGTTAACAGACTGTCACAGGCCTGTTAGTCATACGAGCTGGAATCCTCGTTAAACTTAACCTAGACTTTTTCTAACTAAATGTGGCTGGCAAGAGTTCGAAGGCTTGTCAGTCTTACGTCCTCGGTATCGACGTCAAAAAGGCCGTACGCTTTCATATTCGGCAACGGTTCGGATAATACTGATCGTTGTCATTCCGCTAAAATTAAAATTAGAAAGTAGGAAACTCCTTAAATATAATTCAAACACATTCATCCGTGATGGCGGTAAGCGGAAATAAAGCGGAAAGGAGGTAGGAAATGAATAAACGTACCAAAAAGAAAAAAATATTAAAAGGTCTAAATAAGGAACAGAGGTATAACAGAACTCATTGCCCAGTTTGCAACGATAAAATTGGTTTATTTGAACAATATTTTAATAGATACGGTTTCTGCTCTGAATACTGTGGATATAGCTACTACGGTATTTCAAGATTATAAAAAGCCAGCCTTGCGACTGACCTCTTCGATATATTAACCTAAAAATATTATATCACAAGGAGAGGCAGAATGACTTTTTTTCCAGAGGTAGATTTTGAAAAAACAAAGGCAAATGCTAAACGTAAACTGAAAGAATATCCGCGATGGCGCAGAGTCGCAAATGATGCAGATGGTCAGAAAGTCACTGCTACTTACACATTCGAACCACGACAAAGTCACGGCAATCCAAGTAAACCAGTGGAACGACTGGCCATCAATCGTGTAGATGCTGAAGCGGAATTGGAAGCTATTGAGTATGCAATCAATAATCTACTCAATCCAACACATCGAAGGATACTGTATGAGAAGTACCTGTATTCTGGAAAGCGATATGACTTTGAGATTTACAATGACTTGTATCTGTCTGAAGCTAGCTTCTACATCGAATTAAACGATGCTTTGTTGTCGTTTGCGGAACAGTACAGAAGCGGAAGTTTGCTTGTTCAAAATTAGAGTTTTTCCAAGAAATTGCCAAGAAATCAAAAGTTTTATTATGGATTATACGGTTTTTGACATAGTAAAATAGTATTATCGAAATAGCGAGAAGAGACAATCTTTTACCTTAGCCTAATAAAATTAGGGAACAACTTTAACTACCGTCGAACTCGCTATTTATAATAGAGGGTTATGATAGAATCCCCTCGGGAGACGGTCCCGTAAAAAGAGGCATAAAAGCTGTGGCCATCGGATGTTGCGTGCGACATCTATGGACGCTATCTGTGTGGAACATGAACCGTGATTGGAAAACGGTAAGGGTAGCGCCATGAGCAAGTCCGTGTGACGTCCACGGCAGCGAAGTATGTGTCGGTTCGATTCCGACTGTTCCCGTAAACAGACCGACATAGATGTCGGGCAGAAGTCACTCGCCGAGTGGCTTTTTTGATTGGAGGTGATGGAAAATGGGATGACTGAAAAACAAAAAATTTTTGCCGATGAGTACATCATCGACTTAAATGCAACAAGAGCCTATAAAGTTGCATATCCTAACGTGAAAAAGGACAATGTAGCAAGCGCAGCTGGTTGTCGTATGTTAGGAAATGTTAAGGTCAAAGCCTATATAGACGAACGACTGGAAGAGTTGAAATCTGAACGTGTTGCAGATCAGCAAGAAGTCCTAGAGTTTTTGACATCTGTTATGCGTGGTGAGGTCACAGAACCTTTGCTGGTTTTGGATGGTGAGGGCACTCAACGTGTTATAGATGCAAGACCTAACGTATCTACGCGTAAGAGCGCTGCAGTTGATTTAGGCAAACGATTTGGCCTATTTACTGAAAAGGTAGATATCAATGCTACAGTAACCGAGACTAGGAAGTTTGACGATATCGTTAGCCAGTTGGGAGGTGATGGTCTTGACGAATAGCTTTCCTCTGTCTCAAAAGTACATCGATTTTTGCAACAGCTTTAATAATGTTGATGCTGATTTTTTGGAGGGCACGACAGCCGCTGGAAAGACTACGGTTGGTGTTGGTGTAAAGTTTATGCGAGCTGTCAGCAGGAGCACGAAGAAGTTCCATATCATCGCAGCTAAGACAGTCGGTGTTGCTGAAAAAAACATTATCAATCAGGATAATGGTATTTTAGATATTCACAAATCAGCGGTCTATTGCGGGAATGGTGATAAAGATTCAAAGATTCCTCATATCAAGTTTGAAGGGAAAATCATCTATGTCCTGGGATATGATAACAAGGAAAAATGGAAGTTGGTCCTTGGCGGCCAGTATGGCTGTGTCTATATTGATGAGGTCAACACCGCTGATATTGAATTCGTCCGTGAGCTATCCACACGTAATGATTACTTAATGGCAACGCTCAATCCGGATAATCCTGATTTACCAGTCTACAAAGAGTTTATCAACAAGTCGAGACCTTATAAAAAGTACGCAGGAGATGTGCCAGAAGAAATCATGCGAGACTTATCAGAACCGGCTAACCCTAAATGGCGTTACTGGTTTTTTACGTTTAACGACAATTTGTCGCTGACACCAGAAGCCATCCAAAAGAAAAAGGATGCTGCACCAGTTGGGACAAAGCTCTACAAAAATAAAATACTTGGTCTACGTGGCCGAGCAACAGGTATTGTATTTGTTAACTTCGATGGCAGCAAGCATGTATTGAGTAAGTCTTTTGTCAAAAATGTAGTCACATTCCAACTTTTTACAGCTGGACTTGACACGGCTTACTCAGCAAGCAGTCCGGATACGATTGCAATGATATTCCAAGGGATATCACACGACGGGAAACTATACACGCTAGATGAGGAAGTCTACAACAACGCAGAGCTTGATGTGCCGATTGCACCGTCTGATACTGTTATTAAGTTTATCAACTTCCTGGAACGCAACCGTGATGAGTGGGGGTTGGCGCGTGATGTCTTTGTTGATAGTGCGGACCAAGCGACAATCACAGAACTAAACAAATACAAGCGCCAACACGGCTGTCTGTATGTCTTTAATAATGCATACAAGAAGACCAAGATTATTGACCGGATAAACTTTCAAATCGGTTGGCTAGCTCAAGGTTGCTACTACGTGTTGAGTCATTGCACAAATCACATCAAGGAGCTAAATACCTACTCATGGCAAGAAGGTAAAGACGAGCCGGAAGACGCGAATGACCACACAATCAACGCGAATCAGTATGCGTGGCTACCGTACAGGAAGATAATCGGAAGAAAGGAAAAATAAAGTGGGAATAATGGATATGATTAGAAAAGGTATGCGGAGCTTTCTCAAACTAGAGCAGGCACAGTCGAATGTCATCACAATTACCGAGGCAATGACATTTGAAGATAATGCTGCCAAAAACCAAATCTGGTATCGTGGAGACTCGTACGAATTGGACCAGCTCTACAAGCAATTGCCACACAGTAACATCAATTTTTGGGGAGCGACAAGCACTCCTGGACAAGAAATCAGAAAAATTCACACAGGGATGCCAGGTCTCATCGTTGATAGGTTGGTAGATATTACTTTGCACGACATGAATGATTTGGACTTTACAGAACCGGCACAAGGGGCGCTTTGGGAAGAGATTGCCGAAGATAGCAACTTCCACGTTCAGCTTCAAGAGGCTATCAAGGATTGCCTTGTGATGGGTGACGGTGCTTTTCGAATTTCATTCGACCCCGCCTTGACCACATTACCTATTGTCGAGTGGGTAGGTGGAGATAGAATCGAAATCATCTACAACCGTGGTAGGTTGAAAGAGGTTATCTTCCGAACGCACTTCACAGAGCGCAGACAGAGCTATTTGCTCGAGGAAATCTATGGTTATGGCTCATTAACCTATAAACTCTATAGGGGCGAATCTGAGCTTGATATGAGCGCTACAGAGTATACTGCTAACCTTGTCGACGTGGCATTTGATAAGTCTGTTATCTTGTGCTTGCCATTTAAGATTTACACTTCGACTAAAGTCAAGGGACGTGGTCAATCCATCTATGATCGTAAGACAGATGCCTTTGATAGTTTGGACGAGTCTTGGAGCCAGTGGATGGATGCTCTTCGGTCTGGACGATCACGAGAGTACATTCCGGAGAATTTACTACCTAGAGACCCCTACACAGGCGAAATCGGTAAGGGAAATCCTTTTGATCATCGCTTTATCAAAGTCGAGACAGCAATGGGTGAGGATGCCAAGAACACCATCACATTGCAGCAAGCTAACATCCCGCACGAAAGCTACCTAAGCACATATGTGACTGCACTTGATTTAGCTTTACAAGGTATTATCAGCCCGTCAACACTTGGCATCGATGTCAAGAAGCTAGACAATGCAGAAGCTCAACGTGAGAAAGAAAAGGCAACGCTCTACACCCGCAATGCGATTGTGACGGCTTTACAAGACTACCTGCCACGATTGATTGGCATGGTATTGAATGCTGAGAGTGTGCTTAAGAAAGAACCACTACAAGAAGTCAAGGTCGACGTGCCGTTTGGGGAATATGCTAACCCTAGCTTTGAATCACAGGTTGAGACAGTGTCTAAAGCTAAAACGGGCGGTATCATGTCGGTTGAAGCTAGTGTCGAGGAATTGTATGGCGATTCAAAAGACCAGAAATGGAAAGACGAGGAGGTTGCCAGAATCAAAGCTGAACAAGGATTGACAGAAGTTGACGTGCCATCATTGAATGAAGCTGCTGACGGCTTTGAGATTGAAAAGGGAGAATGACAATGCTGAAGACGGTGACGATAGGAAAGAAGATCTATCAGCTGAGCCAGAAGGAAGCACAGGGACTGCTACAGATAGCGAGTGACAACGTCCAGTTTGGCATCTACGCTGTTGAAAAAGACAATAAGCTGGACATGCTGAATCTTAGATTACCTAGTAAAACAGCTTTAAAACGACAGGTAAGAAGTTTTAAGGCACAAGGATTTAAGGTATACTGCAATGGCTTATGACGTATCAAAGGTATTTGAACGAATTGAAAACGATTTGCTTGATTCTATGGTTAGCAATCTCGGAAGGCATAAGGCTGAGGAAACTGCTGAAGGTTTTGAATGGGAACAGTGGCAGGTCGCTCAATTGAAAGAGCTTGAACGGTTCAAACGGATCAACGCTAAAAGATATGGCAAAGAGTTTGCAAATATCAACAGCAAGATTTCCACAGCTATCCAAGAAGCCTACAAGCAAGGTATGGATGATGAGGAAATGTCTATCCTGGAAGCTATCAAGAATGGCTTTGAACTATCGAGTCCAGCTGGTGGCGTTGGATTTTTTGCCATCAACGAACGAAAGCTGAATACATTACTTAATTCTGTAGAGCATGATATGCAGACTGCAGAGCACGCTGTATTACGGTATACAGATGATCAATATAGGCGCACAATCTTTGATGCTCAGGTTGCAGCTAACACAGGTGCTAAGACCTATGAGCAGGCGGTAGACATGGCTACCAAAGATTTCTTAAGCAGAGGCATTACCTGTATCCAGTATAGTAATGGAGCTATGGTCAATATCGCATCGTATGCGGATATGGCTATCCGGACAGCGACTAAAAGAGCCTATTTAATGGGAGAGGGAGTCAAACGTCAGGAATGGGGAATCCACACTGTTATCCTAAACAAGCGATCGAATGCATGTCCTTTGTGTATGCCATTTGAAGGTAAAGTCTTGATTGATGATGTCTGGTCAGGAGGCAGTACAGATGATGGACCTTATCCATTGTTGAGCTCTGCAATGGCAGCAGGCTTGTATCATCCAAATTGTAAGGATAAACACACAACCTATTTTCCGGGCATTAGTAGCGAACCAGAAAAGACTTTTACGCAGCAAGAAATTGAGGATGTCAAAGAACGTCAACTGTTGGAAAATAAAGTCACATATGCAAAACGACAAGAGAAGCGTTTTGAAAGGTTAGCTAACTTTAGTCTAGATAAGCAAAATGTGAAAAAGTATACATCTAGGCAGAAAGAGTGGAATAAAGTGAAAAAGGTCACTGAAAAGCAATTGAAATCCTTTGAAGCAGAAAAAGACTACAAGTTTTATCAAGAAATCCAGCTTGAAAGTGATAGTGATTACAAGAAATTTATCAATCGTCAGCAATTGCCTAGAGATACCAGTGGTATGGCTACGAAGAGGATGGCGGCAGAAACCCGACATCATATGTTCACAAATCACACCGAGGCAGAGCAGTACGCTATGTCTAACGGTGTACAGTATGCTAACTTTAGCAAAATGAAACCTGAATGGTACAACGCTATTCTAGATAACTTAGATAAACTACCAGAAGAAGCGCGACCTGTCGTTCTTACTGATACGAAGACATTGCAGAGGTTGACTGAACGGAAACTCGGTCGTAGCGCAAAGAGTTACTATGGTGTCACTCAATACATGTCGGGTGAACTTCGTAAAATAGATGGCGAATTGGTTCAGTTCCGTGATGGTTCTTGGATTGGTTTTAACTCGGTGTCGTTCAAAACGCTTGATGCTATGGAAAAAGCAAAGGCTTCTGCAGAAAAAGTCTATTTTGAGAAAACAGGCAAAAAATGGTCTCTGTTAAAAACAGCAGAAGAAACTATTGCTCACGAGTTTGGACATTTGCTGGATAATCACAAAAATGTTAGCGATAATTGGGAGTGGAAAAACATAGCTAAACAGTGGTACGAAGAGAGTAATTACGACCACTTGAAGTCGCCTGGCGAAGCGTGGGCTGATGCAGTCGGTCTTAAATGGAACAAGAAGGATGTGCCGAGGTATGTAGAAGAATACATGAAAAAATACGCAACAGACAACTTTAACAACAAATCGTTGTTTGAGACGACAAATTCATAGCACCTAGAACAATCTAAGTGCTTTTTTTGTACCCAAAAATAGGAGGAGGGAATATGAAATATCGCAAGAAGCCAGTTGTGATTGAAGCAATTCAATTTTTTGATAATCCAGAAACGCTAGCTAATCTTTCCGAGTTGGGTTTAGATCCTGTTGATATTGATTACGAAATCCCATCAATGCCTGTACTTAAAATTCCCACTCTAGAAGGGATAATGACGGCGATCGAGGGTGATTATATCATCAAAGGTATCCAAGGTGAATTTTATCCTTGTAAGCCGGATATTTTTGTTGAAACTTATGAAATCGTAGATTAGGAGGAATCAAAATGAAACCACATCAAGAACGATTTGTAAATGAATATCGCGAACTAAAAGAAAAACGCGATAAATTACATGCTATGAATGTAAAGTACGAAGCAGGAAAACTAGATTTTTCGCCAGATTGTCCACTTGAATTGTTGCAAAGACAAGAACATGTCATGAATCAATATCTAGCTATTTTGGAAGTTAGAGCATTAGTTGAAAATGTAACTCTTTAATTCTAACCGTATGGAATACCATGCGGTTTTCTTTTTGCCCGAAGGCGCTAAAAACTACGTGGAGACACCAGCGACAATAACTGAAATAGGGAGACACCCTTAAAACTGAAAGGAGAACGCTATGTTCAAACACAAACTATTTTTTCATGATGCAGACACTGGAACTGGTTCTGCAGGTGGACAAGACACGTCAGGTCAAGCTCAACCCGCTAGCAGTCCTGAGATTGACTATGACAAAATCGCTAGCATTGTCGAAGGCAAGCAAAAGGTTGCTGAAGACACCGTGCTAAAAAATTACTTTAAGCAGCAAGGATTGAGCGGTGAAGAAATGGCTCAAGCTATCACTGCTTTTAAGTTGCAGAAAGCTGATGCAACACCAGATGTCACATCACTACAACAGCAGTTAACGCAGGCACAAGCAAGTGCATTGCAAGCCAACTTAGAGCGCAGTCTACAATTGGCTGCAATCGAGGAAGGTTTGCCTGTTGCTGTACTACCATATGTGATGAAATTGGCTGATACATCAACTCTCACGCTTGAATCGAAACCGGAAGATTTTAAAGCTATTGTTGCTAAAGTTTTGGAAGACGTTCCGGTACTTAAGCCAAACGAAGAAGAATCGACTGGATTTCAGCAAATCGGGTCTACCGGTAAAGCACAACAAACTAACCAAACTGATGCTATTGCTGCAGCGTTTGGTCTTTAAGAAAAAGGAGAATTAAATTATGGCAGTTTATAACTACGCAGAACAATTCGAGCAAGCTTTGCACCAAAAATATACCAAAGAGCTTGCATCTGTAGATTTGTTTAACTCAAACCCACAAGTTAAATTTATCAACGCTCAAACAATCAAGTTACCAAACATCACAGTATCTGGTTATAAAGACCACAACCGTCAAATAGCTGGTTTCAATGCAGGTACAATCTCAAATGATTGGGAACCGAAAAAACTCGAGCATGACCGTGATATCGAGTTTGCTATTGATCCAATGGATGTTGATGAAACTAACCTTGTAGTTTCTATTGCGAATGTTCAAAATACATTGGAAACTGAACAAGGTATCCCTGAAAAAGATTGCTACGTGTTCTCAAAACTCTACACAGAAGCAGGTAAGTATACCGCTAACGGCGCTACAATCGACACTACAGTATTGAGCGCAGAAAACATCATGCAAAAATTTGACGATGCCATGGAAAAAATGGATGAAGCAGGCGTGCCAACTGAAGGACGTATTTTGTACGTTACTCCAGCTGTAAACAAACTCTTTAAACAAGCAAAAGAAATCCAACGTGTGTTAGGAGTAACTGGTGCAAACGGTGATGTTAAACGCTCTATCTATAGTCTTGATGACGTGAAAATCAAACAAGTTCAATCAGCTCGCATGAAATCACAATACAACTATACAAATGGTTGTGTGGCAACGGGAGAAGCTAAACAAATGAACTTCATCTTGATTCACCCATCTTGCGAAGTTGCTCGTGAAAAATATTCTTACATCAAAGTATTTACACCAGGGCACGACTCACGTACAGCTGACAAATACTTGCTTCAATCTCGCTTCTACATGGATGCGTTCTTGATCAAGAACAAGGCTGCTGGTATCTTTATTAACGCGACAGCGTAAGAAAGGAAGGTGTAACATATGGCATTAAAAGCAATTAAAGGCGCTCGTGTCTATGACATTGACGAGTCAGCGGTTAATGATTTTGTTGGCCGTGGCTTTGAAGTCTACGAAGACGGCAAGTTAAAATATGGCGAATCTATTGACAAAGTATCAAAAGAGGAGCACGAGAAAGTTTTGGCTGACTTGAAAAAAGCTAAGGCTGAAATCAAGAAGCTGAAAGAAGCTAAGGAGTAACAGTCATGTATGCTAGTCCAGATTATTACAAAAAGACGTTTGTTGGTGTGATTTCTGCCGATGCAGATGATTTGGATAGCAAACTTGAATCGGCTTCTGACAAGATTGATATGCTTACGTTCAATCGTATCCGTGGGATTGGATTTGATAATCTGACAACATTTCAACAGGAGGTCATCCAAAAGGTTTGTTGTCAGATTGTTGACTTTGAGGAAGTGAATGCTGATTTGATTGCGACTGCAGTATCGAGCTACAGCATTAACGGAGTATCAATGCAATTTGGCTCAAATTGGAACGTGGTCACAGAACAAGGCATTGCTATCTATCGTAAAACCTATGAACTATTGAAGCAAACAGGGTTGACGAGGAGGATTATTTGATGAAATTTCCACAACTTGTCCTACCTCAATTTTGTCAGACGCCAATCACAGTCACAGTGAACCAGGAAGGAATCTCTAAAGACGGTGAGCCGTTAGAGGCATTTAGCGAAAACCTAAAATGCAATTATCAGGACGGTGTCAAAACAGTCCTAACCGAGCAGAAGAAGCTGGTCCAAATCACAGGTGCAGCTTATTTTGTTGGTGATATTGCACCAGAGCTTGCCACCCTCAGCGGAGGATTTGTGGAAATCTTTGGAGTCAAGCGTAGGATTGCTTCCAGTCGAAAGGGTCGGAATCCTGACGGCACTGTCAACTACACGAAGTTAGAATTGGAGTGATGGTATGTTTGCGAAGTCTACTGTAAAGCTAGATTTTGGCACTATCCACAAACTGGAAAGGGCTCAGATTATAGCACTGGAACAAACTGCTGAATACCTGCATACAGAAGTTGTGCAGGCGCAGGTCGTGCCTTTTGATAAAGGTGTGTTGCAAGGCGATGCACTGGCTCCTGATTACTCGCGTTCATCTCAAGGTGTAGTAAGCCTGGTACATTCCACACCTTACGCAAGACGGTTGTACTTTCATCCGGAATATAACTTTCAGAAGAAAGAAAATCCTCATGCAAAAGGTAAGTGGTTTGAGGAATGGGCCGATGGTGGCAAAAAGTCACACAAGATAAAACAAGCCTACGGGCAACTCTACAAACGAATCACGGGGGTTTAAGCATGATCACACTAGCTGAAGTCCGTGACTGGATTAAAACATTTAATGCAGCTAACAACTACTACATTGGTAAGCTCGATAACAAGCAAGAAAACAGTATTGGTATTTATCAACGAAAGACAATCGATGGTCCTCGAGTAGCAATCGGAGGCAGAACGCTAGCAAGCTACGAAGTTAAATCAATCAGCATCTTAATCCATTGGAACAAGAATGCGAATGAGACAGAGAAGCGTGCTCAGTACCTCTATAACCGTATATTTGAGGCTGAGTTGGTTGTTATTGGTGAAACACCTATCAAGATGATTACCTTGTTACAGAACGAGCCTGTGGATGTAGGAACAGACGATAATAACGTGTATGAGCGTGTTATCGAGCTTGATTTATATTACGAAAGAGAGGGTAACTAATGACTCAAAAAACTGGGGTATTCCCTGTATATGAAAACCAGTTCCAAGTAAATAAAGGAACTAGTGACTCCGAAACACTTGTCGATATTGCAGATATGGAATCATTCTCTGTATCGTTTGATAATGGTGTAGAAGAATGGAAACCGTTTGACCAAAAAGGATGGACACGTCGCTTGATGACTGCTAAGTCAGTTACAATTTCTGTTTCTGGTAAGCGTAATGTAGGCGATGCAGGTAATGACTACATCGCAGGTCTCGCGTTTAAAAATGGTCGCGACTCTGAAGCAGATTTCCAATGGACGTTCCCAGATGGGACTAAAATCAAATTTAAAGACGCTGTTATTAACCTTAAGGACTTTATTTCAGGCGACTCAACTGGCGTAGCTCCATTGTCGTTTGACGTCATGTCAAATGGTAAACCAGGAGTAGTGCCAGCAGGATAACGAAAGAGGGTTTTGACCCTCTTTTTATTTTTAAGGAGAAAATATGGCTAAAAAAGAAGCTAAAGAAATTAAGGCAACAGCTGCCATCGCTTTTGTTGATATCGATACAGATATTGAATACAAAGCTGGTGACGATGTTGATTTAAGCGGTAAGTCTAAAGAACGTATCGGAGCTATGGCAAGTAAAGAAAACCGAGCTGGCCAAGTGCTGATCACTATTTTATCTGAAGAAAAGGAATCTGAATAATGGCAAAAGTAATTGATATTACAGAAAAACTTAATTTTGAAGAAAATCCAAAGTTGAAAATCAAGGATGTTGAAATTGAAGTCAAAACGGATGCAACAACAGTGCTGGCTATGATGCAGACGATTGGTGATGAAGAAGGCGCTCCATCCGTTGACAAAATTATGGAAATGTTTGAATTGATTTTCCCAGAAGAAAGTCGCAAATCACTAGATGACCTACACTTGAATTTTGCTGATTTAACCAAGGTTATTGAAGAGGCAATGACGTTGGTTATGGGAGATGAAGAATTGGGAGAACAGTGAGCCATACTATGACCTATTTGAGGACTTCGATTTAATCGTTAGCTCTCTTAGGACACAGTATGGCTTATCTGTATACTCTGATGAATTTAAGAATATGAAGTGGAAAGAGTTCAAAGCGCTCTTAGCTGGTCTGTCCGGAGAAACACCGCTCGGGCGAATCGTCCAAATCCGTAGCGAAGACGACCCTAAAATGCTAGAAGCGTTTTCAGAAGGTCAGCACCGTATTCGCAACGAATGGAGATTACGACTGGCTAAAGAGAAGACAGAACAAGATCTGACTCAAGTTCTTGAAGAATTGAAACAAGCCTTTGTTGAAATGGCTAAGTAGGAGGTGATAGCTATTGGCACAGAAAGTTGGTCAGATTGGTCTTGATCTTGTCGTCAACGACAAACAATTCAAAGGACAGATGAATGGTTTGCAAGGAATGGCAACCAAAGCTGCCAAGATGCTTGCTGGTGCGTTTGCAGTCAAGAAACTTGTTGATTTTGGGACTCAAGCTATCAAGCTCGGCTCAGACCTCAACGAAGTACAAAACGTTGTCGATGTCGCTTTTCCTCGCATGAGTAAGCGGGTTGATGAATTTGCGAAACAAGCCATGTATACCTCTGGTTTATCAGAGACCATGGCTAAACGATACACTGGTACATTTGGTGCTATGTCTAAGGCTTTTGGCTTTAGTGAGAGCCAAGCATACGACATGTCAACGGCTCTTACGAGCTTAGCAGGTGACGTTGCATCATTTTATAACATCAGCCAAGACGAGGCTTATACAAAGCTAAAATCAGTCTTTACTGGCGAAACTGAGACACTTAAAGATTTAGGTGTTGTCATGACTCAATCAGCGCTAGATGCTTACGCCATGGCCAACGGGTTTGGGAAAGTAACTTCTCAAATGTCTGAAACTGAAAAAGTTGCTTTGCGCTTTGCATTCGTAACTGATCAGCTATCACTGGCGAGCGGGGATTTTGCTAGAACATCTGACAGCTGGGCTAACCAGGTAAGAATTATGAAGCTACAGTTTGAAAGTTTCATGGCAAGCGTTGGTGCTGGTTTGATTAACATTTTTACACCTGTCATCAAAGTCATTAACTTTTTACTTAGTAAGTTGCTGACGGTAGGTAATGCTTTTAGAGCACTTACCGAGTTGTTTACAGGAAAGAAATCTCAAGCTGGTGCTGGTATCCAAGAGACCGCGAATGCAGTTGGTGAACTTGGAGAAGCGTCAGAAGATGCAGCAGGAGGAGCTGGAAATCTAGGTAAAGCCGCTGACGGGGCTGGAAAGGCTGCAGATGGAGCTGGGAAAGCTGCCAAGAAAGCTGCTAAAGAAATGAAATCCCTCATGGGATTTGATCAAATCAACAAATTATCTGATTCATCTGATAGTGGAGATGGTGGCGGCAGTTCCGGAAGTGGTCCTAGTGGTTCAGGCGGAGGCGGTGGAACACCTAAAGGCGCTGAAGTTGATATGGGCAAAATCGCCGAAGGTGGAAATCAATTAGACGGTCTATTTGATGGGTTATTTAAACGATTGCTCGAACTCATCAAATTGTTCCAAGATGGTTTCAAGGCTTCATTTAGATTTGATGGCATCGAACGTCTCCAAACAGCATTGAGACGAATTGGTGAGTTGCTTCAAGAGATTTTCACGGACCCAAAAGTTGTCGCTTCATTCCAGAGCATGCTTGACAAGATAGCTTACGCGCTAGGGCAGTTTGTTGGCTCGATAGGTACTGTCGCTCTGGGTATAGGAGTATTTATCGCCGAAAGCATAGCTAACGGCTTAGAACGACAAAAAGAACGCATTAAGAGCGCTCTCGCGTCTCTTTTTACCAACATGGGTAACGTAGCTGAGGTTGCTGGTAATGTCGCACAGGCTTTCTCAAATGGCTTCTACGATGTCATCACATCTTCTGGTGCTGTCAGAATTGGCAGTGCAATCGTATCTGCGTTTCTAAGCGCTGGTAGTACAGTAATCGAATTAGGCAGCAAGATAGCAGGAGACTTTGCTAAAGGCGTTGAAAAAGCCATAGTCCCAAATGTCCCACGTTTGGTTAAAGCCTGGACGGGATTATTCAATGGTATCGCTCCTGTCTTTGAAAGCTTAGAGTCAATGGTAGATGATGTCGGGAATGCGCTGAAGCGCGTGTACGATGCCAACGTGAAGCCGTTTATCGACTCTGTAACAAGTGGCTTTGCTCAGTTGATGAAAAGCTTTTTGGACGGTTGGAACACCTACCTCAATCCAGTTTTGTCAAATTTTGGCAAAAAGTTTGCAGAAGTTTATGATGCCCACGTAAAACCAGCCATTGATAATATCTCCACGCTAGTAGGTAGCTTTTTTGATTTCTTCAAAGCTGTTTGGGAAGGTTTTCTTTTGAATGTGGATGTCAAAGGATTGACGGAGATCCTTGGAGCTTTGGCAGAAGTCGTTGGTACAGTGTTACTTAGTGCTATTGCAGCTTTTTCTGATATTATCAGTAGTCTTGCTCAAGCTCTTTCCGGTTTGATTGATTTTGTAACCGGAGTATTTACGGAGGATTGGGATAAGGCCTGGAATGGGATTAAAAATCTATTTTCCGGCATTATCAAAGCTCTCTTAGCTGCACTTGGAATTGATATCAATTCGATGATTGCAGAGTTTAACCGCTGGTGGGAGTCTGTTAAGACCATCTTTGCACCTGTTGTTCAATGGTTCAAAGACAAGTTTAAACAAGCTTGGGATGCCATTGTTGCTATCTTTACCGGTATGGGTTCTTGGTTCTCTCAACGCTACAACGAGTTGAAGAACAATCTTGCTTCCATCCCGGAGTGGTTCAAAGATAAATTCCGCAGCGCTTGGACAGGTTTGACAGGTATCTTCAATCCTATTGCAAGCTGGTTTGCAGGAAAGTGGAATAATGTCCAATCTGCTCTTGCTGGCGTACCTGGATGGTTTTCTTCAAAATTCCGTGAAGCCTACAACAATGTTCGGAATGCCTTCTCTGGCATTATCGGTTTCTTTAGCGGCCTTTGGGGACAAATTCGTGCGACTTTTAGCCACGTGGGAACCATGGTTGGTAGTGCTATCGGCGGTGCAGTGCGTAGCGTTATCAATGGCGTGCTTGGCACGGTGGAAAGCACAATCAATAGCGGTATTGGATTACTTAATAGTGCTGTTGGTGTGATCAATAAATTACCTGGTGTGAGTATTGGCGGATTTAGCTACATCGGACTCCCTCGACTTGCTCAAGGTGGTTTTGTTAAGGCTAACACACCACAAATTGCCATGATTGGTGATAACAAGCATTACGGTGAGATTGTTGCTCCGGAAAATAAAATGCTTGAGATGGCACGTCGTGCAGCTGAATTATCCAATAACGGTGGAGGACCGGAAGTCATAGCATTACTGACACAGTTGTTGCAAGCTGTTCGTGCACTTGATTTAACAATTGATGGCGATAAAATTACTAAAAAAATCATTGATAAAATCAACGAAATTGCAATTAAAACAGGGGAATCCCCTCTCATGATTTAGGAGGTAAGCATGAGTGAAATATCTGTAGGTGGAGTAGCTCTTGCTTCTCCGGTTGAAATTGGAATCAACAATGATATCATCTGGTCATCTTCCACTGGTCGAAGCGCTAGTGGATTGATGACTGGTGATGTTATCGCAGAAAAACGTACATTTTCAGTTAAGTGGGGAATTATCACAGAAGCAGAGAGAAATCTTATCAAATCTAAATTGATAGCTGGATTTTTTACGACTAACATTTTGGGTCAGTCCATCACTGGATATCGTGGGACAATCACAGAGACTGTTTTAGGACGTCTCAGCGATGGTGTGACTTATTATAGTGGATTATCCGTATCTATCATCGAGCAGTAGGAGGAGTTATGCTAGAAGTAACATCAGATTATATCAAAGCCATAGAGAACCCTCTGCGCGTATTTGAGGCTGGTTTTGGATTAAATGGTAAGACTTACACGAAAGCCAAAATTGCATCAGCTACTTACGACAGTTCTATCAGTAATAGCAATGATTTTGCGATCGGTGGTGGCTACATCAATAGCCTAGAAATCGAAATTAAAGAGATTATCGAAGGTTTGCAAGAAATGATGCCAGCAACAATGTCGGTAGCAATTTCTGGAAAAGTTGTTCCGCTTGGTAGATTTTTTGTCACAGAAGTTAAGTTAGATCGTAATGATAAGAAGACTAAGATAAAACTACTGGACGAATTTGCTCGTTTAGGTGGTATTTATGATAGCACGTTGAAATATCCCGCATTTGCAAGGGATGTTTTCAAAGAAATTGTACAGTTGACAGGTATTTCTGTAGAAACAAATATTCAGCTTATTAACGATCAAGTTGCTGCAAAGTTGGAAAAAACAAGTTATCGTGAGGCCTTGATTTATCTAGCTCAATTATCTGGAAGCTTTGTCAGATTCAACCGTAGTGGGAAGCTTGATTTTATTAAGCTAAAGGCAACATCAAGACATATCACTAAAGATATGTACAAGCCTGGTGGATTAGAGCGTGACGAGCTGCCTTACAGACTGAAAGGTATTGAGTGCGAATCTGCTGATAAAGTTATTTACAAGTCAGGACTATCCACAGGAAATGTCATGAAGTTGAAGAATCCATGGATGACACAAGCGATCTTAGATAGAATTTTCAACGAATATCGAGATTTTAATTTTTACCCATACACGCTCTCTTGGCGTGGCGACATGGCCATGGAAGCTGGTGATTGGGTTACCGTGCATTGGGATGACAATATCTATTTTGACATTCCGATGCTATCCTACAAACTTTCATTTGATGGTGGTCTTTCTGCTGATAGTAGCGGTAGTGCTGCGGGAGTTGCACAAGGCTCATATCAGTACAAAGGAGCCATGCAACGTCAAATAGAGTATTTGGACGAGCTAATTACCAAGCAAGGTAGCATGTACCTAGATACATCAAGTCCTATCAGTCCTAAAGATGGCGATATTTGGTTTAAGCCTAATGGTGGCTACGTTGAGATGTGGGAACGTGTGGAAGGTGCTTGGGTTAAAAAGGCAGATAGTGCCAACGTCGGAGAAATTGTCGATACAATATCCACCGACGAACTACTTGCGAAGAAAGTGTCTGCAGCGATTGGTAATTACATTACGTTAAACGCCAAAAGTATTACTGCCGGCGATCTTGACTTGGCACGTTTGCGAATCATGAATGGTTTGAAAGAAATTGTCTCTGTACGTGATGGCAAGGTCGTGATGAACGTTGAACAATTAAACATCAATGCTCAGCAGGCAGCTACCAAAGAAGATTTGAAAAACATTGAACTGACTCCTGGCCCTGCTGGGACTAGTGGAAAATCACTTGTATTTTTAAAAATGTCAGAAGAGACTAGCATGACTCGTGAGATGCTACAGACTTATACTGAACCTGGTAAAATCTCCAATTGGTCAAATGTAATGAATGTTTCTGAGTTAAAGAAGGCAGATACAGCAGTCATTACAGTAAAAATTCTTGGTGAAAACAAAAACGCTCAGATTTACGGGGAGATTATTGATATCTCAGGAACTTCTATCATCACAAGTTTCGTCGGGACACTTGAAGATGGTGAAGCAGGAGAAGATGGTTTACCTGGTAAGAATGGATTAGGTATAACATCAACAGAGATCACATATGCAGGTTCTCCGTCTGGAACAAACGCCCCAATTGGCGGATGGTCTAACTCTGTTCCAGTTGTGGCGCCAGGTTCATATTTATGGACAAAGGTGGTCTGGACTTACAGTGATGAATCTGTGGAAACTTCTTACAGTGTATCTCATATCGGAGAAAATGGGAATGATGGTGAGGACGGCATACCTGGAAAGGATGGCGTAGGGATTGCTTCAACAACTATCCAGTACGCTAGCTCACAATCAGGCACTGTCGAACCAACTGATGGTTGGTCAAATGAAATTCCATCTGTCGCTCCAGGTTTTTATCTTTGGACTAAAACAACATGGAGCTATGATGATCAGACCTCGGAAACAAGTTATTCGGTAGCTAAGCAGGGAGAAACCGGTGTAGGTATTAGGACAGTAACAGAATATTATCTAGCAACTTCTGCAAATTCTGGAGTTACGCCATCTACACCAGGTTGGACAGAAACGATTCAAACTGTGTCAGCCGCAAACAAATATCTGTGGAACTATACCAGAACCACTCTCACGAATGGTTCAAGTACAAACACTCAGGCTGTACTTATTGGAATTTTTGGAGAGGATGGTATAGACGGAAATGGTATTTCTTCAATTACAGAATACTACCTAGCTTCTGTATCTGAAACGGGCGTTACCACCTCAACTCCCGGTTGGACTACGACAGTTCAGCAAGTTACAGAATCTAAACGTTTCCTTTGGAATTATGCTATTACCAGATATACAAACGGAACATCAAAAACAAGCCCTGTGTTACTATTAGGAGCCTATGGTCCCAAAGGAGACCCTGGCACATTTGATGACGATTTAAGCGTGGAAAATCTACTTCGTGGCACAAAAGACATGATCAAGAAAGGAAATACACACAAAGATGACTGGTATACAGAAGGTGCAGTCCTCGTTGATGAGATAGTAGACGGTTATCCTTTTACATTTAAAAAGTGGTCGAGTGGCGCTAAAACGTCGCCGTCAATTGAAATTACAGTTAAATCTGGTGTTGAGTATACCTTTACAGCTTATATTGCTAGAGAAAATGTCGGTCGATTGTACTTTTATCTCTATGATACCTGGGATTACCATATCACGAGCGCGACACGTCGTGAGACGATAATTCCAAATGTTGGTCCAGAAATCCAACGTTTTAAAATTACCTTTGTGCCGACTAGAGACGGTAAAATCAGACCACGCTTTGCGATGTCACCTAGCGACCAAGGCTGGTTTATGGCTGGTGGTTACAAATTGAATCGCGGTCCTATTGCTTCGGACTGGTCACTAGCAACAGAAGACATTGACCAAGCGATCAACGATGTCAAACAGCAGGCGGTGCTTAAGACTGATATCTCAGTCACAGATGAGGGTATTGTCCATAGCGCTTCTAAAGCAGTGAACGGTCAGACGATTGCCTCCATGATTGCTCAGAGAGCAGAGTGGGTAGAAATAATCGCTAGACTTTTAAAAGTCAAAGGAGATATGATCGTGGATGGTAGTCTTGATGCTACGAAGTTCAAGAGTAATCTTATTTCTAGTTTGGATGGTACGTTGGTTTTCGACCTTGCAAAATCTGCATTGGTCAGCTATTCGGATAAATCGTCTATTCGGCGAGTAACAGATAGTCAGTCTCAATTTATAAAAATGTCCACATCAAACAAGATAACCTACACTACAATCGGTGCAAACCGTACAGCAAACGACGAGTCTATTGGCACCGCGGATTTTACCGGCTTGCAGTTTCGCTCTCGTTCTGTAGTTAATGGAGGATTGATTGACGAAGCTGACCTGTGGGCGGATTCTCTCTATATTTCTGGAGGTGGGCAACAATCCGATGGTGTACATTTTAAAAACGGGCAATGGTTCAGACCGACATCAAATGGCCGACTCTATCTTGGAATGAACGATAGAAGATGGCGTGAGGTACACTCTAATGAGTACTATATCAACGGCATCGTCTTATCAGCGTTTTTAAAATCATTAAAAAATTGTTTTGCTCAATTAGCAAATGGTGGAGCTACACAATCTACCTACGACTACATCAAAGGTCAGATTAGCAATATTCTAAATAAATTACCATAAGGAGGAATTATGGATAAGGAAAATATGCTGCTGTTTATCATTGAAGATTTGAAGCAGAAACTTGCAGACTCTCAGCATGAGGCGAGCGACTATAGGGCACAAGCCTACTTTGCCAATCAAAAAGTGGCAGAGTTAGAATTCGTTCAAACAGTGATAGATGGCACACCAGAACTCAAAGCTCAGTTCGAGGAAGCTTTGAAAAAACTAAAGGAGGAATCAGATGGCCTTAGAGATTTACAGCAAGTATTATCGTGAGTCAGACGACAAGACAATCGTCTCAGTTTCGGAAACAGATGCAGCTACCTTCGTTCGGTTCGATGCTGAGTTAGCTGGCAATCAGTTGGCTAAACCGAACAGTGTCCTTCTTGATAGGTCGCAGTCTTGGTTTTCAAACAAGTATATTACAGAGTATGCGAACCAGAAAAATACGGAAGCACTCGCAGAAATGAAAGAGTCTTTAGACCGTTCGCATGAGCAGTATGACAGAATGGAATTGTTTATGAAGACTGTTTCTGAAACAGTTAACAAAGCAATACTCACAATGTTGGGTGGTGGTCTAGATGTTGAAACTACTAGTGAAAGTGAGTAATTTTATAAAAATGTTAAAAGGAGAAAACGAAATGGCTATTATTAACTACTACACAATGCAAATCGTGGATTTTGGATGGATCACAATTGATGACGTGCCAAAACGGTACAGAGAGCGTGTCCGTCAAATGGTGGAAGCTGCGACTGCTGGCCTAGATAAAGAGGAGTAGTCTATGCCGCCAGAAGTTTGGATTAACCTAATCGGAACTTGCGTAGGTACTTTTGGAGGTATCTACGCAAGTTCAAAACTAACTGCTTATCGTATAGAGCAATTGGAAAAGCGCGTTGATAAGCATAACAATGTCATTGAGCGCACTTTTAAACTTGAGGAGCATACAAAGTATCTTGATGACCGCATCGAAAGAATCGAAAAAGGAGAATAACCATGAACGACATCACAACACTTATTGTCAACACAGCGCTATCTATTTTGACAATTTTGGCAGGTTTAGCCTTTAAACAGGCAAAATCCTACCTTACTGCTAAAGGTGGCGAGAAAGCCGTTTTAATTGCTGAGATTGTCGCTAAAAATGCGGTTAATGCAGTAGAGCAGATTGTGTCAATTAACGATAATCACATCGACAAGTACGATATGGCTAAACGTCGCGTTGTTAGCGAGCTATCAAAATACAATATCACGCTATCGGAATCGCAGTTGGAGACCTTTATCGAGTCAGCGGTTAAGCAGATGAACGACGGTTGGAAAGGAGAAGGGCATGGTACAAGCAAATGACGTAGTGGCATACTCTAAGAGTCTTGTTGGCCAAAAGGTTACAGTACCAACCAATCGGTATGGTGGACAGTGTGTAGCCTTAATCGACCATATCGTGCAGCATTTTAGCGACAAAAATCTTGCCTATACCAATGCCAAGGGCTGCTTGGTTAAGGCCGAAAACGAGGGTATGGAAGTCATTTATAACAACCCAAACGATCCGGATTTGATTCCGCAAGAGGGTGATTTTGTGGTTTTGCATTTTGGACCAAGTGACCCGTTTGGGCATATCTTGGTCTGTGTATCTGCAGACCGCAACGGCATGGTCACTGTAGAGCAAAATATCGACGGTTACCGAGACGATAACGGTAATGGTATAAACGACCAGCTCGAAGAAGGTGGCGGTGGCTATACTCGTAACCACAGTCGAAATTACGAAGGTGTCATTGGCTGGTTTAGATTGCCATACGATGTTACAGAACAAAAACCACAAGAAGAAAAGAAAGAAAATGAGGAAACAGACATGATTACAATTTCAGCAGAAGGACGTGGTATTGCACTTATGATGGGAGGCAAATTCTTGCCAATCTTAGATGCTAAAACACCAACCGTTTTTTGGAATCAAGGTGTCAAACACTACCAACTTGATACCAAGACATTTGACGCATGGCAAGGTAAGGCTGAGAAGTCTACACTTGACGATGCGACGGTTAAAAAATTGATTGATGGTCTAAAGTAAAAAATGAGCCTCTAGGATTTCTCCCAGAGGCTTTTTTGCGTTTTTTAAATTGTTGACGAATTCGAAACAATATGTCATAATGGGGGTGGTTAAAAGAACAGTAAAAATATCATTTACTACCTCCTTTCTAACCACCTCTAAACTCATTTGAGCGTATAGCAGAAGCGCGCTATACGGCTTGGCAGAGCTTAAGAACTGTTCTCTGGTGATAAGCCTAAGAAGCACTAAGGAGAGTTAAGAGTCCTCAACTCTTAATCGTTAGCCCCGGTCGGTGGAATATCCGACCCGCGCTTTTTTATTTTTGACGAAAGATTTATCTAGTGGATATTAAAGAGATTGTAGAAGATTACGAATTGAATTTCAGCGGGAAACAATGTTTGTTCCAAACGAGTTATAATAAATTACCTGAAATACTTGTACGATTTGAAGTAGAGGATTTATATCATATTTTAGGTATCCACAAATTAGGTATTGGACTACGAGCTAGGACATGGATCGAATCTGTGAAAAGTAGCCAATTTATGTTAAGTGACTACTCCAAACACAGCAGATTTTCAGAAGTTCTTCCAAGAGTTCGTAATTATGAATTTTTCTACGAAATATTTTATCAAGATAAGGTTAAGGTCTGCATTCTTGATAAGGATTTGACAAGAAATACAATGAAATTAAGTGTTGTTTTCTATAAAGACGAGAAGAAGAAGGTTATTGTGATAGGGATTCGTAAGACGCCAGAAGGTTATTATGTGCCTGCAACCTTACATGAAAGTAGATTGAATACATATAGTCGAATGAAAAAGACATCAATCAAGAAAGTATCAATGAAATAAAATCATCCTCTGGGAGCAATCCCGGAGTTTTTTAAAAAAGGAGAATAGAAATGAAACAATGAGTTTTACACTTGTTACTTGCTTTGTCATGTGTGCTGTATTTATTTGCAGGACAAGCTACGGTATTTGCAGCTGACTATTATGACGAGACTGATTCTGTTGTATTTAGCGAAGACGCAGCCTACTTTAAGTTTAATGATTCGGATGTTACAAAGTATATTGCCAACAGATGTTTTGCGAAAAATGTCGTATTTACAGATTCTGAGAAGCAGATAATGCATGATTATACTTATAATAAGGCTACTCCTATCAATTCAAGTATTGACGCAGCTCAAGGAGAGATTACTACACTTAAACCAGAGCTTCAAAAAGAGATTACTTTGTTAGATCAGGCTACTCATAAGATGATGATTCCTTGGAATATTATTGTTTATCGCTATGTGTATTCGTCCTTTTTATTGGATTTGGGTTTAACTGAAGAAGACTTGGCAACCTATTATGTAAACGGTCAGTTTGCTCCAGAGATATTGGATAAGATAGTTTCTGGAACCTTGTATACAAAGCATAGTTTTATGAGTACCACAGCTTTGAAAAATGGAGCGATGACACATAGACCTATAGAATTGAGAATTAGAGTCAAGAGAGGAAGTTATGCGGCATTTGTTGAACCGTATTCTTATGTTCCTTCAGAATTGGAATTTTTATTTCCAAGAGAAAGCAAGTTGGAAGTAATAGGGGCCTATGTGTCAGAAGATCATAAAAGACTTAATATAGAAGTCAATTTTAAAGGGAGTTTGTAGTAGCTTCAATCCACAATAAAACACAACCAGTAATACTGGCTGTGTTTTTTCTAATCTACAAGATATTGAATTACTTCTTCCGACAACTGATGCCCGTAGTTCTTGATGAGAAACTCATACGCATCCTCATCGTCAACCTTTAGCAAGTGAATTCTTTTTTTAATATGGTCAATCACTCCGAGTCTTTTTAAATCTTTAACAGTTACTGACTGAATAGGTTTCCCAGCAATTGTGCTTGGGAGCTGAATAGGTGTAGGTTGGCATCCCGCTAACACAAGACTAAACATAATAAAACTTAAAAATAATGATACTTTTTTCATATAAAATTTCTCCTTTCATGGAATAATTATAAAAAAACATCATAAAAAATCAACATTTGTTTTCTGAAAAAGTTTAAAAATTTCACTGATATTTCCAATTAAAATCAGCTCAATTTCAAAAAAAAGTATCGTTTTTTCGATTTTTAAGAAACTTTTTACGTAATTATAAAAAAACAATCGATAAATTTCGTTGAATTTTGTTAATTTGTATAATATAATTGTTATATAAACATAGGTGACAGATGTGTTGCTTGTGTTATTTTTTATTTTATGAAGGAGGTATATATATGACAATGGAACGGTTTGCTAACCATATTCTTGCAAGAGCAAATGAAAATAATATACCTGTTACTAACTTGACTTTACAAAAGGTTATGTATTTTGTACTTAGAAATTCAAGTGCAGTTCTAAATAGGAATCAGCAAGAAGAAATATATAATGAACCTTTTTTGGTATGGCGCTATGGTCCAGTTGTGGAATCTCAATACAATAGATTCTATATGTTTGGGTCTGATAAAATATTAGGAGAATATTCTAGTCATTTAGAGTATGCTCCTTTAAATGATCTGATTGATAAATTCTTAAATATTAACGTTTTCCAAATGGTAAACGCGAGTCATTCACATCCATTTTGGAGAAACAACGAAAGCCAAATAATTCTAGGACGAAGTAATGTTCCGTATCCGTTAGATGAGGTTTTGAGAAATGGCTAATCATTTTTATACCATTGAAGAACTTTTTATTTCATTAGTTGAAAACGAGATTGCTGGAAAATACAATCAGAAGATTGTCCAATCGCCAATTGAATTTGATGATGACTCCACTCAAAATGCGCTAAATATATCTGATAAATTAAAAAAAGATATAGATAATTTAATCGAAGAAATATCAAAGCGCGAGGATAGTGAACTTATTGAGTATCAAAAGATTGCTAAATTTATATACACTAATGAGTACATGGAATTTTCTTCTTTTTTTGAAAGAATAAAAGATATTATTGGCAATTATTTAGAAGATACTTCTAAGCGAAAACTTATAAAAATGGTTAATCAAGCTGAGTTATCTTATGTTCAAAGGCATCATCTTTATGTTTCTTTAAGAGATGAAATGCAAAAACGGAATTGGGATCTCCGTTCTGAAATTTCTATTGAGCAGTTAAATGTATCAAAGCTTTCTAATGAAAATAAAGATCTTGAGAAGCGATTAAAACGTACAACAGACAAATTAGAAAGTATTTATACAGATTTTATCGCCATCTTGGGAGTGTTTTCTTCTTTTGTATTTGTTATGTTCGGTGGTTTTGACGCCTTGGCGAAAATATTAGAGAATTTAGGTAGTACTAATGTTTCTTTACCTAGAACAATCTTTATTTCTAGTTTGTTAGTCATGTTCTTGTTCACGGTACTGTATGCTCAATTGTTATGGATTGCAAAAATAACAGGAAGAGTTTTTGTTGATAGATCATGTACTTGTGCAGGTCGCTGCAATCATTTAGGACATATTTTTGGACGACATAGATTTTATCTTTTGGATCAGTAATACTATCAATGTTATTTTTACTATAAAATCACTTTTTACAAGTGGTTTTTCTTTTATGATTTCGAATATATAGACAAGGAGGACGAAACATGTTAGATTTAAACGATTTTAAACGAGCGGTTGACGCAGGACTGGTGAACAGAGATAGTGTGCGAGTGGTAGTCAAAAATGGTCAGATAGTGGACTACTTGACTGATGATGATCAAGTGCAGGCTGATGAGATTGTTAAGACTATGAGTTTGATGGATGTGTTGGCAAGGGTTTTTATGCTATAATGTTCCAAGGAAATTATTAAAATAGGGGGCAAAAAAGGGGCAAAAGGTTCATATTTTTTCAAAAAAATATGAGCGAAACAAGAAAAACGCACCTTGAAAAACCCTTGAAATCAACGTTTTTGAAATAAATTAAAAAAAGAGAGAAAAACCATGCTCTACCCAACACCTATTGCTAAGCTGATTGACTCTTATTCTAAATTGCCCGGTATTGGTATTAAAACAGCGACTCGTCTGGCTTTTTATACCATCGGGATGGAGGACGATGTGGTCAATGAATTTGCTAAAAACCTCTTGGCTGCCAAACGGGAACTGTCTTATTGCTCCATTTGTGGCAATTTGACAGACCAAGATCCTTGTGGTATTTGCCAAGAGCAGACGCGAGACAAAACCAAAATTTTGGTTGTGGAAGATAGTCGTGATGTATCTGCCATGGAAAATATTCAAGAATATCGCGGCCTTTACCATGTGTTGCACGGGCTGATTTCTCCTATGAATGGAGTTGGTCCAGATGACATCAATCTCAAAACACTGATTACCCGCCTCATGGATGGCATAGTAGAAGAGGTCATTATTGCCACTAACGCAACGGCTGATGGCGAGGCGACCTCCATGTACATCTCTCGTGTCCTCAAACCAGCAGGTATCAAAGTGACCCGCCTAGCGCGTGGACTAGCAGTCGGAGCTGACATTGAATACGCTGACGAAGTAACCTTGTTGCGCGCGATTGAAAACCGAACAGAATTGTAAAAATAAGGGAGTGGGAAAGAACTCATAGCAATTAGCAAAGAGTTCCCTTCGCTCCCTTATTTTTTAAGCTCAGGCAGAAAACGTCCACTGGACCTTTTCTCTCCCACCCCCGTACAGTTGATTGGGCTATCTTTGAAGCTTGAAAAGCGAACAAAGATGCCAATCAACCACTGCGTCTTGCAATTCTAGCTTAAATAAAATTAGGAGTTGGACTTGAGCCCAGCTCCTTTAATTCTTGTAGGGTAAGTTACGAATGGTGGTGTCTAATTGGTTACTGATGATAGTGAAACCATATTCAGTAGTTTGAGCAATACTATCCAAACCATTGGAGATGGATTTTCCAATGGTGAATGCACTGATAATAATGGCTGCAGCGATGATAAACGTATGAAGCAATTCTGACTTACTTTTCATCGTTTTGACCTCCGGTAGATATTGTATTTGCCTTTATTGTAGTGTCAAATTGGAATACCGTCAAGTCTTTCGGGGAATAAGTCAAATAGAAACTCTCTGTGATTTTTTCTAGTCCTGTCTATCAATTTAGTGTATAATAGAAATGAATTTTATAGAAAAGAGAAACTCATGTCAAAACAAACTCTAGTCCTGCTTTACGGTGGACGATCTGCTGAGCGAGAAGTGTCTGTTCTCTCAGCTGAGAGCGTCATGCGTGCCGTAAATTACGAAAAGTTCTTTGTCAAAACGTACTTCATCACGCAAACTGGCGACTTTATCAAGACCCAAGAATTTTCAAGTCAGCCAGCAGCTGATGAAAAGCTTATGACAAATGAGACCATTGTTGCCAGTCAACAAATCAAACCGAGCGATATTTACGAAGAAGGGGCTGTTGTTTTCCCAGTTTTACATGGTCCAATGGGCGAAGATGGTTCGATTCAAGGCTTCCTTGAAGTGCTTAAAATGCCCTATGTCGGTACTAATATCCTGTCGTCTAGTGTTGCCATGGACAAAATCACGACCAAGCATGTCTTGGAATCAGCAGGTGTACCACAGGTTGCCTATACTGTTTATGTAGAAGGCGCTGATTTTGAGGATATTATTGCGGAGACCTTGGAAAAATTAACCTTCCCAATTTTCGTTAAGCCTGCTAATATGGGCTCATCTGTCGGCATTTCATGTGCTGGTGATGAGACAGAGTTGCGTGCAGCCATTGACCTAGCCCTCAAATACGATAGCCGTATCTTAATCGAACAAGGCGTTGTGGCGCGTGAGATTGAGGTTGGACTTCTTGGAAATGCAGATGTGAAAACAACGGAAGCAGGTGAAGTTGTGAAGGATGTAGCCTTCTACGACTACCAAGCCAAGTATATCGACAACAAGATTACCATGGCTATTCCTGCTCAGATTGACGCAGCTATTATGGACCAAATGCGGGACTACGCAGCAACTGCCTTCCGTGCGATTGGCGGTTGTGGCCTTTCCCGCTGTGATTTCTTCTTGACAGAAGACGGTCAAATTTATCTCAATGAGCTCAACACCATGCCAGGTTTTACTCAGTGGTCTATGTATCCTCTTCTCTGGGAAAATATGGGGCTTGCCTACCCAGATTTGATTGAAGAGTTGGTTGGTTTGGCGCAGGAAATGTTTGAAAAACGCGAAAGCCATTTGAATTAGAGTCTTTCACATTTATTAATAAAGTAGATTGACGCAGTAGTTGACTGAATGTTCTCATTCCTTGCTATGCAAGCAATTTCGAATAATTGAAGCTAGTTTCACTAGCTATATTTATAGCCACCAAAGGTCCCCCAGACCTTTGGTGCTAGTCAACTGTGCGGGGGCGGGACGGCAAAATCGATTTCTAGGAAATCACGATTCTTGTCCCGCTCCCTTTTGGAGAAATAACATGAAATTAAGTTTACACGAGGTGGCGCAGGCTGTCGGTGCTAGAAATGATATCACAGTCTTTCCAGACTTTGATTTAGGAAATATCGAGTTTGACAGCCGCAAGATTCAAGCGGGAGATCTTTTTCTTCCTCTTCAAGGAGCGCGTGATGGGCATGACTTTATTGATATTGCCTTTGAAAATGGTGCTCTGGCCACTTTTTCTGAAAGAGATTTGGGAGACAGACCCCATATTTGGGTCTATGACTGCCTCAAGTCTTTGCAAAAATTAGCCAAGTATTATTTAGAAAAGATGGATGCGGAAGTCATCGCTGTGACGGGTTCAAATGGGAAAACGACGACCAAGGATATGATTTGTGACGTTTTATCAACGACTTACAAAACCTATAAGACTCAGGGGAATTACAATAACGAAATTGGTCTTCCCTACACAGCTCTTCATATGCCTGATGATACGGAAATGCTGGTCTTGGAAATGGGACAGGATCACTTGGGCGACATCCGTTTGCTTTCAACGATTGCCAAGCCTAAAATCGGTGTTGTGACCCTAATTGGCGAAGCGCACTTGGAGTTCTTTGGAACACGTGAAAAGATTGCCCAAGGGAAACTTCAAATCGCAGACGGCATGCCGGTCGGTGGACTCTTGGTAGCACCAGCAGATAGCATCATTGATAAGTTTTTACCCAAGCAGCAGAATGTGGTTCGTTTTGGGGAAAATGCTGCACTGTCTATTAGCGACTTATCAGAGTACAAGGATCACCTAACCTTCAAGACAAATTTCCTAGAAAAAGAGATTTATTTACCTGTTACTGGTAAATACAATGCTACCAATGCTATGGTAGCTGCCTTTATTGGACAAAAATTAGGTATAGCAGAAGAGGAAATTCTTCAAGCCTTGGCGCATTTGCAACTAACCAAAAACCGCACAGAGTGGAAAAAGGCCAGCAATGGAGCTGATATCTTATCAGATGTCTACAATGCCAACCCAACAGCTATGAAGTTGATTTTGGAAACATTTTCGAGCATTCCAGCCAATCCAGATGGCAAAAAAATTGCTGTCCTAGCAGAAATGAAGGAACTAGGCAAACAGTCTGTGGCTCTTCACAATCAGATGATCATGAGCCTCAGCCCGGAATACCTAGATACGGTTATTTTTTACGGACAAGACATTGAAAATTTAGCCCAACTAGCTAGTCAGATGTTTCCGATTGGAAAAGTATTTTTCTTCAAGAAAAATGACCAAGAAGACCAATTTGAAGACCTTTTTAATAAGGTAAAAGAAGTCCTTCAGCCAAATGACCAAATTCTCCTCAAAGGAAGCAATTCCATGAATTTAGGAGAAATTGTGAAACGATTGGAAGAATAAAAATAAGAAAAGGAAGCAGGATGAACTGTTTCCTTTTACAATACCTTGATAAGGGCGAGTAGCAACATGTGAAGGGGATAAAAGAGGTAGGAGAAAGATTGGCTAATCTTGGATTTGTAGCCTTGCTGGCCACTATAGAGCCAGATGATAGGAAGAGCCGTGAGCGCCCAGTACTGGATAGAGATAATTTCCAGACCATAGATTTGCCAGGCTTGATAAACAGCCTCCCAGCCATATTCTTGGATTAGAGGAAAATTTTTCATGATGACATTGATGATAAAGAAGAAAAAGAGTTGCCAGCTTTTGTTTTTAAGACTCTGTCCTTGAAAGAAGTAGAAGACATGCACCATGGCGACACCTCGACTGGCATAGTCTGTTCCTAGATAATCAGCTAGACTACAGGCAATTAGCAAGACCAGTAATATCGGTAGCAGTGCCCATTTTTTCTCTAATTTTTTGAGATAATCAATACTTGCCAAGCTGATAAGGGCGATGACAAAGGTCCAGAGGACATTTTGGAAAGGGCTGTAGGCCAGTTTTCCTTCGGACATGAGATGATAGGGAATATCGGTTAGAATGGCCATAGCTAGGAGACGCCCGATGTAGCTTCTCAGGTCATGAGTGTAGAGAAATCCTTGGACAAGCAAGAAGGCAAAAATGGGAAACGCTAGCCGTCCAATTGCCCGAATCCAGATGTGATTTGGAAAGAAGACTAGGCCAGTGTGGTCGATGAGCATGAGAATCATGGCCAAGTTTCGGAGGAAAAAACTGCTTAGTGAAGGTGTTTTTTGCATAATGATTTATCCTTAGAATAGTTCTTTCTTCTATTAAACCATATTTTTCTAAAAAGTGTTAGGAATGTTTAGAAAATGGTTCATGAGCATATTTCTAGTCAAAGAAAAAGAGATCTGATACAGTATTTTTGCGAACGAAATAAAAAAATACAAAACAAATGTTCGTTGAAGGTGCTTTCTTTTGAAGAAAACAAATCGATACGTTGTTGCATTATTCGGTGTTGTCTTACACTTGATGTTGGGTTCGACCTATGCTTGGAGTGTTTATCGAAACCCTATTATGGAAGAAACCTCCTGGGATGTTTTTGCGGTGGCCTTTGCCTTTAGTTTAGCGATTTTTTGCTTGGGGATGTCAGCTGCTTTTATGGGACGGTTGGTTGAGAGATTTGGTCCTCGCGTGACAGGCCTGATTTCAGCGGCTTCTCCAATGGCACAAGATATGGCAGGGTTATCTGCTGAATCAGCTGCGGTACTGGTTGGGTTACTAGGGATTTTCAATGGCTTTGGTCGTCTTCTTTGGGCAAGTTTTTCAGATTATATTGGCCGTCCCTTGACCTTTTTCATCCTTTTCTTGGTGAATTTAGGGATGACAGCTAGCCTCTTCTTTGCCAAGGAAGCGATGCTCTTTTCCATTGCTATGTCTGTCCTCATGAAGTGCTATGGATCTGGTTTCTCCCTTCTTCCAGCCTATCTCAGTGATATGTTTGGAACTAAGGAATTAGCCGCCTTGCACGGCTATAGCTTGACGGCCTGGGCAGCAGCAGGTTTATTCGGTCCCATTCTTTTGTCGGAAAACTATTCTTGGTCTCAATCTTATACGACGACGCTTATAGTCTTTCTAGCTTTTTATTCGATTGGCCTAGTAACCACTTTTTATCTACGTTCTCTAATGAATAAGAAATAAGATGTAAAACAGGCAGATCTATTGCTTGTTTTTTGTGGTGTTGGAGCTAGCCTCGTTTTTTGGTATAATAGAATGAAATACTTGAATGAAAGATGAACAAATGCACACATTTTTTTCACCACTTCGTACCGAATTACCTCATTTTCCATTATCGATACACTTTTTGTCCATCTTATGCTTAATCTTGATTGCTTATGCTGTCCAACTTTGGAGTCACAAAGCTAGTTTTCAAAAGATTTGGCGTAATGGCATGCTGTTTCAGCTAATCGTAGTCTATACTTGGTTTATCTGGGCAAGCCTACCCTTATCTGAGCTATTGCCACTTTATCATTGTCGAATGGCTATGTTTATACTCTTATTTTGCCCTAAAGGACAAATCAAGGATTATTTTGCCTTAATTGGAGTGGTTGGTTCTATCTTAGCCATGATTTATCCTGCATTTTATCCCTACCCTCTTTTTCATGTGACGAATCTCTTTTTCTTCACAGGACATTTTGGCTTATTCGCCTTAAGCTTGCTTCATTTGAAAGAGAGTCAGACACTGGTTCAGATAAATGCATTTTGGATTGCTAAGGTGACAATTATATTAAATAGCCTTTTAATACTGGTCAATTTTTTGACAGGAGGAAATTACGGCTTTTTAGCAGATACACCTATTTTGCATAGTCAACAACCGGTCTTCAATCTATTTCTAGTCAGTGGAGTCTTTATTCTCTTGTTGACCTTGACTGCGACTGCTTTTCAGAAAAGTTTACAGGCTTCCTTGGTACTCTCAGCTGATAAGGATTGATAAAAAGCCTTAGTTTGGGTATAATAGTAGAGTTAGAGGTCTAGCTCTACTTTTTTACGTATTAGGAGTTTACCAATGTAAAAAAATAAACGGATAAGATATAGATGATAGCTCTGCTATTTTAAAAAAGAAAAAGGAAAGAATATGACATTACAAGACGAAATTAAGAAACGTCGTACTTTTGCCATCATCTCTCACCCGGATGCTGGTAAGACGACTATTACGGAGCAGTTGCTCTACTTTGGTGGGGAAATCCGCGAGGCGGGAACTGTTAAGGGAAAAAAGACAGGGAACTTTGCCAAGTCTGACTGGATGGATATCGAGAAACAACGTGGTATCTCTGTTACCTCATCTGTGATGCAGTTTGACTATGCTGGTAAACGCGTCAATATCTTGGATACGCCAGGGCACGAGGACTTCTCTGAAGATACTTATCGTACTTTGATGGCGGTGGATGCGGCGGTCATGGTCGTTGACTCTGCAAAGGGGATCGAGGCGCAGACTAAAAAACTGTTTGAAGTTGTGAAACACCGTAATATCCCAGTTTTCACCTTTATTAACAAATTGGACCGTGATGGACGTGAACCACTTGACCTTTTGGAAGAATTGGAAGAAGTGCTGGGCATTGCCAGCTATCCAATGAACTGGCCAATCGGCATGGGGAAATCCTTCGAGGGTCTCTATGACTTGCACAATGAGCGCTTGGAACTCTACAAAGGGGATGAACGCTTTGCGACCATCGAAGAGGGGGACAAGCTTTTTGGGAGCAATCCTTTCTATGCCCAAGTTTTGGAAGATATTGAGCTTTTGCAAGAAGCAGGAAATGAATTTTCACAAGAAGCTATTTTCAATGGTGAATTGACCCCTGTTTTCTTCGGATCAGCCCTTACAAACTTTGGTGTACAGACCTTCCTTGATACTTTCTTAGAATTTGCGCCAGAACCTCACGGTCATAAGACGACTGAAGGTGAAGTGATTGACCCACTCAATCAAGATTTTTCAGGATTTGTGTTCAAAATTCAAGCCAACATGGACCCACGTCACCGTGACCGTATTGCTTTTGTGCGTGTTGTTTCGGGTGAATTTGAGCGCGGTATGTCTGTCAACCTGCCTCGTACTGGTAAGGGGGCTAAGCTATCCAACGTGACTCAGTTTATGGCAGAGAGCCGTGAAAATGTTGAGAATGCGGTTGCTGGTGATATTATCGGGGTTTACGATACAGGAACCTATCAAGTTGGGGATACGCTTACTGTTGGTAAAAATAAATTTGAATTTGAACCACTCCCAACCTTCACACCTGAAATTTTCATGAAAGTTTCAGCTAAGAACGTCATGAAACAAAAATCATTCCACAAAGGAATCGAGCAATTAGTGCAAGAAGGAGCCGTCCAGCTTTACAAGAACTACCAAACTGGTGAATACATGCTCGGTGCTGTTGGTCAGTTGCAGTTTGAAGTCTTCAAACACCGCATGGAAGGCGAGTACAATGCAGAAGTAGTCATGACACCGATGGGTAAAAAGACAGTTCGTTGGATTAAACCAGAGGACTTGGATGAGCGCATGTCATCTAGCCGAAATATCTTGGCTAAAGACCGCTTTGACCAACCAGTCTTCCTCTTTGAAAATGACTTTGCCCTCCGCTGGTTTGCGGATAAATATCCAGATGTAGCACTGGAAGAGAAGATGTAATTAAAAAACAGCCTGAGGGCTGTTTTTTAACGCTTATTTCTAACAAAGAGGAGAAGGAGTCTGGCTACGATAAACCAAATGATCACCGAAATAATGCAAAGGTAAATCCAAGTATGTTCCTTATCGGTAAAGGGAAGGGGGATATTCATCCCGAAAAATCCAGTGATACAGGCAAGGATGGCTAGATTGATGGAAATGACATTAAGAGCGGTCAAGTTGTCATTCAGATTGTTATTGAGGACATTGTTGAAGGAAGAAGATAGTTGGGCAAGAATTTGTGAGTTGAGCTGCGTCATACTGACCAACTGGCGAGCTTCAATGAGGGCATCTGTCAATTGCTCCTTTTCAGCGTCGCTATTATTTTTCTGACTATGGTGACTTTCCAGCTGCTCTAGGAGTAGGACATTCTGGTTAGAAGCGGCAAGGAGGTAGACAGAACCTGTCTCCAAGTCGGACATGGCCAGCAGATTTTTTTTACTCGTTTGCTGGCGGAGTTTGCGATTGAGTTCGTCTTTTTCGTTATCAATAAAATCTACTGCCTGGAAATATTTTTTAGTTAAAAGCGTTAAGGTAGCAAAGAGGAAGGTTTTGACAGATACATGGGGATGATTTGTCAAATAGGTAGCCATCATTTGAGAAACATAGGCATTTCGATGATTGGTAATAGAGATGAGTTGCTTATTGTTTAAGACAAACGTTACAGGGATTGTCTCGTAATATTGGTCTTCTTGAATGGGATCTAAAACATTGAAGACCAGTGTCAAACTGTCAGAATCTATATCATATTCCATAAAAGCTCGTTCATTCTTATCTAAGGAATAGTTGATAATCTCAGGATCAATTTCTTGCGGAAGTGAGTGGCTATCTGGGTGCTGCTCAATATCAATATTAATCCATTTATACTCTCCAAATATAGTCTCTTGCATACTTGTTTCCTCTCTAACTACCTAGTGATTGTTATTATACTGAAATCCAGAGCACAATACAAGTAAGGGACTTTTTACAAAATAGTAAAGAAAATGAGTTAAATTTTACAGAAAACGATTGCATAATTTTGTGAAATAATGTACAATGTATTTACATCATTAAAAAATAATATTAGGGGGAACAATGATGAAGAAGAAACATTGGTTGGTCTTATTGGCTAGCTTGTTTGCAATCTTTTTAGTTGCTTGTGGAAGCACTAAAACAGCTAAGGAAACAGAGAAATCTTCAACTCCGCCAAGTAGTTCAGAAGAAGTAGTTTCAGGTGCATCTGAAAAGACTTATACTAATCCAAAAGAAATGAAGAAGAGCTATGACGTAGTTGTCGTTGGTTCTGGTGGTGCTGGTATGGCAGCAGCTATCTCTGCTCAAGAAGCAGGAGCAACTGTTGCAATCTTTGAAAAAATGCCAGTTATTGGGGGAAATACAACTAAATCATCTGGTGGTATGAATGCCTCTGAAACAAAATACCAAAAAGCACAAGGTATTGATGATACAAACGATTTGTTCTACGAAGAAACCCTTAAGGGTGGTAAGGGAACAAATGATCCTGAATTGCTGCGTTACCTAGTCGATAACTCATCAGAAGCGATTGACTGGTTGGATAGCATTGGTATCACATTGAGTGACGTTTCTTTCTCAGGTGGTTTCTCTAAGGCACGTATTCACCGTCCAGCTGATGGTTCAGCAGTAGGTGGCTACCTTGTTAATGGTCTTTACAACAACTTGATGGAGAAAAAAGTTCCAATCTTTGTCAATGCTGATGTAACAGAAATTACAGAAAAAGATGGTGCTGCAACAGGTATTAAAGTAACTGTTGATGGCAAAGAAAAAACAATCAAAGCCAAAGCTGTTATTGATACTGCTGGTGGTTTTGGTGCCAACATGGATATGATTACAAGCTACAAACCTGAACTTAAAGGCTATGTAACAACTAACCATGAAGGAGCTACAGGTGATGGTATTGCCATGGCTCAAAAACTTGGTGCAGCAACTGTTCAAATGGATAAAATTCAAATCCACCCAACAGTTTACCAAGAAAAATCATTCCTCGTTTCGGAAGCAATCCGTGGAGAAGGTGCAGTCCTTATCAACGCGGAAGGAAAACGTTTCTACAATGAAATGGAAACGCGTGACAATGTATCTGCAGCCATCAATGCGCTTCCAGAACAATATGCTTATGTTGTCTTTGACCAACAACTTCGTGAACATTCTAAATCAATTGATACTTACGAAGAAAAAGGTATGGTTGTAAAAGCAGATACCATTGAAGAATTGGCAAAAGAAATTGGCGTTTCACCAGAAAACATGAAATCTACTATTGACGCATGGAATGGCTATGTTGCTGCTAAGAATGATACAGAATTTGGCCGTACAACAGGTATGGACCGCGATATCTCTAAAGGTCCATTCTACTCCATCAAGATTGCACCAGGTATTCACCATACAATGGGTGGTCTTAAAATCAATACAAACACAGAAGTATTGAAAGAAGATGGTTCAGCTATCCCAGGTCTCTTTGCCGCAGGTGAAGTAACGGGTGGTGTACATGGCTCTAACCGTATCGGTGGTAACGCGGTTGCGGACATTATCATCTTTGGCCGTCAAGCTGGTATAAAAGCAGCTGAGTTTGCTAAAAAATAATTTTAAAAAGTAGGCACGAAAGTATCGTGTTTACTTTTTTATTATTCCTTAAAAATTCTTTTCAAAATAGCTTGTCAACGTTTGTGAAATAATGTACAATATAAAAGCATCATTAAAAAAATAATATTAGGGGGAACAATGATGAAAAAGAAACATTGGTTAGTCTTATTGGCTAGCTTGCTCACAGTCTTTTTAGTTGCTTGTGGAGGCACTAAAACAGCTAAAGAAACAGAAAAATCTTCTACTCCACCAAGTAGTTCAGAAGAAGTCGTTTCAGGTGCATCTGAAAAAACTTATACTGATCCCAAAGAATTAAAAGAAAAATACGATGTTATCATCGTTGGTTCTGGTGGTGCTGGTATGGCAGCAGCTATTTCTGCAAAAGATGCAGGGGCAAATGTTGTGATTTTTGAAAAAATGCCAGTTATTGGGGGAAATACGTCAAAATCTTCAGCAGGTATGAATGCTTCTGAAACAAAATTTCAAAAAGCACAAGGTATCCAAGACTCAAACGATTTGTTCTACGAAGAAACTCTTAAAGGTGGTAAGGGAACAAACAATCCTGAGTTGCTTCGCTATTTTGTAGACAATTCAGCATCAGCCATTGAATGGTTAGATGGTATGGGAATCACTCTTGACAATATCACTACAACAGGTGGTATGAGTGTCACACGTACACACCGTCCTACAGATGGTTCAGCAGTTGGTCGTTACTTGGTAGATGGATTGTATGCGAACGTTACTGAGCGTAAAATCCCAACTTTTGTAAATGCGGATGTTACGTCATTGTTGGACAAAGACGGAGCTGTAACAGGTGTCAAAGTAAAAATTGACGGAAAAACTAAAAAAGTTATGGCTAAGTCAGTTGTTGTGACAACAGGTGGTTTCGGTGCCAACATGGAGATGGTTACAAAATTGAACCCTGCCTTAGAAGGTTATGTAACAACTAACCAAGAAGGTTCAACAGGTGACGGTATTGCTCTTGCTGAAAAAGAAGGTGCAGCTACTGTAGATATGGACCAAATCCAAATCCACCCATCTGTAGAACAAAAAACATCTTACTTGATCACAGAAGCTGTACGTGGTGAGGGTGCGATCCTTATCAATCAAGAAGGTAAACGTTTTGTCAATGAATTGGAAACACGTGATAATGTTTCTGCAGCTATTAACAAACTTGAACCTAACTATGCTTATGTCATCTTTGATGATGCCCTTCGTGGACGTGTAAAAGCTATTAACCAATACAAAGAAAAAGGATTGGTTGTAGAAGCAGCTACCATCGAAGATCTTGCTAAAAAATTGAAAGTTGATGCAGCGACGTTGAAGGAAACAATGACTGCTTGGAACAAGTCTGTTGCAGAAAAATCTGATGCGGCATTTGGTCGTACAACTGGTATGGATCATGACTTGTCTGCAGCACCTTTCTATGCTATTAAAGTTGCACCAGGTATCCACCACACAATGGGTGGTCTTAAAATCAATACAAATGCAGAAGTATTGAAAGAAGACGGCTCAGCTATCCCAGGTCTCTACGCAGCTGGTGAAGTAACAGGTGGTATCCATGGTAAAAACCGTATCGGTGGTAATGCAGTAGCAGATATCATCATCTTCGGTCGTCAAGCTGGTAACCAATCAGCAGCACATGCTAAATAATTAAAATGCTTAATAAGCTGGGACATTTTCCTGGCTTATTTTTTATAGTAATATTCATTTTCAAAAAGAACCTGAATGAGACAGGATAATGAGATGGCTAGATTGCAGAAGAGTAAATGACAGCATTTTTAAAAATATCGGTCTGAAAACTGGAAAAAATCTCATGAAAACGTGTTTATATAAAAAGACAAGGCTTGTCCTATCTTTTTACCTTGCTTTGTGTTACACTAGTTAAGTTGTTTAATCCCTTGTCGTTCTTTTCTCTACTCGAATCCTCCTTACCAAAGTTTTGGTATGCGATGGGAATCTTGCTGTGGGAGAAAAGTCAAAAGGACTGTTGAAAACAACAGAAGAAAGCGCTGTGAGACAGCTTCGCACTGTCTTTAGAAAAGGAAATACATTGAAATTTACTGAATTAAACTTGTCTGCTGAATTGATGGCAGAAATCGAAAACGCTGGCTTTACAGAGCCATCACCAATCCAAGAACAAACCATTCCACTTGCTTTGGAAGGTAAAGATGTGATTGGTCAAGCCCAAACAGGTACTGGTAAAACAGCTGCATTTGGCTTTCCAACTTTGGAAAAAATCAATACTGAAAATCAAACCATTCAAGCCTTGGTCATTGCACCAACGCGTGAATTGGCTGTACAATCTCAAGAAGAACTCTTCCGTTTTGGTCGTGCAAAAGGCGTAAAAGTTCGCTCTGTTTACGGCGGTTCTTCTATTGAAAAACAAATCAAGGCTCTTCGTTCAGGTGCCCACATTGTAGTTGGGACACCAGGTCGTCTCCTTGACTTGATTAAACGCAAGGCACTTCGTTTGGACAATATCGAGACCTTGATTTTGGATGAAGCAGATGAAATGCTCAACATGGGCTTCTTGGAAGACATTGAAGCAATCATCAGTCGCGTTCCGGAAAGTCGTCAAACCTTGCTCTTTTCAGCAACGATGCCAGATGCAATCAAGCGTATCGGTGTGCAGTTCATGAAAGATCCTGAGCATGTGAAAATTGCGGCGAAAGAATTGACAACGGATTTGGTAGATCAATACTATATCCGTGTTCGTGAAGGCGAAAAATTTGATACTATGACCCGTCTCATGGATGTAGATCAACCTGAATTGGCTATCGTCTTTGGACGTACAAAACGTCGTGTGGATGAATTGACACGTGGTTTTAAAATCCGTGGTTTCCGTGCAGAAGGTATTCACGGTGACTTGGATCAAAACAAACGTCTTCGTGTTCTTCGTGATTTCAAAAATGGCAACTTGGATGTTTTGGTTGCGACAGACGTTGCGGCGCGTGGGTTGGATATTTCTGGTGTGACTCATGTTTACAACTACGATATTCCACAAGAAGCGGAAAGCTATGTGCACCGTATCGGTCGTACTGGTCGTGCAGGTCAGTCTGGTCAGTCTATTACTTTTGTTTCACCAAATGAAATGGGCTACTTGGCAATCATCGAAAATACGACTAAAAAGCGTATGAAGGGTCTCAAACCAGCAACTGCTGAAGATGCCTTCCAAGCTAAGAAAAAAGTTGCTCTTAAGAAAATCGAACGTGATTTTGCTAACGAAACCATTCGTGCTAATTTTGAGAAATTTGGCAAAGATGCACGTGAGTTGGCAGCAGAATTTTCACCAGAAGAATTGGCTATGTATATCTTGACTTTGACAGTCCAAGACCCAGATATGCAAGAAAAAGTGGAAATCGCTCAAGAACGTCCATTGCCATTCAAACCAGCTGGTGGTGGCTTCAAGGGTAAAGGTGGCGGTGGCCGTCGCAATGATCGCGGTGGTAATCGTGATCGTAACGACCGTGACCGCGGTGGTTACCGTGGAGATCGTCGTCGTGGAGACCGCGACCGTAATGACCGTGATTTCAAACGTCGTGATCGCGATGATCGTGACCGCTTCAAAAAAGACAATCGTCACAAGGACAATAAAAAGCCACATAAAAACACATCAAGTGAAAAGAAAACAGGCTTTGTAATCCGCAATAAAGGTGACAAAAAAACTTCCTAAGAAATATTCTTAGGAAGTTTTTTTGTGATAGAATATGTGTAAAGGAGAGAACGATGAACTTTATTGAAAATCCGGATTTAGCACTATCGAATGTATTGCATTTATATGATTCTGTTGGTTGGACAAACTATACACAAAATCCGCAGATGGTGGCAGAAGCCATCAAGCATTCTTTATTTGTTCTTGCTGCTTTTGATGGTGAGCAGTTAGTTGGGCTTCTTCGTGCAGTCGGTGATGGAGTCTCTATTTTGTTCATTCAAGACATTTTAGTTCATCCAGCCTATCAGCATCAAGGAATTGGGCGGACATTAGTTCAAAAAACTTTAGAAAAATATGTCCATGTATACCAGATTCACTTGCTGACCGATCAGACAGAAAAGACAGCCGCATTCTATACGAGCCTTGGTTTTCAACCAGTTGAGACTATTGCTTGTCGGGCATTTACATGGATAAAATAAAACATCCGCAGTTTTGCAACTGCGGGTGTTTTGGGTTAAATTAAGATTTTTTAGCTTTTGATTTGAAACGGATAAGCCCAACCAAAATTCCTAGTCCTGCTAATGGAAGGAAGTTTATAATTTCTTGACCAGTACGAGGCAAGATTTTTTGTGTTTTTCCAACTTTTTTCGCTTCAGGGGTAGTGGATGGTTCAGGAGTTTCTGATGGAGTAGTTGGCTGAGTTTGAGAAGTTGATGTTTGGACTGTAGATGATGAGCTAGTTGTAGTCGTTGTTGTTCCTTGCTCCAATTTAGACAATTCTTCGGCTGTCATATACGTTTTCACCTTGTCGGCTGGAACAGTAACGGCTTGTCCTTTGCTATCAAGATCTTTAATGTAGTTGACAAATGTTTCTGTATCAGAGCTAATAGCGCCAGCAAGATGTTTACCAGTAAAGCCGCTAAATCCATCACCACCACCAAACAAGAAGTCGTTGATGACAACTTTATAGGTAGCAGCTGGGTCTAATTCGGTACCATCCGCTTTGTAGGCCTTAGCAATTTTATATGGTTGGGCAGGGTCTTCATTGTTTGTATAGATGTATTTCAAACCTGAAATTTGAAGGAAGTATTTTTCTTCTTCATCGTATTGTTGATTGAGGACGTCGATAATATCTTGACCTGTCATATCAATGATTTGCAAGATATTGCCAAATGGTTGTACTTTTTGAGCAGCTCCCCAAGTGATGGTGCCGTCAGCCTGAACATCAAGGTCAGCGCGAATACCACCGTTGTTTGTCATAGCAAAATCCGCAGCATAACCAGCTTGACGTGCCATTTCTAACTGAGCAATTGTAATAACTTTACCAACTGGAGACTCCTTATCTTTATCCACTTCACGAGTGATCGTTTCAGCAGGAGTAGCAGTACCAATACGCGCTTCTGTAACTGGCTTGATCCGCGCATCTGCATCCGCAGCAATGGTTTGAATGCTAGCATCTGGAGCTAGACCGCCGTTAGGGTCAACAGCTTTAACTTCAGCTGTTGGAACGGTTGTGAAGTCATGCGTTGTTGTGTCGATGGTTCCTGTCACATTGGCGAAAGCTTTACCTTGTGAAGTCGCTTGAACGATGCGGGTAGTGCCTACTGTACCATTTGTATACATGTGGTTGTGACCAGCGAAGACAATATCAACACTGTTCTCAGGATCCTTGGCTTGGACATTTTGCATGATAGTAGCCATTTCCCCTTGAGCTTGGTCAGCTGAACTAGTAGCAGGAATATGAGCCAAGACAACAATGGCTTTGACACCTTGGTCGCGCAAGACTTTAGCATATTTGACAATAGTCTCTGCTTCGTTCAGGAAGGTATAGTTTTCATAGTGTTTTTTCAAGACAAGATTTGGAATCTCACCTGTTACCACACCGATAAATCCAATTTTTTCAGTTGTTTCTCCGACTTGGATTTCTTTGATGTCGTAAGGTTTCCAGTCAGCAAATGGGACATTTCCGTTTCCATCTACAACGTTTGCGATGACAATGCTTTGTTGGCTGGCTTCGTGTGGGTAAGAATCTACAACAGAGGCGAATTGACCAGGAGTTGGAGCTTGCCCTGTCATAATACGGTGGAATTCATCTAAACCTTCATCAAATTCATGGTTTCCAAGTGTGCCATATTGGAATTTCATGGCATTGAAGATTTTAACAGTTGGTTCATCTTGCAAGAGTCCAGAATTAGCAGGACTAGCACCGACCATATCGCCAGCTTGTACACGAATGGATACACCGCCAGCATTGTTGTTTAAAAAGTCATTTTCAGCTTGATTGAGGTAAGAAGAAAGGAGGGCAGCAGTACCTGCACCAGATACTTTTTGACCGTTTTCCATATAGGCACTCCCTGTTGATGTGAGAGCTCCGTGGAAGTCATTGACACCTAGAATCTGAACATTGACTTGGTCTGCAGCAGCAACACTACCCAGAAGACCGAGACTCAACAGACTGAGTGCTAAGGCAGATTTTAAACGATAATTCTTTTTCATGAATCTTCTTCCTTTGTATTAAAAGTGTATTTCACAAACAATTATAACCTAAAAAACGCTCTCATTCAATAAGTTTTTGTAAAATGACGAACGTTTTTTGAAAATGTTTATAGAAAAATATGTTTGAATTATCAAATGAAAAAACAAGTCAGACTAATGCTAACTTGTTAGTGGGAAACAGATTATCTAAGAGGAGAATCTGTTTAACTGTTCTCTGATATACTCTAATTTAGCCTGTCTGGTTTTCTTTTTGAAAAGAGCTTCCGCGGACATGGCCGCATTTTTACTGTCAAATTCTTCCCAATAAAGTAAGGTGACTGGAAGACGAGTTTTAGTGTACTTGGCACCTTTTCCTCGATTGTGGGTTTGAATGCGGCGTGCAATGTCTGTTGTATAGCCGGTGTAGAGGCTACCATCAGCGCATTCGACGACGTACATATAGGCTTTATTTTCCATAGTAAATCTCGTGGATTTCTTTGGTATAGTCTCCATTTTCTTCGTGGACGATGAGTGGAGGTAAGATTTTCAAGCCTTGGGTAGAGCCGTCTTTAATAGCTTCGATGAGAAGCATATTGGCTTCTTTGCTGGCTTTTGGATAGACAAATTGAATGCGTTTTGGAGCTAATTTATAGCGTTTGAGGGTGTCCAAAATGTCTAAAAAGCGATCAGGCCTGTGGACCATGGCAAGTCGTCCGTTGGATTTGAGAACCTGTTGGGCAGTTCGACAGATGGCGTCTAGGTTGGTTGTGATTTCATGACGAGCCAGTAAGTAGTGCTGACTTTGGTTGAGATTGGACTGCTCATCTACCTTGAAGTAAGGCGGATTACAGAGGATGAGGTCCACCTTGGAATGATCCATGTGCTGGGTGAGGTTGCTTAGGTCATCGTTGATAACAGAGACTTGTTGCTCTAGTTGATTGAGAACGATGGAGCGCTGGTTCATGTCAGCCAGACGCTCTTGAAGTTCGACCTGAACAATCTGTGCTTTGGTCATGGTAGAGGCAAAAAGACCGACCGCACCATTTCCACTGCAAAGGTCCACAATCAATCCACGGCTGGGTAATTTTGGAAAGCGGGACAGAAGGACACTGTCCACAGAATAGCTGAAAACTTCCCGATTTTGAATAATTTTAACGTCTGTTGAAAAGAGCTGGTCAATCCGCTCACCGTCTAATAAGTGTTGATTTGTCATAAAAACATTATAGCATAGGAAGCTTTTATCAGGAAGAAAATGGCTGAAAAGACGGAAAAATATGGTATAATGAAGAGTGTTTGAAAAGGAGAGTTTATGTTTTATTCATTTTTGAGAAATCTATTGGTCTTTCTACTCTGGGCTGTTAATGGCAATGTTCATTACCATGATAAGGAAAATATTTTGCCAGAAGATGAGAATTACATTTTGGTTGCTCCTCATAAGAATTTCTGGGATCCGATTTTCCTCGGATTTGGTGCAGCGCCTAAGAAATTTATTTTTATGGCTAAAAAAGAGCTCTTTAAGAATCGTGGTTTTGGTTGGTGGATTCGCAAGTGTGGTGCCTTTCCAGTTGACCGTGAAAATCCGAGTCAGGCAGTTCTCAAATACCCTGTTAAAATGTTGAAAAAAAGTGATCGGTCTTTGGTCATGTTTCCTTCTGGGAGTCGCCATACAACAGAATTAAAAGGTGGTGTGGCTGTGATTGCTAAGACAGCTAAGGTTAAAATTATGCCAGCCAACTATGTGGGACCCAATGCTTTGAAGGGGCTTTTGACAGGTGAACGAGTAGATGTGGTCTTTGGTCATCCCATTGATGTGTCAGACATTAAACGCATGGACGAAGCAGGAATTGCAGAGGTAACTAGCCGTATCGAAGCGGAATTTAGCCGATTAGATGTGTTGGCAAATTCTTATCAAACCAAGAAAAAGTTAAATCCACTAACCTATATTTATCGTATACCAGTCATTGTCCTGGTCTTGCTGATCTTGTTGGTAACCTATATTGGTTCGTATGTAGCTAGCTTCTTTATCAATCCAGATGTTAAATTAGAAGATTAAACTTGGGACAGCAGTCTCAGTTTTTTTCTTTTTTCTACGAATAGATAAAGTAGGAGGAAACTATGCAAGAAAAATTCATAGAAATCATTAAAGAGTACAAGTGGCAGACAGGTCTGGTCTGTGTGGCTTTGCTAGTAGCTGTAGTCATATTGTTTAGCCAATCTGCTCAAAGTCAAGAACAGGTGGCTTTGGTTCCAAAAATAGAAACAATCGCAAGCAGTTCATCCGCAAATCAGGAAAAGGAAGCGGTAGAAGAAACGCTCGAAATAATTGTTGATGTCAAAGGAGCTGTTGCTAAACCTGGCCTCTATCAGCTCAAATCAGGTGCCCGAGTTAATGATGCAGTCCAAGCGGCAGGAGGCTTTGCCTCAAATGCCGACCAAAAATCAGTTAATTTAGCACAAAAAGTCAGCGATGAAGCGGTTGTCTATGTAGCTACTGGTGAGGAAAATAGGTCAGTTGTTAGTCAGCAAGATGTGACGAATGGTGCACAGTCCAGTTCTTCAGGCTTTAATCTTGTGAACCTCAATACTGCCACAGAAGCAGATTTGCAGACGGTAACAGGAATTGGTGCCAAGCGGGCAGCAGATATCATCGCCTACCGTGAGGCTAATGGTAGCTTCAAGTCGGTGGATGACCTCAATAATGTCTCTGGCATCGGCGACAAAACGCTGGAAAATATTCGCCCCTATGTCACAGTGGATTAATAAATGGGACATAGTCCCCATCCATCTAGCAGTGGTAGTTGTTAGTCTTTATTTTGCCGTTTTTAATTTTTCATTCTTGTCGGTTTTACTTTCAGTTAGTCTCAGTTTACGCCTACTCTGGGTATACAGGCGAAAACTAGCAACCATACTTCCCATTTTGTTGGTCTTTCTTTCTCTTTTTTTAGGAGAAAAATGGCTAGCGCAGGAAAAAGAAAAGGCCCTACCAAATCAGATTTCCAGTTTGGTTATGCAAGTAGATACCATTAAAGTCAACGGTGACAGACTGTCTTTTCGAGGCAAATCTGCTGGACAGACCTACCAAGTTTTTTACAAATTAAAAAGTCAGGAAGAGAAAAAATTCTTTCAAAAGTTAACAAAAACAACTCAACTTGAAGTGGAAGCGGTAGTAGAAAAGCCCACTCCTCAACGAAATTTTAATGGCTTTGACTATGCAGCCTATCTACGAACCCAAGGAATTTATGGAACAGTCCGAATCGAGCAGATACACTCAACGACTGTTTACAGCAGTTGGAATCCGCTTGATTGGATTTCAAGTTGGCGTAGGACGGCTCTGGTGCACATCAAGTCACAATTTCCAGCTCCAATGAGCCACTATATGACGGGACTTTTGTTTGGTGACTTGGACAGTGATTTTGATGAGATGAGTGATATTTACAGTAGTTTGGGGATTATTCACCTCTTTGCCTTGTCTGGTATGCAGGTGGGCTTTTTTATGGACTTGTTTCGACGGGGCTTTCTGCGTTTGGGGGTAAAACGGGAAATGGTGGACTGGCTGCAATTCCCAATTTCCCTAGTCTATGCAGGTTTGACAGGATATTCAGTATCAGTTGTGCGCTCACTGATTCAGAAAATATTGGGAAATTTGGGGATAAGGCGCTTGGATAATCTTGCTCTGACAGCTATGATTTGCTTTCTGTTGACACCTCATTTTCTCCTGACAGCTGGTGGCGTTTTGTCCTTTAGCTATGCCCTCTTGCTGACGGTTTTTGACTTTGATAGTCTGAGCGGCATGCGGAAAATAGCTGTGGAAAGTTTAGCACTGACCCTTGGCGTTTTACCTATCTTAATCTATTATTTTTATAGTTTCCAGCCCATGTCTATCCTGTTAACTTTCCTATTTTCCTTTCTCTTTGACAGCCTCATGCTACCAGGGGTGACCGCTATTTTTCTGCTGTCGCCTTTGATTTCTCTGACACAGGTCAACTTTTTCTTTGTTCTTTTGGAAAAAATTATGCTTTGGTTGTCCAACTTATTTCCCTATCCATTTGTTTTTGGCAAGCCAGAAATACCAGTTTTGCTGGCGCTTCTCATCCTATTGGGGCTGACCTATGACTACTGGGGACAGAAAAAATGGACGGCGGTGCTTATCTTCTCCACAGCTCTGCTATTTTTCATAACAAAAAATCCCCTGACAAATGAAGTGACGGTGGTCGATATTGGTCAGGGTGATAGCATTTTTTTGCGTGATGTGGCGGGGAGGACGATGTTAATTGATGTGGGAGGAAAGGTGGATTTTAGCCCAGACGAGAGCTGGCGGCAGAAGTCTAGCCAAGCCAATGCGGAACGGACCTTGGTTCCCTATCTGCGTAGTCGAGGTGTGGGTAAGATTGATAGTCTGGTTTTGACGCATACCGATACAGACCATGTCGGCGATCTCTTACCTGTGGTGAAGGCCTTTAAGATTGGGACCATTTATACATCGCTAGGGAGTCTGACAAATGAAGACTTTGTAGCTAAGCTCCATCAAACTGGTGTACAGGTGCAGGCGATTCAGTCGGGGCATCAATTTTCTATGATGGGGTCTAATTTGCAGGTACTCTATCCCTTTGAGCAAGGAGACGGAGGCAATAATGATTCGCTGGTTCTATACGGTCAACTCTTGGATAGGAAGTTTCTATTTACGGGAGATTTGGAAAAAGAGGGGGAAGAAAGTTTGATGGCAGCCTACCCTGACTTACCTGTGGATATCTTGAAGGCAGGTCACCATGGCTCAAAAGGCTCGTCAGATCCAGCCTTCTTGAAACATATCGGTGCAAACCTAGCCTTGATTTCAGCGGGGCAAAAGAACCGCTACCAGCACCCGCACCAAGAAATCTTGGAACGATTTTCAGAACAAAACATGACCGTCTTTCGCACTGACCAACAAGGAGCCATCCGCTTTTACGGGTGGAAAGAGTGGCAAGTGGAGACAGTGAGGTAGGGACGGACACCTTTTAATGCGTAGGATATAATGAAAGAAAAACTACCCAAGAGGTGCATATGATGAAGAAAAAATCATTTGTGACATGGTTATTTTTCTGTGCTTACCTTATCTGACTTTATGTCTGTAATCATCATTTTCCAACGGTTTATTAATTTCTCATGACCGTAAACGGTTTGTGTGCCTTGATTGTTGTTCTTGCTTTTCTTTTCTGGATTGGAAAATTCCTTAGTTTCTATACTCGCCAACGAAAATAGTAATCCCTGTGCCAATCATTTCCTCTTTCTCCCTAAAACCTGTATAATAGTGTATCTAGAAAATGGAGAAAACAGATGATTATTGATTTTAAGGAAGTATCAACAGCTGGTTTGGAGTCATCTCCAGTGGCGGAGGCGCTAGCAGGTATGCGGGCGAATGAGGCACGCTATTTTTGGAACAAGTACAAGGTTGTCTTTGAGACTTTTCCAATAGCTGAAAAAGCCGATCTTATGGCGGATATTAATGTTTTGTTAAAAGAGGAGAGGGACCTAGTTTTTGCAGCTAAACCCTTAGAAATTTCCCAACTCTTCTTGGAGGACCACATTCTTTGGACCCACGTTTTTTATGAGGATGGATTGATCATTAATATTCTCTACGACATGGAGGACCGCAAGAAGCAGGCAGTTGGTCTCAAGCTTTCTGAGGGCATGGAGGTGCCTACTGAGTTGGTAGACCAGTTCAAGTTTGCCCGTCAGAAGTCCAAGTTGGCTGGTACCATTCGCGGTTCTTATTTTACCCTCAAAAAAGATCACGCAGTGCTCACGAATGCTTGGCTGGAAAAGCTCACGGCTAGTGCAGATACAGATTTGGATAAGAAGCTTGGCTTGCATAAGTTTGATAAAAAAGCGGTGCTGACAGCCAGCAAGGAAGCCTCACCCTTTGACGGCTGGACAGATTTTTCAAGTTCTGACCTAGCTCAAGCAGACCTCCTTGTCGCCTACGTCTATGACTTGGTCCAAATGAAATCGGTCATCGACCACGTACTGGCTGCTCAGTCTTTAACGGATAATGGACAACTTTTCCTCATTTACCCTAAACAGAAAAATCCCTTGGGGCACCAAGCCATTGGACGAGATTCGATTTTCCCATATCTGGGTATCAATAAAGAACATTTTATTGAAAATACTAGCTTGAAATTTAATCGGATGTTGGCTATTGATGTTAATTACACCATGATTTCGGTGAAAAATCTGGTCAATCCTAAGAAATCAAGTGCCGCTTCTCAGAAGGTGGCTGACTACGCAGAGCGTATTGATGATATCCGTCAACTCTTGTTGGCGGACGAGGCTGCTTTGACTTTTTATAATAGTCTCACGCCAGGTTATCAAAAGGATTGGGCTCGGTATGTCTTTTCTGCTAAGCAAGAAGCAACGCAAGCAAAACGCAAGGCAGAAATGTTGGACATTTTGAACAAAGGCTTCAAGACGCGCCAACTCTATCAAACTTCATTGAAGAAATAAGAAAAAACGGAGTTGCCTCCGTTTTTGTCTGTTTATAAATCTTCTTGATCACGATAAATCAAGAGAGCTAATGCCATAAATCCGATGAGGAAGAAAGCTAGGTGACCAGCTTGTGAGCCGACATTTCCAGTAAGAGAAATGCTTTCGCGAAGACCAGCTACCGAGTAGGCCATAGGCAGGTAAGGCTGAACGGTTTGGAAGAACTTTTGACTCAGTTCAATCGGATAGGTTCCCGCACTAGAACCCAGTTGCAAGAGCAAGAGGATGAGTGAAGCGTAGGAGCCAAAGCGATTGTGCCAGCCAACCAAGGCTGTGACCAGAGCCATGAGGGTCCAGCTGGCCAAGATAGTCATGCCTAATGTGAGCCCCTCATGATTAGGATTGACACCGACCCAACGAACGGCAAGGTAGAGAACGATGGCGCCGACTGTGGCAATAGTTCCGTTGATAAAGAGTTTGTTGCGAGCCCATTGCCAGCGATTTTCAGGATGGCGACCAGAAAGTGCCTTGGCAAAGAGGACGTTGGCTGAGAGGGCCACGACCATCATGGAAACGGACATCATGTACGGTGCCATGCCGACACCGTTGTTGTCTACATTGTCCTTGTCACTATGTTTTAGTTTGACTGGCTTGGAGACTGCTTTGGCATTTTCTTCGGTAGTAGAAACCAGAGATAATTGCTCGCTAGCTGCACGAAGGGATGAGGTTAGGCTATCTGTGCCAGCATTGAGTGTGGTTAAGCCATCTGTCAAGCTTTGTCCACCGTCGGCTAATTTTGAAGAGCCGTCAGCGATTTTCTCTGCACCATCAGCTAACTGCCTTGCACCGGAAGCTAGTTGACTAGAATTACTGTCTAGCTTATTAGCGCCAGCAGAGGCTTTGCTTGTGCCATCTAGGAGCTGGTTAGATTTACTTGATAAAGTAGTAGCACCGTTTGCTAATTGAGCAACACCAGTAGTGTACTGGCTAGTTCCTGTCAATAGTTGGTCGGAACCACTAGCAAGTTTGCCTTGCAAGGTAACAATACCTGTACTGAGTTGGTGGCTACCCGGTAAGACTTTTTGAGTGAGAGCCATGTTGACACCTGACAAGCCATTTTGCAGGGTTTGAATGCTGGTCACCGCACCAGGAAGGACTTGATTAGAAGCTACTGATAGTTGACCGAGTGCTGTTTTGAGTTGACCGAGTGAAGTGGCTTGTGTTTGGAGAGTTTGCAGTTCTCCTGACATGTTTTTGACATTTTCAAGAATGTTTTGCGCAGCACTGGCAGTTGTTGAAGGAGTATTGTTGATGGCAGCAGTAATTTCAGCTTGTTGGTCGCTGGTCATGGTTTGATAAGCGGAAGTTGCTTGTACTGCTGTAAGCATAGCAGTTTTATCAGCTTGACTACTTGTCAAAATAGCTTGCGCTTGACCTGCTATGGTTGTTAGAGCAGTCTCGATAGCTTGTGTATCAGGATTTGTTCCGCTATTTAATTGACTATTAATCGTTTGCAGGCTTGCATTGATTTGCGGTAAGGCTAGTTTGACTTGGTCAAGAGAAGTAGATTGTTCATTGGAAAGACTAGTTTTATTAGCCATTTCCTCTAAACCAGCTGTTAGTGAATGAGAACCGTCTACTAGCTGTTGAATTTGACTAGAGCCTGCCTTGAGCTGATTGATACCCGCTAGGAGGGTATCTGACTTACTGTTGATAGCTTGGGCTCCGTTGGTCAATTTGTTCACACCGTCTGTGTAAGCAGTGACACCAGAATTCAAGCTATTCAAACCACTTGAAAGACTGGCAACACCGTCGGTATAGGTTACAATTCCCTTGTTTAACGTAGTGGCACCAGTTGAAAATGTTTGACTGGAAGAGGACAAGGTATTGAGATTGCTGGTCAAGGTTTGGCTACCGTTCTGCAATTTGTCCGTACCGTCAAGCAATTTCTGCCCACCATCAGCAGCCTCTGTCATACCTGATTGCAGCTTGGTCATACTTTTGAAGACCGAAGAAGTATAGGTTTCAGTGACACTTTCAGAAACTTTTTCTTTGAGTTTAGCCATGGCTGATTCGCTCATTTTAGAGGAGACAAAGCTGAGTCCCTTGGTCGTCTGATAATGGATGGTTAGTTTTTCGGGCTTTTCTGTCATCAAACTTGTTGCTTTTTCAGAAAGGTCTTTTGGGAAGGTAATGACCATGTAGTAGTCACCCTTTTCCAGTCCTTTTTTGGCCTTATTCTCAGAAACAAAATGGAAGTCTAAGATCTTGTTTTTAGACATATTGTCCACCATATCTTGACCGATATGAATGTTTTTATCCTCTAACTTAGCCGACTGGTCTTGGTTGACAACTGCGACGGGGAGATGTTCAAGATTTCCATAGGGATCCCACATGGAGGATAGGAAAATCACATTGTATAAGGTAGGAATCAATGCGACTCCAATCAGTGTAATCATTGACATGGGCTTCTTAAGAAGTCCTTTTAATTCTTCTAACATTTTAACCTCTTTTAGACACATTGTTTAAAAAATATGATAAAATATATTATACACGTAGCGAAGCAAAAAACAAGTTTTAGAACTGGTATTTGGACACAATGTATAAAAATGTCAAAAAAGATGAGAAGGGCGCATATGTCAACAGATAATCGCAGAGAGAGAACGAAAAAAGCTATTGAAAAAGCCATGGTTAATCTTTTGAAACACCAGAGTTTTGATGAGATATCAACCAGTCAACTAGCTAAGAATGCAGGTATTAGCCGTTCTAGTTTCTATACACATTACAAAGATAAATATGAAATGATTGACCGTTATCAGCAGACTCTCTTTAGCAAGTTAGAGTATGTTTTTGATAAAAATGAGTTTCAGAAAGAGAAGGCTTTACTAGAAATATTCGAGTTCTTGGACAGAGAGTCTTTGTTTGCAGCCTTGTTAACACAAAATGGTACCAAGGAAATTCAGACCTATATTCGCAATAAGTTGCAGACCATGATTTCTAAAGAACTGTATGATGAATACCAGACCTTGGACAAGGCGCCAGTAGAAAAACTTTACAATAGTGTCTATCTTAGCCATGCCATTTTTGGGATTTACCAAATGTGGATTACTCGTGGAAAGAAGGAAACGGCTGAGCAGATGACACAGATTTTGCTCAATATGCTGCCACGGACAACTATAGAAAAATAAAACCTAACCCAGTCTGTATCTGGGTTAGGTTATTTTTATGACTTTGGTGAGGTCAATGACACTATCACAGACCAAGTCTAGTAGTTCAAGGTCATGACTGATGAGGAGGATAGTCTGTCCATGGCGTTTGGCTTCTTTAAGGAGTTGAGCGACTTCTACCATTTGTAGGTAGTCGAGTCCACTACTAGGTTCATCTAAAATGAGAAAGTCTTTCCCACTCAGAAGGCTGGCTGCTAGGAGTAGCCGTTGTTGTTCACCACCAGATAGGCTAGCAGGATGGCGGTACATTAGATGGTTTAGTTTTAATTTTTGGCAAATATCCTCTATACTTGCCAGAGATTTACTGCCAAGAGTCAACTCTTTTGCGACAGTCAGTGTGAATATTTGGAGGCGAACATCTTGTAGTAGAAGCCCTATATGGTCTAGTCTTTCGGAGGAGGATTGGTGTTGACTTTTCCAAAAAATGGCTTCATCTGGAACAGACTTGAGTCCTACCAATTGCTTAGCTAGGCTGGATTTTCCTGAGCCGTTAGGCCCCATGAGTCCGATAATCTGCCCTTGTGGCAATGTCAAATCTGTTAGTTGACCAAATTTTTTCTGCCCTGCCATGATTGACAGTTCTTCTAGGTAGAGACCGCCTGTAGAACTTGTACTGGAAAGATTTCTTGTCTTTTGTAGGAGTTTTTTCTTATTTTCGCTGACATCTAGGCTACGTAGAGCAAGTTTTTTCCGTTCGTCGTCCCTTAGTGCTAGGAGTTCTTCTTTTTGGAAAATTCTTTCTAATCGTCCTTGAGTGAAGTAGAAGATACGGTCAGCTAAATCAATCCAATCATCGATTCGATGTTCTGCTAAAAGAATGGTTTTTCCAGCTGCTTTTAGCTGACCAATCTGTTCTCTGATGATTCTAGTTCCAGACTCATCAAGATTTGCAGCCGGTTCATCCAAGACCAGAATAGGAGTGTCCTGCATACTGGCACAGGCCAGAGCCAATCTCTGCTGTTCTCCTCCAGAAAGTGTTTGTACCTGACGGCCCCACAAATGGTGGAGTTGAAAATCTGAAGCTATTTGCTGTAATTTACTAGCGATACGCTCTTTTGCCATGCCTTTTTGTTCACAAGGAAGAACCAATTCATGTTCGACCAACTGATGAAAAAATTGACTACTAGGATTTTGAAAGACAGAGGCGACTTGTTGGGCAAGTTCTTCTGTCGTAGCTTGACCAGCTTGGATACCTGCAATTTCTAGTTGTCCCTTGAGAGTACCAGTAAAGTATTCAGGTGTGAGTCCGTTGATGAGTTTGAGAAAGGTTGATTTTCCTGAGCCAGATGGACCAGCAACCAAGATGCATTCTCCGGCTTGGATATGGAGCTCATCAATTTGGCAAGCAGTTGTTTCTGCATGATGGTAGGTAAAACTTAGGGAGTTGGCAGTGATGATAGGCTGATGAAGAGGCAGAGTCCGATGCTGCATAGGCTAATTCCCCAATCTAACCAGTTCCATTTACTGGTGAAAAATTCTTGTGGCCGCGTGTGCGGTGTAATCCCTTTAGTCATGAGTGCCATGGTTAATTCTTGAGCGCGGCGAAGCGTCGCCATTAAAAGTGGAATGAGGAGGTATTCTCCATACTGGATAGGGTGAAAGAGAATATCCCGCTTGCGTAAAAAGATGCCTCTTAGCCGCAAGGCTTGGTGAATGGCTTGTGCTTGCTGCGGCAAAATAGGCAAAAAAGCGAGCATAACTCCCAAAGTTAAGACGATGGGTTCAGGAAGATGCCATTTGCGTAGTCCATGTAGGGCCTCGTAACTATTTGTCGTTCTGGCTATCAGACCACCTACCATAAAGCAAGGAAGCAGTTGACGAAAACCTATAAACAGCAGGGAGAAGAATCCATTTTCGTTTGTGAAGCTGATACTTTCACTCCAATAAGCGTAACTGTTGGCGAGAAGAAAATAGAGCAGGTAGAGACTAGCTCGTTTCCATTGCCCATAGACAAACAAGAGTAAACCAAGTATAAGGCTGATTTCTCCCCAGTAAATCCAGCCCTCTATATGGTAAAGGAGGACCCAGTTGGTGAGAAGGAGGAGCAAGATTTTACTTCGAATATCAAGTGTCATTTGACTAAACCAGAATGCAGGAAGTGGCGCTGTACTAATTTTTGCCCAATCACTCCACCAATCAGTGCACAGAGCACAATGCTTCCACAAATATAGCTGACATTTGCCAGATTAAAATCAATCATGACTTTGTTGACATAAGCCAAATCCTTGCCTCTTTCTAGTAATTTTTCAATATAGGCTTCACGAACAACCCACATGAGAAAGATTGGTCCGAGATTGCTAAAGGAAAAGACGATATAAGAAAGAAGGTTGAAAATCGAGCTATGGTAGCGCCGGCTATTGGCGATTCCGTCTGCTAAGAGAGCGCAGAGGATACTCGGAACAAAGGCTAACAGAAAGTGTCCTGAGAAAAAGAAGAAGAGGGACATGACAAAGCCCATTAGGCTGATAGCTCCAAACTTTTGAATTTTGGCAATGAGGAGCATGTAGATGGTGCCACAAAGAAGAGCCGCAAAAGCAGGTGCTAATTCAGTGCTAACAGAGCGCGTGGTCAGAAAGGCTAGTAGTGTTCCTAATCCAACGCCAATAAAATAAAGAGCAGATAGTGCTCCTGTTAAAATAATGTCCTTCATTTGTAAGTTTTTCATAAATCCTCCAGGTGTCGGCTTGCTCTCCATGGAGCGAGCTCTAACGTTCAATTCTTTCTATTGTACCATTTTTTGTTGGTCTATCTTGCTAGAAAGAACTGTAAGAATCCAAAATGAACAAAATGTATGATTTCGAGTCCTTTTTACTGGAAAAATGCTAGAAAAATGAAATCGTCTATGATAAAATGAAAATGATTACAAAAAAGGAGGGAATATGAAAAAGATATTATTAGCAATGGGAACAGTGGCATTGAGCTTCTTGGTGGGAATGACGACTGCCTCAGCCCAAGAAGATTTATTGACAATGACTCAAAAAGCAGGCTATCCAGCAACAGAGGCTATGACTCCAAAAGCTTCCATTGTCCTAAATGCGGAGAACGGTCAGGTGCTTTGGGCAGAAAATGAAGATGTCATTCGAGATCCAGCTAGCACAACCAAAACAATGGTGGTTTATCTAACCTTTGAAGCCATTGCTGCGGGTAAAATCAATATGGATACACAGGTAGTAGCGACAGAGAATGATCAAGCTATTGCCGGTATTTACGCTCTTAGTAATAATAAAATTGTAGCTGGGGAAACCTATACAGTTCGCGAATTGTTGACCATGACCCTGGTGCCATCTTCTAATGTAACCACTTTGATGTTGGCTCACTTGATTCATGATGGTGATGATGCTAGTTTCCTAGACTTGATGAACCAGACTGCAAAAGATTTGGGCATGACCAATACGCATTTTAATAATGCATCTGGTGCAGTTGTTGTTGCATTTAATGGCTATTATGCTCCTGTGGGCTACGATCACAATTTACCAAATGATACCACAGCTAAAGATTTGGCGATTTTGGCCTACCATTTGCTGAAGAAACATCCAGATGTTTTGGAATTTACCAAAGACCCAAAAGTAACAGTCAAAGCAGGCACTCCTTTGGAAGAAACCTTTGAAGCCTATAACTACTCTTTGCCAGGTTTGGACTATGGGTATGAAGGTGTAGACGGTTTGAAGACAGGCTCAAGCCCAAGTGCAGCTTTTAATGCTATTGTCACAGCCAAGCGAAATGATACTCGCTTGATTACAGTTGTCATGGGGGTTGGAGATTGGTCTGATCAAAATGGTGAGTACTATCGTCATTATTTCATCAATACCTTGCTAGACAAGACTTTTGCAGATTATAAACGTCAAATTTTGGCGCCAGCAGGTCAACAGGAGATTGATGGTAAAAAGATTATTCTAAAAGAGAATCTCTACGGTTTAGCCAAAGTCGGTGAGTTGCCACAGCTTACTCTGAATGGACAAATGGTACAAGTGGCAGGAAGTGTTGATGCCGCAGCTGGTGTAGCCTTTACAGAAGCAGCAGTCAATAAGGAAGAGGCTTCAGCCGTAACTGGTACCAAGGATAAATCTACCAAAGAAAACAAACTTCTTAGCTTACCAGTGATTGCTGGATTGAGCATGGCAGGAGTACTGGTCCTGTTCTTAGCTACTATTCTTTATTTTAGAAATAAGGCGCAAAAACGTCGTCGACTAGCTCGTTCACAAAGTCAGGGATATAGTCGCCGTCATAGAAGATAAGGAAACCGCGATAAGCGGTTTTTTGCTAGCAAAAATGGTATAATAAGGTTTCAAGAATGCGAGGAATCCATGAATACGATAGAAGAAATTCAGAAACTAAAGAAAGAAAAATTGGGTCTGATAACAGTATTGACTGGTGATGATCCAGGCCAATTTCAACTGGCTAAGTCGGCTTTTTTGCAGCAAATTGCCTTTGATGCGAGTGACTTGGCCTATGCTTATTTTGATATGTCAGAGTCGGATTACGCCCAGGTGGATTTGGACTTGGTTTCACTTCCTTTTTTCTCCGATGAGAAGATTGTAATTTTGGATTATTTTACTGATTTGACGACGGCTAAAAAGCGTTACTTGACGGATGAAGAGCTCAAGAAGTTTGAAGCTTATTTAGAAAATCCAGTGGAGACAACACGCTTGGTTATTTTTGCCCAAGGGAAGTTGGACAGTAAGCGTCGCATGATAAAACTCCTGAAACGAGATGCGCAGATTTTTGAAGCCAATGAGATGAAGGAAGCGGATCTGCGAATCTATTTCCAGAAAGAAGTGGCTCGCCAAGGGCTTCAAATGGAAACAGGTGTCTTTGAAGAACTCTTGCTTAAGTCCAATTTTGACTTTGCAGAAGTGACCAAAAATATAGCCTTCTTGCAGTCCTATAAGGCTGGAGAGGTCATTTCTCATGAAGATATCGCTCTCGCAATTCCTAAGACCTTACAGGACAATCTTTTTGACTTGACCCAGCTCATTTTGGCAAAAAAAATGGATCAGGCTCAGTCCTTGGTGCGTGATTTGCGTTTGCAGGGAGAGGACGAGATTAAGTTGCTAGCAGTTTTGTTAACACAATTTCGGACTTACTTGCAGGTGCAACTTTTAGCAAAGGAAGGGCGCGGTGAGCAGCAGATAGTGGCAGACTTGTCAGCTATTCAAGGGCGGAAGGTGAATCCTTATCAGGTCAAATTTGCCCTCAGAGACTCGCGAGGTCTGTCTATTGGATTTTTGCAGGAGGTCGTTTGTCTATTGGTTGAGACGGATTACCAGATCAAAACGGGTGTTTATGACAAGGACTACCTCTTTGATGTGACTCTGCTTAAGATTGCTAGTCTAGTGTAAATCACAAACAAATTTTTTGAAAGCTCTCTCAGAATTCGATATAATACAGTCATACAAATGAAAAGAGGAAACCAAAATGGCAATTATTTTACCAGATCTTCCATACGCATATGATGCACTTGAGCCAGTTTTTGATACAGAAACAATGACCCTTCACCATGACAAACACCACGCAACTTATGTGGCGAATGTCAATGCTGCTCTTGAAAAACACCCAGAAATTGGTGAAGACCTTGAAGCACTTTTGTCAAATGTTGAGTCAATTCCTGCTGACATCCGTCAAGCTGTTATCAACAATGGTGGTGGTCACCTCAACCATGCCCTCTTCTGGGAACTCCTTTCACCTGAAAAAACGGAAATCACTGAAGACGTAGCAGCAGCTATTAATGAAGCTTTCGGTTCATTTGAAGAATTCCAAGCAGTATTTACAGCAGCAGCAACAACTCGCTTTGGTTCAGGTTGGGCTTGGCTTGTTGTCAATGCAGAAGGCAAATTGGAAGTCCTTTCAACAGCTAACCAAGACACACCAATCATGGACGGTAAAAAACCAATCTTGGCCCTTGACGTTTGGGAACACGCTTACTACCTGAACTACCGTAACGTACGTCCAAACTACATCAAAGCCTTCTTTGAAATCATCAACTGGAATAAAGTAGCAGAACTTTACGCAGCAGCAAAATAATATCAGATAAAGTCTGGGAAGTAATTCCCGGCTTTTTTGTATCCTTTTACAGAAAAAAGAAAGCGTTTTAAAGTGGTTTAAAATATGCTATAATATATTAAAAAAGAAAGTGGAAGGCATATTGAACGGAATGATCACCAAGGAACAATATCGGTATTTAAGGAATAATCCTATTTTTCAACATTTTCCTGTTGAGCATTTTGATCAAATAGCTAAAGAGATTCGTTTCCGTAAAGTTTCAAAGGGACAGATTTTTTTCTTCGGAGGAGATCGACGTGATTACCTCTTTGTGTTGTTTCATGGTTATGCGCGGATTGAGCAATATGACCAGACGGGGACCTATACTTATCTAGATTATATCCGACAGGGAGAAGCTTTTCCTTTTGGAGATATGTTCAATGATGGTCTTTACCATTATACGGCAGTAGCAGAGACTGACTTGGAATATTTTATGATTCCAATGGAAGATTATGAAGAATTTTCTAAGATTAATCCTCGTCAGATGCTCTTTATTGCTAAGAAACTATCAAAAATTTTGCGCTTTGAAGAGTTGCGGTTACGCAATGCCATGATTTCACGTGCCAGTGATCGAGTGGAACAAGTCCTAGCGCTCATGTATTGGGATATCTGTCTGCCAGCTAAGTTGGATGCCTTGCCTTTTACGATTCACATCCAAGAAATTTCTCGCCTCTCTGCCACAACGCGTGAAACAGCTAGCCAAGTAATCAAAAAACTCAAGCAGGAAAAAAGGATTACCTATGCCCATAAAACCCTAACTTTTGTAGATAAAGACTATTTTCTAGAGCATTTAACCGAAACTCATTAGAGTTTTGGTTATTTTTTTTAAAAAGTTCAAAAAATAAATATCCATAAAATTGGTAAAACAAAAGAAATAACTAAAGAAAGCGTTGCCATTTTTATAAATATCAAATACTAATCTTAAAAATGTGAAATATTTGGCGTTAAGTTTGACAAATATTTCATGTAAGCGCTTTTAAAATATGATATAGTAGTATCAACAAAAGGTAAGGAAACTTACAACACGTCAAAAGGAGGTATTAAGATGTCACAACATCCTATTCATGTTTTTTCAGAAATTGGTAAGCTGAAAAAAGTTTTGCTTCACCGCCCAGGTAAGGAAATTGAAAACCTTATGCCTGATTATCTCGAACGTCTCTTGTTCGATGATATTCCATTCTTAGAAGATGCTCAAAAAGAACACGATGCATTTGCACAAGCTCTTCGGGATGAAGGTGTAGAAGTTCTCTATTTAGAAAAATTAGCTGCTGAATCATTGATTACACCAGAAATTCGTGAACAATTCATTGATGAATATTTGAGCGAAGCTAACATTCGCGGTCGTGCAACTAAAAAAGCGATTCGTGAACTCTTGATGGGTATCGAAGACAATCAAGAATTGATTGAAAAGACAATGGCAGGTGTTCAAAAAGCGGAACTTCCAGAAATTCCAGCTTGCGATAAAGGCTTGACAGACTTGGTAGAATCTAGCTATCCATTTGCTATTGATCCAATGCCAAACCTTTACTTCACACGTGATCCATTTGCAACAATTGGTAACTCAGTGTCACTCAACCACATGTATTCTGAAACACGGAATCGTGAAACACTTTACGGTAAATATATCTTCACTTATCACCCAGATTATGCAGGAAAAGTTCCATTCGTTTATAATCGCGAAGAAACTACTCGTATCGAAGGTGGTGACGAACTTGTTCTTTCAAAAGATGTGCTTGCGGTAGGCATTTCACAACGTACAGATGCAGCTTCAATTGAAAAACTCTTGGTAAACATCTTCAAACAAGGTGTTGGCTTCAAGAAAGTATTGGCATTTGAATTTGCAAACAACCGTAAATTCATGCACTTGGATACAGTCTTCACAATGGTAGACTATGATAAATTTACGATCCACCCAGAAATTGAAGGCGACCTTCGTGTTTACTCTGTTACTTATGAAAATGAAACACTTCATATTGAAGAAGAACATGGAGATTTGGCAGAACTCTTGGCTGCTAATCTCGGTGTAGAAAAAGTTGAATTGATTCGTTGTGGTGGTGGCGATAACGTTGCTGCTGGTCGTGAACAATGGAACGATGGTTCTAACACATTGACAATCGCACCTGGTGTGGTAGTTGTTTACAAACGTAATACGATTACTAATGCTATTCTTGAATCCAAAGGACTTCGTTTGATTAAAATCTCAGGAAGTGAATTGGTTCGCGGTCGTGGTGGACCACGTTGTATGTCAATGCCATTTGAACGTGAGGAAGTGTAGACATGAAAAAACTAGTAGTTGGGGCAGGAGCCTATCAGCGTGCGGCTAGTATCCATGTTCGTTATCAGGTTTTTGTTCTAGAAGGAAGTATTCCAAAAGAAGAAGAGTTTGATCAAAATGACCATGAAGATACCATCTATGCTGTCATGTATGAAGGGGAGAACCCTGTCTCAACTGCTCGGTTTCTCCCACTGAACAATCAGGAAGCGCGTATCACCCGTGTAGCTACTTGTAAAAAACAAAGAGGTTTAGGCTATGCTGGAGAAGTCGTGACTGCTTTAGAAGATTATGCTGTACAACATGGGATACACCGTTTGATTATCCACAGTGAGTTAGCAGCTAAATCCTTCTATGAAAGTATTGGTTATCAGGCTTATGGGGAAGTCTACATGGAAGATGGCGTTCCATGTCAATCATTAGAAAAAATTAAGTAGAAAGTCGAGGACGGACATCCAGTCTGTACTCAAAAAAGGAGAAGATTCATATGACATCAGTATTTAAAGGTAGACATTTCTTAGCGGAAAAAGATTTTACTCGTGCAGAGTTGGAATATTTGATTGACTTTGCAGCACACTTGAAAGATTTGAAAAAACGCAATATTTCACACCGTTACCTTGAAGGAAAAAATATTGCCCTCTTGTTTGAAAAAACATCTACACGTACTCGTGCAGCCTTCACAACAGCTTCTATTGACCTAGGTGCTCACCCAGAATACCTTGGTGCAAACGATATCCAACTTGGTAAAAAAGAATCTACAGAAGATACTGCTAAAGTTCTTGGTCGTATGTTTGATGGTATTGAATTCCGTGGTTTCAGCCAAAAAATGGTTGAAGAATTGGCAGAATACTCAGGTGTACCAGTTTGGAATGGTTTGACAGATGCATGGCACCCAACTCAAATGTTGGCTGACTACTTGACTGTCAAAGAAAACTTTGGCAAATTAGAAGGTTTGACATTGGTTTATTGCGGTGATGGTCGCAACAACGTGGCAAACAGCCTTTTGGTAACAGGTGCTATCCTTGGTGTCAATGTTCATATCTTCTCTCCAAAGGAACTCTTCCCAGCAGAAGATGTTGTAGCTCTTGCTGAAGGTTTTGCAAAAGAATCTGGTGCTCACATCCTTGTAACAGAAGACGCTGATGAAGCGGTTAAAGGCGCTGACGTACTTTACACAGATGTTTGGGTGTCAATGGGTGAAGAAGACAAATTTGCAGAGCGTGTTGCGATGTTGAAACCATATCAAGTAAACATGGAGCTTGTTAAAAAAGCTGAAAATGAAAACTTGATCTTCTTGCACTGCTTGCCAGCTTTCCATGATACAAACACTGTTTATGGTAAAGATGTAGCAGACAAATTTGGTGTAGAAGAAATGGAAGTAACAGATGAAGTCTTCCGCAGCAAATACGCTCGTCATTTTGACCAAGCTGAAAACCGTATGCACACTATTAAAGCAGTTATGGCAGCAACTCTTGGCGATCTCTTCATTCCAAAAGTTTAATTTGTTACCAAATTTAAGGAGACAGTCAGATTGATCTTCTGACAAACAGCTGGAGGGCTGAGGCAAGAGCCCAGTCCTCCATTTTTTATGAAGAACTGATAGTGAGTTTCTTTGATTTTACAAGATTCGTTTGAAAACGAAAGAAATCCACTATCCAAATTTTATGATTGAAAAGGAGAAAATATGACACATCGTAAAATCGTAGTTGCCTTGGGAGGAAATGCCATTCTCTCATCAGACCCATCAGCAAAAGCACAAAAAGAAGCCTTGGTTCAAACTGCTAAGCATTTGGTAAAATTGATTAAAAATGGAGATGACTTGATTATCACTCATGGAAATGGTCCTCAAGTTGGAAATCTCTTGCTCCAAAACTTAGCAGCAGATTCAGAAAAAAATCCTGCCTTTCCGCTAGATTCATTGGTGGCAATGACAGAAGGTTCTATCGGCTTCTGGTTGCAAAATGCTTTGGAAAATGAATTGGCGAAAGAAGGTATTGACAAAGAAGTGGCATCTGTTGTGACACAAGTCATTGTAGACAAAGATGATCCAGCCTTTGCCAACTTGACCAAGCCAATCGGTCCTTTCTATACAGAAGAAGAAGCTAAGGCAGAAGCTGAAAAGACAGGTGCAACTTTCAAAGAAGATGCAGGTCGTGGTTGGCGTAAAGTAGTTGCCTCTCCTAAACCTGTTGGCATTAAAGAAATTGGGACCATTCGCACCTTGCTAAATGCAGGAGAAGTGGTCGTTGCAGCTGGTGGTGGCGGTATTCCAGTCATCAAAGAAGCTGACGGGACTCTCACTGGTGTAGAAGCTGTTATTGATAAGGACTTTGCATCACAAACATTGGCAGAATTAGTTGATGCAGATTTATTTATTGTCTTGACAGGTGTAGATTATGTATTTGTGAACTTTAACAAACCAGATCAAGTAAAATTGGAACATGTAACAGTTGCTGAGTTGGAAGAATACATTGGTCAAAACCAATTCGCTCCAGGTTCTATGTTACCAAAAGTACAAGCAGCGATTGCATTTGTTAACAACAAGCCAGAATCAAGAGCTGTTATTACATCACTTGAAAACTTGGGTGCCTTGATTGAGTCTGAAAGTGGCACAATTATTTCTAAAGGCTGATTTTCAGTAGATATGGAAAAAGATAGGGGAGCTGGGAGATCAACTCCAAGTTCCCTTTTTATATAAATGTTTTTGAAAACGATTACAAAAAACGGTAGATGTGCTATAATACATATAGGAACATTCAGGGAAATATCATAACGGAGACAAGGTCCATTTGGACACGATTAATATTTTATTTAGGAGGTCTTTTGACATGGCTCAAAAAGAGAAAAAAGGCTTTAAGATGCCTAGTTCTTATACTATCTTGATGATCATTATTGCCTTGATGGCAGTGATGACATGGATTATTCCTGCTGGCCAATATCAAATGGATGACGGTGGAAACTTGATTAAGGGGACTTATGAACGCGTTGCACAGAATCCCCAAGGTTTGTGGGATGTACTGATGGCACCAATTCGTGCCATGCTTGGTCATGGACCAACATCTGCAGCAATTGATGTTGCCTTCTTCATTTTAATGGTAGGTGCCTTTCTTGGTGTCGTCAATGAAACAGGTGCCTTGGATACAGGTATTGCGTCTATTGTGAAGAAATTTAAGGGCAAAGAAAAATGGTTGATTTACATCCTTATGCCACTTTTTGCTCTAGGTGGATCTACCTATGGTATGGGGGAAGAAACAATGGCCTTCTATCCACTCCTCGTACCTGTTATGATGGCAGTTGGTTTTGATAGCTTGACTGCGGTAGCTATTGTTTTGCTTGGTTCACAAATTGGTTGCTTGGCTTCAACAGTTAACCCATTTGCAACCGGGGTAGCGTCAGCGGCGGCTGGTGTATCTGTGGCAGATGGTATGCTATGGCGTATTGTATTCTTGATTGTGATTTTGGCGATGGCTATGTTCTATGTAGGCCGTTACGCTGAAAAAATTCAAAAAGATCCAACTAAATCTTTGGTTTACAAAAACCGTGAAGCCGACATGGCCTACTTTAACGTTTCTAAAAACCAAGATACAGTTAATGACCAATTAACATCTTCTCAAAAACATGTTCTCTGGGTTTTCTTCTTGACCTTTGTCTTGATGATTTGTAGCTTCATCCCATGGACTGACTTGCAAATTAACATTTTCTCAGACTTCAATAGCTGGCTCATTGGCCTTCCTATTATTGGTAAAATTGTTGGTAGCTCAACTGGTGCGCTTGGTACTTGGTACTTCCCAGAAGGAGCAATGCTCTTTGCCTTTGCAGGTATCTTAATTGGTATCATGTATCACCTTTCAGAAGAACGCTTGATTAAAGCCTTCATGAATGGTGCGGCTGATTTGCTTAGTGTTGCCCTTATCTGTGCCGTAGCGCGTGGTATCCAAGTTATCATGAATGATGGCTTGATTACAGGTACTATTCTTCACTGGGGTGAAGAAGGATTGCAAGGCTTGTCTTCTCAAATCTTCATCGTTTTGACTTACATTTTCTACTTGCCAATGTCCTTCTTGATTCCTTCAACATCAGGTCTTGCTAGCGCAACAATGGGGATCATGGCTCCAATGGGTGAATTTGTCAATGTCAAACCAAGCTTGATTATCACTGCCTACCAAGCAGCTTCTGGTGTCTTGAACTTGATTACTCCAACATCAGGTATCGTAATGGGTGCCTTGGCTCTCGGACGTATCGAACTTGGTACTTGGTACAAGTTTGTTGGTAAATTAATTGCTGCTATTATTCTTGCAAGTATTGCTATTTTGGTCATTGCAACCTTCTTCTAAAAGTTTTACAATGGAGAGAAGAAAGGAGCAGGATCGATGAAGAATTTTATTACTGAAACACATAAAGCAGAGGTCGTCACTGCTATTAAGGAAATTGTAGCCATTCCTTCTGTTTGTCAGGAAGGAGAAAACGGTACTCCGTTTGGACAAGCCATTCAAGATGTCCTTGAACACACACTGAAATTAACAGAAAGTTTGGGTTACACAACTTATCTAGATCCGCAAGGCTATTACGGCTATGCAGACTTGGGACAGGGGGAAGAAACACTAGCAATCCTCTGTCACTTGGATGTCGTACCAGCTGGTGATTTGGAAAAATGGGAGTCAGACCCATTTGAAGCCGTCGTGCGTGAGGGAAAACTCTACGGACGAGGTGTCCAAGATGACAAGGGACCAACCATGTTGGCACTCTACGCTGTCAAAGCTTTGGTGGAAGCAGGAGTAACCTTTAATAAACGTATTCGCTTTATCTTTGGAACGGACGAGGAAACTCTCTGGCGCTGTCTCAATCGTTACAACGAACTAGAAGAAACAGCCACCATGGGCTTTGCCCCAGATTCTTCCTTCCCATTAACTTATGCTGAAAAAGGTTTACTTCAGGCAAAATTAGTAGGGTCAGGAGTTAAGGATTTAGTCTTGGAAGCTGGTCAAGCCTACAATGTCGTACCAGCTAAAGCTAGCTACAGCGGTGCTTGGTTGGATGATGTGGTAGCCGAATTGGATTCCTTGGGATTTGACTACGAAAAAACAGCCGACTCTGTGACTGTTTTGGGTCTATCCAAGCACTCTAAGGATGCAGCCAAAGGGATCAATGCCATTATTCGTTTGGCTAAAGCCTTGCTTACATGTACAGACCACCCAGCTCTTCAATTTATTGCACAAGCCGTTGGTGAAGATGCGACAGGTGCTAGCTTATTTGGTCCTGTTGAGGATGAACCGTCTGGTAAATTGAGCTTTAACATTGCAGGCATTACCTTGACAGAAGAAAAATCTGAAATTCGTTTGGATATTCGTATTCCTGTTTTGGCGGATAAGGATGAGTTGGTAGCTATTTTAACAGAAAAAGCAGCAGCCTATCAGCTTGTCTATGAAGAATTTGACTACCTCAAACCACTTTATGTACCTTTGGACAGTCAATTAGTTTCAACGCTCGTGTCTGTCTACCAGGATAAGACTGGTGATATGACACCTGCTAAATCATCAGGTGGAGCAACCTTTGCTCGGACCATGCCGAATTGTGTGGCCTTTGGAGCTTGTTTCCCAACAACACCACAGACCGAGCATCAGGAAAATGAACACGCACCGTTAGAAGATTTGTATCGAGCAATGGACATCTATGCCGAAGCAATTTATCGCTTGGCAGGTAATCCACTTTAATTCGCTCCTTCTTTCTCTTAAAAAGGCCCTAGGATTTCCTAGAGCCTTTTTTCGTATGTATTTTGTTTTAGAACTTGTATTCACAGTTCAATCCATTTATTGGGGGGTCATTCACCGTTACTCATCGTTAGTTTTTTTCAAAATACAGTCAGTATTCTTTCAAAAACTGCCTTGAAGATCGGAAAATGATCATCTACATCAAACTATTTCACTAGTGAATACAGGTTCTTAGATTAGCGTTTGCTGAAGAAGAAGGGTGGAGTATATTCCTTTAGCTTTTCAAAACAAGCTTGCGCAGCATCATTGTCCTCGCAGATGATCAAACAAACGTCATCTCCGCAGACGGTTGCAACGATTTGAGGCAATTCCATGGCATCCAAGATAGACCCAAAGGACTGAGCCAGACCGGGCAAGGTTTTTAGGACAACTTGGTGCTGAACAGGACGCAGCATGACCAAGGCATCCTCCATGTAAAAGCGAAGACGTTTTTCCCAACGAGCAGGTGCAATGCTATTGATGACATAATAGGAGGTGTCGTCTTCGTTGATTTTCACGAGATTGAGCAGTTTGATATCACGTGATAGGGTAGATTGAGTGACAGAAATACCGTTTAATTCCAGTAAATCTTGGAGTTCTTGTTGGGTATGAATTTTCTGTTCGGATACCAAGGAGCGGATAACTTGGTGACGACTTTCGATTTTATTCATGGATAGGTCTCCTATTTGACAAACATGGCATCGCCAAAGCTAAAGAAGCGGTAATGTTCCTCAACAGCATGTTTGTATGCATCGAGGACAAATTTACGTCCTGCAAAAGCGGATACCAGCATGACGAGAGTTGATTTTGGTAGGTGGAAATTCGTTGAGAAGGCATCCACAATCTTGAACTCATAGCCTGGTTTGATAAAAATATTGGTCCAACCAGAGTCAGCTTGGAGTTGACCATCAAATTTATTCCCGATGGTTTCAAGAGTTCGGATAGAAGTCGTGCCGACAGCGACCACGCGACCACTAGCAGCCTTGACACTGTTTAACGTATCTGCGGCTTCTTGACTGAGATTGTAAAATTCAGAGTGCATCTCGTGTTCGTCCACATTATCGACTGAAACTGGACGGAAGGTTCCGAGGCCAACATGGAGAGTCAGGTACACTAATTTGACACCTTTGGCTTCGATTTTTTCCAAGAGTTCCTTGGTAAAATGCAGGCCAGCTGTCGGTGCAGCTGCAGAGCCATTTTCCTTGGCATAGACAGTTTGGTAACGTTCCTTGTCTTCCAGTTTTTCATGGATATAAGGCGGAAGTGGCATTTCACCTAGACTTTCCAAGACTTCTAAGAAAATACCTTCATAATGGAACTCCACAATCCGTCCACCGTGTTCCAATTCTTCCATGATGGTAGCTGTCAAACGGCCATCCCCAAAAGAAACCTTGGTGCCAACTTTGAGTCGTTTGGCTGGTTTAGCAAGAACTTCCCACTGGTTGTCTCCCTTGTCTTTCAAAAGAAGAAATTCAACATGTCCATGAGTATCAGGTTTTTCACCATAAAGTCGGGCAGGAAGAACGCGCGTATTGTTCATGACAAGTGCGTCTCCTTCATTCAACTCATCTAGGATGTGGTCAAAGTGGGTGTCTTTCATGGTGTGATTTTCTCGGTCAATCACCAATAATTTGGAGCTATCACGCTGTTCCAAGGGGGTTTGAGCAATCAATTCTTCAGGTAAATAAAAATCAAAATCAGCAGTATTCATAAATCTCCTTAAGCAAAAATGATAATGAGGAAGTAGAGGATGAGGGCAAGAGGTGCCAACATGAGGAGAATACCGAGGCTAGCTAGGACATTTCTCCAGGTTTTATATTGTTTCAAAAAATAGGCGGCCAGGCAAAGTGCTGCACCACATAAAAAAATAATGATTAATTGTGTTGTCATGAAAATATTATACCATAAAAAAGATTTTGCTTGACAAAAATTGGTATAGACCTTATAATGAAAATATAGAAATATTGGTATAGACCATACAAAGGAAAAGGAGAGACTCATGAAAGTCATTACTGTAAAAGACCAAGTGGAAGGCGGAAAGGTTGCCTTTGATGTATTGAAAGAAAAGTTAGCGGCTGGGGCTAGTGTACTAGGCTTGGCAACAGGATCAACACCGATTGAATTTTACAAGGAAGTGGTTGCTAGCGACCTTGACTTATCTAACTTGGTATCTGTCAACTTGGATGAGTATGTAGGTTTGTCAGCAGATGATGAGCAATCTTACGCTTACTTTATGAAAGAAAATCTCTTTGCGGCAAAACCATTGAAAGCTAGCTATCTTCCAAATGGCTTGGCTGAAAATCCAGCAGAAGAAGCCCTCCGTTACAACCAAATCTTGGCTGAAAATCCAATTGATTTCCAAATTTTGGGAATTGGTCGCAATGGGCATATTGGTTTCAATGAACCAGGTTCTTCATTTGAAGGTGTGACTCGAGTGGTTGATTTGACACCATCTACTATTGAAGCCAATGCTCGTTTCTTTGAAGATGAAAGTCAAGTGCCAAAACAAGCTTTCTCAATGGGAATTGCCAACATTATGGCTTCAAAAACCATTGTTCTAATGGCTTACGGTGTTGAAAAAGCTGACGCAGTTTACGGCATGGTCAATGGTCCAGTGACGGAAGAACTTCCAGCTTCTGTCCTTCAAAACCACGCAGACGTTGTTGTGATTGTGGATGAAGCAGCAGCTTTAAAATTATAATGCTCCTAGATTATGGGAGTGGGAAAGAACTCATAGCAATCAACAAAGAGTTCCCTTCGCTCCTATATTTTTAGCTCAGGCAGAAAACGTCCACTGGACCTTTTCTCTCCCACCCCCGCATAGCTCAAAAGGTTCAGTGAACCGTTTGAGGCTGGAAATGAAGCGAAATTTTCGCGTCAACATAGGCATCTTTGAAGCTTGAAAAGCGAACAAAGATGCCAATCAGCAGTGGTTGTCGGGTGCTAAAGCACCGCGTCAACTGTGCAGGGGAAAGACTATGCTATTAAAATAGCAAGGATTTCTCCCAACCACTGCGTCTTGTAATTCTAGCTCAAATAAAATTAGAAGTTGGACTTTTTACCCAGCTTCTTTTTATGCGGAGAAATCGGTTTTATAGGTTGATTTTTGCTATACTATTCTTATGCGATTAGATAAGTGTTTAGGACAGGCGGGCTTTGGTTCGCGCAATCAGATAAAGAAATTGTTGCGTGGTCGCCAGGTGCGGATTGACGGGGAGATTGTGACAGCGATTAACCATATTGTGGATACGGATTTGCAGGATATTCGGGTGGCTGATAAAAAGGTTGAGGGGCTAGCCAGTACCTATCTTTTGCTCAATAAGCCTGCAGGAGTTGTGACAGCAGTTAGTGATCAGGAACATGAGACAGTCTTAGATTGCTTAGCAGCTGAAGATCGTGCAACAGGCCTCTATCCTGTTGGGCGCTTGGATCGAGATACAGAAGGGCTGGTTCTCTTGACCAACAATGGTCCGCTAGGCTTTCGCCTCCTTCATCCCCAGTATCATATTGACAAGACCTATTATGTGGAGGTCAATGGCCCGCTGGAACCAGATGCACCGGATTTTTTGCGCGTGGAGTGACCTTTCTCGATGGAACAGTTTGTAACCCTGCTCATTTAGAAGTTCTTTCTTCTGGGGTGGAAAAAAGTTGCGCTGAAATCACCATCTCTGAGGGAAAATTTCATCAAGTCAAGAAAATGTTCTTAGCCTATGGTGTCAAGGTGACCTATCTGAGACGAATACGCTTTGGTGAATTTCATCTAGGTGATTTACCCGTTGGTGCCTATCGACCGTTGAACACAGAAGAATTGCAGATATTGAAACGATATTTTAAGAAAAAATAAACTTGAGACAAGGGTCTCAAGTTTATTTTGTTTGTCTCATCAGATAGAGGAAGTAGGGAGCACCAATGATGGAGACCACAATTCCTGTGGGAATTCCTGTTCCGACTAGGAGGACACGACCAATAGTATCAGCTATCAGTAATAGCATCATGCCAACTAACATGGCAAAAGGAAGGGAAATACGATGATTGCTTCCAACCAGTTTGCGTGTGATATGGCCAGCTACTAGTCCTACAAAGGTAACATTGCCTACCAACAACACACTGAGAGCTGCCAGACCTGTCGAGAGTAGAAGGATGAGGATTCGTTCCTTTTGCAGTGCAATTCCTAGCCCTAGGGCTGTCTGTTCATTTAGATTGAGAATATTGAGTTGATTGCTGTGTAGGTAGACAAGAAGCCATAGAACAAAGAAGAATGGAGAAATGACCCAAATGGTTTGCCAATTATCACCAGTAATGCGCCCAGACAACCAACTTGCAATGTAGTCTACTTTATAACGGTCGAGATTTCCAACAATAGCCACCATGGTACTGGATAGCATGGTAGAAACTCCAATACCTGCTACAATCAATCGATTTGGACGGGTCCCTTGCCCTTTTTTGAAGGAAATCAAGTAAACAAATAGGATGGTGGCTATACCACCTAGAGTAGCCAGAAAAGGCATAAAGTTTAGAAAGCTTAGTTTTAGCAGGTCAGTATAGGAAATCATGAGAGCTACCACCATACCAGCACCCGTATTGATACCAAGAATACCTGAGTCTGCTAAAGGATTTCGCGTCAAGGTCTGAAGAAGTTGCCCACTAATGGCCAAGGATGCCCCAGCGAATAGGCAGACAAGGATTCGAGGCAGACGAATGTTACGGATAATAAGAACTGTCCCAGAAGGAGCTTGTCCTGTCAATACTTTTAGGACATCTAGCAAATCTAATTTACTATATCCAAGTGATAAAGAGAGAATGAAGCAAAAAAAGGTGAGCAGGATAGCTAGGCTAAAGTAGACGAAGAGTTTTTTTCCTTTTATCATAGGTGACGTCCTTTTCTAAGTAGCCAAATAAAGCAAGGTAATCCTATAAAACTTACAATGGCATTCAGTGGCGTTTCATAGGGAGGCTTGATCGTCCGACAAATCAAATCAACATAGAGGATAAAAGAAGCACCAGCCAAGGCAGACAGGGGAAGGAGTTTCTGATAGTTTTGCTTGGTCAAAGAACGGATCATATGAGGAATAATCAGTCCGACAAAAGCCATAGAACCTACTAAAGCAACTGCAGCAGAGGAGAGGAGAAGGACAATTCCTAAGAAGATAAGAGAAATAATCCCTGTTTTTTGTCCTAAGGACTTTGCTATCGTGTCATCTAGGCTGAGAATGGTTAGTTGGTGTGAAAACAATTGTGCCAGCACTAATCCAAGGAGAATAAAGGGGGCAATAATGGCAAGCATTTTCCAGTTGAGAGCGATGAGACCGCCAGCCTGCCAACCAATAACGGCACTAGATAGATGAAAATAAATGGTAATGGCTTGGCCAATAGATTGTAAGAGTGTTGCAACCATTGCCCCAGCTAATACCAACCGAATTTGATGGTAACCGCGTCGGGTATAGGCAAGGCTGAATACGATGAGTGCGGCTAAAAAAGCACCCAGTAGGCAAAAAAGGAGTATTTGCAGATAATGAAGATGGGGAAAAATCGCATAGCCAGCGACTAAAGCTAAGCCTGCACCAGCATTGATTCCCAATAAACCAGGATCGGCAATAGGATTTCGAGTAACACCTTGCATAATTGCCCCAGCTACTGCAAAGGCAGCCCCAACTAATAGAGCCCCTATGATTCGTGGAATACGTAGATCAATGATGATATCTTGGGCATCTGACGGTTTGAAAGGTTGCTTCAGTACAGCCATGACTTCCTGATGGGAATAGGAAACAGCCCCAAAACGAAGACTGAGATAGAGTCCTAGGATAAGTGAGAAGAGGAAGATACAAAAAACAAGCCAAAAAGATTTTGGCTTCGTTTTTGTATCAAATTGTGAAGAATGAATAGTCATATAACTTCCTTTGATAGTTGAGAATTATTTTGCAGTTGCAAGAATGGCATCCCGTAGCGTATTTAATTCATATTCTAAGGTGAATGGATCATTGAAGTAGAAAGCATTGGCATCTACGCGAATCACATGGCCGTTTTTCACAGCTGGTAGATTTTTCCAAACATCGCTTTCGTAGAGGGCAGAACCTGTTTGGTCATCTTCTGCAGCAACAATGATATAATCTCCAGCATAGTCTGCTACAACTTCTTGAGAGATAGCTAAGTAACCAGTTGGAAATACTTCTTTTAAGACTTTGTCAGAAGCTGTATATCCTAAATCTTGGTGAATAACTTCCCCACCGCGTCCCCAGTTGTTACCGAATAGATAGATTTCTTTTTCGTAAAGTCCCATAACAGTGAAGCTAGCATTTTCTCCAGTGACAGCTTTTACTTCCTTAGCGACTTTAGCTGTTTTTTCTTTCCAATCTGTTAACCATTTTTCAGCTTTTTTCTCTTGACCGAAAATTTTTCCCCAGCTAGAAAGAATTTCGAGATAATCCTGTTTTCCATATTCGACAACAATGGTTGGAGCGATAGCAGCAAGTTGATCAATATTTTCATCTGTCGAACCGACAACGATCAGATCGGGTTCAAGAGCCGCTACAGCTTCCAAGTCTTCACTTGTTACTTCCTTGGCGTCCTTGACCAGGTCTTTTAAGACAGGATTCTTTTTGTCGTAAGAAGTCACTCCAATCAATGGAAGGTCTAACTTCAAGAGGTGACCTGTGTAGGATGAGGTCAGACTAATGACCTTTTTAGGCTTTTCAGGGATGTCTCCCTTATAGCTGAATCCCTCAATTTTGGGCATGCTAGATAGTTGTTTCTCTTCAGTTGAATGAGAAGTAGCAGAAGAGCAGGCGACAAGCAACATCACTGCCATTGCAAGTGACAGAAATGAAAGAATCTTTTTCATAAAAATCTCCTAAAAATTTTATTTACATAAGGAATAGTTGAGTAGAACTGGGGAACCTGATGGACTTTGGATAATTTCTGCATCAATCTGAAAGACTTCTCTTAAGATTTCTTTTGTCATGATTGTTTGAGGGCTGCCTTGATGGCAGATTTTTCCTTGTTTCATGGCAATCAAGTGATTGGAAAAACGGGCAGAAAGATTGAGATCATGTAGGACCATGACAATAGTTTTGTCCCTCTTTTGATTGAGTTCCTGGAGCAATTCTAAAATTTCTAATTGATGATTGAGGTCTAAATAGGTGGTTGGCTCATCTAGGAAAATGGTATCCGTATCCTGAGCTAGTGCCATAGCAATCCAGACACGTTGTCGTTGGCCACCTGAAAGACTATCCACCATCATGTCTGCATAAGAACTGGTCTGGGTGACTTCCAAAGCCCAATTGATTTTTTCTTTATCTGAAGCAGTTAGCCGCCCAAGTCCAGATTGATGTGGGAATCGCCCGTATGACACTAACTCATAGACAGTAATTCCCTCTGTTACCTCTAATACTTGGGGGAGAAGCGCTAATTTTTTCGCAATCTGTTTAGTGGGAAGACTAGCGATTACTTGACCATCCAAATAGATACTTCCTTGTTTAAGGGGTAAAATCCGTGTCAAAGCCTTCAGGAGAGTAGATTTTCCACAACCATTTGCTCCGATAATTGTCGTCATTTTTCCTTGAGGGATCTGAACAGATAACTCATCAATTATGATCTTTTCTTCATAGGCAACTTGAATTGCCTGAGTTTCAATATGTGACAAATCCATCCTCCAGTTTCTACAGATTATAGTATACAGCACAAGTTTTAATTTTTCAATAGTTTTCTGACAATTTAACGAAAATTAAAACAGGTGCTAGACCTGTTTTAGAGATATTTTTTAGCAATTTCTAAGTCTCCAAGATAGGAAGGATCCTTCTGTCCGTTCACAATCTGATAGGCATCGGCCCCTTTTCCAGCGATGATAACAGCGTCACTTGCTGTCTCAGTTTTTGACATAGCTGTTTGAATAGCTTGTTCACGGTCGATGATAATCTCATAGTCTCGTGTCATGTACTGGGCGATTTCTTGGCAAATTTTTTCAGGATCTTCAAAGTTTGGATCATCAGCAGTCAGAATCACCTTGACCCCTGGATAGTGGTTGAGGAGGAGACCGAAGTCTTTCCGACGACTTTCACCCTTATTACCAGGTGCGCCGATGAGAAGGGTTACTTGTCCAGTCTGGTGTTCCAAGACCACATCTAGTAGTTTTTGCAGGCTATCGCCATTATGAGCATAGTCTACAAAAATTTTAGCACTATTTACTTGAGTTAAGACTTCCATACGACCTGGGACAGTTGTTTGAGCGATTCCTTTCTGGACATCAGATAGGTTTGCTCCTAGACGGAGGCAGGTAAGACCAGCTGCGATAGCATTTTCTTGGTTGAAAGAGCCGATGAGCTGGATATCGTAATCACCAGCTAGTTTACCAGTAGCTGTGAAGCTAAAGGCTTGTGACTTGGTTATTTGGTTATCTGAGAATTTCCCGTAAATATCATGAGGGATGTTTTCTACTTGTTCTTTAACTACTTGGAAATGGTCCATCTGGCTATTGACCACCACAGCTCTGCTATTTTCCATCAAAAGACGCTTGTGGAAGAAGTAGTCCTCGAAGGTCGGGTGCTCAATAGGACCAATGTGGTCGGGACTAATGTTGAGGAAGACGCCCACGTCAAAAGTTAGACCATAGACACGCTTGGTTAAATAGGCTTGGCTTGAAACTTCCATGATAAGGTGGGTCATGCCATTTTCAACAGCCTGCGCCATCATCTTGAAGAGGTCTAGGCTCTCAGGTGTTGTCAGCTGGGACTTGAAGAAGGTCTGGCCGTCCAAGGTGGTATTCATGGTAGAAAACATGGCGGGCTTGTGATTTTGCTTGAGGATGTTGTAGGCAAAGTAAGCGGCCGTCGTCTTCCCTTTTGTTCCTGTAAAGGCAAGGATTTTCAGCTTATCTTGGGGACTGCCGTAAAATTCCATGGCCAGCAAGCTCATGGCTTTTTTAATATCAGTGACAATAATGGCAGGAATGCCGACTTCATAATCGTTCTCTGCCACATAGAAGCGCAAGCCATTCTCCACGGCTTGCTCTAAAAATTCTTTTTTAAAGGCAGCTCCTTTGACAAAGAAAAGAGTATCCAAGTCTGTATCTCGGCTATCATAGCTAATCTTTGTGAAGGTCACATTTTCCCAATTATAGTGGTAGTTTTCGTCAGACAAAATCTCACGGAAGTTCTTATCTTTTTTTAGTAGGGCAAGTACATTTTCAATACGAATCATGGTATCTCTTCCTTATCTAGTTTTGATTATTATATCATAAGTAGGAGACAGATGGCTAATAGCATTGTCCAATCGGCTGTAACACGAAAGAAATTGCCTTATAATTTTTGGTATGATATGATAGTTTTATTAACCTAAAGGAGTTTTTTATGAATAAGATGAAAAAGAAAGTTTACCGTAACACCCCTGCTTTTACAGCTATGGCTTGGGGCTCATTTCTCTTCTTTGCAGCCTTGATTTTGATTGGACTTTATACTCTTAAAGAGCCTTTGATGGTAAAAGGTTACTACCTTATGGGATCTGTAGGATTGGTTTCATCTTCTTTTACAGTTTCAAAAGTTGTACGTGATAACCAGGAAGATGAGGATAATTATAGCAAGTTACTCCAAGAAGCTGGTGTGAAAGACGAAGCATAATTCTAGGAAGAGAGTGGTTTTATTCCCTCTCTTTTTTTGATATAATAGAAGAAAAATTCGAGGATCTTATGAAATTTACCTTTAATAAAGCATTTTACAAGTCAAAATATTTTTACCAAGCCATTTTTAATTCGATTGTCTTTGGCTCACTTGTGTGGGAACGATCCATTTTATTGAAATATCTGATTGCTTCTTTTATTCTAGCAACCTTTGCTCTTGCTCTTTTTAATGATAAAAATCAAATCAAAGAAAATAAGAATGTCTGGATTGTTGCAGGCTTAACCCTCTTGGTGTCGGTCTTGTTTGTCTGGATAATGCTGTAATTTTTTCTTCTTTTATAAAATATGATAGCCTTTCTTTATGAGGGGCTTTTAATATTTATATGTGGGAAAGTGGTCTTTATCTGGTACAGGAATGCTACAATGATAGATAAGTAAATCAGGGAGAGATAGCGATGACAGATTTCAAATTAGATACGATTTTAGCCCATGCGGGTATTAATACGGATGAGAAGACGGGGGCTCTTATTTCTCCTATTCATCTTTCTACAACTTATCAACATCCTGAGTTTGGTAAATCCACTGGTTTTGACTATACTCGTACCAAAAATCCGACTCGTTTGACCTTGGAAAAGACCTTGGCGGCGATTGAGAAAGCAGATTACGCTCTAGTGACGAGCTCAGGTATATCAGCCTTGGTCTTGCTTTTTAGTGGCTTTCCAGTTGGGAGCAAGGTCGTAGCTGCGCGTGACCTGTACGGTGGTTCCTTCCGTTGGTTCAATGAGCAAGAGGCCAATGGACGCTTTAACTTTACCTATACCAATACAGAAGAAGAGATGATTGCGGCCATTTCGGATGAGACGGACTATGTTTACATCGAGACTCCGACTAATCCGCTCATGGTGGAGTTTGATATTAAAAAAATTGCTGAGCTGGCACATCAGCACGGAGCAGTAGTCATTGTAGACAATACATTCTACAGTCCGATGTATCAAAATCCAATTCCTCTAGGAGCAGATGTTGTCCTGCATTCTGCGACAAAATACTTATCAGGTCATAATGATGTCCTAGCAGGTGTCTTGGTCACCAGCAATCAGGCAATATATGACAAACTCTTCTACGATCAAAACACGACAGGACCAACTCTATCTCCAATCGACTCTTATCTTCTCATGCGTGGTCTCAAGACTCTTTCGCTTCGTATGGAACGTGCAACGGAGAATGCGCAGAAGATTGTGGATTATTTGTGGACATCACCTGCTGTCAAGGATGTTCTCTACACTGGTAAAGGAGGAATGATTTCGGTGAAGGTCACAGATGCAGCAAAAATTAGTCATATTCTCAATAGCTCACAAATTTTTACCTTTGCAGAAAGTTTGGGTGGGGTGGAAAGTCTCATTACCTACCCAGCTACTCAGACCCATGCAGATATTCCAGCGGAAGTTCGCCATTCATACGGGTTGACAGATGACTTGCTTCGTTTGTCTATTGGTATCGAAGATGCGGAAGACTTGATCGCTGACTTAAAACAAGCCTTGGAGGGTTGATATGACAAGATATGATTTTGCCACACGGCCCAATCGCCTCGGTCAACACAGTGAAAAGTGGCGGAAGACAGAAAATGATCCAGAACTCTTGCAGATGTGGATTGCTGATATGGATTTTTTGCCCTTACCTGAGGTAAAGGAAGCCTTGCTGGACTATGCTAGTCAGCATATTTTTGGCTATCCTTATGCTAGCGATAGTCTTTATCAAGCCATTCTTGACTGGGAAGAAGTGGAGCACGGCTACAAGGTTAAGAGAGAAGATATTGTCTTGATTGAAGGCGTGGTGCCCGCTATTTCAATCGCTATTCAGGCTTTTACAAAGGAAGGGGAAGCAGTAGTCATCAACACACCTGTCTACCCACCTTTTGCTCGCTCAGTCAAGCTCAATAACCGTAAGTTGGTGACAAATTCTCTGGTCGAGAAAAATGGACATTTCGAGATTGACTTTGACCAGTTGGAACGGGACTTTGTAGACAATGACGTTAAGCTTTACATTCTTTGTAGCCCTCACAATCCTGGTGGTCGTGTGTGGTCAGCTGAGGAGTTAACACGAATTGGTCAGCTCTGTCAAAAATACGGAGTCCTCCTGGTGTCAGATGAAATTCATCAAGATTTTGCACTGTTTGGCAACAAGCACCATAGTTTTAACACCCTGCATCCAGACTTTAAGGACTTTACCATTGTCCTTGCGTCAGCTACCAAGACCTTTAATATTGCAGGGACTAAAAATAGTTTTGCTATTATTGAAAATGCTGACCTGCGCAAGCTATTTGCCCAAAGACAGCTGGCTAATAATCAGCACGAAGTACCGACAGTGGGGCTGATTACGACAGAAGTTGCCCTCCGTCATGGAAAAGCGTGGTTGAAAGAACTCAAGACTGTATTGGAAGAAAATATCAACTATACAGTTGATTTTTTGGAGCGGGAGACCAAGATTAAGGTCATGAAGCCAGAAGGGACTTACTTGATTTGGTTGGATTTTTCGGCCTATGGCTTGTCTAATGAAGACATCCAAGAAAAACTGTTGACAGAAGCCAAAGTCGTTCTCAATAATGGTTTAGCTTTTGGACGAGAAGGCAAATATTGTGCCCGCTTTAATGCAGCGACGCCGCTTGCAACCGTTAAAGAAGCTTGTCAACGGATTGCTGGTGTATTTGGTAAATAAAGAAGGATTAGCGGGTGCTAATCCTTTTCGATAGATCTTTTTCGGTAATCTGTAGGGCTCATGTGGAAGTAATTTTTGAAGGCTGTCGAAAAATTCAAGGGATCTGGATAGCCGACAGACAGGGCAATTTCTGTGATGGACAGGTCTGGATTTTCCAAGAGTTCGCAAGAGCGATTCATCTTCACTTGGAGAATATAGTCTTTGATAGAGTAGCCTGTTTCTTGTTTGAAAATCTTATAGAGATAGGAGCGGCTGAGGCAGAGGTGTTCCGCTAGATAGCTGACCTTGATAGGTTTTTCGTACTGGCTATGGATGAGATTAAGAGCTGTTTTGACATAGGTTTTGGCTAGATTGGTAGATTCATCTAATTCTTTTTTAGGGAATTCCTCCATGAGAGCAGCCAGTAGGATATTTAAGTGACCGATGAGTTGAAGCTCAGTAATGGGAAGGTATTTGTGGGGAGTGATTTGCGTAATGGCTTTCATCTGGTCGAGAACGGCAGACTGGAGGCTGGAACGAAGGTAGTAGTGGTCAAAGAGTTGTGTTTGACGCAGAATAGCATCTACTCGTGAACCGCTAAAACCCACCCAAATATAGGACCAAGGATTTTCTGCATCGGCTTGATAGAAGGTTACCTTTCCCTTGGGTAGAAGAAACATATCTCCTTGTGTCAATTGGGTTGTTTTCCCGTCAATGGTAAAAGTTCCCTGACCTTCTAAGATAAAATGAAGGACATAATTATCTCGAACGGCAGGACCAAAAGAGTAGTCTTTATCACAAATTTCAGACCCAAAGTGGTCAACATTGAGGTCAAAATGATGGCTGTCTAGTTCGTGATAAGTATTGAGAATATTCATCTAGTCGCTCCTTTTTCAACATATGTCCAAGTCTGTTTGGAAACATTATACCATATGGAAGCTACAAAATCCCATTCTTGCAAACGCATCCATTTGTTAAAATAAGTCTTGTAAAACAGATACAGGAGAAAAAAAGTGATTCATTATCAAGAAGAAATGCAGCTTTTCCACCTGCAAACAAGGGAATTTTCCTATGTCATGCAAGTCTTGGAAAACGGACAGCTGGTAAACCGTTACTTTGGGAAAAAAATCAATCGATTTAGCCTAGGAAACAAAATCACATACCTTGACCGAGCTTTTTCACCAAGTCCTATCACAGGGAACCGAACATTTTCGATTGATACCTTGCAGTTGGAATACAGCAGCAATGGTCTGGGAGATTTTAGAACAGCAGCCCTTGAGTTACGAAATGAATTTGGAACGGCTCTTGATTTGAAATACAAGGCTCACCGCATCTTCAAAGGCAAGAAGGTCTTAGAAGGTCTACCACAAAGTTTTGGTACAGAGGAAGAAGTTGAAACGTTGGAAATTGACCTCTACGATGAACTGACAGATGTGACTGTAACTATTAGCTATAGCATTTTTGACCAGCTCAACTTTATGACGCGTTCAGCAGTTATCTCAGCTGGTAAGCATGTGACAAAGGTCGAAAAAGCCTATAGCTTCACCATTGACCTTCCTCATCGTGACTTCAATGTTCATACCTTGACAGGTCGCTATGCCTATGAAAAAGAGTGGACAGTCACACCGCTTCCAAATGGTAACTATTCTATTGGCAGTATTCGGGGTGCTTCAAGCCATTCGCGCACACCTTTCATTGCCTTGGCAGACAAGGATGTGACAGAAGATAGCGGGCAAGTTTATTCCGCTCACTTGATTTATAGTGGGAATTTCACAGCCTTTGCGGAAACGACAGCACTTGACACAACTCGTTGGGGCATGGGAATCAATGACCAAGCCTTTAGCTGGAAACTAGAAGCAGGTCAATCCTTCCAAACGCCAGAGGCCTTGATTTCTTACACAGATAAAGGATTGACAGGAATGACACGTGATAGTCACAATTTTATCCGTGATCATATCTGTCGTGGGGAATTTGCTCGCAAGGAACGTCCTATTCTCATCAATAACTGGGAAGCAACCTACTTTGACTTTAATGAAGAAAAAATTCTGGACATCGCAAAAACAGCCAGCAAGACTGGTATTGAGCTCTTCGTCCTTGATGACGGTTGGTTTGGTAAGCGAAATAATGATGAGTCTTCTCTAGGAGACTGGTTCGTCAATCCAGAAAAATTGCCAAATGGTCTCGGTGGTCTGGCTCAGTCTATTAATGATTTGGGCATGGAATTCGGACTCTGGTTTGAGCCAGAAATGATTTCGGTGGACAGTGACCTCTACCGAGCGAATCCTGACTGGGCAATTCAGATTTCAGATCGTGACCATATTTACAGCCGTGAGCAGTTGGTACTCAACCTTGCTAAGCCAGAAGTGGTGGATTACATTGTTGACTCGGTAGCCGCTATCTTGGAATCAGCCAATATTACCTATGTCAAATGGGATATGAACCGCAATATCACAGCCATTCCAGAAGATTTGGCAAATGATGACAAGCATGAATTTTACCACCGTTATATCCTAGGCCTCTACAATGCCTTGGAGCGCTTGGTAACGCGCTTCCCGCAGGTACTCTTTGAGTCTTGCTCAGGGGGCGGTGGCCGCAATGACTTAGGTCTCATGTACTACATGCCACAGGCTTGGGCTAGTGATAATACAGATGCCATCGGTCGCCTGTCTATCCAAGAAGGAACCAGCTTGATTTACCCAGTTAGCTCCATTGGAGCCCACGTATCAGCTGTACCTAACCACCAAGTTGGTCGGATCACACCGCTGGCAACTCGTGGAAATGTTGCCATGATGGGGGGGGCCTTCGGTTACGAATTGGACCTCAATCAATTATCAGAAGAGGAAATTCAAGAAGTAGCAGAGCAGGTTAAAACCTACAAAGACATTCGCTCAACTGTTCAGTATGGAGATTACTATCGTCTCAAGAAAACAGCCAATACGCAGGCTGGTATCTATGTCAACCAAGACCAGGCACAGGCAGTCTTTACCTACGTGAAAGTCTTGGCGCAGCCAGAGGCACCTCTGATCCAAGTCCGTTTGAAGGGGTTGGACCCAGATGCTCAGTATCACTGTGAAGTGCTCGGTGAAAGCTTCTACGGTGATGAGCTTATGAACATTGGCTTGACCATGCCACATGTTCAAAAAGATTATTTTAGTGTACAATATATTTTTAACAAAATCTAGGAGGATTTTATGAAAGTCAATACATTCCTTAAAGCCGCATCAGTATGCGCATTTGCAAGCCTTCTCGTTGGTTGTGGAAATTCACAATCAGGCGGAAAAACAGAGATTGAATTTTTCTCTCAAAAGAAAGAAATGCAAGCAACTTTGCAAGAAATCGTTGATGATTACAACAAGTCTCAAGATGATGTGAAAGTGAAATTGACAAGTGTTCCAGATGCTGGTACTGTATTGAAAACACGTATCGCAAATGGCGAAACTCCTGATGTAATCAACATCTATCCACAAAATGCAGACTTCAAGGGTTGGGCTGCAGATGGCCAATTTGTTGACTTGACAGACGAAAAAGACCTCCTTGCAAACTTGAATGATGGCGCTGCACAAAGCTACGCTGTTGACGGAAAAATTTACAATATTCCATTGACAACCAACGTTTCAGGTGTCTACTATAACAAAACTGCTTTTGAAAAATTAGGCATTGAAGTTCCAAAATCATTGGACGAATTTAAAGCAGCAGTAGAAAAAATCAAAGCAGCTGGTAAAACTCCATTTGCAGAAGCACTAGGTGATGCTTGGACATTCAATGGCTATGCTCAATTAGCATGGATTCAAGCCGCAAAAGGTGACCGTCAAGTGGTTGAAGATTATCTCCGCTACAGCGAAAAAGGTAAAATCTCAGCTAGTGATGAATTGACAAAAACAGTTGGTCAATACCTTGATTTGATGGCTGGAAATGGTCAAAAGAACGCTGATGGTGCTCTTTATGCAGATACTGTTGCAGCATTTGCTAAAGGTGACGCCCTCATGATGGCCAACGGTTCATGGGCACTCCCAGTTATTCTCCAACAAGATCCGGACTTTGAAGTTGGTATGTTTGCAATGCCTGGCTTGACCGCTGACAGCAAACCAATGACAGTCGGAGCAGCAGACATGGCTGTATCTGTTTCAAAAGATTCTAAAGATGTGAAAGCTTCTAAAGACTTCGTGAAATACTTGAGCTCAGCTAAAGTAATGCAAAAATACTATGATGTAGATGGTTCACCAACATCTGTTAAAGGCATTGAGACAGAAGGTAAATTCGAGCAAATCGCAGACGTTGCTTCACTTGCCTTTACTGACCAACAAGCCATCTGGTTGCATGCTGATTGGGATTCAGAAGAAGACTTCTGGAATGCAAACGTAAGCTACCTCAAGAGCAAAGACTTGAAAAATTACGCAGCAGATTTGAATACTTTCTTGGATACAATGAAAAAATAAATCTGTCCATAAGAAATAAGAGGCAAGGACCTTGTCCGAGCCTCTTTCTCTTATAAATTGCAGGACAAAAAGACTAGGCAGTATAGAAATAAAATTCTATATGCCTTCGTATCTTAGTAATTGAACTCGGGCTAAATGCTGTGAGAAAAAGATGAATCTTCTTAGAGTCTTTGGACTCGTCATCAGATTACCTATTTTCTCTTTGCATTCTATACGCCCTCCTATCTTAGAATTGAACTCGGGCTAAAATCCTAGTGAAAAAGATAAAACTTCCTAGAAACCTTGTTTCTTCGTTAGTGTTCCTATTTTCCTATGGATTTCTACACGCCCTCCTATCTTATGGAGAAACTTGAATATGAACAAAAAAAGCTTTATCAGTCAATACTGGGCTTATCTTTTCGTGGCTATTCCCGTTATCTTGCAGTTGGTTTTCTTCTTTTACCCGATGGTAAATGGGGTGATTTATTCACTAACTGACTGGACTGGTTTGACACGCTCTTTCAACTTTATCGGACTTGAAAACTATGTCAATATTTTCCATGACAAGGCCTTCTATCATAGTTTAGGTTTTACTATTCTCTTCACTATCGGATTGGTAGTTGGGGAAATTGTCTTGGGAATTTGGCTTGCCAGCTTGCTCAATCGGAAAATCCGTGCGGTTGGTTTCTTCCGTACTTGGTATTTCTTCCCAGCAGTGCTGTCAACAGTGACAATCGGTTTGATTTTTAGCCAGCTCTTTAACTATGGTCTTCCACAAATTGGTGAAGCTTTAGGCATCAAATGGCTAAGCTCAAACTTGCTTTTCAACGAAAAATCAGTATTCTGGTCTGTTCTCTTTGTTGCCTTGTGGCAAGCGTTGGCAATGCCAGTTGTTATTTTCTTGGCAGGTTTCCAATCTATTCCAGAAGATATCAAAGAAGCAGCACAGATTGACGGCGCAACACCTCGTCAACAATTCTTCCAAATCGAAGTACCCTTCCTTTTGCCGTCTATCAGCATGGTCTTCATCATGGCGATGAAATCTGGTTTGACAGCCTTTGACCTGATTTATTCATTGACCAAGGGTGGGCCGGACGGCAAGACGGAAACCTTGGGATTGATGGTGTTCAAGAATGCCTTTACCAATAACCAATTTGGTTATGCCAATGCAGTAGCAGTTGTACTCTTTATCATTATTACGATTATTTCAGTCGTACAAATTACCATGTCAAGAAAATTTGAAGTGTGAGGATTAGAAAATGAAAGCCAAAAAACAAAATCATCTTTTAGCTTATACAGTCCTTATTGCGGGAATTCTCTTGATGTTGATTCCGCTTGCGGTGACGCTGATGTCTTCTTTCAAGACAACCAAGGACATTACAGGGAACTTCTTTGGATTGCCGGAAGAATGGACATTTTCCAACTATGAGCGTCTCTTTACAGACGGTATCAGTACCTACTTCATGAATTCAAGCTTCTTGACAGTAGTCAGTGTGGGCTTGATTATCTTGGTCATTCCAATGGCAGCCTTCTCTATTGCTCGTCATATGGATCGCAAGAAAATCTTTTCTATTATGTACACCCTCCTCATTATCGGGATGTTCGTACCTTTCCAAGTGATTATGCTTCCAATGTCCAAACTCATGAGTGATCTAAACATGACCAACTTGCCAGGTTTGACAATCTTGTACTTGACCTATGCTATTCCACAGACGCTCTTTCTCTACGTGGGCTATATCAAGACCATCGTGCCAGTTGAAATGGATGAAGCAGCAGCTATTGACGGTGCCGGCAAGTTCACTATGTACTGGAAAATCATTTTCCCACTCATGAAGCCAATGCATGCGACTGTTCTCATAATCAACGCCCTCTGGGTATGGAATGACTTCCTCATGCCACTCTTGGTACTTAACCGTGACAATAGTCTCTGGACAATGCCTCTTTTCCAATACAACTACCAAGGACAATATTTCAGTGACTATGGTCCCTCCTTTGCCTCTTACGTTGTCGGCATTATCCCAATCTTGATTGTCTACCTCATCTTCCAAAAGAATATCATTTCAGGTATGACAAACGGATCCGTCAAGTAAATTGCTACAAAGTCTGTCCAGTCGGTCAAAGCTCTACATTAGAAACTCCAATTATTGGCTGACTAGACAGATGGAGTATAGAGTAGATTTTAGAAAGTGAATCGATATGAAAATTAAAAATCAAGCGATGTTGATTACCTATTCAGACAGTTTAGGGAAAAACCTGAAAGATTTGAAAAAGGCCTTGGAAGGTCCGCTGAAGGATACCGTTGGTGGAGTGCATATTTTGCCTTTCTTCCCATCATCTGGTGACCGTGGATTTGCCCCAATGGACTATACAAAAGTGGATCCTGCCTTTGGTGATTGGGAAGATGTAGAAGCGCTTAGTAAGGATTACTACCTTATGTTTGACTTCATGATCAACCATATTTCAGCCAAGTCACCTTATTTCTTGGATTTCTTGGAAAAGAAGGATGAGTCAAAATATGCAGACCTTTTTATCCGATACAAAAATTTCTGGCCTGGTGGTGAGCCAACTCAGGAAGATGTGGATTTGATTTACAAACGGAAGCCACGTGCACCTTACCGTATTGCGCAATTTTCGGACGGTACAGAAGAAAAGGTTTGGTGTACCTTTGATGAACAGCAGATTGACCTAGATGTGACGACGGAAACGACGCGCACCTTTATCAAGGAAAATCTGGAAAATCTTGCTAAACATGGTGCGTCGATTATCCGTTTGGACGCCTTTGCCTATGCTAATAAGAAAATCGGCACAAACTGCTTCTTTGTAGAGCCAGATATTTGGGAAATGTTGCACTTCCCACGCAAACTTTTGGCGCCACAAGGAATTGAAATTTTGCCAGAAATTCATGAACATTACACTATTCAGCAAAAAATTGCAGAGCAGGACTACTATGTTTACGACTTTGCCTTGCCAATGTTGGTTCTTCATGCTCTTTATAGCGGAAATGTTAACCGTCTGGTTCACTGGATGGAAATTTGTCCGCGCAAGCAATTCACGACCTTAGATACTCACGATGGTATCGGAGTAGTGGATGTCAAAGACTTGCTGACCGATGAGGAAACAGAAGAAACTCGTGAAGCCCTCTATGCTCAAGGTGCCAATGTTAAGAGGATTTACAGTACAGAAGCTTACAATAACTTGGACATCTACCAAATCAACTGTACTTATTATTCAGCTCTTGGAAACAATGATCAAGCCTATCTCTTATCGCGTGTTCTCCAATGCTTTGCACCAGGTATTCCACAGATTTACTATGTTGGTCTCTTGGCGGGTGAAAATGATATTGAACTCCTTGAATCTTCAAAAGAAGGTCGCAATATCAACCGTCATTACTATGATTTGGATGAAATCGAGCGTGAAGTTGAGCGCCCAGTGGTTCAATCTCTCTTCAACCTTTTGAAGTTCCGCAATACTAGCCCAGCATTTGATGGAGAATTTGCTGTTAAGATGGTGGATGAGCACAACCTTCAAATCACTTGGACCAATGAGGATGCAGGTGTGACAGCTCAGCTTTCAGCCAACCTCAAAGATCACAGTTTTGAAATTATCGAAACTGATGAAGAAGGTTCAGCTCAGATTGCATTATAGAGATAGAAGGGGAAAGTTTTTCTTCTCTTTTCTCCTGTAAGCTTCTTAAAACCTCAAAACTTTCCGTCTTACCCTACAAAGGGCATGCAAACGTTTGACTAATGAAAGCGGTTCATTTATAATAGTAGAAAAATACAAAGGATAAACAGATGACAACAGAAAAAGAAAAAATGTTGGCAGGTCAACTTTACAATGCTGGAGACCCAGAATTGGTTGCTCTGAGAGAAGCTGCGCGTGTCAAACGCCAGACTGTTAATCAAGAAATGGACGGCGCTAAGCGGTCTGATTTGATGAAGGACTGGTTGGGTACTACAGGTGAGCGCATTTATGTGGAAACACCTGTGACTTTGGACTACGGCTGTAATATCCATGTAGGCGAAGACTTTTATGCTAATTTTAACTGGACAGTCTTAGATACCTGCCCTGTGACTATTGGTAAGAATGCCATGTTAGGGCCAAATGTTCAATTTTACACTGCCCTGCACCCTTTGGATGCCTATGAGCGAATCGCAGGTCCTGAATACGGAGCACCCATTACCATTGGTGACCGTGTCTGGATTGGCGGAGGAGCTATGATTTTAGCAGGTGTGACCCTTGGCGATAACGTAGTTGTTGGTGCAGGTTCTGTTGTGACCAAGTCCTTTGGTGATAATGTTGTTATTGCTGGAAATCCAGCTCGTATTATTCGTTATTTAGATAAAAAAGAAGATGAGGAGTAAAGAAATGAAAACAGATTGGTGGAAAAAAGCGGTACTCTATCAAGTTTATCCACGTAGTTTCCAAGATTCAAATGGAGACGGTGTCGGTGACCTTAAAGGGATTACCCAACGCTTGCCTTACTTGGCAAAACTAGGGATTAATGCTATCTGGCTCAGCCCTGTTTACCAGTCACCTATGGATGACAATGGCTATGATATCAGTGATTACCAAGCCATTGCACCTGAATTCGGAACTATGGCAGATATGGAAGAATTGATTGCTGAAGGACACAAATATGGCATTAAAATGGTCATGGATTTGGTCCTCAATCATACTTCCGATGAACATTTCTGGTTCCAAGAAGCCCTCAAAGGACCTGAAAATCCTTACCATGATTATTATGTCTGGGCAGATCAGCCGAACAGCCTCAAGTCTAGCTTCTCAGGATCTGCCTGGGAATATGTCCCTCATCTCAATAAGTATTATCTTCACCTCTTCTCCAAGAAACAACCTGATTTGAACTGGAAAAATTCAGCGGTGAAAGAAGAGATTTATAAGATGATCAATTTCTGGTTGGACAAGGGAGTCGGTGGCTTCCGCTTGGATGTGATTGACTTGATTGGGAAAGAGCCTGAGAGAGAAATCACAGCTGACGGACCAACTCTTCATTCTCTGATCAAGGAACTCAACCAGCATACCTTCGGCTCACACGATGTGGTAACAGTTGGTGAAACTTGGTCTGCTAATCTTGACAATGCCCCTCTTTATTCCAATCCAGATGGAAGCGAGTTTTCAATGGTCTTCCAGTTTGAACACGTTCTTTTGGACCAGCAAGCAGGTAAAGAGAAGTGGGACTTGGCACCGCTCAATCCAGCTGACCTTCACAAAGTCATGACCAAATGGCAGACTGGTTTGGTTGGTAAAGGGTGGAATTCTCTCTTCTGGAATAACCATGACCTCCCACGTGCCATTTCTCGATTTGCCAGCGATAGCCCAGAATTCCGCGAAATCAGTGGTAAAATGCTGGCTATCTATCTTCACTTCATGTCTGGTACACCTTACATTTACCAAGGGGAAGAAATCGGTATGGTTAACACACCGATTACAGATATTTCTGAGGCAGATGATATTGAAAGCCGTCGCATGTATGCAGAGCGTCTTGAAGAAGGATATACAAAAGACGACATTATCCACTCTATTAATGTCAAAGGTCGTGACAATGCTCGCCGTCCGATGGCTTGGTCAAGTGAAGACAATGGTGGTTTCACAACTGGTAAACCATGGTTGAGCTTGAATGAGAATTACAGCTGGCTCAATGTGGATGCAGCCTTAGCAGATGAAAATTCCATCTTCTATACTTATCAAAAATTGGTAGCCCTTCGTGGTCAGTATCCAGTTATGGCGGAAGGTCAGTATGAGGCATTGGAAACAGGAAATGACCTGGTATTAGCCTATCGAAAATTTGATGAGCAAGATGAATTTATAGTCGTCGTTAACTTCAGCGACCAAGAACAGACCTATACCCCTGTAGCAGAAGCACCAGTCTTCATGCACAATTACCCTACAGCAGAAGAGAAACAAGATTCTCTTCGCCCTTACGAAGCCCTTGTTTTCAAAAAATAAAAGACTTGTCATTTTTGGCAAGCTTTTTTTGAGGATTTTTGGTAAAATAGAAAAAACACCAAAAGGAGTCTTATCATGGGAAAATTCCAAGTCATCTCACATCCGCTTATTCAACATAAATTGTCAATCCTGCGTCGCAAGGATACGTCTACAAAAGATTTCCGCGAATTGGTTGATGAAATTGCTATGTTGATGGGTTATGAAGTTTTGCGTGACTTGCCACTGGAAGACGTGGAAATTGAAACACCAATTACGACAACGGTTCAAAAACAAATTGCTGGTAAAAAATTAGCGATTGTACCAATTCTTCGTGCAGGTATCGGGATGGTTGATGGTCTCTTGAGCTTGGTACCAGCTGCCAAGGTTGGTCACATCGGTATGTATCGTGATGAAACAACATTGCAACCTGTTGAGTACTTGGTAAAATTACCAGAAGATATTGACCGCCGTCACATCTTTGTTGTTGATCCAATGCTTGCAACTGGTGGTTCAGCTATTTTGGCCATTGAGTCATTGAAAAAACGTGGTGCTTCAAACATCAAATTTGTTGCTCTTGTAGCAGCACCAGAGGGTGTTAAGGCTCTTCAAGAAGCACATCCAGATATCGACATCTATACAGCAGCGCTTGATGAAAAACTCAATGAGCATGGCTACATCGTCCCAGGTTTGGGTGACGCTGGTGACCGTTTGTTTGGTACAAAATAAATTATTAAAAAGGCAAGGAAAATGTTCCTGCCTTTTTTAGTGTCTTCTAATCTTACTGCGGTGTTCGCAAGTTAATGGTTGCATTAGTGGTGTTGATGGTTAGTTTATTTTTGCTATTTGCTACCTGTGTAGTCAGCTTGACCTCCGTATCTGTAGCAGTAATAGGGAGGTTCGCATACTTGTCTCTTATGAAAATACCCATGTTTTCGACTTGGTTTTGGAAATCCCTGCTGTCTTCGTAGTCTGGATTTTCTTCCCCTTCATAGGTATAGCCGAATTCTTTGGCAAAGGCTGCTTTATCAATCTTATTACTGATATTGAGGGAGAGCTCTGCAAGATTTTTATCCGTCAGGTCAAGATTGGTCAGGGTTAGAGATTCCGAAATAGGCTTGAAGGTATTTTCACCTAAAAGTGTCACTTGCTGCGCGTCTAATTGGTGATAGTCTGAAATAGTCACGTTTTCTAAAGTAGAGTTGGAAATATAGTTGGGTGAAGACGGTGAAGAGATAGTCAGATTCTTCAGTTTGGACTGTTGGATATTGAGACTATAGCCATTGATGTTTCCTCCTGCGATTTCGCTGTTCATAAGATTGATATTGCCATCAAAGTCAATGGTCTCAATCTTGCTATTTTCTATCGTTATTGAATTCCCATTAAACCCTTTCAATTTTTTGAGAGATTTATTTTTAGGGATTTGGATGGTGATGATTTGACTATTTAGATTTCTTTCTGCAAGAACTTCGCCAAAGACTTGTAAGAAGCCTTTTATTCTAATCTGACTGCTTCGGATGGACAAGCTCAGATTATCTTTGTCTTTGTTTAACCGAATAGAAGAGTGAAGGTTGTTGGGGGAATTGTAGTAGGAGACATGGTAACGATTGTCTGGTGATTCTTGGATAAGGACACTTTGCGGAAGATATTCAAAGGTTAAGCTACTTAAGTTAGCATAGGATTTGTGAATTTCTTGCGGTTGGCTGATGTTTTCTAACTTTTCGAGTCCGCCTGAGAAAAAGCCAATTCCTGCTAGAACCAAGCCCAAAATCACACTGGCGAAACCGACAATAATACTAATAGTTAATTTCTTTTTCATGCTCGTTTACCTCTTTTCAAAATCCAGTGGAAACAGAATTTGACAAACTGCCAAGCCCAATAGGCGAAAAAGCCAGTCAGCAAGTAGAGAAGGACGGCGCCGCCAAAAAGACAGAGTCCAATTCCCAATCCCATAAGGAAAACATGTCCACCTTGAGTAAGTAGCGTGAAGGCTTCCCAGATAAAATAGAAACTCGCAATGAAAGCAGCAAGCCCAGATATAACTCCGGCAAGAAGAAAACCGATTATTAAGAGGATAAGAAATAGCAAACCTCCAATTAAGAAAAAGAGAGCAGGAATGGCAATCGGTAGAGAAATGATGGCGAGGGTTGACAGCCAAACGGTCTTTTTAGTTTCGCGGATTTCTTGCCAGTTTTTTCCAATATAGAAGGCAGCGAAGCAAGATAGTAGGAAGAAAGTTAGGACTCCGAGTAAGGAATGAAAGACGAACACTAGGAAAAATGAGAATAAGAGGCAAATACCGATACCGATCAGTGTATAGAGATGCCGCTTCCCTAAGGCAACTTTCTCAGCAGCAACCTCATCATCCTCTCCCTGAATGTGACGGTCAAGGATGTTGTTAATGAGTTCGCTGGCTGCTTCTTTTGGAGTACCTAATTCTTCCATAATTCTCTCTTCCTGATCTGGACCGGCTTCGTCAAAGTATTCGTGAAAGAAAGTGAGGGCCTCTTGAAATTCTTTATGTGGTAATTTTTTCAGATGTTTTTCCAATTGGGCCAAGTATTCAGTTTTTGTCATGGCGGATGCTCCCTTCTATAATGCCGTTAATGGTACTTGTATAAGTATCCCAATCATCTTTGAGTCGGACTAGTTCCTCATGACCTAATTGGGTTAAGCTGTAGTATTTTCTCATCCTTCCTTGGTATTCTCGCGAATAGGTGGCTAATAAATCGCCTTGCTCTAAGCGTTTGAGAATGGGATAGAGAGCGGACTCTTTGATATTAGAAACTAATTTGATCGTTTGGCAAATCTCGTATCCGTAAGAGTCACTGGACTCTAATATGCTCATAATGAGAAATTCTGTCAGCGCTGCTGGAACAGGAAAATGCATCTGTCTCCCTCCTTTGTTATATATTTTTTGGATATATGTTTTTATGGTTTATATATCGAAATTTGTTATATATAAATTATAACCCTATAAATGACCACTGTCAAGAAATTATATAAAAGAGAGAATGAACTTTTTATTTGACCTTTCTTGACCAAAAAATTATAATAAAACTATTGAAATAGAGAAATGGAGAAATGTATGATTCCAGTAGTTATCGAACAAACTAGTCGTGGGGAACGTTCTTACGATATTTATTCTCGTTTATTAAAAGACCGTATTATCATGTTGACAGGTCCTGTTGAGGACAATATGGCAAACTCTGTCATTGCCCAGCTCTTATTCTTGGATGCCCAAGACCCAACCAAAGACATCTATCTTTATGTCAATACACCTGGCGGTTCTGTATCAGCAGGTCTTGCCATTGTGGACACCATGAATTTCATCAAGGCTGATGTGCAAACAATTGTCATGGGGATGGCAGCTTCAATGGGAACAATCATTGCTTCATCTGGTGCTAAAGGTAAACGTTTCATGTTGCCAAATGCTGAATACATGATTCACCAACCAATGGGGGGTACTGGTGGCGGTACGCAGCAAACAGATATGGCGATTGCAGCAGAACACCTCTTGAAAACACGTAACAATTTGGAGCAAATCTTGGCAGAAAACTCTGGTAAAACTGTTAAGCAAATCCACAAAGACGCAGAACGCGATTACTGGATGAGTGCTGAAGAAACATTGGCTTACGGCTTCATTGACAAAATCATGAAAAATACGGAACTAAAATAAGCAGTGAAAAAAAGAGAAGTTGAAGCCGACTTCTCTTTTGTGTTATAATGAAAAGAAAGGAGAAGAGCATGTTTGAGAGAGAAGAACGTTTGAGTTTAGCCGTTTATTTGCACTATAATCGTGATGCGCGTAAATTGAACCAGTACGGAGATTTGACCTATCATTCACGTCGTCTGCGTTATGCTATTTTATATGTCCGTCAAGAACAGGCAGAAGAAATCATGGCTAGTTTGAAAAAAGAGAAGTTTGTTAAGAAGGTTGTTCCATCTTATTTCAAGGAAATTGACAAGGATTTTGTGGGTTCTTTATATCGATAAAAAAGGAAAAGGTTTTCAAGAAATTCTTTTTCTTTTTTTGTTGACAATTTTCTGATAATTCAGTATATTAGTTACATCATTAAATTTATAAGGAAAGTTTAGGAAAAATCTTATGAAAAAAAGTAAATTTGCTGTGGCTCTTGTGAGTCTTGCCTCGGCTGCCATGCTTGTAGCTTGTTCAAGTGTTTCGAGCACGGGTGGTGCAGGTGCGAACGCAACTGGTACAAAAATTGGTGACACAGTTAAAGTAGGACTTAACTTAGAATTGTCAGGTGCAGTTTCTTCTTATGGTCAAACAGAAGCAAATGGTGCGAAATTGGCTGCTAAAGAAATCAATGCCAATGGTGGTGTAGATGGTAAAAAACTTGAAATTGTCTCAAAAGACAACAAGTCTGAAACAGCAGAAGCAGCAACAGTTGCAACCAGCTTGGCTAGTGAAGGTGTCAATGTCATCGTAGGTCCTGCGACTTCAGGTGCGTCAGGTGCTTCAACTTCAAGCGTTACAAAAGCAGCTGTTCCAATGATCACACCTTCAGGTACACAAACAGACTTGGTCGTAGATAGCAAAGGAAATACACAAGAGTACTTCTTCCGTACAACCTTTACAGACGGATACCAAGGTGAAATCATGTCTAAGTATGCAACAGAAAAATTGAGCGCTAAAAAAGTTGTTCTTTACTACGATAACTCATCTGACTATGGTAAAGGTGTAGCTAAGGCATTCAAAAAAGCCTTCAAAGGAGAAATTGTTGCAGAAGTAACGTTTGCTTCAGGTGACAAAGACTTCCAAGCAGCTTTAACAAAAATCAAAGACCAAAAGTTTGATGCCATCATCATGCCTGGTTACTATAATGAAACAGGTACGATTACAAAACAAGCGCGTGAACTTGGTCTCAACCAACCAATTCTTGGTTCAGATGGTTTTGACTCACCACAATATGCGGAATTGGCGACAACGTCAGCAGCTAACAATGTTTACTACCTTTCAGCATTTGTAACATCTGCAAGTGAAAAGGCAAAAGCTTTCTACGATGCCTATAAAGCAGAATACGGTGAAGAGCCATCTATGTTCTCTGCGTTGGCATATGACTCAGTTTATATGGCAGCTAAAGCAGCAGAAGGTGCGAAAACATCTGTTGACATCAAAGATAACTTGGCTAAATTGGCTGATTTTGAAGGTGTAACAGGTACAATGTCTATCGACAAAGAACACAATGTAGTGAAATCTGTTTACGTTGTGGGCTTGAAAGATGGGCAACAAGCTACAGTTGATACAGTTTCTGTAGATTAATCAAAAGAATGATGGAGCTGGGCAAAAAGTCCAACTCCTAATTTTATTTGAGCTAGAATTGCAAGACGCAGTGGTTGATTGACATCTTTGTTCGCTTTCAAGCTTCAAAGATAGCCTAATCAATTGTGCGGGGGTGGGAGAGAAAAGGTCCAGTGGACGTTTTCTGCCTGAGCTGAAAATACGGGAGCGAAGGGAACTCTTTATTACTTGCCAGGAGTTCTTTCCCACTCCCTCTTTACAGTTGGAAAATAGAAATTTTTTCGAATTGTCAGACAATATCACTTGAAAATTGTCAGAAAATTTCGTATAATGTACTGTATTTGAAAAATATTTAGAAAGATTTGGTGAACTTATGCTTCAACAACTTGTCAATGGTTTGATTCTGGGTTCTGTATATGCCTTGCTGGCACTTGGTTATACCATGGTATACGGGATTATCAAACTCATTAACTTTGCCCACGGGGACATTTATATGATTGGTGCCTTTCTGGGTTATTACCTTATCAATAATTTGACGATGATTGACAATATGGCCGTCCGTTTCTTTGTGGCTTTGCCAATTGCGATGGCACTGACAGCGGTATTGGGAGTTGTCATTGAGTTCTTGGCTTATCGTCCTTTGCGCAATTCAACACGGATTGCAGCCTTGATTACGGCTATCGGTGTATCCTTCTTCTTGGAATACACCATGGTTTATTTCTTCTCGGCGAATGTTCGTCCCTTCCCACAAGCCGTTGAAACCATCAAGTTTAGCCTTGGTCCAATTAGCGTGACCAATATTCAGCTCTTGATTCTAGGCATTTCCTTGGTGTTGATGGTGGCCTTGCAATTTATCGTTACCAAGACAAAAATGGGGAAAGCCATGCGTGCGGTTTCTGTAGACAGTGATGCGGCGCAACTCATGGGGATCAATGTTGACCGTACCATCAGCTTTACCTTCGCCCTGGGTTCTGCTTTGGCTGGGGCAGGTGGTGTTCTCATCGGTCTTTACTACAACTCTATTGAACCTCTTATGGGAATGACTCCTGGTATTAAAGCCTTTGTTGCGGCGGTGCTTGGTGGTATCGGAATTATCCCTGGTGCGGCTCTTGGTGGCTTTGTAATCGGGATTTTGGAGACAATGGCTACTGCAGTTGGTCTGTCAGACTTCCGTGATGCGGTTGTCTATATCGTCCTCATTCTCATCCTCTTGGTGCGTCCAAGTGGTATCCTCGGTAAAAATGTGAAAGAGAAGGTGTAACCATGAAACAAAATTTGAAAATCAATCTCATCTGGTTTGCCATTCTTGTAGCAGGCTTTCTTTTGATTGATGGCTTGGTAGCAGCAGGTATCTTTAATTTTTACTACATTCAAATTGTAGAGCAAATCGGTGTCAATATTATTTTGGCTGTCGGTCTTAACTTAGTTGTCGGGTTCTCTGGTCAATTTTCACTAGGACACGCTGGTTTTATGGCAATCGGTGCCTATGCTGTGGCTATTCTTGGCTCACAAGTACCAACATACGGTGGTTTCATTTTGGCGATTGTAGTCGGAATGCTCTTGGCGGGTGGAGTAGCTCTCTTGGTTGGTATTCCTACTCTTCGTCTTAAAGGGGACTACCTTGCCATCGCCACTCTGGGTGTAGCGGAAATTATCCGTATTCTCATCATCAACGGAGGTGACTTGACCAATGGTGCGGCAGGGATTATGAATATTCCGCTTTTCACCAACTGGCAAATCGTTTATGCTTTTGTAGTGATTACGACTATTTTGACGCTCAATTTCTTGCGTAGTCCTATGGGACGTGCAGTGATTTCGGTTCGTGAAGATGAAATTGCTGCGGAGTCTGTTGGGGTAAATCCAACCAAGATGAAGGTCGTAGCCTTTGTGATTGGTGCCATGACGGCAGCGATTGCTGGAGGCTTGCAGGCTGGGTATGTCGGAACTGTTGTGCCAAAAGACTTTGCCTTTATGACTTCTGTGAACATCTTGATTATTATCGTTTTGGGTGGTTTGGGCTCGATTACGGGAACTTTCTTGGCAGCTATCGTCTTGGGCGTGCTCAATGTATTCCTTAAAAACTACTCAGATATTAGTATGATTATTTACTCGCTGGCCTTGATTCTCATCATGATTTTCCGTCCAGGTGGACTTTTGGGGACCAAAGAAATTGCCCTGTCAGCGTTCTTCAAAAAGAAGGAGGACAAGTAAATGGCACTTCTTGAAGTAAAAAAATTAACCAAGCATTTCGGTGGGTTGACAGCCGTTGGCGATGTTACCATGGAATTGGAAACAGGCGAATTAGTCGGCCTAATCGGACCAAATGGTGCTGGTAAAACAACACTTTTCAACCTTTTGACAGGGGTCTACGAACCAAGTGAAGGTTCGATTACCCTAGATGATACACTCTTGAATGGCAAAGCGCCGTCTAAGATTGCTGCTCTCGGCCTCTCTCGTACCTTCCAAAATATCCGCTTATTCAAGGATATGACAGTGCTGGAAAATGTCTTGATTGCTTTTGGTAATCATCACAAACCGCATGTCTTTGCTAGTTTCTTCCGCTTGCCTATCTTCTATAAAAATGAAGTAACACTTAAAGAAAAGGCTTTGAAACTCTTGAAAATTTTCAACTTGGACAAGGATGCAGATACGCTTGCTAAGAATCTTCCATACGGACAACAACGTCGCTTGGAGATTGTCCGCGCCTTGGCGACAGAACAAAAAATCCTCTTCCTTGATGAGCCTGCTGCTGGTATGAACCCACAGGAAACGGCTGAATTGACTCAGTTGATTCGCCAAATCAAGGATGATTTCAAGATTACGATTATGTTGATTGAGCACGATATGAGCCTAGTTATGGAAGTAACTGAGCGTGTCTATGTGTTGGAATATGGTCGCTTGATTGCCCATGGAACGCCAGATGAAATCAAGCAAAACAAACGTGTAATTGAAGCTTATCTAGGAGGTGAAGCCTAATGTCTATGTTAAAAGTTGACAACCTATCAGTGCATTACGGCGTCATCGAAGCTGTGAAAAATGTTTCCTTTGAAGTCAATGAAGGTGAAGTTGTTACCTTGATTGGGGCCAATGGAGCTGGTAAAACCTCCATTCTACGCACCATTTCTGGCTTAGTTCGTCCGTCGTCAGGAACGATTTCTTACCTTGGAAATGAAATTCAAAAAGTCCCAGCCCGTAAAATCGTAGCATCTGGACTTGCTCAGGTACCAGAAGGACGTCACGTTTTCCCAGGTTTAACGGTTATGGAAAACTTGGAAATGGGTGCTTTTCTTAAAACAAATCGTGATGAAAACCAGAAAAATCTCAAGAAGATCTTCGATCGTTTTCCACGTTTGGAAGAACGAAAAGGTCAGGATGCAGCTACCCTATCAGGTGGGGAGCAGCAGATGTTGGCGATGGGGCGAGCACTGATGAGCCAACCGAAACTGTTGCTCTTAGATGAGCCATCAATGGGGCTTGCGCCAATCTTTATTCAAGAAATTTTTGATATTATTCAAGATATCCAGAAACAAGGGACGACGGTTCTCTTGATTGAGCAAAATGCCAATAAGGCACTTGCTATCGCAGACCGTGGTTATGTATTGGAAACAGGTAATGTTGTCTTGTCTGGTACAGGACAAGAACTCCTCGCTTCTGATGAAGTCCGCAAAGCCTATCTTGGGGGATAAATGAAAAAAGGTGTTGAACGCATTGGTTCAGCACCTTTTATCTTTTTCCTAAAATGTAATTCGAAATTGAACGCCGTTTTCAATGTTCTGCGCTGTAATTTTCCAGCCATGTTGCTCAATAATTTCCTTGGTGAGGGCCATGCCAATACCTGATTGACCATTTTTTCCTGTATAGAATCGGTCAAAGGTATGCTGTAGGTCGTCGGCGGAGAGGAGAGGGCCATCGTTTTCAATGACGATTTGTTGCTGATCTGCTTGAACAGCAATGGAAGTTTTTGCGTAGCGCAAACTATTGGCGACGATATTGGTAATGGCACGTTCTAATAGCTGAGGATTGGCAGAAATCTGGTAATCGGATACATCAATAGTGAGGTCTAATCCCTGTTTCTTGGCTTGAAATTGGCTTTGATAGAGGATATTTTCTAGAAATTCTTCCAGCGATAGGTTTATTTTTTCTACTTTGAGACTTCCATTTTCTAGGCGCGAAAGATGGAGAATTTCGTCCACTAGGTTGGCTATTTTAGTGGTTTCTCGTAAAATAGCAGAACTGGCTGATTTTGGAGCGACAAGATTTTGTAAAAGTCCGTCCGCGTAGCCTTGAATGACCATGAGAGGAGTCTTGAGTTCGTGGGAGGCATTCTCGAAAAATTCTTTCTGTTTTTGTTGGTCTTTCTCAAGACGACTTCCCATGCTTAGACCCAGCAAACCTGCACCAATGAGGCTAATAGGCAGTGAAAGCAGCAGAATAAGAGAAATATTCTCTACAAGATTGTGCTCTAAGCTGGCATTGACATAGAGAAGGAGAAGTTGTTTTTTGACAGTGACAACTTTTACAAAGTAGAATTTTTTACCGATTTTGGTCTGTAGTATCTTATTTTCTTTGCCATTTTTTAGCCCAGTTGACCATTTTTTTTTGATCACCGTAGTAATAATAGGAGAGGTCAGTTTTGTCACTGCTTTCTTCGGAAACAGGAATATCGGGAATAGTCTGGATTTAATTCAATCATCTCAGCAAAGAGTCGATTTTCATCCTCATTTTGCTACAAATCTTGTCCAGAATAGATAGCTTGAGAGGTTTCAATTGCTTCTTTAGCTTGATTGGCAATGTAACTACCCATGGTCATGCGAAAGACAAGAAGACCCACGAGAGAGATCAGGACCGCTGTTAGGACAAAGAGGGAGACAATCATTTTTTTTTGACTGGTTTCATTGGAGTACCCCTAACTTATAGCCATAGTCCCAAACAGTTTTTAGAGAGACTTGGCTGTTGGCGCCAGCTAATTTTTTGCGGATACGTCGGACAGTTTCATCTGTGACTCGTGTCTCAAAATCTGCTGACATCCCCCAAACAGTATCCAATAATTCATCGCGGGAAACGGCCTTACCTGCTCCTTTTATCCTATAAATCATGACTTGCAGCTCAGTTTCTGTCAAATGTAAATTTTCCTCAGAGATATAGAAAGCATGGTCTTTGTCTGAGTAAGTCAGGTCTCCAAAGTGGAAATCATCTGCCTTGCTCTGCCCTTGTTCCATATCAATCCGACGAAAGAGGGCCGTAATACGACTCATGAGAATGGAAGGTCGGAAGGGTTTGACCATGTAGTCGTCACTACCAGAGTTGATGCCTAAAATATAGTCCATATCCGTATCTTTTGCGGTCAGTAGAATGATAGGAACGGTGGAAAGTTGGCAAATTTCCTTGGTCAATTCTAATCCTGACCGTCCAAGCATCATAATATCCAGCAAAATCAAGTCGCAGGGCTCTTTTTCAAAGGCAACAAGAAGGTCATCGCCTGTTTCAAAAACAGACACCAGATAGCCGGCATCTTCTAAAAAGGTGGCTAAAATTTCACGGATACTGGTATCATCATCCGCAGCATAAATTCTTTTTTTCATCTATTTTTCTAAAGTAATACAGTAAAATCATGTGATTTTACTGTATCGTATTTTGAGCGATTAGGCAAGTTTTGTCTAGAAATAAGAGCGTCGTGATGAGAGTTTATTTTTCAGTGTCAGCTGTATCACACAATTTTGCTTCAGCAGACTCAACAGAGGCTTCTAGTTCTTCAAGTTTTTTGTCCAATTCATCCGCCTTGGCTTGGTCAGTGATATTTCCATCCTTATCAAAGAGGGCTTCGTAGGCAGTGTTGAGTTTGTTTATTTGGGCGTAGGTCGTGATGAGAGTGTCTTTTTCCTTGTCCGTCAAGTTTTTGTTAGCTTTGATTTGCTCAGCTTCCACTTTAGCATCTAAGGCATCAATGACATCGTAGAGACCATTCAATTCTTTTTCCAAGGCATCTGCTTTGGCTTGGTCTGTTACATGACCATTTTTATCAAATAATGCCTCCAATTGTCCTTCCAAGTTGCGAATTGTTTCAGATTTTGAAAGGTAGTCCGCTTTTTCCTTATCCGTCAAGCCAGATTGATTGAGGTAGTCTTTCAATTCTTCTTTGGCTTTGCTGGCATTTCCAGCATCGACCTTAGCTGGAATGGATTCAACTGATTTATAAAGGTCGTCTAATTGAGTTTGCAGCTGATCCAATTTTGCTTGATCCGTCACCTTGCCATCTTCACCGAGGAGTTTGTCCATTTGAGCGGTGATGTCTTGGGCTTTTTTATCTGCTTCAATCAATTTTGTTCGCTCAGCATCTGTGAGTGTTTTGTAGTCTGAAAGATCAGGTGCAGGTAGATTGCTGCAATCGATTGTTTCAATGGTTGTTTTTTGTGCGGCATTTTCATTTGCAAAAACAGCTGTTTGGCTGAGTGGGACAACTGCTACAGTAGCAGCTGCTGCAAAGCTAGCAAAGATAAGTTTGAGAGATTGTTTTTTGTTTTTCATGAGAGTGTCCTCGTTTCTTTTATTTAGTCATCTTTGACTATGTCTAAAGTATACAGGATTTGAAAAGGAAATCTCCGTAATTCTGTGTTAGAAATGCCACAAAAAGGTCACAAAAAATGGAAAAAGAAAAAGACTTTTTCATAGGACTACTGTAATCGTTTTCTGAAATGTGCTATAATAGAATAAGAAAAGAATGGAGGAATTTCTATGGCTGTTAAAGATTTTATGACTCGTAAAGTAGTGTATATTTCACCAGATACAACAATTGCCCACGCTGCTGACCTCATGCGTGATCAACAGATTCATCGCTTGCCTGTTATTGAAAACGATAAATTAGTTGGTTTGGTGACAGAAGGAACGATTGCAGAAGCCAGTCCTTCAAAGGCAACTAGTCTTTCTATCTATGAAATGAACTATCTTCTCAATAAGACAAAAGTTAAGGATGTCATGATTAAGGATGTCATTACGGTATCCCAATTTGCCAGCCTAGAAGATGCGGTTTACCTGATGTACAAAAATAAGGTTGGTATTTTGCCCGTTGTGGATGATGAGCAACTCTATGGTATTATCACAGACCGTGATGTCTTTGCAGCCTTCCTTCATGTGTCGGGTTATGGAGAAGAAGGTGTTCGCCTCCGTATGCTAGTAGACGATAAACGAGGAGTGCTAGGCAATATTCTTCAATTAATTGCTCAAGAAGGCTACAATATTAAACGTACGGTACAAATTGAAGATCGAGCAGAGCATGCCGTCGTTGAGATTCAAATCGCTGGCAAGGTAGATGTGGATCGTTTGAAAGCTAGCTTGACAACTGCCGGTTTCAACGTAGACAGTATCCAGCCTACAGTTGCTAAGAAAATATAAGAAATCAGCCCTTCCGATTGGGAAGGGCCATTTTCTTTATTCATTCGTATTTGCTTGGTAGGCTTCTTGGACATAGTCCTCGTATTTTCCAGAATCGACTAAATCTTTTACGACTCTGTTGATTTTTTCTTTTAATGTACGATTGTTCTTTGGTAATGCAACGGCGTAAGAGTCAGTAGCAGACGAATCCAATTCAATTGTGGAGAGGACCAGTCCAGGATTGTTCAGGATATAGCCTTGCGCAATTGGTTTTTCTAAGATAACGGCATCAACGGTTCCTGATTTTAGTTCTGTAATCATATTTCCGTTAGACGTCAGTGAAATAAGATTAGCTTCTGGAATTTGCTCTTTAATGACGTTTTCCTGTACAGAGCCTTTTTGTGCGGCAATATTCTTTCCAGATAGACTCTTTATAGTGGAAAATTTGGCACTATTCTCCTCTTTGACGATGAGAACATTTTTAGCCTGGTAGTAGGCATTTGAGAAATCAAAGGTCTTTTTTCTTTCCTCTGTGACAGAAATTCCTGAAATGGCAATGTCCGCTTTTCCGCTCTGCAGGCTGGAAAGAACATTGTCAAAACTCATTGGAGAAAGTTCTAATTCAACATCGAGTTCATCCGCAATGGCTTGGGCTAATGCTACATCTGAACCAAGAATAGTATCTTTTCCATCGACCAATGTCTTGAATTCAAATGGAGCAAATTCAGGATTGAGCGCAACGACTAATTTATCATTTTTTTGAATATTATTAAGTGTGACATCATCTGTAGAAGTAGAAGAACAAGCTCCTAATGTTAATGAAATAGCGATTGTTGCAAGGCCTAAAGCTGTTTTTTTGAATATCATATCAAAATCTCCTTTATTTTTATTGTATGTTTATACATTTTATGTTATTGTTAAACATAAGTCAAGAATAAAATGAAAAAATATACAAAAAAACTTGACAAATAAATAATAATTCAATAAAATACACTACATCCCCTACGAGGTAGGGAAGAAAAGAGAAAGAAAATGGGTGGTAAACATGACAAAGGAAAAATTGATTTTAGCATATTCTGGCGGTTTAGACACATCTGTAGCCATTGCTTGGCTTAAAAAAGACTATGATGTTATTGCAGTATGTATGGATGTTGGTGAAGGAAAAGATTTGGATTTTATTCATGATAAAGCCCTCGCAGTTGGTGCTATTGAATCATACATCTTGGATGTTAAAGATGAATTTGCTGAGGAGTATGTTCTTCCAGCTCTTCAAGCTCACGCCATGTACGAACAAAAATACCCATTGGTATCTGCCCTTAGCCGTCCCATTATTTCTAAAAAATTAGTGGAGATTGCCCATAAGACCGGTGCGATAAGCATTGCGCATGGTTGTACTGGTAAAGGAAATGACCAAGTTCGTTTTGAAGTAGCGATCGCAGCCTTAGATCCATCCTTAAAAGTGGTTGCCCCAGTACGTGAATGGAAATGGCATAGAGAAGAAGAAATTCAATTTGCAAAAGAAAATGGCGTTCCCGTCCCAGCGGATCTTGACAACCCATATTCAGTTGACCAAAACCTTTGGGGCCGCGCTAACGAATGTGGTGTCCTAGAAAACCCATGGAACGAAGCGCCAGAAGAAGCCTTTGGCATCACAAATTCACCAGAAGCAGCACCAAACGAAGCTGAATACGTTGAGATCACTTTTGAAGCAGGTAAACCGGTAGCCATCAACGGCAAAGAAATGAAATTGGCAGACCTTATCCAAGAATTGAACGTCATTGCTGGTAAACACGGAATCGGACGTATCGACCACGTTGAAAACAGACTTGTCGGTATCAAATCACGTGAAATCTACGAATGCCCAGGTGCAACTGTTCTTTTGACAGCCCACAAAGAAATCGAAGATTTGACCTTGGTACGTGAAGTATCACACTTCAAACCAATCCTTGAAAATGAACTGTCAAATCTTATCTATAACGCCTTGTGGTTCAGCCCAGCAACCAAAGCCATCATTGCCTACATTAAAGAAACCCAAAAAGTCGTTAACGGTACTGCAAAAGTGAAACTCTATAAAGGTTCAGCTAAAGTTGTTGCACGTAAATCACCAAACTCACTCTACGACGAAAACCTAGCAACCTACACAGCAGCAGACAGCTTCGACCAAGACGCAGCCGTAGGCTTCATCAAACTCTGGGGGTTACCAACTCAAGTTAACTCACAAGTTAATAACAAATAATGGCTTTGATGCGTTTTCATTTGTCCTTAATATCCCTTGCCTAACTTAAGTTATGCCAGCGAGGCATTGCCTAGACTTAGAGAACATCATAACCATTATTAGTCCCCAAACGGCGAACGAAGTGAGCTACAAACCGATAGTTCCCGTTGTGGTGGCATGATTGAGCCCCTAGGCTCAAAAATTAGCGATGCTTTAACAGTCTTGGAGACTGTTAAAGATTGGAAATAAGAAAAGTACAGCTTTTCTCAAGCGTTCAGGCTTCGCTTGCGTCCGCCACCACCTATGACACGGAAATTGCAAAATCGATATTATATTGCAATTGGAATTAGTAAGGTTGCTAGGCAATCCACAATAGTGGTTGCCGTAGTCTATCAGTGACTTTAGTCGCTAGATAGACTTGCTACGTTGAGGAAACTATCACTACAAAAGAATTTTAGTAAGAAAAACCTTCAGATAAAAGGAGTCAGCGAGCTCCATCTGAAACTCTTTTCTTACACTACACCTCGATAAGGTGCCCAGAGAGACACTTCGAAAACCTGCGGGTTATTCGTCCAGTGAGACGATTTAGAAAAGCTGAGACGACGGTCCCAGCTTTTATGGTTTCAGAAAAAGTAAGAAAAGAGATAAGATTATGGCAGAAAATCACAAATTATGGGGAGGCCGTTTTGAGGCTGGCCTTGAAAAATGGGTTGAAGAATTTGGGGCTTCTATCAGCTTTGACCAAAAAATGGCTAAATTTGATATTCAAGGTTCGATTGCACATGTAACCATGCTTGGAGCGACAGGGATCATCGCCCAGGAAGAAGCAGACACCATTAAGGCTAGTCTTGAAAAATTGCTGGTGGAGTATGAGGCTGGGGAGTTAGTCTTTGATATTTCCAACGAAGATATTCACATGAATATTGAAAGCCTCCTCACCGCTGAAATTGGTGCGGTAGCAGGCAAGCTCCACACAGCTCGTTCTCGTAATGACCAAGTGGCAACAGATATGCACCTATATCTCAAGGCTAAGTTGCAAGAAGTGATTGAGAAATTGCATAACCTCCGTGCTTCTTTAGTAACCTTGGCTGATAAACATGTTCATACCATTATGCCAGGCTACACGCATTTGCAGCATGCGCAACCCATTTCTTTTGGGCATCACTTGATGGCTTACTACAACATGTTTACGCGTGATAGTGAACGTTTTGCGTTTAACGTGAAACACGCAGACATGTCGCCGCTTGGTGCGGCGGCTTTGGCAGGGACAACCTTCCCTATCGACCGTGAGATGACAGCGCAGCTTATGGGCTTTGCCAAACCCTATAGTAACTCCCTTGATGCGGTATCTGACCGTGATTTTATCTTAGAATTCTTATCGAATGCCAGCATTCTGATGATGCACATGTCTCGTCTCTGTGAGGAAATCATCAACTGGTGTAGCCATGAATATCAATTTGTGACGCTTTCTGATACTTTCTCAACGGGCTCATCAATTATGCCACAGAAGAAAAATCCTGATATGGCTGAGCTCATCCGCGGGAAATCAGGTCGTGTCTATGGTAACTTGATTGGTCTTTTGACGGTTATGAAATCTCTACCTTTGGCTTATAATAAAGATCTTCAAGAAGACAAGGAAGGCATGTTTGATACGGCTGAGACCATTACGGTGGCCATCGATATTTTGGCTGGTATGATTAACACTATGACTGTCAATGACAAGCACATGGCGAAATCAACGGAGAAAGATTTTTCAAACGCGACAGAGTTGGCAGACTATCTGGCTTCTAAAGGACTTCCTTTCCGTGAAGCCCATGAAATTGTTGGGAAATTGGTCTTGGAATGCACTAAGGCAGGCTATTATTTACAGGACGTGTCCCTTGAGCGTTACCAAGAAATTTCTGACTTGATTGATGAGGACATCTATGTTACCTTGCAATCTAAAACAGCAGTAGAGCGCCGTAATTCATTGGGTGGCACTGGCTTTTATCAGGTCAACTGGCAAATTGATTTGGCTAAAAAGGAATTGAGCGCATACTAAAAGACTAGGGGCTTCCTAGTCTTTTTCCAGTGGTTGTTTGTTTGAATCGAGGGTAAATCCTTCGCCTAGCACCTCATGGGCATCTACGATAGTGATGAAGGCGTGGGGATCAATTTTGTGGATGAGATCTTTCATTTCTTGTAGCTGACTCTTATAGATAACAGAGTAGATCATGTTGGTCTCTTTTTTTGTATAAAATCCTTGAGCCTTGATGAAGGTCACACCACGCTCGATTTGAGAATCGATGGCGGTTGCTAGCTCTTGCGATTTTTCTGAAATAATCATGACACCTTTGCTGCCGTAGCCACCATCGCTGACAAGGTCAATCATCCGAGAAGCGATTGTCACTTCAATGAGGGTATAGAGGACGATACGTAAATCTTTTGATACGAGAACAATTAGGACTAACACCATAAAATCTACTACTAAAATCCATTGACCAATCGTGTAAGGAGTAAATTTGTGTCCGATACGGGCGACTATGTCACTTCCTCCCGTAGTTCCTCCAGCTTTGAAAATAATGCCTAGACCAGTTCCGATAAAAATTCCAGCTAAAATAGCTACAATCATGAGGTCGCCTTCTAAATGAATCTTGAGGGGGAACCGTTCAAAGATTGCCAGCCAGCCTGTAACCGCAAATGTTCCAACAAGACTATAATAGAGCATGCGTTTTCCCAAAAGTTTCCAACTTAAGATGAAAAGTGGGATATTGATCACAATATTCATGATAGATGGTTTAATATGAAAGAGGTAGTAGATGACCAAGGTTAGACCAGTTGCCCCACCTTCATAAAGACCATTGGGCATGACCAGATAATTCAAGCCAAAAGAAAACAATCCTGCTCCAAGCAAGATAAAAGCAATATTTTTAAATTTTAACATGTGTATTCCTCGTAAATTCTTCAATTTATTGTATCAAAATCTAGATAGGGGAGCAAGAGACTTTCTAGAAAAGTCAGTTTAGTGAGGAGAGGGGAACAGATTTTGGGGTGCTTTTTCCATGAATTTTTGGTAGAATAAATAGAATATGAAAGTGCGAGGGAATCATGGAAAAAGGTATTTTTATCACATTTGAAGGTCCTGACGGTGCAGGTAAAACGTCAGTATTACAAGCTTTGCTACCGCAATTAGAGGCATTGGGACGAGAAATTGTAACCACTCGTGAACCGGGTGGTGTAGCGATTGCGGAGTCTATTCGTGAGGTTATCTTGGAGCCCAAAAATACAGCTATGGATGACAAGACAGAGTTGCTTTTGTACATTGCAGCTCGTCGTCAGCACTTGAAAGAGCGTATTTTACCTGCCTTGGAGAGTGGCAAACTACTGTTAGTAGACCGTTTTATTGATTCATCAGTAGCCTATCAAGGCTTTGGGCGCGGCTTAAATGCAGCAGACATCGATTGGCTCAATGATTTTGCGACAGATGGGCTAAAGCCAGATTTGACCCTTTATTTTGACATCGATGTGGAAGAAGGGCTAGCGCGTATTGCACGTAATAAACACCGTGATGTGGATCGCTTGGATATGGAAACAGTAGATATGCATCAGCGCGTGCGTCAGGGCTATCTGTCAATTTTAGAAAAAGAGGGCAATCGAGTGGTCAAAATTGATGCCAGTCAAACCTTGGATGCCGTTGTGTCAGATGCCCTAGCGGTCATTAAGAAACGTTTTTTTGAAGAATGAAACAAGAACTACTCAAACAAATACAACCACAGCTTTTTGAGCGCTTTAGCCATATTTTAGAAGGCAATCGTTTAGGTCACGCCTATCTATTTTCTGGGAATTTTGCTAGCTTTGAAATGGCTAAATTTTTAAGTCAAGCCGTTTTTTGTCAGGAAAATGAACATCAGCTTCCTTGTGGGCAATGCCGTAATTGCCGCTTGATAGAACAGGAAGAATTTCCAGACATGACCATCGTTTCACCTCAGGGGAATATGATTAAAACAGAGACGGTGCGTGGGCTTGTCAAAGATTTTTCTCAGTCTGGATTTGAAACAAATCGTCAGGTTTTTATTATTCGTGATGCGGAAAAAATGCATCCCAATGCGGCTAATTCCCTTTTGAAAGCAATTGAAGAACCGCAATCAGATATTCATATTTTTCTGTTAACTAACCAAGAAGAGGCGGTGTTGCCGACCATAAAAAGTCGGACGCAACTGATCACTTTTCCTAAAAATACGGCTTACATGGAGCGTTATTTAGAAGAAAAAGGCTTACTGAAAAAGCAAGCTCGTCTCTTGGCTCAGTTGGCTACTAGTTTGACAGAAGCGGAAGAGCTGTCACAACAAAAAGGTGTATTGGAAAGTCTTTCGGTAGCTAAAAAATTTACAGATACCGTCCTCCAACAACCCCCAAAAGCTTACTTATCCGTTGGGAGCTTGGTTCAATTAGCAAGTGAAAAGGTTGAACAGGGAAGGATGTTTGATCTCTTAGGATTCTACTTGTCAGAAAGTTTGGTCCAAGAAGAAGGAAGAAAGGCACTGATAGGTCTCCTTGAAGCTCGACAGATGTGGATGAGTAATGTTAGCTTTCAAAATGCGCTGGAACGTTGGGTATTAAGGCTTACTAAGAAAAAATAGAAGGGACGAGTATGGATAAGAAAGAGATTTTTGACGCATTAGAAGATTTTTCACAGAATATTTTAATGACCTTGGCTGAGGTTGAAGCGATTAAAAAGCATCTTCAAGCAGTCATTGATGAAAATACTGCACTGAGATTAGAAAATTCCAAATTGCGTGAGCGTTTGGAAAAAGATGACAAGGAAAATACCAAGACAAATTTTGGGAAAGTCAATTTAGAGAATATCTATGAGGATGGTTTCCATATTTGTACATTTTCTTATGGGCAACGTCGTGACAATGACGAGGACTGCATGTTCTGTTTAGAACTATTGAATCGAGAGTAAGATGCAAGTACAGAAATCATTTAAGGAAGAAAAGGTGACGGGAACTCTTTATTTGGTTCCGACGCCAATTGGAAATCTGCAGGATATGACCTTTCGTGCAGTTGAGATACTGAAAACAGTTGATTTTATTTGTGCAGAGGATACACGGAATACAGGCGTTCTTCTCAAACATTTTGAGGTAGACACCAAGCAAATTTCTTTCCACGAGCACAATGCTTTTGAAAAAATTCCTGATTTGCTAGACTTGTTGCGTGAAGGAAAATCCTTGGCACAGGTATCAGATGCAGGCATGCCCTCTATTTCAGACCCTGGTCATGACTTGGTCAAGGCAGCCATTGCGGAGGAGATTCAGGTAGTGGCTTTGCCAGGAGCTTCTGCGGGGATTACAGCTTTGATTGCCAGTGGTTTAGCGCCTCAACCGCATGTTTTCTATGGTTTTTTACCACGAAAATCTGGTCAACAGCGCAGTTTTTTCAAGAAAAAGAAATCCTATCCTGAAACGCAGATTTTTTATGAATCTCCCTATCGTGTAGCGGATACCTTGGAAAATCTATTGGCTGTCTACGGGGACCGTCAAGTAACGGTAGTACGGGAACTGACCAAGCTTTATGAAGAGTACCAACGCGGGAGCGTCTCAGAGATTCTGGCTTATATCGAAGAAAATCCACTCAAGGGCGAGTGCCTGATCATCGTAGCGGGCTATGATGGTCAAGAGGAAAGCCTGTCTGCCGAAGAAGTTGATATTCCTAGTCGTGTAGCAGTAGCTATTGCTGGTGGTCTCAAGCCCAATCAGGCTATTAAACAGGTTGCCAAGGAATTTGGTCTCAATCGCCAAGAGGTTTATGCCCTCTACCATAATATAAAAGAAGACTAATCTTGCTCAGTGCAGGATTAGTTTTTTTGACAATAGTTTATAGGAAAGCGGAATCATTTTGATATGATTTATAAAAATATGTATATATATCGCTATATAAAGAGGTAACTGGAATAAATATTCAGAAAATTGTAAATAAGTGTGTTATTCGGTCATTTTTATGCTATAATGGACAAAATAAATTTTGGAGGTAAATGATGACAATTTACAATTTCTCTGCAGGACCTGCAGTATTGCCACAAGAAGTGCTCAAAAAAGCACAAGCAGAATTTTTGGATTATGCCAACTCCGGCATGAGTGTAATGGAATTGTCCCATCGCTCCAAAGAATTTGATGACATTATTAAAGATGCTGAAAATCTTTTGCGTGAACTGATGGCTATTCCAGATAACTATAAGGTTCTTTTCTTGCAAGGTGGGGCATCGACACAATTTTCTATGCTTCCGCTCAATCTAGCAGTTGGCAAGAAAGCCTACTATCTGGTGGCAGGTTCATGGGGCAAAAAAGCCTACACTGAAGCTGTAAAACTGTCTAAGACCATTGCTTTTGAACCAATTCTTTTGGCTTCATCTGAAGAATCAGTCTATGATTATGTTCCAAGTTTTGATCCAGCAGACATTGATCCTGAAGCAGCCTATGTCCACATCACGACCAATAATACGATTGAAGGAACATCTATCTATGGCTTGCCAGATACAAATGGTGTGCCAATCGTAGCGGATATGTCTTCTAACATTCTCGCAGTCAAATACAATGTAGCAGATTTCGGCATGATTTATGCTGGTGCTCAAAAGAATATTGGTCCAGCTGGTGTGACCATTGTGATTATCCGCGAAGACTTGCTTAATGAGGAACCTGTTCTTTCAAGCATGTTGGATTACCGTATTCAAGCAGATAATGACTCTCTCTACAATACTCCACCAACATTTGGTATTTACATGGCTAAATTGGTCTTTGAACATGTGAAAGCACTTGGCGGTGTAGAAAAGACGGAAGAAATCAACCGTGAGAAGTCTGGTTTGCTCTATGACTTTATTGAAAAATCTGATTTCTATACTAGTCCTGTTAAAAATCCAGCTGATCGCTCTGTTGCCAATATCCCATTTGTGACACCAAGCAAGGAATTGGATGCAAAATTTGTAAAAGAAGCAGATGCTCTTGGCTTCAAGAACATCAAAGGACACCGCAGTGTAGGTGGTATGCGAGCAAGTCTTTACAACGCCTTTCCACGTCAGGGTGTGGTAGATCTCATTGCCTTTATGGAAAAATTTGAAGCGGAGAACAAGTAAACATGGACATACGACTAGCTCATCCAAATGAAGTTGAGCCAATCATGGATATTCTAGAAGATGCCAAGAAAACTCTTGCAGCAGCAGGAAGTCCCCAGTGGCAAAATGGCTATCCAAATTCAGAGATTGTGATTGAAGACATCTTGGAAAATCGTGCTTATGTTGGGATTGTAGATGGGGAAATTGCAGCCTATGCAGCTGTTTACCTAGGCAACCAAGCTGAGTACACAGCCATTTATGATGGCAAGTGGAAACATGATAATTATCTCTATGTGACCTTCCACCGTGTGGCGGTTGCTAAGGAGTTTACGGGCCAACAGCTGGCGCAAGCATTTTTAGAAGGTCTGATTGAAGGGCATAAGGGGCCAGATTTTCGTTGCGATACCCATGAAAAAAATATGGTCATGCAACATATTCTGGAAAAATTAGGCTTTGTGTACTGTGGAAAAGTTCCTATTGATGGTGAGCGATTAGCTTATCAAAAAATCAAGAGAAAAGCAGAAACTGCTCTCTATCAAGAATTGTCTGAGAACGACCGTTGGCTCCGCGGAGGAGAAGAAGCAGCCTTTGCAGAAGAAGAATAAACGAGGAAATTTATGGTATTTAGCGTTAAAACTTATAACAATATCAATCAAATTGGGCTCAAAGAATTGGGCAATCATTTTCAAATTGACGGAGACAAGGCAGATAATCCAGATGCCTATATCATCCGTAGTCAAAATCTACATGGTGTAGAATTTCCGTCAAATCTGAAAGCTATTGCGCGTGCAGGTGCGGGGACAAATAATATTCCCATCGAAGAAGCAACGGCAGCAGGAATTGTTGTCTTCAATACACCTGGAGCCAATGCCAATGCGGTAAAAGAAGCTGTTATTACCTCTCTTCTTTTGTCTGCGCGTGATTACTTGTCAGCGTCAGCTTGGGCTAATACACTGACTGGCGACGATGTTCCAAAACAAATCGAAGCAGGTAAGAGTCAATTTGCGGGCTCAGAGATTGCAGGTAAAACACTGGGAGTCATTGGTCTTGGTGCCATTGGTGCTCGTATTGCCAACGATGCCCGCCGTTTGGGAATGAATGTCTTGGGCTACGATCCCTATGTATCTATTGAAACAGCTTGGAATATCTCTAGTCATGTCAAACGGGTCAATGACTTGAAGGAAATTTTCAGTCAGTCAGACTATATTACTGTCCATGTGCCCTTGACACCGGATACCAAACATACCTTCAATGAGCAGGCTTTTGCCTTGATGCAAAAAGGAACAACGATTATTAACTTTGCCCGTGCAGAGTTGGTGGACAATCAAGCCCTCTTTGAAGCCATTGAAACAGGTGTGGTCAAACGTTACATTACTGACTTTGGAACGGAAGAATTGCTCAACAAAGCAGGGATTACAGTCTTTCCACATGTGGGTGGTTCAACGGAAGAAGCAGAGCTCAACTGTGCTATTATGGCTGGTAAAACCATTCGTCAGTTTATGGAGACAGGAGAAATTACCAACTCTGTTAACTTCCCCAATATGCACCAACCGCTCAATGCACCTTACCGTATCACCCTGATTAACAAAAATGTACCAAATATTGTGGCGAAGATTTCGACGGCTGTGTCAGAATTGGGCATCAATATTGAGAACATCCTTAATCGTGCCAAGGGTGAGTATGCCTATACTCTTCTTGATTTGGATGAAAGTGATAAGGAAAAGGTACAAGGTTTGGTAGATAAATTTCAAACATCTGAAAACATTGTGCGCGTGCGCTTGATTGAAGGATAAATAGTAGAGAAGAGCCTGGGACAAAAGTCTCAGGCTCTCAAACTTCTATAATTTTAACAGTTTGATGCAGTGGATGACTGAATGTTCTCATTCCTTGCTAGACAAGCAATTTTGAACAATCTAGTCAACTGTGCGGAGGTGGGACGACAAAATCGATTTCTGCGAGATTACGATTTTTGTCCCACCCTCTTTGATGATTTTGACTTGATTTTATGTCCCATTTTCGTTATGCTAAATTTATGTATTACCAAGATTTTTATCAGTCTCCGCTTGGAGAAATACGGCTTTTGGCAGATGAGAATGGTCTTTGTGGTCTTTATTTTGTTGGTCAGAAGTATGACTTGCGAGGTTTTGAAAAGGAAGAAATCTTTCTCCAGGAAACGGCTAGTATCGTGGCAGCCAAAGTTTGGTTACAAGCCTATTTTGCTGGTCAGGATTTGCCTGAGGTGACCTTGTCCATTCACGGGACGGATTTCCAGAAAAAAGTTTGGGCTTGTCTGCGAAGGATTCCTGCGGGTAGAACTCTGACCTACGGTCAGCTGGCTGAGGAACTTTCTTGCAAATCTGCGCAAGCCATTGGCGGAGCCGTTGGGAAAAATCCTCTATCGCTGATTATCCCTTGTCACCGTGTGCTGGGAGCAGATGGGGCTTTGACGGGTTATGCCGGTGGAGTAGAACGGAAGGCTTGGTTATTGGAGCACGAGAAAAGGAGCTAATATGTACACATTTTATGAATATCCGAAATGCACGACTTGTCGCGCGGCTAAGAAGGAGTTAACCCAATTGGATTTGGAATTTGAAGCCATTGATATTAAGACCAATCCGCCTCAAGTAGAAATATTACGTGGTCTTTTGGAGAATTCACCTTTGGAACTGAAGAAGTTCTTCAATACTTCAGGAAATAGCTACCGCGCATTAGGCCTCAAAGACAAGTTTGACAGTTTGTCGGTAGACGAAGCGTTGGCGCTATTAGCTAGCGATGGCATGCTGATTAAGCGACCAATTCTGATCAAGGATGGCAAGGTCTTGCAGATTGGCTATCGGACAGAATATAAAGAGTTAAGCTTAGACTAGTTTTATTTATAACATACTGAAAGCAGGGAGAAATCTTTGTTTTTTGTATTGATTTGGGACGAAGACTTTGGTAGAATGGTCACTAAAAAATTGGAGACTATTTTATGAAAAAGAAGAACATAGTTGCTCTTGGTGGTCTTGTGACTCTTGCTGCCCTTGCTTTAGGGGGCTATGTCTACCAGAAACAGTCTCCGTTACCTCAGAAGGATTTTTATAAGTTTGTTAATCATGACTGGTTGAAGAAAACGGAGATTCCCAAAGATGATGTTGAGATTTCTAGCTTTTCTGAATTGCAGGCGAGTATCGATGAGGAATTGGTTAAAGATTTGCAGGACATCGCTGAGGGAAAATTGACGACCAATCAGCCAGCGATGGAGTCAGCTGCTAAATTTTACAATCAATTAGCGGATGAAAAGACTCGGGAAAAATCTGGAATGGAGGCTGGTAAGCCCTATTTGAAGGATATTGAAAATTTGCAGTCCTTGGAGGACTTGAAGAAGGTAGCTAACCAGCGCTTAGAAATGGGCTTGGTCATGCCATTTTATTCGACGCCAGAGGGGAAAAAAGTCTAGTTTCATGGGCCTAGCTTGATTTTAGAAGATGCTTCCTATTATGAGGATGAAAAAGGTAAGAAAGAATTACTGTCTACATATGAAAGGTCAACAGTTGAACTTCTTCAAAGCTATGGTTACTTAAAACAAGAGAGTCAATAATTGGTAAAGGACAGGCAGGAATTTGACCAAATCCTACTCAAGTTCTTATCAAGTGGTGAAGAGGAAAAGAGCTGGTCAGCCATGGCTAAAATGCATGATACGTTTCGCCTAGATGAGATTGCTCGTCATTTTGTTCAGCAAGTGGAAAAGGTTCATATTGATGATTCGGTCTATTTTTCAAATCTTAAGCAGATTTTAAATGAAAAGAATTTTCCTCTCATCAAGTCTTGGTTGTTGGTTGTACAGGCTCGAGATATGGCTTATTACTTGACACCAGAAGCAAGTGATTTGGTACAGGAAACTTCTCTCAAGCAGTACGGGGCAAGAACAACGACGTCAGTCAAGAAACAGGCCTTGGCCTTGGTGGAGGACTCCTTTTCAAAAAGTATCAGTCATCATTATCGTCAACAACACCAGTCTGACCAAACGGATCAGGCAGTTTCGGACATGGCAGAGGCCATTCGTCAGGTGCATATCAATCGGATGAAGAAGAATGACTGGATGTCTGAGCAAACTAAAACAGCAGCCCTTGAAAAATTAGATAAATTGAAAATTGTTATTGGCTATCATGATCAAGCTACTCTTTCGGAAAATGATTTGCAGGTAGATGAGACAGCTAGTCCGTTAGAAAATCACTTTGCTCTTAATAAAGCGCAGTTGACTTACCAGCGCCAGCATTTTTCAGAAAAAGTTGATCGTGGTGAGTCGTTGCTGCTAAATTATATGGTAAATGCATTCTATAGTCCTTTAGGAAATATGATTTATCTGCCAGAGGATATTTTGAATGCACCATTTTTTGATAGTCAAGCTAAAAAAGGGACCAACTACGGAGCCCTTGGAAGTATTATTGGTCATGAAATGACGCATGCCTTTGATCCACAGGGAGCCAATTACAATGCGGACGGTAAATTTGGAATTTGGTGGCGTTTGGAAGATTATCAAGCCTTTCAGAAAAAGACTTATGAATTTATCTACCAATGGGATGAGTTGACCTTGAATGGAAAGCAGTTGCAGGGCAAGCAGTATTTACAGGAAAATATTGCAGATGCAGGTGGTTTGTCGGTAGCTTTGGAGGCATATGGAAAGGCAGATCTTGCTTTCTTTGAAGGTTATGCTAAGACCTACGCTGCTAAGCAAACTCCAGAAAATCAGGAGTACTTGCAGAGATTTGACTCACATGCCCCAGCTAGTTTGCGGGTTAATCAGCAGTTGAAAAATATGGATGTCTTCTATGAAGTCTACGATATTAAAAAGGGGATGCCATGTACTTACCACCAAAAGAACGCATCTCTCTTTGGTAAAAAAGAATCTGAAACAGTTGTCCCAGACTAGTTTAGATATACTTGCTCGCTTCTTTGATAGATAAGGGGGCGAGTTTTTCTTTGTGTTGCTGAAGGAAGGTACGCACCCAGTTGGGATTGACTTTGGAATAATCGCGCAGGGCCCAACCGATAGACTTGTTGATGAAAAATTCTTTACTACCAAGGTTGAGAAGAATAATTTTTTCAAGTAGGTCTGTATCGGTCTTTTCTTTGCGACCAAGTTGGTGGTCAATAGCAAGGCGGCAGAGCCAGAAATCCTCTGACTGAGCAAACTCGAGCATGAGATCACGAATGCGGTCATCAACGATATTACCAAAAATCCTATCTAAGCTATCAATGGAATCCCACCATTGGTGACTAGTTGCGTAGGTGAGGAGCTTTGGAATATCATCGAAGGTCAGAAGTGTTTGCTGGGATTTCAAATAGTCACAGACAAAATAATCTAACTCGCGATGAGGAAGATTCCAAGCCAAATCCAGCAAGTCCCAGTCCAAGAATTTAGCCTTTTTATCTGCTGCGATAATATCCTTATAAAGTAGTCGGCGGGCAGGCGTACGGACGCCGAAGAAGGAAAATTGATGACGGAGGTAAGCGGACATGGCTTCTGCGTCTTTAGGATTTGCTGCCGCTTCAAATCGATTTACTAAGAGATTGTATTTTTCTTGTGTATTCATTGTTTGAATTATTTCCTTTTTCAAATGAGTAATAAGGTATTATATGATGAAAGTGGTGGTAAGTCAATTCTTTTGTCCAAGCCTGTCGCCGTCTTTCTAGCGCCAGCCATGTTATAATAGAGAAAAGGAGAAACTATGGTTTTATCAAAAAAGCGTGCTAGAAAAGTATTAGAAGAAATTATTGCCCTTTTTCCAGATGCTCAGCCAAGTCTGGATTTTCGCAACCACTTTGAGTTGGTGATCGCAGTTCTCTTGTCGGCTCAAACGACAGATGTTGCTGTTAATAGGGTTACCCCAGCTCTATTTGCTGCTTATCCAACGCCTCAAGCCATGGCGGAAGCTAGTGAGGCTGATTTGGCAAAATACATTGCAAGCTTGGGGCTCTATCGCAATAAGGCGAAATTTATGAAAAAATGCGCCCAGCAGTTAGTTGATGACTTTGATGGTGTCGTACCACAAACGAGGAAAGAGTTAGAGAGTCTGGCAGGAGTGGGGCGTAAGACGGCAAATGTGGTGATGAGTGTGGGATTTGGCATTCCAGCCTTTGCCGTAGATACCCATGTGGAGCGGATTTGCAAGCACCATGATATCGTGAAAAAATCAGCGACACCGAGAGAAGTGGAAGACTATGTCTGTTCGGTTCTTCCACCTGAAAAATGGTTGGCAGCTCACCAAGCCATGATTTATTTTGGGCGTGCTATCTGTCACCCTAAAAATCCAGAGTGCCACCAATACCCGCAATTATATGATTTTTCGGATTGTTGAGAGTGAGATAAATGAGATTTTAACCACTGCGTTTTATGTTCCAATCAACATCAATAAAGGAGCTAGACTTGTTGCCTAGCTCTCTTTTTATGGAAAAAGCCATAACACCATTAGTGAACTAATGATGGCTAACAGGGCGCAAGCTAAAGAAAATGCTAGCACAATGAGTGGTTTTGGATAGGGATATTTAGCCTTTTCTTCCCGTTTTTCTATAGTATCAAGGGTTCGTCCCTCGGAGATGGCGACAATTTCTTTATAGGTTTGTACATCATATTTCTTTTTAAAGGCTTCAATGCGATTGGCATAGAAAGATAGGGGAATGAGCAATAAAGCCCAGAGAAGGAAACCCCACCAACCTAAAAAGTGCAGTAGCGGAAAGGCGCTAAGAGCGGAAATAATCATCAATGCCAACATATAATAGGTATCGTGACTGAGCCTGTCTTGTTCTTGATGAGTGATGATGATTTTCATTTCTTCCAAATCTCCTTTTATAAGAGTATCAAGAGTCACTTGAAAAATCTGACTGAGGAGTAGCAAACTATGAATATCGGGATAGGTTTTATCATTTTCCCAGTTTGAAATACTTTGTCGACTGACATATACTTTTTCAGCCAGTTCTTCCTGTGAGAGTTGTAGTGATTTGCGGTAGTTGACAATTTGCTGACCAAGTTTCATATTTTTCTCCTTTTGATATCATTAGTGTACTCATAGAAGCCATTTTTGTCTATCAAAAGTCTTTTACATCTAATATTGTTAGCTTTTTTATAGTTTATCACATAGTTGATACGAGGTTGACAAGAAAAATTCCCTATCAATGAGATAGGGAATCTGTTTATAATTCAATTTCTAAGACAATCGGTGTGTGGTCTTGACGAGCACCAGAGTCAATCATATCAGACTTGGTAATCTTGTCAGCAAGGCGGTCAGAGGTCAACCAGTAGTCGATTCTCCAGCCCGTATTGTTGATTTTTGAGGTCTTGCTACGTTGTGCCCACCAGCTGTAAGCATTCAAGATATCACCGTGCATGTGGCGGAAGGTATCGGTAAAACCTTTTGATAAGAGGTGGGTAAAGCCAGCTCGTTCTTCATCGGTAAAACCTGGGGAACGGCGATTACTGTTTGGGTTTGCCAAGTCGATTTCCTTGTGGGCTACGTTGTAGTCACCTGTTGCGAGGACAGGTTTTTGGGCATCCAATTCTGCCAAGTAAGCTGCGTATTGGACATCCCAAATTTGACGGTCTTCCAAGCGTTTCAAGCCGTCACCAGCATTTGGTGTGTAGACTTGTGTGACGAAGAAATTGTCAAATTCCAGCGTAATGATACGTCCCTCTGCATCCATGGTAGTAGGAGCACCGATTTCAGGGAAAGTGATAGTAGGTGTCCACTCCTTGCGGTAGAGAAACATGGTACCTGCATAGCCTTTGCGGGCTGGCTCTACAGATGAACGCCAAGCAACCTCGTGATTTGGGAAATAGTCAGATAAGATTTCCAAGTGTTTTTTGGTAGGCCCTTTGGCAGAGAGTTTAGTCTCTTGAATGGCGATAATATCTGCATTTTCAGCTACAAGTGTATCAATAACAGCGCGTGAGAGGAGGGCGCGTGGCGAATCGCTGGTAAGAGCAGCGTTGAGGGAATCGATGTTCCAAGAAATGAGTTTCATAATCTTTCCTTTATTTTTTTTGATATTTAACGGAGTTCGGTCTGGTAGCCGTGGTCTAGATGTCCACGATAGTAGAGTTCAGATAGGTCAGGATTTTCCATGACTTCCAGCATGGTCAGAAGGTCACCTGCGGTATTATCTTTGGTGAGAGAAGATTTTGGGAGCCATTTGACTTCACCTTCTTCAGAAGAGCGAAGTGTCCCGCTGAATTGATTAGTACGGTAGAGAAAGACTAAGTAGCGCTCGTTCTCACGAGTTGTCCAATTTTTCATACCGACCAGACGAGGATTTTCAATGGTTAGCCCTGTTTCTTCATAGACTTCACGGACGACCGCTTCATGGAGGGATTCATCCCCTTCAATATGACCACCAGGAAAGGCAATCCCATGCCAGCTATAAAGCTCGGCAGGTCGATCTTGGACGACTACGTTTCCATTTTCATCCTCGATAAGGCACATATTGGTCAAAATAACAGGCTGGCTTCTACTCATAGGAACTCCTTTTCTATACTGGACATATTTTACCAAAAATATGGATTGAGTGCGAGCGTGAGTGATTGAAAAACTATTTAGAAAAATTTCGAAATAGTTCTTGACGATTAAAAAAGAAGGAGTATAATCTATTTAGAAGAATTTCAAAATAGATAGGAGGACAATTCATGGCATTCGCAAAAACGTTTAAGGCATTATCAGATCCCGTCCGCCGAGATATCTTAACCTTATTGAAAAATGGACACCTGTCAGCAGGAGATATCGCCTGCCAATTCGATATGACGGCGTCGACCATTTCCTATCATCTCAAACTGCTCAAACAAGCAGATTTGATTATGGAAAGACGGGAGAAAAATTTTATTTATTACGAGCTGAATACCTCTGTTTTGGAAGATATTCTGGTCTGGATTTCTGATTTGAAAGGAGATTCTCATGAAAATCAATAAAAGATTATTAGTACTGACTTCCCTTATTTGCCTCCTACCAATCGTTTTTGGACTCTTGGTCTGGAAACAATTACCGACTCAAGTTCCAACACATTTTGGATTTTCGGGAGAGGCAGATGGCTATTCGAGCAAGATTGAAGCGGTATTTATCCTGCCTCTCATTTTGCTGGCACTACATATTTTTACCATTGTTTTTACAGCAATCAGTCCCAAATCAAGTAATGTCGGTCCTAAAATAACCAAGATTATTTACTGGATGCTTCCTCTACTAGCCCTGTTGGTCCAAGTTAGCACCTTTTTAGTGGCACTTGGTTATCTGAAAAATCCTAGTCAACTGATTATTGGCTCTATCAGTCTGCTCTTTATTATCTTAGGGAATTACTTGCCAAAACTTCGTCAAAATTACACTGTTGGAATCAAGTTGCCTTGGACCTTAAATGATGAGAAGAACTGGAATCGCACTCATCGTATGGCAGGAAAAGTTTGGGTCGTTTGCGCTAGTCTGTCCTTGCTGACTTGTCTATTTCCAACCCTCACTCCTTATATTTTTCTGCCAAGTATTGCGCTGATGATCTTGGTGCCGGTGATTTATTCCTATCAGATTTCAAAAAAAGAAGCCTAGAAAATTAGGCTTCTTTGCGTACGTCATTCATTTTTTCTGAAATCAAGTCAAATACTTTTTCCCAATCAGTGTCTTTCATGACATCAAAATGATCGGTATCAATCATCATTTTAGGGCTGTAATCATAACGGTCATACCAATCTTGATAATGAGAGTGGAGGAGTCGATAGTAGTCTTCTAGTCCATTTTCAGTAGTTGGTTGCTCGAAGGAACGTCCACGTTTTTTGATATTATTCATAATATGGTCAAAGCTACCATTGAGGTAAATCAACAAATCTGGTGCTTTTTTAGGAAGTCCGTCGATTTCCTCCATCATGTTATCCAATAATTCAAGGTAGAGATTGTATTCTTCTTGGCTAATATTTCCTTGTAAGGTATTGATATAGGTGAAAAGAGCATCTTCGTAGATAGAGCGGTCCAAAACATTGTCATCTGCCAGATAGGCCTCTTTGATTGATTTAAACCGTTTGTTTAAGAAATAAATTTGTAAAGCAAAACCGTATTTATCTGGCTCTTCATAATATTTATCTAAAATAGGATTGTTGTCTACTGGTTCAAAAAAGGCTTCCGTTCCCAATGCTTCAGCCAATCGAGATGTGTAGGTTGTTTTTCCCACACCGATCATGCCTGCTAGTATTATCACGATAGTGATGTACCTCCGAATATGATGTTATAGTTGAGCGTTTCAAATGGTAAGATTGAAACAACCACAATAGATTGTATAATCCTTACAATTATAACACTAAATAGGAATTTTACAAGGGTAGTGTAGGGAAGGTTTGTCTTGGTTTGTTACGGATACCTTGTGGTGTGGACTATAAAAATCACTGGAAATATGGTAAAATGTTTCAGTTAGGGAATAGTACTTGCTCTATCTCCCGATGAATAACGCGTCTCATTTGCGCGAAAGGAGTCATTATGACAGATAAGAAAAACTTTTATATTACTACACCGATTTACTACCCATCAGGGAAATTGCACATCGGGTCTGCCTACACAACTATTGCCTGTGATGTTTTAGCACGTTACAAACGGCTCATGGGCTATGATGTGCATTACTTGACAGGTCTTGATGAGCATGGTCAAAAAATCCAACAAAAGGCTGAAGAAGCTGGTATCACCCCACAAGAATACGTTGATGGCATGGCCAAAGGCGTTAAAGAATTGTGGGAGCTTTTGGATATTTCTTATGACCAATTTATCCGTACCACAGATGATTACCATGAAGCAGCCGTTGCTAAAATTTTCCAACGTTTGCTTGATCAAGGTGACATTTACCTTGGCGAATACATTGGTTGGTACTCAGTTTCTGATGAAGAATTCTTTACAGAAAGCCAGTTGGCAGAAGTTTACCGTGATGAAAATGGCAGGATGATTGGTGGGGTTGCCCCATCAGGTCACGAAGTGGAAAAAGTGTCTGAAGAGTCTTATTTCTTCCGCATGAGCAAATACGCTGACCGCCTTAAGGCTTACTATGCAGAGCATCCAGAGTTCATTCAACCAGACGGTCGTATGAATGAAATGCTTAAAAACTTTATCGAACCAGGTTTGGAAGACTTGGCAGTTTCTCGTACAACCTTTACTTGGGGTGTTAAAGTTCCTAACGACCCTAAACACGTGGTTTACGTTTGGATTGATGCCCTTTCTAACTATATCACTGCCCTTGGTTACAATAATGACCTACCAAACCACATGGACAAATTCTGGGGCAATGATGTGTCTCGTGAAGTCATCCACATGATTGGTAAGGACATCCTTCGTTTCCACTCCATCTACTGGCCAATTATGTTGATGGCCCTTGATTTGCCATTGCCAACACGCCTGATCGCTCACGGTTGGTTTGTCATGCAAGATGGTAAAATGTCTAAGTCTAAAGGGAACGTGGTCTACCCAGAAATGTTGGTAGAACGCTTCGGTCTTGATCCATTGCGTTACTACCTCATGCGTTCATTGCCAGTTGGTTCAGACGGTACCTTCACACCTGAAGACTACGTTGGACGTATCAACTATGAATTGGCTAATGACCTTGGAAATCTTTTGAACCGTACGGTTGCTATGATTAACAAATACTTCGGTGGTGAGGTTCCGGCCTTTGCGACAGCAACTGAATTTGACGCAGACTTAGCAGCAGTTGTAGCTGATAGCATTGCGGGTTATCACAAACAAATGCAGGCTGTTGATTACCCACGTGCCCTTGAAGCGGTTTGGACAATCATTTCACGTACCAACAAGTACATTGATGAAACAGCTCCTTGGGTACTTGCCAAAGATGAAGCTGACCCTGACCGCGACAAATTGGCGGCGGTAATGGCTCACTTGGCAGCTAGCCTCCGTGTCGTAGCGCATCTCATTCAACCATTCATGATGGAAACTTCAAATGCTATTATGGAACAATTGGGACTTGCCTCTGCCTTTGCCCTTGAAACCCTTGAATTATCAGGACTTCCAACAGGTATCAAAGTGATTGCTAAAGGAACACCAATCTTCCCACGTCTAGATATGGAGAAAGAAATTGCCTACATCAAGGACCAAATGAATGCTGGCAAAGCGCCTGTTGAAAAAGAGTGGGTGCCAGAAGAAGTGGAATTGACCTCAAGTAAGGACCAAATCAAGTTTGAAGACTTTGACGCTGTGGAAATTCGCGTTGCTGAAGTGATCGAAGTTGAAAAAGTCGAAGGGTCGGACAAATTGCTCCGCTTCCGCTTGGACGCAGGCGACGCTGACCACCGCCAAATCTTGTCAGGAATTGCCAAATTCTATCCAAACGAACAAGAATTGGTCGGTAAAAAACTCCAAATCGTAGCCAACCTCAAACCACGTAAAATGATGAAAAAATACATCAGCCAAGGGATGATTCTCTCTGCAGAACACGATGGCAAATTGACTGTTTTGACGGTTGATAGCTCAGTTCCGAATGGAGCGATTATTGGGTAAGAAATAATGAAAACAGCGGTTTTTAGTGCCGTTGTTTTTGATTGACATAGAGTAAAAAACAAAACAGACTAGAACTTTCGTTCCAGTCTGTTTTGTTATCAGTTTTATAAATTTTGTAAAGCAGGTACGATAATAAAGATTGTAATGACCATATTTGCGACAACTAAGACAAGGCCGATGATGTTGAGGATTATCTCTAATTTGTAATCGAAATCAGAGTTTTTCTTGCCGTTAAAAGCGAATACCAGGCCGATGATTCCACAAATCAAACCGACGATAGGCAAGAGGATACCACCAATAATAGAAATAATTCCAAGCACAAGTGGTGCAACTTTTTTCTTTTCTTGAATCATAAAAAATCTCCTTTAATTTACTAGTGTTTAGTATACCATCTATTTATTTGAAAGTCAAATTATTTTTATACAGAATAAGCTAGCGGAGTAGGAGTCGTTATCTAAATAATACTGAGGGATCACATGCTTAAGATGTTGAATGGGGACAGTTGATTATGTGTTTAAGGGAATCCGTTCTTTTTTGAAAAGACATCTAGCGTTTACCAAGGTATGGAAAATTATCGTTGAAAGAAGTGTGCGTATTTTCAGTATGTGTAGAATAAAAACATGAATATTTAATAGGTATTTTTAGGAAAAAATCGAAATCACTTTCATATTGAAAACGTTTGCACTAAATGCTAGAATAACTTTGACATTAAATCTATATCGGAGGGCTTATGGAAAAGAAAAAATTCACCACAAAGCAATCGCTATTTGGGCATAGACAGTTAAAATATAGCATCAAAAAGCTGACGGTAGGAGTGGCTTCCGTCCTTGTTGGAGTCTTTTTTGCTATTTCAGCCAATACGGCATATGCTGAGGAAAATAGAGCGACTGTTTCAGAAGCAAGTGCTGTGCTTTTGTCGACTGAAACTGATGCAAACGATAGCGTAGATTCTACAAGAGAACTAGTAGCGGAGCCCACAATAGTCGGTTCTACTGAGGTAGATTCAGAAACCACAACAAGCGGTGTGGAACAACCTCTACCAGTAAATGAGCAGCCTATAGCGGATTATAGTGGTGAAAAGAGTAAACCAGATTTCAGTTTACGTGAGGGTGAGGATCGTGAGACTGCTATTCGTGAATTGAAAGTGCAGATTGAGGATAAGAAAAAGAGCATTGAGTCTTTTTCCAGCGATGCTCCACGTCGTGCGGATTTGGAAAATTTTTTGAAGTTACTCAATGAGCGATTGGCCTTTCTAGAAAATTCTGTTGAGGAGTCAGAAGGACCAGTAGCCCCAAGTGTAGCCGTAGAGCCTTCTGCACCGACTACGCCAAATGTAGTAGCAGATCAATCAACCACCACAAGCATTCCAAGTACAGACCAGCCAAAGTTTGCCCTACGTCCAGGTGAAAAATTGGATCAGGCGATAAAAGATGTAACCAAACAAATTTCTGATACGGAAGAAACCCTGAAATCTCCTATCATTGAAGAGCAACGACGTATTGACTTAAAAAACTTTTTGAACTTACTTCAAGAACGTCTGGCTTATCTTCAAAAACTAAATTTACGTTCAGGTGAAGAACTGGAACCAGCTATTAAAGATTTACAGAAACAAATCGCTGATACTGAGCAAACCTTGCAACTCACGACGCTGAATGAAGATACTCGTGCCTACTTAGAAAAAATATTGCCTCTCTTTAAAGAACGTCTGGCTGCTCTTCAAACCCTAGTTAGACAAACACCAAATTCGGAAGAACAACCTAGCGAGGCAACAACTGCAACTTCTGAAGCAACTGTACCAGCTCCTTCAGAAGTTGACCAACCAACATCATCCGAAACTGAGACACCGATAGCAGAAGCTAAGATTGCAGCAGGTTATTTCCGATTGCACTTTAAACAATTACCAAACGGCTATAGCAAAGAAAATATCGGTCTATGGCTTTGGGATGATGTGGAGACTCCTTCAGAGAAGAAGGGAGGCTGGCCACAGGGAGCAACAAGTTTCACGACTGCCACAGAGGATAACTATGGTTATTACCTAGATGTTAAAATGGCAGACAAAGAAGTATTGACTAAGCTCTCTTTCAAACTAAATGGCCTGTTGGACAGCAAAGATTTGAGTCCAGACCGTACACTTGAAATTCTTAGTACAAAGATGAATGAAGCATGGGTTGATGCTGAACATAATGTCTATGCCTACGAACCACTAGAAAAAGGCAGCATTCGCATTAATTATTTACGTGAAGATAAAAAATATGAGCATCTAGGAGCTTGGATTTGGGGAGATGTAAAAACGCCATCTGACTCTATCGGAAAATGGCCAAATGGTGCTGATTTTGAAAAGGAAGGGAAATACGGCTACTATGTGGATGTACCGCTGAAAGAAGCCGCTAAGATGCTTGGATTCTTGATTGTGAATGAGTCAAAACCTGACAATGCAAAAATCCAAGAGAAGAATTATGAATTTGGAGATGTAGCTCACCATACGCAAATCTTTGTAAAAGACAGCGATCCTAAGATTTATACAAATCCTTACTACATTGACCAAGTGAAACTTGTTGGTGCAAAGCAGAATTCACAGACAGAGCTGACAGCTTTCTTCTCAAATCTTGATGGTGTTACTAGAGAGGATTTAGCAAAAGTTCTGAAAGTAACAGACAAAGATAACAAGGATGTTTACTTTACAGAGTTGGTCGTAGATGCAGCTAATAAAATGTTGTATATCAAGGGAGAATTCTCAGCCGCAAATGCTCTTTACAAGGTGAAATATGAATCCAATGAGTTTGTTGCAAAAGTTTCATGGGAATTAAAAGATGAACTTTATGCCTATGATGGTAAATTAGGGGCAGAATTGACACAAAATGGTCGTCAGGCAACACTCAATGTGTGGTCACCAAGTGCAGACAAGGTTGAAGTTGTTGTCTACGATAAAATAGAGCAAGAGAAAGAAATTGCTACAGTTGAGATGGTCAAGGGTGAAAAGGGCGTCTGGTCAGTTCAACTCAATCAAACCAATGGAAAACTGTCTGATTTTACTGGCTACTATTACCAATACCGCATCATACGTGGGGATAAAACGGTATATGTTTTAGATCCATATGCGAAGTCTTTAGCACCTTGGAATAGCGATACAGCTAAAGGAGAGATTGGCGCTAAAGGTGTTGCCAAAGCAGCCTTTGTCGATCCAAGAAATTTGGGTCCAACAGACCTGTCTTACGCTAAAATTCCAAATTATACACATCGTGAAAAGGCTATTATCTATGAAGCACATGTCCGTGACTTTACTTCTGATGCTAGTATTGAAAAAGACTTACAGCATAAGTTTGGAACATTTGCTTCATTTGTTGAAAAATTGGATTACCTGCAAAAATTAGGTGTTACCCATATTCAGTTATTGCCAGTCATGAGTTATTACTATGTCAACGAATTGGATAAAACACGTTCAGAAAATTATACTTCTGGAAATCAAAACTATAACTGGGGCTATGACCCACATAGTTATTTTGCTCTGTCAGGTATGTATTCTGAACAACCAGAAGATGCTGGGGCACGTATTAGAGAATTTAAGAATCTAGTCAAAGAAATCCATAATCGCGGAATGGGAGTCATCCTTGATGTGGTTTATAATCATACTGCTAAAACTTCGATTTTTGAAGATTTAGAACCAAATTACTATCACTTTATGGATGCTAATGGCACATCACGAGAAAGCTTTGGTGGTGGCCGTTTGGGAACCACTCACTACATGAGTCGCCGTATTTTGGTCGATTCGATCAAGTACATGGTTGACGAATTTAAAGTGGATGGCTTTCGTTTTGATATGATGGGGGACCATGATGCTGAGGCTATTCAAAAAGCGTTTGATGCAGCTAAAGAACTCAATCCAAACATTCTTATGTTAGGAGAAGGCTGGTCCAGTTTCAAAGGTGATGAATACCAACCTAAGCAAGCAGCCGACCAATCTTGGATGGATAAGACAGATTCTGTTGGTGTCTTTTCTGACGATATTCGCAATACATTGAAATCTGGCTATCCAAATGAAGGTCAACCTGCTTTCTTGACAAATGGTCGTCAAAATATTGACAAACTCTTTAAAAATATTAAAGCTCAGCCAACGAATTTCAATGCTGATGATCCAGGTGATGTGATTCAGTATATCGAAGCGCATGATAATTTAACCCTGCACGATGTCATTGCACAGTCTCTGAAAAAAGATCCTGCCAAGCACGAAGATGAAATTCATAAGCGAATTCGTATGGGAAATGCCTTGATTTTAACATCACAGGGGACAGCCTTTTTTCACTCAGGTCAAGAGTATGGTAGAACCAAGCAATTACTCAGTGATGACTATGTAGGTAAGGTAGAAACAGCTCCTGAAAAATCAACTCATATTTCAGAGGTGGAAAAATACCCATACTTTATTCATGATTCCTACGATTCCTCAGATGCGGTGAATAAATTTGATTGGCAAAAGGCGACAGATAAAGAAAAATATCCACTTCATACAGCGACCCAAGCCTATACTGCAGGTTTGATTGCGCTTCGTCGTTCAACAGATGCCTTTACACGTGCAACTCGTGCAGAAGTGGATGCCAATGTTAGCCTCATTATGAAACCAATGGAAGGTTCAATTGGCTACGATGATTACTTTATTGCCTACCAAGCCATTGCTTCAAATGGCGATAAATACGGTGTCTTTATCAATGCTCAGGATATTGAACGTACCTATTTTGTGACATATGAATTTATTGATTACTTGAAAGCGACCGTTCTTGTGGACCAAGAAACTGCAGGTATAGAGAAGATTGCTTTACCAAAAGGGGTTCGGATTGATGTGGAGAAAAAACAGATTATCCTTGCTCCTCTAACTGTTGCCGTCCTACGTGTAGCTAAAGATGAGTCGCTCACTCCAATAGCTCCAGAAGTGCCGTCAGAAGAGGAATCGGATTATAGTTTACGTCCAGGTGAAGATCGTGAAAAAGAAATCAGCGACTTGAAAGTGCAAATAGAGGAGTCCAAAGATACTCTCAAGGTACTTGATGAGAATGTCCCACGTCGTGCTGATGTGGAAAAACTGTTGAAGAAACTTGAAGGTCGTTTAGCTTATCTCGAAGCATTAGGATCAACTCCAGAAGAATCAGTAACACCAACTACACCTGCAGATCAACCTGTTGAAGGAGTTGCAAGCAATACTAGTCAGCCACATTTTGGATTGCGTAAAGGAGAAAGACTGGATGTAGCTATCAAAGATTTGGAAAATCAAATCGCTACTATGGAGGAAACCTTACAATCTAAAGAAATCAAGGACGAACGTCGTATAGAACTAGAAAAATTCTTGAACCTATACAAAGAACGGTTGGCTTATCTGAAAAAACTGGATTTACGACCAGGCGAAACATTGGAACTGGCAATCAAAGGATTGGAGAAGGAAATTTCTGAGACGGAGGAAACTTTACAGTTATCACATCTAACTACAGACACTCGTGGTTATTTAGAAAATGCTCTCAGGCTCTTCAAAGAACGTTTGGAAGCTCTTCGGACGTTGCCTACTCCAGAGCAGTCAAGTCCCCCATTGACCACATTGGTTCCTGCGAATCCAGTTATAGCAGAACAATTGAGTCAGCCACTGACACCATTAACTCCAGCGACTCCAATTGTTCCAACGCAACCGAGTCAACCTTTGATCGAGTTGACGCCTGCAAGGTTGGCAAGGAAAAAAATGAAAAATAAGAAAGTAAAGGTTTTCGTGACTGGTCGAGGCCACAAGAAAGTAGACAAGAGAAGAGCTAAATTGTCGAAGCGATCTCGGTCTCCGAAGAAAATGTGTACATGTGTTCCAGTGTTGTTCTCTGAACATCGTTCTTTCCACACTTACAATTTCTACCTTTGGGATTCTGGTGCAAGATACGTAAAAAAATATTGGTAAAACGAATCTGTTTGCCTGAAATTTAACCATTTATCGGATAGCTTTTATTCCCGCGTATCTCTTGCTATGTATGAAAGAAGAGAGTGGTTGGTTTCATAGCCGACTGCTCTCTTTTTCGTCTGCCATTTACATCATCAAGAAATAGCTGAACAAAATATCTGAGAAGAAGAGGAGGATAGGAGTCTCATTAGCCTATTTAACTTTGTAGCTCTATCTGATTAAGGAGTAGAAAAGTGTTCTAAGAGCAAGATGTATCTTACTTTTTACGAATAATCTAGTGAAGGAGGTTTTATGCTAGTTGCTTATGATGACAGGGGGAGTCTGGTCAATTTGGCTCAGATTGTGCCAGTAGAAAGAAGGAAGTATAAGTGCCCATGTTGTGGGGCACCGGTTCGTCTTAAAAACGGGACCATCATGCGACCTCATTTTGCCCATATTAACTTAGCGGATTGTCGTTATTTTTCGGAAAATGAGTCTACCCAGCATTTAGAATTAAAGGCAAGTCTTTATGAGTGGGCTAGCAAGTCAGTTCAAGTGGGAGTAGAAGTGGCTCTTCCTAGCATTCAGCAGATTGCAGACCTCTTGGTGGAAGACAAGCTGGCGCTGGAAGTCCAGTGCTCAACTTTGCCCATAGACCGCTTACAAGAGCGGACTCAGTCTTATCACAAGGCGGGCTATCAGGTGCTTTGGCTACTGGGAAAAGACCTCTGGTTGAAAGAAAAATTGACTCCTCTGCAGAAACAATTTCTGTATTTCAGTCAGAATATGGGCTTTCATCTTTGGGAATTGGATGTGGAGAAGAAATTGTTGCGCCTGCGTTACTTGATTCACCAAGATTTACATGGCCGGGTGCAATATTTGACTAGGAGTTTTCCGTTTGGACAGGGGGATTTGCTGGATATTCTTCGCCTCCCCTATGCGAGCCAAAAATTATCCTGTTTTGAAGGGAAAATAAATCAGAATATCTGTCATTATGTGGCTCAGCAACTTCATTACCAGTCACCCAAATGGATGAAAAAGCAGGCGCAGGCTTATGAAAAAGGAGAGAATTTGTTGTTGTATGACGAAAATGACTTCTATCCTCAGATTCAATTGCCTGTTAGCCAAGACGGTTTTGCACAGATAAGACAGGAGTTGTCAGAAGTTTATGAGCAGTTTCAGGCATTTTACCAAAAGGAAAAAAATAAAAAAGTTCAGAAACTCTACCCGCCAATCTACTATAAAATGGCCTGTAAGCGCTAAAATGTGGTATAATGAAGATATTGATGTCAAGAAAGGAAATGATGATGACGAAACAACGTAATGAAATCGACGACAAGTATAAATGGGACTTGTCCACTATTTTTGCGACAGACGAAGCTTGGGAGGCTGAGTTAGCTTCTATCCAAGAGGAAATGGAAAAAGGACGCGACTTTGCGGGTCACCTTTTAGATTCAGCAGCTTCTCTCTTAGAAATTAGTGAGTTCCAGCTAGGACTCATGCGCCGTATTGAAAACCTTTACGTCTATGCATCTATGAAGAATGACCAAGATACACGTGAAGGCAAGTACCAAGAATTTCAAGCTAAGGCTATGGCTGTTTACTCAACTTACGGACAAATTTTCTCTTTCTACGAACCAGAATTTTTGCAGATTTCAGATGAGCAATTCGCAGCTTTCTTAGCAGAAGAGCCAGCTCTTGTGCAGTACAAGCACCAATTTGAAACACTTTTAGCACAAAAAGCGCATGTCTTATCACAAGAAGTGGAAGAAGTTTTGGCAGCGACGAGCGAAATCTTTGAAGCACCGTCTGAAACCTTCTCTATCTTGGACAATGCTAGCATTCAATTCCCAGAAATCGCTGATGAAGACGGTCACTTGGTGCCTTTGTCACACGGTAGCTACATTTCTTACATGGAATCTAAAAACCGTGATGTCCGCCAAGAAGCTTATGAAGCTCTCTACGGTACCTATGAACAATTCCAGCATACTTATGCGAAAACCTTGCAGTCTAATGTGAAAGTCAACAACTTGAAAGCTCGTTTGCGCAAGTATGGTTCTGCTCGCGAAGCTGCGCTTTCAAATAATTTCATCCCAGAATCTGTTTATGATACCTTGGTAGCGGCTGTGAACAAGCACTTGCCACTATTGCACCGTTATATCAATCTCCGTAAGCAGTTGCTAGGTTTGGATGATTTGAAGATGTACGATATGTACACACCATTGTCTGAGACAGACTACAAGTTTACCTACGAAGAAGCGCTTGCAAAAGCAGCGGATACACTTAAAATCTTCGGTCCAGAATACTCTGCTATCGTGGAGAAAGCTTTCAGCGAGCGCTGGATTGATGTTCATGAAAATGAAGGGAAACGTTCAGGTGCCTACTCTGGTGGTGCTTACGATACCAACGCCTTCATGCTTCTCAACTGGCAGGATACCTTGGATAATCTCTACACTTTAATTCATGAGACAGGGCATTCGCTTCACTCCATGTTTACTCGCCAAAATCAGCCATATGTGTATGGACATTACTCAATCTTCTTGGCGGAAATTGCTTCGACAACCAATGAAAATCTCTTGACAGAGAAACTCTTGTCAGAAGTAACAGATGAGAAAACACGTTTCGCTATTCTTAACCATTACTTGGATGGCTTCCGCGGTACGGTCTTCCGTCAGACACAATTTGCAGAATTTGAGCATGCTATTTACAAGGCAGACCAAGAAGGACAAGTCTTGACAGCTGAATTCCTCAACCAATTGTACGCGGACATCAATGCCAAGTACTATGGCTTGTCAGCAGAAGACAACTACGAAATTCAGTTTGAATGGGCACGGATTCCGCATTTCTACTACAATTTCTACGTTTACCAGTATTCAACTGGTTTTGCAGCAGCTTCAGCCTTAGCTGAAAAAATCACCTACGGTACACCAGAGGACAAGGAAAACTACCTCAACTACCTTAAGTCTGGCAACTCAGATTATCCGCTTGAAGTCATCAAAAAAGCAGGTGTGGATATGACCAAAGAAGACTATCTAAACGATGCCTTTGCAGTCTTTGAAAAACGCTTGACTGAACTGGAAGAATTAGTTGCTAAAGGTGCACATTTGTAATCAAAGAAAAATCCCTTCGGGGATTTTTTGGCATTCGGAGGTTTTATGGAAATTAGACGATTGACAGCAGCAGACAAAAAAGCATTTTTGAGCTTCAATCAAGACTTGGTAGCAGAAGAGGCAGTGGGAAATGTTTTCATAGAAGCAGAACCAATCACAGATTTTGAAGCCTATTTGACAAAAATTCTCCACCAAGAACATGAGGTAGCTGACCCAAACTGGTCCACTGTGACTACTTATTTTGCCTTTCTGGATGGACAAATTGCTGGGAAGATTTCATGTCGCTGGGAGTTAGAAAAGGGAAATTTAGCGGGAATTGGTGGGCACATCGGCTATGTCACCGCACCTCGTTTTCGTAGACAGGGCGTTATGAAAGACATGCTAACTTTTGCTTTTCAAGAATACTTAAAACGAGGAATCGAGCAGATCTTCATTACTGCCCTGGAAAAAAATCTTCCCAGCCGTAAAACGATTGAAAGTGTTGGTGGTGTCTTGCAGGACATCATTGATGTAGAAAATGGCAAACGCTTGGCACGGTATTGGGTGGACATCAGGGAGGAGAAGAAGCATGGACATTAGAAAACTGGAATTAGCCGACCAAGAAGTCTATCGTGCTTTTGAAGCAGATATGTTAGCAGACAAGGAGCACAATCCTTTTGTGGAACTGACCTACATTGATGATTTGCCCAAGGCTATTCGAGAAGGTCAGCACTCGGAGGAGAAACAAGAAGGGCAGACTTGGTCCACCTATTCGACCTACTATGCTTTCGTAAATGGAGAGATTGCAGGATTACTACGTTGTTTTTGGGAAGCGGAGAATGAAGCTGTTGTCAAACTCGGTCAGATTGGCTACATGGTTCGTCCCAAATTTCGTCGCCAAGGTTTTGCCATGGAAATGCTGGCATTTGCCAAAGATTTATACGCGCAAAAAGGCTATGAAAAAGTTTCTATCGCAACCAGTCAGGACAATTTTCCTAGCCGTTGTTTGATTGAAAAAGCAGGTGGTCAGCTGGAAAGTTTGTCACAGTTTGAATACTTTGGCAAGAAGTTGCAAGTTGCCAAGTATTGGCTGACTCTCCAGTCTAAACCGACCTTTATCTAGGATTTGGACGGGACTTTGATTGACTCCTATCCCGCTATTATGCGCGCCCTCGAGGTGACGTATCAGGCTTACGGCTGGCAATTTGACTACGACAAGGTCCAAGACTACATTCTGGCTCATTCTGTTGGTCAGCTTTTGGAGGAAAGGGCAGAGCGCCACAAGCTGGACGACTTGCAGAGTCTAAAATCTTTTTACTCTGAAGATTTGAAGCAGCGCGACCAGGAGCTGGCGCTTTTCCCAGAAGCGCGTGAAGTACTGAATTGGACTCGGGAAAATGGCATCCGCAACTTCATTTATACCCACAAAGGAGACAATACAGAGACTGTTTTGGACTTGCTGGAGATTGCCGATTATTTCACAGAATGTTTGCATAGTCAGTCAGGATTTGCTAGAAAACCGCACCCTGAGGCTATGAATTATCTGGTGGAAAAATATACTTTGGACAAAAGTCGAACTTACTATATTGGTGACCGTAGTCCGTTTTGCTTCAAAGGCATGAAAGAACCATTCACTATTTGGGTGCGCATCAGCTGTTATACAAAAGAATCTCCCATCGGAGTACAATAAAGGTGTTCAAGCTTATTGTAATTTGAAAGGAGCAAGAATATAATATTGCGTAAAAAACGTATAGTTTATCGCACAAAAAAGTGGATGTATAAATATCACATTGTCTTCCGCCTAAATATAGACGAAAAATTATCTATAATCACAATACAGAAAAAGTTTAGGTGAAATCTTTTTCTGCTTCTTTGAGAAGCTAGTGATGAGCCAAGAGCAGAGAGGTTTGAACAAAGTGAAAGCCAGCGTCTTTAGGCGCTAGCTGATAATATGAGCTTGTAGTTCTTGTCATAACCACCCGTGAAAACGGGTGGTTATGACTTTATAAAAAGTGAATTCCAACTCGATGCTTGAGAATACCAAAGAGAGAGTGGGCCAAGTAAAAATCAATGATGCCATGAATTAATGATCCCAGTCCGATAAGTACTAGTAAGGACAAAAAGTAATTAGGAGTGGGATTTTCAGTAGCTGTTATAGCGTAGATGACAGCAAATTCAGTCAATCCATGTAACACGTTTAGGAATAGAGCGGAGAAGAAAGTGAGGGCAGTTTTGTGTAGTAAGAGAGGGTATTTTTGAAAAATAGAGGCCCCCACTGTAGCAAAAACAAGATGGGAAAGAGCTCGCAGAACGATAATCATTGGAAATCCGGCCATAAAAAAGCCAAGTGCTGTCCCTAAGGCAACGAGTACAGCAATCGGAAGAGAGAGAAATAGCGCAATGAATAGCGGGACATGACTGGCAAGGGTAAATGATGCTGGTCCAATTATTAATTTGATAGGCATAATCATTGGAATCAGAATACCAAATGCAACCAATATTGCAGTAAAAGCGAGCGATTTTGTTTGTCTTTTTTTCATTGTTGTTTATCTCCTTTGTGAAATAATTATAAATAAAAACATTACATGTGTCAAGACACCTGTAATGTTTTTATTCTTCATTCCATAATAAATGTGCGGCTGCCAGACTCTTCTTAATTTCTTCAAATTGCTCCTTGGAAGCACAGGAAATCGTATGAAGATGAAGTCCCTGAGTCAAGCTTGATAGTAGGGTGGCATTTGAATTCTTCATTTCCTTGATGAAATGATAGACATCCTCACTTGTCTCAATGTTAAGAACAGCAGTCAACATACCATAGATAGGATGCTCTACTTGGACATCAAGAATGCTCCCTCCCTGATTGACAATGAGCAGCATTTCTTTTTCTGCATCTAGAGATTGATGTGAGCAGACAACTTTTCCTAAAAATGCATGTGAGTTCTTTGTCGGGGATAAAAGATAGCCTCTATGTGTGGATAAAATATCATGGTTTTCAGCACGTAACAGAGCAATATCTCCCACAATAATTTGCCGGCTCACGGATAAATGTTTCGCCAAATAACTTGCTGAAATGGGGCGACTGGCATTTGATAAATATTCAATAATCAGTTGGCGTCGTTTTGTAGCTTTCATAGAACCTCCTAGTCTTTCTTTACATCATATCATAAATGAAATTTTTAGTCGCTAGATTACAAAATAAAAACTTTGAAAAAACTATATAAATACGCTATACTAGAAAACATGGTTGAATCATATAGTAAAAATGCAAATCACAATATGCGTCGTCCGGTTGTTAAAGAAGAAATTGTTGAGTTTATGCGGACTCGTCAAGCCCAAAATACAGGTTTTTTGAAAGAATTAGAAGAATTTGCTCGTCAAGAAAATATCCCCATTATCCAGCATGAAGTGGTGACCTATTTCCGTTTGTTTTTGCAAACGATGCAGCCTCAGAATATCTTGGAAATTGGGACAGCGATTGGTTTTTCAGCTCTATTAATGGCAGACAGTATGCCTGAGGCAAAGATTACGACGATTGATCGTAATGAAGAGATGATTGGTTTTGCCAAGCAAAATTTTGCCAAGTATGATAGTTGCAAGCAAATTGAACTCCTAGAGGGAGATGCCTTGGACCTCTTGCCGACCTTACCTGATGATGAATATGACTTTGTTTTTATGGATTCTGCTAAGTCCAAATACATTGTCTTTTTACCAGAAGTTTTGAAAAAACTAAAGGTTGGAGGGGTCATCATTTTTGATGATATTTTCCAAGGGGGAGACGTGGCGCGTGATATCATGGAAGTGCGTCGTGGACAGCGGACTATTTACCGAGGCTTGCAGCGTCTGTTTGATGCGACCTTGGACAATCCAGGATTGACAGCTAGCCTTTTACCACTTAGCGATGGCCTTTTGATAGTGAGAAAAAATTGTCAAACTATTTCGCTTTCGAATGAGGAAAATTAAGCAAATTTTAAGCTTTTATGGTATAATGGTGGGGTTAACGAAAAAAGGAGAATTTTCAGAATGAAAACTAAAAAAATTCTGGCTGGAGCTGTAACACTTTTGGCAGCTGTGACACTTGCAGCTTGTAGCTCAAACAGCAAAGACATTATCACAATGAAGGGTGGTTCTATCACAACTTCTGAGTTTTATGATCGTGTTAAAACAAACTCAAGTGCTCAAAAAGTATTGCTTGAATTGGTCATTTCTGACGTTTTTGAACAACAATACGGTAAAAAAGTGACCGATAAAGAAGTAGACGAATACTACAACAAAATAGCAAAACAATACGGCAAGTCATTCTCAGCAGCTTTGACATCAGCAGGACTGACAACTGATACTTACAAAAAACAAATCCGTGCCAACATGTTGGTAGATTACGCTGTAAAGGAAGCAGCCAAGAAAGAATTAACAGATACCAACTACAAAGCGGCTTATGATGCCTACACACCAGAAGTTTCTGCGCAAATCATCAAATTCTCAGATGAAGCAAAAGCGAAAGAAATCTTAGCTAAGGCACAAGCTGGTGAAGATTTTGCGACACTTGCAAAAGACAACTCAGAAGATACAGATACCAAAGAAAAAGGTGGTGAAGTAAAATTTGATTCAACGTCAACAAGTGTAGCAACAGAAGTACAAACAGCTATCTTTGCCTTGGAAGAAGGCCAAGTTGGTGCTTCAGTTGTGAAAGTAACAGATGCTACAACGTATCAGTCATCTTACTATGTTGTAAAATTGACGAAGAAGACAGCTAAATCTGACAACTGGAAAGACTACAAAAAAGTCTTGAAGAAAGCTATCTTGGCGCAAAAACAAAGCGACTATACATTTAAAACAAATGTTATTTCTAAAGCTTTGAAAGAAGCTAACGTGAAGGTGAAAGATTCTGCATTCTCAAATGTATTATCAAATTACATCACGACTGACAAGGATAGCAAGAGCTCTTCATCAGCAGCTGAAACTTCTGACTCAGCTACAAAAGAAAGCTCAACTTCATCATCAGACAAATAAGCGTAAGAATGGTAGAAAAACTCTTTCTGCAGAAAATTGGCGGTCGCTGCGAGCCATGAAAGACTTTCTACTTGCTACTTATGTAAGAAAAAATAATAAACTAAAAGGATGACAAGTTCATCGAATGAAGGTGGTACCGCGGTTTTTCGCCCTTCGTTTGATTGGATTTGTCATTTTCTCATGACAAGGAGACATCATGAAACAATTATCATCAGCACAAATTCGCCAAATGTGGCTTGATTTCTGGAAATCAAAATATCACTCCGTTGAACCATCAGCAAACTTGGTTCCTGTAAATGACCCAACCCTTCTTTGGATTAACTCAGGTGTAGCAACCCTTAAAAAATATTTTGACGGATCTGTTATTCCAGAAAATCCACGTATCACCAATGCACAAAAATCAATCCGTACCAACGATATTGAAAACGTTGGTAAAACAGCTCGTCACCACACCATGTTTGAAATGCTGGGTAACTTCTCAATTGGTGATTACTTCCGTGATGAAGCTATCGAGTGGGGCTTTGAGCTTTTGACAAGTCCAGAATGGTTTGCTTTTGATAAAGACAAACTCTACATGACTTACTACCCAGCTGATACAGACTCATACAACCGTTGGATTGCGTGCGGTGTTGATCCAAGCCACTTGATCCCAATCGAAGACAACTTCTGGGAAATCGGTGCGGGTCCTTCAGGTCCTGATACAGAAATTTTCTTCGACCGTGGCGAAGCCTTTGACCCAGAAAACATTGGTATCCGTCTTCTTGCAGAAGATATTGAAAATGACCGTTACATCGAAATCTGGAACATCGTATTGTCACAATTCAATGCGGATCCGGCCGTTCCTCGTTCAGAATACAAAGAATTGCCTAACAAAAACATTGATACGGGTGCAGGTTTGGAGCGTTTGGCAGCCATCTTCCAAGGGGCTAAAACAAACTTTGAAACAGACCTCTTCATGCCAATCATCCGCGAAGTGGAAAAATTGTCAAGTAAAACTTACGATCCAGATGGCGACAACATGAGCTTCAAGGTTATTGCCGACCACATTCGTGCCCTTTCATTTGCTATTGGTGATGGTGCCCTTCCAGGAAATGAAGGTCGTGGTTACGTTCTCCGTCGCTTGCTTCGTCGTGCGGTTATGCATGGTCGTCGTCTTGGTATCAATGAAACTTTCCTTTACAAATTGGTTGTAACTGTTGGTCAAATCATGGAAAGCTACTACCCAGAAGTGCTTGAAAAGCGTGAGTTCATTGAAAAAATCGTTAAACGTGAAGAAGAAACTTTTGCTCGTACTATTGATGCTGGTTCAGGTCACTTGGATCATTTGCTTGCGCAGTTGAAAGAAGCTGGACAAGACACGCTTGAAGGTAAAGACATCTTCAAATTGTACGATACTTACGGATTCCCAGTTGAATTGACAGAGGAGTTAGCAGAAGATGCTGGTTACAAGATTGACCACGAAGGCTTCAAAGCAGCCATGAAAGAACAACAAGATCGTGCGCGTGCGGCTGTTGTCAAAGGTGGTTCAATGGGCATGCAAAACGAAACCCTTGCAGGTATTACAGAAGAATCGAGCTTCAGCTACGAAGTATCAACCTTGGAAGCTAACTTGTCAGTTATCGTTGCGGACAATGAGCGCACTGAGGCTATTTCAGAAGGTCAAGCCCTCCTTGTCTTTGACCAAACTCCATTCTACGCTGAAATGGGTGGTCAAGTTGCTGACCACGGTATCGTGAAAAATGACAAGGGCGACACAGTTGCGCGTGTGATTGATGTTCAAAAAGCACCAAACGGTCAACCGCTCCATACAGTTGAAGTCTTGGCATGCCTTTCAGTTGGCACAAGCTACATCCTTGAGATTGACAGCAAACGCCGTCTTGCTGTTGAGAAAAACCATACAGCAACTCACTTGCTCCACGCTGCCCTTCACAATATCATCGGGGAACACGCAACTCAAGCGGGTTCACTCAATGAAGAAGGTTTCTTGCGATTCGACTTTACGCATTTTGAAGCGGTGACTGCTGAGGAACTCCGTGCGATTGAAACACAGGTCAATGAAAAGATTTGGGAAGCTCTTCCTGTGACAACAATTGAAACAGACGTTGAAACGGCTAAGTCAATGGGCGCAATGGCTCTCTTTGGTGAAAAATATGGTAAAGCTGTTCGTGTCGTTTCAATTGGTGACTACTCAGTTGAACTTTGTGGTGGTACTCACTTAGGTAACACTTCAGAGATTGGTCTCTTCAAGATTGTTAAAGAAGAAGGTATCGGTTCGGGAACACGTCGTATCCTAGCCTTGACTGGTCAAGCTGCTTTTGAAGCTCTCCGTTCACGCGAAGATACCCTTAAAGAGATTGCTCAAACCCTTAAAGTTCCACAAATGGACCAAGTCCCAGCCAAAGTTGTAGCCCTTTCAGAAAACTTGCGTGATCTCCAAAAAGAAAATGCTGAGTTGAAAGAAAAAGCAGCAGCGGCAGCAGCTGGTGATGTCTTCAAAGATGTTAAAGAAGCTAATGGTAAATCATATATTGCTACACAAGTTTCGGTTTCAGATGCAGGTGCCCTTCGTACCTTCGCTGACAACTGGAAACAAAAAGATTACTCAGATGTGCTTGTTTTGGTAGCTGCTATCGGTGACAAAGTGAATGTCCTTGTAGCAAGCAAATCCAAAGAGGTTCACGCTGGTAATGTGATCAAAGTCTTGGCACCAATCGTATCAGGTCGTGGTGGTGGTAAACCAGACATGGCTATGGCCGGAGGTAGTGAGGCAAACAAGATTGCAGAGCTTCTAGCCGCTGTTCCATCACAATTTTAATTATTCATAATCCATGTTTTGAACGTGGATTTTTTTTTTTGCAAAAAATCATAAATACAACTAGATTTCACGAGTAGTGGTAAAAGGATGAACATCTAGTTGATGGTGGATTCCAACCTTGGAAGCGCCCTGTTTTATGAAGGAAATAAGGCGCTACCGCGGACCAGATGTGTGGTATCTATATAATATTTTGTTGTATAATTAGTAGTAGATATGTTTCTAATTTTTCTATACTTGATGTTATGACTTTTAGTATAGCTGATAAACATGTCTTTTTTTGTGCACTTTATTTTACAATACGGTGAAATTTATTTTTTATATATAGGGAGAGGTTTTGGGAACAAAATTTAAAAAAATGGGACAATGTTGCAGTTAATACTTGGTAATCAATCAATATTTTATATCATCTTCTCATTTTTAGTATCAGTTATGTGACGTATTTTGAGAAAAAGCGCCTAAAAAATATAAGTTGAATGGTGGGTTTAATATGTTATAATCTATCAGTGTTGTTTGTTGTAGGCGTTTTCTATTCGTTTACACCAAATAGCTAGTTAAAATGAATAATGTATAAATAATGGAAAAGGGGGCTAGATGGGATTATTAAACTTTTTAATGAGAAAGCCAAAAACGGAAGAAAATATAAATACTTATCAAAATGCAGTAAGTGACTCCACAAAAGAAATTTCATCAGAAGAAGAAACACTACAGCAAAAAATTCCAGCTGGTTGGCAGGCTATTACAGATGCTTTTTTATTGTCTTATCCAGGACAAGATAAACCACGACAGTTAAGTGCCAGTCCTTCTCGTTTGGAAGGTGGAAACAGTAGCTTGGAAGGGATTAATGTATATGATGCTGGAGATTACTGGCATTTTGTAACCTATGGCTTATCAGATGTGTATGATCAAGGAACAGATGCAACTAGTTTTGGGATGGAATTTACCTATAAGCTGAAAAAACACCCTGATGATAAAGAAGAGGAAGTGATTATAGGTACTGCAAACTTATTGAAAAGTTTAGCGAGTTTGACACGTGAAAAGGGTGAACTCTTTGGTCCATACGAGTATGTCTATACCGGTCAGACAGAAGGGATTGACGTACACCAACAGTCTCTGTTGACAGGCTTTATCTGTGTTCCGGATGATACAGTAGAAAAAATTCAGACATCAAATGAAGAAGTCCGATTTATTCAATTTGTTGGAGTGACAGATGCGGAGTTACGCAGTCTGACAGATAGTCAGTCGGTGCAGCGTTTATATAGTGAGATACCGGACTTTATTACGGATTATCATAGACAGTCCGTGCGATAAGTTTATCATGGCCTCCATCTCTCAATTTCAGCGATAAAGTGTGAGAAAAAATTTTGCTAACAGAATTGTATCATTGTTCGAATGCAAAAATACTGAGTATGAAAAACATAAATTAAAATTAACGAAAGGCGGTGAGGTAGTATGGAAGTATTAGAAATTATGGTCCGTTCGCGCTTAATCAGCGAGGCTGATAGACAAAATATCATACATGAAATGAAAGAAACAGATACTTCTCTTGAAAGATACCTTTTGAAAAAAAGATATGTCAATGAAGAAGATTTGTTGAAAGTATTAAGTTACTATTACAAAACACCTCAAGTCAACCTTTCTCAGTTTTCGATTGATAAGGAAGCGGTAGCTAAGGTATCAGAAAAAATTGCACGTCGCCACTGCTTGATTCCTATCGCCTTTACAGAGGATGTGGAGCCAAGACTCATCGTTGCGATGGCAGACCCTAAAAATTACATCGCCTTGGATGATGTTCGAATTGTATCGAAGATGCCGATTGAACCACACATTGGTTTGAGCGACGATATTCAAAAATATATTGACCAGTATTACTCACAGGGGGATGCAGCCCATCAAGCAGCTACAGAAATTGAGGGCTTTGGTGTTGAAGATGATGTCGTAGAAGAAGATATCACAATTAAAAATTCACCTGTAGTACGCTTGATTGACTCGATTGTTAGTCAAGCTATCAAAACACGGGTATCAGATATTCACATCGAGCCATTTGAAAAAGTCGTTCGCGTTCGCTTCCGTGTTGATGGAACGCTCGTTGAAAATATGCAGTTAAAGGCTTCTACGCATTCTGCTATTGCTACACGGATTAAGATTATGAGTGGTTTGGATATTGCCGAACGTCGCATTCCACAGGATGGTCGGATTGAGACTACGATTGATGGACGTGAAGTGGATATGCGTGTATCTGTCCTTCCGACTGTTTTTGGTGAGAAGATTGTTATTCGGATTTTGAATCGGAATGCCACTCTTCTGAGTAAGGAAGAGCTTGGATTTTCACCAGCCAATGAAAAAATATTTGATGATATATTGAAAGCACCCGAAGGAATTATTTTGTTGACAGGTCCAACGGGGTCTGGTAAGACGACCACTCTTTATACAGCCTTGCGCGAGTTAAACGACGTCGGAAAAAATATCATAACTGTTGAAGACCCTGTAGAATACAGACTGGACGGAGTTAACCAAGTACAGGTGAATGTTAAAGCAGGTTTGACATTTGCCAGTGGTTTGAGAAGTATCTTGCGTCAGGACCCAGATATTGTCCTACTGGGGGAAATTCGGGATGAGGAGACAGCAAGTATCGCTGTCCGTGCCGCCATTACAGGTCACGTCGTTCTATCTACAATCCATACCAATGACACAGCTTCTACCGTCAACCGTCTGGTGGATATGGGAATTAAACCCTACTTGGTTTCAACAGCCACTGTCGGGATTATCGCACAGCGCTTGATTAAACGCATCTGTCCGAAGTGTAAGACAGCCTATACTGTTGAAGGGAATCACTATCAGCACTTAGGTATCCACCCTGGAGATAAGCTTTACAAGGGTGAAGGTTGTAACTATTGCGGTGGAACTGGCTATTACGGTCGTATTGCGATTCATGAAATCATGGCCGTTACCAAAGAAATAAAAGCCATGATCAATAAAGGTGCGACAACCGCTGAATTGCGCAATCAAGCTCGTTCACAAGGGATGAGAGACTTGGCAGAAGAAGCAATAGAAACAGCTAAAAATGGGATAACGACAATGGAACAAGCAATGAAGATTGCATTTAGTCTAGAGGGAGAGGCCTAAGATGAATTTAGATGGATTAATCAAACAAGCCATTGAACATGGTGCGTCGGATATTCATTTTACGGTGGGGGCTGAGCCAACGATGCGTTTGCACGGAAAGCTAACGCCCATCACCGATGAAAAGATGACAAATACGGACACGGTTCGATTTGCCAAAGAAATACTAACAGAAAAGCAAATTCAACACCTGCTTGAAGTGGGAGAAGTGGATTGTGCCTACGAAGTTGATAATGGTTTCCGTTTGCGGGTCAATATCTTTAAACAACGAAATAACTCAGGGATTGCCTTGCGGGTCATTCCAAATCAGATTCCTAGCATGGAATCCCTCGGATTGCCAGCTGTTATAAAAAAATTGGCTGAAAAGCGTCGGGGGCTGATCTTGGTTACAGGACCGACTGGTTCAGGGAAATCAACGACCCTAGCCACGATGATCGACTATATGAACGAGATACGTGATGAGCATATCATCACTATCGAAGATCCGATTGAGTACATGCACACCCATAAGCAGTGCTTGGTCAACCAACGCGAGCTTGGTGCGGATACACAGAGTTTTGGAAATGCCCTTCGTGGTGCTCTCCGTCAGGACCCGGATGTCATCCTTGTAGGGGAGATGCGGGATAAGGAAACTATTGAGATTGCCCTCCGTGCGGCAGAAACTGGTCACTTAGTTCTTTCTACACTCCATACGGTCGGAGCGGTCAATACAATGGACCGTATTATTGATGTCTTCCCTGCCGAACAGCAAGAACAGATTCGTGTTCAGCTCTCTGCCGTTGTAGAGGGGGTTGTATCTCAGCAATTGATGCGTACTTCAAATGGGAAAGGGCGTGTGGCAGCATTTGAAATTATGCTAGCAACACCTGCGGTTCGAAACCTTATCCGTGAAGGAAAAACGCACCAATTGTTGACGCCAATCCAAACGGGAGCTAGTCAGGGAATGATTACAATGGATACTTCTCTACTTGGACTCTATCGTCGCAATCTAATCGATCGTAAGACCTTGCTTTCTTACGCAGTAGACCGTGAGCAAATCGAAAAAGCAGTCATGATGGGGTAGAAAACGATGGCAGTGTTCATATGTAAATATCTTGACGAAAAAAATCGAGTTCAAGTTTTAGAACTGGATGTAGATTCTAAAGGCGAAGCTCTAGCCCAGCTTCGATTAAAAGGTCGTCCCATCAGTGTTGAAGAAAAGGGGCTTGGTTCGACTGAAATCACACTGGGCGGACCTAAAAAGGTCAAAATAACAGATATTTCCCTTTTCTGTAAGCAGATGTCTGTTATGTTGGAAGCTGGTATCCCGCTCAATAATGCTGTGGATATCATGGAGCATCAAACAACCTCTAAGCCTCTCAAAGCTGCTCTGAAAAAAATGAGTACTCAGCTCAAAGAGGGGAATCAACTTTCTCAAACGATGAAAGCGCAAGGCAAGGTTTTCCCTAATCTCCTCGTCCGTATGATTGAAGCGGGTGAAAAGACAGGTAAAATCGATGAAGTTTTGGAAAAAATGTCCGTTCACTATACCAAGGAAGTCAAAATCAATCGTCAGATTACAGGTGCTATGATTTATCCGGCAATCTTGAGTTTGCTAGTTATCGGTGCGGTCTTTGTCCTTCTCTATGTCGTGGTACCGTCCTTTAAGGATATCTTCGAGAGTGGAGGTGTGGAGTTGCCACTACCGACACGGATCGTCCTCTTCCTCAGTAATTGGGTCCAGTCCTACTGGTACATCCTCTTGCTGACGATTATAGGAGGAACCTTTGGCTTTCTTAGCTACCGTAAGACAGAAATCGGGCGCTTTCAGCTTGACCTACTCAAACTGAATCTTCCGATTATCAAGACTTCGATTCAAAAAATCATTACTGCTCGCTTTTCAAGTACACTAGCGACGCTAACTAGTGCGGGTATTCCGCTGGTAGATGCTTTGGAGGCGGCTGCTTCAACGACCAACAATAGTGTGGTGATCGATAAGATTGATAAGGCTAGTGAGGGGATTCAAAAAGGGGAGAATCTGACAGAGATGATCGGTCAGACTGAGCTCTTTCCTCCAATGATGCTCTCCATGGTTAAAATCGGAGAGGAGTCAGGTTCACTAGAGTCCATGCTTCATAAGACCTCTGCCTACTACGAGGAAGAACTCGAAGCTGCCATTAAGCAGTTGCTTTCTCTCATGGAACCAGCCCTCATCATCATCATGGGGATTGTTATTGGTGGTATCGTAGCCTCTATCATGCTTCCATTGCTCGGTCTCGCAGGAGCGGTTGAGTCAGGCGCTGGTCAATAAACAAAAAAACTTGGGAGTTGCAAGACCTTCCAATAGACAAACAAAACTGGCACTGGAGATGACCATAGGCCATTGATTGAAGGTTGAGACTGTACAAACTATCCTAGCCTTCCCTCAATTACCTATGGCTCCTCTCAACTACCTATGGCTGCCCTGCTTACTCTGAGAGTTTGTAGAGTCTCTCTAACGATTGAGCAGGCGGACCTATAAAAAATTTGAAAAAGAAAAGGAAATAAACATGTTAAGTAAATTACAAAATATCCGTCGTAACGCTAAGAAAAAAGGGTTTACCCTTGTCGAGTTGGTTGTGGTTATCATCATCATCGCCATCATCGCTGCTGTAGCCCTTCCACGTATCGCTTCTTTCCAAGAAAGTGCTCGTAAATCACGTATCAACTCTGAACACCGTCAGTTGGTAACAGCTATCCAATCACGTATTGCACAAGCAGATGAACCAACTACGGAATACGAAAAAATTAAGACTATTGAAGACCTCAAAGACTACATGAATGTCAAAGGTGGAACTCTAGAAAAGACTCTTGCTAAAGATGGAGGTAAAATTGCCCATGAAATTAAAGATGGAGTCTTGACATCTAAATATACTGATCCTAATAAAACTGGTACTGCTGGTAAATCAGATACATGGACTTACAATTTCAGCCCTGCATCTAAATAATAAATAATAATCTACAAAACTCTACCCCGACGTTCAGTCGGGTCTTATCAAAGGTCTGATGCTTATATCAGGCTTTTGGTAAGACCACAGAGGAGGAAAAAATGAACGAAACTATCCGAAAAAAAAGAAAAGGGGGCACCTTGTCCATGGTCATCGTGATGATAGTCATCGTAACAGCCACAGTTGCTCTGATAGCAGGTGTCTTAAGTACAGCCAACCGACAGACCCTACGGAATTACTACTATCTGGATGCCAAGTATGTCGCGACATCGGGAAGCCAGTTGGCGTTAGGAGCTTTCTTTGAGGGAGATGGTAAAAAGTCAGACCTCTACACTGAATTTTCTGAACGAGCTAACCGACAGAAAATTTCAGAAGAAAAAGTAACAGCTACTCATCAATTTGAACATGGTACAGCAGAGATCACCATGACAGGTGAGTTTAGTCCACAGACTAGCCGTTCTAAAAACGACTACTATGTCGTCCTTACGTCAAAAGCAAAAGTTGGAGATAGTGATGATTACTATGTACATACAGTCCGTTTTAATCTGGAAAATCCAGCTTTGAGAACAGAAAAAGGTGGCATTCGCTAGCTCAGCTATAGAAAGAGGTAACAAATGAAACATGCAAAAAGAGGATTTACGCTCGTTGAACTCCTCATCTCAATCTCACTAATCGCAGTGGTTACACTTGTGCTTGGTGTCATTTCTCAGACAGTCTTTGCAAGCAAGGACTTGGTTGACAAGGAAGCAACCATACAAGCAGAAGTTAGAACCAGTATGCAGGCTGTAGATAAAAGTGTTCAAAATGCTACAGCCATCTTCGTCTTAGATGATTCAAAATACGATGGTGATACCAAAAATATGAAATCTGGCTGGAGCTACATCGGCCTCACAAAAGACAAAAAAAATCTAGTCAACTTTTCTTGGAATAAAGCCAAAAATACATGGGATGAAGTTAAGTTAGGAAATCGCCATTTCTACGATATTACGATGGATCTCAAGTTCTCAAGTGATGACAACTACCAAGATAACCGCTTGGTGAACTACCAAGTCAAGGGACAATATACTAATACGAATAAAAAATTCGCCTTAGATTCGGCTTCCGTCGCTCTCAATACAAAACAAGTTTTCTCCCACGTTTCTAGAGGCAAGGAAGGAGTAGCCATCGCTTACCGTAATGACCCTATCGAAGGGCAGATGAATACAGCCATCAGTTTTGTTTTTGATACATCCGGTTCGATGGGATGGGATATCAACGGAAAAAATGTCACTCATGGTGACCCAGCAAATGTCAGAATGACTATTTTGAAAGACAAAGCAAAGAATATGATTGATGAATTGACTGACTTGGGGAACGTTAGCGTCAACCTTGTACAGTTTTCTACTCTGGGAGGGTATATCCAAGAGGAGTTTGTTGATTTAAAATCAGGGTCAAATACTATCAAGCAAAATATTCAGAATATGACACCAGAGGGGGGGACCAATCCTGGTGACGGACTTCGACACGCTATGGTTAGTCTTCAAAAAAATCCCGCTCAATTCAAATATGTTGTTCTCTTAACCGACGGAGTTCCTAATATCTATACAGTAGGTGAGTACCGTTACAAACAACTACGTCCACGATACAGAGATGTATATGATTATATTGATCCAAAGTTTGATTTGTCAAATAAGGTAGGAAAAGATTCTAGTAAAGATTTTTACTATGGAACTGGGGAGTTTCTTCAAGAAGCTGTAACTTATACACAAAAAGTATCAAAAACCTTTGGGAAGGGCGTTCGTCGTGTCAGCATGATCGGTTTTTCTGGGGTAGCATCTGAAAAAGCCTACGGTCAGGCACTTACGAAAGGTATTAAAAATGACCACGTCGATGCAAACTACTATGATGCATCCAATAAAGAAGAGTTGGCAAAGGTCTTTTCAGATATTAAAAAACAAATCGAACAAGACCTCTGGTTTGTTGTAGGTCCATAGTGAGGCGATGTATGAAAAACGTTAAGAAAATTAAGAAAAGAAAAGGGATTACCCTCGCAGAAGTTATCATCTCCTTAATTCTGATTTCTGTTATCGTTGTGGGAACCATGAGCTTTTTCTCCAACTCATTTAATAATGTGTTTGGGCTCCGAACTCAAAACGAGACTAATTTTGCGATTCAAGAGCAATTTGAAAGTAGATTAGCAGATGTCAAGAAAAATGGAGGCTCAGGTACAGATGAGCGAGAATTTGTTTATAAAATTGGGAGCAACGCTCCACAAACAGTAAAAGTAAAAGGGACAAATTTGTCCTATAAAAATGATAAGGTTCCTAAAAAAATTCATCTCTTTGTCGCTAATAATAAAGAAAGTGTCTTGAAAATTCCTGAGGATTTAAAGGTCACCCTGGATGAAGACCAGAAGCAAAAGGGGAAAGCCTACTATTATGTCGGCGAGGAAACACCAGATGGACGTGTTCAACTGACTGACAAGTCTACAAGTTCTAAAATCTACACCGAAGAAGGTTGGTTCCAAAGCCATTCATCTATAAAAAATAAGGATAACCCAAGGAAACCAATTGTTTTGGTCGGAAGTCTGGCAGCGATAGGTTCGACAGAGTCAAATGTAGCGCAGCCTAAGATGTTAGAAGATTTTAAGCAAATTCGTAAAAATAACAAAGGATTTAAAATAGAAAAGGAAATGCGTGGCTCTTATCTGACCTTTGCAGCTCGCGCCATCAACTCTTTTGGTCGAGTAGGCCAATACCAAGAGGCTGAACATCGTATTTGGGTAATGGGGATCCCAATTACAGATGGTCTCAGCTTTCATACAGATGCCGATCTCGCTGCGAAGAAAAATGAAGATGGTACAATTTCGGCAGTTCCGACTGATAATGAGAATCATGAAGGTTTTGAGCTTCTAAACTATCGTGATGGTAAACCAATTATGGATAGTGTGGCTGTAAAGAGCATTTTTGATAAGGAAAAAAATCAAGCTCGACAAATGTTGGCTTTGAAAAATAATAGTTTGAATATTAAAGACTTGAAGGTACAAAATGGTTTGACTAATTCTTTCTTGCTCACCAAAGAAACTCAGTCAGGTGCCTTAGTGTCGTATAAGTTTAGTGATAGTCTTTCATGGAATCTGACTATTACTGATGATGGGAGTTTAACAACTTCCTACAGTGATTCATCTAATAGTAATTTTTCAAAAAATTCTCAAGGAATTGGGACAATTGAGAAAAATAAAGATAACTCTATTCAAATTGTAAGCCAACTAGTTAACGGTTCTCAACTGAAAGTGGAAGTATATTTGAATGGAGAAAAAATCCATACAGATACACTAACTGTTAAGAATGGAAACCGTTATGGGCAACAACCTACAACGGTTACCTTCGGTGGACAAACCCACATTAATGAAATTGCCGTATTTGAACGCTCATTAGGTCAGGATGAGATTAAGTCCATGACTGAATATTTCAAAAATAAATACGAAGTAAAAAATTAAAAAGAAAGTAGAATGGGGAGATCAATGTTCTCTGTTAAGAAAAAAAAGGAAACAGGACATATGTCTGATAACGGGAGCGGGAAAAGTTCCTTGCTGACACGGTTGAACCAACCCCTTTTTAAGAAAAAAGAGGGATTGGCAGATGAGGAGTATATGCTAGATAGCGACCTTCAAGCCTCACAAGTAGCTTCAACTAAGAACAAGTCAATCACTAGTTTGTTTTCAACTAAAAAAGGGAAGGGCGGGAAAAATGCTGGTCAGCCTTATACCATGTTTTCAAAACCTATCAAAGGAAATCTGTTAGCTATTGATTTTGATGATTATGATTTGACCTTGGTAGTTGCGAAGCAAAAACGCAAAGAATTAGAAATCGTAAAGACAGTCAAGGCTTCTTTACCAGTAGGATTGGTACATGATGGTTTGATCATCAACATGGAAGCATTGATAGAGTTCATTGACCATTTGATGAAAGAAAACGATGTCGTAGCGAAATATGCTTTTTTTGCTATCAATAATACGGGTGTTATTGCGCGTCCAGTTATGGTACCAGATGCCGTTGCAGAAGAGGATATTGAAAACTTTATCTCCTTTGAGTTGCAGCAATACTTGGATATTGATACGAGTTCTTATATTCTGGATTATCAATTTAGTCCACAATCAGATGGCGGTATGATTGAAGAAGGAAGCAAGTCCTTGATTGCCTATGCTGTACCAAAAGCGACAGTAGAGCAACATTATGACTTGGCGGAGGCCTTGCATTTGGTACCGTATGTTTTTGACCTACGTTCGAATACTTATGAAAAGTGGCTGGAACGTGTAGAAGCGATTAACAATCGCGGTATGTATTTGACAGAAGGCAATATTGGGATTGTCCAACTAGGTAAGCACAGTATTGATGTCTATCTCTATGCAAACGGACGATTTGTAACAAGTAACCATATGGATCGTGGCTATCATGAGATTGAAGACTTAGTAAGTTCTGAATTAACCATGCGTCATTTTCATGAGATTGTCTCTGGTGAAATGACGGATTTGTCCCTCAAGCGTGTCTTAGATGAGTGGCTAAATGAAACAAAAATGCACATTATCAATACAGAGCGATTTTTCAGCTCAACAACAGGTAAAACGATTGATAAGTTTTATTCTATCGGAGAAGGTGCACTTTGCTGGCATTTGATTTCGGTATTAAAAACAAAATTTGACGGTGAGATTGAGGCTGTCGGTAGCGTTGATTCAGAGGATATTGTTTGGGGACCGAATGCAGATAATGATCCTGAAATGATACCAGCTGTAGCAATGTTAATTCGGAGGGCCAACTAATGATGATGAGAGATTTAAACTTTTTTGCGACCTACCATGTTCCTCCTGCAAAGACCAGCACAGTTCGATTGGCTGCTATTACGGGGAGCATACTAGCATTAGCGGGTGTATTGCTAGGTGTGTTCTATTACTACTCAAGTAACAGTAACTATGAGACAGAAATCAATAAATTGCACATGTTGCTAGAAGCACCTGAAATGACACAACAGTTAGAAGAAATCGAAAAGTTGCAAGTTGATAAGGCAACTGTGACAAACGATCAGACGATCTTTAAAAATTTAGAAGGAGACTTCAAACGTACTCACAAGGTGAATAGAGCTTTCATGGACTTTGTTCAAAACCGTGTGACACGCAATCTAGTCTTTGATGAATTGAGCATTTCAGATGATAAGGTGTCTATCGTGGGACTATCAACAGAGAGACTTTCTATCGCAAAATTTGAGGAAGAATTACGAAAAACAGACAAATTTAATCATATTTTGGTCAGCACGATTGAAAATGTAGATGGTGGTGGTGCTGCAATTGGTGTAGCGGAAAACGATCCATTTAAGGATGTATATAAATTTACCATCGAAATTGAGACAAAGGATGTGGACTTCAGTGAAAAAAAATAATGAAAACAAAACTGATAAGAAACTCGGGCTAAAGCTAAATAAAAAAGAAAAAACATTGCTTGGTACGGTTGCTGTTGGTCTCGTTGCATTCGGCTGTTACAATGTCTTAAATGGTTTAATAACTAAAAATGGTGAGCTAGTGGAAGAGTATGACAGGTTGCAGTTGGAGTTCAATGAAAAAAGCGCAAAGATTGCTCGGAAAGGAGCCTTGGTTCAAGAATTGAAAAAGCTGAACAGTGATACCAATAAAGTTGCTTCTAACTATTATGGTAATACTAATCAAGGGGAGTTTATCTATTTGATTGATCACTTGATTAGTAAAAGTGGCATCACTCTTCAACGGGTTGAATTTGCAGAAACAAAAGAACTAGAGTTTCCTGAAAAGACAGATAAGGATGCGGCAGCACAAGGGAAAGATCAGAAGGTTACAAAAACTGAGACAACTTCATCAACAACGAGTGCTTCAAGTACAGGAACGTCTACCTCGACGTCAACAAGTACAAGCTCCAGTTCTTCTTCTGAAACACAAAAAAGTTCGGAGTCAGCTACCCAGGCAGGTAACGAAGCAGAAAATAAATATGCCAATACCAATATTACACAAATGACAGCAGATATAGATTTTTCAGGAACGTATTCTCAGGTATTGGAATTATTGAAAATGATTGATGCAAATGAGCGTACAATCGTATCAAGTGAATTGGACTTGGGTTCTCCTAAGGCAAAACAAGAAGTGGATAGGGTTGATCCGCTGATTGAGAAAGGGCATATCAAATTAAGATTTTATCAAGTAGAAGATGTAGAGCGATATGTAAGTAAACCAGCAAGTAATGTTGATAAAACACCAATTCCATTTGCTCATGTGGTTTCACCATTTAAGCGTGCATCGTGGTTGTCTATCTCTGAAGATGGTGGTAAAAAATCAGCTTCAAAATCATCTTCAACAACATCGAACTCTTCGTCTGATGTGGGTTCTGGTTTAGGCTCGGCTCCTGGACCAGCGTATCTCCAACAATTGGCCAATTCAACAAATAATACAGGTGGGATTTCAGCTTATTACAACACATCAACACTGTATCGCTTTGAAACAAACTTAAAATTGAAAAACAAAGCCAATGATGCAGAGACTGACGTTACGGTAGATACAGGCGACTTCCTTGAGGGGGCTGGTTCAAACGTTGTGCAGATTCCTGCAAGCAAAGAAAAAGTCATTTATGAAATGAGATTGCAAGATCCATTTATCACATTGAATGAAAAACCAGATTATATCCTTTTTGACTTCCATAGTTCTAAAAAGTGGGATGGTAGTCTGGGAATGATTGTTGAAAATGCAAATGGTCAAGAAATCCAAGTAGGTTTATTAGAAGGCTTGCAGTGGGAAGGTTGGCGTGAAGCTAGATTTGATCCTACCAGCGTGGCGAGCTTGAGTTATCCATTGAAGGTAAAAGGTTTTTACTTTGAAACACCAAACACCAATAGTGATGGAACAACATTAAAATTGGACAATTTTGCAATTCAGAGTTTGATATCCAATTAAAAAGTGACAGTGTGACTCATAGAGCAAATCCCAACAAGCTCTATGAGTACAGCTTACTTTGTCATTTTTAAACTTTTAGGTCCATATTGAGTCATGGTTTGAGTTCGTAACGCCTCTCTCTCTGTATGTAATGAAACGATGAAAGAACGAACAAGGAATAAAAAAGAAGGAGGAAATAATGGCGTATTTACAAATGTTTGGCTTAACATTCATCATAATTCATACGATTAGTATTATGTTTGTAGCTAAGTTGGGGATAGCGAAGCGAATCTTTCTAGCTATGTGGATGGGGATGTTTGTCTTTTTCCTTCCTAGAATGTATCAATATTTACAAGTAACTCCACTCTATTTTGGTGGTCTATGTGTGGGTATTTTTTCTATCTATGTAGTCTCGCTTTTTTCACAATACATGCGAGACGCTATAGAGCATCGTAAGCAAATCAAAAAAAACAGAGAAACTCGAGAACTATTCTTTGTCAGTGAGACACAAGTAGAGGAATCTTTCATAGAGAATCCAGTATATGGTAGTTTATTGACGGAGAAAACGGAAGCAGTGAAAGATGATACCAAAGAACTGTCACGCTTGCAATCACGACAAAAGGATAAAAAGAAAAACACTAAATCCTCTACCGATAAAGTGATACAGATGCCGTCAAAAAATGTATCACAATCTGCGAAAAAAAATATTCCTTCACAGGAGGAACAAGCGATTTTATACGATCAATCAAATCGTATGAGTTTAGAGGAAGAGTTTTTAGCTGTTAATAAGAAAGAAAACACAAATATAGTTACGCCTATTTCGAATCATTCTTCAGTATTTGAACCACAACAAACCTCTATAAAAGAGGTGGATAATATGGTATCTCAAACCTTATCTAAACTGGATAATCTCTTTTCGGGGAATATGGATAAGGAAGAATCTGCTAATTTATTTATAGAAAAAGAAACTCCGGTGCATATGAATGTTTCAGAAGATAAGGCTGTAGATGTTGTGATGACAGATGAAGAAGAAGAGATTTTACGAGAAATTGAAGTAATTTTTTCTCAACATAAGGATTTAGAGTCACCAGTTGCAGTACATAATAAAAAAGCACAAGACGACGTGATTTTAACTGTTAATCCACTATCCGGCGAGGCTGTTGAATGGGTAAAAACGAAAAAAACAGAAGAACCATATTTCAATACTGAAGAACAAATTGATAAAGAAATCTATTTCCGATTCTTATTATTTGAAATTCGCGAGTTGTTAGTTTTAGGCTTTTATCAGGAAGCTGTGGATTACTTGAAGGAGATTTTGATTGATTCCTATGACAAGGAAATTCGTCGGAATGCCCTTTGCTTATTGGAGTTAATTCGAGTGGAACTCTACAATCCACATATCAGTGAAACCGTAAGAAATGAATATAAGTTTTTAGAGGAGCGTAAGGTATTATGATTAGTTGCAAGTCGGTCATTGGAACTGCAGTAATTGAAATTGAAAAAGGTGTGGGACTTGGAGAAATTCATCAAGTTGTAGTGGACAAGGGAGTTATGTTAACTTTTGTTGTCAAATCACGACATGAAGATCCGTCGCATGCTTTAATGATTGGAAATAATATTTATGGTATTGGTAATTTTGCAGCAACTGTGAAAAATTCAGATGCATTGCAGGCAATTACACAAGAGGAATTACAGCTTCTTGTAGATAAGCAAGGTGTTATCATTGATGAAATTGTCATTACAGTAGATGGAAATAAAATTGGTCGTGTAACCGACTATTTTATTGATAATGAAAATGAGATTGGCTTCTTGCTAGTTGATCCTGAGAATGATGGAGAAGTATTCCAAATTCCTAAATCACAAATTTTAATGATTGGAAAAGAATACATCATTTTAAATGAAGAATGCAACACTTTGGAAGCAAGTACAGAATCAACAATGATTGATTTTTCAGTTAAGCCACGTCCAGCTTTAGAAAAAGTTGATCATCAACATGAGGCTGATGTCTCTCAAAAAGTAGAACCTGTAACAGAGTCTACTTCCAATGATACTCCAGCTCCTAAAAAAGAAACAAATTCATGGATACCTGAAATGGATACTAAAATAGTAAATGATCAAAAATTTGATTTAGATACTATGTTAGCTAATCTAAAAATTAGTGAAGATTTTTCAGATTTGAATTCTTCTATGAAAACTGAAGAAAGTATGCAAAAGGAAATACCTGAAATTGAGTCAATGGCAATTGAAAGTACATCTTTGAAACAATTGAAAGAAGGTGAAGAAACTGCTGAAAGTCCTAAACAATCATTAGAAGATATCTTTGCATCATTTTCAAACAATGATACTCCTAAAGAAGTTCAAGGAAAACGAGAGGAGTTTCAAATTCCAGTAGAATATGAAACTATTACTGAGCCTGTTATTCATCATCAAGTAGTACCAATGCCAGTTACAAATGATGAGACAAAGAGCTATGTTGATAATCAAAAACGACTCTTGCTTGGAAAAAAATTGCAAAAAAATCTGCTGAACTCAGATGGTAGTGTGCTTCTTTATGCAGGTGAAGTAGTGACGGAAGAAATGATTGACCTGTTGCGTAGAATTGACAGACGTTTATTGGTTCGTTTGGCAGGGAGTGTAGGCTAGAATGAAGGGGAGATTTTCAAAGTATCAGCCATTCATTCCCTTAGCTTTGTTTTTTATCTTTATACTCAGTTTGCTGACATATGTTACGACTATCTATAAACCAAGTTTACCCATGAGTATCAATGATCAAAAGATTGTGAATGTCCATTCAAGAAGTGAAGCGGAAGTTGCAGTATATAAAAGTTTACCATACAAAGCGAACTTTGCATTGTCAACAGGGCATTCCTTCTCAATGGATATGCGACTGTTGGGATTGAGTTATTTTTCAAAAACGGAACTAAAAAGTTTGGATAAAATTTCGAATACGAATTTATGGAATAAGTTTTCACCGTTTTTTGAAACAAAACAAAATCAACTCTTATCTATTTATTCAAAACGATTATTTTGGCTGCAATCTTTAGAAAAATCTATTCAAAATTTTCCAGATTTATTGAAACAGGAACCTGAAACGAATCACTTAATTGTTAATCCAGATAATCAAATGACGATATCAGCTCCTGTAGATGGTTATGAAATTCAATCACAAAATTTTATTGCTGTTGCTCAGAATATCAGTAAGACAGCTCAATTTGAGCATATTCCTTTAGAAGCAAACCTTATTAGTGCTGAGGATCAATCATGGAATTTATCTCAATATACACAATTTATTGATAAGATAGAGTTACCACTTTCAGATAGTGCTGTTCAAAAATACAATCAAGAATTGGCATTTCATAAATTGCAAAATGTTTATATTGCAGCTGGTCAGAGTGTCAATTTTTTGGATGTTATTGGTAAATTGAATAAGAAATCAGGTTACCTAAGGAGTGTTATAGATGGGAAAGAAATTTATGGAAGTGGTGTCGAGTTAGTTGTGGATGCCCTTCAATCATTGACATTTAAACATATGAAAGTAAATTCTTACAAAGGTAAGGCTTTCAACATTGGAGATCCAGGTAAGGAATTCACTCAACTTTCTGTGACAAATACAAGTCAGAATGATGTCGTTCTTTCTCTATCAAAGGAAGACTCACAATTAACAATTGTATTAGCAAGTAAATAATAAAAATTTGTGACCGAATCATTCAGTTTATCTTTTGTTTGGTCGTTAACTTGACTTGTCTAGTACTAAAAGTGACGGCAAAAACTACAAAATAAAATTGAGGAGAAGATGTGATTTTAAAACAGAAGAGGAGTATGAAATGGCAGTATTAGTATTTATCCTAGGACTTGCATTTGGTAGCTTTTATAATGTTGTCATTTATAGAGTTCCGCTTGAAAAAAGTATCATCAATGGTCGTTCAGCTTGCCCAAACTGTTCACATGTTCTAGGTGGTTTAGAGTTGATCCCGCTTCTATCCAGCGTTATTCAAGGGTTTAAATGCAAACACTGTCAGGTACATATTTCGCCGCGGTATTTTATCGTGGAATTGTTAACAGGTATTTTGTGGTGGGGAGCATATTTGCTGTTTGTCAATCAAGGGATATGGATGGTTATTTCAGCTTGTCTATTGATATCTCTGGGGATTATTGTGGGCTATATTGATTTCGATACCCATTTCATATCTGATATTGTTTTACTTATTTTTTTAGTTGGCCGGTTGAGTTTGATATGGCTGACAGGTGAATCATATTTGGAAACCTTTTGTTCTATGCTGGTAGCTTTATTGGTTTATGGCACCATTTATTGGTTGGCAAAATTCTATTATAAGCAAGAAGCATTTGGTCCTGGTGACATTACTTATTTGATTACGCTTGGTAGTTGGTTTAGACCGCTTGATATTGCACTGGTCGCAATAGGTTCATTTTTTATTGCTGGACTTTTATTGTTAGTCATAACCTTAATTGAAGGAATGAAATTTGATGCGAAGAAAGAAATCCCCTTTGGGCCTGCTATGAGTATTATGGCTGTTTTATTCTATTTTTGGGGAGATTATATAAAGGAGTTATATATTCAATGGGTATTTTAAATAAAAAAATAAGAGGCTTACACATGACGGCAACAGGCCTGATTAGTAGCACTCTTGTTATAGGACTTTTATTTGGTCAACAGATCATGGCAAGTCATCGGGAGAAAATTGATCCTGCAGATATTTATATTTCAGAGAATTTTAGTTCAAATGGTGGTGGCGTTATTTTGTTCTCAGAAGATGTTACAGTCCCTTCAACGGTATCGGCTGATTTTATCAACAGTCGCTTAGAGGGGACAAATATGGCGGGACTGGGTCAAGCTTTTAAAAAAGCTGAAAAGAATTATGGCGTGAATGCTATCTTTTTAACTGGCTTGGCTATTCATGAATCAGATTATGGAAGAAGTCAAATAGCACAAGTAAAAAACAATCTATTTGGTTTTATGGCATATGATTCTAGCCCATTTTCAAGTGCCGGTTACTTTGAATCATTTGATGCTTGTATAGACTATGTTGCACGCTATTTGAGCCAACATTATTTGAGACCGGATGGCATGTACTACAATGGAAAGAGTATTGCGGCAATTAATACTCGCTATGCATCCGATAAAGGGTGGTCTGAAAAAATTGCTATTCGTATTCGTGCTTTCTTAAATTTAAATAAATAGTCGTTAGGTAAATGATAGCTGAAGATTGTTTTATCGCTAAAGAGCTAGACTACTGTTTAGCTCTTTTTTTTGACAAAAGAATAATATCATAGTTTCGTTTTTTCTTCGTACTAGAAGAAGTAGGACTATTCAAAAATATTTTCTCTTAGTCTAAATTGCAAGACCAAGAGGAGTAAAAGAAGTTTTTCTAAGCGGTTAGGAATTCTTATACATCTATTTTTTTCATGACATTCTTTTTGAAGCGTTCACATTACTTAAGAAAGTAAAAAATTACGTTTCATTCTGTAGGCTATGAGGTCAATCTGCTTTTTATTCTATTACTAATATACAAAACACTTTTATAAAGGAGGTGGTGCCTATGTTTGTATGAAATTAAAAGATGCGATCACATAAACTACTTTTAATTATTTTTAATACTGGAGGATGTATGAAAAAAAAGCATATTTTAAAAGGTTTATTGTTTAGTACGATGGTTATGGCCTCAGTTGCTGCAACGCAAGTACATGCAGACGATTATCTCTCTCAAAGAAGCTATTATACACATACAAATGTAGAAGGATATCAAGCAACGAGTCGTTTTCTTAATCAAAAACAAGCAATAATTGAAGATGTAAAAAAACACATTAGCTCTCTTGGAGATGTAGTGACCCCACTCCGTGAAAAAATCATGGAAGTTAATCAATTAATTCTCTCCTATGAACGTGAAGATCATAAGTTAGTTCATCAATTAAATTATGGTAATAATACTGATGATCAATATTATAGTGCCGTTCAAAAACGTAATGAGTTGATTCAAAATATTTTTGAGTTGGTCGAATCTGATAAAGCGGAATTGGAGTATATCCGTGAAAGTTACCACAGTTTATCACAAGAACGCTCAACGTTAATTAATCAAATTTTTTCAATTTTAAGTCGTCCAAGTTCTCGTAGAATTTATTCTTACAGAGATGCAGAACGTGAACGTGAAAATTTGATTCGTTCTTTGCAACAGTACATGGATCAACTTTTAGTTGTACAGTCTAAATTGAATGCTTTGGTTGATAAGACAAATTCTATTACAACAGATAATTTGTCAGCTGAAATTGGGAAATTAAGTGGTATTCTTTTTGAATTGACAGATGAATCAGCTACTGTTGAACAAGAAGAAACACCAGTTACCCCTGAACCAGCAAAGGAGGAAGAGACACCAGTAATTCCTCAAGCAGTTGAAGAGGAAGATATCCCAGCAATTCCTCAAACAGTTGAAGAGGAAGAGACACCGGTAATTCCTCAAGCAGTTGAAGAGGAAGAAACGCCAGTTACTCCT
>JAIMFC010000020.1 GCA_019794795.1 Streptococcus gallolyticus
CAATTAGATTATACTAGGAAAAATAAATGGAAGCTAGAAGCCTCGGCAGCCACCAGCATAGCTGGTGGTTTTCTCATTTTTCTCTCCGAGAAAAACTGGCTGGAAGCCATAAGAAAAAACAACTATCCCTCTAAAGAATAGTTGTTTCAATCTATTTCGTAAAACTACTTAAAAATTAACAGCATCAGGATTAGACTGTACTGTCGCAGCTTCTACTGTGTCTAGTTTCTTTACATCCTCATCAGATAAGGTAAAATCAAACACTTCCAAGTTAGCCTCGATATTTTTAGGTGTAACTGATTTTGGCAATGGGAGAAATCCTTTTTGTAAACTCCAACGAAGAGCCACTTGGGAAACTGATTTACCATTGGCCTCCCCTACTTCTTGGACAACAGAATTGTTAAAAATAGTACCTGTTCCTAGCGGGCTATAGGCTTCCAACAGAATATCATTTGCTTGACAGAAGGTAACAATGTGAAAAGGCAACACTTTTCTGTACAAAATTTATAAAGTGCTTTTTCTAAACGACTAAACGTTTGGACATCGGTGTTTGGTAGTTGAGGTAGCTGTGAATGCGGTGGTGATTCCACCAGTGGACATAGTCCTTAGTTTTGAGGGCCAATTCTTCTAGCGTCTGGAAAGTTTCCTGGTGGACAAATTCCATTTTGAAAGCACGATAGGTACTTTCAGCAACGGCATTGTCGTAAGGACAACCTGCTTGACTAAGAGAGCGGGTGATTCCGAAGGCCTCCAACATGTCATCAACCAAAGTATTCTCAAACTCCTTCCCACGATCTGAATGGAATATCTTGACTTTGGTCAGAGCGTAAGGGATGCTCTGAATCGCTTGTTTGACCAATTCGGCGGTCTTGTGCCAACCAACTGACAAACCGATGATTTCACGATTGAAGAGGTCAATAATCAAGCAAACATAAGCCCAACCATTACCGACACGAACGTAGGTTAAGTCTGACACTAAAGCTTTTAGAGGCTTTTCTTGATGAAATTGTCTGGCTAAGTGATTAGGAATAGCTGCCTCATTCTTCCCTTTTGAATATGGCTTGAAGGCTGCTTTCTGGTAAACGGATACTAAGTTGAGTCTGTGCATGATGCGACGAATCCGACGACGAGACAGCTGGATGCCTTCGTTTTTCAAACATTTCTTGATTTTCCTAGCTCCGTATCTGGCCTTACTTTCGAGAAAAATAGCTTTGATTTTTTCTTCAAGCTCGGTATCAGATACGGATTCCACAGCTTTGTAGTAATAGCTAGAACGAGGAATACCCAACCACCGACACATGGCTGAAATACTATATTTGTCTTTGTTAGCAGTGATTACTTCTCTTTTCGTGCCATAATCACCGCCGCTTGCTTTAGGATATCTAGCTGCATTTCGAGTTCTTTATTACGCTTTCGGAGCTCACGCTGCTCATCTGTAAGATTATCAATAGTTTTCAAGGAACCAGTTGTTTTTGCCTGACGTACCCACTTATCGAAGGTTGATGGGGTTAACTCATATTCTTTGATAAGCTCACTTCGTTTCATCCCTGCATTGTGAAGATCAACGATTTGTTGCTTAAAGTCATCGGTGAAGTGGCGACGTATTTTTCTAGACATAATATTCTCCTATTTTCTTTAGTGTAGAACACTTTATAAGACTGTCTAGTTTAGTGTAACCTATTCAAATTAAACTCCAGGAATCCAAGATAGAAGAGGAATTGTATCTTTCTAGCGAGGAGTTACAAGAATGGTTTGAAGCATTTAAGGAAGATTTAGACAATGACAAAATATCGTTGAAGGACTATGTCCTATTTTTTACAACCTTTATTCTAAACGATAGAAAATCCGAATCCTATGCCCTGCATTGGAAAAATATTGATTTAGACAAGGCAGAAATTAATCTGAAAAATGCTCTTGATAAATATAAAAACTTGAAATCTACAAAAGGAAACAAGAAAACAATTTTCTCTATCCCTTATTACCTTGTAACACTCCTATCCCAATGGAAAATACAACAAAAACAAGAGTTAGCACAATTTGATATTATGCAAACTCCTGACCAACTAGTATTTACTTATATCGATACAAAAGGGAATGTCAATAGCCCTTTACACGTTGATTATCTGAACAATAAAATGAACTCAGTAAGGAGACGCCATCCACGCTTAAAGCATGCCACACCACATAAACTAAGGCATACAGGTGCTACACTTGCTAGACAGGCAGGAATGAGCCTAGAAGCCATTTCTGAGGCTCTGACACATAGTGATACTATCACAACAAAAACCTATGTAAACACCTCAAACGTTGTTCCTCTATCTGCTGGTACTCTCGCCTATCAACATATTCAAAATAAATAGGGTAAATTTAGGGCAAACTTTCGTAAAAAGCATAGAAAAAAGCACCCATGAGGTAAACTCTTGAGTGCTCTGAAACGTTGATATAACTGAATATTAACGTTTTGAGAATTGTGATGCCTTGCGGGCTTTTTTGAGACCTAGTTTTGGGTGACCGAAGTCAAATATCTATAAAAGCTTATCAAATCGAGCTTTCAAAAGTCAGTTTCATCAAATTTAAACACTTATAGCCCAATCCTACAAATAATAGATTACCATTAGATTACCAAAACTCAATTTTCGGAGCTTATGTTATTGAGAAACAACATTACTAACAACCTCTACCTTAATAATTTACTTTATCAATAAATGTACACAACTCTCAATCTCAGTAATCAACTGCTCTTGGGTGTTGAAATCATCGAGAGCATTATAAATCTCTCTTATACGATCTGAAAAGTTTAAATTTTTTGCTCTTTCACGTATTTCAGAAATACTTAGCTCAACTCCTTTTTTATCGTATTCAAACCAAATTGGTAAAGTCAATCTTGACATTTTTAAGAAATGTTCTAAGTTTTCTCCTTTAGAATAATGCACGATATTTAACAAAAGAATATTATAATTTAGGTACGTAGTTAAGTTAGAAAAAAATGGAAAAGCATTGAAAGAGTAAGAAGTCAAAAAAATGTCCATAGCTTGACTGAAATAACCGTAGATTATAAATCGTAAAAGTTCTGCATCATTCATATTTTTGGGGAATGTATCTGAATACTCAAGTCGATATTTTTTCAGACGGTCTTTTATTGTTTCTGTAGGATCATCATAATCAAAAAGTAATATTCGTGATAAATATTCATGCACGACTACAGTATCTATATCCTCATACTGGTGTAAATTTTTAAAATCAATACCTTCTATGAAGAAGTTTTCAATAAATGGCATGATATCAATTTTTTCTTTGTTGATAATTGAACTAGAAAATCTTAGCGGTAATACGTAAAAATTTGGAATTCCTTTTTCTAATAAAACTATCAAATCATCAATGCACTCTATAATCCTTTCTTTTAATTTTGTGATGTAATCTTTCATATCATGGATTACATTACTTTTTTCTATTACCTCTAAATAGGATAGTATTGGATCGTCAAATATTTGATAATTTCCCAATGCAAAGAGGATGTTCTTATCTGAGTTGGCAACATTGAATTTTGATACTGCAGTATAAAAATATGTATCCGAATTATTAAAAAGATATTGACTACACATTTCTAACAATTTTTGTTTTCTGAACCAAAAATTTCTAACTTTATCCAAGTTATAAGTTACATTTTCTAAGTCTAAATCATCTTTGACTTTTTTCAACAACTCTAGATACTCACTTTGTGACTGACGAAGTTTACTTAACATAGCCCCTCTCTTTCTATTCATTGGGAATAGGAAATACTTCTTTAATGATGGATAGATGCTTTGTCAAAATCATTACCATATCATGACTAATATCAGGTAATTCTTGTACATTATCTATATCAGGAATTCCATGGAATTGATGCCCAGTTGAAGTGCATTTCAAAACCGAACTCTCTCTAATGGCTCCCCAAAGTCCATGTTCAAATTGAGAATCATAATCATAGTAAAATTTATATAAATCATCTTCCCCTACTTGCTTAAATTTTTGTCTTATATTGCCATTTCCAAAATATCTAGTGTCCATATCTATAAATTCTTTATTTTGAAATTCCGACACTAGCAAATTTAAATATTCAAAATTAATATGAGGATTTGTTAACTCTGGTTGATTCTCTATAAAGCGTTCGGAAACTAATTTATAACCACCAATACCATAATATTGGTATTCCTCCCAAATGTTTTTATGGTTTGCTTCCTCTGCAATTAAATATTTTGTCATAACATAGTTCTCAATGCATGACCTTACTATAGAACGCCCTGAAATCGTATATTGCAAATCATGATTCATCAACTCTAGTAACCGCTTATAAGAATAGGTTAGGATACTAGTTAAAACATAAAGCTTCTCGTTAAAAGGCTCTATATTTTGAAGCATGTCTCTGTAATATTTTAATGCTGAATATACTGTACTTTTTATCTCATTCAAATCTATAGCATTACTTCTATCCATAACAATTGAATATACCTCACAATCAGTTAGTTGACTAATATTATTCCAAAATCTTTTACTATAAAGATAATTCATACCTTCAGACATTGATAAAGCAACCTCCATTGAGCGAATCTGGGAACGAACAATTCTCATTTCTGGATCTGATATATCTAAGTAAGGGTATTTAGTTAATCCGTCTACCATGTGTGACTGCGATTCTACAAATTTAATTTTTCCTTGTAGCATCTTGTAATACAGTAAAAAATATCTTATATCCGTTGATAATTGACTATATTGGTCAGATATTTCATTTAGTACTTTAACAAGTATATCTAGTCTTTGATTAAAAGAGTGACTCTTGCTGTAAAAATTTTTACTCAGAACCTCTTCGCTATCAGGCAAAACTATTGAAAGTGGAGAAAATATTGATAAGTCGAAAGCAGAACTTAATGATTCAACAAGAATTTTCTTCTCATCAATATCTAAATTAAGTATTAAACTCATTGCCGGTAAAGGTAAGATTTTTTCTAAATCTAATGCTTTTGATAAATTAATCAGAGCTAACATCATTTTTTCCATTTGCTCTGTTCGGTTTCCATATTGCAGAGCTAATCCAATCCAAAGATATTCTGGACCTTTTGAATGGATCCAGTCAGATTCTTTATCTAATGGAGTTACTAATTGACTGAACTTAGTTCTAAAGACTCCTTTTTTAAAGTCGTGGTCACTTAATTTACTAAACATAAGATACCTCTCTCAATACAATACCACCTGTACTCTTACTATTATGCTATACTCCAAATATAAAAGATATTCGTTTTTTATTTCATTATTCAACCAACCATAGTTACAAAATATTCTGTTTATGAGTAAGTCACTATTATGCATGTGTTAGTTAACAATTCTTCAGATTTTGTAATAACTATCCCTACTGCTTTTTTATGTTAAACTACTTAACAATATTATCATAAAAAGTAGATACCGATAACTTTATGGTACCTACTTTTTTGTTCCTTACTGTATTCTACTGTATTCTACTGTATTCTACTGTATTCTACTGTATTCTACTGTATTCTTATTACTAATAGTACCCTGACTGTAATCATTTATCAATTAAAAGATAATATTGATTGCGGTCATTTTTACTTGATCCAAACCAAGTGATGATTTCTAAATCACGAAGATGATGCAACATTTTAACAACAAACGAGCGACTTCTTCCCGTCAGCTCAATGGCTTTTGCTGTTGTCATCTTCTCGCCTGAATTATACATGTAGTGAACCAGTAATTGCTCGTCGGCATTGAGGTCTCCAAAATCAGTAAACTGTTTCTCCAAACTATCTCGGGTCCGTAGGTGTCGGCTGACAATATTATTTTCAAGCGTCAGAACAACCTTGTTCCCAGGTTCAGAGTATTTTGGTTCATGGAGAAAGGCTGATTCCATCTCTGAGTAAATCCGTTTAACACCTTCATTCATCTCACGGACCCAACCAAACTCTGTCAGGGTTCTGGCAATCCGAGGATTTCTTGAAAACCGTTCATGCTTAATATTGTCAACGGTGACGATATTTGGCAATTTCCCTGGGCTATGAATTTCCAGTCGGTCATCAAACATGAGCACACGAATATGGTCGCCATAGACAGAATAATCTCGATGGGTGACGGCATTGACGACACCTTCAAACCAAGCAAATTCAGGATACTCAGGCAAAATTTGGAATTGCCCATTGTCATCCAGATATTGGAACTCACGCAGCTGGGTACGAATAAAGTCACGAGCCTTGATAATCAGGATTGGTAGAGCATCATCAAAGGTTACTTCCTTGATGACATTAAAACTACTGCCTGTCCCCATGTCCGTACCATCAAACCGTTGGAAACGAACACGAGCTTGAGGGAAGAAAGCTGATGGGTATTTACCAAAAAGCAAGATAGCTGCCTTGGTCAATTTTCCATTGACCAGAAAACGCCGAGCTTTGAGAACTTCTTCTGTCGAACGGTCTGAAATATCAAATCGATTTTTGAAATCCTGAACCAGGTCATCATTGATGTCTTCCAAGGTAGCGTCAGCCACAACTTCATCCTCAAAGAAACGTTGTCCTTTATCATAGCTGAGCTGAGTTCGTTGTTCATAACTTAATTTTACCGTTTCATCCCCCTGACGCAGGTAAACTTCATCATTAGGCGCAGCAATCACTCGGTTTGAGGACAATTCAACTGAGATAACCAAAATCACATCGTCTTCACCCTTATGGTTTCGCACAGGGATTTCTTCAAAAGATAAATCCAAGGGAGTGTCACGCATCTCACGGTCAATCTTTTTGAACTCATCAATGGGATAGGCTCTGCCATCTTTGAAGCCAGTGATGATGTTATTCTGCTTGTCGTCCTCAATACCAATGACCAGCTGACCACCATCTGCATTAGCAAAGGCAATCAGGTGTTTAAGCAGTTCAGACGGTTTCTTTCGGGCGGATTTCCTATCTAAATGTTGGCTTTCTGGTGAGAATTGGTAGTGGGATAGGGTTTGAGTCATGTCATTCTCCTGAGTGTTATCACTCTATTATAACACATCTCCCAGCCTTTCTTACTTCTCATTTAGTGTGCTAAGAAACCTTATGAGAAGTTAGCTGATGGGACGGTAAAAAAAGTTGAAGTACCTTATGAAATTCCAGATAGTTGGGAGTGGGTGAGACTTAGAAGTATTTCACAAAGAATTAATTATGGTTATACTGCTTCGGCAGAAAGTAAAGGTAATGCTAAATTTCTCAGAATTACCGATATTCAAAACGGAAAGGTAAACTGGAATAGAGTACCATATTGTAGTATCTCTCGTGAAAAATTAGATAATTATATTTTATATCCTGGAGATATCGTAATTGCACGAACAGGTGGAACAATAGGAAAGAGTTTTTTGATTGAGCAGGTAGAACACACTTCTGTGTATGCTTCATATTTAATTAGGCTGCAGCTATTCCCAAAAATAGAAAAATATATAAAAATATTTTTAGAAAGTAACTTCTACTGGCAACAACTAAGTGATGTCTCGATGGGGACAGGTCAGTCTAATGTAAACGGAACGAATCTATCAAATCTGATAATCCCCCTCCCACCTCTAGCCGAACAAAAACGAATTGTTGCCCAAATCGAGAGAGCCTTGGAAAAGGTTGAAGCATACGCTGAAAGCTACAACAAACTCCAAGAGTTGGATAGAGCATTTCCAGATAAACTAAAAAAATCTATCCTCCAGTATGCTATGCAAGGAAAATTAGTTGTACAAGATCCGAACGACGAACCCGTCGAAGTCTTACTTGAAAAGATTCGTGCTGAAAAGCAAAAACTCTATGAGGAAGGTAAACTCAAGAAGAAAGATTTGGCAGAAATAGTGGTGACAGAAGGAGATGATAGCTCTCCTTATAAGGAAGTGCCTTATAGTATTCCAAAAAGTTGGAAATGGGTGAAGTTAAATGACATAACCTCATATATTCAACGAGGGAAATCACCTAAATATTCAACAATTCCTAAATATCCAGTTATTGCACAAAAATGTAATCAATGGTCAGGTTTTTCTATTGAACTGGCAAAATTTGTCTCACCTGATACTGTTGACAGTTATCAAGAAGAACGTTTGTTAAAAGATGGTGATTTGATGTGGAATTCAACAGGACTAGGCACTTTGGGGAGGTTAGCTATTTATTCTGAGGTTAAAAATCCGTATGGCTGGGCGGTAGCAGACAGTCATGTTACTATTATTAGACTTCTACTAAAGTTTATTGATTACCACTTTATTTACCATTTTCTTGCCTCACCTATTGTTCAAAATGTCATTGAGGAGCAAGCGTCAGGTAGTACCAAACAAAAGGAATTAGCTACTACAACTGTTAAAAACTATCTCATTCCTCTTCCGCCTCTCACCGAACAACAGCGTATTGTTTCTAAAATCTCTCAAGTCTTTTCAGTTATCGAATCTTTAGTATAATACTTATGTGCGGTGGAATTTCTATCAAAAATCAGATAGGAGTTGAAGATGAAAGACTTTGAACTACATTTACGAAAAGCTGGATTAGCTGAAAACACCATACGGTCTTACCTGTATGGTGTTCGCTTTTTCTTGGAACATTATGAGTTAAAAATAGAAGATTTATTTGAATATAAAGGATATTTACTGGATAATTTCAAACCAAAAACGGTTAATCTGCGATTGCAGGGGCTTAATAAATACCTTGTTTTTATTGGACATGATGATTTGAAATTAAAATTTGTCAAAATCCAGCAGAAACCATTTTTAGAAGATGTTATCAGCCATGCAGATTATCTCTTTCTGAAACGGAGTTTGAAAAAAGATGATAACTTAAAATGGCATTTTGTAGTTTGGTTTCTAGGAGCAACAGGAGCTCGTGTTAGTGAATTGATAAAATTAAAAGTAGAACATGTGGAGGTCGGTTATTTTGATATTTACTCAAAGGGGGGTAAAATGCGACGACTCTACATCCCTAAAAAATTACGTGACAGTTGTCAGAAATGGCTTGATACAGAAAATCGCCAAAGCGGGTACCTTTTCCTTAATAAATTTAGTCAGCCGATTACAGCTAGAGGGATTGCCCAACAACTAAAAAACTATGCTGTAAAATATCAACTCAATACCAAGGTAGTCTATCCTCATTCCTTTAGACACCTATTTGCCAAAAATTTTCTTGCCAAATACAATGATATTGCCCTGTTAGCAGATTTGATGGGACACGAAAGTATCGAAACAACTCGTATCTACCTCAGAAAAACAGCGACAGAGCAACAAGCTATTATAGATAGGGTTGTTAATTGGTAACTTAAAATAGCAGAAGGTCGTATAGACTTTCTGCTATTTTTTGTGACGGTTGCTCTCCTTATAGGAATAGCAAAAAAAATAGTGTTTTTGTCGGTTCAACTATGGCTGAGATTCCTAACTCTTGGAGCTACGTTAAGTTTGGTTCGATTGTTACCTTTAACATTGGAAAAACACCACCCAGGAACGAACCGACTTATTGGGGCAATGATATCCCATGGGTATCTATTTCGGATATGCCGAGCAGTGGTCATATTACTAAAACAAAGGAGTGTATATCTCGTTTAGCTATAAAGCAAACAAATATTAAAATTGTTCCCGCAGATACCCTACTGATGAGTTTTAAACTATCAATCGGCAAGGTTGCGATATTAGATGTTCCAGCCAGTCATAATGAGGCAATTATTTCTATATTTCCATATAGTGATAAGAAAAATATTATTAGAAATTATTTAATGATGTTTTTACCACTAATTTCTACGGCTGGAAATTCAAAAGATGCTATAAAAGGCAAAACACTAAATAGCACCAGTATTTCAGAGTTATTGATACCTATTTCAAATTATCGGGAAATGAAAAAAATTGTATCTAAAGTTGATTTACTTTTTCAAAAAGTTGCTCAACTCTCTGACTAATGCGTTTTTGCTCTGTTTCAGGAGCTAGGGGAACAAGGAGTTCGTTTAATTTTGTTTTAGGAATATTATATAAAGCCTGTCCAGATAGCTTCGTAATCGATTTCAATTGTTCATAAAAGATTGGTGATGACAGGCTAAATAATAGATATTTTGACAATACATCTGATGAAACAAAAGGTGTTAATTGAAATACAAATCCACCAGCAGCGGTATTGGGATAATCTTTATCAATTCTAGCAAATTTTCCAATATGTTCTAAAGATGTTGAAACAGGTGTTAATAGCTGATTTCGTTTCAAATAGACTGTTTCTGAAGTGATAAATTTTGGATCAATATAGTAATCATTATCTAATATTTTAAAGGATAATGGGTTGATATTTCCTCCACGAATAATTCTGACACCATTTTTTGTGATGGCTAGATCAGTTTTCTTATACGATAATCCTGTGGTTATTGAAAAAATATCTTTTATGGTAAGAAAAGACCAATTTTTGGGTATCTTCCCATAAGGAGAGTTATCATCTCCTTTTGTCACCACTATTTCTGCCAAATCTTTCTTCTTGAGTTTACCTTCCTCATAGAGTTTTTGCTTTTCAGCTTGGATTTTTTCAAGCAAAACCTCAACGGGTTCATCGTTAGGGTCTTGAGGAACCAACTTACCTTGCATGGCATATTGAAGAATAGATTTTTTTAACTTATCTGGAAAGGATTTGTCCAATTCTTGAAGTTTATTGTAACTTTCGGAATATGCATCTACCTTTTCCAAGGCACGTTCGATTTGCTCCACAATCCGTTTCTGTTCAGAGAGAGGCGGGAGGGGAATTAATGTTGAGTTTGTACTACGAATGGATAATTTAGGTTGAGCAACTTGATTATATACTTCTTTGAATTGTTGCTGAACTAATTGAGAATTCAAGAGATAGACTAAAAACATTTTATTTACACTACTTGTGAGCATTAGCTTAAGTGCGTTCTCTGTTAATAGTGCATTATTAAACTTTTTGGGAACAACTCCAATATCACCAATTGTTCCAGCTATCGTGATATAAATATCATTGCTTGAAATAGTATAATTTTTTATTTTTTCGTAAACAGTATCAGGAGCATACTTTATACTATTTGGTACTATTGTCCCATTTTTCATATCTGTAACTCGAAGATATGGATGACCATTGTCCTCTTCTTGTAGATTATATCCTTTAGGTATTCTTTTTCCACCTTTCGCACTAATGATAGTGCCTAACCTCACCCACTCCCAACTATCTGGAATATCGTAGGGGACTTCCACTACTTGAACTGTTCCATCTGCCAACTTCTCATAAGGTTTCCCGTCAGCACCTCGAAAAAGCTCTGTTTCTTTTTTATCTCGCTTGATTTTACCATCAGCAATGAGTTTTTCTTTTTCCACTTTGATACGTTTAAGAAGCTCACTAGCTGGCTCATCAGTTGGGTCTTGAGGAACTAATTTCCCCTCCATCGCTCGCTGTAAGATACTAGCTTTTAGTTGTTCTGGGGTCATTAGTTCTCCTCCAAAAGCTCTAAAATATCTTCCAAAACAGCATCTATTTTTTGGTTCAAAGCCGCTCTTTCTTGCTGATAGTTTTGAATAAGTTCCAGCGGTTCCAAAATCTCTTCTTCTTCCTTAGGAAAGCCACATTGATCAAAATTATAGTTCAAATCAGCTAACTCAGATGGTGTAAAAGATTTGGCTTTATAAAAATTCCCTTCTAAAATCTCCTCACGGCTAGTCCACCACTCACGAACAGGATTGAAATGCTCTGATTTCATCGGCTTGGTCTTAGAAAAGTTTTTATACCCCTCTGGCATGTCCAAACGATAAAACCAAGTCTGCTCCGTCTTCTTAGTCTTGTCAAAGAAAAGGATATTGGTGTGAATACCTGTGTAAGGGGCAAAGACACTATGAGGCAAACGGATAATCGTATGAAGATTAAACTCCTCAACCAACTTTTCTTTCAACCGAGTTTTGACACCCTCTCCAAAGAGAAAGCCATCTGGTAAAATTACCCCAACACGACCGTTTTCTTTCAGCCTATACATGATAACTGCCATAAAAAGGTCCGCTGTCTCCGAACTCCGCAACTCTGCTGGAAAATTATTTTTAATCGTATCAAGTTCGGAACCACCAAAAGGTGGGTTCATCATGATAAGGTCAAACTTCTCGTCATCTGTGTACTCTCGGACATTTTTCTCCAAGGTATTACCATGAATGATTTTAGGGTCATCAATTTCATGAAGAAAGAGGTTCGTCACTGCTAAAAGGTGAGGAAAGGCTTTTTTCTCAATCCCAAAGACAGCCTGATTGTATTTTTGAATATCCTCGCTAGTCTTACGTTGCTTACTGAGGTGATTCAAGGTTGAGGTCAAGAAACCACCTGTCCCACAGGCAAGGTCAGCCATCGTTTCACCTAATTTAGGGTCAAGCATTTCAGCAATGAAATCGGTCGCTGCACGAGGGGTATAAAATTCCCCAGAGTTCCCTGCACTTTGGATGTCCTTGAGGATTTTCTCATAAATATCATTAAAGGAGTGTCGGTCTTCTGGACTATTAAAGTCCACCTCATCAATGACATTGATAACCTGACGCAAGAGAACACCATTTTTCATATAGTTATTGGCATCTTCAAAAGCAGACTTGACAATACTTTTACGGATAGGCATGTTCGGTGTTACCTCAAGCTCTTTTAATTCCTTAAACAGCCTATTGTTCACAAAATCAAGCAAATCATCACCTGTCAAGACTTGCTCACCTTTTTCAGCGTGAGCCCAATTTCGCCATTTTAAGTCTTCAGGAATAATTGACTCATAATCATCTTCCTCCAACTCCCAAACCAACTCACGGCTATCATAAATTTTCAAAAAGAGTAACCAAGACATTTGTTCAATACGTTGGGCGTCTCCATTAACACCTGCGTCATTGCGTGTAATATCTTGAATACGTTTCACAAATGATGTAATTGACATAGTTTCCTTTCATTAAGCTACTGTAAATAGCTCTTCTTCCAATTCTTTAATGGCCCTTAGATAGGCTTGCTTATTTCCAAAATAGGTATTGATAATCTTAAAGGTTCCACCGTAAATTTGAAACTCTGGTAATTTTAGCGTTTCAATGCTTTCCAGTTCACCAATCCCCTTATCCATGTACTTATCTAATAACGTCTCTAAAACAGCTCGGGCCTCTTCACTGTACTTTTGCAGATAACCACTACTCTTAACCCTGCTAATTCTCTGGCTCTTAGTCAACTCTTTTTGACCATAAGCCAGTTTTAACAGCAAGTCAAAGTCATCAATCTCCTGTTCAGAAATCCCTTCTGCTTCTCGAATAGCATCAAGATAAACGCCTTTTTTATAGAGTTCTTCTAAGATGACTCTTTTCTTATCCGCTGCTTGCCAGGCAGTAATAAACTCGGTCAAGGTAGCGTAAGCTCCTAGAATATTTTTCCGAGTATAATCGGTCAGACTTTCTGTCACTAACTTCCCATTTTCATCCAAAACCTGAATGGTTGAATTGAGAACATCTACTTTTTTATCAGTGACCCTATATTTTTCAATAGGTTCTCCTCCTCCAGTTGATTCGCCGCCACCTCCAGTTGGCCCTTTAGGGTCAAAGACATACGCTGGCTCTCCATCAAAATCTGGATCTGCAAATAAATTGGTCACGTTTCTAAAATCAATAATGGTGAAAAATTCTTTCCCTTTCTGCGGGTACAAACGTGTTCCACGACCAATAATCTGTTTGAACTCCGTCATGGATTGAATATTGGAATCGAGCACAATCAAACGACAAGTTTTTGCATTGACCCCCGTTGTCAAGAGTTTTGATGTTGTGACAATAGCTGGAAACTTAGAATTAACATCCATAAAGTTATCTAGCTGTGCTTTACCCTCGGCATTGTCGCCGGTCACCTGCATCACATAGCGATAATCTTCCTGAACCAAGTCTATATTTTCTTTGACAAAAGCCGCTCTCATCCGCTCAGCATGGTCAATATCAACACAAAAGACAATGGTTTTGTCAAATCGAGCATTGTTCTGTTTCATATAGTCAGAAACAAACTTAGCCACCTTTTGGGTACGATCATCAATAACAATGGTCTTATCAAAATCTTTCCGACCATAGTACCTATCTTCGATAAGTCTTCCTGTGGCATCCTCTTTACCACTCTCTGGACGATAGCCATCGACATCAATATCCAAATTAACTCGCATCACACGATAAGGAGCCAAGAAGCCATCCTCAATTCCCTGTTTCAAACTATAAGTATAAACAGGCTCTCCAAAATAATCTATGTTAGAAATTTCTTTGGTTTCCTTTGGTGTCGCTGTCATCCCAATCTGGGTTGCTGAGGCAAAATAAGCAATCACTTGACGCCAGTTGCTGTCCTCCTTAGCTGAACCGCGGTGAGCCTCATCAATAACAATCAGGTCAAAGAAATCCTTATCAAACTTTTGGTAATGCGTTTCTTCGCCGTCTTCACCTGCTAATTGCTGATACAAACCTAAGTAAATTTCAAAAGAATTTAACTTTTCTGGAGAGTTCAGTAACTTTGCTGTGATTTTGGTCATAACCTTTTCAAAAGGCTTAAAATCTTCAGCCATTGTTTGGTCAACTAAGATATTTCGGTCGGCTAAAAAGAGAACACGTTTGGCTAAACCAGCTTTTCGCAAACGATGGATAATTTGAAAAGCCATAAAGGTCTTACCTGTCCCTGTTGCCATAACAAACATGACCCGATTTTCTCCTCTTGCAACCGCCTCAACGGTACGGTTGATAGCGATTTGCTGGTAATAACGTGGTGTTTTATTGGAGAACGCATCAGTATAGTAAGGGACTGAAATCGCCTTTGAAACCTCAGAACTTATCTCTTTTTCAGAAATCAAACGCTCAAATAATTCTTCACGAGTAGGAAACTCCTCTAAAGTTAACTCACGTTCTTGCCTCGTGATACGGTCATGCTCAATAAAACCATTACCATTTGAGGAATAAACAAAAGGAACATCTAAAATCTCACCATATTCAATCGCCTGCTGTAATCCAGCTCGTAAACTATGCTTATTATCTTTAGCTTCAACGATTGCAATACGCTGCCCAAATTGATAGTAAAGAGCATAGTCTGATTTTTTCCCTTCTTTACGACGAGCCTTATCACCTCGAACCTCTATTCGCCCATCTGTAAAATATTCCTCATAGGCAATATGCTCACCATTTTTCCAACCTTTAGCTAAAATGGCTGGAGTAATAAAATTAGCTTTAATATCTTCTTCGCTCATGCTCTTTTTGTCTTTGATGAATGTTGCCATACCGAGTCTCTCCGCATCTACACTTAATAAAAAATTATCAGAAGTATGTTACCCGTCTATTATACCATTTTCTAACCTCATCTTGTATTATTTCTCAAGGGGTTTGGGGCTTTGCCCCAAGTGTTAAAATCCCTCACCTAAAGGAGCCGTCTGCTCACTTTTGATGGTGGATTTTTTGCGATAGTGTGTATACACTATCTGAGCTCGCAAAGACCTAAATCCAAGTTTCTCAGTCCTTTCTCATTGTCCCGGGTTAGATACGGGGGTGACATTGCTAGGCAACTGAATTTCAGAAGAACACAATAAAACCGCTGGCTGCTGCCAACGGTTTTATTCACTTTTTGCGGGACTTCTTTTGGGGTATGACTGAAATTTCTTTCTCCAATGCTTCCATCAATCGAGTCACCAACTGACCAAGCTCTATAAAATCCGATTGCGAAATCATTCCAACCTGCGTTGACAACTTAGCAATGGCATTGATGGAGCGACCAATTTGAATCAATTGCTCTGTCAACTGCTCATACTCAGGAAAACTGACTGTCCATGATTCTAGCTCGTTGTTAAATAGTTTCTTTCTGGCATAGGCTGAAAAGTTTGTCTCCTCTTCCTCCGACATCAGAGCTAGCAATCTCATATTTTCTTCTTCCGTCAAAAAGACCTGCTTTACGATATTTTTGATCCTCTTCTTCCTCAATCCACTTTTGATAGCAACCTCTCCTTCTTCTGTTTATGGCGTTTGAGTAACACTTTTTCATACTTTCCAATCATTTGAACACTGTATCCCATAGCTCGCATGGCTTGACTATCCTGAACTTGTTCTGCAATTCTTGCTAACTGATTCAAATTATTCTTAATTCTCCTCAAGGAAAACAACAATGACTCAAACGTTGTTTCATCAAATGTCACAACAATCGGCTTTTTCTTGAATAACATTTTCCTAGCATAGCTGGAAAAATTTCTTAATCCTATATAGCTGATAAGATAATCTAAGGCTTGATTCTGTGATTCAGTAATGTAGAATTTTTTTAGAACTGTCCGATAGCGTTCAGCCATGCTGCACCTTCTTTCTATAAAATTCTGCCTGAACAACATCATGCTTCCGTAAACATTCCACCAGGGTTTGATAGTCATGTAGCAAACCTAATTCCAAATTTGGAAAATCATTTTCCTTGGTTTCGATAATAACTTCCAGCTGACTAACAATTTCTCTGACTGAAAAGCTGTAATCCAAGGTCTCAGCTTCATAGTCTTGTTTTAACTCTTGATACCGTTCATATTCATCCTGCGACTTAAAACCAGCCACCAGCATGTTCTCAAGCTGATAATAATCCGTCATTTCTTCTTTCCTCTATTTCTTTTGATACTTTCTTCTAGCATTTTCATGGGCAATGGTTTTCGCTTCTAACAACCTCTCCTCTTTTAACCGTTCCATGGAACTGATTAGATAAGCTAGGGGAGATTCTACATCTTCTGGAATCCTATCAATCATAGCCAAAACCTCATCACTTGTCATATGGCCATCACTCAAAAATTGACCAATTAGCATCTTTTGTTGATGGGTCAGACTATAATTGTAAGGATAAATAAACTTTTCGTTGTACTTGTCTGCAATGACTTGTAGCAAAGAATAATATTCAGGTTTGATATAAGGTTGAGTCTCTCTAGAACTATTATCCAGTATAGTCTTATTCTCCTTCTTACTCTTGTTCTTAATCTGTTGCGTTACTTGACCGTTACCATCCGTTACAGGTAACGCTTCTGTAACGTTACATTCCAGCTTTAACTGCTCTTTACCATTGACCACCGCTTTTTGCTTTTGACGAAAGCGTGTTACCCTTTCTCTAGTTTGCTGACGAATTTTCTCAAGGCCATCAATATTCTGATGTTTTTCCCAGTTAGGAATGGTGACAGCACCATCTACAAAGGCTATCATGCTAAACTGTTCAAAGGTCTTTAAAGCTAACTTGACCGTTGTAGCTTTTCGCCTGAAAACCGTCGTCAACATTTCTTCGGTATAAAAGACTTTATCGCCTAGAGCTAGTACGCCACTATAATTCTGTTTGCCCGCTAAGACTAACAACTTGAACCAAATAACAATCAGGGTATCTCCTTCTGGCATTGATTCAATCAACTGAATCTTTTCATCATCAAAAATATCCGTTGTTATCTTAATCCACCGAACATCACTCATAAATGTTCCTCTTTATCTTTCATATTGCTTCAACCAGCGTGTCACAGCCCGCTTATCGTAGAGAGTTACACCATCTATCACCATAGTTGGCATACCCTCACGTGTCCATTTTTGCAAAGTGGTTGTGGAAACATCTAACCATCTTGCCAAAGCAGCCATTCGCACCATCGGTTTATAGAGCTCTTTATCCTCTAAAGCTCGCTCCACTGCTGTTGCAATCATCTCATCATAGTGAGCTCGTAATTGCTTTTCTAGTGCTTTGGGAAGTTGGACAACCAAAGTTGTTTCTTCTGACATATCATTACTTCATTTCTATTTTTCAATTAAATAAACTCCGAATTTATTTGTTATTCATTTTGAATTATAAACTCTTTTTGAATTTTTGTCAACTATTTTTATTCAAAAAGAATAAAGTGTGGTATAATACTGAAAAGGAGGTAGTTATGACCAATCATATTACAAAGTTAATAGAAGACAGCGGCAAAAAATTAACTGAGATCAGTTCTGCTACAAATATAGCTTATCCTACCTTATCCGGATATAATCAAGGCATACGGACACCTAAAAAAGAAAATGCCCAAAAGCTTGCGGACTACTTTGGTGTTTCAGTAGCCTATATTTTAGGTCTAGATGATGATAAAAACGCACCATCTAATTTGAAAATCGTCGCAGATAGTTTTAAAACATCAGAAATCACCTCTGTAACGCCTTTTAAGAGCGATATGGATAGGCTTAAGAAAAGTATCGAGCTTGGAGAAATTCATCTGTCTATGCCCCTAAATGAGACGTTCTCAGATGAATTTAGACGTGTCTTATCAGGTTACTTGGTTGATTATGAAGAGACATTTATCAAACATTTAATCAAGCACATGAACAGCCAAAATCGTGAATCAGATCTTTGGAAGACCTGGACTCAGACAGAAGAGTATCAAATTAGACGAACAGATCGCGAAAAAAAATAAGCTAACATTTCTCAATTACATAAGCTCCGAAAACTTGAATAATACGGAGGAATGTTATGTCAATTCACAAATACCAATCACTTAAAGGAACAACCTATTTTGTCAAAATTTACCTTGGTCTAAACAACTACGGTAAGAAAAAATATTATACTAAACGAGGGTTCAAGACGCGTAAAGCTGCCAAAGCTCATGAAACTGCTGTTAATCATCAGCTGAATAGTGGAACTTTTGTCCATATTACTGCTCAAACAACCTACACTTACCAAGAGCTTTATCAAAGGTGGTATGAAGCTTATAAAGATACTGTCGAAGCAACTACTGCAGTCAAAACTGCCGACCTCTATCGCCTACATATTCTTCCTGTTTTTGGAGAAAAGAAAATTTCAAAAATCAGTCCTTTAGACTGTCAAACCTTCATCACTGATAAAGCCAAGTCATTCAAGAATATGAAACAAATCAAGTCATATACCTCAAAAATCTTTGAATTTGCCATCAACATGAATTACATTGAACGTAATCCAATGAGCAAGGTGATTTTGCCTAAAATCAAAAAAACTGCCAGTGAAAATTACTGGTCAGTTAGTGAGTTGCAGCAGTTTTTGCAAATCATTTTAGAAAATGAACCTTATAAACATTATGCACTATTTCGATTACTAGCATACAGCGGGTTACGAAAAGGAGAGCTCTACGCCCTTAAGTGGGAAGATTTTGATTCTGAGAATCAACTATTAACAGTTAGCAAAAGTTTAGGAGGAATAGATGGCCATGCCATTGAAAAAGGAACTAAAAATACATTCTCTGTGCGCTCTATCTATCTTGATGATGAAACCTGTTCTATCCTCAACAAATGGAAACAGGAAACTAGCAGAGAAAAGTGGCAATTATCAATACAGCCTCTTTCTCTCGACAAAGAATTTATGTTTACATACTGCAACCGAGATGGTGAGATAGAACCTTTACACGCTGACTATATCAACAATATTCTAAAACGTATTATACGTAAGCATAATCTTAAAAAGATTAGCCCACATGGGTTTAGACACACTCACGCAACCTTGATGATTGAAATGGGAATTGACCCAGTCAATACTACTAAACGCTTAGGCCATGCAAGCAGCCAGATGACTTTAGATACTTATAGCCATGCTACAAAAGCTGGTGAAAAACAGTCAATTACAAAATTTGCAGAGTATCTTAATAAGGCTAAATGAACTAGATTTATTGCTCAGCCTCATATTGACCAAAAACCAAGTCTCGAAAGATTACCAAAAGGATTACCAATGCACTTTTTTCATCAAAAAAAGCACCTTGCGAAAACTTCGCAAAGTGCTCTGAAACGTTGATATAACTGAATATTAACGTTTTGAGAATTGTGATGCCTTGCGGGCTTTTTTAAGACCTGGTTTTTTATTCCTTTTATCATACTTTGATAAATATCAACAATAACAGGCACCCATAAGATACTTTATTCGTTTCTTATCACTTATAACCTATTATTTCAGATTAAGGGTTATCAAAAGGTTATCAAAAATATGTTTTCGGAGCTTATGTAGTTGAGAAATACGAAATACTGTATCATAAAGAAATTGTCCAGGAACAAATATACAGTTTCTTTGTTCCTGGACAATTTGTTTTTCTATCCTGAAGATATTTAAATAGTTCTATATATTATTTCTTGTGAGTAATTTTCATCAAAAAATTTCATATATAATCCCCTATAATCATGGAGTTGTTATCCTAGTTGATTAAAAAAATCTCTGATTTCCTCATCTTTTATAAAATAATATATAATTTTCCCCTCTCTTCTAGTGTCCAAGATGTTTTGATTGGCTAGTTTACGAAGATGGTGGGAGGCAGATGCCATACTGAGATTTAGTAAACAGGCTATATCGCAGACACAGAGTTCTTCAACAGCAAGGAGATAAAAGATGATATTTATCTGCTTATTGTCGGTAAACTTTGATAAAATGCGAAGTGATTTTTGGACTTTTTCCTTTTCAAGGTAGTTCGTTGCGGTTGTAACATTTTGCTGATTTATAACATTCACTTGGCAGATACTATCTTTTTTCATAATATTTTCTCCTAGACTAACACAGTCCATAGCATGTCAAAACTGTTGTTTTCAATCAGGATATATATCCCCAATCCTAAATAAACAACGGCAATAAACCATCTGCTATATTTTTCCAAAGTTTCTCCAACAGAAGGGACTTGTGCCAATTTTTGGGCAGAAAAAACCAAGAGATAAATCATGACTAGAAAGGTAAGTAAAGCCACTATCAAATTTGCTAAATTTAAGGTAGTAAAATATGGGACAAAGACACCAATATTGTCAGCACCACAACTTGCAAAAGTAATCATAGCGACTAGAAAAATCAGGTTTTTATTATCTTTGCTCAAACCTTCTTTGGCAATAGCTTCTCCATCAGAATCTCCTAAAAGCAAAACTTTGAGGCCTAGTAAAATTGGAATCAAACCGAGCAAACCTAAAATCTCTTTACTAGGAATATAATCTAAGACAAATGCAAAAAATAAACTCAGCAATATTAGACTAACAGAGCCTAGAAATTGTCCTAAATAGATGTTGATGATGTCTTTTCTGCTTTTTCTTTTGGCAAAAAATAACATTAGGATAATAAGTAAGTCTACGGCTGTCCCAGAATACAGGATTATTGAAGTAACAACATTTTGAATCATAAAACACCTCATTCAAATATATTTTTGAATGTATTCTAACATTAAACTTTGTAGATGTCAAAGAGGTCATACTGAATAATTGTTTTTTGTTCTTCATCTACTACGACTGTTGGGTAATCAATTAGCACCTTGTGGTTACAGTTATAACAAGTAAACTAAAAGAAATCCCAGTCCAAAATAGCAGAAACAATCTCAGGGGTCTTCACCGCATAAACCCTATCAAATCTTTCAAAAGTACTTTGTTTTCCGCAATTAGTGCAGTTTGTTTTTGTTAAAAAATTGTTGTCATTCTACTTTTCCTATTCATCATTATTAAGTATGCAACTTGCTCTCACTTATTATATTCGCAATGCTAAATAAATTTGGGAATTTTTTTTCAAAAAAAGTTAAATTGTATCAATTTCAGAACTCACACTTCAATCGACCATTCAGGCGATATTAGAGGTGGGGACGTTTCTATTCCCACAAACTCCTTGTCAATGGAAACAAACACGTACCCACAGGGTAAATGGAAATAGATTTTGATAATTTCTAGCTATCACTTCTAATCAATCCAAAAATTTACTCACTCTGATACTTCCCCACCATAAAGCAAAAAGCCTTGGTTTCAAGGCTTTTCAGTATCCCTTTCGTTCCAATGTTTCTAGGCTTTTACGAGCAGAGCAACACACTCGACGTGGATTGAGAGGACAGAATGAATGTCATTTGTGTATGTCCGTTCTCGGAAACATATCCACGACACTTTTTGCACTATCGGTAGACGGGAACATATCCATAGGCTTCGCTGTTTTTTGAAAAACTGAGGTATGCTGTTAATTTTCAGTACCCAATACTGTGAATAACGTTACTCTCCTATTCACTAATGTAATTCAACAATCTTTCTAAAATGTCATGTGTAACTTTTAAGTTGTATTGTTCAATAAGGTGACTTTGCAAATCCATAACTAATAGCAAAGAATTTTTATAGGCTTCAAATAATTCTACCTTATCTAATCGAGCAGTGGTCTTTGCAAATTTTTTATAATTTTCAAGGCTAATTTCTTTTTCAAGGTTTTTACTCATGTTTAGCCAATTATCAGCATTTTTTTCTGCCATACGTATAAGTTGTAGTGTATTTTTTTGAAGTTGTGATAAGAGTTCTAATGAACGAGCATATTCTCCTCTTTTTAGAACGTTGATTCCCATCAACCATAGATTAGAGAAATTACACAACAAAAAATTAGCATTTTCTTCAGTAAGTCTATTTGGTCTTGCACCACTTATCTCTGATAAATAATTTTCTAATTGCCCTGTTTCATCGTAAATAAGCATAGCCTTCGTATCAGGAATATAACCTGAATCTTTAAACGAGGGGATTATGTTCATATCTTTTTCAGAAAGGAAATGAAATTCCCCACGTATAAGATTATCAAAAATAACTACCTCTGTTCCGTACTCATTTTTATAAAGCATCAAGTACGGAGCTACGTCAAACAACCAGTTGGATGAATCAAAGTTCGAGGTTATACTATCTTTCAAAAATATATAGAACTCTATATCAGAGTATTGGTCACCTTCTCCTTTGGTAAACGATCCATACATCATACAAGCTGTAATTCGTTCATCTGACTCAGTAAGATTCTTAACGTTTGCAATTAATTCTTTTTGTTTTAACATTTCTTCACCCTTTCATGTAAATATCTTTTAGTTATTGTGGCAACTCAAAATCTCTACAAACCTAAATTAATATTTTTCGTACAAATGTTATTGCAAAAAGCATCATCATGCTCCACAAACAATAGTGTAGGACAATATTCCAAAATCATTTTTTCAATTTGGATACGTGAAAAAATATCAATATAGTTCAATGGCTCATCCCATATATACAAATGTGCACTTTCACAAAGGCTTTTAGCAATTAGTACTTTCTTTTTCTGACCAGCACTAAAATCCACCATGTTCTTATCAAACTGCTCTCTATTAAAATCCAGTTTACGAAGAATCGTTTTAAATAGAGTTTCATCGATCTTATTATTATAGGCAAATTCAGATAGATTACCTTTTAAATATGAAGTATCTTGCGAAATATAAGAAATTTTTAGTCCACTTGCTAGCATAAAATTTCCGGTAAATTTAATATCATCTCCATTAATCAATTTTAGGATACTAGACTTACCACTCCCATTTTTTCCGATAATGGCAACTCTATCACCAATATTGACTCTGAAATTAAGATTACTGCATACTTCTTTATCTCCATAAGACAATGATAAATCATTCGCTTCTATTAAGCACTCTTTGTGAAATTCAAGTGGTGAAATTTTTAAGTCATCATATTGTTCAATGTTGTGGAGCAGTTCTGATTTTTGTAAAACGGCTTCCTGATGTCTTGACTCAATATTTTTGGCACGTTTCATCGCTTTTGCAGCCTTATGTCCAACATAACCCTTATCCAGTTTTGAACCAGAATTTGTTGTTCCATATTTACTTTTTTCTACTTTATTTGACCAGTTTGAACTACGTTTTGCTGCATAAGACAACCTTCCTATTTCTTTAAGGAGTTTCTTGTTTTCTGCCAGTTCAAAATTATCTTGTAACGTTTTGTTCTCCCACCAAGAAGTAAAATTTCCCTTTTGGATTTCGATATTCGTTTTATTGATAGATAGTATATGGTCAACACATTGATCAAGTAAGCTTCTATCATGAGATACCAAAATAAACCCCTTCTTGCGTTTCAAATAGTTTTGCACTACATTACGTGCATCGATGTCAAGATGGTTTGTAGGTTCATCAATAAGCAGGAAACAACTCGCTGTAAGGAATAAAGCTGCAAGAAGGACCTTTGTTTGCTCACCATTTGACAATGTATTAAACGGACGATATAAAGCATCTTCTTGAACATCAAGCAATGATATTTCACGAAAAATCTCCCAATCCATACATTCCGTACAAATACTCTTCATTACTTCAATTGTATATAGACTCTTATCTTCCACATCATAAGGAAAATACTCAAACTTAACTGTAGAACTTATATTGCCGGAATACGCATATTTGCCAAGCAGTAAATTTAAGAAAGTAGTTTTACCGCGTCCGTTTCTTCCAATAAAACCGAGTTTCCAATCTGTATCTATCTGAAAACTTACATTTTCAAAAATATTGTCATAACTTCCTTCATATGAAAAAGTTAGATTTGAAACATTTATTAAGGACATATATTTCTTCCTCCTTTACATTATAAAAATTTTATAAGCAAAGTCGGTTTTCGGCATTAATTACTCTATAATGTTATCCAACTCTGCAAGGATTTTGTCATGAATGACATAGTATCATTGTCTATCACGTTTATCTTCCTTTCTTTTACAAATATTAAAAGCCGCAAGAAAGTAAATTCTTACGGCTCAAAAACAAATACTATTATTACCTTTTGTTATACATAACATAAGGTTACTGTAATGTATTATTGAGTGTAGAATACTTAACTTTCTTGCAATTTGCATAACAAAACAAACGGTTCTATAGCCGTTTCTTTAAATATCTTATTATGCATCATATAATTAGCAAGAAAAGTTATACATTCTTCCACCTCCAAGTCGTTTTATTATATCATATTATCTTTAAAAATCCAATATAATTCTTCTGTTCTCTTTCTAAAGATTACCCTTCTACATCAATCTCGACTCCTGATTTGAATTCAACGGCGAACTTATCATGAAATACCGTAACTTTTTCTATAAGCCTCCTTACTAACTGCTCATCATATTCCTCTAACTCACAGGATTGTTCATTAAAGAAATCAGTCATTTCAGCGATTCGTTGCCTTTTTCCTTCACGCTCTGCATTTTCAACAAGTGCATTTTGCTTCAATTCTCGAAGGTGGTAGATTTCATCAGCCACATCTTCATAGTCATTCTTGGATTTTGCTTGGATAAGAAGCTGTTGTTGTAATTCTTCCAATTTGCTATCAATATCATTGGTGGCATTATCATTTTCTTCATTAAGTATAGTAGCTATGTTTTTCTGCAACGCCTGGAGGAAGGGTTCTTTGTTAGCCAAAAGTTCGTTAATAGCCTTGACCACTGCTGTCTGCAATGTTTCCTCGTTTATGGTAGGGGCAGTACATTCAGATCCTTTTTCCTCCAAACGGCTGACGCATCTCCAAACAATAGACTTGTAACCTCGGTTATTCCAGTGTACCCGGCGGTAAATATCACCGCACTGGCGAGCAAACTGCAACTGCAACTATGCAGGCACTTAATCTTAAAAGAACTACTTTCTATAAACTGGTGAAGGAAGTGATTGTATGATGACGATGTGTCCACGATGTTTAGAGCTATACAGTGAAATTTGGTCGAAGCCTTGTTGTAAATGCGCCGATAAGACCATTCCTGTTGATATTGAACTCATCAATGTCGTTCAGATGCTGCTCACTAGAGGCTTCGATGTATCTTATGCCACTTGTTACCCAGATAAAGAACAAGGTGAGATCGAAGCTATGGAAATTGAGATTCACTTTAGGGAATTGTATCCGCAGGCTCTCTTTGATGGTCTCCCACCTAACTGGATTGTAATTGACGAATACCCAGTTCTTGGCGGTAAGGTTCTTGATGAACCTGTTGATATCCTTACATGTGCAATCGAATATCGATTTGAAGAGAGCATCCATATTCAAAAGGATATCGCTATAAGCAATCTGGAAACATGGCTCGAAGAGAAAGACCCGCAATCTTGTAGGGCTATCCTTACATTGGCCGGCTTCTGAAAAAGTAAGACCCTCTCAACAGTAATGATCTGCTGAAAGGGTACTTTACTTTAATCTATGACCTTGAAGTGCCTTAATGCGTCTTTAATAGCTTCTACTTTATATTCTGGTGCTGGTTTATATGGGCGTTTTAGTTCTTCAACTGCGTTTGGTGCGTCGTACATCGGCAGGCCTAAGTTTCTTTTGACCTCTGCAATGTTTGCAGTGTGAACTTTGAAGCCGTACTTTTCTTCGATATACTCCTGAATAAGCCTGTAGGTGATACGATCTGGCTGGATTTTTCGGTCGTCTGCGTACTCCATTTTTACACTGATAAAATCGTCTGCACTTTTGTGGGACAATAAAACACACGTCTCAACGTGGCTCGAGTTGATGGCATTGATGTCTTAAGCTGATTTTTAACCCTTTCGTTCGCGGGAACGTATCAACGGTATTTTGATTATTTTTTAAGAAACTGATATATGGGGGAACATATCGAAGCAATCAATAATGCACATTAACAACTAGTCTTTGTTATATTTAAACTATTCGAAAAGGTAATTGGATATTAAGGGAAGACTCTATAGACTTTTTCATATGATTAACGAGTTCAGCCACCTCAGATTCCATTCCTTCCCACTTGTCAACACACTCTCCTAAATAAGCCTCTCTCGCTTTGTTGAGTAAAGTAGCATGCTCATCGGGTAATTGAGGTATCGCCCATTCAGCTGCCAGATCTTTTGAGCGAATTTCACCAGTAGATGCTGTCAGCCACATTCTGGCTAAAGTTAAAATCACATTGCGTTCGTCACCGTTAATGCTAGCTATCAACCCGGGCAACGATTCTTTAATTGCTTTTCGAATATCTGTCATTGGCACAGGCTCAATTACTTCTGTTGCCTTTGGTCCCAAAAGGTTAATACTATTTTTTCTTAGTTGTGCTA
>JAIMFC010000021.1 GCA_019794795.1 Streptococcus gallolyticus
TAAAGGAGTCTCACTTAATTCACTAACCTCTGAAGAACTGGAAAATTATATCACTGCCATCAATGAGCGCCCAAGACGACTTCTTCAGTATCAAGCCTCAAAATTTCTGTTTGGGCTAGCCCAAATAGCTTAACCTCTGGAACTCTAGCTATCAATGAACTTGTTGCACTTAACTTGACAACGTGCGACATTTATCTTTTCTTAATTTAATATAAATAAAAAAACTAGCAAGTACATCTTGCTAGAAAATCAATCTAAAATAAAAGCGTTAACAAGGTTAAAATTGCCAGACCACCTTGCTTCAAAATAATCATCTTGTCACTTGTTATCCCACCATAAATAGCAACTAAAATAACATAGGATACTAAAAGCCCCAACCAAGTCGCACTTGGAAAAATATAAATGGCTATTAAAATCAGAACGCCAATCAACAGATTGTAAACACCCTGATTTTTAAACAAGGTCGTCACATTTTTTTGTTGCAACTCTTCTTGACTCATCTTAAAGACACGACCAGTCGCTTCTGATGTTGTTGCAATAGTTTCCAAATAAAAAATATAGAAAAACTCGAGAGTCACTAGGCTTCCCAAAACAATTGTAATAATTGACATAAAACTTCCTCCATTGCAATAGTCTACCAAAAGTGGCCTTAAAAAACCAGAGATTGACTCTGGTTTTTTGACTTATTTCAAAAGTGCTTGGCTAACAGCTGCTTTTTCTCGTTGAATAAAATCAACACGCGCCGCAATTTCCTTAACACCCATGTTGATATTTCTGCTAATTGCCATATCAGACAATTGTGGTTCAAAGAAAGCCTTGTATTCTGCCAAACGCTCAGCTGTCTTGAACATATTCGCTGGATAGATGACAAATTTATCAAAGCTCATGTCCCCACCAAGAGCAGACTTAATCCAGTCCCAGTTTTCTTGCGCCCAAGACCAGACTGTTCCTTGCGTAAAGTCATGGCGGAGGAAGTTTACATACCAGATAGACAAATCTTGCGGTTTAACTACGTATTTGTCTTGCCAATTGACCAAAAGACCTTCAACTGTTTCTTGATTTTTGGTGTTTGACAAGGCTGCCATGAGTTGACGTTGGTAGTTACCGTCATTTGTGGCAATGTACTCTTCTACATAGCGATCTGTCACTTCCTTGCTTTCAAAGTTCTTGACTTGGTTAGAGAGAACTAGAGCACGAAGAGCAGCTGGTAATTTAGACAAGTTTTCTTGGTATTCTTGGTACAATTTAGCCGCTGCATCAATGGCTGACTGCTCACCAGCATAAATCATCCATGACCAAACTGTTTGACGAGATTTTTCATCTTCTTCTGCTTCGCCTTCTCGTTTTTCAAATCCTAAGCGTTCATAATTGTAGCGTAGAGTTGATTTGACCAATTCCTTGTAGGCTGCTTCTTCTGCTGAATCTTCGTCAATCACTGTTTCAACTGCACCCAAAATGTTGTTTACTGCAACAATGACGATATTTTCTGTATCTTTTTCCAAGCTCGGTAAGAGTTCCAAAAGACTAGCTACTGAAACACGACCACTTTGTGACAAGAGATTGCGTTCTAAGACAATTTGCATCTTAGAAACCTTGTCCAATTCAGCTAATTCATCAACGATTGCTTGGTAAAGCTCTCCCTGATAGTTGGTAATATAGTGAGCTGTATTTTCTGTGTTGAAACGCAGTGCACCTGTATTTTGCGCAGCCAACTGGCTATAGTTCGGAATCTCCAAACTTGCACTTGTCAAGGTATCTGGAAGACCTGTCCAGTTACTATTGAGAGGAACTTGCCAGATACGACCTTTTTCCTCGTGTTCACCAATGAAGAACTGCTCTTGGCTGATTTTCAACGTATCATTTTCAAGAGAAACAGTCAGGACTGGATAACCAGGTTGTTCTAACCATGAATCCATAAAGCCTGCTACGTCACGACCAGAAGCTGCACCGAGAGCATTCCAAAGGTCTGTACCGACTGTATTTCCGTACTTGTGTTTCTCAAAATAAGCAGCCAAACCTTTGGCAAAGTCCGCATCGCTCAACCATCGACGGAGCATGTGCATGAGACGGCTTCCCTTCGCATAAACGATGGCTGGGTCAAAGAGCGTATTGATTTCATCAGGGTGATGAACCGCTACGTGAACAGATTGGACACCGTCTGTCGCATCACGTTTGAGAGACAATGGCACACCTGACATTTGGAAATCATCGAAAATTTCCCATTCAGGCTTGATACTGTTGACACAGACATATTCCATCATGTTGGCAAATGATTCATTGAGCCAGAGGTCGTCCCACCACTGCATGGTTACCAAGTTACCAAACCATTGGTGAGCAACTTCATGGGCAATAACAAGTGCTACTTGTTGACGGCTCGTCAAGGTTGAATTCTCATCAACAACTAGATAAACTTCACGGTAGGTCACGAGTCCCCAGTTTTCCATAGCACCTGCTGAAAAGTCTGGCAAAGCGACATGAAGTGATTGAGGAATTGGGTAAGCTACGCCGAAGTAGTCTTCGTAGAACTCGATAGACTTAACGGCAATTTCCAATGAAAAATCAAGACTTTCCATGGCATGGGCTTTGGTAGAATATGACCCAACCAAGGTACCGTTTTTAGTATGAGTTGTCTTACCTTGTAATTCTCCGCAGACAAAGGCCAAGAGATAAGATGACATGCGTGGTGTCGTGTCAAATGACCAGATACCTGTTTCCTTGCGGTTTTCTACATTGATTTCAGGCATGTTTGACAGGGCAATTTCTCCCTCTGCTTGGTCAAATTTCAAGCTTAAGTCAAAGGTTGCTTTTGCTTCTGGTTCATCGATTGACGGGAAAGCTTGGCGTGCAAAGTGACTTTCAAACTGAGTCCCCAAGAGCTCCTTCTTCTCACCATTGAGTGTATAGTATGACGGATAAATACCATCCATGTTGTCAGTGATTTTACCTGAAAAGGCAACTTCGAGAACAGTTTCACCAAGATAAGCTACTTCAAAGCTGACGGTTTCCAACTCATTGTCCACTTGGAAAGGCACTTCTTGACCAGCAACCTTAACAGCAGAAACCTCCAAATCACGTTGGTGAAGAGCTACAGTTTCCTTCAAGGCTTGACCAGAAATTTTCACCAAACCTGAAAAAGTCTTGTCTGCACGACTTAAATCCAAGAAAAGATTGTAGTTTTCAGGGACAAATGCTTCAATTAAACGAGCTACAGAATTCATTTTTTCTCCTTTATTTCCGTTAATTCTTCCTTTATTCTAACACAGATACAAAAATTTTTCAGAGATTTGGCAAAGACAAAAAACGAGCCTGATTAGACTCGTTTTAATGGGGTTTCTATTGACTATCTTAGATAGCCTGAGTTGTGAAGCTACGCCCTTCCAGCACACGCACCATGGCTTCAGCAGTATCGAGCGCTGTAAAAAGTGGCACACCTTGCTCAATGGCTGAGCTTCGAATGATTTGTCCATCCGTATCGGCTGTTCTTTTGGTACCGACTGTGTTGACAATAGCCTGTACTTGACCGCTACGGACAAGGCCTGGAATATCATTTTCACCTTCGCCAATTTTCCCAACCGGATGGGCTTCCAAACCATTTTCTGCGAAGAATCTTGCTGTTCCAGCTGTAGCAAAGATTGCATAGCCAATGGTATCGAAGCGTTTAGCTAGAGCTAATGCCTCTTCCTTAGTATCATCTGCAATCGTAAAGACAACATTTCCAAATTCCGGCATATGGAAATAGGTAGCTTCAAAGGCTTTATAAAGCGCCTTTTCAAGAGTCGTATCGGTTCCCATCACCTCCCCTGTTGATTTCATTTCAGGTCCCAAAAGACTATCAACCTTGGCTAATTTAGTAAAGGAGAAGACCGGCGCCTTGACATGAACCAAGTTACTTTCTGGATAAAGACCATCTTCGTAACCTTGTTCAGCCAAAGTTTCACCCAAAATCAACTTCGTCGCAACTTGAGCCATTGGGATATTAGTAACCTTAGAAAGGAAGGGGACTGTACGGCTGGCTCGTGGATTCACCTCAATCACATAGACCACTTCATCCTTAATGACAAACTGGATATTCATCATACCGATACAGTTCAGTCCGATTGCCAAGCGTTTAGTGTAGTCTGCAATGGTATCCTTCACCTTTTGAGACAAACCTTGCGGTGGGTAGACAGCCATGGAGTCACCTGAGTGCACACCAGCACGTTCGATATGTTCCATTATGCCCGGAATCAGAACATCCTTGCCATCTGAAATAGCATCTACTTCACACTCGCGACCAACAATGTAAGAGTCAACCAAGACCGGGTGATCTGGGCTTGCCTTAACAGCGGTGCGCATATAAGAGCGAAGGTCTTCTTCATTCTCCACGATTTCCATGGCACGACCGCCAAGCACGTATGACGGACGAACAAGCACTGGGAAACCAACCTTACGAGCCGCTTCAACCGCTTCTTCTTCATTAGTTGCTGTATAACCCGGTGGTTGTGGAATATCCAATTCTTTAAGGGCTTGTTCAAAGAGGTCTCTGTCTTCAGCGCGGTCAAGGTCAGCCACCTGTGTACCTAAGATTGGGACACCTGCATTTGACAAACTTTCAGCCAAGTTGATCGCTGTCTGTCCACCAAATTGGACGACCACACCTTTTGGTTGTTCCAATTCAATAACATTCATGACATCTTCAAAGGTTAGTGGTTCAAAGTAGAGTTTATCAGACACCGAGAAGTCCGTTGAAACTGTCTCAGGATTTGAATTCATGATGATGGCTTCGTAACCAGCAGCTTGGATGGCTTTCACCGAATGAACCGTTGCGTAGTCAAATTCCACTCCTTGTCCGATACGGATGGGACCAGAACCAAGCACGATGACTGATTCCTTATCAGATTTGATGGATTCATTTTCCCATTCGTAAGTTGAATAGAAATAGGGTGTTGCTGATTCAAATTCAGCCGCGCAGGTATCTATCATTTTGTAGACTGGTAAAATTTTATGAGCATGACGGAAGACACGAACTTCTTTCGTTGTCGTCTGCCAGAGCTCTGCAATTTTCTGGTCTGAAAAGCCATTGCGCTTAGCTTGTTTAAGAGACCAAGCATCTTTTGGATGACCAGCTAAATCTTGCTCAATTTCAAAGATATGCAGTAATTTGTCCAAGAAGAAAATGTCGATCTTAGTCAGCTCAGCCAATTCTTCAATAGTAAACCCTCGCCGAATAGCTTCTGATAGATAGAAGAGGCGATCATCTTGAGCCTTGACAATTTTAGCAACAAGAGCATCATCTGTTAGCTCAACCAGTTCAGGCATCTCATTGTGATGAACACCGATTTCAAGGGAACGACAAGCTTTGAGAAGACTTTCTTCAATGTTACGACCGATAGCCATAACTTCCCCAGTCGCCTTCATCTGTGTTCCAAGACGGCGTTCACCATGTTCAAATTTATCAAATGGAAAGCGAGGAATTTTGGCAACCACATAGTCAAGGGCTGGCTCAAACATAGCAAATGTTGTACCAGTAACAGGGTTAATCATTTCATCCAAGGTCAAACCAACAGCGATTTTGGCAGCCAACTTAGCAATAGGATAACCTGTTGCTTTGGAAGCAAGGGCTGATGAACGAGACACGCGTGGATTTACCTCGATAACATAGTATTTGAAACTGTGTGGGTCAAGAGCCAACTGAACATTACAGCCCCCCTCGATTTTAAGGGCACGGATAATTTTCAAGCTGGCATCACGCAGCATTTGGTTTTCAATATCGGAAAGGGTTTGTGTTGGTGCAAAGACGATTGAGTCACCTGTGTGAATCCCAACTGGGTCAAAGTTTTCCATGTTACAAACGACCAGGGCATTGTCGGCTGCATCACGCATAACTTCGTACTCAATTTCCTTGAAACCAGCGATAGACCGCTCAATCAAACATTGGGTTACAGGCGACAACTTGAGGCCGTTTTCAGCAATTTCACGCAGCTCATCTTCATTGGTACACATCCCGCCCCCCGTACCACCAAGGGTAAAGGCTGGACGAACAATGACTGGATAGCCAATACTTGCCGCGAAAGCCACCGCTTCTTCAACGGTGTTGACAATTTCAGATTCTGGAATAGGTTGCTCAAGCTCTTCCATGAGTTGCTTGAAGAGGTCTCGGTCCTCGGCTTGATCAATAGCTGATAATTTTGTTCCTAGGAGTTCAACACCTAACTCATCAAGAATGCCAGCTTTAGACAATTCCATGGCCATATTCAAACCAGTTTGACCACCAAGCGTTGGAAGAAGAGCATCAGGCCGCTCTTTCCGTAAAATACGTGTCACGAACTCAATGGTAATGGGTTCAATATAAACCTTATCCGCAATTTCTTTATCGGTCATGATGGTTGCTGGGTTTGAATTTACAAGAACAACACTGTATCCTTCCTCTTTCAAAGCAAGGCAAGCTTGTGTCCCAGCGTAATCAAATTCAGCAGCCTGACCAATAATAATCGGACCAGACCCAATCACCATAATTTTCTTAATATCAGAACGTTTGGGCATAATATTATGATACAAAAGGCGTTAAAAAATCCATATAAAAATAGGAGATTGACGCTGTGTCGATGACACGAGGAAATCTATCTTTTTTACTAGGATTTTAGCCTGTGTTCAAATAGACAAACTAACTGAATGTTACTTGAACTTGTATCCACTCCTTTCTATTCGCCATGTCTCTGCATGGCATTAAATAAATCTCCGACGATAGTTATAGCGAAACGATATTTTTCACTATAACTATCTAGTGTATGAGTTAGCAAAGGCTCAATCGAGCTTTGCAGCAACTAACAAATTGCTTTAGCAAGTGAAAGTCTTGGTCAGTGCTTTTGTTAGTCTATGTCTCTGATTAAGCTGAGTATTTAGTTGTTCATCTTTTCTAATTGAAAAGCGTCAATCATTTCCAAAAATTCATCAAAGAGATAAGAAGCATCATGTGGACCAGGTGCAGCATCTGGGTGGAATTGCACTGAGAAGGCTGGTAAGTAACGGTGACGTACACCTTCAACAGACTTATCATTGATTTCCTCGTGGGTAACAATCAATTCCTCTGGCAATGTCGCACGGTCAACTGCATAACCATGGTTCTGACTGGTAAAGTCAACACGACTAGTCGCAATTTCACGTACTGCATGGTTGAAACCACGATGTCCAAACTTCATCTTGTAGGTGGTTGCCCCATTTGCCAAACTGAAGAGTTGGTGCCCCATACAGATACCAAAAATCGGTATCTTGCCTTGTACACCACGAATCATGTCCAAGGCCTCTGGTACATCTTCTGGATTACCCGGACCGTTTGACAACATGACACCATCCGGATTGAGATTGAGGATTTCTTGGGCTGTCGTATCAAATGGCACCACCGTCACATTGCAATTTCTCTTCGAAAATTCACGCAGGATAGAGTGCTTGAGTCCGAAGTCCACCAAGACAATGTTTTTCCCCACACCTGGTGCTGGATAGGCTGTTTTTGTCGAAACTTGTTCAATATTATTGGTTGGAAGAACCGTCGCACGGAGCTGATCGCTCAAGTGCTCCAAACTATCTCCCTCATCTGCCAAGGTTGCTTTCATGGTACCGTACTGACGGATGATTTTAGTGAGTGCCCGCGTATCAATTCCTGAAATCCCTGGAATATTTTTGGCTTTGAGAAATTCATCTAAGGATATCTGATTGCGCCAATTGCTCGCGCGACGCGCATTCTCAGCAACGACCACACCCTTACAAGTCGGCTTGATCGACTCATAATCATCACGGTTGATACCATAATTCCCAATCAGAGGGTAGGTAAAGGTTAGAATCTGGCCATTATAAGACTGGTCCGTAATCGATTCTTGGTAGCCTGTCATACCCGTATTAAAGACGATTTCACCCGTCACATCAATATCGGCACCGAAGGCCTGCCCTTCAAAAATGGTCCCATCTTCTAAAATCAATAATCGTTTGGTCATGTATTTCCTTTCGTAAACCCTCTCTGGAGTTCTTTAACGTTGAATGTGCTAGGCTTTTCCGTTCAAAACCGCTTCCAGAATGGCCATACGGACAAAGACACCGTTTGTCATCTGACGAACAATCCGAGATTTAGGAGCTTCCACCAAGTGGTCATCAATCTCCACATCACGATTAACCGGTGCAGGGTGCATGACAATGGCACTATCTTTCAAGCGTTTATAACGAGCATCTGTCAAGCCATAGCGACTATTGTATTCTTCTTTTGAAAAACTTTCATTTCCATCATGGCGCTCATGTTGCACACGCAGGAGCATCATCACGTCCACTTCCTCAATCATATCATCAATGGCAATGTGTTGGCCGTAAACATCGAATTCCTCAGAATACCATTGGCATGGACCTGCAAAGTAAATCTCTGCTCCAAGACGTTTGAGAATCTGCATGTTGGACTTAGCCACGCGCGAATGGGTAATATCGCCAGCAATGACTACTTTTAACCCTTCAAATCCACCAAATTCTTCATAGATCGTCATCAAGTCCAACAAGGATTGGCTCGGGTGCTGACCAGAACCATCACCACCATTGACAATAGAAGTCTGAATGGTTGGGCTATCAATCAACTGCTTGTAGTAGTCTACATCCGGGTGACGTACCACACAGATATCTACACCGAGTGCGCTCATGGTCAAAATGGTATCGTAGAGGGTTTCACCCTTATTGACTGAACTAGTTTTGGCATCGAAGTCAATCATCCCCATCCCCAATTTCAACTCAGCCATTTCAAATGACTTGTGTGTACGAGTTGAATTTTCAAAGAAGAGATTGGAAGCAAAGTACTGTCTGTCTGTTTTGAAATCAGCTTGACCACGTTTGAATTGCAATCCACGTTGAATTAAACCTAGAACCTCCTCATTGGAGAGTGTTTCCATTGTAACCAAGTGCTTGAGTGAAACTTTACCATTCGTAACTGTCATGATGAATACCTACCCTTTTTATTGATGAAAATGAACTGTTTTTACTGTGCTGCTTCTACTAGAAGGACTTGATCTTGTCCATCTACCTCAGCAACGTGAACCACGATTTCTTCCAAACGACTGGTTGGAATGTTTTTCCCAACATAGTCTGCTCGAATCGGCAATTCACGGTGACCACGATCCACAAGAACCGCTAAATTCACACGCGCAGGTCGCCCAAGCGAAACCACATTATCAATGGCCGCTCGAATGGTCCGTCCAGTATAGAGTACATCATCTACAAGGATCACATCTCGGTCATTGACATCCGCTTCCATCAGCGTTGTATCTTCTTCAACCTTGATATCATCACGGAAAGGCTTGGTATCCAGTTCACCAATCGGAACATCAATGCCTTCTAATTGCTTGAGCCGTTCTTGAATACGGCGAGCGATGTAGACACCTCGTGTCTTGATTCCTGCTAACACAATATTGTCTAGCTGTTTATTACGCTCAATAATCTCGTAAGTAATGCGAGTAATGGCGCGCTTCATTGTCATTTCGTCGACAATTTCCTTTGTTTTCATCTGCTCCTCCACTTCTCCTGCAAAGCAAGAAAAAAATCTCCCTTTTCAAGGAGATTTCAGCAAAATCTAGGCAGACGAAAAAGTCTCCCTATTCCACATGATACTCCTTGCCTGTCTCACGGGACAGCTCTTAAAGGATTTTATTGACTATAGTATAGCAGAAGTTTTCTGCCATGACAAATATTTTCCTAAAAATAAGAAAAATATTCGGATTTTGCTCTAGATAATAATTTGACATCCCATTTGACTTTTACTATACTGAAGAAAAAGGACTCTATAGGAGGTTACAGTATGCAAAACATCAGAAAACTTGGTCAAGACTATGCCAATTATCTAATTGGACTCGGTCTCATTATCTGGCTATCTGCTATCTTCTTTCCCAATAGCCCCTTTTCTCAACAAAACTGGGACTGGTTTCTAACAGTTGTCACTAGGATTTTACCAGTCTATGGAGCTGCCTGCCTCATCCTATCTATAGTAACAGGTAGGAAATTATTAGCACTCTTTAGCATCTTATTTCTACTTTCCTTCTTCCTAACCTTTGCGGTTATCTTCTCCACGCCATAATAAATGAGAGCGTCTCTGGCTCTCATTTTTGTATGTTCTTAAAAGAAATTGATTTGAGGCCTAGCAAGGCAAAACCTGCTAAGAGATACACCACAAAGATACTTCCAGCGTAGGTTAATACATATTTCCAGCCATACTTGGTCACATTCAGGAAGAAATAGGCAAAGGGACTATCTTTGGCATCTGGAATTGGAATTTTGATAAAGAGCCCATTGATCAAGCCAAAAGCCATGTAAAACAAGGGCAGTGCTGTCCACCAACAAGGGTCAAACCACTTGTATTGTTTTTGTTTATCGACAAAAAGGGTATCCGCAAAAAAGTAAAGAGGAACGATATAGTGGCAAAGGATATTTTCCACACGCCAAAAATCAGTCGCAATCGGTGCCAACAACAAATGATAGATCACAAAGGTAATCATAATAGACATGGTCACCGCTGCCTTCAAACGTAAAAAATTCGGTGACTGCAAATCCTTTTTCTGCCACATAGCGTAAACCATATATAGGGCAAAAATGGATACCAAAAGATTAGACTGAACGGTATAGTACATGAGCATGCTGATACCGTGCTTCGCAATTTCCAACGACGTTCCTAATACTGCCAAAAATGCCAAAAGACATCTCGACAGAAATAATAGTTTGAATTTCATAGTATTTCCCCTTAAAAAGAAAGAGGCGAAGCCTCTTCAACTTAAATTTTCTTAACAAACTCAGACTTGAGTTTCATAGCACCGAATCCATCAATTTTACAATCAATGTTGTGGTCGCCTTCTACGATACGGATGTTTTTCACACGCGTACCTTGTTTCAAGTCTTTAGGTGCACCTTTTACTTTCAAATCCTTGATAAGTGTTACCGTGTCACCATCAGCCAAGCGGTTTCCATTAGCGTCAATGGCAAAGACACCTTCTTCTTCAACGACCTCAGCTGGGTTCCATTCATAGGCACACTCTGGGCAAACAAAGAGGGCGCCATCTTCATATACATATTCTGATTGGCATTTTGGACAATTTGGTAAATGTTCCATGTCATCTCCTTAAATAAATAATACAGGTTATAGTATAGCATGAAGGGGCTCTTTGAGCAAGATGACAATGTTTTCATCTTAGCCAATTCCTAAAAAATGTTTCAATAGCGAGGTCAAACCCAGACTATAAATTAAGAGTGAAGCAGGTTTTCCAAGTAAAATAATCCACGTAAAGGTCTTGTAGCTCATACTAGTCGTCCCAGCTATATAGCACAGCAGGTCATCTGGCGCTATAGGTAGAAAAATCGCCCAAGCAAAATACTTGGTAAAGTTGCTCTCTGTATTGGTATGTTTTTCATAGCTTGCAACAGTTTCTGGTTTGAAAAAAGCATGTAAAATTGGTCGACCAAAGACCTTTGCAATGTGAAATCCTAAAATAGAACCGATACAGATACCAATGTAATTCCAGACGAAGCCCCAAAAATTACCAAAAATCATGACGCCAGCTAAGGTTGTCACACCTCCTGGTAAAATGGGAATGGCTACTTGGACAATTTGCACCGCTAAAAAGAGCAATGGCCCCAAAATCCCTGCTCTGCTGACAACTGCTTGCAATTTTTTAGCATCCGTCAAGTACCCTTGGAAAAAGAGATGCAAGACCAGTAAGGTCGTCAAAAGCAGCATCACCCAGCCAATTATTTTCACAACTAGACGAATTTTCTTTAATTTTTCTTCGGATTTTAAGATACTTACTTTTTTCATAATTTCATTGTATCATAGCTATAGGACAAGCACCTCAGTCTTTAGGCGGATATCTAGCTTGAACTGGCAGAAATGCCTTGGTAGGTGGAGCACCCTCTGTTTCACTATAGCAAAAAGCTGGGCACATCTGTCCCAACTTCTATTTATTGACGTAATTTTTCTAAGGTTTCTTGGAAAATAGCTGGCGCTGGAGCAGTAAAAGTTACCAGTTCACCAGTTCTTGGATGCGTGAATCCAAGCGTCTGCGCATGGAGAAATTGACCATGTCCTTTCAAGGTTTTGCGTGGACCGTAAACCTCATCGCCAGCCACTGGATGACCGATATAAGCCATGTGGACACGAATCTGGTGCGTCCGCCCCGTTTCCAAAGTCAACTCAACCAAGGTATAATCTCCAAAGCGTTCCAAAACTTGAAAGCGAGTAACTGCTTCTTTGCCTTTTGCAGTGACTGCCTGTTTCTTACGCTCCTTGTCTGAACGACCGATAGGCGCCTCAATCACACCGCGGTCATTTGGTAGATTTCCATGAACGATAGCTACATACTTACGAAGAGACTTTTTCGCTTTTAATTCTTCCGCCAACTTAGTATGTGCCTCATCACTTTTGGCGATCATGAGCAAGCCTGAGGTATCCTTATCAATCCGATGCACAATACCTGGACGCATGACACCGTTGATACCTGATAAGTCCTTAACATGATAAAGCAAAGCATTGACCAAGGTTCCTGATGGGTGGCCTGCTGATGGGTGAACCACCATGCCCTGCGCCTTATTGACCACAGCAACATCCGCATCCTGATAGATGATGTCAAGAGGCAAGTCTTCTGGCAGGTACTCTATCTCTACTACTTCTGGTACTTGATAGGTAATCACATCGCCTTCTTGCACACTGTACTTGGCTTTTTTGACTTGACCATTTACCAAAACCTGACCAAGTTTGATCTGTTCATTGGCAAGGGCGCGTGATAATTCTGTCTCATCCGCCAAAGCCTTGTCCAAACGAACTCCACCTTGTTTAATTCTTACTTCCATATTCCTCCTCTCGCAATATACAAATAAATAATAGTGCCACACCAACCGTCAAGCAGGCATCTGCTACGTTAAAAACTGGGAAATCAATAAATTCCGTGCGGAACATATCCACCACATATCCAAGTCTCAAGCGATCAATGAAATTTCCAAGACCACCCGCAATGATCAAGGACAGAGCAAATAACTGCCACAAACTGCCCCTGATATTTTTCACAAAATACCAAATCGCACCTGTCATGACGACAATGGTAATAATGGTAAAGAGCCACTGCTGATGTTGCAGCATAGAATAGGCAGCACCGTAATTTCGCAAATAAGCCAAACTCATAAAACCTGAAATCCATTCTCGACTGGTATCTAGCTCAATATTACTTACCGTCCACCATTTTACCAGCTGATCCAGGCCAATTAAACCTGCCATCAAAACTGGAAAAGTAATTTTTCTCATCTTATCCCTTCTTCTTATCAAAATAGGCCTGCATAGAAGCTACAAAATCTTGTGCACACTGACTCAAGTCTGTTTCTTCTCGCTTGACATAGACCATCCGATTTTCCAACTCATCGACTAAAGGAATAACCGTAATCCCATGCACACTCTCGCTATCTAAGAAACCTGAACCAGTCGCGTAAGCATCCGTCCGCTCCAAGATACCATTTAAAGTCGCCCGGTCTGTCACATCATAGGTCACTGACGAATCCGATGTATCAAAGAAGTTTTCAGAATAATAAAGGTACTCTTCCTTTTCTTGAGTAAAACGAACAGTCGGTAAGCCCTTTAAATCATCCAACTTAATCTCTTTATGACTAGCTAATGGATGCCCCTTACGGATATAAATGTGAGTTTGAAAATGAATCATCTCCACCACATCCAGATGCAACTTACTCAACTTTTGCATAATCCCTTTGGTATTGCGTGGATTGAGGTAAATGATTCCTAACTCACTGTGCCCTTGTGCGACTTCATCCAAAATTTGCACCGTTGTGGATTCAAAAATACGGAAATTACGGTATTCAGGAAAATTCTGTGAAAACTCTGTAATCAATGGTGGCAAAAAATCATAATGCTGGCTAGAGATGGAAAACTCTGGTCTTTCCTCTTCAGGTTGCAAATAAAGATGTTCAAAGCTATCAAATCCTTTGACCAACTGCTGTGCTTTTTCGTAAAATTCCATACCACGGCGCGTCAAAAAAGTTCCTGAACTTGTTCGACTAAAAATTTTAAAACCTAATTCTTTTTCCAAATCACGAACTGAAATAGAAAGACTTGGTTGAGAAACAAACATTTTTTCAGCTGCCTCACGAAAAGTTCCACTATTGGCAATCGCTACAACATAGCGTAATTGTTGAATATTCATAGCATTCTTCCTTTATAAAGTCCTCCTTATTATACCATAAAATGATAGAAAAACGAGACTCACAAGGAATCTCGTTAGGAACTTTAATCTAAGTATAAACTACTTTTTTGATTGAGCCAACTATAGGTAACTCCCATCACTACACCACCACCGACATAATTTCCAAGACCTGAGAAAAGGAAATTAGACAGTACAGAGGCTAGTGTCATCCCCTCAACAGGGCCTCCATTGACAAAATAAGCTAATGAAAATGTAGAGAAATTAGCAATAACGTGTTCATAACCAAGAAAGGCGAAGATGAAAATGATGAAAATCGTTGCAATGATTTTACCAGCATCATCCTTCATACGCAATGCAGCTAAAACGGAAATATTGACCACAATATTGGCAAAAATTCCTTCTACAAACTGTGTCAGCGGTGTCTTGCCCAACTTAAGGGTTGCCATTTCAAGAATGGCACTATGGGCGTCCACATGACCTGTTTGGAAAGGACTCGTCAGAGACAAGAAATAACAGACAATGACAGCACCAACAAAATTAAAGAAAATACAAGAAAACAGAATTTTCAAGGCCGTTTTGGTAGGAATCACCTTTCGATGAATGGCATTAGTCATGTACATCATATTGGATGTTCCAAGTTCTGCATTCATATAGACAATCATCGTCAAGCCCCAACCAAACATAATGGCATAGCCAAATTTACCAATGCCATCAACGACATGATTGAGCTTGTCCATCACATAAACAGAAATGGCATAACCAAGCGTCAGATATAAAGTTGCTAACATAGCTCGAACTGCATAAGCGCCATAACAATTTTCAATTAACTCTGCTTTTTTCTTGATACTCTTGTCCAAAGTTGCTAACAATGGACTCCCTTTTTCTGTGTAATCTGCCACTTTTATTACCTCACATTTTAATTGTGAATTTCATCACGTACCGTACTAGTATATCAAAATTTCAGAAAAAGAAAAGGCTTTCTTGAAACTTTTTTGATATTTTTTACTTAAACTGACAGGTAAGTGATTTCGGTCAAAGCTTGAAAACCTAAATGCTGATAAAGAGACTTGGCAGGTGTATTCTCCTCATCAACTGCTAACTGGAAGACTCGCTTATCGCCATTTTGTATACGGTCATTTACAACGGTCTGAACCAGATAGGTGCCTAGACCTTGATGACGGCATTCTTCAGCCACTGCTAAGCCAAAAAGATAGTCCTCATCCGTCGCCGTGTCCACAGTACAAGAGGCCACCACTTCACCGTGACGAATCACAATATAGAGTTGCTGCTCTGGGTTCTCCACTGCTTCCCTCGCGTAACGCACACGCTCATCGCTTTCTCCCTGACCAAAAGCCTGAGCCTGGAAATCAGCAATAGCTTCCACATGGTCCATACTAGCTAAAGTCACCATACAGTCTTCTCTTTTTTCTATGGAAAATGGCTGGCGTTGTCTTTCCATAAGAATCTCTACATCCCCTGTTGGCTCTAGGCCCCAAGCCTTCAGAAAATCTGGATGTTTCTCTATGAAAATCGATTCCGTCACAAAATATTCGGTTTGCAAATCAAAAGCAGCTGTTGCATTTTTATATGCTTGATACAGTTTTCGAGCAATCCCCTGTCTGCGGACATCTGGTCGCACATAAATGGACAATTCTGGCTCCGTATCATCAGCGTACACCGCTAAAAACCCCAACAATTCCTTGTCTTCATAAGCTAAGAAAAAAACTGGCATTGTCACATCAAAATTCAGATTATTGGACAAATACGGTTCTCGAAAAGTCTTGTCATATCCTTGGCAAATTTTCACTAGTTTTCGCATGGCTTCTACACTTGACGGGCCTGGTTTTTGATACTGCTTAATTTTCATCTTTCTACTCCTTTTTATTATTTTATCAAAAAGGGACCTAGAAAAACAGCTCTAGGTCCGTTATCAATAAGAGTTTAGCAATTAAAGATTAGCAATAACTACCGCTTCAACCCTAGGGAGAATGAATTGACTCTTCTATTTGCTACTAAACGAACAATTTTAGCGATATCTTTACTTGGTAATCCGCCCATACATTTGTGGTCTGCGGTCTCGGAAAAGGCCCCAATCTAGGCGCTCTTTGACACATTTATCAAGGTCAAAGTCGGCTAGTAAAATGGTTTCGCTTGTTCGGTCCGCTTCAGCTACTTTCAAACCTGTCTCATCGGCAATAAAGGACGAGCCATAGAAATTAAGCTCTGAACTCTGCTGATTATTGCCCTCAGTTGGGGACACGCGCTCCAAACCAACGCGGTTAGCCGCAATGACTGGCATGATATTGGCTGCGGCGTGGCCCTGCATGACACGTTGCCAGTGACCGCTAGAATCCGTGTCCAAAACGGGCTCTGACCCAATAGCCGTCGGGTAGAGCAGCATTTCAGCACCATTCAAGGCTAGACAACGCGCGGTTTCTGGGAACCATTGGTCCCAACAAATGCCAATCCCAATCTTACCAAAACGGGTCTCCCAAACGGTAAACCCAGTGTCCCCAGGGGTAAAATAGAATTTCTCTTGGTAGAAATGGTCATCGGGAATATGGATCTTGCGGTAAACGCCCAACAAAGTCCCGTCCGCATCCAAAATAGCAATAGAATTATAAAGGACATTGCCATCACGCTCATAGAAGGAAATAGGCAAAACCACACCCAACTCACGCGCAATAGGCGCAAAATGACGCACCGCATCATTCTCCTCAACAGGTTTGGCAAAGCTGTAAAAGTCATAATCACGCTCTTGGCAGAAGTAAGGACGCTCAAACAATTCTGGCAAGAGGATGACATTAGCTCCCTGACCAGCCGCCTCACGCACCAAGCGCTCTGCTGTTTTAAGATTTTCAGCCACCTCAGACTGACACTGCATCTGAATGGCAGCTACTCTAACTTGTCTCATAAGTCTCCAATCTATAAAGGAATCTGTTGGGTGATGCAGTGAATATTGCCACCACCAAGCAAGATATCACGCGCCGGAATACCAACAATACGACGAAAAGGGAAGAGTTCCGCCAACAAATCACGGGCTGGCTTATCCTGGGGGTCATCAAATTGCGGCACCAAAACCGCATCGTTAGTGATGTAAAAATTCACATAGCTGGCCGCCAAACGCTCGCCAAGCTGACGCTCATCTTCCCCTTCCGCAAAGCAATAACCCGCCAAATCAGTTTCTTCAATCACTTGTGTTTTATCTGGGATACGCATTTTGTGGACCATCAAAGGGCGTCCCTTGGCATCGGTCTCTCGCTCCAAAACCTTGAGATTGGCCAGAGACATGTCATATTGCGGGTCGCTCTCATCGTCCGTCCAAGCCAGCACTACCTGAGCTGACCCCACAAAAGCCGCCACATTATCCACATGCTCATTGGTTTCATCCTCATAAATGCCGTAAGGCAACCAGATAACCTTCTCAGCCCCCAAGCATTCCTTGAGCTGGTCCTCAATCTGCTCTTTAGTCATATGAGGATTGCGCCCAGGACTAAGCAGACAGCTTTCCGTCACCATAACCGTTCCATGGCCATCTGTATGAATGGCTCCGCCTTCTAGGACAAAAGGTTTGGCATCATAGACAGGAAGACTAAGCTGACGAGCAAAAGCTAACGCTACCAAATTATCATCCTCATAGTCTTCATAAAGGCCATCAAAAGCACCGCCCCAAGCATTGAATTCCCAATCAACTGCTAGACGACTGCCATCAGCATGAGCCAGAATGGTCGGACCCGTATCACGTGCCCAAGCGTCATTAGTTGCGATGTCCAGATAGGTCACTCGGTCCCCCAGCGCAGCCTTTGCCTCAGCCAAATGCGCCTCATCCACCAATAGATAAACCCGCTCACTCTTGAGAATTTCTGTAATAATGCGGGTAAAGGCCTCCTTGGCAGCCTTGCCGTCATAGGGCCAAGAGCCCGAACGAGTCGGCCAAATCATCAAAGTACCATGATGGGGAAAATACTCCGCAGGCATGCGATAGCCCATAGCTTTAGGTGTCTGCATTAAGATAACCTCCCCTTGAAATCTTGATAACCAAAGGATTTGACGATACGGCAATCTCCTTGGGCATCCATGAGGGCCAAATGTGGCAAGCCAATCCCGTTGAAAGTATTGTTTTTAACAAAAGAATAGATGGCCATGTCTTCAAAATACAACTTATCACCAATCTCTACTGGCTTTTCAAAACTGTAATCGCCAATGATATCCCCTGTCAAGCAAGTATTGGATGACAAACGATAAGTATGTGCTTTGTCACCAGCCTCAAAACCATCTTTCAATGGCGGACGGTAAGGCATCTCCAAGACATCTGGCATATGGCAAGTGGCTGACGCATCCAAAACGAGAGTCTCCAGCCCATTTTCCACTATGTCCAGCACCTCAGTCACCAAGTAGCCTGCATTGAGAGCAATGGCTTCGCCAGGCTCCAAATAAACCTGAACACCGTAAGTTTCCTGCAAGTGACGAATGCATTTGACCAGACGGTCTAGGTCATAGTCCTCTCGTGTGATGTGGTGACCACCACCCAAATTCAACCAAGACACTTGGTGCAAATACTGACCAAACTTGTCTTCAAAAGCTTTGAGAGTTGTCTCCAAATCATCGGAATTTTGTTCACAGAGGGTATGGAAGTGCAAGCCATCCAAGTCTGTCAACCAAGCCGGATTAAATTTATCTGCCGTCACGCCAAAACGAGAACCGTAGGCACAAGGGTCATAAATGGCATGGTCGCCCTGCGTTGAACATTCAGGATTGATGCGCAAGCCGATGCTCTTCCCAGCTGCTTGACACTTTGGCAAATGTTTTTCCAGCTGACGCCCCGAGTTGAAAACCAAGTGGTCACAGATACTTAAAATCTCGTCAATCTCGCTGTCTTTGAAGGCTGGGGCAAAAATATGAACCTCTCCCCCCATCTCCTCATAGCCCAGCTTGGCTTCATAAAGGCCGCTAGCTGTTGTGCCTGCCAAGTACTTTTTGATCAAAGGGTAGGTGGCAAACATGGAGAAAGCCTTCTGCGCCAGCAAAATTTTACAACCTGTCTCCTTCTGAACCCAGTCTAAAATCTGGAGATTTTTTTCCAGTTTCGCCTCATCAATGACATAGCTGGGTGTTGGTAGATCGTGAATCTTCATTAGTCCACCATTTGAGGGTTTTCAACCACAACCCATGGAAGACCGTACTCATTTAGAGCTTCCATGAATAGGTCTGGATCCAATTGTTCCAAGTTGAAGACACCAGCTTCTTGCCAAGTGCCGTCCATGACCAATTTAGTTCCAATCATGGCTGGGACACCTGTGGTGTAAGAAATAGCTTGTGAGCCAACTTCAGCATAGCATTCTTGGTGGTCGCAGACATTGTAGATGTAGATCGTTTTCTCAACACCGTCTTTAACACCAGTGAAAATACAACCGATATTGGTCTTACCAACCGTGCGTGGGCCAAGGCTTGCTGGGTCTGGTAGAAGGGCTTTAAGGAATTGAATCGGAACGATTTCTTGGCCTTGGAAGTTGATGGTATCTGTGCGGAGCAAGCCAACATTTTCCAAGCATTTCATGTGGGTCAAGTAGCTTTGGCCAAAGGTCATGAAGAAGCGAATGCGTTTAACACCTGGAATGTGTTTAGCCAAAGACTCAATTTCTTCATGGTGAAGGAGGTACATGTCTTTTTGCCCCACCTCTGGGAAGTCATACTCACGTTTGATTGACATAGCTTCCACTTCCACCCACTTGCCATTTTCCCAATAAGAACCTGGTGCTGACACTTCACGAAGGTTGATTTCTGGGTTGAAGTTAGTCGCAAATGGGTAACCATGGTCTCCACCGTTACAGTCCAAAATATCGATGTAGTGGATTTCATCGAAGTAGTGTTTGAGGGCATAAGCTGAGAAGACGCTTGTCACCCCTGGGTCAAAACCTGAACCAAGTAGGGCTGTCAAACCAGCTTCCTTGAATTTTTCTTGGTAAGCCCATTGCCATGAGTAGTCAAAGTAAGCAGTGAAACCAAGTTCCTCACAACGTTTTTCATAAATGGCACGCCACTCAGGGTCTTCAGTGTTTTCAGCTTCATAGTTGGCAGTATCGATGTAGTGCACACCAGTTGCCAAGCAGGCATCCATAATAGTCAAATCTTGATAAGGAAGGGCAACATTAAGCACTGCTTTTGGTTGGTAGCTTTCGATAAGGGCGATAACCTCTTCCACCTTGTCAGCATCAAGGGCAGCTGTCTCGATTTTGGTACTTGTTTTACCTTCCAATTTAGCTTTCAAATCATCACATTTTGACTTGGTACGGCTCGCAATCATGATTTCAGTGAAAGTCTCACTGTCCTGACAAATTTTGCTGATGGCAACTTGGGCAACGCCCCCACATCCGATAACTAGTAAACGACTCATTTTTTCTTCTCCTCTGCTTCTAAAATGTCTTCAACGTATTTTGGCAACATAAAGGCGCCGATATGTAAATTGGCAGTGTAATATTCGGTAAATAGCTGGCGCGCTTTCCAGCCGTCCTTATCAAAATCATCAATGGGATGGTATTTTTTAGACACAAAGCCAAACAACCAATAACCTGCTGGGCTTGTTGGAATATGGGCTTGGTAAACACGACTAATCGGGAAAGACTGAATAGCCTTGCGGTGCATGCTTCGGCAAGCTGATTCATCCTCATCGAAGAAGGGACTACCATGCTGGTAAATCATAATCCCATCTTCCTTGAGGGCGCGGTAGCTATTGCCATAAAATTCTTTGGTAAAGAGCCCTTCAGTGTGCCCAAATGGGTCTGTCGCGTCATTAATGATGATGTCATACTCGTCCTCACAATTACGCAAGAAACGTAGACCATCTTGATAATAAATGTTGACGCGAGGGTCATCCAAACCTGCTGAGAAATCTGGGAAAAATTGACGACAGACCTCCACCAACATCTCATCTGGCTCAACAATATCAATCTGTTCCAATTCAGGATACATGCCCAACACTTGAGCAACCCCACCGTCACCACCACCAAGAACTAAAACCTTCTTGGGATTAGGATGAACAGCCATGGGCACATGAACTACCATCTCATTGTAGACGAAATCGTCTGCGTCTGAAAAAAGCACATGCCCATTGAGGGTCAAAATCTTACCAAAAGCTGGGGTGTCAAGGACAGCAATGTCCTGCCACTCACTCTTGCCAGCGTACAATTGTTTGGACGTTCGGAGGGAAAATTTTACATCTGGTGTATGAACTTCTGAGAACCACATTTCCATTCTTAATCAACCTCCTTTATAACATTGATAAAGTTTACCTCAGGATCTTCTGTCCCTTGGAGAGAACAACCACGCTCTTTAGCGAAGATGATGTAATCAATCAAGTCTTGGGTAATGCGTTCACCTGGTGCTAAAATTGGGATACCCGGCGGATAACACATGACAAATTCACCACAAATACGACCAACCGTGTCTTGTAAGGACAAACTTTGACGCTCTGCATAGAAAGCTGCTTGAGGACTCAGCACCATTTCTGGTTGAATATATTCTCCCGACATCAAGTCCTTACCATCACGCGCATAGAGGCGTTTAATATCAGCCAAGGCCCCCACCAAACGCTCAATATCCTGTAAACGGTCACCAATAGAAATATAGGCCAAGATATTGCCAATATCCCCGAATTCAATCTGGATGTCATACTCATCGCGGAGCAGGTCATAGACCTCAATCCCCGTCAGACCAATGCCTTGGGTATAGATAGACAACTTGGTCACATCAAAATCACAAACCGTCACCCCATCAATCAACTCTTTAGAATAAGCATAGTAACCACCAATAGCATTGATTTCACGGCGAGCATACTCGGACATCTCAATTACTTTTTCAAAAGACTCCCGACCACGCAATGCTAAGTTTCTGCGAGAAATATCTAGACTGGATAAGAGTAGATAAGAAGCACTTGTTGATTGTGTCAAGTTGATGATTTGACGGACATACTCTGGATTGAGTCCTTCTCCCAACAATAAAATCGAGCTTTGAGTTAAACTACCACCTGATTTATGCATAGAAACTGCTGACATATCAGCCCCTGCTTCCATGGCTGACATTGGTAAATGCTCATTGAAAAATAGGTGAGCACCATGCGCTTCATCTACAAGGACTTTCATTCCTGCTTCATGAGCCATTTCTGTCAGCACTTTTAAGTCAGAACAAATGCCATAATACGTTGGATTATTGATGAGAACAGCCTTTGCATCAGGATGCTCCTTGATAGCTTGAGCAAACCGTTCATTCTCTAAACCTAAAGCAATTCCAATACGATGATTCACACTCATCTCAATATAAATCGGGATGGCTCCACAGAGAACGAGGGCATTAATGGCACTCTTGTGCAAATTACGCGGCAAAATAATCTTATCTCCTGCCTTACAAGTCGCAAGAATCATCGCTTGAACAGCTGAAGTAGTTCCTCCAACCATGAGAAAGGCATGCTGAGCACCAAAAGCATCTGCTGCCAATTCTTCTGCTTCCCGAATAATGGACACCGGATGCCCCAAATTATCCAAAGGCTTCATGGAATTGACATCAATTCCTACACACTTTTCTCCCAGAAGCTCTACTAATTCTGGGTTGCCACGTCCCCGTTTGTGCCCAGGCACATCAAAAGGAACAACACGCTGTTTGCGCAAATTGACCAACCCCTGATAAATAGGGGCACTGTATTGATCTAATCGATTCAATGATACACTCCTTATAAAAATAATATTTTCAGAAGATTCCGAAAATTATTCTCGGTTTTCTAGCACTTTTGCAGACCGGACTTCTTCTCACTCATCATATTAGGATTTCTCTAGCAGTACTCAACTCAACTGCAGGAAAATTAACTTTATAGATAAGAGCGAACGAAGTGAGCCAAACTCTGATATTTTCGCTGTAGTGGAATTATCAGTGACAAAGTCACTGATAACGGGATTTTTGAGAGAGAATAAGTCCAGTGGACTTATTCTGCCCGAGTCTTAAAATTGAGACGCGAGGGGGCTCACTCTTAGGAATGAAACTCCGTAGGAGTTTGCTTCCGTCCGCACTACTCCACGACATGGAATTTTCAAAATCAACACTATTTTGAAAATGGAATTAGTAAGGTAGCAAGGTAAGTCGCTATAGCGATTACCGTAGTTTATCAGTGTTTTTAATCATTGATAAACTTGCTACGTTAGAAAATATCAAAAATTAAATTTTGATTTTCAATGAGCGCTATCAGTCCTAGCTGACCAAGCAAAATTAACAAACAACTTCTTCAAGTGTTCATCTTTTATGAAAAAAGAGCAGGTTTTCACCTGCTCTACAATCGTATGACGTTTTTTGTCTTTGTTTCTGTTGAGTATTCCGTTCCCGATGTTTCCTAACTCTCTAGTTGCAAATATTACGTACTTTATTGACCGTTTCACAAGATGACGTGTGCTTTTACCACACTGCAATTTGGATATTAGGAAACTCTCTTCCTAGAATCAACTTATAAAATGTAGGCTTTTAACCCTATCAATAATGTGATCTTTCGACCACGCTTCGGCATTCAACCCTGCCTGTCCGTAGGCTTTTGTTTACTCGGGTTTATATTTGCTAGAAAACATCTTTTCTAAGCTTCTTAAGTTTAGCATGTAAGCCATATTTCGTCAATAGTTTTTTTGAAAATACTTTTTAAAAAATATTATTTGTTCGGATTTTGCCTACAGAACTCAAACTTTCAAAAAAAACAGGCTCTCCGAAAACTCGGAAAGCCTTATGTTATGCGGGTTTAGCGCATTATTTTGCGATTGGGTAAACAGATACTTGTTTCTTATCGCGACCTTTACGTTCGAAGCGTACAACGCCTTCAACTTTAGCGTAAAGAGTATCATCTCCACCACGACCTACGTTAGCTCCTGGGTAGATTTTAGTCCCACGTTGGCGGTAAAGGATTGAACCACCTGATACAGTTTGGCCGTCAGCAGCTTTAGCACCAAGGCGTTTAGCTTGTGAGTCACGACCGTTTGACGTTGAACCTCCACCTTTTTTGTGGGCGAACAATTGCAATTGAGCAAGATTCAAGTTTAACATAATGTTATTCCTCCAAAATTCTGTGATGACAGTTGTTTAGCGACGCAATTAAGCGTTGATAGCGCTGATAACAACTTTTGTATATGGTTGACGGTGACCTTGTTTACGGTGGCTACCTTTTTTAGGTTTGTATTTGTAAGAAACAACTTTCTTTTGTTTACCTTGTTTCTCAACAGTACCTACAACAGTTGCGCCTTCAACAAGTGGTGTACCAACAACAGTTTTGTCACCACCAACGAGAACAACTTCGTTAAATGTAACTTCTTGACCTGCTTCTGCGTTCAATTTTTCAACGTAGATAGCTTGACCAGCTTCAACTTTAACTTGTTTACCGCCAGTTTTAATGATTGCGTATGTGCTCATTATGCACCTCCTATGGATTTTTGGGTTTCCCCTATATTTTTGTGAAGACTCGCCTAGTACCGTGGGGCGAACCACTTAAAACGGTAGTCGTGCGGTTGCACAGGGTGTGCATAGTCAACACTCCTAGTATAGCACTCCAACCGACGTTTGACAAGAGAAACGCTAGTTTTTTTAAGAGAAAATCTGACAAACCGACTGATGAAGAAATGGAAGCGTTATCAACTACAACAAACTTCCTTCTTTCAGCATTTTTTCCAAGGTTAAACGTTGAATTTTCATAGTTGCAGTTCTTGGTAGTTGGTCGTAAGGCAAAATAATCGGTAAATTCAAGTAGGGAAGATTAGAAATAGCCTGCCACCAAGCGTCCATATCCATTTCATACTGATCACGTACTGCTAAGATAGGTTGTGGTTTCCCAACCTTATCGCGTACCAAGACCACTTCTGCTAAAAAGTCCAATTTATCTAAAAGCATATCTTCCAAAGCCAAATTACTTTGAATCGTCTCAATCAAGTCAACTTGGCGATCCTTGAGATAGAGATGACCATTTTCATCCATAGAACCATAGTCGCCACTATCCCACCATTCATCGTAAACATTTGCAGCAAAACGCTCATCTTCCTTGAAATAAGTCAGAGCACGACCACGCGAATACAATTGAATATGACCATCTACACCTGGAGCAACTGGATTTCCCTCAGCATCCGTAATCCGTGCCTTGGTTAAATCACCAAGTCCCACTCCCATATCACGCGCATTGGAAGATTTCAAACTTTCCAAGGTATGAGGTTTCAAAATCATTGGACCACATTCACTTTGCCCATAAATTTGAAGGAAAATAGCTTTGTCAGAATTCGAGGCTTTCAAGAAGGCTGCCATTGTCGCATTATTGATAGCATCAAATGTGGAATGATAATAATTTATATTGGCGAAAACTTCTGGTTTTTGACGTGCCAAATCTGCCCATTGCACAAAATGATTTGGATGTGTTTCCACTGCTTGTGGCTGGTATTTGAGAAACATTCTTTCAACGACATCACTCTGAGCAGTTGAAAGCGGTAAAAGAGGGAATCCCATCAACATCAAAGAAGACATTCCGATATTGAAACGTGAATGAACTGGTGAGATATGAAATCCAACAATGCGACGTTCTGGCAAATAATTCAAAATTGTCTTTTGAAATTTTGTTCGCCAGCCCATACTATTGGCCGAGTGACAAATCAATTTTGGAATACCAGTTGTCCCTGAAGTGTGAGTAATATAAGCAATTTCATCATGCTCCAAGGCATCCATCTGAACATTCTGGGCTGTTTCTTGAAGTAAAGCCTCAATCGCAATCTTATACTCAGGAGAAATATTTACTGCCTTTTCAACAATAGTGGATGTAAAGTCATCATAAAGGATATAGGGATTTTCTAACCGCTCTGCAAAAACCTCAATCACTTCTTGAGGGAAATGATAAGAAACCATCACCGGAACGGCACCTAGGTAGGTAACAGATACAGCTAGCATATAGGTATCAAATGCTTGTGCCTTAAAAATAATCACCTTGTCACCTTTTTTAACACCCTTCGCAGCCAGTTGGCCTGCACGCTCCACAATCGCTTCATGACTCAGACGATAAGTCGTTTCTACCCCTAGCTCAGGATAGGCTACCAAGGGTTGATCAAAAACAATTTCACAATCAGGGAACAATTGACTTGCTTCCTTGTAGTTCGCATATAGGTTCATTGGTTGATAAGGGAATAATTCAGTCATAAAAACCTCAAAAAATATTTATTTATTCGTTCGTAGTAAAAATTAGTAATCAGTCTACAAAGAACTGGGCTCAAGTCCAACTCCTAATTTTATTTAAGCTAAAATTGCAAGACGCAGTGGTTGATTGGCATCTTTGTTCGCTTTTCAAGCTTCAAAGATAGCCTAATCAACTGTGCGGGGGTGGGAGAGAAAAGATCCAGTGGACGTTTTCTGCCTGAGCTTAAAAAATAAGGGAGCGAAGTGAAAAGAACCGCTTATAATGGACAGTATAAAAAAGTTATATACTGTTCATATAAGGAGGTTCTTTTTTCATGGCTAAAAAAGGAAGCAAGTTCACCAAATATCCACCCGAGTTCAAA
>JAIMFC010000022.1 GCA_019794795.1 Streptococcus gallolyticus
GATGTGATATTTGCACATCCATTTGGTGTGTGATAAACTATAACTGGTTTTAGCCATTTATTTTTCCTTTCTGTATCTAACCTGAACAATTAGATTATACTAGGAAAAATAAATGGAAGTTAGAAGCCTCGGCAGCCACCAGCATAGCTGGTGGTTTTCTCATTTTTCTCTCCGAGAAAAACTGGCTGGAAGCCATAATAAAAGAACTTGGGACCAAAGTCTCAAGTTCTTTAACTGTTACAAAGATAATAACTGAATCCATGGAAGTCAGAGTGAAACCTTCTGAACTTAGAAATTCAGATATGAGGGAAAATCGACTTTCTTCGAAATTGCCGATTTTTACCGCATTCTCTTCTAAAGAATATTTTCAAATTCTTCGCGAACCTCTTCTGGCCAAACACTTGATTGGACTTCGCCGATGTGTTTTTTACGAAGTAGGAACATAGCCAGACGAGATTGACCGATACCGCCACCGATTGTCAACGGGAATAGACCACGCAAGAGAGTCTTATGCCAGTCATATTCCAACCGATCTTCATCCCCTGTAATGGCGCATTGGCGTTTCAAAGCATCTTCATCGACACGAATGCCCATTGAAGACAACTCAAAGGCTGAGCCAAGTTGCTCATTCCAAACTAAAATATCTCCATTGAGACCCTTGTAGCCATTTTCTGATGGGCTAGTCCAGTCATCATAGTCAGGTGCACGACCATCATGTGGTTTGCCATCAGCCAATTCACCACCGATACCGATAAGGAATACTGCTCCGTATTCTTTGGCAATCTCATTTTCACGCTCTTTGGATGTCAAATCTGGGTAACGTTCTACCAACTCTTCTGAATGCACAAAAGTGATTTGTTTTGGCAAAATCGAATCGATATCGTAACGAGCTTCCACAGCCAACTCAGTCAAGCGAATGGCCTTATAAATCTGCTCAACCGTTTCCTTCAAGTAAGCCAAGTTGCGACGACCGTCAGGAATCACCTTTTCCCAGTCCCATTGGTCTACATAGACTGAGTGAGTTGGGTCCAATGAATCCTCATCAGGACGCAAGGCTTTCATGTGAACGAAGAGCCCCTCACCTTCATTGAAACCAAAACGCGCTAGAGTGTGACGTTTCCATTTAGCAAGTGAGTGCACGACTTCATAGGTTGCATCTGGAATCAGTTTGACATTCACCTTAACAGCATTTTCCACACCGGACAAATTATCTTGCATCCCGTCGCCAACACGGCTTAAAATAGGACCTTGCACTTCTACCACTTCCAACTTGTCCTTCAGATATTGGGTAAAGGTGTTTTTTACGAAGGAAATCTCTTCCTGCTGATGAATGAAACTTTTTTTCATATGAAAACCTCTCAAAATTCTTAGTACTATTTTACTACTTTTCAACAAAAAGAAAAGCCTTTTCCCAGACTTTTCTAAAATTTTCAGATAATTACCTACTTTTATTTGTTTTTCTCATTTTCCAAGGTAATTTTTACTGCCTCTGCTAATTCTTTGGTCATGCGGCGCGGTCCTCGAACAGCCTTTACACCCAACTCTTTCATACGATCGATAGGAAATTCATCATCTGTAAACGTATGAAGCAACTCCACCTGCATAAGCAGCTTGTTGCTTTCTTCAGGATAGCGATGATTTTCTAATTGACTTCCTAGCACACGACAGACATACCGTAAGGCACGAACAGGCGCCGTAATATACATCGCAACTAAATCTCCCGTCTGAATAGTGGCTTTTTGTGTCCAATAGACAATCTTATTTTCCGCAAATTCACTGTCAATATCAAACACTTTTGGATTGGCAGGAATGACCCAATAGTCTGGGCCAGAACTAGGATAATATCCCTTAGGAGCTGTCAGACTACGACTGGTCGCAAGCAGGTCAAACAATACTTGGTCTGTCAAGCCATCATCCAAGACCACGGACACCCAGGATTTTTTAGACATATGGTAGGAGGGATAGACAGAAGGCAAGGAAAGAACTTGTTCCATGTGCTCAGCTGGAACTTTAAGATTGATAACTTCGACTTCCTTCTCTGCTATTTCTTTTGGGAAATCGCCAAACTTCTCCATTTTCAAAGGAAATAGAAGCGCATACCACTTGCCCGCTACTCGATAAGAAAAATACTGCGGATGCTTTTCAAAGGGCCTATCCAACGCATCTTCCCATTCCTTGGCAATAAAATCCACCAAACGGCTTCCCTGCGGAGAAATCGCCAATTTTTCTGTGAAGCAAGTTTGAGCGATTTTCTCTAAGGTTTTCAAATAAGTTTGACGAACCTGCCCTACAAAGGCTCCTCGGACCTGGCTAGCACGAAAGGCTGTGTACTCTTCATCTAAGTCCAAATCCCAAACCTGACCAGTCAACCGACCTTGGTGATCAATCCTAATCCGAGCCTGAAAGGTTTCTAAGAAATTTTCCGTGTAGAAATAACTTTTCCCACTTTTTTCAAACCCAAAATCCTCTAAAGTAGACAGACCAACTTGCTTTCCCTTAAACATCTCTTTTTCTATCGTCATCTTCTCTCCTCTACAGAAAAAGCGACTTTCGTCGCCCTTTTAATATGCTTGTGTCATGGCAAGCAGCTGAATGGATTGCCCACTTTCCGTTGTCACCATATAGTAGTCACCTATTTTCAAGTCAGCAGAACTGAACAAAACATAGGTAGTATCTACATGACTGGTTTGACTTCCTAATTTATTGCCGAGAGAATCACTAATCTCTAGCTTCTCTCCTTTTTTACAAGAAAATTCACCTGCCAAAAAGGCCTGATTCGCTTGATTAAATGCTTCTGCTCCTGCGCTAGACCCAAGTCCCCAAATAGTACCAGCGACGAGTTGGCTCTGACCTTCAACATCTAGGCTACCATCTGTTTGCGAGGCCGTTTCCAAAAGCAAGCGACCACCAGTAATGGATAAGGGACCGTTGGAATCCAGGGCATCTCCCCCTGCTACAATCATGACTTCTCCACCATTGACAAGAACATGGACATCTGAAGCAGCACCCTCTTCGTAAAAAGGATCCTTAGAAACAATACCATCATCTGCCGCGACCAAATTAGAACTACCACCGTTGATGGTCACATGCTTCCCAACGTAGGCCTCGTAACTGCTCTTAACAGAAATCGTTCCTTGGTTGATAATCAGTTGATCTCCTGCTACCAAACCTGCATTCCCTTGGCTCGTATTACTTTCTATGGTAATGTCTCCACCGTTAATCGTCAAATTAGCCTGTTCAGGATCCGTTTCATGAAGGGTAGCTAGACCAGAACCTTGTGAGTGAATCGCCAATTTCCCAGACTCCACCACCAAATCTTCTGTTGCAAAAACACCATACTTGGAAATACCTGTCATAGTCAGGCTACCTTCACCAGTAATGGTTACATTTGTGGCTGTGATCCCCGTCTCAACATTAGACAAGCTATTTTTAGAATTTTTTTCCAGTCGGACAATATTAGTCCCTCGCGATTGCATGGAAATAGAAGCCATATCTACTCCATCTAGAACTAAGGTAACATCATCTGTCACTTGCTCTGCAACCTGAATAGAGACTTCTTTTCCAATCCCCGAAATATAGAATTCTCCTCCAGCTGTAATCTCAATATCCTTACCATGTATCACTACCTCATCACTATTAGAGGCCGCCTTATCATGTTCAAGTATAATCTTTTTCTGATTATCATCTACATCCGAAGTCACTTCTGACAAGAGCGTCATCCCATAACTTCCTATATAAGAAACACCTGCCATAGCCACTCCCGTCGCCAAAAAAACGGTTGCCGCTAACCAGTAGAGCCTTTTATCCATCATATATCCACCTTGGTTTACTTATATATTATTATAGCACAGAATTTCAGATGAGAGAGCAACTAAGATTAGAAGTGGGAGAAAATGTGGGGGACCATTCGAAACAACATAGCTCTAAAACTTAACCGACAATAGTAAAAGAAATCTCGACGTTTTGGGACCATTCGAAACAACATAGCTCTAAAACAGACCAAGCGGACAATCATCACGGTAGGGGGGTTTTGGGACCATTCGAAACAACATAGCTCTAAAACTTAAGTTCATGGTTTAGCCAGAAATACGAAGTTTTGGGACCATTCGAAACAACATAGCTCTAAAACTATTGCCAAAAGCAACTGCTAGATCAGCGCGTTTTGGGACCATTCGAAACAACATAGCTCTAAAACTTTGGTTGTTTTTGCCATCTATCCTACCTCGTTTTGGGACCATTCGAAACAACATAGCTCTAAAACGCCTGGGGCCTTGGTATTAACGTAGAACTCGTTTTGGGACCATTCGAAACAACATAGCTCTAAAACAGTATCTTATCAAGGGCTTTCAAGTGCCTTGTTTTGGGACCATTCGAAACAACATAGCTCTAAAACGACGATACGACCTGGACCAAAATCATACTGGTTTTGGGACCATTCGAAACAACATAGCTCTAAAACAACATCTGTAAACGATGTTTTGGCTTGATTGTTTTGGGACCATTCGAAACAACATAGCTCTAAAACTTAGAAAAGACGGAGAAGTTCTAAGAGCAGGTTTTGGGACCATTCGAAACAACATAGCTCTAAAACTAGAGCAATTGTTATCCATAACAACATCTAGTTTTGGGACCATTCGAAACAACATAGCTCTAAAACTTTTTCATTTGTCAAAATCGACCAGTAGCAGTTTTGGGACCATTCGAAACAACATAGCTCTAAAACAGCCATCTAACCACCATCCTTTCCGTATAGGTTTTGGGACCATTCGAAACAACATAGCTCTAAAACACCAATAACTGTCTTTGCTACATTTGAAAGGTTTTGGGACCATTCGAAACAACATAGCTCTAAAACTCCTTGTCTTTTTGACGGTTCAGATAGACAGTTTTGGGACCATTCGAAACAACATAGCTCTAAAACTCAAAAGAGGTCTTTTTTTGAACTTGCGGAGTTTTGGGACCATTCGAAACAACATAGCTCTAAAACGATAGTCGCAAATATGCATCAATTTGGCTAGTTTTGGGACCATTCGAAACAACATAGCTCTAAAACGAAGGACCATCAGTGGGCATACTCGGCAATGTTTTGGGACCATTCGAAACAACATAGCTCTAAAACGATTACTATCGCAACCAGTACGACTACCAGGTTTTGGGACCATTCGAAACAACATAGCTCTAAAACCTCGTGGACCATTTTTCATCACGAAATTTCGTAATCGCGCCATTCATCTCAGCCAGATTTCAGCTTCGAACGATTCCATTTTTTATCATTCTATCTTATATATTGTACCGCAAAAACGCGAATATATCAACGTTTCTACCAAGCTACTCCACCTATTCCCCATTTGTTAATAGAAAATAATCTGTATCCAAAATGAATTGAGGAAAATCATATAGTTTTCTTGGTTCTAAAAAAAGAACAGTTTGATTTGACAAACGAATATATTCAAATAATTTTTCTAGCTCATGATGAGTCAGATAGGCACCGCAATTGACAAATACAAGCAATTTCTTTTTACTCAGATACTTATAAATCTGTAAAATTTCAAAACATTTTTCAAAAATAGTATCACTCTGCGTTTCAATCTTCACACCAAGTGCTTTAATGAGCTCTAAAATAGTAATCTCATCATATTCTAAATCCAATTCATTTTCTAAACACTCAAAAGCGATCAATTCCGTAATGGTTGCTGCTAACTTTTCCACCATGGATTTTACTTCTGGTTTTAGGTTAAGTTGTTCCTCTAAATCTGCATGAATCAGCTTGAGCATGCTTGGAGAATTGACATCAAAATCAAATATATCAGTGATAACAATTAACTCCGCATCTTTTATAGGCTTTAGCCGTTCATCAAATAACTTTAATTCTCCACCATCTTCATATTGATAGAACGATTTAACTAATGACGAAAAAACTCTTACATCTTCAATCGCTAAAATCGTATCATTTTCAAGCGGTAATGCCTCGTCTAAAATTGGAAAATTAATCTTCAATATCGTAGGGATCTCCTAAAAAAATTAGTCGTTTATCCGAGTTCGCAAGACTGGTATTATAGTCGCCATGAAGATAAATCATCCGAGCAAATTGCTTTTCTGTCACCGTCAACAATGTAATACTACCTTTCTTCGGATTATTTTCCTGCAAGCGGTCAATCATTGCATTATTTGCTGAATTATTTAGCAGAAGCTTACTGTAAACCGAAAATTGATGCATGATAAAGCCTTCGCTCAGTAAAAATTTCCGAAATTTGCGATAAGCCTTACGCTCGTCAGCAGTATCCGTTGGCATATCAAACATTAAAATCATACGCATATATCGATAACTCATATCCTAAATTCAGGAACTCCTTTCCCTTCATTATTTAGCGCTTTCACTACCTTTTTAGTGTAGTCGCTAACGATATTTGTCAAATACATTTCTTTATTATTGTACAAGTATGTTTCCGAAAAAATCGTAAATAATTCTCTCTTCATCTGAATAAAACTACTATTTCTATTTAAATAAATAATCCTATCAATAATTGGACGAAAAGGCTCCATAATGTCACTAGCAAAATTAAATTGATTGAACTGATTAGCGTGCTTAAGTCCAAATTGTGTCATACAACCACATACAACTAGTTCACGCGCAAACATACTTAACAACAAGGTATAACCATAATCTAGTCCAGCATTGATATTGTTATCTTGCTCTCGTGAAAAGTCATTGCCAAATAAAGTATTGAAATAAATTCTAGCAGCATGCCCCTCTCGATTGCTCGGATCAAAAGTTTCTAATCCGTGATACAAATCCATGATAGCTTGAGATTTCTCAAAAAAGCCGCGCTCGCCAAGGTACATACTTTGATTCAAAATCTTTTGAGAAATGATACTAGTCCACACCTCAGCTTTCAGTTCCTCATTCCAAGCAATCTGACGAGATAATTGCAAACTTGAGTCATGACGTCCATAAAAAGGCGTTAACATTGCTACCGGCAAACGCTTATCATCACAGAAAATGACCAAAATATTTTCATCTACCAATCGTTTGATTAACATGGTTGTTATTACAATGTCTGTTGTCTCCAATAAAAGGATGTCTATCTCAGACAGATGAATCATTTCTGTCTGAGAAGCATCCTTAAAAATTAAATGGTTATTTTGATAAGACAACTTCGAGTGTTGATTTACAACTACTGTTCGCCATCCCATAACTCTTCTCCTAATTTACTTAAATCAATACGAGTTTCGTATAAGCCGGTAATGGATTGGTGGATGAGAGTAGCTTCTGTACATTCCACTGTTGAACGATATCTTATACGATCAATATTTTTTCCCATAAACTTAAATGCTTCTGGTGCACCTAACTTAGTAAGGGATAGTAAATTCACCATTGACTCATAAAAATTCTCATTTATTGTAGCCTCTGTAAATAAATTCTTCAACTTTTCTGCAACTTTACCGATTTTAATATATTTTTCAGACGTAACAAGGATAACCTCTAAAATCTCTTTAAAACCATCGATATGTTCTTCAACAAACTGCTTATGTTCAGGTTCGTCGGTTTTATGAATACGATGTGCATGATAAAGTAAATTCACTAAATGCTGCGGTAATACAAACTCATTCCCTTTTTGAAGTTCAATAGCACTCGCTAACAAACGACGTCGCCCATTTTCAAATTCAAAAAGACTATACTTAGGTAATGTTATGAGACAGTCTTTACGAACATTTTGATAACCTTTAGCCTCTAAGAAAGCTACTGGATTAGCTTCATATCTTGCTCTTTCCATAATTGTAATACCAACCAGTTCTTTAACTGTTTTAAGTTTCTTGGCTTTCCCTTTTTCAACATCAGCCATTACAAAAACTGAATAAGCTACAGTTGGGCTATCAAAACCACCGTACTTTTTAGTATTCCATACCATCTTACGAGTCTTACGAGGTATCAGTTTATCTGACTCACCTTTTGCTAAGATTGATTCTTTTGAAAATCCACCTGTCTGAACTTCAGTCTTTTTAACAATATTCACTTGAGGGTACGACAAGACTTTCCTAACTATAGCTATATGTTTTTCCTTATTCCAAGCAATTTCTCCTGTATCTTGATTGTATTCAATCGGCTCTCTTTCAATAACACGTCCATCAGATAGTTTAATAGAGCTTTTGAACATATTCATGATATTTGAATAGAAGAACATCTTTTGTGTAGCTGTTTTCCGTTCTTGGTAACCATTATATTTTGGATATTCCCCATAAACAAACTCTGGCTCAAGTTTTGGATACTTAGTCAATAAGGCCTTAGCAACTACCGCATTCAAATAAGCATCATGAGCATGGTGGTAATCATTGATTTCACGAACTTTGTAAAGTTCAAACTCTTTTCTAAATTGTGACACCAAATTAGATTTAAGTGTTAAAACTTTTACTTTACGAATTCGCTGACCACTCTTATCAACTTCTGGGTTAAACCGACTATCCAATATCTGCGCAACATGTTTTGTAATTTGACGTGTTTCAACCAATTGACGCTTGATAAACCCTGCCTTATCATCCTCACTCAAACCACCACGCTCTACTTTTGTTAAGTTATCAAATTTACGTTGTGATATTAACTTAGCTTTTAGAAGTTGTTGCCAAAATGGTCTCATCTTCTTAACAACATCTAAATCTGGCACATTATCAGACTTCCCACGATTTGCAGCTGAGCTTGTCAAAACACGATTGTCAATCGAATTATCCTTAATAAAAGCCTGAGGGATAATATGATCAATATCATAACTACTTAAATTATCGATATCTAAAGCATCACCTGTATACATATCACGACCATTTTGGAGGTAATAAAGAAACAGCCTGTCATTTTGCAAAGCCTGATTATCAGTTGGATGTTTTTTCAAAATCTCACTACCAAATTCATTAATAGCTTTCTGTAAGTTTATCAAACGTTGTTGAGAACGGCTACGGCCTCCATAAGTTGTTTGATTTTCACGCGCCATTTCAATCACAATATTTTCTGGCTCATGTCCCATGACCTTAACCAATTCATCAACGATTTTAATACTTTGGAGAATGCCTTTTTTGATTGCTGGGCTACCGGCTAAATCATGAACAACTTGTTTGATATTATCAACATCACCAATAATTTGAGCTTTAGCAATCTCATCCTTGAAACTTAAACTGTCATCGTTGATTAACTGCATAAAGTTACGATTAGCTTTACCATCATCGATTAAGTAATCTAAAATAGTTTTACCATTTTCTTTATTCTTAATGCCATCAATCAATTTATAAGACAAACGCCCCCAGCCAGTGTAATGTCTTCTTTCCAATTTAGTAAGTTGATCTTTTGTAAAAATTTCCTGATAACGTGATAGACGCTGACGAATCATCTGACGATCTTCAAATAAGGTCAAAGTTAGAATAATATCCTCAATAATGCCACTATTAGAAGCATCATCTAAAAATGACTTATCCAAAATTTTAGCTAAATCATGATAGGTTCCTAAACTTGCATTAAAGGCTTTATTTTCCTTATCTAAACCATTAAAATCAATGACACGATATTCATCAAATTCCTTGTCAAAGAAATCAATGAGGTCTTTTTTCGTTACTTTTCGATTTTTCTTAAATACATTATCGAAAATTTCTTGTTTTAGATTAGCATCAAGATAATTTGTTTTACCCTGTTCGTTGACATATTTAACCTTTGTTAATTCATTATAGATAGCAAATGTTTCGTAGAGCAAACTATGCTTAGGCAATACTTTTTCATTCGGTAAATATAAATCGCGCCCTATCATTCGTTCAATAAAGTCTTGAGCTGATTGCTCTTTGTCAACAACTTCATCAAAATTCCAAGGTGTAATTTTATCATCAGATTTATAACTTGCCCAAGCAAATCGACTATTTTTTCGTGCCAATGGCCCTACATAGTATGGAATCCTAAATGTCAAAATAGCTTCAATTTTAGTACGGTTTTCTTTTAAAAATGGATAGTATTCTTCTTGTCGGCGCAAGATAGCATGCATTTCTTGCAAGTGAATTTGATGCGGAATTGCTCCGTTATCAAAGGTTCTTTGTTTCCTCAAAAAGTCTTCACGCTCAATTTTATCCAAAAAATACTGACTGCCGTCTAATTTGGCCAAAATTCCTTTTAAGTATTTATAAAATTCTTCTTGTTTAACACCTTTTTCAATATAGCCTGCGTAGCCATTTGTGCTATTATTACTAAAAATGTCTTTGTAAACTTTTGGATTCTTCTCCTTGATAAACTGCTTTAACTTCCCTAAATCTTCTTCATGTTCCTCATAGCGCTTCACCATTGAAGCAGAAAGAGGAGCTTTTGTAACAATATCTCCAACAGTTAAGATACTTGAAAGTAAAATGGCATCATAAAGATTTTTAGCTGCCAGAAATAAATCAGCGTAGTCATCCCCAATTTTTCCAAGCAATTCTTCAAGGTCTTCGTCGTAAGTATCCTTAGAAAATTGAAGTTTAGCATCCTCCTCTAATTCAAAATTACTCTTAAAGTTTGGTTGAAGCCCCAAAGAAAGAGCTAGTAAATTTCCGAAAAAGCCATTCTTTTTCTCGCTTGGATACACATTGATCACCTTCTCCAAACGACGAGTTTTACTAATTTTTTCAGTTAAAATATCAACAACATTAACTTGTACTTCAGCTAACTGACTATTTTCAACAGTTCTATCATACACTTCAACAAGACTCTCAAATATTCTTTGAACATCTGTATTTTCAGCATCCAACTGCCCCTCAATCAAGAAATGCCCCCTAAACTTAATCATATGAGCTAAAGCAAGATAAACTAGTCGCAAATCAGCTTTTTCTGGAGAATCAGCTAGTTTTTGTCGTAAATGATAGATTGTTGGAAAGTCATTGTGATAAGCTATCTCTTCCTCAATATTTCCAAAAATAGGGTGCCTGTCATTTTCTTTGTCCTCAGCAATCAGGAAACTTTCTTCCAATCTGCGGAAAAAATTCTCATCTACTTTTGCCATTTCTGAAGAAAATATTTCTTGAAGGTAAAGAATACGATTACGACGACGGGTATAACGACGGCGTGCAGTCCGTTTCAAGCGAGTACCTTCAGCTGTCTCACCACTATCAAATAATAGAGCACCTAATAAATTTTTCTTGATCGATTTCTTATCTGTATTCCCTAAAACTTTCATTTTTTTGGATGGTACTTTATAATCGTCAGTTACTACGCTCCATCCAACGCTATTAGTTCCGATATCAAGACCGATTGAGTATGGTTTATTCATAAATTTTCTCCTTTGAAATATTCTAAAATTGTTTTTTATGGGATGATAATAGCCTATTTCCTACTTTCTCAAAAAGAAACTGTTAAAAAGTCTTGCTAACTACCTCCAGATGCGCTATAATGGACTTGTTGGAACCATTCGAAACAACATAGCAAGTTAAAATAAGGCATTGTCCGTATTCAACTTTGTAAAAAGTGAGCACCGATTCGGTGCTTTTTTATTGTTTCAAAGAATTCGCTTACATTTTTATTATAAACTATTTTCGCAGTATCTCAACATTTAATTTGTATATAAATACCATCAGAAGTCCCCCATGCCACAAAAAATCATCAACGTCGTCGCTGCTGCTATCTTAAAAGATGGCAAATACTTCTGTGCCCAACGTCCTGAAGGCAAATCCCTTTCTGGTTATTGGGAATTTCCTGGTGGAAAGCTGGAAGCAGGAGAATCACCTGAGAGAGCGCTTATTCGTGAAATCAAAATCTGCCCCTTAACCCCACGCGCTGCCAAATCAGCCAACTGTGCCTTAATCATAGAAATCCCAGACTGCGTCACAAAAGCCACTGAAAAATGAAAAGCTGTGCTCTTAAGTAACTCCTCCTGCAAATCCGTCAAAACAAACCGCTTCTCATCCGCATTGTTAATCAAAATATTCGGCGCATAAGTCACGCACCCGATCAATAAAACCATACTGCATCGACTCCAACAACAGATCACTAAAGGCAATTTGGGTTCTATGATTTACTTAATTATCATAATAGAATCGCTCTATTTTTGAAATTCTATCCTCATTTTCATTTAAAATTTCTTTATCAAATCTGATTTCTTTTTGATCAATTTTTATGACGAACGGTTTCATCCACTCTATATCTTCAAATTCGGAGCCATACGTTAATAACCAAATCTCCTTTTTACTATTTGTTCCATACTTAATAAAATTAACCATTTGGCTTGCTATTTCATCATTTGTTGCACTTCATTTTACAACGCGGGAAAAAAATCGAAACCAGGATTACCAGTGCTTTGTTCCTTGAGTAACTCTCCAAGTGGAATATCCAGATAATTTATTTCATTTACCAATGCTGACCTAAAGAGCTCAGAAACTACAGTTTCTCCTATTTCAGTAGTAATTACATCCTGTTTATGTTGTTATAATTTTTTCTTCAGATAATCAACAGTTGCGAAACTCCTGATGCTAAATGCCTCCCTTAAATATCTCTCATCAAAATTATTTATCCAAGATAAGTTTTGTAATTGCTCAATAATATCTCTGATGGTGATAGACAAATCTTCAGGTGCAATTCTCAGAAATATTACATTTGAGTCCCCTTCAGAAACTAATCTTTTATTTTCGATAATTTTAACCATTTTTCCACCTTAATTTTATTAGTGATATTATACCAAAAAAACGCTAGCAACTGCTAACGTTTTCAGAATATTATATATTATTACTTAACCAACTTCTCCATCTCACCAATACGCTCAACAGTAGCATCATATTTTGCTTGATAGTCGGCTTGTTTTTCTTTTTCTTTTTCAACGACTTCTGGTTTGGCGTTGGCGATGAAGCGTTCGTTGCTAAGTTTTTTGCCGACCATGTCTAGTTCTTTTTGCCATTTGGCTAGTTCTTTGTCTAGTCGAGCCAACTCTTCTTCGATGTTGAGGAGGTCGGCTAGCGGCAAGAAGATTTCAGCACCGGAGATAACGGCTGACATGGCTAGTTCTGGTGCAACGATGCTTGAGCTGATTTCCAGATGCTCTGGATTTGTAAAGCGGCGGATGTAGTTTTCATTTGCCTTGAAGAAGGTTTCAAGCTTGCTATCTGCCGTCTTAATCAAAATGGTAATCGGCTTAGATGGGGCAACATTGACCTCTACTCTGCTATTTCGCACCGAACGAATCAAGTCCTTAAGGCTTTCCACTCCCTTGTGGGCTTCCGCATTTTCAAAGGCTGGGTTGACAACAGGGTAAGCTGCCACCACGATAGAGCCCTCTGCATACTGGGCAAAGATTTCTTCCGTCACGAACGGCATGATAGGGTGGAGGAGACGAAGGATTTGGTCCAGCGTGTAGAGAAGGACAGAGCGGGTCATGACTTTCTCGGCTTCGTTGTCGCTGTAAAGAACTTCCTTGGTCAGCTCCACATACCAGTTGGCGAACTCTTCCCAGATGAAGTTGTAGAGAATGTGACCAGCCACACCAAACTCGAACTTGTCAAAGTTTTCAGTGACTTTGGCAATGGTTTCGTTGAGGTTGTGGAGAATCCAGCGGTCCGTCACGTTGCCAGCCTCGCCAGCTGCGACTTTGGCGACATTTTCACGCGCCGCATCCAAAGTCAAGCCTTCATTGTTCATGAGGATATAGCGGGAAATGTTCCAAATCTTGTTGATAAAGTTCCAAGAAGCGTCCATCTTCTCATAAGAGAAACGAACATCTTGACCAGGGGCAGAGCCGTTTGACAAGAACCAACGCAAAGCGTCCGCACCGTATTTCTCGATGACATCCATCGGGTCGATCCCATTTCCGAGTGATTTAGACATCTTGCGACCTTCTTCGTCACGGATCAAACCGTGGATCAGCACGTTCTTGAATGGCTGACGGCCTGTGAACTCAAGCGATTGGAAAATCATCCGTGACACCCAGAAGAAGATGATATCGTAGCCAGTTACCAAGGTTGAAGTTGGGAAGTAACGCTGGAAGTCCGTCGCATTTTCGTCAGGCCAGCCCATTGTTGAGAATGGCCAAAGGGCAGAGCTGAACCAGGTATCTAGGACATCCTCATCCTGTACCCATCCGTCACCTACTGGTGCCTCTTCTCCGACGTACATTTCGCCAGATTCATTATACCATGCTGGAATCTGATGCCCCCACCAAAGCTGACGCGAGATAACCCAGTCATGTACATTTTCCATCCATTGTAGGAAGGTATCGTTGAAGCGTGGTGGGTAAAATTCTACCTTATCAGCTGTGTCTTGGTTAGCAATAGCATTCTTAGCCAACTGGTCCATTTTGACAAACCATTGAGTTGACAAGCGTGGCTCAACCACGACACCTGTACGCTCAGAGTGTCCAACAGAATGCACACGGTTTTCGATTTCCACAAGGGCACCCAGCTCTTGTAACTTGGCAACCGTTGCCTTACGGGCTTCAAAGCGGTCCATTCCTGCAAATTCGCCTGCCAACTCGTTCATGGTACCGTCGTCGTTCATAACGTTGACTTGTGGCAGATTGTGGCGTTGACCGACAAGGAAGTCATTTGGATCGTGGGCAGGTGTGATTTTCACAACCCCTGTACCAAATTCAGGATCGGCGTGTTCATCCGCAACGATTGGGATTGGCTTGTTGACGATTGGCAGGATAACATTTTTACCAATCAAGTCCTTGTAACGTGGATCTTCTGGGTTAACCGCCACCGCAACGTCACCGAACATAGTTTCAGGACGGGTTGTCGCAACTTGAAGGGCACGAGAACCATCTTCCAACATGTAATTCATGTGGTAGAAGGCACCTTCTACATCCTTGTGGATAACTTCGATGTCAGAAAGGGCTGTGCGAGCTGCAGGGTCCCAGTTGATGATAAATTCGCCACGGTAAATCCAGCCTTTTTTGTAGAGTTCCACAAAGACCTTGCGAACAGCTTTTGACAAGCCTTCGTCCAGCGTGAAACGGTCACGTTGGTAGTCCAAAGACAGACCCAACTTGCCCCATTGCTCACGTATAGTCGCTGCGTACTCATCCTTCCATTCCCAGACTTTATCGAGGAATTTTTCACGCCCCAAGTCATAACGGGTCACGCCTTGCTCCCGCAAGCGTTCCTCAACCTTAGCCTGTGTGGCAATCCCCGCGTGGTCCATACCTGGCAGCCAGAGGGTATCAAATCCCTGCATGCGCTTCTGACGGATGATAATATCTTGAAGGGTTGTATCCCAAGCGTGTCCCAAGTGCAACTTACCTGTTACGTTTGGTGGCGGAATGACGATAGAATAAGGCTTGGCCTCCGCATCGCCTGACGGCTTAAAGACATCTTGGTCCAACCAAGTTTGGTAACGACCAGCCTCAACCTCGGCTGGATTATATTTTGGTGATAATTCTTTTGACATTAGTTTTTCTCCTTTAGTATTCTTTAAGAAAATTGGTTTATACTATCCTCAAGCTAGAAATAGCCCAATTCTTTTTCATATAATCTCCTAGAAATAGTCAGTCCTTTGGGCTGGCTATTTCGTTTTTTCTTGCTCAAGTTTTCTCATTATTTGGATAATCAATAGAGCAACCTCATTGGCAGTAAGTTGGGTATTATTAATTTTATGATAATGGTAGAGTTGCTTAGGAGCAAATTCTGGATTAAAGTTTGCAAACTTCATAGTATCTAGAATATCTTTTTCAGACCACTCAATATTTCTTTTCCAAGGTTTATGTTGCAGACGATTTTCAGTTACATTTCTTCTTAAACGTTCTTGCAGGTCTGTTTCCAATTCAATAAACAGAACAGCTTGATTCCTACTATGATAAATCGCTTGAATCTGCTCTAAAAAGGATATATCTGCTGGATCATTAAAGTCAATAACAACTGTAAAAATCAAACCCAAATCAGTTTTCGCAGAGGTTTCAAAAAACTTCATACGAATATCATTAATAAGTTCTCTCGCTTCGTCAGACATTGGAAAAAATTTTGTTACGAAATCGATTGATTCATGATTGTGAAATAAAACCAAATCAGTTAATCTTTCAACCTCCTGCCCAATGGTCATCTTGCCAGAAGCTTGTGCTCCAATAATAATTAGATTCATATGACCTCCTACTTTAAGCGTGCACTCCTATCCAGGCCCCTTTTCTTCTTAATAAAGGCACCCAATTTTTCAGATGTCCCCTTTTCTAGATAAGGTGAAGCGCTCTTTCTTCTATCGTTTCTCCCATTCCTTCTGCAACAAACCAAAGATGAGTTTGTCATGATAAGTATTTTCAACTTGCTTTCGCTGACGAAGTCTTGCCTCTAGTTGAAAACCTAATTTCTCCGCCACACGCTGACTTTGAGGATTGTGATCATAGACCGCAATTTCAATTTTGTGAAGTTCTAACTCTGTAAAACCGAAGTCCACTAATGCAGAAACAGCCTCTGGCATCAGTCCTTGTCCCCACAAATCTGGATGCAAGACATAGCCAATTTCAAGAATATCTGGTTTGATTTCTTTGGCAAAACTAACTGTCCCCACCAGCCTGTCCTGACCCTTCAGGCAAATAGCATAAATCCGTTTTCGAACTGCCTCATCCGTTTTATTCAAATCCATCTGGATAAACTGTTGGCACTCTTCAACGGACTGATTCACTGGAAAACCAGCTAGACGCGCCACTTCTGGACGATGTCCATAGTCATACATGGCTTCCGCATCCGTTATGCGAACGGGTCTCAAATACAAGCGTTCTGTTATCCGTTCTTTGAATTCTTTCATTGAGACCTCCTCCATTATGAAAAAAAAAACGCCCCTGCCAATACTGACAGGGACGAAATTCGTTTACGATTTCCGCGGTACCACCCTTGTTCAGATAGACTATAACTATCTGCACTTTACTTATTCGATTCACATCATCAGCAACCAGTTTTGACATTTGTGCGGATTTCTCAGTACCACCGCTTCCTGTGACAAATGGGGCTCAAAACACCTCTGAATGGCTTTATTGTAACAGAATTAACTTGAAAAATCAAGAATTCCTCTGTTGACAGGCTTACTCTACCCTTTTATAACTAGCAGTTTCTTGAGAACCTTGATTTCCTCTTCCAATTTTGCTGTAGGATATGCTTTAAATAAATAGAAAAGTGGCATGAGCATCAGTAGAATAAGCACTGCCGAAACTATTCTATCTGGGCTAGGTTCTACTTTTCTGTCATCAAATAAATATATAGGAAGCAAAACAATCACAGCCCCAAAGATAAAAATACCTAGCGTTGCCCAAAATGCTCGACGATAAGCCTTTGCTTTGATATTCTCCTCTTCTTGTTGAAAGAGGGCAAGCTCCCTGTTATTCAATTGGGAAAGCAAGTGTTTTTTCTCATTGTTCAGCCCTGCTTTATAAATGTTCATATTTTATATCTCCCCCGACTTCGATGAAACAATAGGATTTAAGCCTTCAAGGCAATCCCTTTTTCTTTCAACTGTTTAATGGTCGCTGGACCGATTCCTTTAAGAGCCAAGAGTTCTTTTTCTGTGTGCTGGGCAAAATCAACCACAGATTGAATCCCAGATTCATAAAATGTTTCCAAACGTGCCGCCGCAATGCCTTCCAGCTCAGAAAGTGCCAAAAAGTCCTCCAATGAATTAGGCGAAGAAGTCACTTCAGCTACCTTTTCTTTTACTTGCTCAACAGCATGTTCTACAAGAGTTTCAGCCTGGTGTACGACTGTCTCAACAGCTCCGCGAGCAGTTTCAAGTCCAACACGCCCTGCACGTCTCAAGTCTGCCAACTGTTTTTTTAATTGTTTTTTCCGATTTACTTTCTTTTTAGCCATTTATCCTTTTTTCCTCTCCTAATAATGACGCTTCCCAAACAAATCATCTGGCAAATCATGAAACCCTTTGCCTGCATGATAGTTGGCAAATTTTCCCTGAATAAAACGATAGGCGTCCAACTTACTCTCATAACGAATGTAGCCATCTGCTGCCCGCTCATCCTTGTCTTCTTTCAAGACACGGCGACTCTCAGCCATTGCCAACTCATTAATCATGACCTGAGTGTTGACCCAAGCCTCAAATTCCTTCAAAAATTCTGCTTCGTAGCTCATATCTCCCTTTCCCTATCACACCTGTGCCTCTATCTCAACCTAGTTTAACACCTTTAATATCATAAGTTTGAGACGATGTGATTTTTTTCTTTTAACATTATAGCACATTTCTGCTATAAATGGAGCTTTCGTAATAAGAAAGAGAGTGGGACAAAAATCATGATTTCGAGGAAATTGATTTTGTCGTCCCACCTCCGCACAGTTGAGTAGATTGGTCGAAATTGCTTGCGTAGCAAGGGATGAGAACATTTAGTCAACCCCTGCCCTGCGCCAAACTGTTAATTCTAAAAATAGCATAAAACCTAGAACTTCTGCTCTAGGTTCTCTCCCCTATTTCCATTCAAAACGGTAACGCGTTTCGCTAAGAAATTCTTGGTCCTTTTCCAAAAGAATTGAGCCAAATCCCACCATGTTGCAAGCATCTGGTAAACCTTGACACTCTAAGCTAAAGACACCATGCTTGCGACACATATCCGTTGGCCCATGATTGTAAGTATAGATAATCACCGCTGGCTGGTTGGTTTTTAGCGTCAAGCGCACGCGCTCGTCAGGGCTCAGAACTTCCACCTGCTCAGCACTTCCCTCATGCAGCAACCAAGGATGATCATAACCACCCGCCGCGTCTGTTTGAGGACACTGCCCAGCTAAACCTTGGGCTAGATAGGATCCCTGACGAAAATCAAAAGGTGTTCCTACTACATTCGCAATCTCACCAGTTGGTAGATTGTCTGCCAAAGGAACATAGGATTCCGCATCAATGGTAAATCGGTGTTGGGACACATCCTGACTGAAATCACCTGATAAATTGAAATAAACATGGCAGGTTGGATTGAAAATCGTGTCCTTGTCCGACTGTGCTAGATAACGGACAAACACCTCATTTTCTTCTGTTAATTGAAAAATAGCCTGCACTTGCACATTGCCCGGAAAACCATTTTTCCCATCAGAAAGAAGATAGCTGAAGACAACTTGATTTTCTTCCTCATCGACCTGTGTTTGCCAGTAATCCATATTTGCCGTATCAGTACCACTATGGAGAGTCCGTCCTGGCTCATTTTCTGTAAAATGATAAACCTGTCCTTTGATAAAAGTCTCGGCACCTGAGATTCGTCCAGCAATAGGAACCACGCTTGACCCTACGTAGAAATCTTTGTCCAGATAGGCTTGGTCTGAATCCGCCGACAGGCTAACAGACCGCATTCCTTCACCTGCAATCGGCAAGGAAATATCCACAATTCGCGCCCCAAAGTTAGAAACTGTCAAGACCATGCCCTGCTCGTTGGTCAAGCGATACAATTTAGCTTTTTCACTACCAAAATTTGCTACTGTAATCATCCATTTTCCTCCGAATAAAAAAGCCCGACCTCAGCCGAGCTTAACGTCTAGATTAGTCTAGCACATTTTTTTACAAAATGAAAGGGTTTTCTAAAAATCTATTCATCCTCATCTTGGTCAGCAGCCCCCGCTAAGAAAGCATTAACATGATGAATATTTTCAGCACCAAATGCAGCATAGTCTACCGCTTCACCTAGAAGAACACCATTGATAAAGCCAATGACCATAGGCATATTCATCCCCGCTTACCTTTACTAGGATATATTAACATAATCAACTGGTTATGCTCAGTTGTTTTGTAAAATTTTTTTGAATTTTTAGTACAATATCACAAGAGTTTTCTTAAAAATTTTATAGAAAGGAGGTAGGATAAATGAAGGTCCCAAAATATCAACTCATTCAAAATGATTTACGCCAGCAAATCATCTCAGGAAAATTTGAATCCGGAGATAAATTCTATACGGAAGCTGAATTGACAAAACTCTACAATGTTAGCTCTATTACCGTTATTCGCGCCGTTAATGAACTTGTTAAAGACGGTTATCTCTATCGCCAACAAGGAAAAGGTACATTTATCTCACGGTCACGTAAGGGGAAATTAGTTGAATTCTCGGATATAGAAGTATTCCCTGACGGCAAATATGCTGCCCAAGTTCTTTCATGCGAAAAAGGAAATGAACCTGCCATCCTTGAAAAACTAGCTCTTGATAAACAAGATAGTTACTATAAGGTAACTCGTCTTCGCCGAACTGGTGATCAAATCTGTGCAACAAGACTCAGCTACATTCCGGAACGTTATTTATTAACACCAGATGCACCGCTAGAGCATTTCCAATCTATTTCTCAACGGTTCAAATTAGATTTCAATATCTATCTATCAGACGAGCCCTATACAGAAACCACTGAGATTCTCTTTCCAGCTCCAGATACGATTGCAGGTATTTTACAATTAAAAGAGACGCAGCCACTTGTTTTACAAGAAAAACTAACTTACGTTGAAGGAAGTGACGAAATTTTAGCCTACACTGAAACTTACAAGATTTGGAACTTCTTCAAGTTTGAAATAAAAGCCAATAAATAGAAAAAAGACAAACTAGAACCTAGCCTGTCTTTGAATTTGTAGCTACCTCAGGGTAGCTTTTTATTCTGTTCTCGTATGGTACACTTTGTAACGGAATTGGTCAGCACGCGCAATACTGAAAGTATACTCGATAATCCGATTTTTATCATTATAAGTTTTCCGCAAGAGATGCAGCACTGGGCTACCATTGTCAATCGCTAACCACTTCGCCTCCGTCTCTAAGGCAATACTGGCATAAAACTCTTCTTCCGCCAAACGAACCGTTTGACCGTATTCATCCGCAAAAACCTCATAAAGTGGCTTATGCTCCAAGAGTTCCTGGCTCATCCCCTCAAACATGACTACAGGCACATACGAGCGTTCTAACATCATGGGTTGATTATCTGCAATCCTCAACCGCTCCAACTCATAAACAGGAGCTCCTACATCCAGCTGTAACTGCTTGGCTAATTGTTCAGAAGCTGCAATCTGTACGAAAGATAAAATTTTTGTTTTAGGAATCTTTCCTATTTTTTTCATCTGTTCTGTGAAACTATAAGCAGATGACAGATCTAAAGCTGACTCCTGTACTTCCGCAACAAAAGTCCCCTTCCCATGCATCTTATAAATCAAGCCCCGTCTCTCCAGCTCTTGAATAGCCAGCCGCACCGTAATCCGACTAACACCATAAATCTGGGTCAATTCTCGCTCTGAATATAATTTATCATTCGGAGCCATTTCTGACTGAATTTTCCCCTCTAACTCCTCAACAAGTTGCAAATAGAGAGGGGTTTCACTAGTACTATCAAACATTTCTATACCTCCTCTGGTCATATCCACATTGTAATACATTTACAATAGAATAGCAATTAGAAAAAGGAAGAACTCCCGTAAATTTTCTGAAAACAGAAAAAGCGAGAGACTTCCTTTATTTTTTCATCAATTTCACAACCGCCTCGGTCCGAGCTGTGTGAGGGAACATGTCCACTGATTGAATATACTCCACTCGGTAGACCTGAGCCAATTGCACCAAATCTCGTGCCAACGTTGACGTATTACAAGACACATAAACCATTTTAGCTGGTTGATACTGCAAAATAGTAGCCAATAATTTGTCATCAAGGCCTGTCCGTGGCGGATCAACAATCAAAGCATCTGCACGATAACCTTCTTTGTACCACCGAGGAATAATTTCCTCTGCCAAACCTGCTTCATAGTAGGTATTATCAAATCCCATAGCAGCCGCATTTCTCTTAGCATCTGCAATCGCTTCGGGAATAATATCCATCCCCCGTACGCTGGCCACCTTGTCCGCAAAGGCAAATCCAATGGTTCCTACACCACAATAGGCATCAATCAAGTGGTCTGTTGCCTGAACATCCAAGGCCTCAACAGCCTGACTATAAAGCACTTCTGTCTGTTGAGGATTGAGTTGGTAAAAAGCACGAGGCGACAAAGAAAAACGATAATCCAGAACTTCTTCAGAAATAGCCTCTTGTCCCCATAGAATCTCCGTCTCTTCCCCGTAAATCTCACTAGACTTGCTACGATTGTAGTTGACTGCCACCGTCTTCACCTGAGGAAAATCCTGCACCAAATTACGAATAATCGGCGTCAATCTCACCTCACGACTGGTTACAAAAATCAATTGAACTTGTTCCGTAGCCTCGGCCTTCCGCACCATCACTGTTCGCACACCAGCAATTTTGCGCTCATTGTAAATCGGAACTTTATGCTTATCCAAGAGTTGTACAATCCGATTAATCAACTGCTGCGTTAAGACATCTTGTACCAAACAGTCTTGGATATCCACCAGATGATGACTATCTGTCGCAAACAAGCCTGCTTTAACCGAGCCAGCAAAAGAGCGTGTCTGAAATTGTAGCTTAGCCCGATAATGCTGGGGATTTTCCATGCCTATCGTATGACGAATGTCATAATTTTCATAACCCTGGGGCTTAAATTTCTTCAAAGCCTGACGGATCACATCATCCTTGTACTCCAACTGCTGATCGTAGCGCAGGTGCATGAGCTGACAACCACCACACTCCTCATAAATGGCACAGGCTGGTTGGACACGAAACTTAGACTTTTTATTGACTGCAAGGAGGCGTGCCTCTACAAAATTCCGCTTGACCGCCGTAATCTGACAAAAAACTTCCTCCCCCTTTAAGGCACCAGGCACAAAGACCAGCGTTTTCTTATAAAAACCAATACCTTCACCATTGATTCCCATCCGCTTAATTTTCAGCGGAATCCGTTGTTTTACTGCTAAATTCATAACCCTATTTTACCATTTTTGCTATAATGTTAGGTATGAAAATCACTAAAATCGAAAAGAAAAAACGACTTTACTTATTAGAATTAGAGTCATCTGACAAATGTTATATCACAGAAGACACCATCGTCCGCTTCATGCTTAGCAAAGACAAGGACATCAGCCCAGAAGAACTCAAAGAAATCCAGGAGTTTGCCCAATTTTCCTACGGTAAAAATCTAGCCCTCTACCATATCTCCTTAAAACAACGCACTCGCAAGGAGGTCCAAGATTATCTAGTTAAACACGAAATTAACATAAACTATATACCACAAATTTTAGACAATCTCGAAGTCAATAAATGGATCGATGACAAAGAATACGCCAGAAAAATGATCCAATCGAACCAATATACAGGCGACAAAGGGCCATTCGTCCTCGCACAAAAATTAGCTCAGAAAGGTATTGGTAAAAAAGAAATCGCAATTGCCCTTGCAGAGGCTGATTTTCCCGAAATTGCTCAACGGGTTGCTGAAAAAATCCACCGCAAATACAAAGAAAAATTACCAAGTCAAGCCCTCAAAACCAAAATTCTCCAGCAAATAACCGCTAAAGGATTCTCCAGCACTGACACCAAAATTGCCCTATCAAATCTAGATATTGAAAAAGACCAAGAGACAGAAACCAATCTCATCTACAAAGAATTGGACAAGCAATTTCCCAAGTATGCCAGAAAATATGAAGGTTACGAACTCACACAACGCCTAACCCAAGCCCTCGCCCGCAAAGGATTTTCCTTTGACGACATAAAATCTGCCCTTCGAGACTATCTCTAATTACCCATTTACAGAAAATTATGGTATAATATCTCAGATAAATTGTAATTAAGAAAGTTGGTATCTGCGTGAAATTACCAAAAGAAGGCGACTTTATTACAATTCAAAGTTATAAACATAATGGTGAACTGCACCGCACCTGGCGCGACACCATGGTACTAAAAACAACGGAAAATGCTATTATCGGTGTCAACAATCATACACTTGTCACTGAAAATGACGGCAGACGTTGGGTCACCCGTGAACCTGCCATTGTCTATTTCCATAAAAAATACTGGTTTAACATCATTGCAATGATTCGCGAAAATGGCGTTTCTTACTACTGTAACCTAGCCAGTCCCTATTTATTAGATAATGAGGCCCTAAAATACATCGATTACGATTTGGATGTCAAGGTCTTTGCAGACGGCGAAAAAAGATTATTAGACGTTGATGAGTATGAGCGTCACAGAAAATTGATGAACTACTCAACTGATCTTGATTTCATTCTCAAAGAGCATGTCAAAATCCTCGTAGATTGGATTAATCAAGAAAAAGGACCTTTCTCGAATGCCTACGTGAATATTTGGTACAAACGCTATTTAGAACTGCGAAATCGTTAAAGTTGCACACAAGAAAAACCTGTTTGTCAGGCTTTTTTCTTACATAAAGGAGGCCACAATGGCTTTTACAAACACTCAAGGACGCTATGCTAGTTTCGGTATTGTCACTTCACTACCAGGAACAGTTATTGACAGTTTTTGGTATATTATTGACAACTATTTAAAAGATGTTGTCCCTTTGAAAAAGATTATCCGTTTTACTCTCAAAAATAACAAAGGAAAAATTCAAGTAACCTTTTCACAAGAATCATATCATAATGCTATTACTATCGATTTAGATATTCCTTACGATCCATTTTATCCTCGCACCGTACTAGTCATCGATAAAAAAGGTAAAGAAACAGTTGCTTTACCAGATGAACTATCTATCATCTAATGATCTATCTAAAAATACTCTCTAAAATGTCTTAGCATCAATTTAGAGAGTATTTTTAATTATCCGCAAATTTATGGCTTTATAATTTCTGTAGTGGGTAAATCCATCGCAAAGATTATAAGGCATTTTATTTGAAAAAAATAGAGAGCATTTATCGTATATAACTTTTCATTCACCCACTATAGTTGATAAAGAGCTCAAATTAAGAAAGAAAAAGAGAGAGGCTAACCTCTCTCAAACCATAGTCCGTACGGGATTCGAACCCGTGTTACCGCCGTGAAAAGGCGGTGTCTTAACCCCTTGACCAACGGACCATATAAACTCCGCCAACAGGGCTCGAACCTGTGACATCATGATTAACAGTCATGCGCTCTACCAACTGAGCTATGGCGGATAAAAGCTAAGCGACTACCGTATCTCACAGGGGGCAACCCCCAACTACTTCAGGCGTTCTAGGGCTTAACTGCTGTGTTCGGCATGGGAACAGGTGTATCTCCTAGGCTATCGTCACTTAACTT
>JAIMFC010000023.1 GCA_019794795.1 Streptococcus gallolyticus
CTGAGTAAGTTTGAACTTGTTGTAAAGGGAAGATAGAGAGGAGCCGCATTGTAAACGACCGTTTTTGGCGTATTGGTCGCAAGCGCTACCCACTGTGCCTCATTGCCTCCAAGTGAATGCCCCGTCAGCGTGCCAATCTTGTAGTTGGGGAGCTTCTCCTGCACATCCTTGTAAAACTGGAGAGCCGCTGGATAGTGTACCCCACTGGACAACCCAATTCCGACGAAGTCAGCCAAGCCCAAGTCACGCCAGCCATCGTTACTCGGGTTAGTCCCCACATAGCCGATGATAATCTCCCGATTTGCCACATCCAAGAAGGCAACTCCTGTCATCCCAGTCACCTTATCATGGTAGCTATGCAGATACTGGAGCTGGTCAGATGGGATAGGCACAACTTCTGACATATTGGAACGTTTTGCAAGCTGCTTTAATTCATCTTTGATATAGCGTTCAATTATTTCCATTCCTCTGGATGAACTATTTGTATAGTCAATATCTTCTTGCTTTAAACTTTCTGTAATCCATGCATTTTCTATTCCGTAGGAAACCGCCATAATGTAGCTAGTAAATTCTGAGTTTTTTGTTTTTTCCATAACATAGTCTCCTCAATAACCTATTACTTGTTCCGATAAATAGTCTGTTAAATCTCTTTTTATCCAAATATTAATTTGATAGTTGTTACTATTTTCTGAATCTTTACTCCCTCCAAAAGTAATTTCCATTTTTTTATTCAATGGAAGTTGCAAATACTCATTTAATTGTGAATCAACAATATTGTATCTGATATTATATGTCCCTAAAGATGGATTACTATATAATCCTATATATTCCAATTTTTCTCTATTGACTTTATTCAAATTTAGTATCATGAATAAAAGTTTCATATTTTTTACAATATCATCAAATTGATAATCCTCTGACGTTGTTAGAGAGTTATTCATATCATAACTGACCGGAATATCAACCATTGTCCTGTCTTGCATATCTTTTTTCTTATATTTACCAGTAATAGTTTGTGTATTAGGATTACCTACTAGCACTATTTCATGATCATATAGATACTTTCCATCCACGCTTTCTTTTTCTCTATGATATATTTCAAACCCATTCGGAAACTTCTTAAACAGGTCTGATACCTTCTCCGTCGGATAGACCTCGGACACCTCCGCGATGCGGGACTCATAGTCTCGCCGCTCAAATGCAGTACAGCCTGACATAAGCAGGATTGCCGTTGCTATGAGTAAAATTTTGTGTATTGTTTTCATTTGAGTTCCTTTCTATGCTGCTTGATGATTCTGATTCTTTTCCGTCAGGAAATGTTCCTGCCCATGCTCACCTGAGGTATGCTTCTTCCTCAAAACTAGAGTTCAGAAACGGTAGTGAGCGAATGACTATCTTTTGGCACACCATCATTTTTCTCCTTTCGCTGAAAGCTATCACAAAACCAGCGAACAATAGCAAAACTCGCTGATTTTAGGATAGATTTCTGCCTTTGACAACTGTGTTACTGATTCCGCCTTAATGCGATTGAAGCGCTCCAAATCGCTGGAAAGACCGGCCAACTCCTCCTTGGGGATGCCATTAATATGAGTAACTCGCTCATTAGCCATCAGTACCGGCAGCTCCGTCTGGGCAAAGACCCGATTTTTATCAGCATCTGGCCCCATCAGGACTGCCACATCCCCCTTAGCATGCTTCTGCACCAGTATCTCGGATATGAGTTCATCCAAAGCCAAGGCCTTATCTCCGAAAACGGTCTTTTGACGAGTGTTGTAGGTCCAAGTTCCACCGTATAATATTTCAGTCTTATTAAAAATCGCACGACGAATAGCTTCTTCGAATTTTTCATCATTTAAGATATTTTCTGCGACATTATTGATGAAAGACAGCTTGCCCTTGCTGGCCTTGCTGTGTCTATCAGCCGTGTGAAACATGTAGCCTTTGGCAGAGGAATCTGCCCCAGTGAAGCCTCCTGAGTAGAAGATAGTTCTGCTACCCTCAGGCAAGTCAAATGACATCTGGCGGATCTGGTCAGCTAGGTCTAGGGCAAACTGTTCTAAGTTTGCTTTAGGATTGACATAATTGTCTACCCAGTTAGTGATATCATTTATCGTTTTATACATCCGTCTACCTCATTACTTAAACAACTGGAATCATTATCTCGTCATTGTAGGTCAGCGGGAAGCCTTTGGGATAAGTGATCATTTCTTGAGATGGAATACCGTCAATTCCTGCCCCTATCGCTTCGTCCGTTCCCTTTACAATCTCAATAATCTTTTCTTCTTCATCCTTAAACTGAGAAGGGACCAGGATGGACTTAAAATAAATCTCAACGATTTCTCCTTCTTTATAATAGCTATAGGTTAATTTGATAATAGCTCCCTTATAAAGAATAATGTGGATCTCATCTTGAGGACAATCAGGATTTGGGTTATAAAATTGGATAATTAGGCGATAAATCCTCTCGGTTTCAGAATAAATTAAGTAATCCTTCTCTTTTGCCAAAGAATAGCCAACTACTCCATTGATATAGTCTTGTTCTTCTTGGGTTACCCACATTTTTAATTTAAATTCCATTTTGAAACTTCTTTCATTTTTCTTATGCTTTTGTTTTTTTGTGCTATTTTTCTCTTCTCTTTATTGTATCATGTACAAGCAGATAAAAAATTCTCTATTTTATGCTATAATATTCCTATGAAAAGAGAAATAGTCATTATCGGAGGGGGAATTGTTGGTTCGACAGCCGCGTTCTATCTCTCACAAGAAAAAGATTGTCAGGTGACCTTGATTGATGAAGGTACTGGTACGGCGACACGTGCTGCCGCTGGAATTATCTGCCCTTGGCTGTCGCAACGTCGCAATCAAGATTGGTATCATTTGACCGCTAGCGGAGCGGCATTTTATCCGCAACTAATGTCGGATTTGCAAGAGGTTGGATTTTCGAACCCTGCTTACAAGCAGACTGGGACACTGGTCTTTAAAAACAAGGAAAAGCTCCTGAAAAAATTAGAAAATATAGCTCTTGAAAGAAGAGAAAAAGCTCCCATGATTGGGGAGCTTAACCTATTCACTGGACAATCCGTGACACAAATCATTCCTCAACTATCAACGGAGCAAGGTGCTATTTTAGCAAGTGGGGGTGGCCGTGTGGACGGCAATCTTTTGCTAGATCATTTACAAGAAGCCTTTCTGCAAAATGGCGGAAGACTACTCCATGGGAAAGCCGAGTTGATAGATGAGCAGACTATCTCTATCAACCAGCAAGTGCTGAAGACCGACCAAATCATCCTAGCTGTGGGAGCTTGGTTACCACAACTTCTTGCTCCGCTAGACTATACCGTGGATGTCCGTCCGCAGAAAGGTCAACTGCTGGAAATCGAAACAGACTTTACTACTGATGAGTGGTCTGGTTGTATGTTGCACGGCGAGATTGATATCCTGCCTTTTGAAAATGGAAAACTGGTCATCGGTGCGAATCACGAAGACAATATGGGCTTTGACCTGACGCTGGATGATGACAAGATTGAAAAAATGAAAGAAACGGCTAGCCAATTCATCCCTGAACTAGCTGAGTTGCCGATTAGCGCTAGACGGGTGGGAATACGCGCCTACACATCAGACTACTCCCCATTTTACGGCAACCTTTCTGACCAAGAACACATCTGGGTCGCTAGCGGTCTAGGTTCTTCAGGACTTACATCTGGTCCTTTTATCGGTTGGCAAATTGCCCAAGAAATCCTCGACAAAAATCCCCATTTCGACCGTAGTCCCTACTCACCCAGTAAATATATCAAAAAAATCGACTAAAACTAGTCGATTTTTTTATGATTATTTAGCTGAGATGGCAGCTTTTGCGATGTAGTTCAATGGTTGGTTGAAGTGTGGCAAGAAGAACAAGTCAAGGAGCGCCAAGCGGTCGATTGTTACGCCTTCTTGGATTGCCAATGAGAACATGTGGATACCCATAGACATGTCTTCACGAGATACCATTTGTGCACCAAGCACTTTGCGAGTATCTTTATCGTAAACGATTTTCACTGTTACTTCGTGGTTATCTTCTTCCATGAAGGCAGCTTTTTGAAGGTCAGTTGACTCAACGACAACTGGATTGAAGCCAAAGCGTTTTGCTTTTTCTTCTGTCAAACCAGTTGAAACCATGTTAAGACCGTAGATTGAGATACCGTTTGAACCTTGAACACCGAGTGATTCAACTTCAACACCAGCAGCATTGTGACCAGCTACCACACCTGAACGAAGAGCGTTTGATGCAAGGGCAATGTAGTTCACATCGTTGATAGCGTTGTCAAAGACTGTTGCACAGTCACCAACTGCATAAACATCTTTGATGCTTGTTTCTTGTTTTTTGTTTACAAGGTAAGCGCCGTTGCGGAATGTTTCCAATTTGCCAGCACCAAGACCAGTATTTGGACGGAAACCAACTGCAAGAACAACCATATCAACATCACGAGTTGTTTTATCTGTTACGATACGTTCAACTTTGCCATCACCTTCGATAGCTTTAACAGTCTCACCAAATGCCAATTCGATACCGTTGTCAGCCATGTTTTTGCTCATCATGTCTGAAAGGTCGCGGTCATAGTAACCAGCCAAGCAAGTATCCACAACGTCAATCAAGATCACTTCTTTACCATGACGTTGGAAGGCTTCAGCAAGTTCAACACCGATATAACCAGCACCTACAACTGCTACGCGTTTGATATCTTGTGATTTGTCTTCCAATTTATCGATAACTTGTTGTGCATTTTGGAACAATTTAACGAATTGAAGGTTTTCAAGAGTTGCTTCAAATTCAAGTGAACCTTCTTTAATTTCTGCACCAGCGATTGGTGGCAAGATTGGTTGTGAACCTGTTGCCAAAATCAATTTGTCGTAGGTTTCAACATGCTCTTGACCGTCAACCAAGGCAGTAACAGTTTTTGCATCATAGTCAATTGATTGAACTGGTGAGTTCATGTAAATGCGTGCGCCTTTTGCTTCAAGCATTTCTTTGTTTGCGTAGAAAAGACCTTCTGAACCAGAAATTTGGTTACCAATCCAAAGAGCCATACCACAGCCCAAGAAAGAAATGTTAGAGTTTTGGTCAAAGACAACTACTTCATTTTGTGAACCGTAGTTATCCAAAAGTGTATTGATACTTGAAGTACCGGCGTGGTTTGCACCAACAACAACGATTTTTGCCATAGAAAAATCTCGCTTTCAAAATATTATTTTATACCATACATTATAACTGACTCTGTTACCGATTACAAAAAATATGCTCATTATTTCACAATATTTTTATTTATGTAAATATCGACTCAAAAAATAGATTTTCGCTTGCAAATCGTACTAAAAAACGGACCTCATAAAAGTCCGTTGTGTTTTGATTATTCTAGTCAAGAGTCTTGACGTATTCTGACAAGGAGGTCGCTGGACATCCTAAAACACGCTCAATGTCTGATGAGACACCTTCCTGTTCACCGACTGAAATGGCTGTGTAGGTCGATACCCAACTGTCGTATTCCCAGGCTTCTACTGGCCAGACCTTGCGCGATTCATAGGCTTCTTCTACTGTTTCACGGATATAGGCAATGTTGCGACCAAGTTTGCTAGCCATGAGGTCTACAATTTCCTGCATGGTGAGATTTTCTGGTCCAGTCATGTCTAGAATTTGATTTTCCCATTGGCTAGGATTTTTCAAAATTTCAACAATCACTTGGGCAACATCTTGCCTCAAGACAGCTGATACCTTTCCATTTCCAGCTGGACCACGAATTTCATCATATGCTAGGCACAATTCTACAAAAAAGTCCATGTAAAAATTATCCCGCAAGAAGGTATAGGTAAAACCCTGTTCTTTGATATAGTTTTCAGTCTTGACATGGTCTCGTGACAAAGTAAAGGTTGCGGTCTCGCTAGCATTGTAAAAGGAAGTATAAATGATATGATGCACCCCCGCTACCTTGGCTGCATCAATGAAGTCCAAGTGCTGTTGCAGGCGGTTTGGATGCTCCTTCCCTGATACCATAAAGAGAATATCTACTCCTGCCAAGGCTTGACGGCTTTCCTCTGAATTTTCATAGGCGGCACGGACTAGCTGGGCAGATTCATATTTTTTCGCTCTTTCTGGACTTCTGGCAAGATGACGACTGGTGATGCCTACTTGGGCTAGCTTTTCAGCAACAAAACTGCCTAAATTTCCTGTTACACCTGTAATAGCAATCATAATTTCTCCTTATTTCTTGATGAGATTTTCTTTTTCCAAATAATTTCTAGCAACTTCCGCTGCAGATTTTCCTTCTACACCGACTTGGTAGTTCATTTGGCTCATATCCGCTTCACTGATTTTCCCTGCTAATTGATTGAGAATTTTCTTCAGTTCTGGATGTTTTTTCAGTAAGGATTGAGATAAGAGCGGAGCGCCTTGGTAGGGCGGAAAGAGTTCTTTGTCATCTTTTAAGACTTGCAAATCATACTGGGTAATTTCGGGGTCCGTTGAGTAAGCATCCGTCAACTGAATGTCTCCTAAAGAGATAGCTTGGTAACGCAAGGCTGGCTCCATAGTGGAAACCTGTAAGTTCAAGCCATAGATAGACTGAAGCCCTTTATTTCCGTCCTCACGGTCATTAAATTCTAAAGTAAAACCTGCCTTGAGCTGACTTTCAAGTCCTGCTAAGTCAGAAATGCTTTTCACGCCATACTGCTCTGCTATTTTCCGAGGAAGGACAAGCGCATAGGTATTCTGATAGGCCATTGGCTTTAAGAGGACCAACTTATCCTGTTGTAAAATACCATCACGCGCTGCTTCATAGACCTGCTGGGCATCATTTGACACCACTGGCGACGACTGGAGTAAGGACGATGTCACCGTACCCGTAAACTCTGGATAAAGATCAATCTTTCCAGACTTTAAGGCCTCATATAGGAAGGTTGTCTTCCCAAAATTCGGCTTTAATTCCACCTGCAAATCGCTATCCTGCTTGATCAATATCTTGTACATATTGATGAGGATTTCTGGCTCAGGACCCAGCTTTCCTGCAACCGTAATAGTTTCTTTGGCTTGCATTTTTGGGAAAATAGCTGGCGCGTAGGATAGAAACAGTCCCAGTACCAAGACCCCAAAACTCGCAAAAATAGTCCGAGGTCGCGCCTTTTCTAAAAATTTGAGTAAAAAGTTAAAACCAATTGCTAAAATCGCTGACGAAATCGCCCCGATCAAAATCAAGCTAGAATTATGACGATCAATCCCTAGCAAGATAAAGGAACCCAGTCCACCTGCACCGATAAGAGCCGCTAAGGTTGCTGTCCCAATAATCATGACAGCTGCCGTCCGAATTCCAGACATAATAACAGGCATAGCAAGAGGCAATTCAAATTTTTTGAGACGCTCCCACCTGTTCATCCCAAAGGCAATTCCGGCCTCTTTCAAACTCGGGTCAATCCCAGCTAGTCCTGTCAAGGTATTTTGCAAGATAGGAAATAAGGCATAAATGACCAAAGCTGTTAGAGCAGGTAAGGTTCCAATCCCCATTATCGGAATAAGCAAACCCAAAATCGCTAAAGACGGAATGGTCTGAAATACACCTGCGATCTGTAAGATCAGCTCTGCTATTTTCCGATGAGGACTAAGAAAAATCGCTAAGGGAAGAGCCAATAATATAGCCAAGAGAAGCGTCAAAAGAGATAGCTGCAAATGCTGAGCGAGGGCTGTCAGCCAATCACCCAATCGGCTCTCAAAAGTCGACAACAAACTAGTCATGACAGCCACCTCCAAACAAGTCCTTCACAAAGTCATTGGCTGGCGCTTCTAAGATTTCTTTCGGACTGGCCAGCTGGACGATTTCTCCCTCATGAAGTACAGCAATCCTATCCGCCAAAGTCAAGGCCTCATCCGTGTCGTGGGTCACAAAAATAGTCGTCATCCCAAATTCCTCATGTAACTCCTTGGTCAAGACCTGTAATTGCTTCCTAGAAATAGCATCCAAGGCTGAAAAAGGCTCATCCATGAGCAGTATGCTAGGCTGGGCAATAATCGCCCTCAAAATCCCAATCCGTTGCTGCTCACCACCTGATAAATCCTTGGGATAGCGATGACCATATTCAGCAAATGGTAATCCCACGCGTTCCATTAAGGCGGTCATTCTCTCTTGCGCTTCTAACTTCTTCCACTTTTTCATCTCAGGAATTAAGAGAATATTTTCTGCAACTGTAAGATTTGGAAAGAGTGCAATCTGTTGCAAAACATAACCGATTGATAGGCGGAGGTCACGCAGGGGTAGACTGGTCAACTCCTTTTTGTCTAGAAAAATCTGACCACCCGTTGGCTCAATTAAACGATTCACCATTTTCAGTAAGGTCGTTTTACCAGAACCACTAGGACCGACTAGAACCATAAACTCACCTGACTTGATTCGTAAGTTGATTTCTTTGAGAATAATTCCCTCACCATAGGTCTTTTTTACTTCTTTAAATTCAATCATCGTCACTCCCTATTTTCTAGAAGCTGCTTGCAGATTTTTTAAAATCCGCTCCATATACGCTTCAAAGTCAGCTATTTCTCGCTCTGAAAATCCTGTGTAAAAAATGTCTGCCAACTCTTGACTAACCTTGTCGCCAATCTTTTCCTGAGACCAACCAAGTTCTGTTAAAGTAACAAATTTCTTACGTTTATCATTTGGATGTTCTTGAAAGATTAGCAACTTCTGCTCTTCCAAACGCTTGAGCATGTTGGTTAATGTATTATTGGCCAAACCTGTCTTAAGCGCTATGTCTGTTGCTGTCAGACAGCCTTCATTGGACCACAGAGCCGACAAGATTTTTCCTTGCTCACTACGGTACAAAACATCTGGTTCCTTGTTCAATAAACTTTGAAAGAGCCGTCCATTCAACAAGTGGACTTGCATGTTCAAATATCCACCCTTACTTTTTTCAATCATATGCCACACTTATTTCTATATAGAACTATTAATTAGACATATATTACCATATAGAATTATTGAGGTCAAATAAAATAACTCGAAATACAGGGAGCTCATTAACAGTTCAAAAGAGGACGGAAATGGACAAGGATACAAGTCTATTTTTAACTTTTAATAGCCTTCCATACGAAAAAATCAGCAACAGAGAATACAAAAATCTCGAACTCTCTGTAATCAATCTCTTAAATAGGAAATTTCACAAGCAAGTCTAGATATGTTATAATAGTAGGAATTATGTTTGGAAATGAGCGAGTAATGAAAAATATTTTAAAATTATTTCGGCCTTTTGACTATATTCTGATTGGATTAGCCATCCTCTTCTCTTTCACTCCTATGATCATCTCCACCTATTTTTACCAACAAGACCTTGCAAAGGATACGAGTCGGTTAGTAGCTATTGTCAAAATTAATGGAGAAATTGTAGACGAACTTCTCCTTGATGAAAATGCTGGTTCAAAATTAAAGACCTACTATCCCAACGAAGGTCAATACAATATTGTTGAAACCAACAGCGGATGGATTCGTGTGAAAGAAGATAATAGCCCTGATCAGATTGCTGTCAATACAGGCTGGATCAATAAAGAAGGACAAATTCTAGTTTGTCTTCCCCATCAATTTGTCATTGAAATTCATCGTAAAGGTGAGATAAATGATAAAGACCAAGATAAGGAAGACGATGAAGACGAGTTAATTTTACCTATTTAACAAGATATAGAAAAAGGGAGTGGGAAATAACTCATAGCAATCAACAAAGAGTTACCCTCGCTCCCTTATTTATAAGCTCAGGCAGAAAACGTCCACTGGACCTTTTCTCTCCCACCCCCGCATAGCTCAAAAGGTTCAGTGAACCTTTTGAGGCTGGAAATGAAGCGAAATTTTCGCGTCAACATAGGCTATCTTTGAATGCCAATCAGCAGTGGTTGTCGGTGCTAAAGCACCCCGTCAACTGTGCAGGGGAAAGACTATACTATTAAAATAGCAAGGCTTTCTCCCAACCACTGCGTCTTGCAATTCTAGCTCAAATAAAATTAGAGTTGGACTTTTGGCCCAGCTCCTTTTTTCTATTGATTGCCCTCTACTTAAATAACAAGGCGAAAACAAGTACCATCAGATACATCGCCGAAAAGAGAACAAAGTTTTTAATAGAGTTGATAAAGGTTTCACGTTTGATTTGTTTGGCCTGAAAATTCTTCAGATTCTTTGTAAATGGCACAAGACCAATAAATCCAATCAGCGTCCAGATTGGCAACAAACCTGTCAAACCATAGATTACCCACAGTACCCAAGGAAGCCAGCTTAAGACTGTATACAGCACGACGCCCAGCTTAGGGCGGATATAGTGGACTAATGTAAAACGGTGATTCCGCAAATCCTGCTCATAGTCACAAAGATTATTGGCCAACATGATATTGGCAATCAAACAAATCAATGGAATGGTCATAAAGAAAATCTTGATTGTTTCGAACCAATTCCAAGCAATCGCTGCTGTGCCGAGTCTCAAATCCCAGCGGCTTGCTAAAATAGCACTTGGATTCTGGATATAGACCGCTAAGAAGAAAATACCGAATCCCATTGTCACACCTGAAAAAATTTCACCAAGTGGCAGTCGTGACAAGGGCATGGGACCAAAGGTATAGAAAATACCGATTAAAAAGCAAAGTCCTCCGATTGGCAGTAGCAATAAATCCGTTCTGAACACAAGAAAAACTGAAAAGAGAACAGCTATTCCCAACAGGATAAAAATAATCTGCATCATCTGTTGAAAGTCCAAGCCATGTTTTCCAATGACATTCTCTTGCGCCTTGTACTCCGCATCAACCGCTTTATGGTAATCCATCGCATTGTTGATAGCTGTTGTACACATATCAAAAGAGAGAACAGCTATAATAAACAAAAAAGTGTTGACCCAATTCAATGGTCCATAAGCATAGCTAGACCATAACAAACCGATCATCATGGGAAAAACACTAGCAACTTTTGTTTTTAATTCTACAAATTCTAAAAAAACTGGAAGAGTTAATTTATTCTGCAAGATGATACTCCTTATTTGTTAATTGAAATGTATCTTTCAACCCTTGACTGAGATGAACACCGTGGTCTTTGTCAATAAAGACTGCTTCGACACCATCTAACTGATTGACATATGCTAGTCCGTCTTCTATTCCATAGATAAATAGAGTGGTTGATAGGCTGTCACCTTGAGTAGAGGTCTTGGTAAAGACGGTTACACCTGAAATGCTATTCTCAACAGGATAACCTGTGTGGGGATTCAAAATATGATGATAGATTTTTCCATCTTGCTCAAAGAACCGTTCGTAAATTCCAGAAGTTACAATAGAACTATCTTTTTTGAAGACGTAGCCAACGGTTGCGCCTCGTGTCTCATCAGGATCCTGAACACCAACTTTCCAGCCCTTAGAATGATTTGGTGAAGTTCCCATAACAACGACATTTCCACCAAGATTGATAATGGCAGTTGTGACGCCGTCTTTTTTCAACACTTCTTTGACACCATCTGCAATATAGCCTTTTGAAATTGCTCCAAGTTCTAAACTCATGCCTTTTTCAATATAGACAGTTCCTTTTTCCTTGTCTAAATGAATCTTTTTATAATCTACATGTGGTAGGGCCGTTTCAATTTCTTGCTCAGCAGGTTTACGTGCATCCTCGGAACCAATTTTCCAAAGCTGGTTAATCACGCCAATTGAGACATCAAATCGACCTTGACTCTCTTTAGAAACTTGAATAGAACGTTCGATGAGTTCAAAGGTTCTAGGGTCAACTTTTACAGCTTCTTTACCTGCGGCTTGATTGATATTATAAACATCTGCCCCCTCTTCATTCGCTGATAAAAGGCGTTCCATTTCTTTGATATAGGCAATCGCATCCTCCATCGTTTTCTCTTGATTTTCATGATAAATACTTAACTGTACAACAGTATGCAAGAGTGATTCGGTCCTCATCAAGGGAGTTTTTACGACAGGAAGACTTGTTGTTTTCTGTGCTGACTTGTGACATGCTCCTAGAAGAGCCACTGTAATAAGGAGCACCACACAAGCCATTAGTTTATGAAAATATTTCACTTTTTTCTCCTTCAACGAAAAAGGAAGCTGGGACCATCGTCAACAGCTTCTCTTTTTATGTTCTAGCATTTCTTTCGATATGTGACCGAAACCACACATCGTTTTAGAAATCAACGATTATTTGCTGAAGTCAAACATAACTTTGTCAGTTTTACCTTCTGCAGCAGCTGCAAGAAGAGCTTCTGTAGCTTTAACAAAGTTTTCTGATGTATGAGTTGCACCTGATACAACTTCTACTGATGCTGCATCTTGAGTATCAACCAATTGTTTGTTCAATTGTTCTGTAGCTTCTTTTGAAGATACACCTGATTTTTCTTTCATCATTTTGTTGTATTCTTCATTGTCAGCTTTCAATTTACCATCTTTATCTTCATAGTTGAAGTTTGAAGCAGTAATTTTACCGTTTTCGATAGTAATTGAGTGAACAACTTTGTAGCCTTTATCATCAAATGCTGACTCACCTGTGTAAGTACCGTCTTGCCATTTGATATCAGTTGTTTCAACTTTTTCAGTTTTAGCTTCTGAAGATGCAGAGCTTTCTGTTTTAGAAGCGCTGTTTCCGCAAGCTACCAATGCAAGAGTTGCGCTGAACAATACAAGTCCAGCAAAGACTTTTTTCATTTTCATGAAACATTCTCCTTTTTAAAGCGTTTTCCGCTGATTGATTTTATTATACTACTATTTATTGATAATGTCTACATTTTTTGTGACTTTTTTCACTTCAGAAGTTTCGTCCCATGATTTTTTTCAGAAAAATAAGCAAATGCGACTGATTAGGAAGTTGCATTTTTTCTGCAAAATTTCCTGCTTTTTTTAAATAACGTTCAATCAGTTGATTGGTTCGCTGATAAGCAGCTGTCTGGGAAATTTCCTTTTGAAGCCTATCCAATTCATCTACGCTAAATGATTCTTTGCCCAAATATTCTCTCAAACTGGCATTTTCTTCAATCGCAAATAAGAGCGGTGCTGTGTAGATGCGATTTTGAACATCCTGCAATCGAGGCTTCCCCATTTGTGATTCTGGTACTTGGTAATCAAGTAAATCATCTGACAACTGAAAAGCCATGCCAATAGCTTGACCAAAATTAAAGGCAAAACGTGCATTGCGTTTTGATTCCTGCTTGGTCCAGGCACCTAACTGACAAGATAAGGCAAATAGAAAAGCTGTTTTTCCTTTAATTTGCTTCAAGTAATCTTTTAAGCGCATGTCCTTACGTCCTTGGTTGAGCAATTGAGCTAATTCTCCAGCAAGGATGCGTTCAATAATGTGATTATCAAACAAGTCTTCTGCTTCTTTTGACGCCTCCATTAAGGAAATTCCTTTTTTTAGCAAGCGACTTGAATACGCTAATAAATAATCACCAGCATAGATAGCAATGCGATTAGACTGTGTTTTATGCATGGTTACGATACCACGCCGTGTGTCCGCCTCATCAATAACATCATCATGAATTAAGGTTGCTAAATGTAAAACTTCTACTGACGCTGCAAAATAGAGCTTGGCTGGCTGAATGTCTGTTTCTTTAGCCTGTGCCAACATGAGCAATAAACCAGCCCGTAAATATTTTCCCGAAGCGTCCAAGTATTCATCGATTTTTTCTTTTACCTGGGGATGCGGTATACGTAACTCGCTTTTTATGATTGCTTTTACTTCTTCTAATCCACTTTGCACTGTGGGATTATCATTCCAAATTGGGTGAACCACCGTAACTCCTCATCTCCTTCAAAAAAAAGTTAGGCTTAACCATAATAGTTAATATCAAGGTTAATCCTAACTTTATCACGTATTATAGCAATTTCTGCTTATTTTTTCAATCGATAGATATGATTCAGTTTCCCATAAATCCATCGATCCAGTTTGTTTCCAATCCAAGGCATTACCCAATAGTCCAAACCAAAGGCGCGTCCAGCACCGTTCATCAAAGCGATGGCAGCTGGTACAAACCACATGTTTACCCAGTAGAACATACCTGACAAGCTAAACATTGCAACCAATGCAACTGTCAAGGCACTTACAAGCCATACGAAGAGACCAGCAATCAATGCTAAACCAATCGCAATTTCAAGGAAAGTCATCATTTTTTGCATGAAGAGGGCAACTTCTTGGTTTGGCATCATGATTTTCATAATGGCTTCAAACCAACCTGGCATTTTACCAATAACTTGCATTGGCTCTTCACCATATGTAAAGTTCAATGAGAAGACTTGTTTTACAGCTTCTGTAGTACCTTCTGATGCTGATGCACCAGATACAGGCTCTTTCAACCATTCAAATGGGAAAACAATCTCGTCTCCCAACCATGATGTTGTACCAAAGAGACCGAAGGCTTTTTTCAACCCTTCAAAGAGCCACATTGATCCGTAGTAAACACGAAGTGGAATCATCCAGAGATTATTTCCTTTGCTTGATGTCATTCCACCAAAGATATTACGTTTGTCTTTAATGTCAAAGAATTCATGACGGATGTAAGCGCCGATATTGTAGAAGCTACGGATACCGAAGAAGTAAATCAAGTTGACAAAGTGTTTCACTGCCATTGCAAGGAAACCTGACATATGGAATTTATCGTTCAAGTAGGCAACCCCGTACTTAGAACCGATAGAAACCATAAAGCCGTCATATTTACCTTTATAGCTGTGTTTTTCACCACCTGAAATAGCTGCAATGATATTGGCAGCTGCAGTGTGTCCCGTTTGCTCAGCGGCTTGAACGATTTGTGGAGTTGGTTTTCCAGCTTCTTCAAAGTAAACCAAGTCACCAGCCACGTAAACATTTTCTTTGCCTTTGGCTTCCATGAATTCGTTGGCAACTAAACGACCAGCACGCGCTTGTTCGATTTCAAAATCAGCTGCATCGGTATTGGCTTTCACACCAGCTGTCCAGATGGAAGTATAAGTTGGAATGACACGACCTGATGCCAAGTTCAAAGCATGTTCATCAACGCTTGTTACACCATCAGCCAAGACCAATTCAACACCTTTTTTCTCAAGGTATTTGCGAGCTTTGACTTGTTCTTTTTCAGTAACCATGTTCAAGATGTTTGGCATAGCCTCAACGACTTTGAGTGAGAATTCTTTCTCATCCAACTTGAACTCTTTGGCAAGAATTGGCACCCAATCAATCAACTCACCGATCATCTCGATACCAGTGAAACCTGCACCAATAACTGTGAATGTCAAGAGAGCACGACGTTTTGCTTCATCGTGTTCATTCATTGCACGTTGACAAGCTTCCAAAATATGGTCATGCAACCGTTCAGCTGCTTCGATTGACCATAATGTAAAGCCGTTTTCTTTAACTCCAGGTGTACCAAAGTCATTTGCTTCACCACCCATTGCTAAGAGAAGGTAATCGAATTTCAAAGTATTGTGTTCAGCAACAACTTCTTTTTTATCGTAATCGATGTTGACAACTTTATCTGTTACCAATTGTACTTTTGGATATTTCTTGAAGATGCGTTGCAAATCATATTTAATCGCATTTGGTTCAACACGACCCGCAGCAACTTCATGCAATTCCGTCATATAAGTATGGAAGGAATTTTTATCAATCAAGGTGATGTTTACATCTTGATTTTTTTTATATTTTTTTGCTAATGTCTGAGCTGCTGAAATACCAGCATAGCCAGCACCAACAATAACAATTTCCTGTGACATAGTGTTCTCCTTTTTATCTCACTATTTATTAGTATAATGGATTGTGAGAATTTTCGCAAGATGTTTTGTAAATTTTTACTAAATCTTCTGAAATAATCAGAAATATGATACAATAAGATGGTATATTTTCATACAAAGGACTCTTTATGAACAAACATTATCAAAAGATGACCTTTATCACCATGTTGGCAGCTCAAGCAATTGTAATCTCTGTTATTGAACGTGCTATCCCTTCTCCGTTTACTTTTGCACCTGGTGCAAAACTCGGTTTGGGAAATCTGATTACAATCATCTCAATTTTCACCTTGCCTCCAAAGGATAATATAAAAGTCATTGGTCTCCGCCTTCTCATATCCACATTTCTGAGCGGGACTTTCTCTACTTTTCTATATGGATTATCTGGGACTATTGTCAGCTATCTGGTCATGTCACTCACAAAATTACTGGGACCAAAACGAGTCAGTGTCATTGGTATCTCAACTCTTGGAGGGATCAGTCATAATTTCGGCCAATTGATTGTCTTCTCCCTTATTGCTCAATCTTGGATGGTCTTGAATTACCTTCCTATTCTCGCTTTCAGCGGAATTCTATCAGGATTTTTGGTCGGGATAACTGGCAACTATCTCCTTAAAAAAATAAAAGTTCTACATGTCTATCACGAAGAAGTGCTAACTGACTGGGGCATGGAGCTGTAAAATACGAGGTTTGGTTTTGGTAGCCAAGCCTTTTTTCTTGCGCTCCTTCTTTCGTTGAAAATAATTCTTACGGGTAATAGGAAGAAAATGTGTTTTACGTTTTTTCGTATATATTTTTGGATATTTTTGTTTTACAAATGATTTTTCGTATAGTATACTATTTATAAAGGAGGACGTCATGAACGAACTAGAATTAAAAAAATTGATAGAAGAAAAATATGGTAGTGTTCGAGCATTTTCAATTGAAAATGATATTCCCTACACAACTGTGCGATCTATTCTTGAACGAGGTATTCTTAATGCCAAGGCTGATACAGTCTTCAAGATTTGCAAAATTTTGGGACTACGTCCTGAGATTTTTGACAAAAACAATACCCCAGCTCAAGCTCCTACTTCAATTGCCTCAAACAAAACAGAAAGCTATTTTCCAATGACTAAAAAACTCGCATTTGACTCAGACAAATATTTGAACTTGCAACGTGACCACATTTTGGAACGCATCAGCCAATTTGAAGGGAAACTCTATCTTGAATTTGGTGGAAAAATGCTGGAAGATTTCCATGCTGCTCGTGTATTGCCAGGTTATGAGCCAGACAATAAAATCAAACTCCTCCAAGAATTAAAAGAGCAAGTCGAGATTGTCATTGCCATTAACGCTAGCAATATCGAACATTCTAAGTCTCGTGGTGACCTCGGCATCTCTTACGACCAAGAAGTTTTCCGTCTGATTGACAAATTTAAGGACTTGGATATTTTTGTTGGCTCTGTTGTTATCACTCAATATAGCGGTCAACCGGCTGCTGACGCCTTCCGTAAGCAATTAGAGAAAAATGGTATCGCTTCTTATCTCCACTATCCAATCGACGGCTATCCAACCGATATGGACAATATCATTTCTCCAAACGGTCTTGGGAAAAATGACTACATCAAAACTAGCCGTAACCTCGTTGTTGTGACAGCTCCTGGACCTGGTTCAGGTAAATTGGCAACTTGTATGTCTAACCTCTACCACGATCAAATCAACGGTGTCACATCTGGTTATGCCAAATTTGAAACCTTCCCAGTATGGAATTTACCTCTCCACCACCCCGTCAACTTGGCTTATGAAGCTGCGACTGCTGACTTGGACGATGTCAACATGATTGACCCATTCCATTTGGACGCCTATGGCAAAACAACAGTCAACTACAACCGTGACATCGAAATTTTCCCAGTCTTGAAACGCATGTTAGAGCGTATTCTTGGTAAATCACCTTACGCTTCTCCAACAGATATGGGTGTCAACATGGTAGGCTTTGCCATTGTAGACGATGAAGCTGCTATCGAAGCTTCTAAGCAAGAAATCATTCGCCGTTATTACCAAACCGTTGTTGATTTCAAGGCAGAACGTGTTTCTGAAAATGCCGTTAAGAAAATCAAACTTCTCATGAACGACATCAACGTCACGCCAGCTGACCGCAAGGTGACCGTTGCAGCTCGTGAAAAAGAAGAAGTGACGGGTAATCCTGCTCTCGCTTTGGAATTACCAAATGGAGATATTGTAACAGGTAAAACCTCCGAACTCTTTGGTCCTTCTGCCGCTGTCATCATCAACGCGATTAAACGCTTGGCAAATATCGACAAATCAACTCACTTGATTGAGCCAGAATATGTCAAACCAATCCAAAACCTCAAGATTGGGCACCTTGGCAGTAAAAATCCACGCCTCCATTCAAATGAAATTCTCATGGCATTGGCTATCACTGCTATGAACAACGATGAAGCACAACTGGCTATGAACCAACTTGCTCACCTCAAAGGCAGCGAAGTCCACTCAACAGTGACTTTACCAGAAGAAGACAAAAATGTCTTCCGTAAATTGGGCATTCATGTAACCTTTGACCCAGTCTACGAACAAGATAAATTGTACCGCAAATAAAACAACAAAACCCACTGGAATTCCAGTGGGTTTTGTTGTTTTATCAAATCCGTTGACAGCGAACAAGGACACGCGCCAAACCACTTTGTGTACAAGTAAAGAGACTCAAGTCCCAGTCATCATCCTGACCAGCCCCTTTATAAACCTTGTCTACTGCTGCCGGTTCAATCACTTCACGGTTGGTCACCACGTAGTCAATTTTCTCACCAGTTACAGTTTCCAAAGTCAACTTGCTTCCAATGGAAATGTTTTGCAAAGCAAAGAAATGAGCAAAGCTATCGTGACCACAAATGACCAAATCATCTGTCTTATAGGAACCTAGATAGCGAGTTGGTGTCTTATCCATCTGTTCAAAACTGTAATCTGCAGCAATCGGAAGATAGAGATTTTCAGTAGGGATAGACAAAACGCCCATATACTTTGTCTTGTCAATAGTCTCAACAGGCAGCTGGTCTTCTTCCAATTGAAAGCCTTGTTTTTCAGTCAAGGTCAAACGCGATAAAATATGGTCTGAAGCCCGCTTGGCAATGTAGTTTCCCCTCACATTCCAAACCAACCAACTAATTGAAACCAAGATGCAGGCAAGTCCAATAAGCAACAAGCACCGACTTTTTAGATTATTCCTCACCTTAACCTCTTTTCTGACTCTTACGAGATAGGTAGATACAAATAATTCCTACAACAAACAAAAGCGGTATTGGCCACCACAGTTGTCCTGTAAATGGTAAGACTCTTTGTTTTTCTATCTTACTCTCGCTTATATTTTGAGGTGGAGTTCCTTCTTGTTTACGATTCATCTTTTCAGTAGCTGTCAGAAGATAGTTGTCATCTGTCGGTAAACTGAGTAAAAGTGGGCTCAGCGGTTCAAATCCGTCTACCGCCTTTGTCTGCACAAGGAGGTAGAGACCTGGTTCTCAAAATGACGATTCTCTAGCTCTTTTTCTAATTCATTGATCCGAGCCTGCTGCTCTTCAATCACATTTTGCTGTTCCAGCATCAATTCTAACAATTGTGCTCTTCGTAAAAATTTTAATTCTTTTGTGTTCATTTCCCTAATTTCAATTAGTATACTTAATTGGGTATATTAACACTAAACAAGAACAAAGTCAAACAAATAAGCTCTCAAAAATCTTTACAATATCATGTTTTTTAAAACATTTATCTTTTCCCGCGTTGTAAAATGAAGTGCAACAAAAAAGACATGTTCGTCTGATATACTAGAATTCCCCAACTCAGTATAGAAAGCAGATGAACATGTCTAACACTCATTCTACCAAAAAATCATCCTATTCTCATCTCTCAGCCACAGAACGTGGTGAAATTGCTGCTTATCTTAAAATGGGAAAGAAACCAGTTGAGATTGCTCGTCTCCTGGGTCGTCACCGTTCTACAATCTGCCGAGAAATCAAACGTGGTTCAGTTAATCAGGTACAGGATAAAAATGGGAAACGAACCTATTTCAGCGCCTATTTCGCTGATAGTGGACAACGTGTCTATGAAACCAATCGTCAAAAGTGTTCTTATCTCAAGTTGAATGACTGCTCCGCTAGGTTCATTGAACAATTAGGAGATGCCTTGAAGGCTAACGTCCGTCTCCATAGCGTAGATAGTTTTGTTCAGACTTATAAAGCAACCCATCCTGAAGAAGTCGTACCCTCTACCAAAACGATTTATCGTTATATCAAATAGGGGCTGTTAGCTATTAAACCAATTGATCTGCCTAAGATGGTTAGTATCAGAAAACGTTCTAAGAAAGTCACGAAGACGAATCGGAAGACTTTGGGTAAGTCTATCGAAGAACGTCCAGAGTGTATCAATGACCGTTCTGAATTTGGGCATTGGGAGATTGATTTGGTTCTTGGCAAGAAAACCAAAGATGAAGCTGTTATTTTGACTTTGGTAGAGCGCCAGACACGCTATGCACTGGGCGTTAAGCTAGAAGACAAACAGTCCCACACCATCAATAGTGCTGTAAGGCATCTCACCAGTCTGTATC
>JAIMFC010000024.1 GCA_019794795.1 Streptococcus gallolyticus
GTTTGAACTCGGGTGGATATTTGGTGAACTTGCTTCCTTTTTTAGCCATGAAAAAAGAACCTCCTTATATGAACAGTATATAACTTTTTTATACTGTCCATTATAAGCGGTTCTTTTCAAACCTTCTTTTTTATTTCATTTTTGTTTACAAGTGTAATCAAATTTGTTAAAATGAAAAAACGAGAAGGGGGAACATCATGGCATTAGAAACCTACAAAGTTGAAGGAATGACTTGCGCAGCTTGTTCCATGACGGTGGAAAAAGTTGTGGGCAAGCAGGTTGGTGTAGATCAAGCTGTTGTCAATCTAGCGACAGAAAAGTTAACGGTACGTTTTGATGAAGAGAAACTATCGCCTGAAAATCTTGCACAAGTTGTTGAAAAAGCTGGCTACCATCTAGTTTTAAATCCAGAAAAGGAAAAAGAAGTCGATAAACCATCACGCGAAAAAATTTTGTGGCAACGATTTATCTGGTCGACAATTTTCTGCCTACCCTTACTCTATGTTGCTATGGGCAGTATGATTGGTCTTCCTTTGCCTAGAGTTATTCAACCCATGCAGCAACCTCTGCATTTTGCTTTTTTACAACTGATCCTGGTCTTACCCATCGTCTATCTTGGTCGTTCTTTTTATCAAAATGGCTTGCGCAGTCTCTTTCTAGGTCATCCCAATATGGATAGTTTGATTGCTGTGGGGACAATGGCTGCGCTAGGACAGGGTCTGGTGATGACGCTGTTAGGAATGATTGGGAAGATTTCTTTTGGCCATCATCCCGAACTCTATTTTGAGTCTGCGGGTGTCATCTTGACCCTCATCACTTTGGGCAAATACTTGGAGGCTGTTTCAAAAGGAAAAACCTCTACAGCTATTCAACATTTAGTAGGTCTTGCCCCAAAAACTGCACACCTCATTAAGGGGGATCAGGTAGTAGATATTCCTGTTTCAGATTTGATGATTGGGGATATTTTACAGGTTCGTCCTGGAGAAAAAATTCCTGTGGATGGTCTTTTATTGGAAGGTCAATCTCGTGTGGACGAGTCCATGGTGACAGGGGAAAGTCTACCCGTTAAAAAAGTAGTGGGAGATCAGTTGATTGGAGCGACTATCAATGAAAATGGCTCCTTCACTTTTCAGGTAACCGAGGTTGGGCAGGATACCGTTTTGTCGCAGATTATCAAGTTGGTCGAAGAAGCACAGGGGTCAAAAGCTTCTATTGCCCGTTTGGCGGATAAGGTGTCAGCGGTCTTTGTTCCGACGGTTATGATCCTAGCGACCTTGGTTGGTCTGGCTTGGTTTTTCCTTGGTGGCCAGTCCTGGACCTTTGCCCTCAATATCGCCATTTCTGTTCTGGTGATTGCCTGTCCTTGTGCTCTTGGTCTAGCGACTCCAACAGCTATCATGGTGGGAACAGGTCTCGGTGCGGAGAAAGGGATTCTCATCAAGTCGGGTTCAGCTTTGGAACAGGCTCAGTTGATAGATACAGTTGTCCTTGACAAGACAGGAACCATTACAGCAGGTCAGGCTAGTGTGACAGATATTTTTACGGTCAATGGGGTGTCGGAAACCGACCTATTGACTCTGGCAGCATCAGCAGAAAGAGGATCTGAACATCCTCTGGGTCAGGCAATTTTAACAGGATCCAAGGCAAGAGGGCTAACCTTACAAGACTGCCAAGAGTTTGAAGCCTTGTCTGGACGTGGGATTTCAGCAATCTTAGATGGAAAGCAAGTCTATCTAGGAAATCAGGCACTGATGGAAGAAATTGGTGTGGACATTTCGAAAGGACAGACAGTCAGCCAGACCTATGCCAAAGCAGGAAAGACAGCTGTTTTCGTGGCTTATGCGGGACAATTGATGGGGCTTATCGCCGTAGCGGATCCTGTCAAATCAACTAGTCGTACAGCTATAGCACACCTACAAGACATGGGACTAGATGTGGTCATGTTGACAGGAGACAATGAAGTGACAGCGCAAGCTATTGCCAAAGAAATCGGTATCTCAAAGGTTATCAGCCAAGTGCTTCCCGAGCAGAAATCGACAGCTGTTGCTGATTTACAAGTGCAAGGGAAACGAGTTGCCATGGTGGGTGATGGAATCAATGACGCTCCCGCATTGGCTCAAGCAGATGTCGGGATGGCTATGGGAACTGGAACAGATGTGGCGATTGAGTCGGCAGATCTCGTGCTGATGCAAGGAGATTTAGGAGTGGTGGCTCGTGCCTTAGAGCTTAGTCGTGCGACCATGCGGACCATCAAGCAGAATCTTTTCTGGGCCTTCGCCTATAATGTAGTAGGCATTCCTATTGCTATGGGCTTGCTATATATTTTTGGCGGACCACTCCTCAATCCTATGTTAGCCGGTGCAGCCATGAGTTTGAGCTCCGTTTCTGTCTTGCTCAATGCTCTGCGTTTGAAAGCTGTTAAAATCTGATGAAAATACCAGTCAAATGATTGGTATTTTTTCTATAGAACGCTTACAATAACATTAGAAAGCGAGGAGAATCATGACAACATTTATCGGAAAAGAAGTAACATTAGTAGGAAAACAGCCACAAGTTGGAGAAATTGCTCCAGATTTTATTTTGATGGCTAATGATTTGACCAAGAAAAGCCTGGCAGACTTTTCAGGCGTAAAAGTGCTCAGTATCGTACCGTCTGTAGATACAGGAATTTGTTCTGCTCAAACTCGCCGTTTTAACCAAGAATTATCAGACATGGAGGGCGTGACAGTTATCACAGTTTCAGCTGATTTGCCATTTGCACAGGCTCGTTTTTGTGGGACAGAAGGGCTAGAGAATGCTATTACCCTTTCGGACTACTATGATCATTCTTTCGGGAAAATCTACGGCCTTCTCATGGAAGAATGGAATTTACTAGCGCGTGCTGTTTTGATCTTAGATGCAGATAACAAGATTCTTTACACAGAATATCTTGAAAATGTCAACGAGCATCCAAATTACGAAGCTGCCTTGGCAGTCGTAAAATAGGACACAATAGAACCGGTCAGGTTCTATTTTCTATGCTATAATAAAGTTAGAAAGAGGTGTCGTATGGCCTATATTCAAGTGAAAAATAGTTCTAAGTATTATCAAGTTGGTGACAACACAATTGTTGCGAATCAGGATGTGAATTTTGAGATTGAAAAGGGAGAGTTGGTCATTATACTCGGATCTTCAGGTGCTGGGAAGTCTACTATTCTCAATATCTTGGGAGGTATGGATACCAATGATGAGGGACAGGTCATTATTGACGGAGTGGACATTGCCCAGTACAATTCACGTCAACGGACCAATTACCGCCGTGATGATGTGGGCTTTGTCTTTCAATTTTACAATTTGGTAGCGAATTTGACGGTTAAGGAAAATGTAGAGTTGGCTTCGGAAATCGTAAAAAATGCTATGGATCCCGTTGAAATTTTGACGGAAGTTGGCTTGGCTCACCGCCTTAATAATTTTCCAGCCCAGCTTTCTGGTGGGGAGCAACAACGTGTTGCCATTGCCCGTGCGGTCGCAAAAAATCCCAAAATTCTTCTCTGTGATGAGCCGACAGGGGCGCTCGATTATCAGACAGGTAAGCAAGTCTTGCAAATCTTACAGGATATGTCCCGTCATCAAGGAGCAACGGTCATCATTGTGACCCACAATGCAGCCCTGGCTCCTATTGCAGATCGGATTATTCATATGCGAGATGCCACCGTCAAGTCTGTTAAGCTGAATCCCCAGCCTCAAGACATTGCCACACTGGAATATTAGGAGTTTCCTATGAAAAAAGTTTATTGGAAAAATCTAGCCCAGTCCATATGGTCTTCAAAAGGTCGTTTTTTCTCCATTTTTAGTCTTATGTTTATCGGAGCAGTGACCTTAGTGGGCTTAAAAGTGACCTCTCCAAATATGGAGCAGTCCGCCCAGTCCTATATTGACAAGACCCAAATGATGGACCTAGCAGTCATAGCAGAAATGGGACTGGATAAGCAAGATCAGGCAGAATTGAACAAGCTCAAAAATGCCACTGTCGAATACGCCTATATGACAGATGTAACGCGTAAGGGGACGACGGATGCTATTCGTATCTACTCACAGACCAAGCAAGTCTCCCTCTTCCAGTTGGAATCTGGAAGTCTGCCAACTCAGGCCAATGAGATTGCTCTTGCGACCATTCTCCAGAAGGATTACCAGATAGGTGATCTTATTTCCTTTACCCAAGCAGATGATGGGGTCTTGAAAGAGACTACTTTTAGAGTAACTGGTTTTGTGCATTCATCTGAGATGTGGAGTACTAAGAATCTTGGAAATTCTAGTGCCGGAGCTGGGAATCTGTCTGCCTATGCTGTTACAACTCCCTCAGCTTTTGATTCAGATGTTTACATGATTGCCCGCATTCGCTATGAGGATTTGAAAGCGGTGGGCTATACAAGTGTTTGCTATGACGAGCGTTTAGCCCAGCACCAAGAAGAGCTTGAAAAACGACTCTCTGACAATGGGAAGAAACGATTGACCACAGTTAGGACGCAAGGACAGAAGGAGATTGCTCAGGGACAGGGGAAAATTGCTGACTCAGAAAAGGAATTGCGCCAAGCAGGTCAACAACTTTCTGATGGCGAGCAAGAACTAACTGACGGAGAAAATCAATTAAGCGCCGCCCAAGCCCAGCTAGCTGATAGTCAAGATCAAGTGCAAATCAGTCGAGACCAACTTGCCCGTACTGCAGCTGCTTTAGCTAGTAAGAAAGCAGAGCTAGATACAGCAAAAGTACGGTTAGACCAAACTCATAAGCTCTTACAGGATAAGCGAAACCAGCTAGATGAAGTCAAAATGCAATTAGCTCGTGCTAGAGAAAACATTGCCCAGAAACAAGTTGAACTTGATACGACTGCTGGACAAATCCAATCAGAACAAGCCACTCTTGAAACTGCTAAACACCAATTGCAAGAGAAAATGGATGCCATAAAGTTAGCAGGAGAGTTTGTAGAGAATCATCCTGAAATTCAAGCGGAACAAGCCAAGCTCGCTCAAGAGGAATTGTTTGTTCAACAAGCTTTGAAAGACTACAATAAAGGATTTCTTTTCTTAGAAGAGGCCAAGAAACTTTATCAAGAAAAAGAGACAAATTATCAATTAGGTGAGAGTCAGTATGCACATGGCTTGGCTCATTACCAAGATAGCTTAGCGGCTTATGAGTCGGGCTTGTCTCAGTACCAGGCAGGAGAAGCAGCCTATCAAGCAGGTATAAAAGAGTTACAAAGTGCTCAGTCGCAACTAGAGCAAGCGCAGGCAAATATTCTTGATAAGGAAAAGCAATTAGATCAATCCAAGACGGAGATTGCGGAAGGAAAAGAGAATTACGCCAAAGAAAAACGACAAGCTGATCAGCAATTATCTAGTTCCAAAAAAGAATTAACAGAGGCTGAAAACCAACTCAAACAGCTAGAAGAGCCTAGCTACAACATTTATAATCGAAAAACTATACCGGGTGGGACTGGGTATGAAAACTACCGTGTAGCTACAGGCTCTATCTCTGCGGTGGGAACAATTTTTCCCCTAGTCCTCTATCTGGTGGCTGCCATGGTAACTTTTACAACGATGACACGTTTTGTTGATGAAGAACGTACCAATGCAGGAATTTTCAAGGCTTTGGGGTATACCAATCGTGATATTATTCGTAAATTTGTCCTCTATGGCTTTTTGGCAAGTTGTATAGGAACCATCGTAGGTGTCCTTGCAGGAAGCTATTGGCTTTCGCCAATCATCAGTCGTATTATTACGGAACAGATGGTCTTAGGAGACGTAGAGTTGCACTTTTATCCCGTCTGGCTGCTCGTAGGCCTCCTACTAGGGTTCTTATCAGCTATTTTACCTGCCTTTTTGGTAGCCTACCGTGAACTCAAGGAAAATGCAGCTCAACTTCTATTACCAAAACCACCTGTATCTGGGTCAACTATTTTATTAGAGAAAATTTCCTTCATTTGGAAACGATTGACCTTTACGCAGAAAGTCACGGCTCGCAATATTTTCCGCTACAAACAGCGGATGTTCATGACGATGTTTGGTGTAGCTGGTTCAGTGGCTCTGCTCTTTGCTGGTTTGGGCATTCGTTCTTCCATTTCAGGCTTAGTCAATCGTCAATTTGGAGACTTGCTGCATTACGATATGATAGTGGTCAAGAATACTGGCGCTAGTCAGTCAGACTTGACTGCGGTAGAAGAAGCCATGCAGTCCAAGGAGATTTCCTCTTCTTTAGCACTTTTCTATCAGAGTTTGGAGCAGTCCATTCCTCATCATGCTGACAAGCAGACGATTAGCCTCATCGTAACGGATCAATCGGAGAAATTGGATGCTTATCTCTCGCTGGTTCACCGTCAAAGGAAAGAACCATTAGTTTTGACTGACAAAGGGGCTATTTTAACAGAAAAATTAGCCAAATTATACGAAGCCAAAGTTGGGGATACTGTTCAGTTGACCCTTGACAGAGAAAACGTCAGTGTTAAGGTAGCCGGCATTGCAGAGATGTATGCGGGGCATTCGGTCTATATGACGGCTGACTATTATAAAAAAGTCACGGGCACAGATTATCCAGAGAATGCTTGGTTGCTTCGTCTCAAGCATACAAGGTCTAGTGCCATTAAGAAGAATGCAGCGCAGTTTCTCGGAATGACTGGTGTATCTGCAGTGGTGCAAAATACGACCATGATTTCTACGATTGAACACTTGGCCCAGTCTCTTCAGTCCATCATGCTGATTTTGATTATCTTATCTGTCCTTCTAGCCATTGTCATTCTCTACAATTTGACCAATATCAATGTGGCAGAGCGGATTCGAGAACTGTCGACCATTAAGGTGCTGGGCTTTCACAATAAAGAAGTGACCCTTTACATTTATCGGGAGACTATATTGTTGTCGTTTATCGGTATCCTGCTTGGTTTGCTGGGTGGTATTGGCTTGCACCTTCTTATCCTCAATATGATTGGCACGGACTCTATTGTGTTCAATCCAAGTGTAACATGGGATGTTTACCTGACGCCTATCCTGGTCATCTTTAGCATATTGGCGGTCTTGGGCTGGTTTGTCAATCACCACCTTCGAAAAGTAGATATGCTCGAGGCCCTCAAGTCTATTGAATAAACGAAGACCAGCCTAAATTGGGCTGGTTTTATGCTATAATAAAGACATGAGAAACTATGAAGAAGTTTATGCAAATATGGCCAGATTTTTAGAAAACAGCCCTTTTCTTAAAAAAGCAGTTATCTGGCTCAACCACTATATCACCTATGTCATGTATCTAGCCTATCCGCTTTTTCTGTTAATTACCTTTTTTCAAGGGGAATTTCAGTGGAAATGGGTGCTGGTACCGGCTGTGGGCTTTAGTTTACTGAGTCTCGTACGCAAACTCATCAATGCGCCACGCCCCTATGAAGTTTATACTATTCAACCTCTGATTGAAAAGACGACCAAGGGAAATTCCATGCCCAGCCGTCATGTCTTTTCAGCGACGATTATCTCCATGTGTTTTTTGTCTCATCATATCGGTTTAGGAGGTTTGGGGCTTTTTCTGTCAGTAACTCTTGCAGTCTGTAGAGTCTTGGTTGGTGTGCATTTTCCGAGAGATGTGCTAATGGGATTTAGTCTTGGTATGTTGGCAGGAAGTATTCTATTTATGATGTAGAAAGAATCCCTAGTTGACAGGGGAAAGGGAGTGCCTACGGGTACTTCTTTTTATTCTTATCAAAAAACGAGGCAGATTTTCTCCTCCATGTAGTGTCTTACTCCCCCTAGTCTAGTCATTTCGTGCTATAATAATAGATATGACAAACAAGAATAAATTACTGTTAATTGACGGTTCCTCCGTTGCTTTTCGTGCCTTTTTTGCACTCTATAACCAAATTGACCGTTTCAAGAATGCCAATGGTCTTCATACCAATGCCGTCTACGGTTTTCATCTCATGCTCAATCATCTCTTGGAGAGGGTAGAACCGACTCACGTTTTAGTTGCCTTTGATGCGGGGAAGACGACTTTCCGTACCGAGATGTACAGTGACTACAAGGGTGGTCGTGCCAAGACACCAGACGAGTTTCGAGAACAGTTTCCATTTTTGCGCCAGCAATTAGATGTGCTGGGTATTCAGTATTACGAACTGGATCGCTACGAAGCGGATGACATCATCGGGACTTTGGCTAAACAAGCTGAAGCGACAGATGAACATTTTGAGATTACCGTTGTGTCTGGCGACAAGGATTTGATTCAACTGACAGATGAAAACACAGTTGTTGAGATTTCTAAAAAAGGAGTGGCTGAGTTTGAAGAATTTACTCCAGCCTATCTTATGGAAAAAATGGGGATTACCCCAGCTCAATTCATCGACCTTAAAGCTCTCATGGGAGACAAGTCGGACAATATCCCAGGCGTAACAAAAATTGGAGAGAAAACTGGGCTCAAACTCCTCATCGAACATGGTTCCTTGGAAGGTATTTATGAGAATATTGATAGCATGAAGGCTTCCAAGATGAAGGAAAATCTTATCAATGATAAAGAACAAGCCTTCTTATCTAAGACCTTGGCGACAATCGACACCAACTCACCGTTGGAGATTGGTTTAGATGACATCCGCTATGCTGGTCCGCAAGATTTGGATGCCATGGCGCGCTTTTATAAAGAAATGAACTTCAAACAGTTTCGAGCTCAACTCGGTGCGACACCTGCTGTCCAACAAGAAGAAATCGATTTCCAAGTGGTGACAGAGGTGACAGCCGACATGCTCCATGAGGATCAATTCTTCTACTTTGAGATTTTGGGAGAAAATTACCATAAGGAAGATATTGTCGGATTGGCTTGGGGCGATAGCCAGCAGATTTATGTAGGACACCCAGCTTTGCTACAAGACGCTGTCTTGCGCGATTTCCTTGGGAAAACTGCGATTAAAACCTATGATTTTAAGCGAAGCAAGGTTCTGTTGGAACGAGTAGGTATTGAACTAGCACCAGCCAATTTTGACAGTCGTCTGGCCAAGTATCTCCTATCTACTGTTGAGGACAATGAGTTGACGACGATTGCTCATCTCTATGGTCAATGTCAATTGGTAGCAGATGAAGTCGTCTATGGAAAAGGTGCTAAACGTGCACTTCCAGAAGAAGCGGTGCTCTTTGAACATTTGGCTAAGAAAGTACAGGTTTTGCTGGAAACAGAAGCACCGATGTTGGAGCAACTCAGCAATCATCAGCAAACAGAATTGCTATTTGATATGGAGCAACCTCTGGCCTACGTCCTTGCCAAAATGGAAATTGCAGGTATTCGTGTTCAAACCAAAACCTTGCAGGAAATGCAGGCTGAAAATGAAATCTTGATTGCCCAGCTCACTCAAGAAATCTATGATTTGGCAGGTGAAGAGTTTAATATCAATTCCCCTAAACAGTTAGGTACTATTCTGTTTGAAAAAATGGGGCTACCACTCGAGTACACTAAGAAGACTAAGACAGGGTACTCCACAGCAGTCGATGTCCTAGAGCGCCTAGCACCGATTGCCCCTGTTGTGTCTAAGATTTTAGAATTCCGTCAGATTTCTAAGTTGCAGTCAACCTATGTCATTGGTCTGCAAGACGCCATTATGGCAGATGGGAAGATTCATACCCGCTATGTTCAAGATTTGACGCAAACAGGGCGTTTGTCTTCTACAGATCCTAACCTGCAAAATATCCCTGTCCGTTTAGAACAAGGACGCCTCATTCGTAAAGCTTTTGTCCCAGAGTGGGGAAATGCAAGTTTCCTTTCATCTGATTATTCTCAGATTGAGTTGCGGGTGCTGGCTCACATTTCTCAGGATGAGCATTTGATTGCTGCCTTCCAGAATGGTGCAGATATCCATACAGCGACAGCTATGCGGGTCTTTGGTATCGAAAAACCAGAAGATGTCACTCCAAATGACCGCCGTAATGCCAAGGCTGTTAACTTCGGTGTGGTTTATGGCATTTCAGACTTTGGCTTGTCGAACAACCTAGGTATCACTCGCAAAGAAGCCAAAGAATATATTGAACGTTACTTTGAACGTTTCCCTGGAATCAAACACTACATGGAAGAAATCGTACGTGAAGCGCGTGATAAGGGCTTTGTAGAAACTATTTACCATCGTCGCCGTGAGCTACCAGATATCAATTCTCGTAACTTCAATGTACGTAATTTTGCAGAACGAACTGCCATCAATTCACCAATTCAAGGATCGGCAGCGGATATTCTCAAGGTTGCTATGATCAACTTGGACAAAGCCTTAACAGAATCAAACTTCAAGACCCGCATGCTCTTACAAGTGCACGATGAAATTGTCCTTGAAGTCCCAAATGACGAATTGGAAGCTGTTAAAACACTCGTCAAAGAAACCATGGAATCTGCTATCCAACTCTCCGTACCACTCCTCGCTGACGAAAACGCAGGAAAAACCTGGTATGAAGCGAAATGAGGGAGCACTACAGAAATCGATGATTTCGTCTTAGCGCCCCCGCAAGGACAATGAGGTAGGTATCAAGTTTGCTAGGTCAACGCTGATAACTGCCCAGTGTCTACTGCGCATGAGATCAGGATGGTTTTGCGCAGTAAACCCTTCCTTCGCTTTTGAAATTCTAGGCTCAGGTTCTTCTATAGAGTACTTAGATGGAAAGGCTTGTCAAGGATATTTCTCTGTGATATGATGTTAAGAAAAAATGAGGAGGGCTAGTGATGATTCCAAAAATTGACAACGCAGAACCATTGAATCTGCTTTATGATTTGATTTTGCAAGAAGAGGTCAGTCAGGAAGAACGGGATTTATTGGTTGAGGCTAAAAATAAAATTGAAGCCGGTGATGAGGCTTTGCCAGTTTTTAATCTTTTACTGGGACAGTTACGTCCCCTTGCTATTGGTCGTCGCATGTCTAAGCCGGTTTCTGATTTTTATCTGAAAGCGATGACGCGACCTGCAAATGACCAGAAATTCTGGGGCTTGATTCATGCCGCGTGGAGCTTGACCCCTAAATAAGGAGTTTTTATGACTTATCATTTTCAAAATCCAAGTCAAAATATTATCTTTGACTATCTGAAAAATAGCAAAACTATCGCAGTTGTGGGGTTGTCAGATCGACAGGAAACAGCTGCTTACAGAGTAGCTCAGCTCATGCAGGAGGCTGGTTACAAGATTATTCCAGTCAATCCGAAACTAGCTGGTCAGGAGATTCTTGGTGAGAAGGTTTACAGTCGCTTACAAGATATTTCTGAGAAAGTGGATATTGTAGATGTTTTCCGCCGTAGTGAGTTTCTAGCAGATGTAGCGCGTGATTTTGTGGAAACAGATGCGGCGATTTTCTGGGCACAGCTTGGATTAGAAAGTCAAGAAGCAGAGGACATTTTGCGAGCTGCTAATCGCAATGCTATTGTCATGAATAAATGTATTAAGATTGAATACCTTGAGATGAAAGCATAGAAAAAAGAAGCACTCGCTTCTTTTTCTATGCAGTTGTAGTGAAGTTTCCACTTAAAACATCTTCTTTCATCTTACGGTCTTTCAGAACAGCATTGTAGAAATGGATCTTAGCAGCGCTGTAGTATGGATAGACATAGATACTGACTAAACCAAAACTCAAGCCTTGTAAGAAAAACCAACCAATAAAGGAAAGACTTAGCAGGAGGAGTTTGAATTTGTAGCCTTTCATGATACGGCGACTTTCCTTGATCAGTGCCATAGGACCAGTATAAGTGCCTGCTTCTAACTGTTCAAACAGCAAGATTTCAACCTGTGAGTAGGCTAATTCTTGTGGTAAATAGATAGCCAAACCAAAGGCAAAGACGCAGAGACCAATGATGAGGATACCGGTAAACATTCCTAGCATATACTGGATTGTTTCAGGATCATATGCGGAATTCATTGATAGCAAGGCGCAAACGATAAGTCCAACCAGTCCTCCAATAATCATGACTAGACCGATTAGGTAAATCAGTCCCCATAAGAAGAGCAAGAGCCCTTTTATAAAGACTGTAAAGAATATTTTTCCAAAGTGTTGGTGTTGGAAAATCGTGAATCCATCCTTAAAACCAGTACCTTCTTGGTGTTTACGAAGGATATTCAAAATAGTAAATGTTAAGGACAAGAGAATAAAGCTTAGCAATATACCGATTAGCAAAGGGAAAAGAGATGCTGAAATAGTACTAGTAAAGGATGTTGTACTAGCCAGGCTATCTTCAAAATGACCAGATGTCAGTGAATTTAGAGCTTCTTGATTAACAGTCGATGAAGATGAATTTCGGAAAAAACTAATGAGACTTGAAAATAAGGAAACTAGTGCAGGAGCCAAACCAAGTAGGTAAATCCCTGGGGTTTGCTCGATTGTCTGGCGTGCATGTGCACGGATTTGGCTAATAGAAAACATGTAAATACCTCCTTTTTACCATCTTATCATAATCAATTATAAAAATCTCTGTTCTCCGTAAATATTCTTTGTTGCATACATTAATAAGATGACAATTCTGCTGAATTTTGTTACACTAGAAAGGCTGAAAAGCGCCCAAGACTGTATTTCTTGAAAGCGAGGAACTTATGACGGATTATCCTATCAAATACCGTTTGATTAAAAAAGAAAAGCACACGGGAGCCCGCTTGGGTGAGATTATTACGCCCCACGGGACCTTCCCGACGCCTATGTTTATGCCAGTTGGAACGCAGGCTACTGTCAAAACCCAGTCGCCTGAAGAGCTCAAGGAAATGGGTTCAGGGATTATTTTGTCCAATACCTATCACCTCTGGCTACGTCCTGGTGATGAACTCATTGCTAAGGCAGGCGGTTTGCATAAATTTATGAACTGGGACCAAGCTATCTTGACAGATAGTGGCGGTTTCCAAGTTTATTCACTGGCGGACAGCCGTAATATCACCGAAGAAGGCGTGACCTTCAAGAACCACCTCAATGGTTCAAAAATGTTCTTGTCACCAGAAAAGGCCATTTCTATTCAGAACAATCTCGGTTCTGACATTATGATGTCCTTTGATGAGTGTCCACAATTTTACCAACCATATGATTATGTGAAAAAATCAATCGAGCGGACCAGCCGTTGGGCGGAGCGGGGGCTCAAAGCCCACCGTCGTCCACATGATCAAGGTCTTTTTGGAATCGTTCAAGGTGCTGGCTTTGAGGACCTTCGTCGTCAATCAGCTCACGACTTAGTGAGCATGGATTTCCCAGGCTATTCCATTGGTGGTCTGGCTGTTGGGGAAACCCATGATGAGATGAATGCGGTGCTGGATTTCACGACACCACTCTTACCTGAAAACAAGCCACGTTACCTCATGGGGGTTGGGGCACCAGATAGCTTGATTGACGGTGTCATTCGCGGTGTTGATATGTTTGACTGTGTCTTGCCGACTCGTATTGCCCGCAACGGTACTTGTATGACTTCGCATGGTCGTTTGGTGGTCAAAAATGCCCAGTTCGCAGAAGATTTCACGCCACTTGACCACGAATGTGATTGCTACACATGTAAGAACTACACGCGTGCCTACCTTCGTCACTTACTTAAGGCTGATGAAACCTTTGGTATCCGCTTGACGTCTTACCACAATCTTTACTTCCTTGTTAATCTCATGAAAAATGTCCGTCAGGCAATCATGGATGACAATCTCTTGGAATTCCGCCAAGACTTTATGGAAAAATATGGTTATGGCAAAAACGGCCGTAATTTCTAATAGAAGGGGAGCTGAGGCTTCCTTTTTCTATACGCAACATTAGTCTCAAACATGCATTCTGACGGGATTTTTGTTATAATGTTTTAATTAAACAAAGGAAGCAAGAACATGAAGAAAATTTTAATTGTAGATGATGAGAAGCCAATCTCAGATATTATCAAATTTAATATGACGCGTGAAGGTTATGAGGTCGTGACGGCTTTTGATGGACGGACCGCGCTGGAAATGTTTGAAGCAGAAATTCCTGATATTGTGATTTTAGATCTCATGTTACCAGAGATTGATGGCTTAGAAGTGGCCCGTAATATTCGTAAGACCAGTAATGTGCCCATTATCATGCTGTCTGCCAAGGACAGTGAATTTGATAAGGTTATCGGTCTCGAAATCGGGGCAGATGACTATGTGACCAAGCCGTTCTCAAACCGTGAATTGCAGGCGCGTGTGAAGGCACTTTTGCGCCGTAGCGAATTGACCGAAACGCAAGTTATCGAGACAGAAATAAGTGGTCAGGCAGAGTTAGTTATCGGAGATTTGACCATTTTGCCGGATGCTTTCGTGGCTAAAAAGCATGGTAAAGAGTTGGAATTGACCCACCGTGAGTTTGAGCTGCTCCACCATTTGGCCAACCATTTGGGACAGGTCATGACTCGTGAACATCTTTTGGAAACTGTTTGGGGCTACGATTATTTTGGCGATGTGCGGACAGTTGATGTGACAGTTCGTCGCTTGCGTGAAAAAATCGAAGATACGCCAAGTCGTCCTGAATACATCTTGACCCGTCGTGGTGTCGGCTATTACATTAAAGCAAATGATCAATAAATTACGTTATTTAATGACGACCCAGGAATTTTGGTTCATCGTCATTTTAATTGGTTTTGTGGTGGCGCTGATTTTCATGATTATCGAAAATCATCGCGACAACAAACACATCAAAATTCTCAATCAAAAGGTCAAGGAATTAATTGCAGGAGATTACTCGGATATTTTAGATATGCGTGGAAGTCCTGAAATCACGGATATGACCAATTCTCTCAATGATTTGTCAGAGGTCATTCGCTTGACCCATGACAATTTGGAACAGGAAAAGACGCGGTTGTCCTCCATCCTGTCTTACATGAGTGACGGTGTGGTGGCAACGGATCGTATGGGTCATATTATTATGATCAATGATATGGCGCAGAAGCAGCTAGGTTTGACCAAGAAATCAGCGTATCAGACTGCACTTTTGGACATCCTAGATTTGGAGGGACGCTATAGTTTCCGAGATTTATTGGCGCAGACTCCAGAAGTTCTAGTCGATCATGCCAATGAAAATGGGGAATACCTAGCTCTGCGGGCAAATTTTGCGACTATCCGTAGTGAGAGTGGGCTGATTTCGGGTCTGGTGGTTGTCTTACATGATATGACGGAACAGGCCAAGGAAGAGCGGGAGCGTAGACTCTTCGTTTCCAATGTGAGTCATGAGTTGCGGACACCTTTGACTTCCGTCAAATCTTATCTAGAAGCGCTGGATGAAGGGGCTCTTAATGATGCAGTAGCACCGAGTTTTGTCAAGGTATCGCTTGACGAGACCAACCGCATGATGCGTATGATTTCCGACCTGCTGAGTCTATCTCGGATTGATAATGCGGCAGCCAATATGGAATTTGAGTTGACCAACTTTACAGCCTTTGTGACTTTTATCCTCAACCGATTTGAGCAGATGAAGAGTCAGGATGCTACCAAGGAATACAGTATTGTCCGTGATTACCAGATTACACCGATTTGGATTGAGATTGATACCGATAAGATGACTCAGGTCTTGGATAATATCTTGAATAATGCTATTAAGTACTCACCAGATGGTGGCAAGATTACCTTTAGTATGAAGACGACAGACAGTCAGCTGATTGTGTCCATTTCAGATGAAGGATTGGGGATTCCCAAGACGGATTTGCCTAAGATTTTTGACCGTTTTTATCGGGTGGACAAGGCGCGTTCGCGTGCCCAAGGTGGTACAGGTTTAGGCTTAGCTATTGCCAAAGAAATCGTCAAACAACACAAGGGCTTTATCTGGGCCAAGAGTGAATATGGACATGGTTCGACCTTTACCATTGTCCTGCCTTATAACAAGGACGTGACCTTCGATGAATGGGAAGATGACACGGATACAGAGGAAGAATAGGAGACTATGAGCGAAGTAGGGTTTCAATATAGTATATTAGCTTCAGGTTCCAGTGGAAATTCTTTCTACTTGGAAACGGAGAAAAAGAAAATTTTAGTAGATGCCGGTCTGTCTGGCAAGAAAATTACCAGTCTTTTAGCGGAAATTGACCGCAAGCCGGAGGACTTGGACGCGATTCTAGTGACCCATGAACACAGCGATCACATCCATGGGGTTGGGGTGTTGGCGCGCAAGTACGGTATGGACATTTATGCTAATCAAGAAACTTGGAATGCTATGGAAGGCAAGCTGGGTGAGATTGACACAGCACAAAAGCATATTTTTGAACTAGGGGTAACCAAGACCTTTGGAGACTTGGATATTGAGTCCTTTGGTGTCAGTCACGATGCAGCCTGTCCACAGTTTTATCGCTTTATGAAGGATGATAAGAGCTTTGTCATGCTAACGGATACAGGCTATGTATCAGATCGTATGGCAGGAATTGTGGCTAATGCCGATGGCTATTTGATTGAGTCCAATCATGATGTGGAAATCTTGCGGGCGGGTTCCTATTCTTGGAATCTCAAGCAGCGGATTTTGTCAGACAAGGGGCACTTGTGCAACGAAGATGGGGCAGATGCCATGATTCGTACGCTGGGCAATCGCACCAAGAAGATTTATCTGGGGCACTTGTCCAAGGAAAATAATATTAAGGAATTAGCCCATATGACCATGGTCAACCAGCTAGCTCAGGCTGATTTGGGTGTCGGAGTAGACTTCCAAGTCTACGATACATCACCAGATACGGCAACTAAGTTGACACGCATTTAGAGGGGCGATGAAGGTTCTTTTGTTGGGAGATAGTCTTTTTGCCCGCCATGAGGGTAAGGAAATTCCTCATATCAATCATTCTTTATTGGCCCGTCAAGCAGATTTACAGATAGATAATCGCGCTGTTTCCGGGGACAATACCTTTGACCTTTTGAATATATTGCAGGGCCAGTCCAGTTGGTCAGCGGATTACATTTTTATCATTATTGGTGCTAATGACTTGGCCATTCATAAACAGGTCTTTCTAGGGGAATATTTGGAAAATCTGAGAAGAATTGTAGAGATATTGAGGCGTCAAATCTCTGCTAACAGGATTTGTCTTATATCACCACCACCAGTTGATGAGGATCTGCAAGCCTATCGCACTAATCGTCTGGTGGCCTATTACACAGAAATTATGGAGCAGGTGGCTAGTGAAGAAGGGGTGAACTTCCTATCTCTAAGAGCTACCTTTGAAAAAAGTGGTCTTACTGTTAAGGAAATTCTGCGAGGTCAGATAAATGACGGCTTGCATTTTGGTAGCTTGGGTTATGAATTATTGGCTGAAGCCATGCTAAACATTATAGGAAAAAGAGAGTGACTGAAAAGAACCGCTTATAATGGACAGTATAAAAAAGTTATATACTGTTCATATAAGGAGGTTCTTTTTTCATGGCTAAAAAAGGAAGCAAGTTCACCAAATATCCACCCGAGTTCAAAC
>JAIMFC010000025.1 GCA_019794795.1 Streptococcus gallolyticus
TATGATGTGATGGGGTGGCGGGGAAACCACTTTTATCTTATCATTTGGGGAGGTTTTTTTGATACCACGCTATAAGCTATCCGGAACCACTAGCATAGCTAGTGGTTTTCTGAAGCCAAAAGAAAAGAACCTGACGGTTCTAGAAGATAGATAAATCAGTCTTTGAACGGTTGATAGTAGAACATTTCCTGTTTTATTGAGGACAAAAAAAAGATTGAAGAAAGCATCTTCGGAAAAGACTTTTTCTTCAATCAAAATACTTACAAGCTTTTCCTATCAGCCTGAGTTACGCAAACCTGTTGCGATACCGTTGATGGTGATGTGAATGAGACTTTCTTGATCTGCACTCAACTGACCATGACGGAGGCGATTGATGAGCTCAATTTGAATATAATTCAGCACATTGAAATATGGCAAGCGGTATTCCAAACTTGCTTTCAAGGATGGAAGTTCTGCCAAGAGTTCTTCATTTTGTTCAATTTCCAAAATGATGTTCTTGGTCAATTGCCATTCGTCCAAAATAGTGTAGAAGACTTCACGTACTTCTTCGCTTTCACACATCTTAGCATATTCAAAGGCAATATTCATATTTGACTTAGACAAGACCATGTCAACATTTGATAGGAGTGAACGGAAGAATGGCCAGTTTTGATACATGGTTTGAAGCTTAGCAAGATTCTCAGGCGCCTTGTCAATGAAGCGTTTGAAACTTGAACCTACACCATACCAACCTGGTAACATAATCCGATTTTGTGACCATGAGAAGACCCATGGAATCGCACGAAGGCCACCAATTTCTGTAATGGTCTTACGAGCAGCTGGACGGGAGCCAATATTAAGGCTTGAAACCTCACGAATTGGGCTAGCTGCAAAGAAGTAATCATAGAAATGTGGATTACCAAAGACTAAATCACGATAGATGACATAACTATCATCCACGATTCCATTCATGACTTCACGGTAGCCTTCCAAATCCTCAGGATTGGTGATCATCTGCGTCACCATACGGTCAATGGAGGCTGATACTAGCATTTCGAGATTGTAGTAAGCAGCGTCTTTGTTACCGTATTTGTTACCGATGACCTCTCCTTGCTCAGTCAAGCGGATACGATCCTTGATAGAGCCAAATGGTTGTGAAGTAATGGCATCATAAGATGGGCCACCACCACGTCCAACTGTACCACCACGGCCGTGGAAGAAGGTAATTTTAATACCATGTTCTTCACCAATCTGAGTTAATTCATTTTGAGCCTTGTAGAGCGTCCAACCAGATGATAAGTAGCCACCATCTTTGTTGGAATCTGAATAGCCCAGCATGATTTCCTGATAAGAATGATTGCCGGCAATCCACTTTTGTGCGATCTCAAGGTCCAGATATTGGCGCATAATAGCTGAGGAATTATCCAAATCTTCGATGGTTTCAAAGAGAGGAACAATTTGCACACGCGCGTTTTCGCTATCCACCAAGCCAACTTCTTTCAAGAGAACAGCTAGTTCCAACATATCTGACACGCTCTCTGAGTGGGAGATAATATGTTGCTTGATAACTTCTTCACCTAGCTTATCTTTCAACTCACGCGCCGCTTGAAAAATAGCTAATTCTTTCTGCAACTGCTCTGATTTTTCAACATGAGTAGCGGATAAGATACGAGGATCTTCTGTCAATTCGCGCAGAAGCACTTCACATTTTTCTTCTTCAGACAGACTGCTGTAATCTTCTACCACACGAGCTGAAGCCAAGAGTTCTGCCACACTGGCTTCATGAATGCTAGAATCTTGGCGCATATCAATGGTTGCCAAGTAGAACCCAAAAGCTTCAACCGCTTCCAGCAACTCTGTAAAATCACCTTGAATCAAGCCTTTTGATTTATTTTCTTGAAGTGATGTTTTGATAGCTAAAAGGTCAGCCTGAAACTCTTTGACATTGGCATAGCGGACATCATTTTTCACATCGTAAATGAGATAATCGCGGGTATTGCGTAACTTCATCTGAATATAGTGGAAGGCACGGCGATAAGGTTCATGCTCACGGTAGACAGATGTATCTTCTGACAAATCTGCCAAAGCCTTGACTGCTTCATTGACGGACACAATTGTCGTAGATAAAGAGAAGGTACGATAGAGTTTGAAGAGTTTTTCATCATAGTAATTCATGATGACTTCTGCCTGTGTCAAAGCAGACAACTTCAAGGTTTCAGCCGTTACGAAGGGGTTTCCGTCGCGGTCTCCACCAATCCACATTCCCATTGAAATTGGATGTGGGTTCTTCAATTCAATCCCTTTTTCAGCAGCCAACCGTTTGTATTCGGTCTGCAATTTTGTGACAGCTTTGATAAAGGAAGAATTGTAATACTCCATAACGTTTGTGATTTCATTGGTTACTTTGAGTTTCTTCTCACGAATCATCTCTGTCTGCATGATGATTTCAATGTAGGAACGCAACTCGTCTTCCCATTTCGTCTTATTCAAAAGACCTAATTTTACATCGCGGTAACGACGTAGGAGTTCATGGATACGCTTGGTCAAATCAAGCATAGACTGGCGTTGTACTTGTGTAGGGTGAGCCGTCAAAACTGGTACAACTGTCAGGTGTTCCAAGATTTCTGCAGCGTCTTCACGGTCTGCAACCAAGTCAATGGTTGTGGACAATTTTCCTAGGTAATCATTGCCCAAATTGTTTTGCAAGTTGATTTCGTAAGCCAAGTCCACATCTTCAGAGATATTGATCAAGAGTGGTAAGACCGCAAAATAACGCGAAATAACTGCCAATTCATCATTGGTCAACTTGCCGATAATTTTCAGTAAATCTTGGTAATTATCGTGGGTTGATAAGGCAGCCAACTCGACAATTTTATCGAAGGTTTCAGGTGCAATCATCTGACGCGCTACATCTCGTAAAGTGTTGGTCAGAATGACAACTTCTTCCATGATTGTTTCTTTGTTGTTCAGGTTCTCTAATTTTTGAATAGACATCTATATCCCCTTTTCTATTCCTAAATAAGCCTATTGCACTAGAGTGCGTTCAATTTCCTCGTGAATCAATTCTCGTTTCTCATTGGCATCAATATTGAGTACAAAACCAATTCCAATGGAAATAATCAGTAAACTATTCCCCCCTTGAGATAAGAAGGGGAAGGTAACACCTGTGGCGGGAATCAAACCTGAAATCCCGCCTACATTGACAAAGGTTTGGATGAGCAACATAGCTGCAACACCCAGCGCCATCATTGAGTTAAATGGGTTGCGAGCACGGATTCCCACAACGATAATGCGTAAAATCAAGAAGAAAAGCAAGGCAAGGATAAGGCTGGCCCCAATCAAGCCTAGTTCTTCAATGGTAATGGCAAAGGCAAAGTCTGTATGTGCTTCTGGCAAGTAACCATTTTTCTCGATCGAGTTCCCCAAACCAAGACCAAACCAGCCACCATTACTCATAGCATAATAGGAATTTGCCAACTGGTGGCCCGCATCTGTCAAGTCCTCAAAAGGATTGAAGAAGGCTGAAAAGCGTTTCGCAATATAACCAAAGACTGGTACTTGAGAAACGGCTTCAACACCGATGATCTTAATAGCCGTTAACACGACTACGGCCCCTCCCGTCAAGAGTCCCAAACTCGTCGAAAACCAACGATGACCAATCCCACTAACGGTGACCATGATAATAATAATCAAGGCAACAATGGTCGCATTCCCCAAGTCAGGAAGTGAAGCAACTAAGCCCAAAGAAACGATACTAATGACTCGCCAGTCATTGAACTGCTCAGGTAGCAAGCGTCCCTTGGTTAAGGCCTGGTAATCATAGGTTCGAATGTCGCCTTGGATTCGCGCAAACTTATGGGCCAAGAACCAAATAATAATCAGCTTCAGGTATTCAGCAGGCTGAAAGCCAATTGGTCCCAAACGAATCCAACCGTGGGCACCATTAACCGCTTCGAAGAAATGGGAAACCACTAACATGACCCAGTCTATGACTACAACCAAGCCAATCAAGCCGCCTCTACGCAAGAAGCTCAGCCTCATTCTATAAATCAACCAAATCCCCGCTAAACTAATGAGCCAGAAGGCGGCCTGACTGATAACCAATTTAAAAGGATTTCCACCATCTTTTATCTGCAAGGCACTTGTGGTTGAATAAACCATAATCAATCCGATTACCGATAAAATCAAATAAGGGATTAAGATAGAATAATTCAGCAAATGCCGTTTGTCAATCTTCATTTTCCCTCCTCGTTCCATTTTTAGATATTGTTACATTATATCACATTCTTTCAGAAAAGTCTGAACTTTCTATAGCAAAAAGAGGCCTTGCGACCTCTAAAATTATTTATAAGTTTGAAGATAAAATTTAATATCATCTCCGTCTTTGACGACCTGCTCTTCTACCCCTTTTGGTGCCATTTCACCATTCACATCATACATCCAGTAAGTGAAGGTTGCTTCATCTTGCTTGACGCCATCAATAGCAGTCACCATCCCTGATTTGAGTTCGACTTTATGGTCTTTTTCCAAAATGTCAACCACCTTGTCGCCTTCTTTGAATTCTACTTTTTGACTATCTTTTTTCTCACCTGAAAATTCAATTGTCAACGTTGCAGTATAGTTTTTTTCAAGAGATTTTTCAGTAGGTTTCTGAGATTGACAAGCAACTAAAAATAGAGATAACACGAGGCTAAGAGCCAAAAAATACATTCTTTTCACGATAGATTCTCCTAAATAATTGATAAATAAATGGATAAAAAATAAAGGTTGATGCAGCATGTAAAGTATCAAATATCAAACCATTCAACCAGTAAATCCAGAGATTGGCTCCAAATTGAGTTGATGTTGGAATACTGATGAGGAAGCCATAGGCAAAGGCCATAAGGCCCGCCAAAATACTTTGCAGGATAGTCGCCCAGGAAAGCTTCTCCGTCAAAGGAAGCACCAAAAAGCGCCAGGCCAGCATCATCAAACCAAAGCTCACTATCTGCCACAAGACAACAATGGAAAAACCAAAGTAAATGCCACTGCCAATCATGGTTAAAGCCATAATGAGCAAGCTATCTGCTAAAGGAAAATAGAGCAGACTAACTAAGAAAATCGCCGTGATAGGCTTGACATTGGGAAAGGCTCCAAAGGCAAAGCGAAGGACAATCGCTAAGGCAGACAAAATAGCAATCCGGCTCATTCTTTTTGTAGACATGCAGACTCACTTTATCATTTATTCTTTTCACTATAAGACTAGACTATTCTGACAGGCCTGTCAAGTTCAATTTTTTCATTATTTTAGCTTGGTTTTTTGATTTTTTAAAGGTTTTAGGGTAAAATGTACAAGATGAGAAAGAAAATTAAACCAATTTTTGTAATCGCCTTCTTTCTTTTATTTGTGGGAATGATCCTAACAACAAGGGGAATGGCAAATCAGCAAAAACATGCAAAAACAACTACGATAAGTAGTATATCTTCGACCAGTAACCCTAGCTCCTCGTCGTCTACAATGAGCTCTTCTAGTTATTACATTGAAAACGCCCTCTCCATGAAACCAATCATTGATGTTTCTGGTTGGCAACTTCCGTCAGACATGAACTACGATGTCATTTCACAAAATATCTCTGGTGCCATCGTTCGTATCCAAAGTGGCTCGCACACTACAAAGGATAACAATGCCTCTGACAAATACGGTTTGGACAAATCTTACAAAACGCATATTCAAGAATTTCAGAAACGCGGTGTCCCAGTAGCCGTTTACGCCTATGTAACGGGAAAAAATGAAAAAGCCATGAAAAACGAGGCCAAATCTTTCTATAAAGCTGCCTCAAAATACAAACCAACCTTCTACTGGCTAGATGTAGAAGAAAAGACCATGGACGATATGAATGCTGGTGTTGAAACCTTCCGACAAGAACTCGAAAATCTCGGTGCCAAAAATATCGGAATTTATATCGGGACCTACTTCATGGAAGAGCATTCTATTTCTACAGAAAAGTTTGATTCTGTCTGGATTCCGACTTACGGAACCGACTCTGGCTACTACAATGCCGCACCAAATACAGACTTGGATTACGATCTTCACCAGTATACTTCGGCAGGTTATGTCAATGGTTTCCCCCATCAATTAGACCTCAATTTGTTAACGACTCTGAAAGACCCTAACGAAGTTTACCAAAAGCTCTTTACAGTCCCAACAGAATAAGCTATAATAAAAGCAATTACATGACACAAAGGAGTGCCGTTGGCTGAGATTCTTGTCTGAACAAGAAAATCCTCGAACCTGATCTAGTTCATACTAGCGTAGGAATTGTGCTATACAGACCTTGTCTGGATAAATCATGACCACCCACTCCTTTGCCAATAGACAAAGGAGTTTTTTATGTCGAAAACCAATCTACGAACCCTAGCTGAAATTGCTATTTTCTCTGCACTTGCTCTTATTCTGGACAAAATTCCGCTCTATACCATGCCTCAAGGCGGTTCTGTTTCTCTGGTCATGTTGCCCATCCTCCTCCTTGCTCTTCGTCACGGATTTTCTACAGGTATCTTAAGCGGATTGATCGTGGGAACTGTCCAGCTATTCTTTGGGGGCTATTTCCTAAACATCATTCAAGTATTTCTCGACTATGCTCTTTCCTATGCGGGCATTGGCTTTGCAGGACTTTTGGCTAAACAGTTAAAACAACAAAAATCTTTCCAAAAACAAATTTTAACCTTAACCCTAGCTGGTTTTTTAGGTGCCAGCATACGCTTTTTAGGGAATTTTTTAGCAGGAATTATTTTTTACGGTGACTACGCACCAAAAGGAACTCCTGTTTGGATTTATTCTTTGACCTATAACCTTTCATATATCTTACCTTCAACTGTTATTTGTTTGGCACTCCTTATCACTTTGCTCAAGCTCCGCCCCAACTTTTTCAAGGTTTGAACGTTCAAAAATGTGGTACAATGAAGTATCACATTTTTTAATTGGAGGTCATCATGGTTTCTTGGATTGCAAGAATCATCAAAGGTATGATTATCGCGCTGGGCTTCATCTTGCCAGGTGTTTCTGGTGGAGTGCTGGCAGCTATTTTAGGCATTTACGAGCGGATGATTGGATTTTTAGCTCATATTCGTAAAGATTTTGTGGAAAATGTTCTCTTCTTCATTCCTGTTGGAATTGGTGGTATTTTAGGAATCGCCCTCTTTTCTTACCCTGTCGAATACCTGCTGGAACATTATCAAGTCATCGTTCTCTGGGGGTTTGCGGGTGCTATCATTGGAACCTTGCCAAGTCTCTGGAAAGAATCAACTCAAAAATCCCCTCGTGATCAAGCTGATTGGGCTTGGGTACTTGGAACATTTGTTGTCTCAGGACTCTTGCTCTACTTCTTGAACGACTTAGTCGGAACACTTCCTGCTAACTTTGCTAGTTTTGTCCTAGCAGGTGCACTTATTGCACTAGGTATCCTGGTTCCTGGACTCAGCCCTTCAAATCTACTCTTGATTTTAGGAATTTACACACCAATGCTAACAGGCTTCAAAAATCTTGACTTGGTTGGGACCTTCCTTCCTATTGCCATCGGTGGTCTACTAGCTATTCTCGCCTTTTCAAAAGCCATGGATTACGCTCTCCAAAATTATCACTCACGTGTCTACCATTTCATCATCGGAATTGTCTCATCCAGTACTCTTTTGATTTTGATTCCAAATGCTGGCAACAAAGAGTCTATCTCCTATGCTGGAGCAGGCATTGTTACTTGGATCTTAGCTTTGATTTTCTGCGGACTGGGTATCTGGCTTGGTCTTTGGATGAGCAAACTTGAGGAAAAATATAAATGAGTAAGAAAAATAAGTTGAAGAAAACGCTGGTTGACCAGATATTAGACAAGGCAAAGATTGAACACGATAGTCTAGCTTTAAATGCGATAGAGGGAAATCTTCCTGAGGGTATTCTGGAAGTAGATATTTTCAAAACCTTAGCCTTAATCGGTGACAAAACTGGACCTGTAATTGGGATTCTTCCTATTACGGAGCATCTTTCTGAAAAGAAATTAGCCAAGATTTCCGGCAACAAAAAAGTCAGCATGATTCCACAAAAGGATCTGGAAAAAACGACTGGCTATGTACACGGCGCTAATAACCCTGTCGGCATTCGCCAAAAACACAATTTCCCTATTTACATTGACCAAATCGCTCTCGAAAAAGGGACAATGATTGTCTCTGCGGGCGAATTAGGTCGATCTATCCGTATCAATAGCCAAAGCTTGGCAGACTTTGTCAAGGCTGAATTTGCAGATTTAACAGAAGCAAAAAATGATTGAGGTTGCCTCAATCATTTTTTATTCATATTTTGCTCGTAAAATGTTGGCTTGATCCGAATTTAATTTGAGTAAGTAAACCACCTTTTCAACCGGAAGTCCACTACCTAGCAGACGCTCTGCCGCTATCATAAGACCGTTGTTAATTCCCATTTCCAAAATAGAATTTTTCTTATCATTGACATCAAAGATAAATTTATTGCCAGGAAGATCAAAGAGAACTTTTACAGCACCGTATAGCTGCTCAAAGTTGTCAATCTCCAAGTCAAATACTGGCTTGGTTCCTGGTTTTAAACTACGTCCTCGGTGATTAAACCACATGGCGCGCCAGCCACCATTGACCGCTCCCATGACATCATTATCATAGGAATCCCCAACATAAAGAGTGGTTTCAGGATTCATGCCAAATTGTTCAGCAGCCAGATTGAAAATTTCTTTCTCAGGTTTTTGAAAACCTGTCGCTTGACTGACAATCACATGCTGAGGCTCAATATAATCATATAGTCCCAATTTTCTCACCTTTTTAAGCTGGTGTTCTGTCGGACCATTTGTAATGACACCCATGGGTACATTTTTTGACTTCAAGAAATCCAAAGTCATCCGCATTTCGTCTAGCATGGTAATATTTTCCAGCTCGTATTCATAGACCTCTTGAAACTTGCGCCCCATTTCTTCATCAATTTCAGGATAGCCAAATTCCAAAAGAGTCTCCTTGCAGCGCCAGAAACGGAAGTATTCGACTGTCCATTCACCTGCGATAACCTTAGGAAATCCAGTATCTGAGTAATGGCGGAAGCGAATATAATTTTGATTAATTTGGCTCATATCAAAATCAGGGAAACAGCGCTCAATGGCCTTACGATAAGGGGCTTGCTGATCATAAATGGTATCATCAACGTCAAAAACAATTGAAGTAATCATGGTGACCTTTCTTTTTCTTTTATTCCGTTCACGATTATACTCTTTTTTGCAAGAGAATTCAAACTAGGCTGGAAAGTCGTGTTTTTTCTAGCTTTTTGTGGTACAATGGATTGGATAGATGCCTTTTTAGGGAAAATTATTTGGAGGAAACTATGTCCAACGAACACATGAAAGAATTAAACGACCAACAGATTGTCCGTCGCGAAAAAATGATAGCCTTGGCTGAACAAGGAATTGATCCATTCGGTAAGCGTTTCGAGCGCACAGCCAACTCTCAAGAATTAAAAGACAAATACGCTGATAAATCAAAAGAAGAATTGCACGACTTGAACGAGACAGCTGTAATCGCTGGTCGTCTCATGACCAAACGTGGTAAAGGTAAGGTTGGTTTCGCTCACTTGCAAGATCGTGAAGGCCAAATCCAGCTCTACGTTCGCAAGGATTCTGTCGGCGAAGAAAACTACGAAATCTTCAAAAAAGCTGACCTTGGTGACTTCCTCGGTGTCGAAGGTGAAGTCATGCGTACAGACATGGGTGAATTGTCTATCAAGGCAACAAAACTCACTCACTTGTCTAAAGCACTCCGTCCACTTCCTGAAAAATTCCACGGTTTAACAGACGTTGAGACCATCTACCGCAAACGTCACTTGGACTTGATTTCGAACCGCGAGAGCTTCAATCGTTTTGTGACTCGCTCAAAAATCATTTCTGAAATCCGTCGTTACATGGACAGCAATGGTTTCTTGGAAGTTGAGACACCTGTTCTTCACAACGAAGCTGGTGGTGCTTCTGCCCGTCCATTTCTCACTCACCACAATGCTCAAAACATTGATATGGTGCTTCGTATCGCAACTGAATTGCACTTGAAACGCCTCATCGTTGGTGGTATGGAACGTGTCTATGAAATCGGCCGTATCTTCCGTAACGAAGGTATGGATGCAACCCACAATCCTGAGTTCACTTCTATCGAAGCATACCAAGCCTATGCAGACTACAAGGACATCATGGACTTGACAGAAGGTATTATCCAACATGCCGCAAGATCTGTTATCGGTGACGGACCTGTCAACTACCAAGGTACTGAAATCAAGATTAATGAACCATTCAAACGTGTTCACATGGTGGATGCGATCAAGGAAATCACTGGCGTAGACTTCTGGAAAGAAATGACTGTCGAAGAAGCGCAAGCCTTGGCGCAAGAAAAACATGTGCCACTTGAAAAACACTTCACAACAGTTGGTCATATTATCAACGCCTTCTTTGAAGAATTCGTCGAAGAAACATTGATCCAACCAACCTTTGTCTTTGGTCACCCTGTTGAAGTGTCACCATTGGCTAAGAAAAATGATGACGACGCTCGTTTCACTGATCGCTTCGAACTCTTCATCATGACCAAGGAATATGCCAACGCCTTCACCGAATTAAACGACCCAATCGATCAATTATCACGTTTTGAAGCCCAAGCCGCTGCCAAAGAACTTGGTGACGACGAAGCGACTGGTATCGACTACGACTATGTGGAAGCCCTCGAATACGGAATGCCACCAACAGGCGGCCTCGGAATCGGAATCGACCGCCTCTGCATGCTCTTGACAGATACAACAACTATTCGCGATGTCTTGTTGTTCCCGACGATGAAGTAAATGTAAAATTTGCATTACTCATGACTACTGCACAGGACGACCACATGCTCTCTTGTTGTTAGGCATGAGGCTAAACAAATCTTTACTCCCTACGATGAAATAAAAAAACAGATTGACGAAAAAAGTCTTGTCTAAGAATATTTTTCGTCAATCTGTTTTTTATCTACCTGTCAATAAAAGACTCTTAAAATACGGTAAAATCAGTATCTCAAGAGTCTCTTCGATTTGTTCAATTATAAATTACTCCAAAACAGGCCCCTACTTCCCTTCAAAATACTTTCGTACTCTTGGTGCCACTTCTTGGCCATAGAGTCGAATGGCTTCAAGGACAGCTTCATGTGGCATAGAACCCAGCGGGAGGTGGAGCATAAAGCGGTCTAGTTGGAAGGTTTCGATGTGTTTGATGATTTTAGCAGCGACGGTCTCAGGATCACCGACCATCATGGCGCCATCTGGTCCGACAGAGGATAGGTACTGCTCTTTGGTCATTTCAGACCAGTGAGGACGCCCCTTGGCAATATTATCTACCGTTTGCTTAGTTGGGTAGAAATAGTTGTCAATGGCAGCTTGCTTATCTGCTTCAATCCAGCCCCATGAATGGGCAGCAACTTTGAGCTGTTCTGGTGAATAACCGTTTAAAGCGCCGATTTCCTTGTACATGCGGACCAAGCGGGCAAAATGCTTTGGATTGCCACCAATCATTGCGTAAGCAATTGGCAAGCCTTTTTCAGCAATACGAATGGTGGATTCTGGATTTCCTCCTGTTGCCACCCAAATCGGAAATTCTTCCTGTACTGCACGAGGATAGACTGGACGACTATCCACTGATTGGGTCAATGTTCCCTGCCAAGTTATATTTGTCTGTTCACGGATGGCAAGGAGCATGTCCAATTTTTCATTGAAGAGTTCTTCGTAATCGGCCAAGTCATAGCCAAAAAGTGGGAAAGACTCAATAAATGATCCTCGACCTGCCATGATTTCCGCTCTGCCATTTGACAAGGCATCAATAGTCGCATACTGCTGGTAAACGCGGACTGGATCAATGGAAGATAGAATGGTTACAGCGCTAGATAGGCGAATCTGCTGAGTGTTCACCGCTCCTGCTGCCAGCACAATCTCTGGTGCCGAGACCGCAAAGTCCTCACGATGATGCTCACCAATTGCGTAAAGGTCCAAGCCAACCTGATCAGCCAGCTCAATCTCTGCCACTAGCTGACGGAGGCGCTCCGCATGTGAATAGGTCTTGTCAGTCCCTTCCAGTTGCGTTGTTTCACCAAATGTCGAAATACCAAGTTCAATCTTCATAAGTCTGCTCCTTATCTATAGTAAGATTATTTTATCTTTAATTAGTGATAAAGTAAAGAAATACGCCTTATGATAAATTTATTCCAAAACTTCTCTAAGTAGCTATATACTAAATAAAGAAGCTAGGATTTTCCTAACTTCTCTTAGATTATTCGTAACGAAGTGCTTCGATTGGGTCCAATTTAGATGCTTTGTTGGCTGGTAAGACACCAAAGATAACACCAACAGAGGCTGAGAAAAGAATACTTCCAATCATGACTGGCACAGAAACCACTGCTGTAATATTTTGTCCCATAACATGGCTGGTATTTACAGCTAGGACAATCAATTGAGCTAAGCCTAAGCCAATCAATCCACCCAAACTAGTTAATACCATAGCTTCAATTAAGAATTGAACCAGAATATTTCCACGTGTAGCACCTAAAGCCTTCCGCAGACCAATTTCACGTGTTCGCTCTGTAACAGAAACCAACATGATATTCATAACACCGATACCACCTACAAGGAGGGAAATTCCGGCCACCGCACCTATAAATAGCGTGATTCCTGACATTTGCTGGTTAAACTGGTCCAGCATAGCTGACATATCGTAGATAGTATAGCTTGCTTCACGAAGACCTGTAGCTTTTGTCAAATAATCTGCTGCTGCTCGACCAATTTCACTTGCACGCGCAATATCTTTTACATGAACATAAATTTGTTGATTTTCAGAGACACCTTCTTCTGCTGCAAGCTGCGTATTGGTCATAACGGCATTCCCACCTGATGCCATACCATAAATCGCTGTTCCTGCTTGGGGATCTTTATAAACCCCTACTACCAAGTAAGAATGCTCTTTCATGCTCACTGTTTGGTTGAGTGCTGCTTGAATATCCCCAAATAGCTTTTCAGCTAGATTTTTATCCAACATGATAATCCGTGAAAACTTACTATAGTCAGTTGCTGTGAACTTACGCCCTGCAAGGACATCGTACTGTTTCACGTCAAAGTAGTTCTGACTAACCCCTGTAATATTGACACCGTCTGCTTTTCTCTTACCAAAACTCATCTCAGCCTGTGTATTATTAGCAGTGTAGTAGTTCTCCACACCCTCAACGTTTAACAAACCTTTCAAAGTTGTATCCTGCAATACAGGTTCTTTTTCTTCTGAAATAGGCGTTTCTGTCCAGGAAGACATCAGACCATCTGAAGAAGAATCTGTTTTGGTGTTACTGAAATAAATATTCACATTCTGCTGGTCACCAGACAAAGCCTTGGCAATGCTGCTGCTCATTCCATTCCCTAGAGCAACAATTACGACAACCGCAGTCACCCCGATAATAATTCCCAACATGGTCAACAGAGATCGCATTTTGTGGGCCAAAATGGATTTTAAGGCAAATTTCCAATTTTCCATTACAAGCCCTCCTTACGACGATCTTCTGTAATCACACCATCTCGAAGAACAATTTTCCGAGTCGCATATTCTGCAATTTCAGGCTCATGGGTTACCATGATAATGGTTTTTCCTTCTTGATTAAGCTCTGTCAACAATGCCATAATTTGGTCGCCAGTCTTGGTATCCAAAGCTCCTGTTGGTTCGTCAGCTAGGATAATAGAGGGGCTATTGACCAAGGCACGGGCAATGGCGACACGCTGTTTTTGTCCACCAGATAATTCAGATGGCAAATGGTGCATGCGTTCGCCCAATTCGACTTTTTCAAGATATTGCTTGGATAATTCCTTTCGTTTTCCAGAAGGAACACCCGCATAAATAAGCGGTAACTCAACATTCTGCAAAGCATTGAGTTTAGATAAGAGAAAGAATTGTTGGAAGACAAAGCCGATTTGGTCGTTGCGGACCTGAGCTAATTTTTTCTCAGAAAGTTGGCTCACTTCGGTATCTTCCAAGCAATATTCACCTGAACTAGAACGGTCCAATAAGCCAATGATATTCATTAGGGTTGATTTTCCCGAACCAGATGGTCCCATGATGGCTACAAATTCACCTTCTTCCACTTCTAGGCTCACATCTTTTAAGACACGTAATTCTTGATCTCCGTTTTTATAGCTTTTGTTAATATTTTGTAACTTAATTAGCTTTTTCTTCATCTGCATCCACCTTTTCACCCTCTTTTAGACTGCCATTTGGATTAGAGATGACTTTATCGCCTGCTTTCAAACCACTTGTAACTTCTTGATTTGTAGCATCTGAATTACCAATTTGAACTTCAACTTTCTTCGCTTTTCCATCTACCATTGCCCAAACGTAGTTTTTATCTCCTTCATTGACAATAGAGGTCACAGGTACCAAGATACGTTTGGCTGTATTCACTACTTCAATATTGACTGAGAAACCTTGTTTTAATGGACCAACTTCACTAGTAATTGTAGCTTTGAATGGATATTTCGCGCTGCTACCAGCACCACCAGTCGTCTGTCCTGCACCGCTGTCTTGGCTTGGATAGTTAGAGATGTAGTTGATTTTACCAGTCCAAGATTGATCAGGATAAACCTTAGAAGTGATTTTAACTTCTTGGTCAACTTTGATATTAGCCAAATCGTATTCAGACAAGCTACCTGTTACTTGGAGGCTGCCTTGGTTGACAATGTGGACAACTATTTGGTTGGTGCTAGTATTTGATTTTGAGACAGAGTTGTTCACTTCAACGACTGTACCTGAAACGGTACTCTTAATTGTAGCGTCGTTAAGAGCCGTAGCTGATTTGTCAACTGCTGCCTGAGCATCCGCATAGCTATCATTCAAATCTTGCAACTGCATATCTACAGAACGTTGAGCAGAATTGATTGTCGTATTATCAGTCGCATCGTCCCCTGTTGTTTGAACGGTTTGACCATTTGTACGCAAATCATAAATTTGGCGTCCAACCTTGTCACGCGCACGGACAGCAGTATCATAGTTAGACTGCAATTCAGTCACATCGTATTGTACCAGGGCTTGTCCTACAGTAACTTGGTCACCTTGTTTGACATTGATAGAAGTAATGTCTCCCTTGGTCGCGTCATAGTAGACATACTGTTCTTCTGCTGCAGAAACTGTTCCAGCAAGCAAGGTCGAAGAAGCAATCGAACCTTCTTTAGCAGTTTGATAATGCAGAGCCTTATCAACTTCTGTAGTGTTTGGTGTAGATGATTTTCCGCCGAAGAGAAGGGCTCCGCCAACAAGAGCAACAGCTACTACTCCCAATCCAGAAAACAAAGCAATCTTTGCCTTTTTAGACTTTAACATAGATTTTCTCCTTTAATTAAACTAGCTTGCAAGATTTTTCTACCAAGCTTTGTGTTACTGTTATGATACACCTAAACAAAAAATAATGCAAGACTTTTCCATAATTTTATATTAAAACTTCCTCATTCCCCTTGCCATGGGCTTAACTTACAATTCCTTACACTTTTGTAAGATAGGATAATCGTAGCGGATTTTTGCAAAAAATGTTTAAAAAAGCTAGAATGAGCATATATTAAGTGAAGGAGAGAAACATGAGAGAATTTGATGTCATTGCGATTGGTGGAGGGTCTGGAGGATCAGGATTTGTCAATCGTGCAGCCATGCATGGCGCAAGAGTAGCAGTTATCGAAGGAGGGCAGGTCGGTGGTACCTGTGTCAACCTTGGCTGTGTTCCTAAGAAAATCATGTGGTACGGAGCCCAAGTAGCTGAAACACTGCATACTTATTCCAGTGAATACGGCTTTTCAACCGAAAATATCCAGTTTGATTTTGCTAAGCTCCGCAAGCATCGTGAAGGCTACGTTGATCGTTCCCGTCAAGGCTATGCCAACAATTGGGCACGTAATGGTGTGGAACATATCGCAGGCTACGCACGTTTTCTTGACACACACACAGTAGAAGCCAATGGAGAGCAACTGACCGCTAAGCATATCGTCATCGCAACAGGTGCCCGCCCTACTCTTCCGAATATTCCTGGCAATGAACTAGGCGTGGTATCTGATGATGTATTTTCCTGGGAAAGTTTGCCCCAGTCTGTAGCTGTGGTCGGTGCTGGCTACATCGCTGTCGAAATGGCAGGTGTCCTGCACAACTTGGGTGTCAAGACAGACCTTTTCGTCCGTAAAGATCGTCCCTTGCGCAAATTTGACCATTCTATCATTGAATCACTCGTAGAAGAGATGAACAAAACTGGCTTGCAACTACACACCCATAAAATTCCAAGTAAACTTGAAAAACTAGCTAATGGTCAGCTGGAACTGCACTTTGAAGATGGAACCTCACATGTGGCAGACCAAGTTCTCTGGGCTATTGGCCGCACACCAAATGTAGAAAATCTCAATCTTCAAGCTGCTGGTGTGACTCTGACTGAAGGTGGCTATATCGCTGTAGATGACTTCCAGAATACTGCTGTTGCTGGGATTTATGCCCTGGGTGATGTAACTGGAGAAAAAGAATTAACTCCTGTCGCTATCAAGGCCGGACGACTCTTGGCTCAGCGACTATTTAACGGTCAAGAATCTGTAAAAATGGACTACAGCAACATTCCTACTGTCGTCTTTTCCCACCCTGCTATCGGAACAGTGGGCTTGACAGAAGAGGAAGCTATTGAACAATACGGTTCTGACCAAGTTAAATGCTACCTCTCCAACTTCACTTCCATTTACACAGCCATGGCTGACCACCGTCAAGTGACTCGCCTAAAATTGGTAACAGTAGGTACTGAGGAAAAAGTTGTCGGTCTGCACGGCATTGGCTACGGTGTGGATGAAATGATTCAAGGCTTTGCAGTAGCTATCAAGATGGGGGCTACCAAGGCTGATTTTGATGCAACAGTTGCTATCCATCCCACTGGTTCTGAAGAATTTGTGACCATGCGCTAGGAGATTCTCATGAAAAAATCTCTTCTAACCTTAACTAGTTTAGCCGTAGTCATCCTCTGTCTTCTGAACACTCGCCTGCATTTTTTGACAGGCTTGCCCAACCAAATCCTCTTAGGAGTGACATTTTTCATCTTAGCCTATCAGGTGCTGGCTTCCTACAGAGAAATTAAAGAACACAGACAAGCAAAAAGAGAGTGAACGGTCTGTCAAGCCCCAGATAAAATGGACAGTTAAAAAAGTTAGTTTTTTAGAAGGTATGCTTCCCTAAATTCTAGGGGAGTCATACCTTTTAATTTTTCTTGTGGTCTGTGCCAATTATACC
>JAIMFC010000026.1 GCA_019794795.1 Streptococcus gallolyticus
AAGAGGAAGAAACGCCAGTTACTCCTCAACCAGCTAAAGAGGAAGAAACGCCAACTCCAAATCCAACTAAACCAGCAACAAATTACAATATTGTAAATGATGCCTTGAATTTAGGAACTATTGCTGATTACACATCATTGACAAATGGTTTGACACATGCGATTGATAATAAAGTTGGTACCATTCGCTATAAAGTTACCTTTAATTCACGTGACCAGGTAGATGCATATGCTACTCAATTGAGTAAATTACTAGATCAATACGCCAACAGTGCAGGTACTATTTTAAGAATTAGAACTTCAAATCAATTGGGGACTTATTATCGTGGTAACTCAGTTTCACACATTGAAGTTGAAACAACGCTTAAAATTGATTATACTTTAATGGCACACCAAAAAGCACTTGTTGCAGAATACAAAGATTTTGTAAAACAAGTTGTAAAAGAGCAAATCACAGATAAAAATATTACTGATGATTATGAAAAAGCAAAAATTCTTAACCAATATATCATTGACAACTATGAGTATGCTGATCGTGAATTGAATACCAATAGCTTAACTCGTTCAGGTATCAGTGTTCATGCTCCAGAGTCATTGTATAAAGATAAACGTGGAGTTTGTCAAGCCTATGCAGTTATGTTTAGAGATTTAGCAGTTGAAGCTGGTCTCAAAGCTTGGTATGTGACAGGATCAACAAACCAAAGTCGCGATGCAAATCATGCTTGGAATATTGTTGAAATCAATGGCGTGAAATACTATGTAGATACTACATGGAATGATGTGACAGGTAACTATCGTAATTCGTACTTCTTGGTAGGACGCAATACACTGTCACGAGATCATTTAACTGATCGAGACTATGCAGATTTGTATAACGACATTCCTGCACAGGACTATGCTCGTCGTTAAAAAATAGAATTTTAGAAGGGAATGGTGTAAAATAATGAAAAAATGGCTTAGTATACCAACCCTAATTTGCCTTTTATTAGCTGTAGGGTGGTCTGTTGTTGCACTAAAAAAAGGAGCGCAACAACGATCACAGATAGAAAAATCAACTAGTCGTAGAGAAGATCCTTCTACAAATGAAAGAGAAAAAAGTATGCATACAACAAAACACACTCAACAAGCAGATGGTTCACAAGATACTACGATTCCAAAAACTTCTGATACCCAAGAAAGTACAGAAGAGAGTAGTCAAGGACATACAGTTGTCACTCAAGAAAATGCGGTCATTAAACCAACTATTGAAATGACTACTGAAGAAGTTAAAATAAAAATGGAAGATTAATACTAAAGTAGTAGATTATTTTTATCCATACATTTTTTAAAAGTTTTATTGCAACTCTCATTTTTCGAAAAATCTTTAAGATGTAAACTGAATTTGTATTGTAGTGTCAGAGTGAATTTATAAGAAAGTGCAACACAATTTGATCGCATCGATGCACGGTCTCAATAAGTTATTATGACTATTCAAACAATCAGTTATATGAGAAAAGGATGAGGGCCCTCTACCAAACAGAGTATGCTATAAAACGATACTACAATTTGCCTATAAATCGTAGTTCTACAGTTATATTTTTCCTTTAACGGAACTGCTTACTGTTTAATAAACAGTTAACGAAAACAAATAAATAGCCTGATACCTTGATTCTATAAGGATCAGGTTATTTCATTGTATAATAATATTTGATGGAGGATCTCTATGCTAGCTAAATATATTGAGCCTGCTATTCTGAATAAAATTTTTTTAATTAATACTCTATTGGAATTTACATATAGTGACTTTTCTGAACTTGTTCAGATTACTGGATTCAGTAAAAAAACAATTCGAGAACTCATTACTGAAGTTCAGCCATTACTAGAAGATGTACTTTACATTCATATTCATCCTAAACAGGTTTACTGTTGTTTATTGTCGCATGCAACCAAGACAGAATGTTTACACCGTATCTATAGGGAGTCTCCTTTTTTACAATGTTTGCGCTTTTTAGTGATGAATCAGCAGCATCTTCCCTATAATGAGTTTATCAAAACTCACTATATGTCAGTTCCAACAGCATACCGTTTGAAAAAGCGTTGTCATCGTTACCTTGAGACAGTCCAACTTACTATTAAAAATAATTATATTGTTGGTGAGGAATTTAGAGTTCGTTATTTACTTGCCCTATTGCAATGTCATTTTGGAATTATTTGTTACTCAATTACAGAAGAAGATCATCTGTTAGTCAGGGATTTTATGATAGCATCAAACTCTCACATGACCCAAGAATTATTGGGATTGATGGAAGAGGAGATTCTATTCTTTGAGTTTTTAGTGATTCTAACATGGAGGAGGCATACCTTTAGACCATTTTTACCAGCTTCTCGTCAGTTTGATGCATTGAAAAAATTGTTTATTTACCAGCTGATTCAGAATTATTCAGAACAGATTATTGAACCTCGCCTTCAACTGCAATTTGACCAAGTTGATTATGATTATCTATTTTTAGTGTATTGTACTCGTAATAATCCCTTTGCTGGGGATAAATGGACACCAGAGCATAATAGTGCATTAGCCAAAATTGTTATTAATGAAACAGATATTGCCACATTATTGCCGTTATTTGAACAGTTTTTAGATCCGGTCATAGTATTTTCAGAATTTTTTATTATTAGCATGATTGAGTTATTTCGAAAATTTCTTTACAATCTTCAGCAGTTGCTCCCTGAGGATTATTTGATTGATAGGTATCTCAAAGATGAGTGTTCACCACTTTATATAAAAAACAGAGAACTTCTCAGTAAATGGATGGCTGAAATGGGCTATGTCGGTGAAATTAGTCCTAAACATCTTAATTTGTTAACGATTCAAATTAGAAAATTATTGAAAACCACAATTGACCCTGTATCTGTGGTACTATGTTCCAATAATGAAGCTAATTTACTCATGTTTAAAACTTGGTTACATCAACATTTGTCTGAGAAATCTACAAGGATTATTTCTTTTAACCTGAACACTGAAAATATTGAATTGTTAAAAAATATGGGGAATGCAGTCATTATTGCTGATAAAAAATACATTCCTCTATTAAAAAAAGTGTGTGATACCAATGATAATATTATCTTTGATTTAGCAGTGTATACTAGAGAGTATCGTTTACAAAGTGTTTATGAAGCTATTGAAATGCAACGTCAGCAGATCTATCTTCAGTTTATTAGTAAGCGATTAGAGGTATAGAGGAATACGAAGTACACTATCAATAACTGAGAAGGCAATACTTTTCTGTACAACATTGGTACACTGTCCTTCATTTAAGCGCTGGCCCTTCAGGCTATGGGAACATGGAATCTGGAATGGGGATTGAAAATATAGTATATTTACATTTTACTGGAGGAGATAAGCCGTGGAAGAAAAGATACTCAGGGCGATATTCAGATCTTTATAAATATATGCAAAAGCAAGCTAGAAAAGTAGTGGAAAGAAACAATCAGTTGATTTTCTGGAAGAATAAAATAATAAATGAAGGGTCGAAAGACTCTTTTTTGATAAAAATCATTTTGTTTTTGACATTTATAGTTGTCAAAAATAAAATGATGTGTTACAATACAAGTGTACAGAAAACAGCTGTTGAAGTTTGGAGCCCTCATATCCCTATTATCAGATGAACGAAAAGGTTCAGAGGATCGGATGTCGCTTGAAAAATAAAAAGGAGAAGCTACTATGTCAAAATGGTTAGAAAGTTTAAAAATAAAAAATACCAGCTCATAATGAAGGGGCTAGGAGATAACGAAACTTGTAAGAATCTTGAGGTAGATGACTAGGTTGCTAAGACGTATAAGAAATGCAAAACCAGCGTTCGCATCACTCGTATTGATGATGCCAAGGAGATTTGTCCTCTAGACTAGGAGGTGTTGAGAATGGACTATATTTTAAAAAATCGGCTCAAGGAACTGCGAGCCAGAGAGGGCTATAATCAGACCGAATTGGCTAAATTGGCAGAAGTTTCGCGTCAGACGATTAGCCTGATAGAGCGGGGGGATTACCAGCCGTCGGTGGTGGTAGCCCTGCGGATTGCACGGATTTTTAATGAGTCAGTAGAACATGTCTTTCGTCTAGAGGAGGTTGGGGACAATGAATAAGAAAAATACAGTATTTAAAAAGCGTATGATTTACTTTTTTATGTATGGATTAACCGGCTTGCTATTGGGATATTTTGCTCCTGCTTTGGTAGGAGTTGTGAACGGTCTGGAGCTCAGTCTTTCAACCGCTAGAAATACGCTTTTGCTTTTAACAAATTTGGCTTTTGTCCTGGCCTTCCTGATGGGGATTATCTTTTTCCAACTTGCAAGAAAGGTTGAAAAAGATTACAATGAAGCAGATATGGACGATGACCAGTCTGTCAATCAGCTTTATACACGGCTCTATCGCAATATGGAGTATGCTGTGGTGATTGGGAATATCGAAGGAGTTTTAGCCATTTTTAACGTTATGCTAGGATCTCAGCTATTATTCCAGACGAATGGTGCTGAGTTGAGCTTGTCGATGTATGGATTTTTAGAATTGATTTTACTAAGTATTTTCCAAACTCGTCTTTTCAAGATGATTGAACGTATTCGTCAGTTTAAGTTATCTGTTTTTTCAACGGTGAGCGAAATCAAAGCCTATGTCAATTCTTATGACGAGGGTGAACGCCAGACTAATTTTGAACAGAGTTTTATGACGCTTTTTAACCTCAATCAGAAAGTGCTACCTATTCTTTATGTAGTTGTTTTTGCTGTTTCTGTTATTAGCCAGAGCCAGCAGTTGATGGCTTATCTGGTGGTAGCATTTATCCATATTTACATCAATCTTAGTCAGTACCGTATGGTCAGAGAATATTTCAAATAAGGAGTCTAGGATGAAAAAAATTGTATCGGGAAGTTTATTGTTAATTTTGTGGGTCTTTCTCTATCAACTGAGTGCAGGCGTAATACAGATAGCACCGCTGATGACCAACATCCCAATCATAGTTTGGGTCATAAGTCTCATTGGAATTGCGCTTTTAGGCTTGTTGGTTTGGTTTTACCAGTATCTGTATAAAGAAATGAAGCTAGAACTGTCTGGTCTAAATGAAAAATTTCAGATAATCTGGGGTCCTTTGGCACTCTATGTTTTCTTTATGGTCTTACAAATTCTCTTTCCAGTCAAAGCCAGCAATAATCAGCAAGCAGTGATGGAATTTATCACGGCAATTCCTATCCCGGCCTTCTTCAATGTGGTTGTTCTAGGTCCAATCCTGGAAGAATACATTTTTCGTGGGTTGCTTCGAGGTTATTTCTTCCCAGAAATTCGGGGGATGAAGCAGGCGATGATGTACTGTCTTGTTTCAAGTATCTTGTTCTCTCTGATTCATATGCCAAATACAGTTCTTCATTTCTTCATCTATGGCACCATGGGCTTTGCCTTTTCATGGCTTTATCTCGCCAAAAATGATCTTCGTTACCCGATTGCCCTTCATATGTTGAATAACTTACTTAGCTTTATCAGTATTTTAATGCTATAAGAAAAAATCCTTAGAATTTCTAAGGATTTTTTCTTATAAACCAAAGTTGTAGTCGTTGTCTTGCATGGCTTCAACAGTTCCTAGGAGGTAACCATTTCCGACCTGACTGAAGAAGTCATGGTTGGATGTTCCTGTTGAAATCCCGTTCATGATAATCGGGTTGACATCATCTGCTGAGTCTGGGAAGAGCGGATCTTGTCCCAAGTTCATGAGCGCTTTATTGGCATTGTAACGGAGGAAGGTCAAGACTTCCTCGGTCCATCCGACTTGATCATAGAGGGATTGGGTGTATTTTTCTTCATTTTCATAGAGTTGGTAAAGAAGGTCATACATCCAGCTGCGGAATTCTTCCTGCTCATTTTCTGGTAACTCATTGAAACCAAGTTGGAATTTGTAGCCGATGTAAGTGCCGTGGACAGACTCGTCGCGGATAATCAGCTTGATAATTTCAGCTACGTTGGCCAATTTATTGTTTCCAAGGTAGTAGAGCGGTGTGAAGAAACCTGAGTAGAAGAGGAAGGTTTCGAGATAAGTAGAAGCCACCTTCTTCTGTAAAGCATTACCATTTTCGTAAATATCGTTGATAATGCGTGCTTTTTCTTGCAAGTATTCGTTGTTGTTGGTCCATTCAAAGATTTCTTCGATTTCAGACTTAGTGTTCAAGGTTGAAAAGATAGAAGAGTAAGATTTTGCGTGGACAGACTCCATGAATTGGATATTGTTAAGAACAGCTTCTTCGTGAGGGGTGCGAACATCCGCACGGATTGCTTCGACACCAGATTCAGACTGCATAGTGTCCAAAAGGGTCAAGCCGCCGAAAACCTTACCCACAAGGTCTTTTTCTTGGGCGGAAAGCTTACGCCAATCATCCAAGTCATTTGAAAGTGGAATACGGGTATCCAACCAGAACTGCTCGGTTAATTTTTCCCAAGTGGACTTATCAATTACGTCCTCAATCGCATTCCAGTTAATCGCTTCATAGTAAGTTGTCATGAAAGTTCTCCTAATAGAGTGATAGGTATATTATATCATAAACTAAAAGCCCAAGCTGACTTGGGCTATCATTAAAAGTTGCCGATATTGCGACATTTATGTAAATAGTAAGGCTGTTAGCTGATCCACGGTAGCGATTAGCGTAGATTTTTACTACAATAGTTTCATTTCGTTACGACATGGAGTAAAAGGTGTCGATAATACACCTTTTACGGAATTAGTAAGGTAGCAAGGAAAGATCCAGTAGGACTTTCCGTAGTTTTATTAGCGACGGATGGTCGCAATAAAACTGCTATGTTACGACCTTAGTCGTTACAAGAACTTACAACGTCAAATCACACAGCTTTCACATTGGTTTGCACCGACTTCTTCGCCGTCATCAGTAAAGGTGCGGACGTAGTAGATAGACTTGATGCCTTTGTTGTAGGCGTAGTTACGCAAGATGGAAAGGTCGCGGGTTGTTTGCTTGCTTTCAGTTTTCCATTCGTAGATTTCTTTTGGCAATTCACTGCGCAAGAAGAGGGTAAGGGATAAACCTTGGTCAACGTGTTCTGTTGCGGCTGCGTAGATGTCGATGACTTTACGCATGTCCATATCGTAGGCTGATTTGTAGAAGGGAATGGTTTCAGTTGCCAAACCTGCGGCTGGGTAGTAGATTTTACCGATTTTCTTCTCTTGGCGTTCTTCGATTCGTTGTGTGATTGGGTGAATAGAAGCAGATACATCATTGATGTAAGAGATAGAACCGTTTGGCGCTACTGCAAGACGGTTTTGATGGTAGAGACCGTCAGCCATGACTTTATCGCGAAGATCAGCCCAATCTTGTCCACTTGGAATGAAAATGCCATCAAATAGATTCTTGACTTTGTCAGAACTTGGTTGGTAAGTGCCTGTGACGTATTTATCGAAGTAAGTACCGTTTGCGTAGTCTGATTTTTCAAAGTTAGCAAAGGTTTCTTTGCGCTCACGGGCAATATTGTTTGATTCGACCAAGGTCCAGTAGTTGAGGAGCATGAAGTAGATGTTTGTAAATTCAAGCGATTCTTCTGAGCCGTATTCCATAAGATTTTGAGCTAGGTAGGAATGCAAGCCCATTGCTCCAAGTCCGATAGAATGCGCCTGCTTGTTACCATGAGCCACGGTAGGAACAGCGACGATGTTTGAATGGTCAGTGATATAGGTCAAAGCGCGTGTCATGACGCGGATAGATTTTCCGAAATCAGGCGATTGCATGAGGTTCACGATGTTAGTAGAACCCAAGTTACATGAGACGTCTGTTCCCATTTCCAAGTATTCTTGTGCATCGTTGATGAGACTTGGTTTTTGAACTTGGAGAATTTCAGAACAGAGATTAGACATGATGATTTTTCCGTCAACAGGATTGGCCTTATTTACCGTATCAATGTTGATGATGTAAGGGTAGCCAGACTCTTGTTGGAGTTTTGAAATTTCAGTTTCTAAGTCTCGGGCTTTGATTTTAGACTTACGGATGCGAGGGTTGGCAACCAATTCGTCATATTTTTCGGTAATGTTGATGTAGCTATATGGTACACCATATTCCAATTCGACAGAGTAGGGACTGAAGAGGTACATGTCTTCATTGTTACGCGCCAGCTCGTAGAATTTATCAGGAACAGTGATACCGAGTGAAAGTGTTTTGACACGAACTTTCTCATCGGCATTTTCCTTTTTAGTAGAAAGGAAAGAAATGATGTCTGGATGGAAGACGTCTAAGTAGACAACCCCAGCCCCTTGACGTTGCCCAAGTTGATTTGAATAAGAGAAGCTGTCCTCAAAGAGTTTCATGACAGGAACGACACCTGAGGCTGCTCCTTCGTAACCCTTAATTGGCGCACCAGCTTCACGCAAGTTGCTGAGGGAAATCCCTACCCCACCACCGATACGAGACAATTGGAGGGCAGAGTTGATAGAACGACCAATCGCATTCATATCATCTGTTACTTGAATGAGGAAACAAGATACCAGTTCACCACGGCGGGCACGACCAGCGTTGAGGAATGAAGGAGTAGCGGGCTGGTAACGGAGGTGAATCATCTCGTTTGCCAAGTCTTTTGCCAATTCTTCATTACCTTCAGCAAAGTAAAGAGCGTTAAAAAGAACGCGATCTTCCATGCTTTCGAGGTAGAAACTGCCATCATTGGTCTTCAAGGCATATTGGTTGTAGAATTTGTAAGCAGCCATGAAGGACTTAAACTGGAAGTTTTGGGTTTTCAAGAATGCCGCCAATTCTTCGATGAAAGCAGGGCTATACTGAGCCAAAAACTCCCCTTCGAGGTAGTTCTCTTCTAATAAATATTCGATTTTATCTGCCATCGTGTCAAATTTCATGGTATTTGGTTCGACGTTTTCCTTGAAAAATGCTGCTAAGGCTTCTTGGTCCTTGTGAAGAGGAATTTGCCCATTAACTGGACGGTTGATTTCATTATTGAGACGGAAATAAGAAACGTCTCCTAAGTCTTTCAAACTCATATTCTTTTCTTTCTAATCGTATATGTGGCTTAGCCGATAAGGTTTTTCAATTTGCTTGGTTGGAAACCAGAGAAGCTTTCAGTTTCTATCTCAACAACAGGAGCAGCTGAGAAGCCGAGGTCTTTCACATGTTGGATGAATTCGGGTTTTTCATCGAGGTTGATTTCCTTGTATTCAATATTTTTTTCATCTAAAAAGCGTTTTGTCATCTTACATTGCACGCAGTTGTTTTTTGAGTAAACTGTAACCATGAGATTCTCCTTAAGAATAATTCTTTCTTAGAATACAATACACTGAAAAAGGAGAAAAGTCAAATAGATAGACTAAATATAGGGGGGTGAAAACGAACAAAACACTATATATGGTGTAAAAGGCTTGGTATCAAGCTTTTGGAGACATAGATCTTATTTTTGAAAATAGGATGAATTTTCAATGATACAATTATATGTTATATCTTCTTACATTAATATAAAAATGTTATTGAAATAATTTTCGGAATATTGTATAATATCCCCAATAGAAAGCAGAGGTTCTGATATGGTTGAACAAGTAAAAAAAATCGTAACTAGTGATTCTCATTCATTTTCCTATTTTGATATTGCACAAGCATGCCAAAATGAAAATGTGAATATTTCATCTCTTCCTTATACAATACGAATCCTTTTGGAAAGCTTATTGCGGAAAGAAGATGGTGTAGATGTTACAAAAGATAACATTTTGAATCTTGTTCATTATCAGGCAACTGCACCACAAGGAGAAGTTCCTTTCAAACCGAGCCGTGTTATCCTGCAGGATTTTACTGGTGTGCCAGTGGTAGTCGATTTGGCTTCTATGCGCGATGCAGTGGTTAAACGTGGTGGTAATCCTAATCTGATTAATCCAGAAATTCCAGTTGATTTGGTCATTGATCACAGTGTTCAAGTAGATGTTTTTGGAACGGAAACTGCGCTGGAAGAAAATATGAAACTGGAATTTACACGAAATAATGAGCGCTACGAATTTCTTAAATGGGCAGAAACTGCTTTTGATAATTATCGAGCAGTACCACCTGCAACGGGGATTATTCACCAAGTTAATATTGAATTTTTAAGTGATGTGATTATCGAAAAAGACGGTCTCCTTTACCCAGACTCTATGTTTGGGACGGACAGTCATACAACCATGATTAACGGGATTGGCGTTCTAGGTTGGGGTGTCGGTGGTATCGAAGCGGAAGCAGCTATGCTAGGAGAAGCTTCTTATTTCCCAGTGCCAGAGGTGATTGGGGTACGTTTGACAGGTTCTTTGCCAAAAATCGCTACCGCAACAGACCTTGCTTTGAAAGTGACACAAGTTCTTCGTCAGGAACATGTTGTTGGTAAATTTGTCGAATTTTTCGGTCCAGGTTTAGCGAGTTTATCACTGGCTGATCGTGCGACAGTTTCTAATATGGCGCCTGAATACGGAGCAACCTGCGGTTATTTCCCGATTGATAAAGAAACTCTTAACTATATGCGCTTAACAAACCGTTCGGAGGAACATATTGCGCTGACAGAAACCTATGCTAAGGTCAATCATATTTTTTACGATGAGGAAAAGGTTCCGACCTACACCAAGGTAGTGGAAATCAATTTGGACAGTATCGTTCCAGCAATTTCTGGACCAAAGCGTCCTCAAGATTTGATTGCCTTGACGGATGCTAAGCAAGAATTTCAAGCTAGTTTGGTGCGGGAAGTGGGTGTGCGTGGATTTGGCTTGACAGATGAAGAGGTTGGGAAGACAGCTCTTGTTCATTTTGCAGAAGAGGATGTGGAAATTTCAACAGGACACGTTGCTATTGCAGCCATCACTTCATGTACCAACACTTCAAATCCTTATGTTCTGATGTCGGCGGGTCTCTTGGCGAAAAATGCTGTGGAACGTGGTTTAACCGTTTCAAAATCTGTAAAAACTTCGCTTGCTCCGGGCTCAAAAGTGGTAACAGGTTACCTGCGAAATTCTGGACTGCAAACGTATCTGGATAAGCTAGGCTTTAACTTGGTTGGCTATGGTTGTACAACCTGTATTGGCAATTCAGGTGATCTCTTGCCAGAGGTGGCGGAAGCGATTCAGTCAGAAGATTTGCTGGTGTCGGGTGTCCTGTCTGGTAACCGCAACTTTGAGGGACGTATTAATCCTCTGGTCAAGGCCAACTTCTTGGCTAGCCCTCCACTGGTTGTGGCTTATGCTCTTGCGGGCAATACCAATGTGGACTTGATGACAGAACCTCTTGGTGTTGATGGAAATGGCAGAGCTGTTTATCTGAATGACATCATGCCAAGTCAGGAAGAAGTGACAGCTTATGTGGATAAGTATGTCACCCGCGACTTATTTGAAGAAGAATACAAGCAGGTCTTTACAGATAGCCAACGGTGGAACGAAATTGAAACCAGCACTGGAAAAAATTACGTTTGGAACCAGGCTTCTACCTACATCCAAAATCCACCTTATTTTGATGAATTGAGGGAAGATTTGACCATTTCTCCTCTAAAAAATCTAGCAGTATTGGCTAAATTTGGAGATACGGTCACAACCGACCACATTTCTCCAGCGGGAAATATTGCGTGTACTAGTCCAGCAGCTAACTATTTATCTGCAAATGGTGTGGATTACCAAGATTTCAATTCCTATGGTAGTCGCCGTGGCAATCATGAGGTCATGATGCGGGGGACTTTTGCCAATATTCGGATTAAAAATGAATTAGCTGATGGAAAAATCGGTGGTTGGACCAAGTATGATAGTGAGATTCTTCCTATTTATGACGCGGCCATGAAGTATAAGGAATCTGGCCTTGGTAGCTTGATTATTGCTGGTAAGGATTATGGAATGGGGTCTAGTCGTGACTGGGCTGCCAAAGGTTCTAGCTTGTTAGGAGTCAAGGCGGTGTTAGCTGAGTCATTCGAGCGTATTCATCGTTCAAACTTGGTCATGATGGGTGTGTTACCTCTGCAATTTTTAGAAGGTCAAACAGCCGAAAGTCTTGGTTTGACAGGGACTGAACGATTTGATATTGATGTGAATGATAGTGTCAAAGTTGGGCAAGTTGTGACGGTTCGAGCGACTTCGAATGATGGAGTAAAAGAATTCCAAGTTAAAGTACGCTTTGATGCAGATGCAGATATTCGTTATTATCGCTACGGAGGTATTTTGCCAATGGTGGTGAAGAAGAAGTTAGGAGAATTGGCATGACAGCAAGTATGGGATTAAAGGATATGATTGCCTGTGATACGCGCATCAGTGCCATCGAAAATGATGAGCTGTCTTACGCAGGTTACAATATTTCAGAGTTTATGGACAACAATGCTTCCTTTGAAGAAGTTATTTATCTCTTGTGGAATTTACACCTGCCAACACAGATTGAACTCAATCAGTTTGAAGAAAAATTACGAGCAGAGTATGCTATTTCAGATGCGGTTGAACAATGTATTCTGATTCAGTCGCGCAAGCATTTGCATCCAATGAGTGTCTTGCGGTCAACGGTTTCGCTTTTGGGAGTCTACAATATCCATGCGGAAGAAAATTCTTTGGAGGTTATGTATGACCAGTCTATCCAAATTATGGCCAAGGTACCGACCATTATCGCAACCTTTGCTCGTTTGCGTCAGGGGTTAACGCCTATTGCACCACGAGAAGATTTGGGCTTTGCGGCGAATTTTCTCTACATGTTAAAAGGAGAAGAACCAACTGAATTGGAAGTTCGTGCATTTAATAAAGCACTTATTCTCCATGCTGATCATGAGTTAAATGCTTCTACCTTTGCAGCTCGTGTGACTGCTTCAACCTTGACGGATATCTATTCTTGTGTAACAACAGCGATTGGGACCCTCAAAGGTTCCCTCCACGGTGGTGCCAATGAGCGCGTGTTTGACATGTTGATGGATATTCGGGAGTCTGGTGACACAGAAAGTTACTTGCGTCAGAAGTTGGATTCTAAAGAAAAGATTATGGGTTTTGGTCATCGAGTTTATAAGACGGTTGACCCGCGTCAAAAGTATTTGAAAGAAATGGCGCTGGCGCTGACTCAGGGAACGGATGACGAAGAGTTTTATAATCTATCTCAAGAAGTAGAAGACTTTATCCGTCATGAAAAAGGGCTGATTCCCAATGTTGATTTCTACTCGGCGACAGTTTACCATGTGTTGGGCATTGATAGTGATATTTTTACGCTGATTTTTGCCATGAGTCGGATGGCTGGTTGGATTGCCCATGTTCAAGAGCAAAAGAAAAACAACAAACTCATTCGCCCGCGTTCCCACTATGCAGGTCAAATGGAGCTAGTCTATATTCCCATCAATCGGAGGTAAGTATGGCAGAAAAGATTTTTATGAAGAATGGTATCTTGCAGGTTCCAAATAACCCCATCATTTCCTACATTGAAGGGGATGGAGTTGGACAGGATATTTGGAAAAATGTTCAAAAAATTGTTGATAGGGCGGTGGAAAAAGCTTACGCTGGTAAACGAGCGATAACTTGGCAGGAGGTGTTAGCGGGAGACAAGGCGGTTGCTGAGACTGGTCAAGCGCTCCCAGATGAAACGTTTGAAGTCATCAAGGAAAATTTGGTGGCCATCAAGGGACCTTTGGGAACACCAGTTGGCCAAGGAATGCGCTCGCTCAATGTAGCTCTCCGTCAAGAATTAGACCTCTTTGCCTGTGTACGTCCCGTTCGCTATTTTGAAGGCGTTCCAAGCCCGCTTAAAGAACCTGAGAAAACCAATGTCACTATTTTTCGTGAAAATACCGAAGACATTTACGCTGGGATTGAATGGGAAAAAGGGAGTGCGGAAGTAACTCAAGTCATTGACTTTCTTCAACAGCAAATGGGTGTGAGGAAAATTCGTTTCCCAGAGACATCGGCTATTGGCATTAAACCGATTTCACAAGAGGGTTCGGAACGCCTGATTCGCTCGGCCATTGTCTATGCCCTAGAAAATAAATTGACTAAGGTTACCTTAGTTCATAAAGGCAATATCCAAAAGTTCACCGAAGGTGGATTTCGTAAATGGGGTTACGAACTGGCTGAGCGTGAATTTGCAGACCAATTGGCAGATGGTCGTTTAGTGGTCAATGACGTCATCGCAGATAATTTTTTGCAGCAGATTTTACTTAATCCGCAGAATTTCCAAGTAGTTGCCCTGACCAATTTGAATGGAGATTATGCTAGTGATGCGGTAGCAGCTCAAGTTGGAGGGATTGGCATTTCTCCGGGTGCGAATATTAATTATTTGACTGGTCATGCCGTTTTTGAAGCGACCCATGGTACGGCTCCAGATATTGCTGGTCAAGACAAGGCAAACCCATGTTCCCTCCTCTTATCGGCGGTCATGATGCTAGACTATCTTGGATGGAAAGAAGCGGGACAGCTGATTACCAAGGCGGTAGAAAAGACGATTTTGGCTGGTCAAGTGACAGGGGATTTTGCAGAAATGCTTGGAAAGCTAGCGCTTTCGACATCTGAGTTTTCTCAAAGAATTATTGAAAAAATATAGGAAAACACTGGTATGAAAGCCTTTATTTTTGAAAGCTTAATAAAAAATTCTTGAAAATGAATGCAATAAATGGTATAATACAAAATTGTAAGGGTTATCACAGATAACCTACAATTTTTGAAAAAACAAAGGAGAAACCAAACATGGCTTCAAAAGACTTCCACATTGTGGCAGAAACAGGTATTCACGCACGTCCAGCAACTTTGCTCGTTCAAACTGCTAGCAAATTCGCTTCAGATATTACTTTGAACTACAAAGAAAAATCAGTTAACTTGAAATCTATTATGGGTGTTATGTCACTTGGTGTTGGCCAAGGTGCTGATGTAACAATCACTGCTGAAGGTGCAGACGCTGACGACGCTATCGCAGCTATCTCAGAAACAATGGACAAAGAAGGATTGGCATAAGACTATGACAGAAATGCTTAAAGGAATTGCAGCATCAGATGGTGTTGCTGTTGCTAAGGCATATCTACTAGTTCAGCCGGATTTGTCATTTGAAACTGTTTCAGTTGAAGATACAAATGCAGAAGAAGCTCGTCTAGATGCTGCTTTGGCAGCATCACAAGACGAGCTTTCTCTTATTCGTGCGAACGCAGTAGATAGCCTCGGTGAAGAAGCGGCAGCCGTTTTTGATGCCCACTTGATGGTTCTTGCTGACCCAGAAATGATTGGTCAAATCAAAGAAACAATCCGTGCTAAGAAAACAAATGCTGAAACTGGTCTTAAAGAAGTGACTGACATGTTCATCGCTATCTTTGAAGGCATGGAAGACAACCCATACATGCAAGAACGTGCTGCGGATATCCGCGACGTTGCCAAACGTGTATTGGCTCACCTTCTTGGTGCAAAATTGCCAAACCCAGCAACTATCGATGAAGAGTCAATCGTTATCGCGCATGACTTGACACCTTCAGATACTGCTCAATTGAACAAACAATTTGTAAAAGCCTTTGTAACCAACATCGGTGGACGTACAAGTCACTCAGCTATCATGGCTCGTACACTTGAAATTGCTGCCGTTCTTGGTACAAACAACATCACTGAAATTGTAAAAGATGGTGATTTGCTTGCGGTTAACGGTATCACAGGTGAAGTGATTATCAACCCAACTGAGGAACAAATCGCAGCGTTCAAAGCAGCTGGTGAAGCTTACGCTAAACAAAAAGCTGAATGGGCACTTCTTAAAGACGCTCAAACAGTGACTGCTGATGGCAAACATTTTGAGTTGGCTGCTAATATCGGTACACCTAAAGACGTTGAAGGTGTTAACGATAATGGTGCTGAAGCTGTTGGTCTTTACCGTACAGAATTTTTGTACATGGACTCACAAGACTTCCCAACTGAAGATGAACAATACGAAGCTTACAAAGCTGTACTTGAAGGCATGAACGGCAAACCAGTTGTGGTTCGTACGATGGATATCGGTGGTGACAAAGAGTTACCATACTTCGATCTTCCACACGAAATGAACCCATTCCTTGGATTCCGCGCTTTGCGTATCTCTATCTCTGAAACTGGAGATGCTATGTTCCGTACGCAAATCCGTGCCCTTCTTCGTGCATCTGTTCACGGTCAACTCCGTATCATGTTCCCAATGGTTGCTCTTTTGAAAGAATTCCGTGCTGCTAAAGCCGTATTCGATGAAGAAAAAGCTAAATTGGTTGCAGAAGGTGTTGCCGTTGCAGACGATATCCAAGTTGGTATCATGATCGAAATCCCAGCAGCAGCTATGCTTGCTGACCAATTCGCAAAAGAAGTTGACTTCTTCTCAATTGGTACAAACGATTTGATCCAATACACAATGGCTGCTGACCGTATGAACGAACAAGTTTCATACCTTTACCAACCATATAACCCATCAATCCTTCGTTTGATTAACAACGTTATCAAAGCAGCTCACGCTGAAGGTAAATGGGCTGGTATGTGTGGTGAGATGGCTGGTGATCAACAAGCTGTTCCACTTCTTGTCGGAATGGGTCTTGATGAATTCTCTATGTCAGCAACATCTGTACTACGTACACGTAGCTTGATGAAGACTCTTGATACTGCTAAGATGGAAGAATATGCTAACCGTGCATTGACTGAATGTTCGACAGCAGAAGAAGTTCTTGAGCTTCAAAAAGAATACCTCGGATAATGTTGAGAAACACGACTTCGGTCGTGTTTTTTTTTGGCTTCAGAAAACCACTAGCTATGCTAGTGGTTCCGGATAGCTTATAGCGTGGTATCAAAAAACCTCCCCAAATGATAAGATAAAAGTGGTTTCCCCGCCACCCCATCACATC
>JAIMFC010000027.1 GCA_019794795.1 Streptococcus gallolyticus
AGTCAAGTAATAGAAGCATAACCTGAACAACGTTCAGCTAGCGTCTTTAGACGCTGCTGGAGACTAACGGCTTACAGCCGGTGTACAAGCCACCCGTTTTCACGGGTGGTTATGACTTTGAGGCTAAGTCAAAAAAACCTTGCCAAAGATTTAAAAATTTTATAGAATTAGGTATACCTAACTTATAAATTAATCAATATTAAAAAATGGAGGTTTTATGAAACAGAAGTGGTCTCAAATTGAGAATAAACAACGCTTTAGCATCAAGAAGTTAAGTGTCGGTGTGGCATCGGTATCAATAGGATTTTTTATCACAGGTATTCCGATGGTTCAAGCAGATACTAGTGGAGAAGGATTGGAGTCTACGGTTGCGGTCGCAACGGATATGGGCAGCAAGCAAGATTCTGTGGTAGAGAAAAAAGAAGATGGACCATTATCAGATGAGCCAGTTAAAATGGAGCAGGTGGATGAACCAGTTGTTGAAGAGGGAGTGGTCGAAGAAGTTGTAGATACAGAGGCGGGTGAAGAGTCAGGTCTTCTCACAGATCGAGCTACGACCGAGATAACAACTACAGCTGGTAAGACAACAGAGGAGTCAAGGGAAAAAGAAGACATTAGCGGAAAAGAAGCTAGTGTTCCTCAAACAATCCCGCAGGAATCACAGCTTGAGCCAGAAGAGGTGACAACAGGGCGCTATATTTTACAATTTTCCGAAGAGAACCGAAATCTTGTCTTGGATAAATTAAAGAAAATTGATGGCGTTAAAATTGTTCATGAGTATAAGGAGGTTTTAACGGGAGCATCTGTAGAGGTGGGGCGAGAAGGCTTGCCTGATATAAAAGCCATTGCTGAATTAACTTCTTTGGAAGAGAGTCGCCGTATCCGACCGACTCTTCATACTGCTAAAGAGCTGGTTGGTGCCTTAAAAGCAAGTTCTAAATACCAGACAGATGGTCGCGGAATGGTGATTGCAGTCATTGACTCTGGTTTGGATATTAAGCACAAAGATATGAGGTTGGATGAAGGTGTCGTCCCTAAAATCAAGGAAATTACTCCATCTACGACAGGAACATACACACTGAAAGTTCCCCATGGCTATAATTACGTATCTGGTAACGATAATCTCTACGATGATACCCACGAACCACATGGTATGCACATAGCAGGAACTCTGGCAGGAAATGCAACAGACGAAGAAGTTGCGTCTAAACAGGGGATTGATGGGATTGCTCCCAACGCACAACTGCTAGTCTACAAGATCTTTTCAAATGACCCTAAAAATTATAAGGCTGAGACGGAGGATGCTGCTTATGCTGCTATTGAAGATGCTATCAAACACGGGGCAGATGTCATCAGCTTGAGTGTTGGTTATTATGATAGCGGGCTGCCAGGGAATGCTTACTACACGATTGCTAAGAGGGCAGCAGAAAAGGGAATTATCATTACAGCAGCTATTGGTAATGCTGGTGCCTCCTCTTCAGACACCTCCTTTGACCTGCATACAAATAATGCCTTGGGAGCTGTGGATACGGCAACAACAGTTGGTGTGGCAGCGACTCCCGCAGTTATCGGGGTTGGTTCGGCAAGAAATACCCATCTTGTTCAACGTGAATTTATGCTGAATGGGCAGTCTTTTGGCTACTATCCTATTGGCTATACAACGCTTACAGAGGGAAAATATGGATTTGTAGATGCTGGAAATGGTCGCTGGGAAGAAGTGCAGGGGCTTGATTTGGCTGGTAAAGTAGCGATTATCAAAAAAGATAAGTTTGACTTGAAAGATGCCGTTCGTAATTTGAAATTCAAGGATGTTGCTGGAATTATTGTGATAAACACAGATCAGGGATGGAATAAGGATTATTATAGGACGCATCAATTATTGGTAGATGATAAGACTTTGCTTTCCTATTCCTCTATCTGGGGAATCAGTCTTAGCGGGGAAGATGGAAGGCGATTATTAGAAGTTGCCAACCAATCGCAAGGCAACACTGGTTTGGTCCTCAGACCTACAATTGGAATGAAGAAGTTAATCGAAGTACCGACGGTATCAGGCTTTTCTAGTTGGGGTCCTACGGTCAACTTAGAATTGAAGCCAGAGATAGTGGCACCAGGAGAGGATGTTTATGCAACCTTGAATGACAATCGTTATGGCTCCATGTCAGGGACTTCGATGGCTTCGCCAATTGTGGCGGGTGCCAGTGCACTTTTATTGCCACGGATTCGCCAAATGACACCGCCAGAAGGCATGACTAGGATGGATTTGCTGAGAATCATTTTGATGAATACTGCTACCCCTTTGATTGATGTTCTAGATTCATCTGGGCATGCTTTGGAAAATTCTCCGAGACAACAAGGTGCTGGTCTGTTGCAGATCGATAGAGCCTTTGAAACAGATGTGATTCTTCACCACCGTCTAAAAGGAGGGGTGGAATTAAAAGAAATAGGGCGTGAGACAGAATTTGAGGTAACCTTGGAAAATCTGGGCAACCAACAAAGAAGCTTTGCTATTTCAGCTGGGAAAGTATTGACTAGTCAAGATGTTCCTGTTGATAGAATAGGACGTTCTGGAAAAGTAGTTAAAGAGATTCATGCGGCAGAAATCAAGGGCTCAAGTATTCATCTTTCTGAGCAATCCATTCAACTGGGTCCGAAAGAGAAGAAAACTATTCGTCTGAGATTGGATGCAGGAGAAGCGAAAGACCAGTTTGCAGAAGGGTATATTTACTTCAAATCATTGACGGAAGGGCAGTCTGACATCAGCATTCCTTATTTTGGCTTTGTTGGGGACTGGTCAAAAGAAAGGATTGTTGATGCACCGGCTTGGGAAACCAGTTCTAAATTGAAACTGACCTCGGTTTTATCTAGCTATAAACACAATAAGTCTGGGCGTTATATTGAACTTGGGCGTGAAAAGATTCAAGATAATCAATCGCCTCTAAATCCAGACAATATCGCAATTCAAAACCAGCATTCGGATAGTCAGATTGGGAATGCCTTTGTTCGATTTGCGCTATTGAGGGATATTACCAACTATGATTTGGATATTGTAAAAGAAGCTAAAGAAGATGCTCCTGTTTTAAGGCGGATTGATACAGGAACCATGCTGTCTCGTGTTCGCTATGTAGATTATTTTGAAAGTCTTTCGGAGTATTCCAAACTTCGTACTCCGATAGAATTGCACCGTTGGGATGGGAAAGTGTACGATGCAAGCAAGGATGAAAATATACCAGCACCGGAAGGACAATATTTCTTTAGATTGCGGGTAAAAAATAAAGAAAATGGTGCCTATCAGTATACCTATCTGCCAGTCAAAATTGATAATCAAAAGCCAGAAATTGTCGCGATCGATACCAATCGCCTAACCAGTCATAGAGAACTGGTTGTCACAGCCAAGGATAATAATAAAGTTTGGGAGGTTCGAGCGAATCTAAATGGAGAAAATCTTCTTGTTGAAAAGGTTGTAGATGATGCAGGTCAACTACATTACCATCTCAAAGAAGTGGAACTGCCACTCGATGCTAAAAATCATCTCCGTGTTGAGGTGATGGATATAGCGGGTAATGTGGTTGCTGTTGAAAAAGACTTAGTGGTGCCTGTAATCCAGTTTGAAAATTTGGAAGATTTGATGGCAATTCGCAGTAAGAAAACTGTGGAAATTAAAGCGAACGTCTCAGCGCAAGTTTCCGATGTGCAGGCCAACTTGGACGCTCAGGCTGTGAATCACTCTCTGGAGAATGGTCAACTATCCCTCCAGATTCCAGAGCAATCAGATGGACGTCATAGTTTTGAATTAATCTTGAAAGATAAGGATGGCAACCCTATTTATACTAAAACCTTGAATTATTTGGTAGATAATGAAAAGCCGACGATTGATCTTGATATTGAAAAAGATGAAGAGGTTATCCAGATTGGTAAAAACGGACGCTTTACATTGAAGGGGAAAGTGAGTGATAATGTTAGTCTTCCTAAGGACATCAAATTTTACTATTCCAATCTAGATATTGGTAAGGGAGAGCTGAAAATCATAGATGTAAAAGAAGACGGCAGTTTTGAGCAAGACTTCTTTAAATCTGATTTTCCTAGAGCCATCATGTTAACTGTGGTAGATGAGAAGGGCAATAAATTAAAGGACCTTCGTATCAATACAAGTCCAGAGAGTCTGGATGAGGAGGAGGAAACAGAAGTTCCGATTACTGTCAATAACTGGTTGATTGACCCGATTCGTTTCAATAAAGAAAGTCTTGGTCGTGAGCTAGATAGCGAGTTGGTCGACTTCAAAAAGCAAGAAGATGGGACTTATCTATTTACATTTGAAATAGAAGCAGAAACGGATCAAGCTCATTCTGTGCGCATCAATGGTGGCGAAAAACGCTATTTTGAGGATGGTAAGTTGACCTATCCAGTTACCCTGATTGAAGAGGGTAATGTTGTGGATATAAGTGTGTACAATGAGGCAGATGAGTTGACTTACACGAAGAAATATCAGATGTTGGTTGATACAGAAAATCCTGTTTTACAGTTGGAAAATGAGGTGCTACCATTGGAAAGACAGGTAGTGGATAGTGAAGAAGATGAAGACGAGGAAAATCAGTATGCAGGAGTTCTCCTAGCAGATGCTGATGGGCACTTGACACTCACCGGAAGCGCCAAGGATAATGGAATGTATTGGTCCTTGAAGATCAACGAAGATTTTGTAGCTCGAGGAGGCTTCTGGAGGCAGTATGGAAATAATGAAAAAGCCTTTCGCTATGAGCTACATAGTCTGAAAGACGGGGATACAGTCAAACTTGATTTGAGTGATAGTTTTGGAAATGCTCTTGTGAAGAAATATAAGGTACGGTTAAATGACAAGGAGGTATCTGAGCAGGTTCCTGAAAAAGACCTTCGTGTGGAGCAATCAGATAAGGATCAAACCCCTAGCATTCCTATTCCGAAATCGGAAGTGCAGGTACCAATGCCAAAAGAAGATAATTCACTTGCTCCGCAAACAGAATCCACTGAAATCGCGCTGTTAACTGGCGATACAAGAGAAGATGGTGTGGAGCATTTGAGGAGACTTACAAAACATGAGGAGGCATTAGGAATTTCTGACGAGAGAATAGAAGTGTCCGTATCACACAGAGAATTCTTTGAAAGAAGCGGAAGAGGAGAGACAGGTGCATTAGCGGCGGATACTAGTGGGAAACTGCCTCAAACTGGGGGATAGCCTTGGAAGTGTCTTTATAAGTGCCTTGTTAGGTCTATTTGGTGGAGCTATGGCCCTCGGAAATCTGAAACGAAAAGAATAGCAAAAAACCTAGGAAGATTCCTAGGTTTTTTCGAATATTAAAAGGCGGTAGACGGATTTGAACCGACGATCAAGCTTTTGCAGAGCCGTGCCTTACCACTTGGCTATACCGCCATAACAAAGAATATTGTATCTTAAATCCTGGAAATGGTCAAGTGGAAAAATAAAGATTTAGAGATAATCTGGTTCGAATTTGAAAATTCTCTTGCCGTGCCGAGCTGATTGAGGAAAAGTTGGTGATGCGAGGAGAGGTTATTTGTTTGAGGAGGGAAGCTATTTTGAATAGGGGGAAGGGGAGAATTTGATGGCAGATTTTTATGAATTTTTCGGTTGTTTTACTTGAAAATAGGCAGGTATTCTGATATACTGATGAAGTTGCTGTGCAACAAAATACTCATCCCGAATCCATTGTGGGGCTGTTGCCCTTTTGGTTGCTCTGCAAGCTGACGTTTGGGAGAGGAGAAAAAACAAAAAGGAGAAATACTCATGGCAGTAATTTCAATGAAACAACTTCTTGAGGCTGGTGTTCACTTCGGTCACCAAACTCGTCGCTGGAACCCTAAGATGGCTAAATACATCTTCACTGAGCGTAACGGCATCCACGTTATCGACTTACAACAAACTGTAAAATTGGCTGACCAAGCTTACGAATTCGTTCGTGATGCAGCAGCTAACGACGCAGTTATCTTGTTCGTAGGTACTAAGAAACAAGCAGCAGAAGCTGTTAAAGACGAAGCTCTTCGTGCTGGTCAATATTTCATCAACCACCGTTGGTTGGGTGGAACTCTTACAAACTGGGGTACAATCCAAAAACGTATCGCTCGTTTGAAAGAAATTAACCGCATGGAAGAAGAAGGAACTTTTGAAGTTCTTCCTAAGAAAGAAGTTGCACTTCTTAACAAACAACGTGCTCGTCTTGAAAAATTCTTGGGTGGTATCGCTGATATGCCACGTATTCCAGACGTAATGTTCGTTGTTGACCCACATAAAGAACAAATCGCTGTTAAAGAAGCTAAAAAATTGGGTATCCCAGTTGTAGCGATGGTTGACACAAACACTGATCCAGATGATATCGATGTTATCATCCCAGCTAACGATGACGCTATCCGCGCTGTTAAATTGATTACAGCTAAAATGGCTGACGCTATCATTGAAGGTAACCAAGGTGAAGACAGCGTTGCAGCAGTAGAAGCTGAATTGGCTGCTGAACCAGCATCAACTGAATCAATCGAAGAATTGGTTGAAGTTGTTGAAGGTAAATAAGAATCAACGAGGACAGTAGTCCAAGGCCATTCAAATTAACTTTGTAAATACACACTAAAACGGGGCAGATGCAGACCGCTCTGTCTCGTTTTTATATTTAAACTAAATCAACTAATAGGAGAATAGACATGGCAGAAATCACAGCTAAACTTGTTAAAGAATTGCGTGAAAAATCAGGTGCTGGCGTTATGGACGCTAAAAAAGCATTGGTAGAAACTGACGGTGATATCGAAAAAGCGATTGAATTGCTTCGCGAAAAAGGTATGGCTAAGGCAGCTAAAAAAGCTGACCGTGTTGCCGCTGAAGGTTTGACTGGTGTTTACGTTAACGGTAACGTTGCAGCAGTTATCGAAGTGAATGCTGAAACTGACTTCGTTGCGAAAAACGACCAATTCGTTACTTTGGTAAACGAAACAGCTAAAGTTATCGCAGAAGGCAAACCAGCTAACAATGAAGAAGCACTTGCTTTGGTAATGCCTTCAGGTGAAACTTTGGAACAAGCATTTGTATCAGCAACTGCTACAATCGGAGAAAAAATCTCATTCCGTCGTTTTGCTTTGGTTGAAAAAACTGACGAGCAACACTTCGGTGCTTACCAACACAACGGTGGCCGTATCGGTGTTATCACTGTTATCGAAGGTGGCGACGATGCTCTTGCTAAACAAGTTTCAATGCACGTTGCAGCCATGAAACCACAAGTTCTTTCATACACTGAATTGGACCCACAATTCGTTAAAGATGAATTGGCTCAATTGAACCACGTTATTGACCAAGATAACGAAAGCCGTGCAATGGTTGGTAAACCAGCTCTTCCACACTTGCAATATGGTTCAAAAGCTCAATTGACTGAAGAAGTTGTTGCTGCTGCAGAAGAAGCTATCAAGGCTGAATTGGCTGCTGAAGGCAAACCAGAAAAAATCTGGGACAAAATCCTTCCAGGTAAAATGGACCGCTTCATGCTTGACAACACGAAAGTTGACCAAGCTTACACACTTCTTGCTCAAGTTTACATCATGGACGACAGCAAAACAGTTGAAGCTTACCTTGAATCAGTAAACGCTAAAGCCGTAACATTTGCTCGTTTCGAAGTTGGTGACGGTATCGAAAAAGCTTCAAACGACTTTGAAGCGGAAGTTGCAGCTACAATGGCAGCAGCTCTTGGTAAATAATAAGATTTACAACAGATGATGGAGGCTGGCGCAGGTCGTCAGCCTTTTCTGTTGTTTTATTATGTTGAGGAATTATGAAAAAACAAAATTATTTGAGTGCAGCTCTGCTCTCTATCTCTTTCTTTTTAATGTCCCACTTGGCTATTGCGCCCGCTATTCCAAAGTTATATGACTTTTATCATGCAGCAAATCCGAAACTGACCTTGACTTCTGTTGAAACCTTGGTAACCATTCCTGCCATGACCATTACAATCGTTGTTATCTTAAGTAATGTGATTGTGACCAAGCTAGGGAAAAAACGGACTGTTGAGCTTGGATTGGTCTTGATTTTGTTGTCAGGTTTGCTTTCTTTTGCTAGCCAACAATTTCAACTTGTTTTACTAAGCCGTCTTTTACTTGGAGTGGGAATCGGTCTTTACAATTCTCTTTCTATCAGCTTGATTAGTGATTATTTTGATGGCGAAAAGCGTGCGGGGATGATTGGATTGCGGACTGCTGTGTTGAACATCGGTAAAACAGTGACGACTTTCTTGGTTGGTTTTGCTATGTTGTTAGGAGTTCGTTATATCTTCCTTGTCTATCTTTTGGCTCTGCCAGTTCTCCTTGTTTTCCACAAACTTGTGGATGAAATTCCAAATTCAGAAGAAACTGTAGAAAAATCTCTTGTTTTTGACAAAGGTGTTGTCCTTTGGATGTTGATAACTTTCTTGATTGGGATTGCCTATATTGGTGCAACTGTTAAAATTCCGAGTCTGATGGTGACTCGTTATGGTTATAGTGGCTTGGCTTCTAGTCAAATGTTAACCTTATTGGCTTTTTCAGGGATTGTTTTGGGAATTTTCTTTGGGAAATTAGCCAAAATCTTGCAAGAAAATACCTTACCAACAATGTTGGGGATGATAGGATTGGGAAATCTCATGTTTGCTTTGGGTAATCATCAAGTGCTCTTTTATATTGGAGCAATTTTGATTGGAGCTAGTTTTGTTGGTGGCATGTCTTCAGTTTTCAATGCTATTGCCAAGCAGTATCAGCTCAAACAGATTAACTTCGTAACCAGTATGGCCATTACAGCCGGAAATATTGGGGTTATTTTGACGCCACTTATTTTAACGAAACTGTTAGCTGCTCTTTCCTTAGATGTTTTTGTCTTGCCATTCTACCTGACTGCGGGAATGATGGTTCTGGCTTTGGTTGTTTATCGTTTTGCGAAAAAATAAAGAAATCCGAGAGTTTTCTCGGATTTTTAATATGAGATGAATTCACGGATTTGGTCGGCTGTCATACTGGAATCGCAATGAACGCGGACACCGTCTGTTGCTGCGTAGAGAAGACCAGGGACGGTAACAACCTGGTATTGATTGCGGAGCTCAGCTATTTCCAGTGGAGAATAATCAGGATGTTGGCTATGAAGAAAGTAAACTTCTTGCTTTTCTTCTTTGAAAAATTCTAACAAGGTTTGGCAGAATCGTCTACAGAATGAACAGGATTCGCGGCCTATAAAAAGCAGTCCTCCCTCTTTTTTGAGGAGTAATTCTTGTGCTTCTGAGGGGGTAACAGCAGTAAAGTGTTGAACGGCTTCTAAAAATTCTTGTGGACTAAACATGATTTCTCCTTCTCCTTTTTCTTAGTATAGTAAAATCGTTAAGAAGTTTCAAGTAAGAGGGAATGAAAGTGGTCTTTGCTTTCCAAATGGCTTCATTTTCGATATAATAAAAGAATAGTCAAAGTTAGTCAGTGTGGAAAGGAATGAGTTGGTCGTGAAAAATACATCGGATTATATTGAAGAACACATCAAGGCCATTTTGGAGACGGCTAGTGTGGCAGAGCTCAAGCGGAGCGAATTGGCCAGTCGATTTGAGGTAGTGCCTAGCCAGATTAATTATGTCATTAAAACACGGTTTACAGCCAGCCGTGGCTACATTGTGGAGAGTAAGCGTGGTGGCGGAGGCTACATTCGCATTGGACGAGTAACGTTTTCAGACAAGCATGACTTGATTCGTGATTTGCAGAAAAATATGGGCATTAGTCTGTCTTGGCCAGTCTTTCAAGATTTGATGCAGCTCTTGTTTGATGAGGACTTGATTACAGAAAGAGAGGGCAATTTGTTTTTAGCTACAGCTAGAAATGAAGTGCTAGGTGAAGAGGCTTCCTTTATTCGCGCTCGGATGATGCGTGAGATTTTGAGTAAGATTGACAGGAAAGAGGATTAGAATGAAGTATTCGATTGGAGTGGAGCGTGCTTTAGAGGATGCTCAGATTATTGCTCACCGTTATGGTAGTGAGTTTATTGAAACCTGGCATTTTTTGTTGGCTTTTGTGGTCAATCAAGATACGATTGCTGGGACTGTTTTGGCAGAGTATCCAGTGGATGCGTCTGACTATGAAGAGGTGGTTTATCTAGTAACTGATCGTCTCTATCAGGAGCAAGTTTCGCTAACAAATCTGTTACCACAGTCTAAAAAGGCTAAAGAAACTATGGAATTAGCTGAAAAAATTGCAGAAGTTGTTAAGGCGAGTCAGTTGGGGACGGAGCATTTGTTCCTTGCCATGCTCTTAGATAAGCGTTCGACAGCGGTATTGATTTTAGACAGAGTTGGTTTTCATTTGGAGGATTCAGATGATAAGATTCGCTTGGTTGATTTGCGAAAAAATTTGGAAATCAAGGCTGGTTTTAGCAAGGAAGATTTGAAGGCTATTCGTCTTATTCTTCGAGGGACCCCAAGCCCTCAAACAGCAGCAACAGGGATGATGGGCATGCCACAGTCACAAAGTGGTGGTTTGGAAGACTATAGTCGTGATTTGACAGCATTAGCCAAAGAAGGCAAAATGGAACCTGTTATTGGTCGGGATCAAGAAATTTCCCGTATGATCCAAATTTTATCACGAAAGACTAAGAACAATCCTGTCTTAGTTGGGGAAGCAGGTGTCGGAAAAACAGCCTTGGCACTGGGCTTGGCGCAACGTGTTGCAAATGGTGAAGTGCCTGCTAGTCTAGCCGGTATGCGCGTCTTCGAATTAGAGCTCATGTCAGTTGTGGCAGGGACTCGTTTCCGCGGAGACTTTGAAGAACGGATGAACAATATCATTAATGATATTGAAGAAGATGGTAAGGTTATTCTTTTTATTGATGAGCTTCACACTATTATGGGGTCAGGTTCAGGGATTGACTCAACCCTAGATGCAGCCAATATCTTGAAACCAGCCCTTTCTCGTGGGACACTCCATATGGTAGGGGCGACAACGCAGGATGAGTACCAAAAGCATATTGAAAAGGATGCAGCTCTTTCTCGTCGTTTTGCCAAGGTAACGGTTGAGGAGCCAAGTGTAGAGGATAGTATTGCTATTTTACGTGGTCTGAAACAATCTTACGAGGTTCATCATCAGGTAGAAATTACAGATGAGGCCATTGTGACGGCTGCAAAATTTGCTAAACGCTATTTGACAGGAAAAAAATTGCCAGACTCAGCTATTGATTTGCTGGATGAAGCTAGCGCTACAGTTCAAAATAGTCGGACTGCAGTGGTTCAAGATTCGCATATCTCTGCTGCTGATCAGGCCCTATTAGCTGGGAAATATAAGACGGTTGCCAGTCTTTTAGTCAAGGAAATGGATGCTGCAGCGCAAGCCACCAGCTATGAGCTCAAAGTGACCGAAGACCGTGTTCTAGAAACACTTAGTCGCTTGTCAGGGATTCCTGTGACGAAGTTAAGCAAGACTGATGCTAAGAAATACCTCAATCTAGAAAATGAATTGCACAAGCGCGTGATTGGTCAAGACCAAGCGATTTCCGCCATTAGCCGTGCTATTCGTCGAAATCAATCAGGTATTCGTACAGGGAAACGTCCCATCGGTTCCTTCATGTTCTTGGGACCAACTGGCGTCGGTAAGACAGAGTTAGCCAAGGCGCTGGCAGAAGTGCTCTTTGATGATGAATCAGCTCTTATTCGTTTTGACATGTCTGAGTATATGGAAAAATTTGCGGCTTCTCGCTTAAATGGAGCGCCTCCTGGTTATGTTGGTTATGAAGAAGGTGGCGAATTAACTGAAAAAGTTCGCAATAAGCCTTACTCTGTTCTTCTTTTTGATGAGGTGGAAAAAGCTCATCCTGATATTTTCAATGTCCTCTTGCAGGTCTTGGATGATGGTGTTTTGACGGACAATAAGGGATGCAAAGTTGATTTTTCAAATACTATTATTATCATGACGTCTAATCTAGGTGCAACAGCCTTGCGAGATGATAAAACAGTTGGTTTTGGTGCAGCAGACTTGTCTCATAATCAGGCTCATGTGGAAAAACGGATTTTTGAAGAGTTGAAAAAAGCTTATCGCCCAGAATTTATCAACCGTATTGATGAAAAGGTTGTTTTCCACAGCTTGTCAGACAAGGATATGGAAGAAGTAGTTAAGGTCATGGTTAAACCGCTTTACGCTGTGATTGCTGAAAAAGGTATTGACTTGAAGTTCCAACCATCTGCTTTGAAACTCTTGGCCAAAGAAGGCTACGACCCAGAGATGGGAGCTCGCCCATTGCGCCGACTTATCCAGACCAAGGTAGAAGACCAGCTGGCAGAAATGCTCTTGCGTGAAGAAGTTAAGGCAGGTCAGACTTTGAAAATCGGTGTGAAAGCTGGTCATCTTAAGTTTGACATTGTGGAGAACTAGTATGTTAGAAATTGTCAAAATCGGTGTCGAGCAGGTTGAGGAGTTGCAGGATATTTGCCGAGAAACCTACTACGATACCTTTGGTGCCGTCAATCGTGAAGAGGATATTCAAGAATACATGTCGCAAGCTTACGCGATTGATGTGTTACAAAGTGAGTTAAAGGATGCGGAGTCAGCTGTTTATTTTCTCAAGGATGCGGAGGGAATTGCTGGCTATCTCAAGCTAAATATTGGTTCTGCCCAGACGGAGCAAGTGGCGGCTAACAGTATGGAAATTCAGCGGATTTATGTTCGTTCCAGCAGAAAACACCGTGGCTACGGAACTCAGCTCATGAATTTTTCCTTAGAGAAAGCACGTGAGAAAAGTTGCTCTGCTATTTGGTTGGGTGTTTGGGAGCACAATCATGCTGCTCTTGCCTTTTATGACCGTCATGGTTTCCGCCGCGTTGGAGAGCACTATTTTCAAATGGGAGATACCATTGACACGGATTATATTTACTTGAAAGATTTATAGAGAAGGTTTGGACGAAAGTCCAGCCTTTTCATATCAATTAATTGGCAAAGAAAGGGTATTTCTGTACAATAGGGGGAGTAATACTCTTCGAAACTCAAAATTTCTATCTATTACTAGTTTGCTGTACTTAGATGCTAGCAGCAGTTTGTTTGTCTTGGTAATTTTTAGGTTTTATTGAGTATAAGATTAAAAAGGATTATTATGAAAAAACAAGTTGCCGTAATTTTTGGGACCTTTGCTCCCATGCACAAGGGTCATATTGACCTGATTCAGCGAGCTAAGCGTGAGTGCAGTCGTGCCATTGTCATTGTTTCTGGTTATGAAAATGACCGTGGACATAAGATTGGTTTAGGTTTACAGAAACGGTTTCGTTATATTCGCGAGACCTTTAATGATGAGTCTTTAGTAACTGTTCTGAAGCTGGATGAGACGGGAATGCCTCCCTATCCAGAAGGTTGGACTCCTTGGCTTAATGCCTTGATAGAATTGGCGGATATAGAAGAGGATGAAGAGCTCTATTTTTATGTTTCGGAGAAAAATTATGCGGATGAGCTAGAGAGTCGAGGTCTCAAGGCTCACTTTACAGAGCGTAATTTTGGTATTTCTGCGACCTTGATTCGAGAAAATCCAATCAAATATTGGAATGCGATTGCCAAGCCTTTTCGTGGTCATTTCTCAAAGAATATCCTAATTGTTGGTTCTGCTTCAAATGGAAAAACGACACTGGCACGTGATTTGGGGCGCTATTATTCCAGTCCAGTTTCGCTAGAGTACTCCCGTTACTATCAGCAACATTACAATGTACGCGATGATGAGTTAACAGGTAGGGATTATAATTACCTGTTGACGGGGCAATACCGTCAGACTTCAGATTTGATTGATTCAGATAGCAATCGTGGATTGGTCATCGCAGATACCAATTCGACAGTGACTCAGGCTTATTATGATTACTATATCGGAAAGACTTCAACTTCTTTCCACTCGCTTTGCGCTGATACGGCTAAGAGTGAGAAATGGGCTTTGATTCTCTTTATTTTGCCAACGGGTTCTTATGTGGATGATGGTTTCCGTGATATGACTATGGCAGACGAATCCATTCGCCAAGCCTTTACAGAGTTACTCAAGGATTTGGTGATGCGCAATCATCCCGACACGCCGATTCATTTTTTAGATGGCTCTTACGCTGGCAATTACCAACGTGCGATTGAGTTAATTGATACAATTTATAAAGAAGAGTAGAAGGCAGGTCTATCCTGCTTTTTTCTCATTTTTAGGGTATAATAAAAGAAAACGTTTACGAGAGGTTAAAATGACAAAAGCACCTTATATAATGTCTATTGACCAGGGAACAACCAGTTCTCGGGCTATTATTTTTAATCACGATGGCCAGCAAGTGGCTAGTAGCCAAAAAGAATTTCCACAGATTTTTCCACAAGCAGGCTGGGTAGAGCATGATGCCAATCAAATTTGGCATTCTGTTCAGTCGGTTATTGCGGATGCCTTTATTGAAAGTGGGATTAAGCCAGACCAGATTGCGGGGATTGGGATTACCAACCAGCGAGAAACAACTGTTGTTTGGGATAAGAAGACAGGACAGCCTATCTACAATGCTATTGTGTGGCAGTCCCGTCAGACAGCGGATTTGGCAGAGAAACTCAAGGCTTCTGGCTATGTGGAGATGATTCATGAAAAGACAGGGCTCATGATCGATGCCTATTTTTCTGCCACCAAGGTTCGCTGGATTTTGGACCATGTAGAGGGGGCGCAAGAGCGGGCTGAAAAGGGAGAATTGCTTTTTGGAACCATTGATACATGGCTGGTTTGGAAGATGACAGGTGGTCAGGTTCATGTGACTGATTATTCCAATGCTTCGCGGACTATGCTCTACAATATCAAGGAACTTAAGTGGGATGAGGAAATTCTGGATCTGCTCAATATCCCTGCTGTTATTTTGCCAGAGGTCAAGTCGAATTCAGAGATTTACGGGACAACAGCTGCCTACCATTTCTATGGTGGTCAGGTTCCTATTGCAGGTATGGCGGGTGACCAACAAGCTGCCCTCTTTGGACAATTGGCCTTTGAGCCAGGAATGATAAAAAATACTTATGGTACGGGTTCCTTTATCATTATGAATACAGGTCAGGAAATGCAACTGTCCGAAAATAATCTGGTGACAACCATTGCCTATGGTTTAAATGGTCAGGTCAATTATGCTCTGGAAGGTTCCATTTTCATAGCTGGTAGCGCGGTGCAGTGGCTACGAGATGGTTTACGGATGATTGATTCGTCACAGGATTCTGAAGAACTAGCACGGGCATCGCAGAGTGATGATGAGGTTTATGTAGTACCGGCTTTCACGGGATTGGGTGCTCCATATTGGAATTCAGAAGCACGCGGAGCTGTATTTGGATTGACACGGGGGTCTAGTAAGGAAGATTTTGTCAAAGCGACTCTGCAGTCCATTGCCTACCAAGTTCGAGATGTTATTGATACCATGAAACTTGATTCAGGAATTGCCATTCCTCGTCTCAAGGTAGATGGTGGTGCGGCTATGAACAGTTATCTCATGCAGTTCCAAGCGGACATTTTGGGAATTGAAATTGCTCGCGCTCAAAATCTGGAAACAACGGCGTTAGGTGCGGCGCTTTTAGCCGGTTTGGCAGTTGGTTTCTGGAAGGATATGGCTGAATTGCAGTCCCTCAATCAAACAGGACAAATTTTCCATCCAAGCATGGAACAAGAACGGAAAGAAAAACTCTACAAGGGCTGGAAGCGGGCTGTCAAAGCTACGCAGGCCTTCGCAGAGGAATAAATGGATCGAACAAAAAAGAGGCTGAAATGAAAAGAACCGCTTATAATGGACAGTATAAAAAAGTTATATACTGTTCATATAAGGAGGTTCTTTTTTCATGGCTAAAAAAGGAAGCAAGTTCACCAAATATCCACCCGAGTTCAAAC
>JAIMFC010000028.1 GCA_019794795.1 Streptococcus gallolyticus
CCCAAGCGTGGATCATTCTCTGGGCGCTCGCCTTGAGAGCCTGGTAGCTCTTTATCTAGGCTACCGCCCAAGCGCAAGCTGTTATTGGCATGTTCACCTGTAAGCCGTAATTTTGAATCTTTGTCATCTTTTTGTGCCGATTTCTTACTTTCTATCCTCCTCGGGAGCGATGATTCTGACTGGCTATTATCTTGGTAAGTCATCCTAGACTTTTCTGCTATCTCTGAATTACTTTTAGTTGCAAGGCTAGAGCCTCCTACAACAGCACCTACTCCAATCAGCAAGATAATTGTACCAGAAAATAGCCACTGTTTACCGGACTTCCACATTCTAAATCGACCTTGATTTTTTTCCTTATGTGACATTTATTTTTTCCTTTCTTTCATTGTTAGCCTTTCATCAAAGAGATTAATAAAGCCTGATAGTTAGTCTAACATTGAAACAATTTTGCATCAAGAGTTATATTCAAAATATAGACAAAAAACACATGAAAGATAGCTGTAATTTACAATACAAGAGAAAGGTATGAGTTTGAAAATCCCCCCTGATAAGTTAACAGTTTTCTGTAGAAAATTTACAAGGTTTATTTAGCTAAGCAATACTTCTCAACGTCGTAAGTATTTGATCATTGGAACTACCGTCAATACGGTGATGATTCCACCAGTGAACTTAAATCTGCTGGTCCGAACTTTTTTAAGATAGAACAAGAGTCTAGGCAAAGACTTTCCAATGACTAAAAAACACAGCCAGTTTTAAGCAGATTTTATAACTATCCTGCTCAGCTGTCTGTGTTTCTCTTTATTTCTCCATATTTTGGAGTAATTTTGGAAAGGCAACACTTTTCTGTACAAAATTTATAAAGTGTTTTTGTTAAACGATTGCTCTTTTAGTCATGGGTGTTTGGTAATTAAGAGTGCTGTGGATGCGATGATAGTTCCACCAATGGACATACTCTTTTGTTTTGATGGTCAGTTCTTCCAGTGAATGAAATGTTTCTTGGTTGATAAATTCCAGTTTAAAGGCTTTGTAAGTGTTCTCAGCGACCGCATTGTCATAAGGACAACCAGCATGACTAAGCGAACGTGTGATGCCAAAGGCTTCTAACATCTCATCAATCAAGGCATTATCAAACTCCTTACAACGATCAGAATGGAAGAGTTTTACCTTGGTCAGAGCGTAGGGAATGCTTTGAATGGCTTCTTTGACCAAGTCAGCAGTCTTGTGCCAACCAAGGAAGAGGCCAATGATTTCACGATTGAAGAGGTCAAGAATCAAACAAACATAAGCCCAACGGTTGGCAACACGAACATAGGTTAAGTCCGTCACAAGGGTTTCCAATGGTTTTTGTTGGTTAAACTGTCTCTCTAAGAAATTCGGAACTGGTGCTTCATTCTTCCCTTTAGAATGCGGTTTGAAGGTAGCCTTCTGGTAAACAGAAACCAAATTCAATCTCTTCATGATGCGACGAATCCGACGACGAGAGACAGTAGCTCCCTCTAATCCAAGAAGCTGTTTGAGTTTCCTGGCACCGTATCTGGATTTATTTTCTTTGAAAAGAGTTCTAATCCTATCTTCTCCTATCCTCGAGATCGGTTTCAGACACAGGTTCTACAGCCTTGTAATAATAGCTAGAACGAGGTATACCAAGTAAGCGACACATGTCTGAAATGCTATATTTATCCTTGTTAGCAGTGATTATGGCGAAGTTCAATCAGCTCACGCTGTTCCTCCGTAAGATTGTCAATGCTTTTAAACGAACCAGTTGTTTTTTCCTGGCGACCCCACTTATCGAAGGTTGAGGGCGTTAAATCATATTCTTTGATAAGATCACTTCGTTTCATACCTGCCTTGTGAAGGTCAACGATTTGTTGTTTGAAGTCATCTGTGAAGTAACGGCGAATTTTTCTAGACATAGTTTTTCTCCTATTTTCTTTAGTGTAGAACACTTTATAAATTCTGTCTAGTTTAGTGTAACCGATTCAACAAATCGTATTGGATGAAATGATGCAGCTTGCTCAGCCATTACCAGAATATGAGATACTACTTTCTATTCCTGGTATCGCAGAGACTACAGCTACAAGCATTATTGGCGAGTTGGGGGACATTCGTCATTTTCAGTCTGCCAATCAAATCAACGCTTTTATTGGCATTGACTTAAGGCACTACGAATCTGGAAACTATCTGGCACAAGAACACATTACAAAGCGTGGCAATCCTTATGCCAGAAAGATTTTATTTAAGTGTATCCATAACATCGCTTCTGCCAGTCACACAAATCCCTCTCATATCGCTGACTTCTATGAAAAACGAAAAAGACAATCGCAAGTCAGCTCAACCAAGCCACATACGATTGCCTCGATACATCGCCTTATTCGGACAATGTATTACCTCATAACGCATAATAAACTTTATGATTACCATTTAACCAAAAATCAGTAAAGATAACTATGCCATACTATTGTAATACCTTATTAAAAATCACTAGATAAGGTGCTGTCTTTGTGTACACTTTTTTCTGTCAAAATGACCTAAAAAGAGTCAGTAAACTTCACCATTCTACTGACTTTCTAGAAAATGATTCCAATAAGCGGTGATATACTTGACAAATAGTAGAAAAAAGCCCCTCTTTGTAAGGTTAAACCTCCAAAGAATGGCTTTAGAACAAGGTTTTTCATTATTTTAAGTAAGCAATGACTTCAACTTCTACCTTGACATCACGTGGCAAGCGAGCCACTTCAACAGCTGAACGCGCTGGAAATTCTGCTGAAAAAGCTGTCGCATAAACTTCATTGAAGGGTACAAAGTCATTCATATCTGCCAAAAAGCAAGTCGTTTTGACAACATGGTCAAAATCAGTTCCAGCCTCTGTCAAGATGGCAGCGATATTTTTCAAGACCTGTTCTGTTTGTTCTTGAATAGTCGTTCCTACAACTTCGCCCGTCTCAGGTGACAAGGGAACTTGACCAGAAGCGAAAAGAAAATCACCAACAATCTTGGCTTGGACGTACGGACCGATTGCCGCTGGGGCCTTGTCTGTGTGGATTGTTTTCATATTCATTCTATTGACTCCTCATTTTTCATATTGACAATATTATAACAGAAGATAGTTCTTTCCATAAATGAAAAAACTTTCATTTTCTTTTATAACTTTTTTCATTTATTCTTGTAACAATCTGGATTCTAAACAATTGGTCTCCACGTATTCCTCTCCCTAAATTCGCCCAACAAGATACTCCTCCCAAAAGAATATGAAACTTCTCCATCATAAAAAGAAATAAGCAAAAAAGGAGACGACTCTCCTTTTCGATTTATTAAGGTTTGATGCGGTTAAGCATACGTGGGAATGGGATAGCTTCACGGATGTGTTTTGTTCCAGCGACGAAGGTTACCATACGTTCGATACCGATACCGAAACCACCGTGTGGCACTGAACCGTATTTACGAAGGTCAAGGTAGAATTCGTATTCTGACTTGTCCATTTCGAGGGCATCCATTTTAGCAACGAGGGCCTCGTAGTCGTCCTCACGCATTGACCCACCGATGATTTCCCCGTAACCTTCTGGTGCAAGCAAGTCGGCACACAAGACACGTTCTGGGTTACCAGGAACTGGTTTCATGTAGAAGGCTTTGAAGCTTGCTGGGTAGTTGACTACAAAGGTTGGCACACCAAAGTAGTTTGAAATCCATGTTTCGTGTGGTGAACCGAAGTCATCACCATGTTCAATATGCTCATAATCAGTGTCTTCGTCATTTTCATGGGCTTGAAGAAGGTCAATGGCTTCATCGTAAGGCACACGCTTAAATGGTTGGTCAATGTAGCTCTTGAGCAAGTCTACATCACGTTCCAAAATTTCAAGGGCTTGTGGAGAACGGTCAAGGACACCTTGGATGAGGGCTTTAACATAAGCTTCTTGAAGGTCAAGTGACTCATCATGGCTAAGGAATGAGTATTCCGCATCCATCATCCAGAACTCAGTCAAGTGACGGCGTGTTTTTGATTTTTCAGCACGGAAAACTGGACCGAAGTCAAAGACACGCCCAAGAGCCATAGCACCAGCTTCAAGATAAAGCTGACCAGATTGGCTCAAGAAGGCTGGTTGACCAAAGTAGTCTGTTTCAAACAATTCAGTTGAATCTTCCGCTGCATTTCCTGACAAGATTGGGCTGTCAAATTTGATAAAGCCGTTTTGGTCAAAGAACTCATAAGTTGCGTAAATAATCGCGTTACGAATTTGCATGATGGCCATCTGTTTACGTGAACGCAACCACAAGTGACGGTTATCCATCAAGAAATCTGTCCCGTGCTCTTTTGGTGTGATCGGGTAATCTTGTGACTCACCAATAATTTCGATATCCGTAATATCCAACTCATAACCGAATTTTGAACGTTCGTCTTCTTTGACAATACCAGTCACGTAGACAGAGGTTTCTTGACTGAGACGTTTGATAGTGTCAAACTTGGCTGCACCCTCTTCTTCACCAAATTTTTCAAGGAAGTTTGGTTTGAAGGCGACACCTTGGAAAAAGGCTTTCCCATCACGCAACTGGAGAAAGGCTAATTTTCCTTTTCCTGATTTGTTGGCAACCCAAGCACCGATGGTAACTTCTTGGCCGACGTAGTCTTTGACATCAATGATTGATACTAATTTTTTTGTCATGTTTTTTCTTTCTTTGATTATTATTTTTTGTGTTTTTCTGAAGTGGTGCGGACGTAAGCGACCTCCTTCGGAGTTCCATTGCTAACTTTTGAGCCGAAGTCTCAAAAGTTCCGTCCATAGTCACAACAGTGTTGTGACTATGGATTTCACCACGGCGAAAAACACTTTGTTTGCTCACTTCGTTCGTTTGCTGGCGCTAATAACTTTACAATCTAATTTTCCATAAAGTTTTTGAGGCGTTTGACGGCTTCTTTTAGGGTATCCATGTCTGTGGCGTAGCTTAGGCGGACGTTTTCTGGGGCTCCGAAGCCTGCTCCTGTGACTAGAGCGACTTCTGCTTCTTCTAGGATAGCATTGGTGAAGTCAGTCACATCTGTGTAGCCCTTGTTGGCCATAGCTTTTTTGACATTGGGGAAGAGATAGAAGGCGCCTTGTGGTTTGACTACTTCAAAACCCGGGACTTCGCAAAGCAGTGGGTAGATGGTATTGAGGCGTTCTTCAAAGGCTTGGCGCATGTCCTCGATCGCATCTTGTGGGCCTGTGAAGGCTTCGATGGCTGCGTATTGGGCAGCTGTTGTCAGATTTGATGTGGTTTGGCCGATAATTTTGCCCATGGCTGCGATAATCTCGCTATCCCCTACGGCAAATCCCACGCGCCAGCCAGTCATGGCATAAGTCTTCGCAACGCCATTGACCACAATAGTCTGCTTGCGAATGGATTCAGATAGGCTAGAAATTGGCGTAAAAGTATTGCCATTATAAACCAAGCGACCATAAATGTCATCAGCCAAGATGAGTAAGTCATGTTTCACTGCCCAGTTTCCAATAGCTCCCAGTTCCTCATCCGTATAAATCATCCCTGTTGGATTAGATGGGCTATTGAGCAAGACCACTTTAGTCTTGTCAGTGCGTGCCGCTTCCAATTGGTCAACGGTCACCTTGAAATCATTAGCTTCGGTGGCTTGAACAAAGACTGGAATCCCTTCAGCCATCTTGATTTGGTCGGCGTAAGACACCCAGTAAGGGGTTGGAATCAAAACCTCATCGCCTGGATTCAGCACAGCCATAAAGAAGGCATAAAGCACATACTTGGCACCCGTTGCTGCTACAATCTGATTGGTTGGTACCGTATAGCCATAAAATTGCTCCATGTAATTAGCAATAGCCGCCTTAAGCTCTGGCATGCCGCTCGCCACCGTATAGAAGCTAGCCGTCCCATTCTCAATCGAAGCAATCGCCGCTTCTTGAATGTTCTTGGGCGTCACAAAATCTGGCTCTCCCAAAGTCAAACTCAAAATATCTCGCCCCTGTGCTTTCAGTGCCTTGGCTTTCGCTCCCGCTGCCAAGGTCACACTCTCCTCCATGGTCAAGACACGTTGCGATAATTTTGTCATATACCCTCCTTCTTGAACAAGTTTCCTGTTTCAAATTCAATTAAATAGTAGCTAGTTGCAGACTTGACTTCCCAAATCGTTTTTCCATCTTCATGGCCCAATACTATTTTTTCAATCTTAGTTGCCCCATTTTCAGTGGCAATCTTTTCAGCAGCCTTTTTTGAAATTCCTTGCGATGTTTGATAAACATAGATATCGGAAGACTGCTTAGGAACTAAAACAAGAACTTCTTCCTGTTTCGCATTTTTTCCTTTTACAGAATAGTAGGTCTCACTACCGTTGTAAATATCAACTCCATCTATACTTTCCAAATCAACATACCGCTTAGCGACCTGAATAGCTTTTTCTCGAGCTGTCTCAAAGGGTTTCACTGAAGATTCTAAGAGAAAAAAAATAGAAAATAAACAGGCTGCAAAGAGAATAAAAATACCAAGCAACCACTGCTTGTATCCATTTTTCGTCCTCTGCTCCTCTAGTCTTCTCGATTTTTTCATAACAGCCTTATTATACTACAAGTTACGGAAAAATGCCATTTGTCTAGGGAGGATTCGGGATTTTTTCTTGAAAATTAGGTATATGATTGAAAAATCTGACATTTTCACATAAAATAGAAGAATGAAAGAAATTGATAAAGCATTTAATAACAATCAGTCTGCCTTGCATAGCCTTGTCGTCTTCCGCCGAGCAGCGAATACCATTACTCGTCAAGAGGTCGAAACCATAAAAAAACACAATCTGACTGTCAGTCAATTTGGTGTCATGGAGGCTCTTTACAATAAAGGAGATCTGCGCATCCAAGACTTGATTGAAAAACTATTGAGTACCTCGGGGAATATGACGGTTGTCATCAAAAATATGATTCGTGATGGCTACATCATTAAGGTCCAAGATGAGCACGACCGCCGCGCCTGTCGGATTCGTTTGACAAATTTTGGTCGAGAAACCATTGAAAAAATTCTTCCTGAACATTATGATAATATCGGTCAAATTTTTGAGGTATTATCTGAGGAAGATAGGGAAGAATTAATTACTATTCTAAAAAAATTCAAAAACTGAGCAAAAATATTGCTAATTAGTGATACATAGTTTATACTGATTCCATCAAATAAATTTTAAGAAAAAACATGTTCAACAAACTTGTTTCATTCTTTAAAAAGAAAAGGAGTCAGAAATGGCAAATGTATTATTTATTGTAGGATCTCTTCGTGAAGGTTCATTCAACCACCAATTAGCAGCTAACGCTGAAAAAGCACTTGAAGGGAAAGCTAACGTTTCATATCTTGACTGGAAATCAGTTCCTGTTTTCTCACAAGACCTTGAAACTCCATTATTACCAGAAGTTCAAGCAGTCCGTGATGCTGTTCAAGCAGCAGACGCTATCTGGATTTTCTCACCAGCTTACAACTTCTCAATCCCAGGTTCAGTGAAAAACTTGCTTGACTGGTTGTCACGTGCGGTTGACCTTTCAGATACAACTGGTGCATCTGCTATCAATGCGAAAGTAACAACTGTTTCAATCCTTGCTAACGCTGGTCATGACCAAGTAGCTGCTATCTACCGCGACTTGATGCCATTCATCCGTACACAATTCGTTGATGAAATCACTTATTCACGTGTTAACGATTCAGCTTGGGCTGATGGTAAATATATTGCTACTGAAGAAGTATTGGCTCAATTGAACAAACAAGCTGACGCCCTACTTGCAGCCATCAAATAATGAAATTTGAATCCCTTCTAAAAAAGGGATTTTTTCTGCAATCTATTGTCAAGTATTTCAAAAAGATTTATACTATCATGTGTAGAATTTTTTAGAAAGAAATACATATAATCCGATTTCTCTCTCGCCAAAAAAGGAGTTTATAATGGCAAATATTTTATTTTTAGTTGGTTCTCTCCGTGAGGGCTCATTTAATCATCAATTAGCGGCTCAAGCTGAAAAAGCGCTTGAAGGGAAAGCGACTGTATCTTATCTCAATATTGGTGAATTTCCACATTTTAGCGAAGATTTAGAGACACCAACTTTACCAGTTATCGCTACTGCTCGTCAAGCTGTTGCGGAGGCAGACGCTATTTGGATTTTCACTCCTGTTTACAATTATGCTATTCCAGGAGTTGTGAAAAATGCATTGGACTGGTTGAGCCGTGCGCTTGATTTATCTAATCCAAAAGGTCCATCTATTTTACAAGATAAATTCTCAACTGTTTCTGCAGTAGCCAATGGTGGACATGCGCAATTATTTGCTGCATTCAACGATTTACTTCCATTCATCCGTACTCAAGTTGTAGGTGAATTCACAGGTTCTCCAATCAATCCAGAGGCTTGGGGAACTGGACAGCTCGTTGTACCTGAGGAAGTTCTTGAAAAATTACAAGCACAAGCCACAGCTTTGCTTGACGCCATTAACAACTAAGATTCAATATGAATCAAATCTCCGTTTTCTAGATCATCTAATGCTAATTGCTTTTTGATGATTTTAAAAATTCCGCCATAGCCAAGCTGTCTTTTTTTATACAAACCGTTGTATAAATCATCAACGACTTGTTTATTTTCAATATCTAATTTTATTGGCTTTGTAGGATACTTAGCGGTTTCTAGAATGGCTCTTTTTAAGCTTTTACCTTTTTCTTTCACAGAACGAATATCGACCATCGGAATATAATCAACCTTAAGAGATTGAGACCACATTTCACCCCACTCTTTTTGAGTAATATAGTCTTTTTTTGACTGAAAATAACTCGGTCTAACCATTAATAAAACATGGATATGAGGGTGATAGTTATTATCTTTTTCGTTATGTGTCACCTCAACAGAACGAAAATAGCCGATCAAATTCTTTTGTACCTTAGCTCGCTTAAACAGTCTATCGAAGGATTTTGTCAAGGACGTTAATGTCCTGTTCAATTCAGTTCCAGGGACATTTTTAACAGTCAATGTCAAAAAAAGAAATCGTCCTTTAGGTTCTTGCTTAATGGCTTCATCGACAATTCTTGAAGTTTGGTAAGAATATTTCATGGAGCGTCTCCAGTTGCACATTGGGCAAAGCTTATTCTTGCAGAAATAAGCTTGATACAATTTTAAAGACCCATCTTCACGACGAATAAAGCGTAAAACATCTCCGCATGATTGAACACGTTCAATCAATGCTTTTTTGTAACCTAACTCATCAAAAATATCAGCTAATTTAAGGCTCATAAGTTTCCGCCCTCGCCAATTTCTGTCTTTTCCTTTACTGTTTTTATCTTGTAAGACTTCCTCTTAATTTAGGTGCTCTATCATGCTATAATTCAAGTACAAAATATTTTGAAATACACAAAAAGTCTGCACTTCTCCTTTCATAATTTATAGATTCAGCCCTTAAATTATAACATGAAAATTTTCAGAAGTAAAACGGCTTTTTTTGTTGCAAAAAACCAGTAGTATCAAGGGATTACTGGGTGTCAAAAGGACTGTTTTTGCCCGTGAGTTATTTCCTACTAGTATTAAAGGGCTCTAAAAATAAAGAGGTACACCATGCTTATTTCATATCCCGCAATTTTTTATCAAGACGATCAAGGTTATTGGGTGGAGTTTCTTGAATTTAGAGGATGAACTCAAGGAGAGACTCTTGAAGAAGCACTAAAAAATGCTCATGAAATGTTAGAGAGTGTTTTGGCTACTTATATTGAAAACGGTATGGCTTTACCTAAACCTAGTCAGTTAAACCCTAGCGAAGTCACTGACGGTATTTTAAAAGTCATATCAGTTAACTTGTAAATTCGTTTTTTGACACCTTATCTCGGACGTGATACAATAAAACTGCTTAAAAGTTCAAGAAATATGAGCATAAGGTGTCGCTTCCTTTATTCCAATTTCCTTTAGTCAGCAAGTAACCTTTCGCTATTTTTGGACTACGTATCCAGTCGTTCGTCTTTCAGCCTTCCGACTAGACATGTTAAGTCTAAATCGCTTAGCTTATCTTTAAAACCTCTCAGAAGGCTCATATTTGCCTTCTAAGCCATTTTACAATCTGATTCAGGCAGACAGGCAAGCAACGGATTTGTACACACAAACCGCTTAAATGACTTGTCAGAGTGCCTAAAACCTTATTCAGGTGATGTCATCTGAATTTGTCGCTACGATCGACTAAATGATTGCTATTCTATTTTGTTGTTGGACATTATTCTAAAAAATAATAATGATAGCGTTTGCAAAAATACTTGATTATCTCATTTTTTATATTAAAATTAAAGAAATATATATATTTTATTTTAATAAGGTAGTTATCAATTTTTTGTAAGTGGTAAATGGAGGTTTTAAAGGACAAAGATAATTTGAGGTGTTTGTTATGAAACAGAGAACTGTTGATTTATTTTTTATTATTTTATTGCTTTTAGAATTGTTTGTCGGTGTATTATCATTGCTTCAACAAGCAAATTTTTTAAGATTTATTTGTCTAGTTTTAGTTATGTTAGGAACGATTTATAATTGGAAAAAGTTTTTTAGAAATTAGTCATAACCACCCGTGAAAACGGGTGGCTTGTACATCGGCTGTAAGCCGTTAGTCTCCAGCAGCGTCTAAAGACGCTAGCTGAACGTTGTTCAGGTTATGCTTCTATTACTTGACTATTGCCCGTAACAACGGGCTTTTATCGTGTTCTGAAACT
>JAIMFC010000029.1 GCA_019794795.1 Streptococcus gallolyticus
AAAATTGAAACTGAGATGAAGAGTTTATCCCAAGATATGGAAAATATAAATACAATAAATAAGTATCGTGAAATATATAAATACCACAAGAAAAATCCTGAAGATAAGCAATTTGCAGAGGAGTATTATAGTGAAGTTTCTGTCTATAAAATAGCTGCGAAAGAAATCTTAGAATACTATAAAAAGCTTCCAAATACGAAAGAAATACTGTCAAAGCTCGATAAATTGCAAGAAAAAAAGAACACCCTTATGCAAGAGTATTCTTTAAATAAAGAGCAATTTTCTGACCTTGTTCAGTATAGGAAAAACTATGAAAATTATTATGGGAAGGAAGTAGAGAGGTAAAGTGCAGATGCTAATCTAAATATGTACCAATAAAACAGGCTTGCCAATCAAAAAGTGTACCACCTTTACCAACTCTTCCCATATAATATATTTGAATGAATATAAACGTATGGTAGGTATATGAGGTGATAAATAGAGAGAACAACAGATATAAGAGGTTACTTAAAAACGCATCTTTCCCAACTATAAAGACCATAGACACTTTTAATTTTTCTAAAGCTGCATTCTTGAATAAGAAAGATATAGTGAATTTATTAAGTCTTGATTTCTTAAATGAGAATCAGAATATAGTATTTATTGGAGACCAAGGAACAGGAAAGGCCCACTTGGTAACGTCTATAGGCGTAGAAGCCTGCAAACAAGGTAAATCAGTATTATTCTACACCGCTGCCTCTCTTGGAAACAAGCTAATAGAGATGCAAGATCAAATATTGTTAACTAAATTCATTGAAAATTGAAGAAAGTAGATCTATTAATTTTGGATGAGCTGGGATATGTCTCATTATCCCAAAAATCTACTCAACTACTATTTCAAGTGTTTTCAGAACGATACAAAAAAGGGTCAATAATTGTAACTAGCAATTTAGAGTTTGGCGAGTGGGGAAATATCTTCAACGGTGAGATAATGGCTGCGGCTATTATCGATCGATTAATTCATAACAGCATAATTAAATCTTTAAGGGTCAAAGTTACCGACTATTAAATCGGCAATAGAAATTTATAGTGTTAATGAGATAAACTATCTCTTATATTTTTTACTTAAAGGTGGTACACAATTTGATTAGCAGGGTGGTACACTTTCTTGTTGACAAAAGCAGCATTAGATGAGATTAAAAAGTTATTATATAATGAAAGTAATAAGAAAGTTTATTATAGGTGTTATTTATGGAGATAATTGAGGTTACAAAATATAAAAAAGAATATTTAGACTTGTTACTTTTAGCAGATGAACAAGAGGATATGATAGAAAAATATCTTGACAGGGGTATAATGTATGACTTAGATGATAAGGGTATTAAATGTGAATGTGTCATTACTGATGTAGGCAATGGTGTCTTGGAAATTAAGAATATTGCTACTGATCCTAATTGGCAGGGTAAAGGGTATGCTAAAGCATGGATTGAATTTATCGTTATTAAGTATAGGAAAGACTATTCTATTCTACAAGTTGGAACAGGAGATAGCCCAATGACGGTACATTTTTATGAAAAATGTGGTTTTGTTCGTGCTCACTTTATTCCCAATTTTTTCGCAGATAATTATCATCAACCAATTTTTGAAGAGGGCATTCAGTTAATTGACATGGTGTACTTAACCAGAAAAATATAAATTAAAATTTACTGGAGTATTAGGTTAAACTTTGTGACCAAATTTTGACTTTATACCAAGCATCAAAAGCATAATAAGCCGATAATGTATGATCCTAAATCGTACATTATCGGCTCTGTTTCGTGTTATCTCAACTAAATTATTTTGCCATAAATTTTTGGATTAATGATTATTGTTAAAGCTAAAGTTTATAAATTAGAATTTGTTAGATTGGTTTTATTTCAAATTTCAGAGTAGTTCAATCTAAATATAGCCATTAACAAACAGCTTGTTGATTTCAATTATTCACTCAAACATTTTCAAAATGATAATGCAACATTCTCTAAAAATATCTTGAAATGATAATTTAAACTGACAACGACTATTTTAATCCAGTAAAACTATCAACTTTAATATTCAATTTTTCAATTCCATTTTCCAAAAGAAACTTCTTCATGGTTTCAACATCTTCAGGTTGACCAGATAAGATATACGTCGCTTTGTTGCCATACTTATCTACAGAATTTTTCAATTGTGTTTGGATTTCATTAAGGTCATTACTGGTTTCATATGTCAAATTTGTCGTTTTATCTGACAACTTTCTCATTTCTTCATCAAAGATAGTTACTCCCTTATCTAAGTGATTGAGGATTATATCCCGTTTGCCAGCCCACTCTCTAATGATTGGACGTACTGCTGCAATACCTACATCAGAGGCAAAAAAAACAAGTGGTTCTTCACCATCTGCAACAGATAAATGAGAGTCAACCCAGCTTATATCAACCTTACTTCCTGCTGGTAAACTGGTCAAACTTTTCTTATACAGACTACCACTATTGTGTGTCAAAATAAGAATTTCATTTTCATCAGGATTGGAAGCTATTGTTAGCCAGCGACTGTTTTGTTTGTTTTTATCACTGCTCATTGTAGCACTGGATACCGAATCGGTAGTTTCTTGATTGCTCTCCTTAACATCATGTAAAGAAAACTGAGCATAAGAGCCGGCTTTCCATGTCAAATTGTTAGGTTTCGTCAAGTGAATTAAGTGAAGGTCACCATTGAGATTTTCAATGGATTTAACCGACAAAGTTTGACTACGTCCAAGATAGGTGGTCACACCCCAAGCAATAAGGCATATTGCTACCAAAATAGATATAATAATTATCAACATTTTTTTACCTCTTTTCATTATTTGCCTCATTTCGCTTCATTTCCAAAATTTAAAAGATAGCCAAAAAGCCAATGCGATAACAGGAATAAAGCCAATCACTTTTATTATCAAATCCGTATCGGGCAGACTGTAAATATAAATCATGGTAGTCACTGCTGCCAACCAAATGCCTGCAATTTGCAGAATGGCAGGCAAGCCGGCAATCATGCACAACCCTATTGCCAGTAAAATCATGCCTCCAGTTGCAAAGGACATAAAATCAGGGCTTGATAAATCAAGTGGCTGTAGCGTAGTTCCCCATATAATGGCCAAAACACCAATAACGGCGATAGAAATTCCTGTAATACTTAATCCATTCATTTTTTTAACTCCTTGTTTGTTCATAAAAATATTCCTTTCATTATTGAGTGAATATAATATAAATTCATTCATATTTTTGCAAAAAATAAAGAAATAAATTCTTTATTTAAAAACGCCTTTAACGAAGTTAGTTGCAAGAGTTTCAAGCGTTTGGCCAATATTCGGGAAGTTATCTTCTGTGATGTGCATATCGATGTAGTAAAACAAATTATAAACCTGTAGAATACCTTGAATTTGTTCATGTGAACATCCTGCTGCTATCATTCGATTAGTAAAGGTCTCCACTAAAAACTGATGAAAAGGATTTGCTGCTTTGCCTTCTTCCGAGGAATAATAGTTATGCAATTCATCAGAAATAGCAGGATTGTACCATTCCATAAGAATTTTATTAGAAGAAATTAAATTTCGTGACAGTTTGAAAAAATGGCTAATAAGTTCTACCATATCATTTTCCCAATCAATTTCGCTCATAATCGCTTGGCGTACTCGGTTATTCTCATCTACATATACATCTAAAAAAATAGATTCCTTACTCTCATAATAGTTATAAAATGAACCTACTGCGACTCCAGCTTGCTTGGCAATCTCTGTAATACCAGTTGCAGGATCTTATCAAGAGTACATTACAAAAGAATCATTTAAATCAATACTTTCACTTTGAATACATGTATTTGAAGTGGAAGGTACTTATTTCAAAAATAGTAAAACCTGTATCTTAAATTACTTAATAGTAACATAAGATACAGGCTGATTTTTTATTCATTGTTATTTATACTAAAGCACCCGATAGCTCTGAAAACAATCACAAATTCAACTTTTCAAAGCCACAGCTTTAAGTTATTTTGTCCAGACAACCCCCATTGCCCAACCCATTTTATGGAATTGGCATCCAGGCAACAACTTTTCATATAAATCGTAATAATTTTGTTCAGATAGGTACTTATCTGAAGCTAAATGCTCAAGCCATGATTTAGATGTGTTGTGATTATAAATTCTAATCGCATTTTTTATTCCAAATTTGAAACAATGCGGTAAAAACTCTTGGATTGCCCCTAATTTATAAACATAGGTAGGCGGTGTCTCGACTTCAGATACATTATCAAGAATAACTATTCTTCCTTCCTCATTCAACAGTTCCTTCATTTGCTGTATTACGCTGGCTATATCATCCAAATGATGAAAGGTTGTTCGGCTTACAATAAAATCAAACTTCTCATTAAAATTAAGTTGTTCTGCATTCATATTCAGATAGACCGTATTTGTTAGTTGACGTTTAGATTTGGCAAGATCGAGCATTTGATTAGAAATATCAATCCCTACCACTTCATCATAATAACTTGCTAATTTCTCCACTAACAAACCCGAGCCACATCCGATATCTAATGCTCTGCCTTTCTTTGGAGACATATTAGACACAAAGAATGAATAATCATTCAAAAGCTCATTCACGAAATCGTAATCTTCTGCAACCTTATCAAACTGTGATTCTATTGTATTCAAAAAGATCCCCCATTCCTACTTTATCGACATTCTTTCATTACTTACCACTTTAGATGTTTTTTCGTTGGGGATAAAACTTCCCTTTAGACAATTTTATCCAAAGACAATACAACAGTGCAACTTTATTAAAGTCACTGTCCTTTATCGCAGCCTTTACTTTTTAGTAAAGACAGTGGCTTCTCTTATCAAGTTTCAAAACATATTATTTTGAAGAAAACGTCCAACTGAAGTGTCAAGTGCAAAATTACATATAGAGCTTTATTCTAAAAAGTAAACAGAAATGATATAATCAGTTACGTAAGGAGGTTTCAAGTATGTGCACTAGTATCGCAGTAGTAGATATTACTTTATCTCATTCATAATGAAAAAAATGGCAAGGAGAAGGTTATAATGAACCAGAAAAACCCAAAGGACACTCAAAATTTTATTACTTCTAAAAAGCATGTAAAAGAGATATTGAATCATACGAATATAAATAAACAAGATAATGTAATAGAAATTGGATCAGGAAAAGGTCATTTTACCAAAGAACTTGTCAAAATGAGTCGGTGGGTGGATTCTATAGAAATTGATGAGGACTTGTGTCAAGTCACCCAAAAAGTCGTGAAGCCTTTTCAGAATATAAAAGTTATCCATACGGATATTCTGAAATTTAACTTCCCCAAAAACAAAGACTATAAAATATTTGGTAATATCCCCTTTAACATCAGTACTGATATTGTCAAAAAAATTGCTTTTGAAAGCAATTCGAAATATAGTTACCTTATTGTGGAGAATGGTTTTGCAAAAAGATTACAAAATACGAAACGAGCTTTAGGTTTGCTATTGATGGTGGAATTGGACATAAGAGTTCTCAAAAAAGTGCCACGAGCATATTTTCACCCTAAACCGAATGTAGACTCTGTATTGATTGTTCTTGAACGACATCAACCATTGATTTTAAAGAAGGACTACAAAGAGTATCAATCTTTTGTTTATAAGTGGGTAAACCGTGAATATCGCGTTCTTTTTACTAAAAACCAATTCCGACAGGCTTTGAAGCATGCAAATGTCACTAATATTAATAAACTATCGAAGGAACAATTTCTTTCTATTTTCAATAGTTACAAATTGTTTCAGTAAATTAAAGTAATAAAGCGTTCTCTAATTTCACAAGAGAACGCTTTATTCTTCCTAAAAATTTTCAATATTTATTAATAAATCGGTTGTTTTAAAAGTAGGCACCTGTTATTGCAATAAAATTAGCCTAATTGAGAGAAGTTTCTATAGAATTTTTCATATACTTAACGATTTGTATATTATTTATATAATTGGCTGGTATTGAACGTTTGTCTAAAATCTTTTTCACTTCATCTGCAGTTGAACCTGCATATTCTCCATATGTTGCAATAACAAATAGATATTTGCAATTAAAAATAGAGCGTTCTAAAAAATCTCTAATATATGGCGGGATATTAACGTGAAAAACCGGGAATACAATACCTATCCTCTCGTCTGAGAACTCATATTTATTCTCTTTTATCATTTGTGGGATGGATATTAGTTTTCCACCAAGTCTTTTCGCAACATAAAGACTGTTTCCTGTTGCGGTAAAATACAAAATTGTCATTTCTGCTACCTCTCTTTAACTAATTAGGATTCAAAATTGATTTTTGATGCAGTTACACTTGCATCGGGTTTGAATTGTTATCTAGGTGTCATCATAATGAGTATTATACTTAAGAAAATTCAAAATGTAAGTACGCACATTTGTGACGTATACTATCCCAACGGATAGTGTAAAGGATGAACTAGATTTTGTTTAAACGTTAAATTTCTCAATTCCCTGTACAAATCTATCTTTATCCTCATCTCTCATTAATGGAATAACTGTAACACAGGATACATTCCTCATTTTTTACAGTGGCAATAATCAGTCTACTATGTTCAACTTCTATGAGAAAATATACTTCGTTTGGCTCTTTTTAACGAACAATACAAGAAAAATATCCTAATTATCTGTTGCTTTTTTACTACAAAACAATCGATTAGTACATTATTACCATACCTATTTAGCACCAAGGCAAGCAATTCTACAAATCACAATATAATCTGATTTATCACCCTATATCTAAATACTATTGTTGAACTTCAGTTTCTCTTATCTTAACCTTCCTTTCTGCTGTATTTGAGACGTCATAACCTCTTGAACATTTTCAAATTCTTTACTTATGACATATTCATCAAATACTTCAGTCCCATATTTAGAATCTGGTTCTGCAACGACAGAAACCACCTGCTCAATCCTCCTGTTATATACAGAGGGCTACTGGAAGAACAACTTCTGGCAGCATAACAATCAAAGGAAATTTAGTGAGTTTATACGACTACACTTTTCTTGACAATTCCAAAGTATAGATAATAAAAACCGCTATGCGGCAAACTCAAAAGGTCTTCACATAGCGATTATATCTAATAAAAATTCATTAATTTTTTTACATTTTCAACAACCAGAATGTATCATTAACACTTTTACATCCTTATTGCATAACTCAAAAATTACATAACTTCCAATTCTCTCATCAACTGTTCCCATTCATTAAAATAATTACCCTGACACCTTTTAACATCATCAATTGATTTTTGTATTTCCGTCAGTACTATATAATCAGAAGAATTGTTTGGTTCAGAAATGATTTTATTCAATCTTTCTAATTCTTCATCATATTGATTTATTAACACTTCAAGCTTTTCAATTCGTTTCTCCTTCTTAACCTTCTCCTTCTCAATGGAGTTACGATCGCCTTTTACTGTGTTATTTTTCTCTACTTTCTGCTCAACTTTAATGTTATTAAATGGCTTTTCAGAATTCATCCTTTTTTTCTCGTACTCACCATAAGTAGATTGTACAAACTCTACACCATCCTTATCAAAAACAAGTAATCTGTCAGCAATCTTATTAGTAAAATATCTATCATGTGACACAAAAATAATTGTACCTTGATAACTGCATAAGATATTCTCTAAATTCTCTTTTCCAATAATATCCATGTGGTTTGTCGGTTCATCTAAGATTAAAACATTAGTACGTTTATATAATAATTTACATAATGTCAATCTAACCTTTTCTCCACCTGACAAAGAGGACACCGGTCTAAAAACATCATCTCCACTAAACTGAAATGAGCCAAGAGCAGTTCTGACCTCTGTGTCATTTAGCTCAGGGTATTCGCTTTGAAAAATTTCGAATAGTGTATCATCTCCACTGATTTGAGCAAGCTGTTGGTCAAAATAGCTAATTTCAACATTGTATCCGAATTTAAAATCTCCAGACAATGCTGCCACACCATCCATAAGTGTTTTAAGCAACGTGGATTTACCAATACCATTACTCCCAACAATTCCAAGCTTCTGTCCCCTTTCAAGGTTGAAATTAACCTTTGCAAGAGGAGTATCATAGCCTATCACAAGTTCTGAAGCACTTAATACTTGCCTTGAACTACTGATTCTCGGTTGAAATTTAGACATATAAGTTTTTGTATCGTATTGGTCTGGTGCATTTAATATTTGCATACGCTGTAATAATTTAATTTTAGATTGCACCATTTTAGCTTTCGTAGGTTTATAACGAAAACGTTCAATCAAGCGTGTAATCCTTTCAATTTCTATCTGTTGCAAGTCGTAATCTTTTTGCTGTTTGATATGATTTTCTCGTTTTTGCTCCTCAAAGGCTGAATAATTACCTTTATAACATTTGGTCTCTCCCCATTCGATTTCATAAACCTTATCCACAATTCGATTAAGAAACATTCTATCATGGGAAATAATAACCAATGTAGATTTATAACTTCTCAAATAACTCTCCAACCATTGTATTGTTTCTATATCAAGGTGGTTAGTAGGTTCATCAAGTAATAGAATGTCTGGCTTTGTTAAAAGTATTTTTATAAAAGCTATCTTAGTTCGCTGACCACCTGAAAATTCAGAAATGGGTTTTTTATCATCTGCTTCAGTAAAACCCATACTACGAATCATCGTTTCATATTCTTTTTGGTAGGTTAGACCTCCAAGAGCCATATACCTTTCACTGATATCAGAGTATTCATTGATGATTTTATCATCATATTGATTCTCCATTTTATCTATCAGCTGTTTCATCTTGTTTTCCATATCAATAAGCGTCTTAAATACCGTACGGACTTCATCCACCATTGATATACTTTCATCTTCAAAAGGCATCTGTCTTAAATAGCTAATATAAGGGTTACCGGTCTTTATTACTTGAAACTCACTTTCACCAGTTCCTTCTTCTAATTCAATTTCGCCTATAATAGCTTTTAGCAAGGTTGTTTTTCCACATCCATTTCTACCAACAATAGCAATCTTTTCATTATCATTGATTTCAATACCGATGTTTTCCAACACCATATTACCATCATAGTAAACGGCACCATTAATTATTTTGTATTGCATTTTCATATCCTCCTTTGCGTTAGTACTAGCAATTGCAAAGGTGGCTTTGGACAATAATTATTCTACTCCATGTAAAGCTTGTCACAGCCACCTATACATGGAGTTCTTTAAATGTTACTATAGTTGTAGATTTCATTTGCTTCTACCTCCTATCGATTATTAATATAATTCAATTGCCACCTTATTGTACCAAGTCGCTAGCGCAATGGCTTTTTTTGACTGAAGATCAATTACATTTGATGCTGAAGGATATCTCAACCAACCTACGAAGTCTGCTAACAACTCAAAGTTAATATCATTAAGAATAACACCTCTCTGTTCCATGAACTCGTACAGCAACTTTAAATGATAGCAGTATGCCTTAATGGTATTAGGAGACTTACCAGTATTATCTAAGTATTTAATAAATTTCATTACTGGTTCTATTAGCTGGTATTCTTTATCTAGTAATAAATACAATGGATACGGCTTATTCTCCACTTCTATCCTTTGAACCTTCACATGTTCCCACCTCTTTAAATACTTTAACTACTACAAATTATAAACCTTGTTAATTTTTATTTAAAGTAAAATATCCCTTTAATATCTCCTCTTAAACTACTTTAACTACTATTATTTATTATACTATGGTTAATGTATATCCTTTTTTCGAGAAGAGCTCATAGCCAGCTGTCTTTAATGCTTGTTTTTTATCCAAAGTATTAGACCTCCTATTTTTCACCAGTGAATGAATAAATATTATATTCATTCATACTATATCAAATTAAATGTAAATTGTCAATAGATAACAAAATACTTTGAATCTCCATAGTAGTTAATATAATATATATTGGAACCTAAAAGCGATGGCAGAGTTGAAGACGGCTCATCTGTGTATCAAGAACAGAAATATGACGAGAAGAAACATTTCGTTACTCGATGAGAAGAATGGGAGAAGAAAAATAAGCTTTTGAAAAGAAAATGAAACTTGCAAATTGTAAAACTATGTCCCACTTTCTTAGAAAGTGTGTATTGGAAAAAGAGATTTATATTGTAGATTTAGAACCATTTAGAAACCTACAATGGCTACTTTCGAATGCAACAAATAATATAAATCA